>NZ_JCAXDP010000006.1:0-433360 GCF_059759315.1 Achromobacter sp. GQ309
CGACGACGCGCCCGGCGTCTTAAGAACAATCCGCAGGCACCAAGACCGTCCCATTCCTCTCAAGATCAATCCGCTCGCCAGTGAACCGCTTCGCGCTTCGAAGCCGGCCGTCTGCGCTACACGACCGAGGCCACCAGGGAAACCCCGCGATAGATAACCCGCATATCCACCCCCACAATTTCTATTGTGCAGCCCCCCGCTCCCCCGCCTAGACTCTCCCTCATCAAGCGACACCCACGGAGTTCCTCATGCCTGCCTACGGCCCGCCGTTGAATTTCCAGCGCTGGATCCAAGACCACGCGCATCTGCTCAAGCCCCCCGTCGGCAACCAGCAGATCTGGCAAGACAGCGACTTCATCGTCACCGTAGTCGGCGGACCCAACCATCGCACCGACTACCACGACGACCCGCTGGAAGAGTTCTTCTACCAGATACGCGGCAACGCCTGGCTTTCCTTGTGGATCGACGGCAAACCCGAACGCGTCGACTTGAAGGAAGGCGACATCTTCCTCTTGCCCCCGCACGTCCGCCACTCCCCCCAACGCCCCGAAACCGACAGCGCCTGTCTCGTCATCGAACGCCAGCGCCCAGAAGGCCTGCTCGACGGATTCGAGTGGTACTGCCCGCATTGCCGCCACCTCGTGCATCGCGTCGAAGTCCAGCTCAAGAGCATCGTTACCGACCTGCCCCCGCTCTTCCAGGCCTTCTACCAAAGCCAGGAAAAACGCACCTGCCCCGGCTGCGGCGAAATACATCCCGGCAAAGGCCAAGCCCCGTCCGCGCAGCCCACCCCCGCCCAGGCATCCACCTAAGATGATCCAGAAAATCGACATGCACGCGCACTTCTTCCCGCCGATCACCCGGCAGGAAGCCGCTGCGCTCGACCCCGTCAACGCGCCCTGGCTGCGTCCCGACGGCAACGGCACGACCGGCCAGATCATGGCTGGCGACCGCCCGTTCCGCCCCGTCGACGCCACCCTCTGGGATCCCGCGCTGCGCATCGAGCAGATGGACCGTCACGGCGTCGATGTTCAAATCCTGTGCGCCACGCCCATCATGTTCGGCTACACCTACCCCGCGCAGGCTGCCGCCGATTGGGCCGCACGCATGAACGACCTGGCGCTCGAACACTGCGCCCACGCCCCCGCGCGCCTCAAATCCCTGGCCCAAGTGCCCCTGCAGGACCTCGACCTCGCCTGCCGCGAAGCGTCCCGATCACGCGCCGCCGGCCACCTGGGCGTCCAGATCGGCAACCACGTCGGCCCGCGCGACCTCGACGACGACACGCTTGTCCGGTTCCTCATCCACTGCGCCAACGACGACATTCCCGTCCTCGTGCATCCGTGGGACATGATGACCGACGGCCGCATGAAGAAATGGATGCTGCCGTGGCTTGTCGCCATGCCCGCCGAAACCCAGCTCGGCATTCTGTCGCTGATCCTTTCCGGCGCCTTCGAACGCATTCCCCGCAGCCTCAAGTTGTGCTTCGCCCACGGCGGCGGCAGCTTTGCGTACTTGCTCGGAAGGGTCGACAACGCCTGGCGCCATCGCGACATCGTCCGCGAAGACTGCCCGCATCCGCCATCGTCTTACACCGACCGCTTCTACACCGACAGCGCCGTCTTCGACCCGCGATCGCTACGCCTGCTCATCGACGTCATGGGCGAAGACCGCGTCCTGCTCGGCTCCGACTACCCCTATCCGCTGGGCGAACAGGAAGTCGGCAAGCTCGTCACCCACGCCGACCTGGTGCCCGGCGTGCAGCAGAAGATTCTGTTCCGCAACACGATGACCTTCTTTGGCTTGCAGGCGCAGCAATGAAATAGGGCTGCAATGAGTTAGGGCAGCAATGCAGTAGCGCAGCAGTGAAACCACGCGCCAGCGAATCCACGCACCCGCGCGCCATCACATCCACGACCGTGACACACGGCATAGCAAGGGGAATCACATGAAACGCATCCATACGCTGGCCGCCGCCGCGGTGCTCGGGCTGTCGCTACACGCGACCGCCCAAGCCGACGTCAAGATCGGCCTGCTGACCACGCTGACCGGCCCCGGCTCCGTGCTCGGCCAAGACCAGCTCGACGGCTTCATGCTCGCCGTCGACCAAGGCGGCGGCAAGCTCGGCGGCGTGGCCGTGCAGGTCATCAAGGAAGACGATCAGTTCAAGCCAGAGGTCGGCGTCCAGGCCGCCCGCAAGCTCGTGCAAAGCGACAAAGTCCCCATCATCACCGGCGTCGTCTACTCCAACGTCATGCTCGCCGTCGTGCGGCCTGTGACCAGCGCCGGCGTCTTCCTCGTGGGCTCCAACGCCGGCCCCACCAATCTTGCCGGCAAGGACTGTTCGCCGTTCTTCTTCTCCACATCCTGGAACAACACCCAGCGCCACGAAGGCAGCGGCGAAATGGCCAACCAGATGGGGTTCAAGAAGGTCTATCTGCTGGCCCCCAACTACCAAGCCGGCAAGGACGCCATGGCCGGCTTCAAGCGCTTCTACAAAGGCGACGTCGTCAACGAAGTGTTCACGCAGGTCAACCAGCCCGACTACTCCGTCGAACTGGCCGCGCTGGCCGACGCCAAGCCCGACGCCGCATACGTCTTCTTTCCTGGCGGCATGGGCGTGAACTTCATCAAGCAGTACCGCCAGGCCGGACTCTTCGGCAAGATCCCCCTGCTGTCGGTGGACACCATCGACGGCGCCACGCTGCCCGCGTTGCAAAAGGACGCGTTGGGCGCCGTCACCAACGTGCCGTATTCGCCCGACCTGGACAACGCCGCCAACAAGGCCTTTGCCGCAGCCTTCCGTCAGAAATATGGACGCGAGCCGTCCAGCTACGCCGCGCAATCCTATGACGCCGCCCAGTTGATCGGCTCGGCGCTCAAGAAGACCGGCGGCAAGACCGACGACAAGGACGCGTTGCGCAAGGCGCTGGAAGCCGCCGACTTCCAATCCGTGCGCGGCGAATTCCGCTATCAGCCCAACCACTTCCCCGTGGCCGGGTTCTTCCGAGCCGACGTGGCCGAGAACGCCGACGGCAAGGTCGCGTTCGTCAACAAGGGCCCCATCTTCCCCGACCTGTCCAAGGTCTCTGACCAGTACGCCGCCCAGTGCGTCATGAAGTGAAGCGGGCGGCCCCGAGGGCCGCCAGCAAGGGGGTGTAGCCATGTCCACGACGCTGCTGCTGGTGCAGGCCTTGAACGGCCTGCAACTCGGCATCCTGCTGTTCCTGCTGGCCGCCGGCTTGACGCTGGTGTTCGGCATCATGAATTTCATCAACCTGGCGCACGGGTCGCTGTACATGATGGGCGCGTTCATCGCGGCCACCGTGTTCCGGCACACCGGCTCGTTCCTGCTGGCCGCCGCCGCGGTCGTCGCGGGCATGGCGCTGCTCGGGCTGCTGCTGGACCGGATCGCGCTGGCGCGGCTGTATCCGCGCGATCACCTGGACCAGGTGCTGGCCACGTTCGGCTTCATCCTGTTCTTCAATGAACTGACCCGCATCCTGTGGGGACCCGCGCCGATCAGCATGGGGCTGCCGTCCTGGCTGTCCGGCACCATCGCCATCCTGGGGGTCACGTATCCGCTGTACCGGTTTCTCATCATCGTGGTCGGGCTGCTGGTTGCGGCGGGGTGTTACCTGCTGATCCATCGCACGCGGCTCGGCATGCTGATCCGCGCCGGGTCCACGGACCGCATGATGGTCGGCGCACTGGGCGTGAACATCGCGCGCCTGAACACGCTGCTGTTTGTGCTGGGCGCGGTGCTGGCGGGCCTGGCCGGACTGATGGCTGGTCCCATTCTGTCGGCGCAGACGGGCATGGGCGAACCCATTCTGATCCTGACACTGGTCGTCATCGTGATCGGCGGCATCGGCTCGGTGCGCGGCGCGTTCCTGGCCGCGCTGATGGTCGGGCTGATCGACACGCTGGGCCGCGCGCTGCTGCCGACCCTGCTGCGCGCCGCCCTGCCCCCGGCCGCGGCCAATGCCGCAGGCCCCGCCATCGCGTCGATGCTGATCTACATCGTCATGGCGCTGGTGCTTGCGATGCGGCCGCAAGGCCTGTTTCCCGTCAGGCACGGATAAGGACGGCGACGCCATGTTCAAGTTATCTCCCCGCACGCTGGCCGCCGCCGCGCTGCTGCTGTTGTTCGCCCTGGTGCCGCTGTACGCGCAGTGGCAGGGCGAGCCGTTTTTGCTGGCCCTGTTCGGCCGCGTGCTTGTATATGGCATTGCGGCGCTGGCGCTCAATCTGCTGTTGGGCTACGGCGGCATGGTGAGCTTCGGCCATGCGCTGTATCTGGGCCTTGGGGCATACTCCGTCGGCGTGCTGTCGCACTACGGCATCGAAAGCGGCTGGTGGCATCTTGCTGGCGCCATCGGCGCGTGCGCGGTCGTCGGGATCGTCAGCGGGTATGTGGTCATGCGCACCAACGGCATCGCGTTCATCATGATCACGCTCGCCTTCGCCCAGATGTTCTATTTTCTGGCGACGGGGCTGGAAGGCTTCGGCGGCGACGACGGCATGTCGCTCTTTGCCGGCAGCGACTTTGGCCTCTTCCGGCTGGACACGCCGCTCGCGCTGTATTGCACGGCCTTCGGCGTGCTGCTGCTGGTGCTGTGGCTGATGCACCGGTTGATCCACGCGCCCTTCGGCATGGCCCTGCGCGGCTGCCAGGCCAACGAGCGCCGCATGCGCGCGCTGGGCTTTCCCACACTGCGTTACCGGCTTGCCGCCTATGTGATCTCCGCCGTCATCTGCGGCGTCGCGGGCGTGTTGTTGGCGAACCTGACCATGTACGTATCGCCGTCGTACCTGGCGTGGACGACCTCCGGCGAACTGATCGTGATGGTGGCGCTGGGCGGCATCGGCACGCTGTTCGGCCCGGTGGCGGGCGCGCTGGCGTTCCTGCTGCTGGAGGAAGGATTGAAGCTCATCACCGAGCACTGGATGCTGGTCATGGGCCTGTTGATCGTCGGCGTGGTGCTTGCCTCGCGGCGCGGTGTCTACGGCAGCCTGTCGCCCGCGCCGTGGCGTCTGCCCAGCAAGACGGCGCCCCACCCCACCGGAGAGCCGCAATGAGCGCCTTGCGCATCGAGAACCTGGAAAAGCGCTACGGTGGGCTGACGGTCACCGACAAGCTGTCGCTGGACGTGGCCAGCGGCGAGCTGCACGCCGTGATCGGCCCCAACGGCGCCGGCAAGACCACGCTGATCGGGCAGCTGAGCGGCGAGCTTCGGCCCGACGCCGGTCGCGTGCTGCTCGACGGCAAGGATGTCACGCGCATGCCGGTGGAAAAACGCGTGCGACACGGCCTGGCGCGTTCGTATCAGATCACCTCGGTCTTCAAACCGTTCACCGCGCTGGAGAACGTGGCGATGGCGGTGCAGGCGCGGCGCGGCCACAGCTTCCGGTTCTGGCGGCCCGTGCTGTCGACACCGGCGTTGACCGAACCGGCCCGCGAGGCGCTGGCACTGGCAGGCCTGTCCGCGCGCGAGAACACGCCGGCCAGCGAACTTGCCCACGGCGAGCTGCGCCAGCTTGAACTGGCCATGGTGCTGGCGTGCCAGCCGTCGCTGCTGCTGCTGGACGAGCCCATGGCGGGCATGAGCCAGCACGAATCCGAGGCCATGACGCGACTGCTGCTGTCGCTGCGCGGCCGCTACACGATATTGCTGGTGGAACACGACATGCAGGCCGTCTTCGCCCTGTCCGACCGCATCACCGTGCTGGTGTACGGCCGCGCGCTCGCGTGCGGCACCGCCGACCAGATCCGCGACGATCCGCAGGTTCGCGAATGCTATCTGGGCAGCGAGCGCGGCCGCACCCGGGAGGCCCGCGCATGACTGCCCTGCTCTCGCTACGCGGCGTCACCGCGCATTACGGCGCCAGCCAGGCGCTCTTCGGCATCGACCTGGACATCGCGCCGGGAGAATTTGTGACCCTGCTGGGACGCAACGGCATGGGCAAGTCCACCACCGTCAAGGCGGTGATGGGCCTGAATTCCGCCTCGCGCGGCGCCATCACTTTCGATGGCGCGGACATCGGGCGGCTGCCTCCCTACAAGGTCGCGCAGTGCGGCATCGGGCTGGTGCCCGAAGGCCGTCACGTCTTTCCCAACCTGTCGGTGCGCGAGAACCTGGTGGCCACCGCGCACAACCGGCAAGGCGTCGCGCAGCCCTGGACGCTGGAACGGGTGTACGCGCTGTTCCCGCGCCTGTCTGAACGCGCCAAACATTTGGGCAGTCACCTGTCGGGCGGCGAACAGCAGATGCTGGCCATCGGCCGCGCATTGCTGACCAATCCCCGGCTACTGATTCTGGATGAAGCGACCGAAGGGCTCGCGCCCGTCGTGCGCGAAGAAATCTGGGCCGCGCTGGAGACGCTGAAGCAGACCGGTCTAGCCGTGCTGTGCATCGATAAGAACCTGGAGCCGCTGCTGGCCACCGCCGACCGCCACGCCATCGTGGAAAAGGGGCGCGTTGCGTGGACGGGTACGTCGCAGGAATTCCTGGACGACGAAGCGCGGCTGCTGCAGTACCTGGGGGTGTAGGAACAGGGCCGCGCGTTACGCCACTACGCCTGGCGCGTCGCCGGCAGCGCGACGCCCAGCCGGCTGCTCCAGGCCTGCATCTCGTCCCACAGCGCGGGCGGCACGGGCAGACCTAGCTGTTGCCGTTCCCGCTCGTGGTCGGCCTCCGGATCACCGGGCATGCGGGGCGCGCCGGGCGCCTGCGACAGCTCGACGGCCATCCCCGCCACCACGGCAGCCAGCGCCGCGCCCCCGGCAAAGCGCGCCGGATCAATGACGATGAAGAACGCGCCCAGTTCGCGCGGCTGGTCCAGCGCCTCGTACATCGACGAGATGTGCGGGCCGAACGGATTGCCGTTCAGCGGTCCACACAGCAGCTCGACCATCATCGCAAGGCCATAGCCCTTGTAGCCGTATTCCTCGCCGCCCAGCGGTCGCAGGGCGCGTGCGGCGTGCGCGGCGGTGCAGTCCGCGCCGTTCTCGTCCAGCGCCACGCCCGCCGGCAACGCGACACCGTCGCGCCGGGCATTCATGACGCGGTTCCACGGAATGGCGGTCGTGGCCATGTCCAGGCATAGCGGCGCGCCGTCCGCGCGCGGAAAGGCCAGCGAGATGGGATTGGTGCCGAAGAAGGCTGCACGCCCGCCATAGGGCGCGGCGATCGAATCCGAATGCGTGAAGGCAATGCCGATCAAGCCCTCCCGGGCCGCCGCACGGCTGTACAGCCCGATCGCCCCGCAGTGCGAGGAATCGCTGACGCCGACCGCCGCCACGCCGGTCTCACGGGCCATCTCGATGGCCAACGCATTGGCCCGATGCGCCACCACGATGCCCTGCCCCCGGCCGCCATGCACCTGCGCAGTTCCCGGCCCAGTGCGCGCGATGCGGACGTCGGGCCGGGCCAGGATCGAGCCGTGCGCCACGCGATTCAGGTAATGCGGCAGCCGCGCGATGCCGTGCGAATCGATGCCCCACAGACTGGTCTGCGCCAGGCTGTGGGCCAGGTACCGCGCGTCGTCGGCGGGAAAGTCCTGCGCCAGCAGGCACGCCTCGGCCCAGCGTTCCCAATCATCGGCGGTCACGCGGCTGTCGGCGTCCATGCGGGTCTCCTAAGTGGCTGCTTTCACGGCGTGGAGGACGCCGTGTTCGCGCAGCGTTTCAAGATGCTTGGTCAGGCACTCAACGAACACGGCCGAATCGCCCAGGTCGCCGAACACGGGTTTGAAGCGCGCCAGCACCGTTGCGCGCCGCTGCGCCGCCTGCGACGGCTTGGCGGCGTGCGCGGCCACCTCGGCGCGCGACAGCAGGCGGTCCAGCCGTGCCGCGATCGGATCCTGAATGGCGTAAACGCCGCCCTGCTCGTCTTCGCCGCGCAGGTAGTTCAGCCACGCGGCCACCGCCAGGCACAGGCGATCAATGCCGTGGCCGGCGCGCAGGCGGTCGCGGATCGTGTCCAGCAGGCGTTGGGGCAGCTTTTGCGAACCGTCCATGACGATCTGCGCCAGCGGATGCGGCAGCGCCGGATTGGAAACCCGGTTCAGGAAGCGCAGACGGTACTCGACCAGCCCCGCCTCGGGAATGCCGCGCAGGGTGGGCGCGATCTCTTCGCGCATCATGGCCTCGATGAACGCGCGCAGCGCCGGGGTGTTGGCGGCGTCGGCCATGGTGTGCAGGCCCAGGGTCGCGCCCAGGTAGGCCAGCGCCGAATGCGGCCCGCTGACCATGCGCAGCTTCAGCCGTTCATAGGGCGCCGCGTTGCTCACGAAGGTCGCGCCGCCCTGCGCGTCCCACGCCGGGCGGCCGGCGGCGAACTTGTCTTCGATGACCCAGTTCAGGTAGGGCTCGCCCAGCACGGGCCAGGCGTCCTCGACGCCCAGGCGGCCGGCGATCCGCTGGCGGTCCTGGTCTTCGGTGGCCGGCACGATGCGGTCGACCATGGAATTCGGGAACGTGCAATTGCGGTCGATCCAGTCGGCCAGCGTCACGTCCACCCGCAGCGCAAACGCCAGCACCAGGCTGCGCAGCGTATCGCCGTTGCCGCGCAGGTTGTCGCATGACATCAGCGTTATCGGCGGCAGGCCGCGTTCGCGGCGCAAGGCCAAGCCGTGCACCAGAATGCCGATGGTGCTGCGGGGCCGGATGGGGTCTTCCAGGTCGTGCAGGATGTCGGGATCGTCCCAGCGCAGGTGGCCGGTGGCGGGTTCGTGGCTGTAGCCCTTTTCCGTCACGGTCAGGCTGACGATGCGGGTCTGCGGGTACGCGATGCGTTCGAGGACCGCGTTGGGGTCTTCGTCGGCCACCATCACGCGCAGCACGGACCCCACAATGCGCAGGTGTTCCCGGTCCTGCCCGTCCGGGCCGGCGTCGCGCACGGCAAGGGTATACAGGCCGTCCTGCGGCGTCAGCGCATCGCGCGTGGCGGGATGGCGCAGGGACACGCCCAGGATGCCCCAGCTCAGGTCGCCGCTGGCCTGCATGGCCTGGTCCGTGACCACCGCCTGATGCGCCCGGTGAAAGGCGCCCAATCCCAGATGGACGATGCCCGGCGTCAGCCGGCTGCGGTCGTAGCTGGGCTTTTCCACGTCGGCGGGCAGACGCGGCAATGACTCGGAATTCAGACGTTCAAGCATGGGTGCGCAATGTCTAAAAGGGGCGACGCCAGGGTATAGCACGCCCCGAGCCGTCTTCGCTACATCACCGCGCCAAGTTGCCACGGAACGAATTCGTTTTGCCCGTAGCCATGCGTCTCGCTGCGGGTGCGACGGCCCGACGCCGTCTGCAGCATGAGCTGAAAAATTCGCTCGCCCATCTGCGCCACGCTTTGCGCGCCGTCGACCACTTCGCCGCAGTTGATGTCGATGTCGTCGGCCTGGCGCTGCCACAGCGCCGTGTTGGTGGACAGCTTGAGCGATGGTGCGGGCGCGCAGCCATAGGCGGACCCGCGGCCGGTCGTGAAGCAGATCAGGTTGGCGCCACCGGCCACCTGGCCGGTGGCCGAGACCGGGTCGTAGCCCGGGGTGTCCATGAAAACCAGTCCGCGGGTGTGCACGGGCTCGGCGTATTCATAGACGTCAGTGAGGTTGGTCGTGCCGCTCTTGGCGATGGCGCCCAGCGATTTTTCCAGGATGGTGGTCAGGCCGCCCGCCTTGTTGCCGGCCGAGGGGTTGTTGTCCATCTCGGCGTCGTTGCGGGCGCAGTAGTCTTCCCACCATCGCACGCGCGCCAGCAGCTTGTCCGCCACGGCGGGGGTCTGCGCCCGGCGCGTCAACAGGTGTTCGCCACCGTAGATCTCGGGCGTCTCGGACAGGATCGCCGTGCCGCCGTGGCGCACCAGCAGGTCCACCGCCGCACCCAGCGCCGGGTTGGCGCTGATGCCCGAATAGCCGTCCGACCCGCCGCATTGCAGGCCCACGGTCAAATGGCTGGCGGGCACGGCCTGGCGCTCGACACGGTTGGCCTGCTCCAGCATGCGTTCGACCAGTTCGATCCCGCGCGCCACCGTCTTGCGCGTGCCACCCGTATCCTGGATGTTGAACGTATGCAGCATGCCGCTTTCGCGCAGGTGCTCCTGCTCCATCAGCCCGCCGATCTGGTTGGTCTCGCAGCCCAGCCCCACGACCATCAGCCCGCCAAAGTTGGCATGCCGCGCGTAGCCGCCCAGCGTGCGCCGCAGCACGCGCAGCGGTTCGCCGTCGCTGCCGGTGGCACAGCCCGCGCCGTGCGTCAGCGCCACGACGCCGTCCACGTTCGGACAGGCGGCCAACGCCTCGGGCCGGATGTCGCGGCGGAAGTGGTCGGCGATGGCGCGGGCCACCGTGGCCGAGCAGTTCACGCTGGTCAGGATGCCGATGTAGTTGCGGGTGGCGATGCGGCCGTCGGCGCGCACGATGCCGTCAAACATGGCCGGCGCGTCCACAAAGTCCGTCGGATGCGCATCCTGCCCGACCGCGTAGTCACGCTCGAAATCCGAGAACTCCAGGTTCTGCGTGTGGACGTGCTGACCGGGCGCGATATCCTGCCGCGCCACGCCGATGATCTGGTTGTAGCGGCGCACCGGCTCGCCGGCCGCGATGGCGCGCACCGCCACCTTGTGGCCGGGCGGCACCAGCCCCACGACCGTCACGCCCTCGCCTTCCAGCCGCGTGCCACTGACTAGCTGGCGCCGGGCGATCACCACGTTGTCCGCCGGGTGGATGCGTATGACTGCGGTATCGGTCTGCGACATGAGGACTCCGGAAGGCAAGAGGGTGAAGCGGATCAGCCGTCGATCAGCGCGGGATCCCAGGCGTGGACGCGCTGGCGCTGTTCACCCAGGCCGGCGATGCCCAGTTTCATCTCGTCGCCCGCCTTCAGGTAGACGGGCGCGGGCTTCTGGCCCATGCCCACGCCGGGCGGCGTGCCGGTGCTGATGAGGTCTCCGGGATACAGCGTCATGAAGCGGCTGACGTACGACACCAACTGCGCGACGCCGAACACCATGGTGCGGGTACTGCCGTTCTGGTAGCGTTTGCCGTTGACCTCCAGCCACATCTCCAGGTCCTGCGGATTCGGGATTTCATCGGCCGTCGCCAACCACGGGCCGATGGGGCCGAACGTGTCGCAGCCCTTGCCCTTGTCCCAGGTGCCGCCGCGTTCGATCTGGTATTCGCGCTCGGACACGTCGTTGACCACGCAGTAGCCGGCCACGTGCTTCATGGCGTCGGCCTCGCTGACATAGCGGGCCTTCTCGCCGATCACCACGCCCAGCTCGACCTCCCAGTCGGTCTTGACCGAATCCTGCGGCAGCACGACCGCATCGTTGCAGCCCACCACGGCCGACGTCGTCTTCATGAAGATGACGGGCTCGGCCGGCACCGGCAGTCCGGACTCGGCGGCGTGGTCCGCGTAGTTCAGGCCGATGCAGATGAACTTGCCCATGCCGCTCCACGGCGGCGCCACGCGGCCCGGTTGCGACACCAGCGGCAGCGATGCCGGATCCAGCGCGCGCAGTTCCGCCAGCTTGGCGGGCACGAGCGTCTGGGCGGTGATGTCGGCAACGACGGACGACAGGTCGCGGACCTGGCCCTGGGCGTCGATCAGCGCGGGCTTTTCTGCGCCCTTGGCGCCATATCGCATCAGTTTCATAGCGGTTTCCTTGTTGCTGGAAAAAGAGAAGTCAGTTGGACCAGCCGCCGTCAATCACTTGTGCGGTGCCGGTGGTGAAGGCGGATTCGTCGCTGGCAAGATACACCGCCAGCGCGGCGATCTCTTCGGCGCGGCCGATGCGGCCCATCGGCTGGCGCGCGGTGAAGGCGGCCTCGACCGCCGCGACAGGCTGGCCGCTGGCCAGCGCCTGCGCGTCGATGCGTTGGCGCAAGGACGGCGACTCGACCGTGCCCGGGCAGATCGCGTTGCAGCGGATGCCCTGGCCCACGTAGTCGGCGGCGACCGCCTTGGTCAGGCCGATGACGGCCGCCTTGGTGGCGCCGTAGGCGCAGCGGTTGGGCGCGCCCTTGATGCTGCCGGCCACCGACGCCATGTTGACGATGGACCCCGAGCCACGCGCCAGCATCGCCGGCAGGCAGGCGCGGATCAGCAGATACATCGAGCGCACATTCAGGTTGAACGAAAAATCCCAGGCGTCTTCGTCGCAGTCCAGGATGGTGCCGGCGTGCACGAAGCCCGCGCCATTGAACAGCACATCGACCGCCCCCGCGTCGTGCGCCAGCGCGCGCACCGCGCGCGCATCGGTCACGTCCAGCACCTGCGTGCGGCAGCCGGACAGGGTTTCCAGCGCGGCCCCGTTCAGGTCCACGGCCAGCACGTCGGCGCCCTCATTCGCGTAGGCCATTGCCACGGCGCGGCCAATACCCTGCCCGGCGGCGGTGACGATGGCGGTCTTGCCTTGCAGTCTTCCTGACATGTTCGCGGTTCCTTATTTGCCGGCCATGCCCATCGCGGTGGGCAGCCACAGGGTGATCTGGGGGACGTAGGTGATGGCGATCAGGGCCACGAACAGCGGCACCAGCCACGGCAGGATGGCCATCGTGGTGCGCTCGACCGACAGCTTGGCCACCCGCGCCAGCACGAACAGCACCATGCCCATGGGCGGATGCAGCAACCCGATCATCAGGTTCAGCGTCATGATGAGCCCGAAGTGGATCGGATCGATGCCCAGCTTCAGCACGATGGGCAGCAGGATCGGCACCAGGATGGTGATGGCCGCGATGGTGTCGATGAAGCACCCGACGATCAAAATCAGGATGTTCGCCATCAGCAGGAACACCCACTTGTTTTGCGTCACGCTCAGGATCGCGTCCGTCAGCGCCTGCGCCGCCTGCGTGGTGGTCAGCAGCCATGCAAACACCGACGCGGCCGTCACGATGAACAGGACGGACGCGGTGGTCTCGATGGTGTCGAACGAGGCCTTGGCCAGCGTCTTGAACGTCATGGAGCGATAGCGCACCAGCCCCAGGAACAGCGCCCAGATCACGGCGGCCACCGCGGCTTCCGTGGGCGTGAACCAGCCCAGCGTCATGCCGCCGATCAGGATCACCGGCGCCATCAGCGCCATGACCGCCGAGAAGTTGAACTTCCAGTCCAGCAGCAGCAGGGCCGCGAACGAGATGCCGGTGGCGATGTTGGGCGACACGCCCGCCAGCGTCATCAGCCAGATCGACAGCGGAAACGCCAGCACGATCAGCACTTCCAGCCCCGCGCCGCCCAGCCGCTTCCAGTTGAACGCCACGTCGCCGCCCCAGTTGTTGCGGCGCGCGTAGTAGGCGACGGTGAGCATCATCAGGATGGTCAGCACCAGGCCGGGGATCAGGCCTGCCAGAAACAGCGACCCGATCGACACGTTGGCCATCATGCCGTAGATGACGAACGGCAGCGACGGCGGAATGATGGGACCCAGCGTGGCCGACGCGGCCGTCACCCCGACCGCGAATTCGGTCTGGTAGCCGTGGTCCTTCATAGCCTTGATCTCGATGGTGCCCAGGCCGGCAGCGTCGGCGATGGCGGTGCCCGACATGCCCGCAAACACCACCGAGCCGATGATGTTCACCTGCCCCAGCCCGCCACGCATCCAGCCCACCAGCGCCACCGCGAAGTTGTAGATGCGGCCCGTGATGCCGGCGATGTTCATCAGGTTGCCGGCCAGGATGAAGAACGGCACGGCCAGCAGCGGAAACGACTCGACGCCCGCGATCATGCGTTGGGCAATGACGACGTCCGGCACGCTGCCGGAGATCAGGATAAACAGCAGGGAGGCCCCCGCCATCGAGACCGCCACCGGCAGCCCCATGATCATCAACAGCAGAAAGCTTCCTATCAGGGTGCCCATGTGTCGCTCCTGGCAAGGCACTGCGGATTGGGGGAGGTTCTGTCCAGCGATTCAGTGCAGCAATTCAATCCAACGACTCATAGGCCGCGGGATTCTCCAGGATCGAATAGCCCTGCCGCCAGTTCTGCCAAGACACCTGCAACGATCGCAGGAACATCATGGCGAACCCGGCCAGCGCCACCCAGTACACGAAGGCCTTGTTCCAGAACAGCGTGGTCATGGGCTCGTCGCCCACCAGCACGATGTAGCGGTACGTCAGCCACACCGCATAGCCAAAAAAGGCCGTGCGCAGGATGTCGATCAGCGTGGACAGCACGCGGCCGGCGGGCTTGGGCAGGTAGCGGTAAAGAAAGTCCACCTGGATGTGGCGGCACGCGCGCACGCACATCGCCGATCCCAGAAACACCACGCCGATCAGGCAGTACACCGCCAGCTCCTCGGTCCAGGCGTACGAATCGTTCAGCACGTAGCGCGAAAAGAACTGCAGGAAGACCAAGAGCGCCATCGCCCAGAACATCGCCAGACAGACCCAGTCTTCCGGCTGGTAGCCGGCCAGGCTGACGTCGTGATGATCGGCTTCCTCGAAACTCTGGACGATCTCGTCCACCGAGGAGACGTGATGCGGGCCGGGCGGCTGTTCCGGCGGATGGCTGACGGCCGCCATCGGCGCGGCCTTCGCGTTGGAGTGCATGGAATTCCCCTCGTGCGGGATCGGTCAAGCTATCGCGTCAGGCGATTGCCGGAAGCGATGCGGTCAGGCGATGCATTCAGGCGCTGCATTCAGGCACAGCGGGCCGCGGCAACGGCCCGCCCGCCGTGGTTCACTTCACCGCCTGGATTTTTTCCCAGTCCGACTTCTCGTAGCCGTACTGCTTGAACGGCACCTTCTCCAGCACGGTATTGCGGAAGTCGTCGATATTGACCTCGGCCACCGTCAGGCCACGCTGCTTGAACACGTCGACCATCTTTTTCTCGGACGCCGCCACCTCGGCCGACGCCTTTTCCGCTGCCTGCTGCGCGACTTCCGCAAAGATCTTCTTGTCCTCGTCCGACAGGCTCTTCCAGAGCTTGCCGGAGATCACCGTGTTCAGGTGATCGACGATGTGGCCCGTGAGGATGATGTTCTTCTGCACCTCGTAGAACTTCTTGGCCTCGATCGTGGTCAGGGGATTTTCCTGCGCCTCGACCGTGCCGTTCTGCAGGGCCAGGTAAACCTCGGCAAACGCAATGGGCGCGGTGTTGGCGCCACAGGCACGCGGCATGGCCAGGTACGCGGCCACGTCCGGCACGCGGATCTTCAGGCCCTTCATCTCGCTGCACTTGGTGAACGGCTTGTTGGACGTCGTCTGGCGCGTGCCGTAATACGTGGTCGCGACGATGTGGTTGCCGCTCTTTTCGTCGTAGCCGCGCGTGAGCTCTTTGTAGATGTCGCTCTTGGTGTAGGCGATCAGGTGCTCGGGGCTGCGGAACGTGTAGGGATAGTAGGTGACGCCGATGCGCGGAAAACTCTTGGCCGCGAAGCTGGACCCGGAAATGATCATATCCACCGTGCCGAGCGTCAGGCCCTGGTTGATGTCGTTTTCCTTGCCCAGTTGCGAGGCCGGATAGACATCGATGTGATAGCGGCCGTTGGTGCGCTTCTCGATTTCCTGGGCGGCCCACACCGACGAGGTATGGAACGGTTCGGAAGTCTCGTACACGTGCGCCCACTTCAGTTTGGTCTGCGCCAGTGCAGAGCCGCTGACGGCTAGCGCGACGGCGGCAAACAGCACTTTGATAGCGTTGCTCGGCTTCATGTTGTCTCCTCTCTTTGAGGTGGCGGGCTCGGCGGCCACGCGTCATGTTTTACATATGGAGTTCACCTACTGGAGCTGCACCTTCGTACTGCGACTGCGATCTGCCATCGGCGCCCATAAAGGGCGCCGGCAGCCATTGCTATTCAGCGCGCAACGCTTCGGCCGCGCCGGGCCAGCTGGCCATCAGGCGGTCGTACGAGCAGGAAAGATGGTCACGCATGGCGGCCCGCGCGCCCTGTTCGTCACCGGCCGCGATGGCGTCGATGACGCGGCGGTGTTCGGTGATGGCGACGGCCCAGCTGTCGGAATTCTCGAAGTAATCGCCCAGCTTCACGGAAAGCGGGTTGTGGCGTTCGTCGAAGAGTTCGCCCACGACGCGCACCAGCACGGCGTTGTTGGCCATTTCGGCCACGCGCAGGTGAAACAGCCGGTCGCCGCGGATGGGCACGCTGCCGGCCCGTGCCTCGTCTTCCATGGCGTCGACGGCTTCGCGCAGGCCCTCCACCAGCGCGGGCACCGGATTCAGTGCGGCCTGCGCGGCCAGCTCGCTTTCGATGGTGCGGCGGGCGCGGATGGTTTCAAGGGGGCTTTCGGCGGTGAGGCTGGCGCGCGGTGCGACGCCCGGGCTTTGCACGTACACGCCCGAACCCATGCGCACCTCCACCCAGCCTTCGACCTCCAGCGCAATCAGCGCCTCACGCACCGACGGCCGCGACACGCCCAGCTTCAGCGCCAGGTCGCGCTCGGGCGGCAGCCGCGCACCAGCCGGAAACTCGCCGGCCTCGATCAGCAGGCGAAGCTGATCGGCGATCTGGCGATACAGGCGGCGAGGTTCGATAGTCTGAATCGGCATGAGGAAGACAGCTCGATGACAGGACGAAACGGTAAAGTGGCCTTACCAATTGACCAGAATCCTGCGCCTGCTGCCGTTGGGTCACAATTAGGGTTTGCCCATAGGCACGCGGTGTGCCACGCGGGCAACCCTTATCTGTTAAAAAGCCGCCACCACGGCTTTCTTCCGATTCCATGACCCACGATCCGCAACACTCGCCCTTCAAGAGCACCGGCGGCGCGCGCCGCATCCTCAATGCGCTGCGCTATTCCTGGCAGGGCCTGAAGGCGGCCGTCAAATACGAGGCGGCCTTCCGGCAGGAACTGGCCCTGGCCGTGCTGATGATTCCGGCGGCGTTCTTTCTGGGCCGCACCACGGTCGAAGTGTTCTTCCTGGTGGGCGTGGTGGTCATGGTGCTGGCGGCGGAACTGCTCAATTCCGCCATCGAAGCGCTTGCCGATGCGCTGTCCGTCGAACGCCATCCCCTTCTGGGGCGGGCCAAGGACCTGGGCAGCGCGGCGGTGATGCTGCTGCTTATATTCGCCGGAACGGTCTGGGTGGGGGTGGCCATCAGCCGTTTCGTCATGCATTGACACGGGTTCGCACCGCGACGGGGATGCGACTCTATTTATACTGGGAGCCATGATGCCTCAATCGACGTCAGCACCCTCCAAGCGCATCGTCATCGTCGGCGGTGGCGCAGGCGGCCTCGAACTGGCCGCCAAACTGGGCCGTACACACGGCCGCGAACACATCACTCTGGTCGACAGCCGCCCCTTCCATATCTGGAAGCCTTCGCTGCATGAAGCGGCGGCGGGCACGCTGGACATCCACCAGGAAGGCCTTTCGTACCTGATGCTGGCTCACCTGGACGGCTTCTCGTTCACCCAGGGCCGTCTTGAAAGCATCGACCGCGAACGCCGGTTGATCACGGTGGACGCCGTCAACGACGCGCAAGGCCAGGAAGTCCTGCCGCGCCGCGAACTGGCGTACGACACGCTGGTGCTGGCGCTGGGCAGCACGTCCAACTTCTTCAACACGCCAGGCGCGGCTGAACATGCGGTCACGCTGGACACCACCGAAAACGCCGAGCAATTCCGCCTGACCATGCTCAAGGCCATGGCGCTGGTGGACCAGGCCAAGGTGCGCAATCCGTCCGCGCGCCTGGACCTGGTGATCGTCGGCGGCGGCGCCACCGGCGTGGAACTGGCGGTGGAACTGACCGAAGCCAGCCACGTCGTCAGCGCCTATGGCCTGCCGAACTTCCGCGCGGATCGCGATCTGGCGATCACGCTGGTCGAAGGCGCGCCGCGCATCCTTTCCGCGCTGCCCGAAAAGATTTCGGTCGCGGCGACCAAACGCCTGACCGAACTGGGCATCCGCGTCGAGACCTCCTGCCGGGTGTCCGAGGTAACGGACAACACCGTGCGCACGGCCGACGGCCGCGAATTTCCGGCGCAATTGTGCATGTGGGCCGCGGGCATCAAGGGTCCGGCGCTCCTGGCCGACCTGGGACTGCCGCTGAACAAGCTGGGGCAGATCGAAGTCAACGAGCGGCTCGAATCGCCCGACCCGCACATCGTGGCGCTGGGCGATTGCTGCGCGGCGCCGTGGCGCGACGGCCGCACCGTGCCGGCCCGCGCGCAGGCCGCGCACCAGCAGGCCGACTACCTGGCCAAGAAACTGACGGCCCGGCTGCGCAACAACCCCGAGCCCACCGAGCCTTACGTCTACCAGGATCACGGGTCGCTGGTGTCGCTGGGCCAGGACGCCGGCGTGGGCAGCCTGATGGGCAAGCTCGCCGGACGGGGACTGTTCGTAAGCGGTACACTGGCGCGCCTGATGTACATGAGCCTGCACCTGATGCACCACCGCGCGGTGCTGGGCGCCTCGCGTACCGTCTCCCTCGCCCTGGCCCGCCTGCTGATGCGGCGTACGCGCCCGCGGGTCAAACTGCACTGAATCCCATGAATTTCCTGCAAAAACTCGAACACGCCTGGACCACCAGCAACTCGCTCCTGCAAGTCGGGCTGGATCCCGACCCGCAGCGCTTTCCGCGCGAATTGCAGGACAAGCCGGACGCCATCTTCCAGTTCTGCCGCGACATCGTCGACGCCACCGCGCCGTATGCCTGCAGCTTCAAGCCGCAGATCGCGTACTTTGCCGCGCACCGCGCCGAAGATCAGCTCGAAGCGCTGTGCCAGCACATCCGCGACAAGCACCCCGACCTGCCCATCGTGCTGGACGCCAAGCGCGGCGACATCGGCTCCACCGCGGAAAACTACGCCCGCGAAGCCTACGAGCGCTACCAGGCGCACGCGCTGACCGTCAGCCCGTACATGGGTCTGGACTCGGTGGAACCCTACCTGGCGTGGCGCGATCGCGGTGTGATCGTCCTGTGCCGCACGTCCAATCCCGGCGGCTCGGACCTGCAATTCCTGAAGATGGACAATGGCGAGCCGCTGTACCTGCACGTGGCGGGGCTGGTGGCCGACAAATGGAATGCCAACGGCCAATGCGGTCTGGTGGTGGGTGCGACGTTCCCGAATGAACTGGCCGCCGTGCGTCAGCGCATCGGCGACGCCCTGCCCCTGCTGGTGCCGGGCATCGGCGCACAGGGCGGTGACATCACCGCCACGGTGAACGCCGGCGCCAACGCGGCGCGCAACGGCATGATGATCAACTCGTCGCGCGCCATCATCTACGCCAGCGGCGGCGACGATTGGCGCGAGGCCTCCGCTGAAGCCGCCAAGGGCCTGCGCGACGCGATCAACGCGGTCCGCTGATTCGCCAGACCACAAGCGGCAAAAGCCGCTGCACGGTGCGTAAACGCACGGTGCAGCGGCTTTTTTCATTTCAGCGCCGGGAATTTCTGCGCTGGCTTTTTAACGCCAGGATTCTGCGCCGGTAAAACCGGCGCGGGATTTCAGCGCCGGTTGATTGGCACGCCGGCAAATTCCAACACCGCCCGCAGCGCGAACTCCACCGCCGCCTGGCGCACCTGCCCCCGGTCGCCCTGGAACACATGCGTCACCGCGCGGCTGCTGATGCCGTCGCCCACCCGCATGGCAAAGCCGAAGCACACCATGCCCACCGGTTTGCCCGGCGTGGCGCCGCCCGGACCGGCGATGCCGGTGGTCGACATCGCGACGTGCGCATTGGGCACGGACAGCAGCACGCCGTTGGCCATTTCCAGCGCGATGGGTTCGCTGACCGCGCCAAAGTGATGCAGCGTTTCAGGCGACACCTCCAGTTCGGTAACCTTGGCGTCGTTGCTGTAAGTGACGAAGCCGCGCTCGAACCATTCGCTGGAACCGGCCACCGCGGTAATAGCGCCGGCCAACAGGCCGCCGGTGCAGGATTCGGCGGTGCCCAGCATCCACCCCTGCTGCCGCAGCACGTCGCCCAATCGTTCGGACAGGCCGAGTATCGTCGCTTCCGACAACTGCGCGGCCGACAGATTGGTCCGCGCGCCTTCAAGCTGATCGTTCATCCCAAGACTCCTGTGCGGGCCACCAGCGCCATCACCAGCAAGGCGTAGCCGGCAGCCACGATATCGTCCCACATGACTCCGAAGCCGCCCTTGATATGGGCGTCGAAGAACTTGATGGGTGGCGGCTTGACGATGTCGAACGTGCGGAACAGCACGAACGCCAGCGCCTGCGACAACCAACCGGCCGGCGTCAGCCACAGCACCAGCCAGAACGCCACCATCTCATCCCAGACCATTCCGACATGATCCGGCTGCTGGAGTTCTCGGCCGACGCGATGGCAGGCCCAGCATCCATACAGAAATGCCAAGGTCAGGAACACGCCGATGGCCAGGTCCGACGCCGCAGGCGCCGCCGCCACCCAGATGCCCCAAGCAAGCAGCGTGCCCCACGTACCGGAGGCAGGGCGGATCAGTCCGCTGCCAAAGCCGAACGCGATCAGCCGGCCGGGATCACGGCAGACCCAGGACACGGCCGGGTACGCGGCCCGGCTGCGATCGCGCATGGAGGTGGAGTGCTTATCAGTGGAAGACATGGGAGTTGGGTCAGAACGACAGGAGGCCGCGGATCAGTCCGCGGGAAAGTGATCGAAACCGGCGGGCAGGTCCGCCAGCGGCTGGCCGTGCGCATCTACGACGGCCATGCCGGGCTGCGGCAAAATCTCGCCCACGCGGGTCACCCGGGAGCCGGCAGACGCGGCGGCCGCCAGCACGGCTTCGCGCCGAGACGCTGGCGCGGTGAAACACAGTTGGTAGACGTCGCCACCTCCCAGCAGCGCGCGTTGCAGCGGTGCCGCATCCAGAACGGCCAGCGCGGGCGCCATCGGCAGATCCGCGAATTGCAGGCGGGCGCCGACTCGGCTGGCGGTCAGAATGTGCCCCAAATCCTGCAACAGGCCGTCGGACAGGTCGATAGCTGCGTTCGCTAGACCGCGCAGCGCAAGGCCCAGCGCCACTTGCGGCTCGGGCCACTCCAGCGCGGCGCGCGTGGCGGCCAGCAGTGTGGCGTCGGCCGGGTACTGCCCGTCCAGAAGCCGGTAGGCCACGTCGGCCGCACCCAGTTCCCCGGACACCCAGATGTCGTCGCCCGCCTGCGCCCCGTCGCGACGCAGCGCCTGTCCGACCGGCACCGAGCCGAACACCGTCACGCTGATCGCCAGATCATGCGCGCTGCGCGTGGTATCGCCACCAATGAGCGGACAACCGTGGGCCGCCGCCAACGCGTGAAAGCCGTCGGCAAACGCCGCCAGCCATGGTTCACGCAAGTGGGGCAACGCCAGGCCCAGCACGCAGCCAATCGGGCGCGCGCCCATGGCAGCCAAGTCGGACAGATTCACCGCCAGCGCCTTGTGGCCCAGCGCTTTGGGATCAACATCGGGAAAGAAATGCCGGCCTTCCAGCAGCAGATCCGTGCTGGTGGCCACCTGTTCACCGGGCGGAACAGGAAACAGCGCGCAGTCGTCGCCAACACCTAACAGGTCGGCCGGCGCGGCACGCGTGAAGTAGCGCGCAATCAGATCAAATTCAGACGCCACCGCGCCTCCTAAGCGGCGTTCAAGAATCGCCGTCGACTTCTAACGGGTGCCCCGCAGCGGGGCCGCGCGGATCCGGGCTCCGCCGGTCCGCAGCGGCGCCCCCTGGGGGGAAGCGCGAAGCGCTGCGGGGGGGGGGGACTCCGCCCCCCCTATCGGCGTTGTTGCGCCGCAGCCTGGACTTCGTGCGCGCGAACGTCGGCGGCCAGCTTGTCGAGCACGCCGTTGACGAACTTGAAGCCGTCGGTGCCGCCAAACGACTTGGCCAGTTCCACGGCCTCGTTGATGGCGACCTTGTACGGGACTTCGACGTGATGAATCAGTTCGAAGCTGCCGATCAGCAGGATGCCATGCTCAACGGGCGACAGCTCGGCCAGCGGGCGGTCGACGTAGGGCGTGAAGCGTTCGCGCAGGGTGGGCGCCTCGCGCAGCACGCCGTGCAGCAAGGTCTTGAACCATTGCGCGTCGGCCTCGGAGAAGTCCTCGGTGTCGCGCAGATGGGCGTCGATCTCGCCGGCGTCCTGCGTGCCTTCGCCGCCGCGCAGCAGCCACGCGTACACGCCCTGCAGCGCGAATTCGCGCGCACGGCGGCGCGCGCTGCGCGCGTTGGCGCGGGCCTGCGCCGCGCTATCAGCGCTGGTCGTCGTCTTCTTCGTCGTCAAAATCTTCGTCCTCGTCGTCTTCGTCTTCGTCTTCTTCCTCGGGTTCCAGCGCTGCCACCAGATTGGCCATTTCGACGGCCACCTGGGCGCAGTCGCGGCCCTTGCCGGCCGCGCGGGCCTGCGCCTGCTCGTCGGTGTCGACGGTCAGCACGCCGTTCGCGACGGGGACGCCGGTTTCGAGGGAGATACGGGTGATTGCCGTGGCCATTTCATTGCTGACCACTTCAAAGTGATAGGTTTCGCCGCGGATGACCGCGCCCAGCGCGATCAGGGCGTCGAACTCGAACGTTTCGGCCATGTGGGACAGGGCCACGCCCAGCTCCAGGGCGCCGGGCACGGTGGCGACCATGACGTCGCGCTCGTCCACGCCCAGTTCGGCCAGTTCCTTCAGGCACGCTTCGAGTTCGGCCTGGCCGATTTCTTCATTGAAGCGGGCGCGTACGATGCCGATGTGCAGCCCTTCGCCGTTCAGGTCGGGGGTAAGGATGTAAGGGTTCATGTGTCGGCCTTCAGTGTGTTGCGGGAGTGTTCTGCGGGTCGCAATCGTAACCCGTAATGGTGAGCGAGAAGCCCGCCATGCTGGGCATCTTGCGCGGCCGGGCCAGGAGCCTCATTTGCCCCACGTTCAGGTCGCGCAGAATCTGGGCGCCGATCCCGTAGGTGCGCAGACCGAAGCGGTCGGCGTTCGCAGGATTGGCCTGCGCCTTCGGGTCGTTCCAACCTGCAATCTGGCCAAACAGATGTTCCGTGGAAGACTGGCAGTTCATCAGCACCAGCACGCCGGCCGGGGCGGCGGCGATGGCCTCGAGCGCCTGGGCCACGCCCCAGCTATGCGGGCTGGCGCCGGTATCCAGCACATCCAGCACGGACGCGGGCTCGTGCACGCGCACCAGCGTCTCGGCGTCGGGAGTCACATTACCATGCACCAACGCCAAATGGGCGGAGCCGGTGGCGGCGTCTTCGTAGGCCACGGCCTCGAACGTGCCCCAGGCCGTCTGCATGGTGCGCTTGCCCACGCGCTTGACGATGGACTCGTGCTCGCTGCGGTATTGGATCAGGTCGGCGATGGTGCCGATCTTCAGGTCGTGCTGGCGGGCGAATTCCACCAGGTCCGGCAGGCGGGCCATCGTGCCATCGGGTTTGAGGATTTCGCAGATGACGGCGGCGGGCGTCAGGCCCGCCATGGCGGTCAGGTCGCAGCCGGCCTCGGTGTGGCCGGCGCGCACCAGCACGCCGCCGGGCACGGCGCGCACCGGGAAGATGTGGCCGGGCTGGACCAGATCGGCCGGCTTGGCGTCGCGCGCCACGGCCACCTGGATGGTGCGGGCGCGGTCGGCGGCCGAAATGCCGGTCTCGACGCCCTCGGCGGCTTCGATGGACTGCGTGAAATTGGTGCCGTAACGGGTGCCGTTGCGGGCGGCCATCATCGGCAGCTCAAGCTGGCGGCAGCGTTCTTCGGTCAGCGTCAGGCACACCAGGCCGCGGCCGTGGGTAACCATGAAGTTGATGGCTTCAGGCGTGACGAATTCGGCGGCCATGACGAGGTCGCCCTCGTTTTCGCGGTCTTCTTCATCAACCAGAATGACGATGCGGCCGGCGCGCAGCTCGGCGATGATCTCGGCAACCGAAGCGATGCCGAAGGATTCCGGCTCGGAGCCGGACAAGGAGGACAACTGGACGGACATGGCGTGACACGTAAACCAGGCGGGAAAGCCCGGATTTTACCGCCCTCGCGGGCCGAACCCCTATTGGCGTCTTGCCGCCCCGTCCGGACAGGGGCATCCGGTTAAACTTTCGCCCGGAGATCCCCCAGAAAAACGAAGGAAAAACCTCATGCAAGCCCTTGCGGCCATGCCTTTGAACGTCGCGGCAGCCGTCCGCGTCGTCTTGACCGACATCGACGACACGCTGACCACCGAAGGCCGCCTGCCGGCCGACGCGTACGCCGCACTTGAACGCCTGGAACAGGCCGGCATCCAGGTCGTGCCGATCACCGGCCGCCCGGCCGGCTGGTGCGACCACATCGCCCGCATGTGGCCGGTGCGCGCCGTGGTCGGCGAGAACGGCGCGTTCTATTACGCCTACGACCGCCAGGCCCGCCGCATGACCACGCATTACTGGACCGACGCCGCCTCGCGCCAGGAAAGCCGCAAGCGGCTGGACGCCATCCGCGACCGCGTACTGGCCGAGGTGCCGGGCAGCGCCGTCGCCAGCGACCAGGACTACCGCGTGGCGGACCTGGCCATCGATTTCTGCGAAGACGTACCCGCCCTGCCCGACGCCGCCATCAGCCGCATCGTCCAGATCTTCCAGGACGCCGGCGCGCAGGCCAAGGTCAGCTCCATCCACGTCAACGGCTGGTTTGGCGACTACGACAAGCTCACCATGACGCGCACGATGTTCCAGCGCGAGTTCGGCATGGACGTGGCCGGCGCCCTGGACAGCACGCTGTTCATTGGCGATTCGCCCAACGACGAGCCGATGTTCGCCTATTTCCCGATCTCGGTCGGCGTGGCCAACATCCAGGCCCAGTTGCACCGCCTGACGCACCGCCCCGCCTTTGTCGCCGCCTTTCATGGCGGCGGCGGCTTCGTCGAAATGGCCGACCGGCTGCTTGCCGCCCGTCAGTCCTCCCAAGTCCAGCCGGCCTAACGGCTTAAGGTCAGCACACCGTGGCAACTTCCAAGACCGCGGCGCCCGCCGCCAACGACGGCCGCCGCAGCATCCAGTCCATCGAGGTCGGCGTGCCGCTCCTGGCCGCGCTGGTCGACGCGGGCAAGCCCCTGACGCTACGCGACCTGGCGGCCGGCGCGGGCATGACGTCCGCCAAGGCGCACCCGTACCTCGTGAGCTTCATCCGCGTCGGACTGGTGCAGCAGGACGCCGTCACCGGCCAGTACGAGTTGGGCCCGTTCGCCCTGCAGATGGGGCTGGTCAGCCTGCAGCGCCTGGACCCGGTGCGCGTCGCCATGCCGGAAATCGCCAAGCTGCAGTCCGACATCGGCCACACGCTGGGCATCGCGGTGCTGGGTTCGCACGGCCCCACCATGATCCACATGACCGAAGCCAGCTATCCGGTCCACGTGAACATGCGCAAGGGCACCGTGATGTCCATGCTGCACACCGCCACCGGCCTGGTGTTTGCGGCGTGGCTGCCGCCCAAGGTCAGCGAGCACTACATCGCGCGCGAAGAAGGCGACACCGCCGTCATCGCCAGCGTGCCGCCGCCCCGCAAGGCCTCCCGCGCCAACATCGAGGCGCAACTGGCCGACATCCGCGTGCACGGCATGGCCCGCGCGCTCGGCAATCCGCTGCCGGGCGTGGACGCGCTGTCGGTGCCGGTGTTCGACAACACGGGCAGCATCGTGCTGGCGCTGACCAGCCTGGGCCCCACCGGTCTGTTCGACGTGTCGTGGGACGGCGCGATCGCGCGTCCGCTTATCGCGTGCGCCCAGGAAATCTCCCGCAAGCTGGGCTTTCGCGGCTGAGCGCGTTTTCGCGCAATAACGAACACAAAGCGAACAAAACGAACAAAAGACGAAAAGAAAGGCAGGGACTTTCCCGAGTGTGCCGTCCCCCGTTGTGTGTTTGAATTCAGCAAAGATTCAATTCATACCTACACGAGGAGACACACGATGCAAGCCTTGCGTCTTATGCAGGCGGCCGCGCTGGCCGCATTCGCTTTTGGAGCTTCCGCCGCCCAGGCCGCCGACACCTGCTCGAACCGCGGCGATCTCGACCAGATGTATTGCGACTCGAACAAGGACCTGGTGGCCGACACCCCCACCGACGCGTCCAAGCTCAAGACGCCTTCCACGCTGGTGTTCACCTACACGCCGGTCGAAGATCCGGCCGTGTACGAAGACATCTTCAAGCCCTTCACCAAGCACCTGTCCGAATGCACGGGCAAGCGCGTCGTGTTCTATCAGGTGCAGAGCAACGCGGCTGAAATCGAAGCCATGCGCTCGGGCCGCCTGCACGTCGGCGGCTTCTCGACCGGGCCCACCGCCTTTGCCGTGAACATTGCCGGCGCCGTGCCGTTTGCCGTGAAGGGCTATGCCGACGGCTTCCAGGGCTACAACCTGATCGTCATCGTCAAGAAGGACAGCCCCTACCAGAAGCTGACCGACCTGAAGGGCAAGAAGCTCGCGCACACCGCGCCCTCGTCGAACTCCGGCCACATGGCGCCCGTCGCCCTGTTCCCGAAGGAAGGCCTGACGCCCGACAAAGACTACAAGGTCATCTTCTCCGGCAAGCACGACCAGTCCGTCATGGGCGTGAACTCCGGCGACTACGACGCCGCCGCCGTGGCATCGGACGTCTTCAAGCGCATGGTCGAACGCGGCCAGGTCAAGGAAGCCGATTTCCGCATCATCTACACCAGCGAAAAATTCCCGACCTCGTCGTTCGCCTACGCGCATGACCTGGAACCGAAGTTCCGCGACCAGATGCTCAAGTGCTTCTACGACTACCGCTTCCCGCCGGAGATGTCCAAGGCCTTCGACAACGCCGACCGCTTCTACCCGGTGACGTACGAGAAGGACTGGGCCATCGTCCGCCAGGTCGCTGAATCCGGTGGCGAAAGCTTCAACCGCGCGGCCTACGACCGCGAATCCGCAAAGAGCAAGAAGTAATCCAGCATGACGACGTCGCTACGCATTTCCGGCCTGGTCAAGGAATACCGGGCCGGCCGGCCGGTACTGAACGGCATTGACCTGCAGATCGCCGGTCAGGGGCTCACCGCCATCATCGGTCCTTCGGGCACCGGCAAAAGCACGCTCCTGCGCTGCATCAACCGGCTGATCGAACCCACCAAGGGCGAGATCATCCTGCAGTCCCAGGACGGCACCGTGGACCTGGCGCAAGTGCGCGGCGCGTCGCTGCGCCGCGCGCGCCGCCGCATCGGCATGGTGTTCCAGGAATACAACCTGGTCGAACGCCTGACCGTGATGGAAAACCTGCTGACCGGCCGGCTGGGGTACACCTCGGCCATGAAGGCCTGGATGCGCCGCTTCGAGCCCGAGGACATCGAGCACGCCTACAAGCTGCTCGACACCGTGGGCCTGGCCGGGTTTGCCGACCAGCGCGCCGATGCGCTGTCGGGCGGCCAGCGCCAGCGCGTGGGCATTGCCCGCGCGCTGATGCAGCGCCCGCAGGTGCTGCTGGCCGACGAGCCGACGTCGTCGCTGGATCCCAAGACCTCCGTCGAAATCATGGAACTGCTGTCCGCGCAGGGCAGCGCCTCGGGCATCCCCGTCATCGTCAACATCCACGACGTCGAACTGGCGCGCCGCTATGCCACGCGCATCGTGGGCATGTCGGGCGGCCACGTGGTCTACGACGGCGACGGCCAGGGCCTGGACGCGACCATGCTCAAGACCATCTACGGAGGCGAGTCTTGGCTGGAATGACGCAACCCCGGGGCGGCATCCGCCCCTTCGCCATGTCGGGGCGCGCCAAGGCAGGCGTGCTGCTGCTGGTGCTCTACACCATCTATGCCGCCGCGCAGCTGGACTTCAGCTGGTCGCGCTTCGAAGCCGGCATGGGCCATGCGTCGACGTTCCTGGCGCGCATGTTCCCGCCCAATTTCGAAAAGCCCGCCACCTTGTGGAAGGGCATCGCCGAAAGTCTTGAAATCGCGGTCCTGGCGTCGATGCTGGGCATCTTCCTTGCCCTGCCCGTGGGCCTCCTGGGCGCGCGCAACCTGATGCCCGCCTGGATTTCGTGGCCTGCGCGTTCGATCGTCGCGCTGTGCCGCGCGCTGCACCCGGTCATCGTCGCCATCCTGTTCGTCAAGGCCGTGGGCTTTGGCGCGCTGGCCGGCATCCTGGCGCTGACCGTCGCGTCCATCGGCTTCATCGGCAAGCTTTTCACCGAAGCCATCGAGGAAATCTCGCTCAAGCAGGTCGAAGCGGTTCGCGCGACCGGCGCGTCGTTCTCCAACGTCATCGTGTTCGGCGTGCTGCCGCAGGTGTTCGCGCGTTTCATCGGCTTTGCCACCTATCAGTTCGACTCCAACCTGCGCAACTCCACCATGGTGGGGATCGTGGGCGCGGGCGGCGTGGGCGGCACGTTGTTCTCGGCCTTCCAGCGCTTCGATTACGACTTCGTCAGCGCCATCCTGCTGACCCTGATCGCGATCATCATGCTGGGTGAAATCCTGGCCGGCTTCGTGCGGGCGGTGTTCCTGGACAACCTGGGCTTTGACCGCATCCTGCAAAGCCGCTTCGCTGGCGCCCGCGGTCTGGGCAGCAGCAAGCCGACGGCCGCGCGCAAGGCGGAGGTGGAAGAATGAACGCCCACGTCTCCCCCTTGAACCCCGCCGGCCAGCCGCGTGTCTGGCAGCGCTACAGCATGGGCCAGCGCCTGCTGCGCTTTGCGCTGTACCTGCTGCTGGTGGCGGCGGTCGTGCAAGCAATACGCGGCGTGGAAGTCATCCCCGAGTTCCTGTACGACGCACCGGAACAGATGGCCGACCTCTTCCGCCGGATGTGGCCGATCGATTGGGCCTACTACCCGGATGGCGTACACGCAGCCCTGATCGAAACGCTGCACATCGCCACCTTGGGCACCATTCTTTCGGTGTTCATGGCCGTGCCGGTGGGTCTGCTGGCGGCCAACAACCTCACGCCCAGCAAGACCATCAACATGCTGGCCCGGCTGATCCTGGTGTCCAGCCGGTCGGTCAATTCGCTGGTGTGGGCGCTGCTGTTCATCGCCATCTTCGGACCGGGCGCCCTGGCCGGCACGCTGGCCATCGCCTTCCGCTCGATCGGCTTTGTCGGCAAGCTGGTCGGCGAAGCCATCGAGGAAGCCCAGCGCGGCCCCATCGAAGCCGTCACGGCCACCGGCGCCAGCAAGGCCTCGGTGATCTGGTACGCCTACTGGCCGCAGATCCGCCCGGCGTTCTGGTCCATCGTGCTGCTGCGCTGGGACATCAACGTGCGCGAATCCGCGGTGCTGGGACTGGTCGGCGCCGGCGGCATCGGCATGGCGCTGGATACCGCGCTGAACCTGTTCCAGTGGGACCGCGTCGCGCTGGTGCTGGCCGCGATCTTCGTAGTTGTCGTGCTGGCCGAAGTCATCATCACCCAGGCGCGCAAACGCATCCTGTAGCGCCGCCGCACCGCTTTACGCCTGTCGGTTTCCCCTGACTCGCGCTCCCTTCGCCGCCCCACATGGGGCGGCGTTTTCTTTCCTTTCTGTTCGCAAGCAACGCAAAAGCGCCTCGTCGCCCTTGATGGGCCGCCTTGTTTTTGCGCCGCGATCACGTCTATGCTCAATGTGAACAAAATATGAACGGTCATCAAAACGCACCCCCGCCTTGATTAACATCTTGGCTTTTGCCGTTGGACACCCGCTGCCATGTCGGAACAGGAATTGAAACTGCACGTGCCCACGGCTTCGCGCCAGGCCGTGCTGCGTGAAGTCAAGCAACGCGAGGCCACGCGCATTCGCTTGCATGCCATGTATTTCGACACGCCGGAACGCGAGCTTGCGCGGGCGCGCATCGCCATCCGGCTGCGGCAGGAAGGCTCCGATTGGGTGCAGACGCTGAAGATGCCGGGCGCCGATGCGATCTCGCGCATCGAGATGAACCACCCGCGGCCCGGTCCCGTGCTCGACCTGTCCGTCTATGCCGGCACCGACGTCGAGGGCCCGCTGTCCGCCATCAAGGGCGAACTCGGCCTGCGCTACGAAACCGACGTGCAGCGTCTCTTGCGCAAGATCCGCACGCGCTTCGGCACGGTCGAGCTGGCCTACGACACCGGCATCCTGCGCGCCGGCGCGCTGGAATTGCCGATCTCCGAACTGGAATTCGAACTGGTGTCGGGCCGTCCCGCCGCCATCTTCGCGGCGGCGCGCGGCTGGCAACAGCGTCATGCGCTGATCCTGGACCCCCGCAGCAAATCCGAACGCGGCGACGCGCTGGCCCAGTTGGCGAATCGCCTGGCCGAGGTCGACGCTGCTGCCGGCGATGACCACGAAGCGCGCCGCGCGCAGGCCATCGCCCAGTTCTGGGCCCCGCGCGGTGCGTCGTCCGTGAAGCTGCGCGACGACATGACGCCGCCGCAGGCCATGGGCGCGATCGCGGCCGAATGTCTGGACCAGATCTGCCGCAATGCGGCGGTGCTGGCCGAGGTCGACACCGAAGGCGTCTACCGCGCCGGCAACTCCGAACACGTGCATCAACTGCGCGTCGGCGTGCGCCGGTTGCGGTCGGCCTGGAAGCTCTTTGACGGCTGGATCGCCCCGGTGCCCGACGCGCTGCTGCAGGGGGTGCGCACGCACTTCGCGGCGTTCGGCGCCAACCGCGATCAGGACGTGCTGAACGAGACCGTCGCCCCCGCGCTGCTGCGCGCCGGCATGCCCGTGATCCCCATGGAAGCCGCGCCGCCCGACGAAGACGCGCAGACCATCGCGGGCGGCCAGGCCTTCCAGGCATGGTTGCTCACGCTGCTGGAATGGTCGCTCGACGTGCCGCCCGTGCAACCCGACACGGACAGCCAGACCATCGCCAACGGCACGCCCAGCGACGCCGCGCCCGAGCCCGCCATCCGGCTGGAAGGCGGTGTGGCCGGTCCCATCGTCAAGCCCACCATCATCCCGATGCTGACGCCGGAACCCGAGCCGCAGCACCTGCACAAGCTGCTCGCCCGCCGCCTGCACCGCTGGCACGACAAGGTGGCCGACCAGGGCACGCATTTCGCAGCCCTGGACATCCCCGCCCGCCACGATCTGCGCAAGCGCGGCAAGCGCCTGCGCTATGGCCTGTCGTTCGCTGAATCGCTGCTGCCCGCCAGCAAGCTGCGCGGCTATCGCAAGCTGCTGTCCCGCGTGCAGGACGTGCTGGGTGAAATCAACGACCTGGCGATGGCAAAGGACTACTACCAGTCGTGTACGGCAACGCATCCGCAAGCCTGGTTCGCGCTGGGTTGGATCAGCGCACGCCTGGAAGAGTTGGTCGTCGAAGCGCAGCAGGCCTTCGACGACCTCGCGCGCAGCAAACCGTTCTGGAAGTAGCGCGCATCGCGCGCGTTTAACCCATGCGAAAGTCCCGCGTTGAATTCGATTTCACCTGGACACGCATCTAGCATGGCGTTTCAAAAAAGGGGCGCCTGACAGCTTCGCGTCAGGCCCCTGTCAATTCGTCGACATCCGGCGTGCCAATACTCATTGGCTGTCGTCCGGACACACTGCCGGGCGCATTCGTGGCCCGCAGCTTCCGCCCGACACTCGTCCTGTGTGACGGCGCAACGGCCAGCGCGGGCCGTCCGCCCATCCACGCACACGGACTCATGCAAACCACTTCTCCCTTGCTGGTCATTGCCAGACGCGGCCTCGCGGCCTGCTGCGCGCTTTCGCTGGTGTTCACGCTTGCCGCCTGCGGCGGCGACGACGACACGGACGAACCGGCGCCGCCGCCCCCAACCACGACGCCCACCACGCCCACGACGCCCGCCCCGGCTACCTGCGCGGCGCATTGTGCGCCATGATGCCGGCAGTGCTGCCGTTTCCTGCAAACTCCAGACAGAACAGCCAATGACGATCGACGCCTCCAAGAGAAAGTTCTTCACGACCACGCTCGGCGCCACCGCGGCGATGAGCGCGTTGTCGATGTTTCCGCCCAGCATCCGCCGCGCCCTCGCGATTGAAGCCGACAGCCCCACCGGCACCATCCAGGACGTCAAGCACGTCGTGATGCTGATGCTGGAAAACCGCTCATTCGACGGCTACTTCGGCACCTTCCCGGGCGTGCGCGGCTTCGGCGACCGCTTCCCCATTCCGCTCGCCAACGGCAAGTCGGTATTCCATCAAACGCGCAGCGACGGCACGCTGGAACTGCCTTATCACCTGGACGCGCGGCTGGGCAACGCGCAGCGCGCGGGCAGCACGCCGCACTCGTGGCCCAACTGTCAGGCCGCCTGGGACCACGGCCGCATGAACCGCTGGCCCAGCGCCAAGCAGCCGTTGTCGATGGGCTACTACGAGACCGCAGAAGTGCCGTTCCACCGCGCGCTGGCCGACGCCTTCACGCTGTGCGACAGCTACCACTGTGCGATGCACGCGGGCACGATCCCCAACCGCCTCTTCTTCTGGACGGGCACCAACGGCCCCAGCGGCGACAACGTGTCGGTCGTGATGAACGAAATGAACGACGGCGCCGACGTGGGGCCTTCGACCGAGGGCTGGACCTGGACGACGTACGCCGACCGCCTGCAGCAGGCCGGCGTGAGTTGGAAGGTCTACCAGAACATCCCCGACAACTTCGGCTGCAACGAGATGATGAGCTTTCGCCACTGGCGCGCCGAGATCGAAAAGATGCCGGCGGACCGCCAGGTCACGAACCAGGGCGGTCCCGCGTACAACCCGGCCATCGACGACCAGTTCAGCCCATTTGCCAAGGGCTTTGGCAACACCATGCCGGACGGCGGCCTGCTGCAAAGCCTGCGCGACGACGTGATGAACGGCACGCTGCCCGAGGTGTCGTGGATCATCCCGCCGGCGGCGTATAGCGAGCACCCCGGCCCGTCGAGCCCCGCAAAGGGTGCGTGGTACATCCAGGCCGCGCTGGACGCGCTGACGCAGTCGCCCGAGGTCTGGAGCAAGACCGTGTTCCTGGTCACGTACGACGAGAACGACGGCTTCTTCGACCACATGCCCACACCCAGCGCGCCGTCCCGCAACGACGACGGCACGCTGGCCGGCAAGTCCACGCTGACGGACGCCGAGATGGCCTTCGAGTACAACACCTACACGCCCGCCACGCCCAAGCAGTTGACCGCCGATGGCAAACCCTACGGTCCCGGCATGCGCGTGCCGATGTGGGTGATCTCGCCGTGGAGCCGTGGCGGCTGGGTCAATTCGCAGGTGTTCGACCACACATCGGCGTTGCGCTTTCTCGAACAGCGCTTCGGCGTCATGGAACCCAACATCAGCGCATTCCGCCGCGCCGTGTGCGGCGACCTCACGTCCACGCTGAACTTCGTGTCGCCCAACAGCGCGCCGCTGCCCACGCTGTCCGGCCGCAGCACCAAGACGGACGCCGACGGCCTGACGACCTGGCAGGAAGCGCAACCGGCCATCGCCATCCCGGCGCAACAGACGCTGGCTCCGCAGGCGCAAGGCACACGGCCCTCGCGTGCATTGCCGTATGAACTGCACACCAGCGCCCGCGAGGACGTGCGTGAGAACCGGGTCCGGCTGCTGTTCGCCAACGCCAGCTCGGCCAAGACCGCCGCTGTCTTTCATGTGTACGACAAGCTGCATCTGGACCGCATTCCGCGCCGTTATGTGGTTGAAGCGGGCAAGTCGCTGGACGACGCGTGGGACGTGTCAGGCGACGCGGGCAAGTACGACCTGTGGGTGCTGGGGCCGAACGGTTTTCACCGCGCGTTCGCAGGCGATCTGATGCAGGCGGGCGGCGCTCAGCCGGAGATACAGGTGTGCTACGTGCCTTGTGATGATCCGCAGGTGCAGGTCAAGCTGCACAACAATGGCGCGACGGCTTGCACGTTCACCGTCAAGGCGATGGCGTACCGCGGCGACGGGCCTTGGACCGCGACGGTCGAACCTGGACAGACCGGCGAGCTTGCGTGGCCGGTCAGCGACAGCGGCCAGTGGTATGACTTCGCGGTTGCTTGCGAGGGGTATGCGGCGTTCCAGCGGCGCTTTGCCGGTCGGATGGAGACGGGCAAGGATCTGATCAGCGATCCGGCGATGGGCCAGGTCGGGTAAGGCCTACGCCGGCGCTGCGGGTGGCGCTGGCGGCGCTACGCCTGGCGCCGTTGGCGGAAGCCGCTGACCGCGCCGTTCACAGCGCGATTCGTGGCTGCGCCTGCCCCGGAAACGACAACGGGACGGCGCTTTCGCGTCGTCCCGTCAGATAGGTCTTCCTGGGCCTTTACGGCCTCTTGCAAGACAGCGATGAGTCCCGAATGAACCGACTCAGTCGGCCAGCAACGCCGCCGCGAACTCGTCCGCCACGAAGGGCTGCAGGTCTTCCAGGCTTTCGCCGACGCCGATCCAGTACACCGGCACCGGGCGCACGCCCTGGCTGCCGGCTGCGACGGCGGCCAGCGTGCCGCCCTTGGCGGTGCCGTCCAGCTTGGTCACGACCAGGCCGGTCAGGTTGATCGCGGCGTCAAACGCACGGATCTGCGCCAGCGCATTCTGACCCGTGTTGCCGTCCACCACCAGCAGCACCTCGTGCGGCGCGCTGGCGTCCGCCTTGCCGATGACGCGTCGGATCTTCTTCAGTTCTTCCATCAGGTGCAGCTGCGTGGGCAGACGGCCGGCCGTATCCACCATCACCACGCCCATGCCGCGCGCGCGACCGGCATTAACCGAGTCGAACGCCACGGCGGCCGGATCGCCGCCATCCTGCGAAATCACGCTGACGTTGTTGCGGCTGCCCCATTCCACCAACTGCTCGCGTGCGGCGGCGCGGAACGTGTCGCCGGCGGCCAGCAGCACGCTGGCGCCCTGGCGCTGGAACGTATGCGCCAGCTTGCCGATGGACGTGGTCTTGCCCGCGCCGTTCACGCCGGCAATCATGACCACCAGCGGTTGCGTGCGCTTCAGATCAAAGGCGCGCTCCAGCGGACGCAGATGATCGGCCAGCAGTTGGCGCAACGCCGTCTTCACCTTGGCCGGGTCTTCGATCCGTTCCTTCTTGACGCGCGCGCGCAGCGCGGTCAGAAGCTTCTCGGTGGCCTCAAGGCCGGCATCAGCCATAATGAGGGCCGATTCGAGTTCCTCGAACAGGTTCTCGTCGACCTTCACGCCGACAAAAATGCCGCCGATGCTTTGGCCGGTACGCGAAAGCCCTTGCTTCAGGCGCGACAGCCAGGAGGCCTTTTTGGGCGCCTCGGCGGGTGCGGGTTCCGGGACGGCTGGGACAACCGGCGCAGGCGCCGCGACAGGCGCAAGCGTTGATACCGGCGCAGGGGCCGGGGCGGCAGGCGCAGGTGCCGGGACTACAGGCGCAGGTGCCGGCACGGGCGCGACGACGGGTGCAGGCGCCGGGACGGGCGGCTGCGGTGCGCGGAACGGCTCAGTGGCGGGCGTGGCGCCAGCGGCTGCTGCAGACGCCGCAACCGGTGCGGAAGCCGGCGCGGTACGGGTGAGGGACGGCGCGGCCGGAGTCGGAGTCGGAGTCGGCGCAGGCTGTGCAGACGTCGTGACCGGCGCAGGCGTTGCCGAGACGGACGGCGCTGGCGTAGGCGCCGCCGGGACCGGCGGGGTCACTGGCGCCGGAACAGGCGCAGTGACCGGCGCTGCACCCGGCGCAACCGGTTCCTGACGAAGCTCGGGAACAGGCGACGCAGGCGCCGGGCTGGACGGAGCCGAAGACGGCTCCGCGGGCGCGACTGGCGCGTCGATAACCTCCGGCGGCGACGCGGGCTGAGCCGGCGTGGCGGGCGGAGGGGATTTTTTCTTGAAGAAGCGGCTAAACATGGGTAACAAGTATATTCGTATCGTCGGGGGCCAATACAGGCGCACCCCCATCGCCGTGCCCGACGTGGAGACGCTGCGTCCCACGCCCGACCGGGTCCGCGAAACGCTTTTCAACTGGCTTACACACCTGTGGGGCGGCGAGTTCGCCGACAAGCAGGTGCTGGATCTTTTTGCCGGCAGCGGCGCCCTGGGCTTCGAGGCGGCCTCGCGCGGCGTGGCGCATGTGCAGATGGTCGAGCGGGACAGGACCGCCGCGTCCGCGCTGCGGACACTGCGCGACAAGCTCAAAGCCGACATGATACGCATCCATGTGGGCGATGCGATGCAGGTCGCCGAACGGATGGATGCGTCCCGGTTTGACCTCATCCTGCTGGATCCGCCCTTTGGACAGGGCTGGCTGCCGCGCCTGTGGCCGATCCTGCCGGGCATTCTGACCGATCATGGACTAGTCTATGTCGAGGCGGAATCCGCCATCGAAGCCCCCGAAGGATTCGAGATTCTGCGGCAGGACAAGGCCGGCGCCGTGCACTTCCATCTTCTGGAATTTGCTGCATTGCGCAAATCGATCAATAATCCGGCTTCGGAGGATGGTGTACACCACTAATAACGGTACGGAGCTCGCATGATCATCGCTGTTTATCCCGGCACTTTCGACCCGCTGACCAGGGGCCACGAGGACCTGGTTCGCCGTGCAGCCACGCTTTTCGACAAAGTCGTGGTGGGGATCGCCACTAGCCGCAACAAGAAGCCCTTCTTCAGCATCGACGAGCGCGTGGATATCGCGCGCGAAGTGCTGGGACACTATCCCAACGTGGAAGTGCAAAGCTTTGGCGGCCTGCTCAAGGACTTCGTGCGCGAACAGAATGGGCGCGTCATCGTGCGCGGGCTGCGCGCCGTGTCCGACTTCGAATACGAATTCCAGATGGCCGGCATGAACCGCCATCTGCTGCCGGACGTCGAGACGCTCTTCATGACGCCGTCCGACCAGTACCAGTTCATCTCGGGCACCATCGTCCGCGAAATCGCCCAGCTTGGCGGCGACGTCAGCAAGTTCGTGTTCCCGTCGGTCGAGCGCTGGCTGCAGGAAAAGGCCAAGGAACGCCGCGAACAGTCCTGGCCGGGCTGAAGCCCCGTCTGCAACATCCCCGAAGGGGCGCGCAAGCGCCCTTTTCGCGCTTTCCGGGCCCCGGCCGCCCGGCGCTACAATGGCCGGGCCAATCGCCTTTCCGTTGCCCATCATGGCCCTGACCATCACCGAAGAATGCATCAATTGCGACGTTTGCGAGCCCCAGTGCCCGAACGACGCGATCTCCATGGGCGAGGACTACTACGTCATCGACCCCGACCGGTGCACGGAATGCGTCGGCCATCACGACGAGCCCCAGTGCAAGGTGGTCTGTCCCGTGGAGTGCATCGAGCTGCACCCGCAATGGAATGAAGGCCAGGAGCAACTCATGGCCAAGTACCGCCGCCTGACCGGTGCCGCATGAGCGACGCGGCGCCGCCCAGCATCAACCTTTCCCCCTCCCCGCACCACGCCCGACGCGACATTTCCGCGTCCGCGGTCGCTGCCGGGCTGGTCGCCGTCCTGGTCAGTTTTGGCGGCACTGCCGTGCTGATGGTGCAGGCGGGTCATGCCGCGGGCCTGGATGCCGCACGCATCGGCTCGTGGATCGGCTCGCTAAGTCTGGTGCTAGGCCTGGGCGGCGCGTTCTACAGCCTGCGCACGGGCCTGCCCGTGGTCATGGCGTGGTCCACGCCCGGCGCGGCGCTGCTCGTCACCGCGCTGGCAGGCGTCCCCTTCAATGAAGCCGTCGGCGCCTTCGTGCTGGCAGCCGGCCTGACGCTGGCCTGCGGGCTGTTCGGCTGGATCGATCCCATCCTGCGCCGCATTCCCGGCGAGGTCGCCGCCGCCATGCTGGCCGGCGTGCTGCTCAATTTCGGCATGGGCATCTTCAGCAACATCAACAAGCAGCCCGCGCTGGTGTTGGCCATGTGCGCCGCCTACCTGCTGTGCCGCCGCTGGGCGCCGCGTTACGCGGTGCTGGTGGTGATGGCCGTGGCGGTGGCCATGGCGGCCGGAATGGGCCTCATGCAGGTCGACCAGCTGGATTGGCGCCTGACCCAATTCGTATGGACCACGCCCGCATTCAGCGCGCAGGCCGCGGTCAGCCTGGGCATTCCGCTCTTTGTCGTGGCCATGGCGTCGCAGAACCTGCCCGGCCTGGCCATCCTGCAGGCCGCAGGCTACCGTCCGCCCGCATCGCGCTTGGTCGCCGCCACCGGCCTGCTGGGCCTGGTGGCCGCCCCCTTTGGCGCGCACAGCGTCACCATGGGCGCGATCAGCGCGGCCATCTGCACCGGACCCGAAGCGCATCCCGATCCGGGCAAGCGCTACATCGCCGCCGCCACCTACGGCGTCAGCTACGTCGCGCTCAGCATCGTCGCGGGCGCGGTTGCAGTCTTCTTCCAGGCGCTGCCCGCCGCGCTGCTGGCGGCGCTGGCCGGACTGGCGCTGCTGGGCACCATCATGGGCGGCATGGCCGCCGCCATGGCCAATCCGCAACGGCGCGAAGCCGCGCTCATCACGCTGCTTGCGACCGCGTCGGGATTCAGTTTCTGGGGGATTGGGTCGGCCTTCTGGGGCCTCGCGGCGGGCCTCGTGGCTCACACCGCTTTCGAATACAGGCGCGCCCGAGCGGGCGCTTGAAAACCGGGGCTGGCTGCGTTCAGGCCGGCCAGGCGGACACGGGCGTGTCCGGGTGCACCTTCATGATGCGGCAAGGCACCTGTACGAAGTTCGAGATCCAGGCCGCGGCCAGCTCGCCTTCGTCAATGACGTCAATGGTCTGCTCGCCCACCATCATGCTGTAGCGCACGCTGTCGTCGTCTTCGATCACGTCCAGCGGGATGTCCATGCGCAGCATGCCTGGCGCCTTCAACACCAGGTAGCCCAAACGCAATTCCACCGACACCTCGGCCAGGCGGGGGCACAGCTCGCGGTTCAACCACTGCCCCGAGTCATTGGCCACCAGCCACTGGCGGTGATAGCCGGCCGCCTGGACCTGCGTCGTCACGCCGCATTCGGCGATCGGCTGGAACTGTTCTGCGCTCATTTGCCCAGCAATCCTTTCAAGGCCTTGTCCACCGCGGCGCCGCTCTTGCCCTTGCCGGAGACCGCTTCCTTGAGCTTGTTCTCCAGGCTGCGCTTCAGAATACCGCCGATGGCGTCCTTCCAGAGCAGCGTGTACGAAGGGTTGTCGAACGGGCCCTTGAAATGGACGGGAATGGTCACGTCCTTCAGGTCGATCAGTTCCTTGCCATCGGGATTCGCCGCCGGGTTGATGACCCGCGCGCGCGCCACCAGATCCAGCTCGCTCTTGACGAAGTCGATGCTGGCCGGCTCGCCCTGCGTGACCCGCAGCAGCGGCGACACGAAATTCAGGCGCTTCACGGTGGCAATGCCCTTGGCGATGGCGAAGTCCGCGTCCAGTTCCGAGAACTGCGTCTGCTTGCCCGTGTCCGCAGCCACCGTTTCGTTCTGCGCATCCGGCGAGAAGCGGGCTTTCAGGTCGCGCAACGTCTGCGTCAGATCGATGCCCTTCACGGCACCATCCCGCAGCTTCAATTGCAGCGTGCCACCCAGGCCGCTCTTCATCGCGTAGACGTTGGCGCCGCCGGTCTTCAGGTCCAGCGACAGGTTGCCCGTGCCGCTCAGCACATTGCGCTTGGCCAGATCCACCAGCAGCGGTTCGATCGCGATGCCGGCCAGCGTCATCTTGGTGGCGATCTGATTGCCCTGCGCCGCGTCCACGGACAGCGCCCCCGCCAGCTTGCCGCCGTAGAGGCCTGCCGCGAGGTCGGAGATGTCGAGCTTGCCCTTGTCCAGCTTGACCGAGGCCGAGACTTCGTCGGCCTTCAAGCCGCGCACGACCAGCTTGCCGACCTTCAGCGTGCCGTTGACGCTGGGGCCGACCAGCGCCGACAGGTTGATCGTGTCATCGACCGGTGCGGCGGGGGCCGGGGCCGGCGCGGGCTTGCTGTCATCCTTCTTGCCGTCCGCGGGCGGCTTGGGCGGCGCGGCCACCACGGGCGGAACAAGCTTGTCCAGATCCAGCGTGTCCACGACCAGCGCGAACTTCATCTGCGGCGTGTCGGTCAGTTTCGTGATGTCGGCGCTGAGGTCGAACTTGCCGCCTTCCAGCACCGCATTGATCTTGCTGGTGGCCTGATCCTTGAGCAGGTCCACCGTCAGGCTGCCGATCACCGGAATCTGCAGGCTGCCCTTGGGCAGGCCAGGATCGGTGATGTTCACGTCGCCACGCAGCGCCGACATGGCGCCGCTGCGCATCAGCAGGTTCAGGCTGAGCGGCGACGCGAAATTCAGCTTCACCACACGGTCGCCCTTCTTGGACGTGCTGTCCAGCTTGGCTTCCTTGATATCCAGTTCGCCGGCGTTTCCGCTGATGCCGTTCAGACCGAAGCTGGCATCCAGGCCGCTGATCCGCACCCGGCCCGTCAGGGCCTCGCCGGTAGCCGACGCGGGGGAAATATTGAGCGCCGGCGCATCGACGGCCAGTTCGAATGGGCCATCAACCACGCCGCCCTTGGCGCGCACGGCAAGCTTTTCGATCTGGAGTTGGCTCTTGTGCGGATCGATCGCCAGTTTGGGGATCGCCACGCTGGCTTCCACATTGGTCGCCTTGACCGAGGGTTCGGTCACGTCGCCCTGGAACAGCAGTTCCAAACCCCCGACGTCCAACGCGGACTTCTGGCCGTTGAACGCCAGGTTGCCGCGCATCACCAGGCTCTTGGCCTCGGCGCCGGGCAGCTTGCCATCCATGCGCAGGTCCAGCCGCTGTGCGGCATAGCGCTTGGCGGAAGGGTCCAGCGTCAGCAGCGCCTGGCCGGTCAGGTTGGCATCCACGCGCGGATAGCCGCCTTCGACGCGCGCCGTCATGCGCACATCGAACGGCTGATTGAACGTGACGCGGCCGGTGTTGGCGTTGATGCGCGTCACCGCGACCGCCATGCCCGTTATCGCGTCCTGCATCTGCACTTCGCCGTCCTTCAGGTCCAGGCCGGCGATGTCGATCTGCATGTTGTTGCGCGACGGCGGCATGTTGCCGCTGGTGATCGCCTGCGCGGCGGTCTGGGCCGCGCCCACCAAGGCTTCGGCCGGATTGCTGGGCGCATCGGTGACCGGCTGCGTACCGCCCACCAGATTGCTGAAATTGAATTGGCCCTGCTTGTCCCGCACGACGCGCGCTTTCAGCCCGCTGATGGCAACGTGGTCCACGACAAAGCTGTTGGACAGCAGCGGCCACACGGCCACGGCAAGGCGCGTGCTCTCGATGGAGGCAAACGTGTCCGTGCTATTGGGTTCGGACAGGGAGACGCCCTGTACATACAGGCCGATCCGCGGGAAGAGCGATAGCTCGATCTCGCCGTCGATCGTCAACGTGCGTTGATAGCGTTCCTGGACAAGCTCTTCCAGCTTGTACTTGTACGCGTTGGGGTCGAATGTCAGCAAGAAGATGGCCAGGCCGACGACGGCCACGACAACCAACACTACCAGGCCTATCAAAATGCGCTTGAACCACGTTTTCATTGCTGCCCCGTCGGTACCTCGACTGGAAATCCTTGATACCGCCCACCGCGCCACGCGCGGGGAAGGTGCGTTGCCGGCGGAAGACCGCTGGCCTATTGAACTGTCTGCATTCCTGGGCTTGCCTGTCTGGCTTGCCTTGCCGGGCTTGCCCGGACCGACTTGCCTTGACGGACTTGCCATTCAGAGGCTTGCCTTTCAGGGCGTGTCCTCGCTCCTGCCGAGCCTGCGGCATGGGCGCCAAAGGAAGGTGCTACCGAGGAAGGCCTGCTGAAGACGCCGGTAACCCAGCGTGCAGATAACCGCTATCGTAACAAATCAGGCCGATCCGCGGGATCGGCCAAGCTGACGGCTTCCTGACCGGCGGATTGTAGGACTAGAATAATTGATCGATCAATTATTGATGCGTCCAACAATGACCGCCCCCGCCCCAACCTCTCCACACTCGCCCGGCCAGATCCTGCCCTTCCGGCAAACCCTGCTGGCCATGCTGGGCATGTGCTTCGTGATGATGCTGGTCGCTATCGACCAGACCGTGGTGGGCACCGCGCTGCCCACCATTGTGGCGGAACTTCGCGGCTTCGAACTGTATGCATGGGTAGCGACGTCTTACCTGCTGACGTCCGTCATCACCGTGCCGATCTTCGGGCGGCTGGGCGACTACTACGGCCGCAAACCTTTCGTCGTGGCCGCCATCGTCCTGTTCACCCTGGCATCGGTCCTGTGCGGCGCGGCCGACACGATGCTCGAACTGGTGCTGGCGCGGGCGCTGCAAGGCATCGGCGGGGGCATGCTCGTCGGCACCGCTTTCGCCTGTATTCCCGATCTATTCCCGGATCCCCACGTACGTCTACGCTGGCAGGTCATGCTCAGCGCCGCCTTCGGCATCGCCAATGCGGTCGGTCCCACGCTCGGCGGCGCCCTGACGGAACACTACGGCTGGCGCTCCGTCTTCTACGTCAACCTGCCCATCGGCATCCTGGGCCTGTGGTTCGTCGCCCGCTACCTGCCGCACCTGCGCAACCAGAGTCCGGGCAAGGTCCGGCTGGACTGGCAGGGTGCGATCTTGATCGCCGTGGCGCTGGGGACCATGCAGCTGCTCGTGGAACTCCTGCCCAAGGACGGCTTCACGCCTTCCCTCGTGATGCTGGGCGCCGGCAGCATCGCCGCCTTCGCTGCCCTGATCTGGTGGGAACGCCGCTGCCCGCATCCGCTCCTGCCCCTGGACATGTTCCGCAACCGCGGCCTGGCCATGCTCTTCACCCTGGCCCTGCTAGTCGGCGTGACGATGTATTCCCTGCTTTTCTACGCGCCCCTGCTTCTGCAAGGCGGCTTCGGGCTGTCGCCCCAGCAGGCGGGCCTGCTCATCACGCCCATGGTCGTGTTCATCACCGTCGGCAGCATCGTCAACGGCCGCATCATCACGCGCATCCGCAATCCCAACCGCATGCTGTACGCCGGCTTCATCCTCATGGCGTTCTCGTGCCTGGGCATCGTCACGACCCACAGCTACACGTCGCATTTGCTGATCGGCGCCTACATGACGATGGCCGGCCTGGGCATGGGCTTCATCATGCCCAACCTCACCGTCTTCGCCCAGCAGACCGCGGGCCGAAGCCACCTGGGCATCGCCACGGCGCTGCTGCAATCCCTGCGCATGATCGGCGGCATGCTGGGCACCGCCGTCGTCGGCACCATGGTCAGCCACAGCTACTTCAGCGGCGTCGAATCTACCCTGCGCGGCGCTTCCGCGCAGTGGCTGCCCAAGCTCAACGACCCGCAGATGCTGGTCAACCCGGCGGCCCAGACCGAGTTCCTGGCACAATTGGCCCATCAAGGCCAGGACGGAACGTCGCTCATCGAAATCGCGCGCATCGCGCTGGTGGGCGCCATCCACGAAGGGCAACTCATCGCCCTCGCCGTCGCCGTCTTCGCACTCTGGTGCGTGCGGCGCGTGCCCCTGGTGCAACTGGTCCGGCCATCCAAACCGGAGCCCGCCGGCGTCGGAGAGTAGCTTTTGCCCAAACAACAACAAGGCCTTCAAGTCATCCAGCACATGGGCCAAACGTATCGCGTGATGCAGAGCGCCTTCAGCAGCAAGGTGGGTCACGCGTTGCCGCGGTGGCGGATATTGCTGGCGCTGCATGAGAACGGGCAGTGCTCGCAAAAGCATCTGGCCGAGCGCTGCCGGCTGGATCCGGCTTCATTGACGCGGCAGTTGCAGGCGATGCAGAAGCTGGGGTGGATTTCGCGGGCGGTGGATGCGGACGATAACAGGCTGACGAATGCGACGTTGACGGCTGCCGGGCAGGCGGTGGTGAATGAGGCATTGCCGAAGCGGGCTCAGTTTTTTGAGGAGTCGCTTAAAGGGCTGTCAGCCGCGGATGTGGATACGTTGAATCGGGTGTTGAGTGTGTTGGAGGAGAATTTTGTAAGGGCGGCGGGGGATAGGAACACCTGACGGACGCCCCCCTCCTGGCGCGCAGCACTTTATTCATAAGTCCCTTCCATTGGTTATCAGGTCTTGACGACAAGCCTCGTGCAGATCGCTGGGGCGCGAGCACTTCAGCGCCAAGCGCTAGATTCCTTAGAAGCGACGCCACCGTGACCACCCCGGTGAACATTCCGACTGCGCGAAATCGTCGTGCGGCGTCGCACCGTACCGTGTTCTTCTTCTCTGCGGAAAAAGGCTGCACAAGCGAAAATGCGGCGGCAGTCATCAACATCAGTAGCACCGGCGATGACACGCGGACGAATACTGCAAGTGTCTCCGGCCCGGTCCCGAGAGTGTTCATAATCGCCACTCCCCCGGTAGAAACGATGGAGTCAGAAGTAGAATTTTCTCGTTGAGGAGTTCTACCGCATGAAGAAGTCGAGACGTACGGATAACACGGAAGATGGAAAGCCGATGGCCGACAGACCAACCTCGCTCACCCCTGCTCCACAAGGCTACGCCGACTGGCTGGCCGACCTGAAGGGGCGCATCCACACCGCACAGCAACGTGCGGCGCTGGCGGTCAACCGGGAACTGGTAAGCCTGTACTGGCAAATCGGCCACGACATTCTGGCGCGACAGGCAGAACAGGGTTGGGGAGCCAAGGTGATCGATCGGTTGGCGCATGACTTACGCACCGCCTTCCCGGAGGTGAAAGGCTTCTCGCCGCGCAATCTCAAGTACATGCGGGCGTTTGCCGGGGCCTGGCCGGACGCCGAAATTGTGCAGCAGGTTGCTGCACAATTGCCCTGGGGGCACAACCTGGTATTGCTGGATCGCCTGAAAGCGCCGACAGAGCGCCTAGCGTATGCCCGCGCGGCCATCGAATATGGTTGGTCGCGCAACGTGTTGAACATCCATATCGAAACCCGCCTGCTGGAGCGCACCGGCAAAGCCGTCACCAATTTCGATCAGCGCCTGCCTGCACCGCAGTCCGATCTGGCTATCGAGTCGCTGAAAGACCCGTACCGCTTCGATTTCCTTGGGCTGGGGGAGAAAGCACAGGAACACGAGATCGAAAAGGCGCTGGTGCAGCACGTCACCGATTTCCTGCTGGAGTTGGGCGCGGGCTTCGCTTTCGTCGGGCGGCAGGTGTTGCTGGACGTGGGTGGCGAGGAGTTCTTCATCGACCTGTTGTTCTACCACCTCAAGCTGCGCTGCTATGTGGTGATCGAACTGAAGGCGGGCAAGTTCCGGCCCGAACACCTGGGGCAATTGGGCTTTTACCTGACGGCGGTGGATCGGCAGGTGAAGCACGCGCAGGACAATCCGAGCATTGGCCTGCTGCTGTGCAAGAGCAAGAACAAGGTGGTGGCCGAGTACGCCCTGGGTGACAAGTCGCAGCCAATGGGCATCGCCGAATACAAGCTGGTGGAGTCCCTGCCGCAAGAGCTGCAAACTGGCCTGCCGACGATCGAACAGATCGAGCGAGAACTGGGAAAGCCGCTGGATGATGGTGCCGAGGAATGATGTGCTGACCCTCGCGGTGGATGTCATCGGCCTCACTACCTATCAGGCCAACCTAAGCACCTAACAGTTGCTGCGCCATGGCGTGCCGGCGCAGATCGCGGCGGGCCAATCGCATGCGACAGCGCAGTTGATCGACTGGGCCCAGCCCGGTTGATGTGGGCAACGGCAACCCATTTCCAACTTCGGAGGCACCCGCACGGGGGCGGCCCGAGCGACTGCCATGCGCTTAACAGCACATCCAAACGTACGAAGAAAGATCAGAAGTTGAACAAACGTTTAGACGTTGATCGGTTGGCAAAGTATCGTGAATGCTAGGTTTCGCGGGGAAATCAGGCCATGGCCTTTGCGGGAATCGCTGGGAGTACCCCCAGTTGTACCCCCAAGGGGGTTATCGGGATGATAGATCAGTCTGGATGTGGGTGCCAGCGCTGCGCCTGCCGGATAAAACGGTTATGGCGCAGACCGCATTGTTGGCTGACGCCTGAAACGGTACGCGATGAGATGCAAGGGAACGGGCCGCCGTGGCCATACCTTGGAGAACTCTCATGGCAGACCACCACACCGGCCCCAACCCGCTGGGGCAAGACATCCTGTTCACCACGCCCGCCTCGCTCATGCTCGATGCTCGCCTCACGCCGCTGGAGCGCAATGGCTGGCAGGTGCTGCGCATGCTGCGCTCTGCCGAGGGCATCAGCCCGCTGGCGAGCCTTGGGCAGTTGCGTTCAAGCGAGGCAGCCGACCCACTGCCATTGTCTGGCGATTCCGCTGGCAGCACGCTTGTTCCGCAACAGACCGGACACGCTCGCCACATGACGGCTGAGCAGGGCAGTATGTATAAGACGTATATGTATAGAAAAGAACGTACGTACCGCGCGCGCGAAGGTGACGGCGATCCGGCATCGCAGTCGGTGAGCTTGCCGCCCTGCCTGAGCAATGCCCAGGCAGATCAGCAAAGGGACGTGCAGGCCGCCTTGCGGCGGCTGCCGCCACCGCATCGCCAGGAAGTACTCGACGAGTTGCAGGCACGCAGCCAAAGCGGCACCGTGCGCAATGTCGTGGCCTACTTCTTCGCCTTGGTGAAGCGCGTCTTTGCGGGCGAGTTCCGCTTGTGGGCAGGTCGTAAGGAGACATCTGCCGCACCACAGGCTGCCGCAAATCGGCCTGCTGGGGTGCCACGCACCGAACACCGCCCAGAACCGACTGCGCCACCGGCATCGCGTGAAACCGCCCTGGCGCACATCGCCAACATCCGCGAGATGTTGAATGCCCCGCGACGAACGCTGGGGACATCGCAGCACAGGCAATGCAGGCCAGGGGATGGCAGCCGCATTCTGCTTAGCAAATGCTGCCGCGAGATGGGTCGTCACTGCGCGGCGCAGTGACGACCTCGCCCACGCCAGCAACAATGCGGGCGCATGCCGACTCCTATTGCGTGCGGCAGACATGATGATGGCCGCCCTACACTGACCGGGCAGTTGCCAAGACCGATGGGCCTCATACATCGGCAACCCCAACAGCGCAGATTCCTGCAAGCGCTGGCCCGTCAGGGCGGAACCACCCCGGTATGCCCAGGCTCCGACCGCATACCGGCCCTACCCAAGGGCGGAGCCCTCTTCGTCTGTTTGAACTCATCCCTATCACGCCACCTGGCGCGCAGTCTTTTGCAGCAATTCCTTGTGTGCAACGCACAGGGCTCCCGCTGCATTTCTAATCTCACTCACGTCATAGGAGGACTCGTCCACGTTCGCATAACTTTAGTCTCGTTGTACCTCCGTCCGGGCTTACAACAGGGAGCAAGACGGACGCCTCATCCGAGGCTCTGGTGTCTCCTGAACACTATGCCCTTGCCCTCACGGGATCTCGCCTCAGCGAGTTGGCACCAACACTAATCATTGATTTTCAGGACAACGCATCACGGCGCTTTGCTTGGAGGCCGGAAGATGGACGACTTGACCTATACCCTGCGGCAGCTTTGCCAACGCAACCGTGACGGCAGTCACAACACACGGGCCGACCGGATGCGTTCGCTGTCGCTGGCCGCGCGGCAACTGCGCGAGGCCGTTTCCGGCAGATGAAGGCGTCGTCACTCAAGGGCAAGCATGCCCAGGCGCTGCTGGATCGCTGGCAGGAAGAAGGCTTGTCGTCCGGAACCATCAAGAATCGGCTCTCTCACTTGCGCTGGTGGGCCGAGAAGATCGGCAAGGCCGGCATCCTGCCGGCGGACAACACGCAACTCGGCATGGCCGAGCGCCGCTATGTGACCAACATCAACACGGCCCGTGAGCTGGGCGTGAACCTTGAGCGAGTCACCGATCCCCACGTGCGCATGAGCCTTCAGATACAAGCCTCCTTCGGATTGCGCCGAGAGGAAGCGATCAAGTTCCAGCCCAGTTATGCGGATCGGGGTGACCACATTGCCCTCAAAGGATCGTGGAGGAACGGCGGGCGTGAACGCATTGTGCCCATCACCACCGCCGAGCAACGCGACGTGCTCCACGCAGTGCACCGCCTGGCGGGCACAGGGTCACTGATCCCGGGAGACAAGACCTTCACCCAGCAGCGGGCGTCTACGATGGACAGTGCAAGGCGGCAGGTCCAAGCCACATGCATGGGCTGCGGCATCGGTATGCACAGATGCGATATGAAACATTGACGGGGTGGAGGTCACCGGCAACAGGCGGTGCTGGCACGGCACAACTCGACCTATCACAACGCCTTACCGACCAACATGTCGGCAGCAAATCAGTCGCGAACTTGGGCACGGGCGAGTCAAGGTGACGGCGATATATCTGGGAAGTTAAGGTTTACTTTGCCGGACCTGCCACTGTATCCAACCTCGCGACTCTAGAATCAGCCGCCCGCTTGTCAGCGAGCGAATAAGCCATCAAACCATACCGACCTGTCGGCAGGTGGCGAAAAAGGCGCCTTTAAGAAAATTGCTCTCATGCCAAGGAAAGCTCTCACATTGTTCCAGCTCTTTATTTAAAGCATCCTGAGAAAACTGCTGGTAATTTTTATTTTCATCGAGTATACGCTGCAGCCAGTATTTCGCACCGGAAGAAGACAAGCATTTGGCCGTATAACGCTCGCGTATTTTGTAAAGCCGATCCCAGGTTTCGATTTCCTCATCGTACCCTGCGCATTTTAGAGAAATGCGAATATTCTGCTCCTTTTCCGGGAACTGAGCAGCTGATTTGAAATGCACGGACACTTGGATTTGATAGCCGTCAGCGGCATATGGATAAAAAGCTTTTCTCTTGATCCCAGCTTCGTCTTGCAGGGGGTCTTTTGCACCTTTAGTTTGCGAGTTGCATTTATAGCATGCAGGTGCCAGATTTCTTAAATTCACAGAATTAAATGGATACTTGCTAGCGGGCAAATAATGATCATAAGCCTCCCGAGTTGGGTCATATTCGGAATCCATCGGCAAAAGGCCGCAAAACGGGCAGCAAGGCATGTCGTTCAGAGAGGCAAATTCCTTGTAGTGCTCTTTCAAGCCGGCACTAATGTGTTCCTTGACTATTGCCAGCTCAAAGAATCCGCAGCTGTAGAGCTTGCTGAAAAAGGCTTCTATCATTTTCATCAGTGCATTCTGAGTGCCCGCGATGTAGCGGCTGGGTTCCTTTTTTCCCTCGCAAAGCGCCTGGATATTATTGTTGTCCCTGAACATTTTTCGATAAAACTGGATGTCCTCGGGACTAAGCTGTTTGAACTCTTGGAATATTTGGTTGACGTAGCGATAAAAGAACGCTCCAGCTCCCTTCTCTGTGCCAGCCAAATCCGCCCGACGTAATTCATCCATGATGGCATATAGGGGCGGCAACCCCTTGAACAGTTCGAGGCTGTATTCCTCATTTGGCGCACGGCACCAGACCTTGGCAAAGACATAAGTGACAAAACCGTGCATGGCCCGCATCGGGTGACGAGGCCGTTTATAGGGAAATAACATCAGCCCGGCTCCTTGTCGGCTCTTGGCGTCTGTAGCAAGGCATGCACGGCTAACGTGCGTTCCACAGAGTCGCCCATGGTATCCATAATCTTGCGAGCAAGGCCATGGGGGTCGGCTTTCGATATAGGGTCAGCCAGTAGTTGCTCCAGCACTTGTTGAGCCCCACCTCCGATAGTTTCGCGCTTACCGAAAGTTTCATGTGTGATTTTGTTGATCGAAGCACCCAGCGTGTTGTACGGCGGGTGGCTGATACTGACCTTACTGCTGGCTTTGTCCTTGGCAAACACCAGCACCTTGTCCGGCTTGCTGTCGGAGATCAGAAATGGTGTGTGGGTGGTGACCAGCATTTCCTGCACGAATTCACCCGGGCCCGACAGGCACTGGCGCAAGCGGCTGATGAAGTTTGCGCGCCAGTCGGGATTGAAGTGCGTTTCTGGCTCATCTAGAAGGAACAGGCTGTTAGTCGTCCGAAACAGCAGGCACAGGCCAAGGCTATGCAGCAACTGATGCTCACCGTCCGACAATTCCTTGAGCATCATCGGCTCGGCCACCCCCTGCTTGGTGAAGCGCACGAACTTGAAGCGCATGATGCGCTGGTCGGATGCCAGTGTTGGCACCGTCTCGCTGACGTAGTGGCTGGTCGAGGTGTAGAGATCAGCCTTCAGAGCATCGCTGACGGCATACAGGTTGAGCGTCAACAGTACTTGAAATGCCTGGAACAGCGCCAGTGCCGAACCATCGAAGTTCTCGCGGAATGCCTGCCGGGTTGCCTCATTCACCCAGTAGTCGAGCACCAGCGTGTCGGCGCTCTCATCTTCATAAACTAGCGTTGCGCATCGTTTAAGTCGCGTAATCGCAGGATCAAAATTCTGATATTGCGCCACCGACGAGTTTTGCTCCGATTTCAATTCCTGTTGAAGTTTTTCATTTGCTTCTAACGCGTGTAGCAAATTTAGTCGATATCGCGTGTTGCCCAGTTCATCAGTTTCGGCATATAGGGCTGGATTGTTTTTGACAATATTCTCCAGCGACTGGGGCGCGTTTTCGTCCTCGCTGGCGAGGGCGACCAATTGGTCCGACCGCAACTCGATGCTGCGGCGTAAAACTATGCGAAATTCCCGTAATGCATCGATACCCACATCCTCGCGGAATGGCTGCAGTGCGGCCTCGTCCTGAAACAGCAGGTTGCACAGTAGGATGGCCTGGCTGAATCCGCTGTCCAAGTAGACCAGCCGTGTCTCCGGGTGGCCGGGGTAACTCAGTTGCCGAGTTAATGCATTCCAGTACTCGTCGAACTGCACGAAGCGCATCTTGAAGAAGGGCAGGCTGAGGATTTCGTTTTCGCCAGAGGAATAACTCAACACAAAATCGGGCAGCAAGCGACGCAAATCAGTGCGTCCCAGCTTTATCTCGATGGGCTTATCAGAATCTGCATCATTTAGCAGCCACCATTTTGGCGATTCGCCGGGCACCTTTTGGATGAGAACCCTTGCTTTATTGCCGTGGCCTCTTACTTTAAAATATTCTTGTGGTTCTGTTAGATACTCAATATCGAAGCCATCAGGCAGGCCTTTGCTTCCTCTAAAGCCATTGGGACTGTGCTCTTCATCGTAGCGAAAACTATCGGGAAGATTTTCTAGATAAATGCACTCCATATGATAGAAAATCGCCGCCAGCACTTCGAGCAAGTTGGACTTGCCGCTGCCATTGGGCCCGGCGCAGACGAAGGGCCCAAAATTATTCGCTTGCGCCAGCTCATTTTGCAAGTTCCATTCGGTTCGGAAGTGATGCTCGAAGCCACAGGCCAGGCTGCGAAAACCGATTGGATCAGTGATCTTCAGGCGTAGCAACTTCATTGCTGAGCAAGCCTCCTGGCACGCAACAATATCTGATTACCGAACTGCCGCCTGCCGTCAATATAAATTATGTCCCGAGTTTGTTTGAGCTTTCTATTTTTAATTTCATCGAACACCCAGGCCTTGATGGCTTCGTAGTCGTCGGCACTAAGTGCGAAATCATGGTCCGGGTGCTGTTTGCCCAGCCGGGTTTGCGCGGCGGCGATGAAGCGTTCGAGGGAGAAAGCCGCACTGCCCAACTGCGCGCGATAAGCCTCCAGCCAGAAACGCAGTAGCGGCGCAAGGTGCGTGCGGTCTTTCAGTGCGGGCAGCAGTAAATCGGTTTCGGGCAGTGCAATCACCTGCGTGGTGACGGGCGCATGCCCGGCAGCAGCCACCGGGCTTTCTCCTTTGATGGGGGCGGCAGGCACGGCCACCCGCGACAAATCCAGTTCACCCTTGAAGGCCTGCTGGCTCAGGGCACCGAAGAGGGCTTCGAGATCGGTGAGGCTTTGTCGGTAGCGGGATTTGAGGGCTTCGACCTTTTCGACGATCGCGGCGAACTGGTTCTGCAGAGCTTCGTCTGGAATTGGGATAGGTAGGCCAGAAAGAATCTGTTGATTGATATTCTGAATGTTCGCCCCTTGCCCGCCGTAAAAAAGAACACGGCGAAATACTGCGGAGCGGAAAAGGTGAGCCACGTAAACTGCGAGCAGAGAAACATCAGTAATGCGGTACCGAATGCAAAAGCCACTGTAAGTCGCTCGCTCCTTCCCGGGATACACCGCCATGCAGCGGCCTACAAGCTCCCTGTTTCCATTGGATCGAACAAAGAGGAGATCGCCGTCATGGAGGAAATAGTCCTCTGCAGGCGGTTCATTGAGTTCAATGAATCCGAGGCTATCAAAATCATCTAACGCCGCCTTGGATTTGAAATCGCCCACGCCCAGATAGCGAACAGTCACGCCACTCTCGCCCTTGCCGAAGTTAAGGCCATTCTTGAACGAGCCATATGAACCAAGGGAGCCGATCTTCCACCCCCTCTCATTCCGCACGGGGTCGCCAAACGTCTCCAGAAACACACTCTTGAGCAGGTCGTCGAGTTGTTGCAGGTGCTGCTTGTATTGGGCGATCAGCCCTTCCACTTTGCTGAGCAGATGGGCAATGCGGATTTGGTCGTCAAGCGGCGGGACCGGTATCTCAATTTCGGCCAGTGATTTTGAATTGAGTGTCTTGCCCATCACGGCTTGGTTTGAACCGCCATAGGTTGCCGACTGCAATGCGTAGTAAAGAAATTCGGGGCGCAGCTCTTTCTCATCTTTGATTGCAAAGGCTGCAATCGCTTCGTTTGTGAAGAGATCACAACCAGCAAATGCCATCTTGCCGATGGTTAGTTTGAAGCTGAAAAGCAAAGTCCCCTTCTTGACGACTTTACAGCGGGCGTGTGTGACAGCTCGATCCGTGATTTGCTCTTTTGTCTCTGTAACGACTTTCGCGTCCAAATCGCGAATTGAAACCCAGCGATGCCCCTTGCCCCAATAGCTCGGCTCGTTTCTCGACGGTGTTCTGCCAATGGAGATATCCAAAAGCTTGGACAGCCTTTCCTGCCTCATCCCACCATCCCCTTCAAGTCCAGCAGCTCGCGCACGATACCGCTCTGCACCTTGGCGAGTTCCGCTTCATCGACATCGCCCACCTCCGCCAGAATCAACCGATCCAGAATCACGCCCGGCGCGTCGTAGTTAACTTCCTCGAAAACATCCTGCTTGTAGCGGGAGAGCGAGAGGTCATAGTTGTTCTTCTCGTCGGCAATCTCGCTGCGCGGCACCATGAAGCACTTGGCGGTGCGGATGGTGTCGGTCGCCGCGTCGCGGGCGTGGAATTGGTCGATGATGTCTTGCAGGTCGCCAAAGCCTTCCTGCTTGCTGCGCTTGTCGTCCAGCGAATAGCCATCGGTGGCCATTTCGTAGAACCAGACATGTTCGGTAGCGGGTTTGGCAAACTTGTCCTTCGCCCCCCAGACCTTGGTGAACAGCAGAATGGCGGTGCTGACCCCGGCATAGGGTTTGAACACCCCGCTGGGCAGGGTGACGACGGCCTTGAGGTCGCAGCGCTCCACCAGCAACTGACGCAGCGTCCTGAATGCCCCGCCAGAGCCGAACAGAACGCCCTGCGGCACGATCACGCATGCAGTGCCGCCCTTCTTGAGAAGGCGATAGATGTTCTCAACAAACAGCAGCTCGGTCTTGGTCGTGGCCAGTTGAAGGTTGTCGTTGATATCACCCTTATCGATGCTGCCGGTGAAGGGCGGGTTGGCCAGCACGATGTCGTATTCGGCCTCCTCGGTGTAGCTCTTGCTAAGGGTGTCCTTGTAGTCGATGCGCGGCTCGTCAATGCCGTGCATCATCAGATTCATTAACCCCAGGCGGACCATGGTGGCATCGATATCGTAGCCGTACAGGCTTTCTTGCAGGACGAATTGACGCTTTTCATCGAATGTTGCAGCGACTGAGGTGCGGATAAAACCGTCTTCATCGGGATTGAGGTTCTTGGCACCGGCGTTAATAGCCAACTGTGTAACGATGTACTGATAAGCCCCCAGCAGGAAGCCACCAGTACCGCACGCCGGGTCGGCGATCTTGTGACCCAGTTGGGGCTGCACCAGTTCGGCCATCAGCTTGATGATGTGGCGCGGGGTACGGAACTGGCCATTCTTGCCAGCGGTAGCGATTTCTGCCAGCAACATTTCATAGACATCGCCCTGGATGTCCTGAAAGGCCTGGCCGTTTTCCCGTGAGTCCTTCTCCATCACCTCAAAGATTTCGTCGATGGTCTTCACCGCTTCGACCAGCAGGGCGGGCTTGGGGATGACGAAGACCGCGTTCTTCATATGGTGGGTGAAGTTGGATTCGGCACCGTTCAGGTCCTTGAGAAAAGGGAACACTTTGCCCTGCACGTGCTGCAGCATCTCTTCGGCTTGCATGCGCTTAAACTCATTCCAGCGTAGCGTGCGTTTGTCGATGGGACGCTGTTCCGCCACAGGCCAGTTGCGCTCCTCGGGTGGAATCCAGGAGCCTTCAAACTTGGAGATGTATCTCTCGCCGGTCCACTCGGCATCGGCCTGTCTCTTTTGATCCAGTTCGTCCAGCCGCTTCATGAACAGCAGGTAGGTGATCTGCTCGATGGCGGTGAGCGGGTTGCTGATGCCGCCGCTCCAGAACTTGTTCCAGAGCTGGTCGATCTTGCTTTTGAGTTCGGGATTATTTTGAAGCATGGTGTGCTCTGCTATTTAGGCTGCCAACCGTTCGGTCAGTTGCAGGATCGCGTTGATTTCTGGTGGGCTGAACACGCCACGGATGCCTTGTGGATGGATGACTGTGAAGGGGGCATTGATCAGGTCCTTCTTCTCCACCTTTTCGCGCTCGATGATGAAACCCTTCAGCAGATTGAGGAATTCCATCTGCCGGCTGCTGAGAGTGGCGTGGGCCCGAATGAATTGGTCGAAGGCGGCGCTGACCTCGTCTGGGAAGCTCCTGAGCACTTCAATACCCAGGATGTGGCGGATGAACTGGATGAAGCGCGCCTTGCGGTTCTTGTAGACCTGACGCAGCAGGTCTTCGGTGATGTGCGGATGTTCTTCGTGCAGCAGTTCCGCCAGTTCGTTGGCCTCTTCACCACTCACTGCCTCGCCATTCTTAATCTTCTGCAGCACCGGGTTGTGCGCGGTGAGTTCGGCAATCAGGTTTTCCACCATTTCGCGGTAGCGGGTGATGCTGACCGCCTCGTGCTGTGGGCCGAACTCCACCCATTCCTTCTTGTGCAGTTCATCGGCCAGATCGAGGTGGGTTTGCTCCTGGCCGCTGGATTGCTCGCGGAATTTCATCAGCGGGCCGAGCTTGGCGATCAGCTCGTCGAAGGCGTCTTCATCCGCCTTGGCCCAGTAGTGACTGGTTTGCGCGGCGCGGATCAGGGCCTCTTCCTGCTTGACGAAGCCGACCGAGAGTGGCAATTCGCCGATCTGCTCGACGATGCCTTCTTTGAGGGTGTCGGCTTGTTCCTTTTCGTCACTCAAAACGGCCAGCGAGTACTCCAGCAGGTCGCGCTCGAAGCGCATGGCTTTGAAGTCGGCCTCGGACACAGTGCGGAACAGCGGCTTGATGTCAGCACGGAGGAACTCCAGCCGGTCGTGGCTCAGGCTGATCCAGAAGTTGTCATCGTCCAGCCGCGCCAGCGCGGCGGCGGCTTCCTTGATCACCACCGACTCTTTGGGTAGCGCGGCAATCTGCAGGCGGAGCTTGGCGACTTCACGCGTGGCGATGTCGGCATGGCCGCCGTCATTGGCCTTTTCGATCTTGTCGAGGCGCAGGCCCACCAGCCGCACCGGGAGCGACAACTGTGGTTTAAGCTCTTTGCCCTTGGGGTTGAGCTTGAAGTATTCGAAGTTGTCCCAGCAGTCGAGGATCAGGAACACATCCTTCTCAAGGCACCAGGGCTTGGGCTTGCTGGTTTCCAGCAGGCGTGTGCCGCGCCCGACCATCTGCCAGAACTTGGTGTAGGAGTAGACCGGCTTGGCGAACACGAGGTTGACGATTTCACGCACGTCGATGCCGGTATCGAGCATGTCCACGCTGATGGCAATGCGAGGCATGTCGTTGTTGGTGAACTGATCGAGCAGGCCACCTTTGCCGTAGACGCGCGGATCGTCTGACACCAGCACCTTGGCCAGCTCACCGTGGTGTTGCGGGTAGAGCTTGTCGAAGATTTCTTCCATGCGCCGGGCGTGGGCCTTGGTGGCGCAAAAGAAGATAGTCTTGCCAGGCAGCACACCGTTGGCGTCCTTGATGGCCTCTTCCATGAACTCGCGGACGATCAGGGTGTTGGTGCCCTTATTGATCACCTGCTTTTCAAGCTGAGTGCCCTCGAAGTTGATGTCTTCAACTTCCTTGCCCTGGAGGATCAGCTTCTTCTGGTCTTCCAGCGAAATGGTGCGCTTGCTGATGCCCTCCATCTGGAACTTGGTCTGAATCTTCATGACCTGGAAGTTGCAGAGGTAGGGCGGCACGTTGTTCACGGCTTCTTCATAGGTGTAGGCAAACGTGGGAATGCCATCTTCGCAATGAAAAAGCTGGAAGGTGTTGTGGTCGATGATGTCGGTCGGCGTGGCCGTGAGGCCCAGCGTGATGGTCTTGAAGTAGCCCAGCACTTCGCCAAAGGTGTTGTAGATGGAGCGATGGCTTTCATCGACGACGATGAAATCGAAGAAGTGCGGCGACAGGTGCTGTGCCTCGTCCCGGATAATGTTGAGCATCGTCGGGTAGGTGGCAACATACACACGACGATCCGTCGCGATCAGCTTTTCACCCACATTGGGCCAGCGCGGCTCGTTGGGCATGTGCTCCTTGAAGGCGGCCAGTGCCTGTTCACGCAACGCTATACGGTCGACGAGGAACAGCACTTTTTCTGCATGGCCAGCCCGCATCAAGGCATCGACCATGGCGATGCAGGTACGGGTCTTGCCGGTGCCGGTGGCCATCACCAGCAGGAAATCGCGCTTCTTCTTTTCGATGCCTTCGAGCACCGAGCGTATCGCGCGAATCTGGTAATCACGTCCGGCAATCGAAGTGTTGATGAATTCCTGCGTCAGCGGCTTGCGATTGCGACGGATGTAGGCGAAGCGTTCGAGATCGTCGCGGGTGGGAAAACCAACCACCTTGCGCGGCGGCGCGTTCTCCAGATCCCAGAAATGGAGCTCGTGGCCGTTGGTGTAGAAGCAGAATGGCAGCTCACCACCCAGCTGAGTCTGGATGTTGTAGCAATATTGCTTGGCCTGCTCGCGGCCAATGGCAGCATCGCGGCTGGTCTTCTTGGCCTCGATCACTGCCAGGGGTTTGCGGTCCTTGCCGAGCAGGACGTAGTCGCTGAACTGGTGGCCCTCGTAGGGCGTGCGCGGCTCGGCCACGCCCACTGGCAAGGCAGTGAGGATGTCGAATTCCTCGACAACCTGGGTGGGGTCTTTGACGTTCCAGCCTGATAACGCGAGTTGCTGGTCAATCAAGTCGGCTCGTGTCTGTGCCTCGGATTTAGACATGCCTAGCCTCCCTGGCGATGCGGAAGCGTTGGCTACCTGCTGCCATTTCCTCGTTCTGGAACGCGGGCACGTTGCCGCAAGTGTGATCGTCGCGGATGTCGATGCTGAAAATACTTTTTCTAGTCTTCATTTCTCACCGCCTTGATTGATGCGGAGCCACTTTGCTCCGCGCCCCTTGCCGGTCGATTCGATCAGTCCCTCTGACTTCATCGCTCGCAATACCAGCCGTACCATGTCCCGGCTCACGCCCGGGCAGGTCTCTTCAATCTCGGAAATCGCGAACGGCAGGGTGCGCCCCAGAACTTCCGTCCGCACCCGGTCGCCCTTGCTGCCACGGCCACGCTCAATGGTGCCGACACGCTCCTCGAACTCACGGTAGGCCCGTAGCAAGGCACCCCAGAAGTAATCGAGCCAGGGCTTTACGTCGTGCTGCCCCTGGTGCCAGCCCTGAGAACTGGCTTCCAGCGTCTCGAAATAGCCTTCCTTGGTGTCCTCGAAGATGCGTTCCAGACTGATGTAGCGACCCACTGCGTAATCGAAGTGGTAGAGCAGCAGCAGGGTCAACAAGCGGGACATGCGACCGTTGCCGTCCGGGAAAGGATTGATGCACAGGAAGTCGAGCATCGCCAGTGGCACAAGCACCAGCGGGTCGGCCAGGTGCTGATCCAGCGCGGTGGCGTAGCGCCCGGTCAGATCGGTCATGGCCATGGGCGTGAGGTGCGCAGCAACTGGCTGGAAGCGCAAACGCGACGTGCCGTCAGGATGGCGTTCGATGATGTCGTTGTTGGTAGCCTTCCAGCGCCCGCCCGCCTGAGGCATATAGCGGTACAGCAGGGTGTGCAGTTGCAGCACCACGCTTTCGCTGAAGGGCATGTGTGCAGCGGACTCGTGGATCAGCGGCAGGGCATCACGGTAGCCGGCGATCTCCTTTTCGGAGCGGCTTTTTGGTGTTGCGTTGCGGATGACCAGAGACTTCAGCCGCGAGGGCGCTACGACAGCACCTTCCAGCCGATTGGATGACTCGGTGGACTCCACCACCGCGATCTGGCGCAGGCCCTTGAGGGCTTCGGACGACTGCGAGGCGTAGAGTTGCTGCTTACCCTGGTACTCACCTAACGTTCGCAGCGTGGCCGCCTGGATGCCATCGAAACGAAGCGCGGCAAGGTACTCGGGTGTGAGCGAGCGCATGGAAATGTAAGCAAAGGCTGTCTAAACGGGGTAATCATAGCTGTTAAATGGGGTATTGTCTGGAAAAATGCCTCATTAATTGCGTTTGACCACCCATTTCCTGAACATTGGACCGGTCGTGAGGGGCTGGCATCGCCGAGCAAGAAGGAAATGAAAGGCATGAATCTAAAAGGGGCAATCAAATCACAATTACCCCATTTACTCAATTGTTTACCCCATTCCCAGCGCCCAGCCTTGGCAAAGGCAAAACGGCAAGGGAACGGCACTCAACAGGCCTATCCAGAGAAGGAAAAGGCCGCCCCTGTCGATTCGCTCAGCAACACCCAGCCAAATCGCCCCTATGCTCTGCCGCTGCCCTCCGCCGCACTCAGATAGTCCGCCCAGTCCTGCAACAGCGTCCTTCTCTGATCCAGCAGCAACGCCTTGCTGTACGTCGCACGCACCTTGTTGCTTTCCACGTGGGCAAGCTGCCGCTCGATTGCATCAGGCCGGTACCCGTTCTCGTTGGCCCAGGTCGAAAAGGTCGCCCGCCAGCAATGCGGCGACGTACCCCCGCCCAGATTCATGTCGCGCATCGCGTAGGTGAGCCGATTGGGCGTAGTGAAGCCCTTTCCGCTTCGGTGTGGGAACAGATAGCGCCCGCCACCCGTGATGCACTGCAAATCCTTCAGCACGGCAATGGCCTACGCCGACAACGGGCTGACATGGTCGCGCCGCGCTTTCATCTTCGCCGCAGGCCGACGCCACAGGGCATCCTCAAAGTCGAACTCCTCCCACTCGGCATCCGCCGCTTCCCCTGGACGGCAGGCGGTCAGCGCAATCAGCCGCAGACACAGCGAGGTTTCCGGATAGCCCCGGTAGCCGCGCAACTCCTGATAGAACTTTGGATTTGCTCTCGCGTCATCGCCGCCTTGCTCTCGCTGAACGGCACGCGCAGCAGCCCGCGCAAGCTGGAAATTGGATTTGCCTCGACCAGACCCCGCACCACCGCGAATTCGAAGATGGCCGAAAGATCGCCTTTGACGTGAATGGCCGCCCACGCACCGTGGGCCTTGCACTCCTCCAGTAACGAGCGAATCTGCTTCACGCCGATATCGCACATCGGCATCCTGTCGAACTTGGGCGACAGGTACTTCCTGATGCGGGATTCTTTCGTGCGGTAGGAACTGAGCGCAAAGACTGGCTTGATCTGGGCCAGGTACGCCTGCGCCACCTTGGCGAACGAGCCCTCCTTCGCGTGCTTGCGTTCCTCCAGCGCCTCCAGGTTGCGCTGCTTGACCTGCTGCCGCTCATGCGCAGGATGAACGCCTTGCTTGACCAACACGCGCGCCTTCTCTCGGGCCGCTCGCGCCTCAGCAAGGCTTACTTGGGGAAAGCCGCCAATCGCAAAGAGGTTCTCTTTGCCTTGCAGGCGGTATTTCCACCGCCAGAGCTTACCGCCGGTGGGCTTGACCAGCAGGAACAAGCCCCCGCCGTCTGATAGTTTCCAATCTCGATCAGTCGATTTGGCCGACCTGACCTTGAGGTCGGTGAGTAGATTATCGGGCATCATTGGACTCCTCTGCGGGGAGATGTACCCCCACGGTTGAACACGAGCACCCCAAAGCTACCCCCGAATTTTCCGGACCTCGATGAACAATAGGAACGCTCAGTAGACCGTATTGTTTACGCAACCCGTTGATTTCAATTGGGCCAACCCGTCCACCAAGCGCTACTGAGCGCCACCGAGATCCAGCAAAAATCGTCAGACGTTAAACAAGAAATTCATCACATCGCCATCCTGCACGATGTATTCCTTGCCTTCCGCGCGCATCTTGCCCGCTTCCTTCGCGCCCTGCTCGCCCTTGTACGTGATGTAGTCCTCGTACGAGATGGTCTGCGCGCGGATGAAGCCGCGTTCGAAGTCGGTGTGGATGACTCCGGCGGCTTGGGGCGCGGTGGCGCCGATGGCCACGGTCCAGGCGCGGACTTCCTTCACGCCGGCGGTGAAGTAGGTTTGCAGGCCCAGCAGCTTGAAGGCGGCGCGGATCAGGCGGTTCAGGCCCGGTTCTTCCATGCCCATGTCCTTCAGGAAGGCTTCGCGGTCGGCGTCATCGAGGTCGACGATTTCGGATTCGATGGCGGCGCAGATGGCCACGACGGGCGCGTTGCGGGCGGCGGCGAATTCGGTCAGGCGGTCCAGCAGCGGGTTGTTGGTGAAGCCGTCGTCGGCGACGTTGCCCACGTACATCGCGCGCTTGGCGGTGATTAAGCAGAGCTGGGCGATGTCGGCCTTTTCTTCGGTGGTCAGGTCCAGCGCGCGGATGGGCTTGGCTTCGTTGAGCTGGGCGATGCACTTTTCCAGCACGGCGACGATGCGTTGCGATTCCTTGTCGCCCGAGCGCGCGGTCTTCTGGTGGCGTTGCAGGGCCTTTTCGGCGGTCTGCAGGTCGGCCAGGGCCAGTTCGGTTTCGATGACTTCGATGTCGGCGATCGGGTCGACCTTGCCGGCCACGTGGATCACGTTGGGATCTTCGAAGCAGCGCACGACGTTGACGATGGCGTCGGTTTCGCGGATGTGCGAGAGGAACTGGTTGCCCAGGCCTTCGCCCTTGCTCGCGCCGGCGACCAGGCCCGCGATGTCGACGAATTCGACGGTGGCGGACAGGATGCGTTCGGGCTTGACGATTTCAGCCAGCTTCTGCAGGCGCGGATCCGGCACTTCGACGACGCCGACGTTGGGCTCGATGGTGCAGAACGGATAGTTCTCGGCGGCGATGCCGGCGCGGGTCAAAGCGTTGAAGAGTGTCGATTTGCCAACGTTGGGCAGGCCGACGATGCCGCATTGCAGAGCCATGGGAATCCTGTGTAAGTACGGTATTGAGCGTTAACGGCGTAGTTTACCCCGGCGGGGGGAAACGACGCCGTGTGGGCGGGGGGGGGGGATGCGGCCCCGTAGTGACCTCGATGCGATCCCGCTGCGATCCTAAGAACGGCGCCCGCGAATTGCCATCATCAGACCAACCCAGCCCGCCTCCGTTCGGACCGGGCGTCGAGCGCCGGGCGCCGAGCGCCGGGCGTCGGGCGTCGAGCGCCCCGGCAGCGAAACTTAACCGGCCGCCGTCGGCGCGTAGCGCATGACCAGCCAGATCATCAAGATCGGCCCGGCATTGAACACCGAATGCAGCAGGATCGCCGCTCCGATGCCCCGCCGCACGCGCATCCACCCCAGCACCAGCCCGGTCAGCCATTGCGGCAGCACCAGCAGCGGCAGCAGCCAGTACGGGGTCTTGTTGTAGACGAAGTTGGTGAGGTGAACCGCCGCAAACGTCAGCGCGATCAGATGAAACACGACGCCAAAGTGCTGCAGGTAATACCTGCGCCAGTTCGTGTCCCAGCCTTTCAGCGGTTCAGGGCGCGCGCGCAGCCCCCACACCGCCAGCAGAATGAACGCAGCCAGCAGCAGCCCGGTCCAGAGCTTTGGCCCCCACAGCACGACGGGCACCAGCGCGGGTATCAGCCACAGTGCCTGGCGCGGCCGGCGCAGGCCGTAGCGGAACAGCATCTCTTCGACCAGCGGGGCCCACAGCACCGCGGTCAGCCACGGAATGTTGTGGGGATCCAGGCGATGCGAGACGCCGCCCAGTCCGGCCGCGACGACGGCCACGGGCCCCAGCGCAAAAAGATTGATGACCCACAGCACGGCGGCCCAGGCCAACAGGCGTCCCGGTCCGATGCCCGGCCACCAGTCGGCGACCAGCCCGCTGCCGCCTGCCCGGTTCGGCAGGCGCGACAGCGGATGCGGATGGCGGATGAAGCGCCAGAAGTCGGCGATCTCGCTGCGAAAACGCATCTTCCCGTTGGGCTGGCGTTTTGTCATCAGGACTCGTTGCCGCTATGCAGCTGGCGGGTGGCGAGTGCGAAGTCACCGGCCAGCATGGACGGCACGACGGCGCGGCAGCGGTCGATGACGGCTTCGATTTCCTTTTGCTCTTCGCGGCGCGGCGGGTGCAGGACGAAGTCGGCGACCTGTTGCGCCAGGCCCAGCGTGCGCGGATGGCCGATGCCGATGCGCAGGCGCCAGAAGTTGGGGCTGCCGAGCGCAGCCTGGATGTCCTTCAGGCCGTTGTGGCCGGCGTGGCCGCCGCCCTGCTTGAGCTTGACCTGACCGGGCATGAGGTCCAGTTCGTCGTGCAGCACCAGCACTTCTTCGGGCGTCAGCTTGTAGAAGCGCGCCAGCGCGCCGACCGCCTGGCCGGAACGGTTCATGTAGGTGTTGGGCTTGAGCAGCAGGACGTTGTCCGCGCCCAGGCGCGATTTGGCCACCATGCCGAAAAAGGATTTCTCGAGCGCAAAAGAAGTGCGCAGATCGTCCGCCAGATGGTCGGCCAGCCAGAAGCCGGCGTTGTGCCGGGTGGTTTCGTAGTCGGGACCTGGATTACCCAGTCCCACGATGAGGCGTATGGGAGTAGACATGATGGGGGTGTTTAAACCAAAAAACCCTGCGCATGCAAATGCACACGCAGGGTTTCGGGCGTAAGCCGCGGGAAAGCCGCAAAGGCTTTCCTGCAGGACTTAGGCAGCCGGAGCAGCTTCTTCGGCGTCGTCGGCGGCGGCAGCGCCACCCTTGGTGACCGCAGCGGCCAGCAGGGGGTTGTCTTCACCGCCGTGGGGGACGTACGTCACGCCCATGGGCAGCTTGATGTCGGCCAGGTGGATCGAACCGCCGGCCAGGACGTCAGCCAGGTTCACTTCGATGAACTGGGGCAGAGCCGACGGCAGGCAGGTGATTTCCAGTTCGGTCGTCACGTGGCTGATGATGGCGCCGCTCAGCTTCACAGCCGGCGAGATTTCAGCGTTCACGAAGTGCAGCGGCACCTTGGTACGCAGGGCCTGGTTGGCGTCAACGCGCTGGAAGTCCACGTGCAGGACTTGCGGCTTGTAGGCGTGCCATTGAACCGAACGCAGCAGAACTTGCTCATCCTTGGCGCCTTCGAGCTGCATTTGCAGGATCGATGCGTGGAATTCTTCCTTGCGCAGCGCGTGGTAGATCTCGTTGTGGTCGAGTTCGATGTTCAGGGGGGCAGCCGTACCACCATAAACAATGGCGGGAACGCGGCCCGCGCGGCGCAGGCGGCGGCTCGCACTCGAACCCTGGACGCTACGCGCAGTGGCAGTAAATTTCATGGATAACTCCGAAACGATAAAGGTGAAGAGACTTCACCGGTTGAATTCACGGCGCGCAAAGGGCGCGCCGTGCTTGTTTGCGCCTTGCCGCGACCAGCGAGGCGCAAAGAACTGCAAATGTGGGCTGTGGCCCGATCAACGCCTACGCGTCAATCGACGAACAGCGAGCTGACCGATTCGGCGTTGGAAATACGCAGGATGGTCTCGCCCAGCAGCGCGGCGCACGACAGCTGGCGGATCTTGCCGCTGGCCTGGCCTTGCTCGGACAGCGGGATAGTGTCGGTGACGACGAGTTCGTCGAGTTCCGACGCTTCGATGCGGTCGATGGCGCCGCCCGACAGCACGGGGTGCGTGCAATAGGCGTAAACGGCGCCGGCGCCGCGGTCTTTCAGGGCCTGGGCCGCCTTGCACAGCGTGCCAGCGGTGTCGACCATGTCGTCCATGATGATGCAGGTGCGGCCATCGACTTCACCGATGATGTTCATCACTTCCGACACGTTGGCGCGCGGACGGCGCTTGTCGATGATGGCCAGGTCGGCTTCAAGCTGCTTGGCCAGCGCGCGGGCACGAACCACGCCGCCGATGTCCGGGGACACCACGACCAGGTTCGAGAAATTGCGGCGCCAGATGTCGCCCAGCAGGATCGGACCGGCGTAGATGTTGTCCACGGGAATGTCGAAGAAACCCTGGATCTGGTCAGCGTGCAGGTCCATGGTCAGGACACGGTCGACGCCAGCCACCTGCAGCATGTTGGCCACGACCTTGGCCGAGATGGCCACGCGCGCCGAACGCGGGCGGCGGTCCTGGCGGGCATAGCCAAAATAGGGAATCGCGGCGGTGATGCGGCCGGCCGACGCGCGGCGCAGGGCATCGACCATCACCATGATTTCCATCAGGTTGTCGTTCGTAGGCGCACAGGTGGGCTGCAGGACGAAGACGTCTTTACCCCGCACGTTCTCGTTGATCTCGACCATCACCTCGCCGTCCGAAAAACGACCGACGGTCATCTTTCCCAGGGACATGTCGAGGTGGTTGACTACGTCCACGGCCAGCCGAGTGTTGGCGGTGCCCGTGAAAATCATGAAGCTATCGTTTGCCATGATGGATGATGCGATGGTCGTTTGAGACACTAACGATTGATGCGAATGATGCGGGGTGATACCCGGGGTGACTTGGACAAGCACGTTCAACTTGCACCAGCGAATCCGGAAAATAAAAAAGCTGCTGAACCCGGGCCAGTGTCTTACAGGCGTGTTCAACAGCTTTTTTATGTATTCGGTTGGCTGGGGAGGAAGGATTCGAACCTTCGCATGCCGGAATCAAAATCCGGTGCCTTAACCAGCTTGGCGACTCCCCAACTATCTTGCAATCCAATTCCGCAACGGATGTTCAGCTAACCCAGTACAAGCCTGCACTAACCGAAACCGTGGATGCGTTTGGCTGAATGTTTTATCAGCGCCGCGCATTATAGCGGTAATTTCTTGTTCTGCCAAAACGGCCTGCGATGTTTCGGAAAATTCGGCGAATAAACACGCGCCTGATCCCGACATGCGAACAGGGAGACCCCGCTCAGCAAGCCACCGCGATGCCCCAAGCACTTCAGGATAAAGACGGTAGACCACCGGCTCCAAATCATTTTTTCCGTAAAGCGCGCATCCGTTTAGGTGTTCACCGCCGGGGTGTTTCCCTAGGGATCCGCTTGGCAAAAATGTTTGCGAAGCAAGAAAGTCCGCTATTGTGATGTAAGAAGAATCCCTTGTCAAATCGGGTGCCGAAAATATTCCAACAGTCGGCACGCTGGCATCGGGTTGCGCCACCAGATAGGCACGCTCGGGCAGCGTCACGGCGGTGAGATCTTCGCCGATGCCTTGCGCAAATGCCGACTGCCCAAAGACGAAGACGGGCACGTCCGCGCCCAGCGGCAACGCCAGCGCCATGAGTTCCTGACGCGACAGTCCCGTGTTCCACAGCTTGTTCAAGGCGATAAGCACCGATGCCGCATCGCTGGAACCGCCGCCTAAGCCCCCGCCTTGCGGAATGCGCTTTTCAAGGCTGATCTGCGCGCCCTGGCGCGTGCCCGTGGCCTTCTGCAGGGCGCGCGCGGCGCGCACGGTGAGGTCCTGGTCTTCGGGGACACCCGGCAGATCGGTGGCGCGGCTGATGACGCCATCGGACCGCACATCGAAGTGCAGCGTGTCGCACAGGTCGATGAAGCGGAACACCGTCTGCAGCAGGTGATAACCGTCGTCGCGGCGGCCCACAACGTGCAGGAAGAGATTCAGCTTGGCGGGAGCGGGAACGTCGTAGAGGGTCACGAAAGACAACCGGTGCGGATCAATCCGTCATTCTAGCGAGACGGGCCGGCGCACCGTGGCGCCTTTACGCCAACTGCGGCGTCACGCTGCCGCCAAGGCGTGCAGCAGGCGCGTCGATGACCTGTCCGTCCGGCAGCTTGAACACCGACACGGCGCCGGCCAGTTGGCGCGCCTGTTCTTCCAGGGCGCCAGCAGCAGCGGCGGCTTCTTCGACCAAGGCCGCGTTCTGCTGCGTCACGCTATCCATCTGCGACACCGCGCGGTTGACCTGGTCGATGCCGGTGGCCTGCTCCTCCGAAGCGGCCGAGATTTCGGCCATCAGGCTGGTCACGCGCTGCACGGATTCGACGATCTCGCGCATCGTGGCGCCGGCATTTTCAACCTGCTCCGAACCCACGCCGACCTTCTGCGCAGAGTCTTCGATGAGCTGCTTGATTTCCTTGGCGGCGGCGGCGCTGCGCTGTGCCAGCGTGCGCACTTCGCTGGCCACGACCGCAAAACCCTTGCCCTGCTCGCCGGCGCGCGCGGCTTCCACCGCGGCGTTGAGCGCCAGGATATTGGTCTGGAAAGCAATGCCGTCAATCACGCCCACGATGTCGGCGATGCGCGACGAGCTGCCCGAAATCGCATGCATGGTTTCGACCACGCTGGACACGGCCTCGCCGCCGCGCTGTGCAACCGCCTGCGACGCAGCCACCATGCGATTGGCCTCGCGTGCGGTGTCGGCGTTCTGCTTCACGGTGGTGGCCAGCTCTTCCATGCTGGCCGCGGTTTCTTCGAGCGACGCAGCCTGCTCTTCGGTTCGGCTGGACAGATCGGTGTTGCCCGAAGAAATCTCGCGCGCACCGACGTTGATCTCGTCAACGCCGCGGCGCACGGCCGACACGGTGCGCACCAGGCTGTCCTGCATGGCCTTGAGGGCGCCGATCAGCGCGCCGATTTCGTTCTTGCCCATATCCGCCACGCGGCGCGTCAGGTCGCCTTCGGCGATGCGACGGAAGACTTCGCCCGCTTCCAGCAGCGGACGCACGATCATGCGGCGGATCAACACATGCGCGCCGACGGCCATCAACAGGCCCAGCGCCAGAATGCCGGCCAGCAGCGAACTGAACAGCGTGTGGAACATGGAGATTTCATCCATGACCGTCTGCCCGGTGCTCTCGGCACGCAGCACGAAGGCGTCGCGCTCGCTTACGAGACGCTCCTGCACGGCCTGCGTACCCTGCTTGAAGTAGGCGTCCATGTCGCCGGCTTCGAGGACGCGGCCCACGTTCTGCAGGTTGGTGCTGAGCTTGGTGTAGGCATCGATGATGCCGGCGGACTCGGCCTTTTCCTCGGCGGACAGGCTGCCGGAGAACCCTTGGAAGGCGCGATCGGCCGACACGATGCGCTGGCGCGCGGCCTGGAGCGAGCTCTTGTCGTCGGTATTGCCCTGCGCGACGCGCGTGGCGTAGCGGCTCAGGTCCGTGCGGGCCGCAACGAGCGACAGCGACGCGGAATTGACCGCATTGACCTGTTGCGCCGACAGGCGATAAAGCTGCTCGACATCGTGGTTGGTCTGCCGCAGGGCAACGAAGCCCATGCCGCCGATCACCAACTGGAAGGTGAAAAATATCGCGATGATTCCCAATAGCACCGTCGCGATGCGTGTGTTCCTGAACATTGGCCATTCTCCAAAAGGGTGGCGGCAGACGAGCGTCGACCCCGAATTGCTGCGCCGCGCACGAACCGGGCGCGGGCAGGGAGAATTATTCAGTGAAGTCAATATATTTCAAGCGGTAACACGCCCGGATTTGCGGCGGTTATTCGCTTGATTGGAATCAAGGCGATGTGATAAGGGTTTACCCGAATCGCCCAGCGCGGCGCCTGACGCCGCGCGCGCTCACGACTGGTTGACGACCAGCCGAACGAGGATGCGGCGTCCGGGTTCCTGGCGCTCCAGCACCAGCAGTTGCGGGCCTTTCTCGTCGTAGCGGGAAAGCTTGGCGCGCCAGCCGCCCTGTTCGAATGCCACGGGGCGGCCCAGTTCGTCACGGGTGACGTCGGTGGCCTCGGGGTCTGCGGGCACCTTGCCGCGCAGCCAGTCGCGCAATCCGGACACCGGCATGCTGCTGCCCAGCGCGTCTTCGGCAAGCGCATCCGGGTTGTCGGCGACCAGGCGGGTGCCGTCTGCCTTGGTGAGGCTGGCGGCGCCGGGGGTGCCTTCCACACGCGCTTCGGTCGAGCCCAGCGGGTTGGTCAGGTCCAGCACATAACGGCGGCCATCGTCGGACCAGGAAAAACCGCCCTGCACCGCGTTTTGCTTGCCGCTTTCTTCGTTGACGGTAATGGCAAAGCGCCCGATGCGAGAAAACGCATCGGCGCTGGCGCCTTCGATCGGCTTGGGCAAGGACGTGCATGCCGCCAGGGTGAAGGCCAACAGCGCCATTGCCATCCAGCGCACGCTGGCCGCGGCGCCGCGCAATCCTGCAAATACTGCCGTCACAGGCTGACCCCCAGACGCTTCACGACGTCCTGAACCGTCTTGTTCTTGGGATCTTTCTGCAGGGCTGCGCGCAGCAGGTCCATGGCCTGATCGCGCTTGCCTTGCGCCCAAAGCACCTCGGCCAGATGCGCGGCGATGTCGGCTTCGGGACGCACGCTGTAGGCGCGGCGCAGATAATCCGCGGCGGCGGTGGTGTCGCCCATGCGGAATTTGACCCAGCCCATGCTGTCGAGAATGAACGGATCGTTGGGCGACAACTCCAGCGCCTGCGTGATCAGGTCCAGGGCCTCGGGCAGGCGCTGATTGTGGTCCGCCAGCGTGTAGCCCAGCGCGTTGTACGCATGGGCGTGGTCCGGATCCAGCGCGATGACCTGACGCAGCATGCGCTCCAGGTCAGCCAGGCGGTTCTGGCGTTCGTACAGCATCGCCAGTTCGTACTTGATTTCGACCGTGTCCGGCAGCGCCTGGTCGGCGGCTTCCAGGGCGGTGACCGCCTGGCCGATGCGGTCGGCGTCGCGCAGGATCTGCGCCTTGGTCAGCGCGCCCAGGGCGCGTTCTTCTTCGTCCTGCGGGCCGGCCGAGTCGATCATGGCCAGCGCGTCATCCACGCGGCCGCTCTTTGCGCGCAGCGCAGCCTGGCGCATGCGCACGGAATAGCGCAGCGTGGGGTCGTCGATGCGGCCGAGTTCGGCGATGGCTTCGTCGTAATGGCCCTGGTCTTCGGCGATGCGCGCCAGCAGCACGTGGGCATCGGCGGCGGCGGCGCCGGCGTCGGTGGCGCCCGGGACCGTGGCCCGCTGGCGCTGGTTCTGGACGTCCAGATACTGCTGCAGCAAAGTCTTGGCCTGCGGAAGCTGCCCGGACTTGTAAGCCAGTTGCGCCTGCATGAAGAGCAGGTCGAAGTCTTCAGGCGACCGGCGCGACATGGCTTGCAGTTCGGCCAGCGCGGCGTCGTAGTCGCCGCTGTCGGCCAGTTGGCCGGCCAGCATCAGGCGCACCTTGCGGGCGCCCGGATTGCGGTTGATGAAAGTGCGGGCTTCAGTCTGCGCGCGCTTGGGGTCGACCTTGGAACCGTACTCCAGCACGCGCTGGGCGGCGCCTTCGGATTTGGGATCGGCGGCCAGCGCGGCGCGGGATTCCTGCGCGGCACGCTCGTAGTCGCCGGCGGCGGAGGCCACGTCGGCCAGCGCCAGATGGGCCGCGGGCAGCTTGCGCACGCTGTCGCTCAGGGATTCGTCCAGGATACGCAGCGCCAGGCGCCGGTCGTTCAGGCGGCTGAGCACGGCAAGCGCCTGGCCGATGGCGGCGGGCTTGTCGCGCGAGGAATCGATGCGTTTGCGCAGGGCCTGGGCCAAGCCCTTGGTCTGGCCATTGGCGGCCGCCAGCGCCAGCTCGGTGGAGCTGGCTTCGACGTCGTTGGGAGCCAGGCGGGCCCAGACGCGGGCCGCGTCCAGCGCGCCGGGCAGGTTGCCGCCGGCAAGCTGGAATTCTAGGCCGCGGCGGGCAAGACGGGGATCGCCGGTGTCACGGGCCAGACCGACCATGGTGGTGGCGGCGGTGCCGTACATGCCCCGCTGGGCGGCGATTTCGGAAGCCAGTACGCGGTAGAAGATATCGCCGGTCAGCGACACATAAGGCAGTTGACCTGGGCGCAGGCGGATGACTTCGGTTTCAGGCTGGCGGCTTTGGGGGGCCATCCGGGGGCCCGTCGCGTCACGCGTCCGGCCGTCGGCGGCCTGGGCCGGCGGGGCCATGATTGCTGCCAGCGCAAGCCCCAACGCGGCGATCCCGATATTCATTTGTTTAAAAGACGACTTCACGCGGCCCGTCCGGTTGATGGCACAATCTTCGTACACGCAATTGATGATCTTACACTGGCTCATGCCGGAACTGCCTGAAGTCGAAACCACGCGCCGAGGAATCGACGCCATCATCACCGGCCAGACGCTCTCGCGACTGGTCGTTCACGAACCCCGCATGCGTTGGCCCATCCCGCCGGAGCTGCCGTCCCTGATCGGCGGACGCACGGTGCTGGAATGCGCACGGCGCGGCAAGTACCTGCTCCTGCGCTTCGAACATGGCACCCAGATCGTGCATCTGGGCATGTCGGGCTCGCTGCGCAGCGTGGCGCCCGGTGAATTCCTGCGCAAGCACGATCATGTCGAATGGATCTTCGACGGCGCGGTCCTGCGCCTGCACGATCCGCGGCGCTTCGGCGCGGTGCTGTGGCATGACGCCGAAGCGGGGCCCATCGAGGCGCACCCGTTGCTGGCCAAGCTGGGCATCGAACCCTTCGATCCGCGGTTCGACGGGGCCTGGCTGCACCGGCATTTCCAGAACCATTCCGCCGCCATCAAGCAGGTGCTGCTGGCCGGTATGGCGGTGGTCGGCGTGGGCAATATCTATGCGTCCGAAAGCCTGTTCCGCGCCCGGATCAATCCCAAGACGCCCGCAAACAAGCTGTCGCTGGCCCGCTGCGAGCGGCTGGCAGACATGGTGCGCGCCACGCTGGCCGACGCGCTGACGTCCGGCGGCAGCACGCTGCGCGACTACGTGGGCGCCAGCGGCGAGCCGGGGGCCTATTTCGAGATCCACGCGGCCGTGTACGAACGCGAAGGCCTGCCCTGCCGTGTCTGCGCCTCCCCCATCCGCCGTTTCGTCCAGGGGCAGCGGGCCACTTACTACTGCCCAAAATGCCAGCGGAATTGACCCGGACCGGTCCACCGCGCCTGGGGAAATCGCCGTTACAACTCGGGAATTCGTTTATAGCAAACGTATTGCACGAAAACTAACGCGGGACTATATTTCCTTCCACACACCCTATTCCTATAAAAGTGGAAGGAGCCTCCATGAGCAAGCAATTCGCCTCGCACGCGGACATGGACGACAAGGTCGTCTCGTTCGAAAAGCTGTCCGACAACGCCTATGCCTACACCGCCGAAGGCGACCCCAACACGGGTGTGATCATCGGCGACGAGGCCGTCATGGTGATCGATACCCAGGCCACCCCCGTCATGGCCCAGGACGTGATCCGCCGCATCCGCGAAGTCACGGACAAGCCCATCAAGTACATCCTGCTGTCGCACTACCACGCCGTGCGCGTGTTCGGCGCGTCGGCCTACAACGCCCAGGAAATCCTGGCCAGCCGCGACACCTACGACCTGATCGCCGAACGCGGCGAACAGGACAAGGCCAGCGAAATCGGCCGTTTCCCCCGCCTGTTCCGCAACGCCGAATCGATTCCGCCGGGTCTCGTCTGGCCGACGATGACGTTCAAGGGCGAAATGACGGTCAACCTGGGCAACCTGGAAGTCAAGCTGCTGCAGGTCGGCCGCGGCCACACCAAGGGCGACACCATCGCCTGGCTGCCCGAGCAGAAGATCCTGTTCGCGGGCGACCTGGTCGAGTACCAGTCCACGCCCTACTGCGGCGACGCCTACTTCCGCGACTGGCCCACCACGCTGGACGCACTGTCGGGCTTTGAAGCCGAAAAGATGGTGCCCGGCCGTGGCCCGGCTCTCAAGAACGCCACCGAAGTGCGCCAGGGCCTGGCCGGCACGCGCGCCTTCCTGACGGACCTGTACGGCGCCGTGAATCGCGGCGTTGCCGAGGGCAAGGACCTGAAGACGATCTACCGCGAGGTCTACGACTTCATGAAGCCGCGCTACAGCGATTGGGTCATCTTCGACCACTGCATGCCGTTTGACGTGTCGCGCGCCTTTGACGAGGCGTCGGGCCACACGCATCCGCGCATCTGGACGGACAAGCGCGACCTGGAGATGTGGGCCCAGCTGGAAGGCTGACCTACCCCTGACCAGACAAGCACGAACCGGACACGCGCGACCCTTGCGGCGCAGCGTGTCCGCATAAATAAAAAAATGACCCACACAGGAGACAACCGTGGGAGACATCGACTTTCAGGCGATGGAGTTCGCCTATGAAAAGCACGCGGACCAGACGGCGGCCGACCCGGCGCGCCATCAGGTCGTGGTGGTGGGCGCCGGCCCCGTCGGCCTGACCACGGCGCTGGACCTGGCGCGCCAGGGCGTGCGCGTGGTGGTGCTGGACGACGACTACCGCTTGTCCACAGGGTCGCGCGCCATCTGCTTTTCCAAGCGCACGCTCGAAATCTGGGATCGCCTGGGCGTTGGCCAGCGCATGATCGACAAGGGCGTGTCGTGGAACGTGGGCAAGATTTTCTTCCGCGAACAGGAAGTCTGGCGCTTCGACCTGCTGCCCGAACCCGGTCACCGCCGGCCGGCATTCATCAATCTGCAGCAGTACTACGCCGAAGGCTATCTATACGAGCAGGCCCGCCAGCAGCCCAACATCGAGCTGCGCTGGAAGAACAAGGTCGCCGGCGTCATGCAGGGCAATGACGGCGTGACGCTGACCGTCGAAACGCCCGAAGGCCCGTACACGCTGCATGCCGATTGGCTGATCGCCTGTGACGGCGCACGATCGCCGGTGCGCAAGCTGATCGGCCAGGAAAGCCACGGCCGCATCTTCCGCGACCGCTTCCTGATCGCCGACGTCAAGATGACCGCGGATTTTCCGTCCGAACGCTGGTTCTGGTTCGATCCGCCTTTTCACCCGAATCAATCCGTGCTGCTGCACCGGCAGCCCGACAACGTCTGGCGCATCGATTTCCAGCTCGGCTGGAACGCCGACCCCGTTGAAGCGGTCAAGCCCGAGAACGTGCTGCCGCGCATCCGGGCGCTGCTGGGTCCGGACGCGCAATTCGAACTGGAATGGGTCAGCGTCTACACGTTTGCGTGCGAACGCATGGACAAGTTCCGCCACGGCCGCATCGTGTTCGCGGGCGACTCCGCGCATCGCGTGTCGCCGTTCGGTGCGCGCGGCGCCAACAGCGGCGTGCAGGATGCCGAGAACCTGGCGTGGAAGCTCAAGCTTGTCGTGGCCGGCCTGGCGCCCGATACGCTGATCGACAGCTACAGCGCCGAGCGTGAATTCGCGGCCGACGAGAACATCCTGAACTCGTCGCGCGCCACCGACTTCATTACGCCCAAGAGCGACATCAGCCGCAGCTTCCGCAATGCGGTGCTGAATCTGGCGAAAGACCACCCGTTTGCGCGATCGCTCGTGAACAGTGGGCGGCTTTCGCTGCCGGCCACCTACGCCGGATCGCCCCTGAACACGCCGGATGCCGACGCCTTCACCGGCCGCATGATGCCGGGCGCGGTGGCGCTGGATGCGCCGTTGCAGGTTCAGGGCGAAGCGGGCTGGTGGCTGTCGCAACTGGATGGCCAGTTCGTGCTGGCGGTGTTCTGCGCTGGCGCGCTGCCCGGCCGCGACACGCTGATGGCGTTGCAGGCGCTGCGGATGGCGCCGGTGCCCGTCAAAGCCGTGCTGGTGGCCGATATGCAGTGCGACCTGTCCGCCGTGGCCGCGGACGTGCCCGTGGTGCGCGACAGCGAAGGCTGCCTGGCCAAGCGCTACGACGCGCAGGACGGCACCGCCTACCTGATCCGCCCCGACCAGCACATCGCCGCGCGCTGGCGCGTTTTCAATCCCGACGCCGTTGCCGCCGCCGTTCAGCGCGCGACGGGCCGCGCGTGATTCCCGAGGTTGTCACCATGCTTATCACCGAAACCAACCTGAGCGCGCCGGACGACTTCTATGAAGCGCTGATCGACGCCCATCGCGACCTGACGAACGAGCAGAGCCAGGAGCTGAATGCGGCGCTGATCCTGCTTCTGGCGAACCACCTGGGCGACCTGCCGCTGCTGAAGGAAGCGTTGCAACATGCGCGCGCGTCCGTGACGCAGGCGGTTTAAGGCGGCAATTCAAGACAAGGCGTCCGATCCAAGCGGCGCGGGTCCGCGTCGGCGTCAACGCCCCGCGCGGACCTTCATGATCCCGCCGCGAAGGTGTTGACGATCAACGCGCGCAGCCACTGATTGCCGCCGTCGCGATCCACCCTGCGCTGCCAGTACATGTTGGTCTGCAGCGCGGGCACTTTCAGCGGCGGGGTCATGAAGCGCAGGCCGAACGGCGCGGCGGCGCTGGCCGCCAGCTTCTCCGGCACGGTTGCCAGCAGATCCGTCGCGCTGACGATATAGGGCACCGCGGAAAAATGCGGCACGCTGAAATGCTCGGCCAGGTCCACCCCGGCCCGCTCCATCGACTGATTCACCTGCCCATAAGGCGCCGCGCGCGACACGATCAGATGACGCTCTGCGCGAAACGCCTTGATCCCCATGCCCGCATGCGCGGTGGGATGCGCCTGGCGGAAGAGCGTGGCGTAGCCCTGGCGAAACAGCATCCGCTGCAGCGTGCCGGCTCCCATTTCATCGAACGCGCCGATTGCCAGGTCCACCCTGCCCGACTCCATCTCGCGCGGCAGATCCGGCCCCAGCACCCGCACCGAGTCGATGCGCACGTGCGGCGCCTTCTGCACGCAGACTTCCATGAGGCGCGGCATGAAGTGGATTTCGCCGACGTCGGTCATGGCCACGCGAAAGCGCCGGGTGCTGGTCGTCGCATCGAACTCGTCCTGGTCCTGCAAGGCCTGCGAAAGCAACCCCAGCGCTTCACTGACGGGTCCGGCCAGGCGCTGGGCGCGCGGCGTCGGCAGCATGCCCTGCGCGGTGCGCACGAAGAGTTCATCGCCGAATGCCACGCGCAGGCGCCGCAGCGCATTGCTCACCGCGGGTTGCGACAGGTCCATGCGCCGCGCCACCGCTGACAGGTTGCGGTCTTCCAGCAGGTGTTGAAACAGCAGCAACAGGTTCAGATCGACATCGCGCAGTTCGGCCATCGGCGCCCCCTACTATTCACGAAATTTATAGTCGCTATTTTTGCATTCCCGTAGCCGCAACAGGGATTTTTTCCGACAATGGCACATCGGCTCGGGCGGCGCCCGTCCCGCCACCACACCAAGCTGCGCGGCCAAGCACCGCGCCCGCCACCCAGGAGGATTCCATGGAACTGCAATATCAGTCCGGTTTCGGCAACGAATGCGCAACCGAGGCCTTGCCCGGCGCCCTGCCCGCCGGCCGCAATTCACCGCAGCAATGTCCTTACGGCCTGTACGCCGAGCAGCTGTCCGGCACCGCATTCACGGCGCCGCGCGCGGAAAACCGCCGCTCGTGGCTGTACCGCATCCGTCCGGGCGCGCAGCACAAGCCCTTTGAAGCGTTCGGCGGCGCCGCCGGCTGGCTGAGCACCTTCGGCCACGGCCCGGTCACGCCGAACCAGCTGCGCTGGAGCCCGATGCCGATTCCCGATGCCCCCACGGACTTCCTGGAAGGCGTGAAGACGTGGGGCGGCAATGGCGGCCCCGACGAACAGGGCGGCGTGGGCATCCATCTGTATGCCGCCAACCGCTCGATGCAAGGCCGCTTCTTCTACAACGCCGACGGCGAACTGCTGCTGGTGCCGCAAGAGGGGCGCCTGCGCCTGGCCACCGAACTGGGTCTTATCGACCTGGAACCGCTGGAGATCGCCGTCATTCCCCGCGGCGTGCGATTCCGCGTGGAACTGCTGGACGGCACGGCGCGCGGCTACATGCTCGAGAACTTCGGCGCGGCGCTGCGCCTGCCGGAACTGGGTCCCATCGGCTCGAACTGTCTGGCCAACGCGCGCGACTTCAAGACGCCCGTGGCCTGGTACGAAGACGTGGACGGCGACTTTGAACTGATCGCCAAGTTCACAGGCGGCTTCTGGCGTGCCGCGATCGACCATTCGCCGCTGAACGTGGTGGCCTGGCATGGCACGCACGCCCCCTACAAGTACGACCTGCGCCACTTCAACACCATCGGTTCGATCAGCTTCGATCACCCCGATCCCTCGATCTTCACGGTGCTGACGGCGCCGTCGGACACCCCGGGCACGGCCAACATGGACTTCGCCATCTTCCCGCCTCGCGTCCTGGCCATGGAGAACACGTTCCGTCCGCCCTGGTTCCATCGCAACATCGCCAGCGAATTCATGGGCCTGATCCAGGGCGTGTACGACGCCAAGGCCGACGGGTTCGCGCCCGGCGGCGCCAGCCTGCACAACTGCATGAGCGGCCACGGCCCCGACGCCGAAACGTTTGAAAAGGCGTCGCACGCGGACACCAGCAAGGCGCATTACATCCGCGACACGATGGCGTTCATGTTCGAGACCCGCCGCGTGATCCGCCCGACGGAGCAGGCGCTGGCGTCGGTAGAATTGCAGGGCGATTACTACCGGTGCTGGCAGGGCATCGCAAAGCACTTCGATCCCAACAAGGCGTGACGCGACCGCGTCAACCTTTGTTGCCGGCGGCGATGCGCGAACAGCGCATCGCCGTTTGGCGTTTGATTCATCCGGCGCACGAACCGCTCGAGCGCCCGGCCAGCCCCCCATAACCACACTGACCGAGACACGCAGCCATGACCACCACGATCAACGAAACCCACGACCCGTCCTTGAAGAGCTGGGTCGCCAGCGCCAATTCGGACACGTCGGATTTCCCCGTGCAGAACCTGCCCTACGGCGCATTCCGCCGCAAGGGCTCGCAGGAATCCTTCCGCCCCGGCGTGGCCATCGGCGACCAGATCCTGGACCTGGCCGCGCTGGCCGGCAAGCAGCCGTTCGAAGGCCTGGCCGCGGATGCCCTGGCCGCCTGCGCCACCGATAGCCTGAATGCGCTGATGGCCCTGGGCCAATCGCACTGGAGCGCGCTGCGCCTGGCCCTGTCGCGCGCGCTGCGCGAAGGCGCCGCCCTGCGCGCCACGGTGGAACCGCTGCTGGTCGCGCAGGCTGACGCCGAATACACCACGCCCGCCCGCATCGGCGACTACACCGACTTCTATATCTCGGTGCACCACGCCACCGCCGTGGGCAAGCAGTTCCGTCCCGACAACCCCCTGCTGCCCAATTACAAGTGGGTGCCGATCGGCTATCACGGCCGCGCCTCCAGCATTGGCGTGGACCAGAAATTCCCGCGCCCGGTCGGCCAGACGCGTCCCGCCAACGAAGGCGAAGCGCCGCAATTCGGCCCCTGCGCGCGTCTGGACTATGAACTGGAGCTGGGCATTTTCGTGGGCACCGGCAACGCGCAGGGCGAACGCATCACGCTGGCCGACGCGGATTCGCACGTGTTCGGCCTGTGCATCCTGAACGATTGGTCGGCGCGCGACATCCAGGCCTGGGAATACCAGCCGCTCGGCCCCTTCCTGTCCAAGAACTTCGCGTCCACGATCTCGCCGTGGATCGTCACGATGGAAGCGCTGGAGCCGTTCCGCACGCAATGGACCCGCGGCGCGGGCGAGCCGCAGCCGATGCCTTACCTGGCCTCCGACGCCAATCGGGCCAAGGGCGCGTATGACGTCCAAATGCAGGTGCTGATGACCACCGAACAATCGCGCGCCGACAGCAAGCCGCCGGTGAAGCTGTCCAGCAGCAATTTCCGCGACGCCTACTGGAACGTCGCGCAGCTCATCACGCATCACACGGTCAATGGCTGCAACCTGCAGCCGGGCGACATGCTGGGCACCGGCACGCTGTCCGGCCCGCAGCCTTCGGAAGCGGGGTCGCTGCTGGAACTGAGCAATGGCGGCAAGGCGCCGATCGAACTGCCGTGGGGCGAGAAGCGCACCTTCCTGCAGGATGGCGACCAGATCATCATCCGCGCCGAATGCGTGAAGGCGGGCTATCCGCGCATTGGCTTCGGCGAGTGCTCGGGCGTGGTGCTGCCCGCGCGCGTCTGACGCTCAGGCGGCATGGACAAAGCCACGCAGCGGCGCGACCGCTGCGTGGCTTTTTTATTTAGTTGACGGGCGGGTTTGTGACGGCCGGCGATCCGGCGGACGGCGATCCGGCGGCGGGCGATCCCGCGGCGGGCGATCCCGCATCTGACGCCCCCGCACCCGGCGCCCCCGGGCGCGCAACGAGCGCCTCGATCTCGTCGTCCTTGGCCTGCCATTGCTGCCCAAGCCACTGGTGGAACGTGGTGCGAAACGCCTTGTCGCGCGAGTAATCGGCTTCGCAGAATGCCGGCGGCACCGGCAATTGCCGCATGCGCACCAGCACTTGTCCTGCGCGTCCGCAGGCGAAATCCCAGAAGCTCGGCGCGCCATCCGGATAGGCGATGGTGACGTCGATCATCGACCGGAACTGCGCCCCCATCGCATTCAACGACACCGCCAGACCGCCCGCCTTGGGCTTGAGCAGATGGCGGTAAGGCGAGTTCTGCGCCGCGCGCTTGGCTTGGCTGAAACGCGTGCCTTCGGCAAACAGCATCACGCTGGTGGGCACCAGCGAAAACTTGGCGCAGGCGCGCCGCGCGGCCTCCTGATCCTGGCGCCCCAGGTCGGGGTTCTTGCGCAGGGCCGCCTTGCCGTGCCGTTTCATGAAGGGAAAGTCCAGCGCCCACCACGCCAGGCCGATGACCGGCACGTAGATGAGCTGCTGTTTGAGGAAGAACTTGAGCAGCGGAATGCGCCGGTTCAGCGAGTACTGCAGCACGAAGATGTCGACCCACGACTGATGGTTGCAGTTGACCAGATACCAGTCGGCATAGCGCAGGTCCTTGTTGCCCTGGATGTCCCAGGCCTGCGGCTGGATGCGTACGAACCAGCTGGAATTGCACGCCACCCACGCGGTGGCGATGCTATTCAGAATGGGATCGATGCGGCGCCTGACTGCGGCAAAAGGCAGCGCCAGCTTCAGCAGCGAGACCGGAAACAGCAGCAGGCACCAGAACAGCGTGTTGGCGGCCAGCCAGACCGAGCTGATGACCCCGGTGATCCAGGCAAAACGGCCACGCGGCACGGGGATCGCCATACGGGGACGCTGGCGCTGCGCGGCGTGTTGGACACTGGAAAGCGCCGGAGATGCGGGGCGGGAGGCTCCCGAGGACGTGTTGGGCGTTGTCATGGGCGCCAGTGTGCTATTGGCCCGCGGAATGCGGATTGAGCAGGATCAAGGCAGGCGGCCGGGGTGGCCGCCTTGGTCGTCATATGCGTCACGGCAGCCGGTACTTCTCTTCGCGATACGCCCAGCTTGCCCACAACGCGTGCGCCAACGCCTCCTGCGTCAGCGCGGGATCCGCCGGCTCGACCGGCGCATACGTCTCGTCCTGTCCCACTGGCGCGGCCTCGTAACGGAACTGGCGCGGCGCCTTGGAAGGCTCCAGCACCAGCAGTTGATCGCCTTTCAGATAGCCGAAGTTGTCCGCGTATTGCATCATCGCCCGGTTCGGATCGCGCTGCGTCAGATCGGCGCCCAGCATGGGGTTCACATTATCCAGGCCGATCAAGGACAGCAGCGTGGGCGCCATGTCGATCTGGCTGACCAGCCGATCGTCCTGCCGCGGCGCGATGCCCGCGCCCAGGATCAGCGCGGGGATCTGGAAGTGCCGCACCGGCACAGGAATGGAGCCGTACACGCGCGAGTCGTGGTCGGCGATGACCAGGAAGACCGTGTTGTCCCAATACGGCGCCTTGCGCGCCTTGTCGAAGAACTGGCCCAGCGCCCAGTCCGCATAGCGCACCGTGTTGTCCACCGTGGCCGGATCGCCCACGGGCTGGATGCGCCCGGGCGGATATTCCCACGGCGAATGGTTGGTCACCGAGAACGCCAGCGTGAACACCGGCTTGTCGCCATCCGCGCGCAGCAGGCGGTCGACCTGATTGAACATGTCTTCATCCGAGGCGCCCCACGATCCCTCGAACACGGGGTCGACGAACTTGGGCCGGTCCACGATCTCGTCAAAGCCGTTGCCCAGGAAGAAGGCGCGCATGTTGTCGAAGTGGGACTCGCCGCCATACACGAAGCGCGAGTGATAGCCGTGCTTGCCCAGCAACTGCGCCAGTGTGAAAAAGCCCGTCTGCGAGCGCGGCAGCTTGACCACGGCATCGGCCACGCTGGGCAAAAAGCCCGCGGTGACGGCTTCGATACCGCGCACCGAGCGCGTGCCGGTGGCGTAGGCGCGGTGGAACATCCAGCCTTCCTTGCCCAGCCGGTCGATGTTCGGCGTGAGGTCGCGGCCACCCAGGCTGCCGACGTACTGCGCCCCCAGGCTTTCCTGCAGGATGATCACCACGTTCAGCGGCTTGTCGCGCCGCACGGTTGCCTTCTGCTCATGCAGGCTGGGCAGCGTCGGATCTATTGGCGCACCGGTCATGCCGGCCTTCTCGCGCACGATGGCGTTCATCTCATCCACGGCCATCTTGGGATACATCGCGGCCGACGAGCGTTCGTCGCGCATGCGATAGGCCGCGTCGAACACGCTGTACAGCGAATTGAGCGCCAACGCGTTCACCATGGCGTCCGAGCTGAAGGCCACCTTGGCGGGATTGATGGGGCGATGCTCGAGCGTGCCGCGCGCGCCCAGGAACACCAGCGCCAGGATCACAAAGGATGCGACAGGCCGCTTCCACCATCCCATGAACGGATCGCGCGTGCGCGTCGGGAACAGCTTGACCGCAAGCCAGGCCGCCAGGACCAGCACCACGAAGGCGGCCAGCAGCACGCCCTTGTAGCCCTGCCACAGCATGGAGCCCACTTCCTTCGGATTGAGCAGGTAGATGAAGTAGAGGCGATTGGGACGGGTGTCGTATTCCGCGATGAATTGCGGGGTGGACACTTCCAGCAGCACGTACAGCATCCACCACACGCGGAACCACCACGCGGTAATGCGCGCGGCAAGCGGACGGTGGCCGAACCACGGCGAAAACACCGCCGGCAGCGCGATCACCATCGACAGCAGGCACACGTCGATGCGCAGTCCGCCAAAGAGGAGTGGCCCGAGGCCCCCGGCCGCTTCGACGCGGTCCCACATCCAGAAGGCCAATCCCAGCCGCGACAGTGTCAGCAGCACCAGGATGGCGATGATGAACCGAAGTGTCAGGCGACGCATGCCGCGACCCTCCGAGCAACGGGACATGCCTGTCCCAACGAAGAATGCATATTGCCTGATGTGCCGCGCAGAACCATGCCGTTTCGAGAACCAAAAAAATAACCGCGCCAAGAGTAACGCGGTTTCGGGCTTATCGACGGCGGCGCGAGGCGGTTCAAACGTTGTACGACATCACACGTGACCCAATCGCCTTCAATACGATGGCTATTGCGCGCGCCGCAGGCGTTCGCGGCTGTTGCTCAGGTGCGTGCGCATGGCGGCGCGAGCGGCTTCGGGGTCCTGGCGCGTGATCGCGCTGTAGATGTCTTCGTGTTCGAGATTCACGCGCGCCAGATAAGCGGCGCGGTCTTCGAGGGCGAACTTGGCGGAGTTGATGCGGGTGCGGGGAATGATGGCCGACCCCAGGTGCGCCATGAGGTCCGCGAAGTAACGGTTGTCGGTGGATTGGGCCACCAGCAGATGGAATTGAAAGTCCGGCGTGATGGTGTCACCGCCCGCATCCAGCGCCTGTTTGAAGGCATCCAGCGCGCGACGCATCGCCTGCAATTGTTCGTCGCTACGGCGGATGGCGGCGAGCCCGGCGGCCTCGCTTTCCAGGCAGATGCGCAGTTCCAGCAGCACCAGCACGTCGCGCACGGTGGCGATGTCGGCCGGGTCGACGCGGAAGTCGCCGCCGCCGCTAGGCTCAAGCGCATAGGTGCCCACGCCGTGATGCGTTTCGACCAGACCCGAGGCCTGCAGACGCGACAGCGCCTCGCGCACAACGGTGCGGCTTACGCCGAACTGACGCATGATGGCGGATTCGGTGGGGAGCTTGTCGCCCGGGCGGATTTCACCGCTGCGGATGCGTTCGGAAATGTTTTCAACCAGGCCTTGCGCCAGGTTGCGGGGACGACGCTGCGGCAAAACAGGGGTATCGGCGGGAGCGTTCATCAGGGATTATCCGGAAGCGGTTGCGCAGCGCTTGACGCTGAAAAATGGCGTTCATTATACTTTGCGACAGTTGTACGATAACGTACCAGACAAGTCCACTCCACCGCGCCATTCACAGAGCGTTGCGTCATGAGCCGAGCTGTCAACAACATGCCTGAGTCCCTTCGGTGTCATCGCTTGTTATTGACCGGCGCCGCCGGCAACCTGGGCCTGGTACTGCGTCCCCGATTGAAAGCTCATGCGGACATCCTGCGCGTCTCGGACGTGGTGGCGATGACCCCCGCACAAGACGGCGAAGAGGTCGTGCAATGCAATCTGGCCGACGCATCCGCCGTGTCGGAACTGGTGCGCGGCACCGACGCCATCGTGCATCTGGGCGGCGTGTCGGTCGAGCGCCCCTTCGAAGAAATCCTGCCGGCCAATATCCAGGGCGTGTACAACGTCTACGAGGCGGCCCGCCTGCACGGCGTGCGGCGCGTGGTGTTTGCCAGCTCCAACCACGTCATCGGCTTTTATGAACAGGGACAGACCCTGGACGCCGACGTGCCGCTGCGACCCGACGGCTATTACGGCCTGAGCAAGGCCTACGGCGAAAACCTGTCGCGCTTCTACTTCGACCGATACGGCATCCAGACCGTCTGCCTGCGCATCGGTTCATCGTTTCCCGAACCCAAGGACCGGCGCATGCTGGTCACCTGGCTCAGCCATGACGACCTGACCGATCTGGTCATCCGATCCCTTTTCACCCCCGAAGTCGGCCACCTCATCGTGTATGGCGCGTCGGCCAACCGCGACAGCTGGTGGGACAACAGCGGCGCGGCCGTGCTGGGCTTTGCGCCCAAGGATTCCTCAGAGCGGTTCCGCGCGCAGGTCGAGGCGCAGCCCCCGCTGGCCGCGGACGATCCCGCGGCGCGTTATCAGGGCGGCGCCTTCGTCAAGGCCGGCCCCTTCCCCTTCCCGAACGCCTGAAGCCTTTCATGTCCATCACCGCCGAACGTCTTGGAACCTTGTTGTGCGGCGTCGGAGAAAGCCCTATCTGGCGGCGCGCGGACAAGGCGTTCTACTGGACCGACATCCCCGGCAAGACGCTGTGGCGCTGGACTCCCGAGACCGGCGCATTCGCGCACTGGGCGTTGCCGCAGATGGCGGGCAGCATGGCGATGCGCGGCGACGGCTGGCTGCTGGCCATGGAAGACGGCCTCTATGCCTGCGACGCCCTGCGCGAGGGCGAGGCCTGCCTGCCCCGGCAACTTGCCGCCGTGGCTCACAACGCGCCCGGCATGCGGTTCAACGATGGCCGCTGCGACCGGCAGGGCCGGTTCCTGGCCGGCACCATGGTGATGGACATGGGCCTCGCCTGGCCCGCCGGCGCACTGTACCGCCACGATGCGCGCGGCACCTCCGTGTTGCTGGACGATCTGATTGTGCCGAACGGCCTGGCTTTCAGTCCCGATGGCCGGACGATGTACCTGTCCGATTCGCACCCGTCGCGCGCGACCGTCTGGGCGTTTGACTACGACACCGATGCCGGCGTGCCGTCCCACCGCCGCGTCTTCATCCCCGCCCTGCCCGCCGGCCGCCCGGACGGGGCCGCCGTGGACGCGGCGGGCTGCTACTGGATCTGCGGCAACGACGCCGGCAAGGTGTACCGCTACACCCCCGACGGCCGCCTGGACCGCACCCTGGACGTGCCCGCCGCGAAGGTCGCCATGTGCGCCTTCGGCGGCGCCGGCATGGACACCCTTTTCGTCACGTCGATCCGTCCCGCGAATGCCGCTCCCGGCGCGCTGGATGGCGCGGTATTCGCCCTGCACCCCGGCGTGCAGGGCCTGGAGGAAACCGCCAGCGCCGGTTAGCACCCGACGGGCGGCTTCGCGCGCGCCCACCCCGAGCAGGCAGTGCATATCAAAGAGCTTCGGGGCCATCACGGCCCTCAACGAAACGCCGTACCCCATCCGGAGGTAGACATGCTGCACCCTCACCTGAGCCGCGCCGTTCTGGCCGCGGCCGCCTTGCTGACGCTGATTCCCGCCACCCACGCCGCCGAGCTGCGCTCCGCGGACATCCATCCCGACGATTACCCCACTGTGCAGGCCGTGCGCCACTTCGGCGAACTGGTCAAGCAACGGACCAACGGCCGCATCACCGTGAAGGTGTTTTCCGGCGGCGCGCTCGGCAACGAAGACGATTCGATCGAGCAGGTGAAGCTGGGCGCGCTGGCCATGTCCCGCGTCTCCAGCGCGGCGATGCACAACATCTGCCAGACCACGCGCGTGCCGTCGCTGCCGTTCCTGTTCCGCTCCAAAGAGCATCTGCACAAGGTGCTGGACAGCGAGATCGGCGACCAGATCCTGCGCTCGTGCGAGGCTGCGGGCTTCGTCGGTCTGGCGTGGTACGACAGCGGTTCGCGTTCCATGTATACGACCAAGAAGCCGATCAAGACGCTGGCCGACGCCAAGGGCCTGAAAATCCGCGTGCAGCAGTCGGACCTGTCCGTCGCGATGGTGGAAGCAATGGGCGGCAACGCCACGCCGATGCCGATGGGGGAGGTCTACACGTCGCTCAAGACCGGACTGGTGGATGCGGCCGAGAACAACTTTCCCAGCTACGAGAGCGCGCATCACTACGAGGTCGCGAAGTTCTATTCGCTGACCGAGCACACGATGACGCCCGAGATCCTGATCTTCTCCAAGCGCCAGTGGGACAAGCTGCCGCCGGATGACCAGAAGATCCTGCGCGAGGCCGCGCGCGAATCGGTGCCGTACATGCGCAAGCTGTGGGACGAACGCGAGCAGAAGTCGCGCGCCGTGGTCGAGAAGGCCGGTTCGCAGATCTCGCAGGTCGATAAACCCTCGTTCCAGGGTGCGATGAAGCCGGTGTACGAACGCTTTGTCACCACCCCTGAAATGAAGGATCTGGTCGCCAAGATCCAGGCCGTGCAGTGAGGACATCATGTTGGCCACACCCACGAATGAACCAGATGTCGCCGCGGGGGGCCGGGAAGAAGCCCTGGCTGCCCCGCTGGATGCCTACTCCCGCGCCTGCGCCCGGCTGGCGCGAATCTGCATGTGGACCAGCGTCTTCGGGCTGATCTGCCTGATCGTCGCTGTCTCGTTGCAGATCTTCGGCCGCCACGTCCTGAACAGCACGCCGACCTGGGCGGAAAGCCTGGCCCTTTTGCTGGTGCTGTACGTCACCATGCTGGGCGCCGCGGTCGGCGTGCGCGACGCCGGACACATCGGCTTCGAGTCGCTGCTGGACGCCCTGCCCGCCGCCGGGCAGCGGCGGCTGCGCATCTTCATCCATCTGCTCGTGCTGCTGTTCGGCGTGCTGATGGCCTGGAATTGCGGCGTGCTGGCCGAGTCCGTCGCGGCCTACAAGATTCCGAACCTGGGCATCTCCAACGCCTGGAAGTACGTTCCTGCAACCCTGTCGGGCACCTTGATCGCGCTCTTTTCCATCGAGCACATCATCGCGATCCTGCGCAACCAGAAGGTGGTCCCGGCATGGCGCTGACACTGCTTTCCTTCACCTTCATGGGGTTCCTCGTGATCGGCGTGCCGGTGGCCTTTGCCATCGGGCTGTCGTCCATCACGGCCATCATGTACGAGGACCTGCCGCTCGCGGTGGCCTTCCAGCAGATGACCTCGGGCATGAACGCGTTTTCGTTCCTGGCCATCCCCTTCTTCATCTTCACCGGTGAACTGATGCTGTACGGCGGCATCGCCGACCGCATCGTGAACTTCGCCAAATCGCTGGTGGGCCATGTGCGGGGCGGCCTGGGCATGTCCAACGTGGTGGCCTGCACGCTGTTCGGCGGCGTGTCGGGATCGCCCGTGGCGGACGTGTCGGCGATGGGGTCCGTGATGATCCCGATGATGAAGCGCGAGGGCTATCACGCCGACTACGCGGTGAACGTCACGACCCACGCGGCGCTGGTGGGCGCGCTGATGCCGACCAGCCACAACATCATCATCTACACGCTGGCCGCGGGCGGCAAGGTGTCCATCGCGGCACTGATCGCGGCAGGCGTGGTGCCCGCCCTGATCCTGACCGTGTGCAACCTGGCCGCTGCGTATTTCGTGGCGCGCAGCCGCGGCTATCCGGCAGGCACCTTTCCGGGCTGGCACATCGTGTTCCGCTCGCTGGTCGCCGCGGCGCCGGGGTTGTTCGTGGTGGTGCTGATCATCACCGGCATCCTGAGCGGCGTCTTCACCGCGACGGAATCCGCGGCGGTGGCGGTGCTTTACGCCCTGGCGCTGACGATCTTCGTCTACCGCTCGCTGACCTGGGACCAGTTCGTGCGCGCCGCCAGCAAGGCCGTGAAGACCACGGGCGTGGTGCTGCTGCTGATCGGCATTTCGGCAACGTTCGGCTACCTGATCAGCTTCTATGGCGTGGCCGAAAAGACCGGGCAGCTGATGGCGTCCATCTCGACGGAGCCGTGGGCCATCTTCCTGATGGTCAACATCATCCTGTTCGTCCTGGGAACGTTCCTGGACATGGCCGCCACCATCCTGATCTGCACGCCGATCTTCCTGCCGATCTGCATGCAGTACGGCATGGGGCCGGTGCAGTTCGGCATGGTGCTGTTGCTGAATTGCGCGCTGGGGCTGAACACGCCGCCGGTGGGCACCACGCAGTTTGTGGGGTGCGCCATCGGCGGGGTATCCGTGGGGACGGTCATGCGCACCATCTGGCCGTTCTACGGCGCGCTGCTGGCCGCGCTGGCGCTGGTGACCTATGTGCCGGCGTTCTCGCTATGGTTGCCGGGCGTGCTGCTCAACTGACGCGGTGGGGGCGGGGCGGGTATCCGGACGCCCGCCCCGCGATCAGCGGATAGAAGAACACCGCCGCCAGCAGCCACATCAGGGCGGCGGACCAGAGCGTTTGGCTGAGAAAATGCGCGCCCTGCAGAATGCGCACCGCCGAAAACGCCACGCCGGCCGCCACGCCGATCGCCAGTCCGCTCCAGCGCCACGCCGGGCGGCCCAACGCCCACCCCGCGAAGTAAAGGGTCAGCAAGGCGTAGCCGGCGCCGGCATGGCCGCTGGGCAACGCGCCGCCGGCGCGCGCCCTTGCCCAGGTCCACCAGTGCACCGGATAAGGCGTATAGCCGCCCAACGTTTCCAGATCGTAGGGGCGCGGCAGCATGGTGTGATGCTTGAGTTGCGTAATGAGCAGTTGCCCCGTCAGGCACGTGATCGAGACGGCATAGGCCACCCCGCGCCAGCGCCGCCACGCCGCGATGCGGTAGCTGCCCGCCGCAACGCCCGCCGCGGCCAGACCCACGCTGATCGGCAGCGCCAGCACCATCCGGTGGCCCAGCATTTCAAGCCACCGGCTGCCATGCAGCGGAAAGTCGTCCAGCAGCGGATCGAACAGCGCGCGCGCGATGCGCATGTCCAGTCCCGACGCCTGTGACCACCAGGCCATACAGGCCAGCAACAGCGTCACGCCCGCGACGTGGGTCAGCAGATAACGGGTCCTTGTCGGCGCGTGCAGCGCCGGCGCCAGGGGGGACTGCAGCAATGGGGACGGCATGGAGACGAAGATCCGGACGTTTCGGGCCAGCGCACTTTACGGTCCCGCCAGTCGAAAATTCGTCAAATTTTCGCCGTCGGGCCGCCCCGCTCGTCGGGCTCGAAACGCAGCAGGAAGCGCGTGCCGCGCGCCGGGCCTTCTGCTTGCGAGGATTCGACGCTGAGCGACCAGCCCTGCATGTCGCAGACGCGCTTGGCGATCGCCAGGCCCAGCCCGCGCGCCGTCTCGTCGCCGCCCGCCACGCCGGAATCGCGCAGGCGGCCGCTGAAATAGCGGCGGAACAGGAAAGGCAGATCGCTGGCAGCAATGCCCTTGCCGTTGTCGCGCAACGCCAGTCCGCCCTCCGCGTCCAGCGCCACGGTCAGCGTGGCCGGAGCGGCGTGTTCGATGGCGTTGCGCACGAGGTTGCGCAGCACGGTCAGCAAGGCGTAGCGGTCCAGCGTCAGCACCTGGCCGGCGGGCAATTGATTGTCAAAGCGCAGGTCGGCCAGACTGGCCTGGGCGGCATGGCCCCGCCACGCATCTTCCATGCATTCGGCGATATCCACCGGTTCCGGCGCGCGCAGTTCGTCGCGCGCCATTGCTCGCGCGCTTTCCAGGCTGACGATGACGTCGTCCACGTTGTCCACCACGCGTGTCAGGCGTTGCTGCTGATCCGGCGTCAATGCCTGCGTCAGGAGCATGAGCTCGCTGTCCGAGCGGATCGCCGCCAGCGGCGTGCGCACCTCGTGGCTAAGGTTGCTGGCGAACTCGCGTTCACGCGCGATGGACCTGTCCACCTGGTTCTGCACCCGGTTGAAGGCTTCGATGAGACGTCCGGCCTCGTCGTCGCGCGTGACGGCCATGTCAGGCGAGCCCGGCGCCCAGGTCGACAGCCGGTCCGTCAGATCCAGCAACGGTCCGACCGCCACCCCCGCCACACGACGCGCCAACCCGTAGGCGAGCACGACGCAGATGGCGCCCACGCCCAGCACGATCAGCCCGAAGTCGTGCACCCGCTCTTCGTTGTCGGTGGCGTCGTACAGCAGGTACACGGTGCCCCGGCCCGTCTCGGCCACCATCACGTGCCAGGTGTAGGCGCCCGGTTCGATCAGGTGCAGTCCGTTTTCCAGCGAGAGCAGTTCAGGCGGCATGCCGGCGGGCGGCTGGCCGTCCACGCTGAGCCACGCGCGCATGGATCCGCCGAGTTCGCGCGCGCCGTGGCGCGGCAGGAACTCGTCGCTGCTGCGCGCATGCTGGACCAGGCGGTCCATCTCCGTGTTCAGGATGTCGTTGACCAGATCGTCTTCCATCTGGTCGAACGTCAGGTAGGCCAGGAGGGCAAGCGCCGTGACGAACAGCGCGACCGTGCCCGTCAGCGCCCAGACCACGCGCTGGGTCAGCGTGCCGGCGGCGGCGCGGCTCATGATGCGGCGGCGGGCAGCGTCAGGCGCCAGCCGGTGCCGTGCACGGTCTCGATGCCGTCAAAACCCGCGTCGGCCAGCGCGCGCCGCAGCAGATGGACCTGGCTGCGCAGCGCATCGGACGAGGGCGGTTCGTTGCCCCACAGGACCGATTCCAGTTCTTCACGCGTCACCACGCGGCCCGGGTCGCGCAGCAGCACCTCGATGATGAGGCCCGCCTTGCGGGTCAGGCGGACCGGCACGCCGCTGACCGACACGACGCGGCTGCGCGCGTCGAACTGAAGCGGGCCGAAGGTGCGCTCCGCATCGACCGTCGACCCTTTGGCGCGCTGGATCAGCGCCAGCAGCCGCGCTTCCACTTCCAGCAGCGCGAACGGCTTGGTGAGATAGTCGTCGGCGCCATGGGAAAAGCCCGCCAGCTTGTCTTCGAGGCTGTCGCGCGCGGTCAGCATCAGCACCGGCACGGCCAGCCGCCGTTCCGTGCGCATGTCGTGCAGCACGGCGTTGCCGTCCATGCCGGGCAGGCCGATGTCCAGCAGCACGGCGTCAAAACGCTGTTCCTGCAACCGTTGAAGGGCCGCGGGTCCGCTGTACGCCACATCGGGCAGAAAGCCCCGCGCCTCCAGAAAACTGTACAGATTGCCGGCGATGACATGGTCGTCTTCGACGATCAGCACCCGGTGGTTCGCGCCCGCTGCGGGAGGGGTTTTCATGGTCTGCGATCCTGGCCGCGTTATGCCTGCAGCACCTTGCCGGGGTTCATGAGACACTGAGGATCCAGCGCCCGCTTGATCCGGCGCATCAACGCCAGTTCGACGGGGTTCTTGTAGCGCGGCAGTTCGTCACGTTTGAGCTGACCCACGCCATGCTCGGCGCTGATGGATCCCTTGTGCGCGTGCACGCTGTCATGCACGACGCCATAGATCTCGCCTTGCAGCGCCAGCAGCTCGGCTTCGGTCTGTCCGGGTGCATGGGCCACGTTGTAGTGCAGGTTGCCGTCGCCCAGGTGGCCGAAGATCACGTGGCGCACGCCCGGAAAGCGCGCCTGCAGCAAGGCGTTGGTCTTGTGCACGAACCCGGCGATCGACGAGATGGGGATCGAGACATCGTGCTTGACCGACTTGCCCAGCTCGGCCTCAGCCAGCGGAATGCTTTCACGCAGATGCCACAGCGCCTTGCTTTGCGACACGTTGGCAGCGATGGCTGCGTCGTTCACCAGGCCGGCTTCGATGGCGTCGCCCAGCACGGCCTCGAAGCGCTCGCGGGCGTGCGTTTCGCTTTCGCTGTCGGACAGTTCCAGCAGCGCGAACCACGGCGAAGCCGCCGACTCGCCTTCAAAAGGCAGGCGCTGCTGCGGAAACAGCCGCACCACGCCTTGCAGGCAGGCGCCGCTCATGAGTTCGAACCCGGTCAGCGAGGCGCCAAATCCGGAACGGGCGCGCGACAGGACCTCGACGGCGTTGTCGATGCTGTCCAGCGTGAGCAGCGCCGTGCAGGACGCCACGGGACGCGGATACAGCTTGAGGGTGGCGGCCGTGATGATGCCCAGGGTGCCTTCGCTGCCGATGTACAGGTCGCGCAGGTCGTAGCCGGTGTTGTCCTTGCGCAGGCCGCGCAGGCCGTCCCAGATCTCGCCTTCGGCGGTCACGACCTCCAGGCCCAGCGTGAGGTCGCGCGTGTTGCCATAGCGCAGCACCTGCGTGCCGCCGGCGTTGGTGGCCAGATTGCCGCCGATGGTGCAGCTGCCTTCGGCCGCCAGGCTCAGCGGGAACAGCCGGTTGGCTGCCGCTGCGGCCTCCTGCACGGCCTGCAGGATGCAGCCGGCCTCGACCGTGATGGTGTCGTTGTCGGTATCCAGCGCGCGCACCGCGGTGAGCCGGGCCGTGGACAGGACGACCGCGGTGCCGGTGTCGTCAGGCGTGGCGCCGCCGCACAGGCCGGTATTGCCGCCTTGCGGCACGACGGGCACGCCGTGCTGCGCGCACAGCTTGATCGCGGCGGCCACGTCCGCCGTGGAACCGGGGCGGATCACCGCCAGGGCCGCGCCGCGATAGCGGCGGCGCCAATCCAGCACATAGGAATCCGCGTCCGCGCCGGTCAGCACGTGGGAATCGCCCAAGAGGGCCTGGAGATCGCTCAGCAGTGTCATGGGTGCCGCACAGAGAGTCGGCCCGGCCGCCGAGGGCCGGGCGCTGTTCATCGGATGTGCGGACTATTGTAGGGGCTGGGCGGCGCCCGCCGAAGCCCCCTGCGGGTGTCTGTTGGACCTGTCAGCCGACCGCCTGGTCCAGCCGGGTGCCCGTCATGCCCGAGCAGAAGGCGCGGGAGGCGATGCGCTCCATCAGGAAGGCGCGGTCCACGCCGGCGGGGCCGGGCAATTCGGACAAGGCGCGGTAGGCGCGGCGCAGGACTTCGCCACGGGTGGCGCCGCAGACCATGAGGTGGGTGCATGGCAGGCGGCGATCGCCGCAACCGTCGATGCGCACTTCCAGCACGTGCGGCGCGATGGGATCGTGTTCGGCAACCGGCATGTCCGGCGTGCGGGCCCGCGCCTGCGCGTCGATGACGCGGAAGACGCCGCTGCGGTCGTCGAGCGAGAAGGACACGGTGCCTGCGGCCTGCCAGCCGCGGTCGCGCGCCACGCTGGCGGCAACCGTGCGCAGCGCGCTTTCGATCGATGCCGCCAGATGCGGCGCCGGGCATTCGGCGATGAGGACGCGCGCATCGCGCCAGACGCTGCGCTCCCAGGCGCGGCCAGCGGCCAGATCGCCCGTTGCCGCGGCAAAGACGTGGATATCAAGCCTGCGTTCGCGGCCGGCCGCCGGACCGGCAAAGTCCGTGGGTGGTCCCCGCCTGCTTGTGGCGCCGCCCGATGACATGACTGTGGATACTTTGGCGCCCATGGCCCCTCCTGGTCTTTCTGCTTGCCCGGCAAGCGTATCACCTTCGGATGACGAGCAACTTTTGTGCCATGCGCGGCCGCCCGGCAAGCGGCTTTTTTGCCTGCGGACGTGCACCGGAAACAGGCGGCGCCGCCCCATCCGCCGCACCATGGCGGGGCAGGCCGGCACCGGGTAAATGCCCTACTCCGCCCGAAGGATGAAGCCCCCCGCGCCGATGGGGGATAATCCAGCTTTGGCCCTTGCCATAGCGGTTTGGATGTGCGGGTTTACCATTACCCGGCAGCCGCCGCGCTGTCCCCCTCAACAAGGAACCGTCGTGGGCAACAATACACAATTTCCGGCCTCTGTTTTCAAGGCATATGACATTCGCGGCACGGTGCCGGACCTGATCGACGCGGCCTTCGCCCGGTCTCTCGGCGTGGCGCTCGCCGCCCGCGCCCGCGAACAAGGCGTGCAGACGCTCGTGGTTGGCCGCGATGGCCGCCTCAGCAGCGAAATGCTGTCCCTCGCGTTGCAGGAAGGCATGCTCGAAGGCGGCGTGGATACGCTGGACGTCGGCATGGTTCCCACCCCGCTCGTGTACTTCGCGGCCAACATCATGCAGACCGGGTCCGGCGTTGCCATCACCGGCAGCCACAACCCGCCCAAGTACAACGGCTTCAAGATGATGATGGGCGGCCGCGCGCTGTACGGCGACGACGTCCAGCAATTGGCGCAGACCATGAATGGCGATGCCCCGGCGCCCGCGGCCGAGGCCGGCACGCGCCGCCAGCTCGACCTGGCGCAGACCTACATTGCCCGCGTGGCCTCCGGCGTCAAGCTGGCGCGTCCCATGAAGATCGCCATCGATTGCGGCAACGGCGTGGCCGGCGCGGTCGCGCCGCAGCTGTTCCGCGCGCTGGGCTGCGAGGTCGACGAACTGTTCTGCGAGGTGGATGGCAACTTCCCCAACCACCATCCCGACCCCGCTGAACCCAAAAACCTGCAGGACCTCATCAAGCACGTGGCCGAGACCGATTGCGAACTTGGCCTGGCCTTTGACGGCGACGGCGACCGCCTGGGCGTGGTCACCAAGTCCGGCCAGATCATCTGGCCCGACCGCCAGCTCGTCCTCTTTGCGCGCGACGTGCTCGAGCGCAATCCCGGCGCCACCATCATCTATGACGTCAAGTGCAGCCGCCACGTCGGCCTGTCGGTCGAAGCGGCCGGCGGCAACGCGCTGATGTGGAAGACGGGCCACTCGCTGGTCAAGGCCAAGCTGGCCGAAACCGGCGCACCGCTGGCCGGCGAAATGAGCGGGCATATCTTCTTTAAGGAACGCTGGTACGGCTTTGACGATGGCCTCTACACCGGCGCCCGCCTGCTGGAGATCGTGTCGCGCTTTGCCGACGCCTGCGAGCCGCTGGAAGCCCTGCCGCAGGACGTTTCCACGCCGGAACTGAAGCTCGAAATGGAAGAAGGCCAGCCGTTCACGCTGGTCAAGGCGTTGCAGGATCAAGGCCAGTTCCCCGACGCCAAGCGCGTGATCACGATCGACGGCGTGCGCGCCGAGTACGCCGATGGCTTTGGCCTGGCGCGGCCGTCGAACACCACGCCGGTCGTCGTGCTGCGTTTCGAGGCGCAAAGCGAAGCGGCGCTCGCGCGCATCCAGGCCGACTTCCGCCGCGAACTCGGCAAGCTGGCGCCGAACGCCACACTGCCCTTCTGATCCGCTCATGTCGTTAGCCAACAGCCCCGCGTGGCAGCAGTTCATCGCCGCAACACGTACGGCATCCCGGGACGGCCAGACGCTGCGCCTCATCAATGCGCCCGGGCTGCGCCTGGATCTGAGCGCCCAGGCGCAGTCGCCCGACCTGCTGGCGGCCTCGCAGGCGCTGCTGGTGCAGCAGGACTTCGAGGCCAGCCGCGCGCGGCTGTTTGACGGCGGCCAGGCCAACTGGACGGAAGGACGCGCCGCCTGGCACACCGCCCTGCGCGCGGCCGAACCGCCCGCCATGGTGGCCAAGGCGGTGCTGGCCGAGCGCGAACGCATGCGCGAATTCGTGCGGGCGGCCGACGCGGCGGGCCGATACAGCGGCGTGCTGCATCTGGGGATTGGCGGCAGCGACTGGGGGCCGCGCCTGGTCACCCGTGCCCTGCGCCACGAGGGCGTGCGGCGCGAAGTGCGCTTCGCCTCCAACGTGGATTCGCACTCGGTCGCCGATGCGATGAGCCGCCTGGATCCGCACAACACGCTGGTCATCGTCGCGTCCAAATCGTTCACCACGACCGAGCCGCTGGCCAACGCCGAAGTGGCGATGAACTGGCTGCGCGACGCCGGCGTCGCCGACCCCATCAAGCAGGTCGTCGCGATCACCTGCAACGTCGAGGCGGCACTCAACCTGGGCATCCTGCCCGATCACATCTTCCAGATCTGGGACTGGGTGGGCGGTCGTTATTCGCTGTGGTCCGCCATCGGCCTGCCGGTCGCGCTGGCGCTCGGCAACGACACCTTCGACCAGCTGCTGGCGGGCGCCGCGGCCATGGACGACCATTTCCGCACCGCGCCGCTGGCCGAGAACGCCCCCGTGCAGATGGCGCTGGCCGGCGTGGCCAACCGCAGCGTGCTGGGCTACGACTCGCTGGTCATCACCCCATACGATTCGCGGCTGTATCACATCGTGCCGTGGGCCCAGCAGCTTGAAATGGAATCGCTGGGCAAGGTCGCGACCGCCGACGGCAGCCCCGCTGGTGTGCCGACCGGCCCCGCGGTGTGGGGCATGTCGGGCACCGATTGCCAGCACACGTTCTTCCAATGGCTGCATCAGGACACAACGGGCGCGCCCGTGGATTTCATCCTGTGCGAGCAGCCCGACCATGCCTATGCCCGGCACCACGAGCTGCTGGTCGCCAATTGCCTGGCGCAGCGCTCGGCGCTCCTGCGCGGCAAGACCTTTGAAGAAGCCCTGGCGGAAACCTCCGCCACGGAACGCGACCCGGCGCGTGCGCGCCTGCTGGCGCAGCACCGCGTGCATCCGGGCGGCCGGCCGTCGTCGCTGATCGTGCTGCCGCGCCTCGAAGCCTTCACGCTTGGCGCGCTGCTGGCGCTGTACGAGCACAAGGTTTTCACGCAGGGCGTGATCTGGGGCATCAACCCGTTCGATCAGTGGGGCGTGGAGTTCGGCAAGGTATTGGCCAAGAACATCATGCGCGAGCTGGACGCGCCTCAACCCAGCCAGCAGGATCCGTCCACGCGGTTCTGGATCGACGCGATCAGGCGCTGAGCGCGTCGTACAGCGCGACGTGGATGCGAGCGACCTGGTTGATGTCGAACTCGCGCTCCGCCAGCGCCCTGCCCGCCGTGCCCATCGCCTGACGCAACGCCGCGTCTTGCGCAAGGCGCGCAATGGCGTCAGCCAGCGCCGCCGCGTCGCGCACCGGCACCAGAAGGCCGGTCACGTTGGGTTCGATGGCATCGCGGCAGCCCGGCACGTCGGTCGTCACGACCGCCCGGCCGCAGGCCGCGGCCTCGATCAATGACTTCGGCAGGCCTTCGCGGTAGGACGGCAGCACCGCGATGTGCGCGGCCGCGTACAGCGCCGCCACATCCGAACGCTCGCCCAGCGCCTGCACGCAGCCCTCCTGCTGCCAGGCATCGACGTCGGCCTGCGTGGCGGACGTCGGATTGCCAGCGTCCAGGCCGCCCACCAGTTGCATCGTCACCGGCACGCCGCGTTCACGCAGCAGTTTGGCCGCCTGCACGAACTCCTGCACGCCCTTGTCGCGCAGCAGGCGCGCCACCATCGTGACGACGACGGGCGGCGCGGGCGGCTCCGGGGTGGGCCGATAGGCGTCGAGGTCCACGCCCGCGCCGCGGATGATGACCACCTGGTCCTCGCGAACGGCTCCCAGCGACTTGAGCAGGTCACGGTCGTTGGCGTTCTGGAAGATCACGCGGCTGTTCGGATGGCCCAGCGCAACGCGGTACAGGCGCGCCACCACGGCGCGCACCAGCCGCATCTTCAGCGAGTTCGACAGGAACACGAATCCCAATCCGGAGATCGCCGCCACCATGCCGGGCACCCGCGCAATCCGCGCGGCGATGCCGCCGTACAGCACGGGCTTGATGGTGACCAGATGCACTACATCGGGACGCAGCCGGCGGAACAGGCGCACCAGCGCCAGCAGCGTGCCCAGTTCCTGCAGCGGATGCTTGCCGCTGCGCGTCATGGGAATCGCATGATGGGTCATGCCCAGCGCCTGGATGTCAGCCACCGCCGGACCGTCCATCGTCGCGACGTGGACGTCGTAGCCTGCCTTCTGCGCGGCCAGGGCGACCGGCACGCGGTGCGACATGAAGAACGCCGGATTGTTGACGACAAACAGCAGGCAGCGTCCGGCGCTCATGCTTGGACTCCAGAAATACGGCGCCAGACGGCGATGTAGCTTTGCACCATGCGTGCAAGATCAAAGTGTTCCAGGACGCGCGCGCGCCCAGCCTCGCCCGCGCGCTCGCGGCCGCGCGCGGCCACATCGCCCAGCGCGGATTCGATGCCGCGGGCGAGGGCCTCGGCCTGCTCGGGCGGCACCACCACGCCGGTGTCGCCGACGATGTAGGCGGCATCACCCACGTCGGTCACCACGCAATACACGCCGCACGCCATGGCTTCGGCCACCACGTTCGGAAAGCCTTCGGCGCAGCTCGACAGCACGTGCACATCCAGGCCGTTCATGACGGCGGGCACGTCGTCGCTGGGACCGTTGAGCACCACGCGGTCGCGCAGGTCCAGCTTGTCGAGCAAGGCGCCCAGCTGCGCGTTGCCGTCGGTCATGTCGCGGCCGATCAGCACGCAGCGCAACCCCGCGTCGCGTCCATCGCGCACCAGCGCGGCCACGGCGCGCAGCAGGTTGGCGTGGTCCTTGAGCGGATCCCACCGCGCCACGCAGCCGATCACGGGAGCGTCTTCGGACAGTCCCCATGCGGCGCGAACGCGCGAGCGCGCCTGCGGATCCGGCGCGTAGCGCGACAGGTCATAGCCGTTGGCGATCACGACCATGCGGTCGCGGCGATAGCCTTTTTCGGCGTGGCGCTCGGCCGCGTTCTGCGCCGCGCAGACGATCGCGCGCGGTACGCTGCCCGACAGCATCGCGCACGCGCGCAGCACCAGCCGCGCCGACCGGCTGCTGCGCTCAAGATGCGCGCCGGAATTGCGGATGCCCCACGCAATGGCGCGAACGCCTGCCAGGCGGGCGGCCAGGCCGCCAATCAGGTCGGCGTGATACATCCAGGTTTGAACGGCATCGGGACGGTTCGTGGCGATCAGGCGGCGCAGAGCCAGGAAGCCGCCCAGGCTGACGCGGCCGCGCTTCATGCCCAGGGCATGCACCGCAACGCCCGCCGCGCGCAGGCGCTCGCCATACAAACCTTCATCGGTCAGCGACACGACCGTGTGCTCGACGTCCGCGTGCGGCCAGGTCGCCAGGCGCGTCAGCACCGATTCGGCGCCGCCCTGGCCCAGCCCCGTAATGACATGCAGAATGCGCAGCGGCCGGGTGCTCATCGCCCCTCCCGCACCGCTTCGAACAGCTCATCCCATTCGGTCAGCACGCTGGACAGCGCATAACGCTGGCGCACGGCGGCTGCGGCGCGCGCACCCAACTGCTCGCGCAGCGACACGTCTCCCATCAGACGATGCAGGGCATCGGTCATCGCGACCCGGTCGCCGGCCGGCACCAGCAGCGCATCCTGGCCGTCTCGCGTCATCTCGCGCGGACCGCTGGGGCAATCGAACGCCACGCAGGGCAAGCCCAGCGACATCGCTTCCAGCAACACATTGGGAAAGCCCTCGACCAGCGAACTGAGCACAAAGGCCTGGCCGCGCGCCAGTTCTTCCCACGGCGCTTCGGTGCGCCCCGGCAAACTGACGCGCGACTGCAGGCGCAGACGCGCCACCTGCTGCTGCAGCGCCTCGCGCTCGGGGCCTTCGCCCCAGATGCGCAGGTTCCAGTCGGGAAATTCCGGCGCAAGCTGCGCAAAGATGTCGATCAGAAGGTTGAACTGCTTGTCGGGCACCAGCCGCCCCATCGCGATCAGCTCGCGCGGGCCGGCCTCGTGACGCTGCTGCACCAGCGGCGCATCCAGCAGCGGCGCGGGCAGCGGATTCGGGATGACGGCCAGGCGCCGGATGCCGGGCACCTGGCGCGCGAACGGACCGGCGGTGTCTTCCGCCTGCACCGTCACCATGTCGGCGCGCGGGTACAGCACGCGGCGCAGCTTGCGCCAGACGGTTCCCGTGGTGGTTTCAGCGACCGGATTGGTGCGCTCGCAGACGATGAGCGGCACGTTCAGGCCGCGCGTGGCCAGAATGGCGGCCACGTTGACGTTGGTCAGGAAGGACACCACCACGTCGGGCCGCGAATCGCGAATGTGCTTGCGCAGGGCCAGCAGCCGCTTGAAGGCCGCCATCCCGCCCGACACCCGGGTGCCGGCCAGATCGGCCAGCCACGACAGCTGGACCTTGTCCGACAGGGGATAAAAGCAGGTGCCCTTGGATGAGTAGGTGGGCGTCAGGATGACGGTGTCGCCGCGCTCTGACCATGCGTTGACCAGGGTCGCCGCGACGCGTTCCGCGCCGCCGGCGTGCATGGAGCTGACCAGCATCAGTATTTTCATTCGTCAACGGTCCTCAATCGGTCCCCCTTGGTCCATTCCCGCACGGTAGCGGTCCAGCCAGGCCTGCATCATCAGCACGCCCCACAGATGGCTGTCCCAATTGCGATGCCCCGACGTGTGCTCACGCCATTTGCGCAGGATGGGTTCGGGTTCGAACCAGCCCTCCTGACGCAGGCGTGCCGGATCCAGCAGCGCATCGGCCCATTCGCGCAACGGACCGCGCAGCCACGCGGCCAGCGGCACGGCGAAGCCGCGCTTGGGGCGGTCGACCAGCGCCTGCGGCACGTGGCGATGCAGTACCTGCCGCAGCAGCCACTTGCCGGTGTTGCCGCGCACCTTGTACTGGTGCGGCAGACTCCAGGCGAATTCATAGACACGGTGGTCGATCAGCGGCACGCGGGTTTCCAGGCTGACGGCCATTGCGGCGCGGTCCACCTTGACCAGGATGTCGTCGGGCAGGTAGGTCACCGTGTCCAGCTTCATCATCGACTCGAAGAACGATCCCTGCATGGCGCGTTCGAACACCGACTGGGGTTCCACGCCGCCCTTCACGACGCTGGCCGGGTCCGACCAGTACGACACGAACCCGCGGTAGAACTCGCCGCGCGTGTCGGCGCGCAGCAGTTCGCCCAGCTTGCCGACCTTGCCGCGCCATGCGCCGCGGCCGGGCAGATGGGTGGACGCGCTGAGCATCGCGCCGGCCGGCTTGCGCAGCAGCCCGGGCACGCGCTCGAACTGGCGCCACCAGTTGTCCACGCGGAAGTAGCGCGAATAGCCGCCGAACAGTTCGTCGCCGCCGTCGCCCGACAAGGCCACCGTCACGTGCTGGCGCGCCATGCGCGTGACCAGCGACGTGGGGATCTGCGACGAGTCGGCAAAGGGTTCGTCGTACATGTCGGCCAGCGTGGGCACGACCGCCAGCGCATCGTCCGCGGTGACGTAGAGTTCGGTGTGATCGGTGCCCAGGTGCGTGGCCACGGCCTTGGCGTGCTGCGCCTCGTCGTAGCCCTTCTCGTGAAAACCGATGGCAAACGTACGCACCGGCTGCGAGCTTTGCGCCTGCATCAGCGCCACGATGGTCGACGAATCGATGCCGCCGGACAGGAACGCGCCCAGGCTGACGTCGGACAGCATCTGGCCGCCCACGGCTTTGGACAGCACCTTTTCCAGCGCATCGGTGGCTTGCGCATCAGAGTCGAACGAGAGCCGGGCGCTCGACGCCGCATCCGCGGCCTCGCGCGCGGACCAGTACACCCGTGGCTCCGGCATGCGGCGGTTGCGCGCGTCGTCGGCCGAGAATTCGATCCACGTGCCGGGCGGCAGCTTGGCGATGCCTTCGTAGATGGATTGCGGCGCGGGAATGTAGTTGTGCCGCATGAACGACGCCAGCGCGTTGCGGTTCAGGTTGCGCCCAAAGCCCGGAATCGGCATCAGGCCCTTGAGTTCCGACGCAAACACCAGCTCCGAATTGGAATAGCCGTAGTACAGCGGCTTCTCGCCCATGCGGTCGCGCGCCAGCACGAGCTTGCGCGAGGCCTTGTCCCACAACGCGATGGCGAACATGCCGACCGAGGCTTGCAGCGTGGCCTCGATGCCCAGCGCGGTAAAACCGGCAAGGAGCGTCTCGGTGTCCGAATGCCCGCGCCACGCCGGCGCCAACGCCGATTCCTCGAGCTGCTTGCGGATGTCCAGGTGGTTGTAGACCTCGCCGTTGAACACCATGACGTAGCGGCCGCAGGCGGACGTCATCGGCTGATGGCCCGCTTCGGTCAGGTCCAGGATCGCCAGGCGCACGTGCGCCAGCGCGATTCCCGCGTCGGCGTCTTCCCAGAATCCATTGCTGTCCGGCCCGCGGTGGCGGATGCGGCGGCAGCTATCGGCCAGCACCTGCGCCTTGTTCCCCAGGGGACCCCAAATTCCGACTATTCCACACATGATGTTGTTCTCGTGTTCACCGTGGCAACGGCGCGCGCGGGGCCCTAGCGGCCCGACGCCCGCACGCCGTCAAAAAGTTCCTGCCATTTCTGCAGCACGCGCACGGCCGAGAATCGGTCGCGCACGTCGGTGGCCGCCCGCGCCATGCGCGCGCGGCCCTTGTCATCGGCCATGACCGCGTCCAGCGCCTTGCACAGCGCCGGCACGTCGCCATTGGGCCGCACCAGCACGCCGTCGATGCCTTCGCGCACGATCTCGCGCGGGCCGGTATCGCAATCGAACGACACGGCCGCCAGGCCGCTGGCCATGGATTCGAGCAGGGTATTGGACAATCCTTCGAAGCGCGAGGTCAGTACATAAAGATCGGCGCTGTCGTACCAGTCGCCCACATTGCCGGCGCGTCCCGGCATCGAGACGCGCGATGCCAGGCCGGCCTCGCGCACCTGCGCTTCGAGCGCCTGGCGTTCGCTGCCTTCGCCCAGAATAACCAAGTCCCAGCCGGGATGCGACGGCGCCAGGTGCGCAAAGGCCTGGATCAGCAGATCAAAACCCTTGTCGCCATGCAGCCGGCCGACCGCCAGCAGACGCTTGCGGCCGTCTTGCGGCGCCGGCGTCAGGATGGGCTCGGCGCGCGGCAACGGAAAGTGGACGGGATTGGGAATGACCGCGAGCCGCGAGCCCGGCACATGCCGTTCGAGCCAGTCGGCGGTGCCGCGGGTCAAGGCGACGACGCGCGCGGCACGCGGATAGGTCAACCGGCGCAGCCGCTGCCAGAAACCCGACAGGGTCTGCGACGGCGGATGGGTGTGTTCCGTGGCGATGACGCGGCAGTTCAGTCCCGCGCAGGCCAGCACGGACAGCACGGACGCCGTGGTCATCATGCCCAGCACGATGTCGGGCCGGAACGATTTGACGACGCGGCGCAGCGCGCGCACGCGCTGCAGGTTGCTGAGGATGCCGCGCAGCCCGCCGCCCTCGCCCGCCGTGTGCAGGACTTCGCGCCGGACCTTGGGATGCAGCGCATAGACGTCGCCGTCGGCGCTGGCCTGCGTGACCACCATGACCTCGCTGCCTTCGGCGGCCCAATGGGCGCTGAGGTCCGCGGCGACGCGCTCAGCGCCCCCGCCATGCAGGGAATGGATGAACAGCAACACGCGCGCCGGACGAGCGGAGTCGGCAACGGACATTCAATCGGTCCCCTTGGGTTCAGCCTTGCGCATCGCCACCACCAGGTAGCACGCGAAGGACAGCACATACATGAGGCTGGTGGCCAGCATGATGCCGGCCGCGCCCATGCGGGGCGCGAGCACGGTGTTCAGCACGGCCTTCAGCGCAAAATTGGCGACCGCAATGGCGGCCATGATGCGATATCGGTTCTGGCTGGCCAGCAGTTGCACCAGGATCAGCACGCCGAAGTAGAACGGCAGTTGCAGCAGCCCCCAGCGCAGCACGTGCGCGACGGCTTCGGTGTTTTCCGCGGTGAACGCGCCGCGCTGGAACAGCACCGACACGCCCCACGGCGCCAGCACCCAGCCCAGCGCCACGGCGGCGGCGCCCGCCACCACCATCAGCAGCGACCACTTGAGCGCCATGCTGCGCGCGCGCGCCGTATCGCCGCGGGCCTGCACGTCGGCCAGCACGGGCAGCGCGGCACGACCCACCGACACCGCCCCGATCCCCAGCAGCAGCGACAGCAGCCGGCTGGCGTAGCCCAGCGTGGCGTTGGCATTGGCGCCCAGGTTGGCGGCGGCATATTGGTCCAGCGGGCCCACGAAGCTCATGGCGACCTGGCCGATCAGCATCACGCCGGCCGCGCTCATCAGCTCGGGCCAGTGCGGCGACTTCAGCGACAGGCGCGGCGCGCCCCAGAAACCGCCATCGGCGCGCGCGGCCAGCCAGGCCAGCCAGACAGTCTGAATCGCGTAGCCGACCAGCGTGCCCCACAGCAAGGGTCCGACGCCCTCGGCACTGACGGCCAGCACGACCCAAGCCAGCGTCGCGACGGCAGGCACGCTGTCCAGCAGCGTGTTGACGTGACGTTCCTGTGCGCGCAGCCGCGCCGCGCTGATGCCCGCGATCAGCAGCAAGGCCGACACGGGTGCGAAGGCGATAAGCAGGTCGCCCGTCATGGCGCGCACTTGCGCCGACAGGCCCTGCCCCAGCCGATCCACCACATATGGCCAGGCAAACCACGTCAGCAAAGCGAGGGCGACGCCAGCGGCGGCGACCCAGCCCTGAAGCTCGCGGATGAAGAGTTCTTTCTCGGCCCCGCCGGTGCGCGCCAGGCGCACCAGCACCGGGATCAGCACCACCGACAGCACGCCCACGATCGTGACCGGCAGCCAAGTGCCCATCGTCATCGTGAACTGGTAGGCGTCGACGGCGTCGCTGACGCCGTAGCGGTACGCCACCGCCATCTCCTTGATGGCGCCGGCGGCCTTGCCCAGCAGCAGAAACACCGCCACCCGGAACGCGCCCTTGAAGATGCGCTGATGATCCGGGTGGATGTTGCCGAGTTTTCGGACGAGTGCTTTCAACGCAGGAATTGCGTGTACCAGGGCATGGCGACTTCCAGGCCTTGCAGCACCGTGTGCGTGGGCGCGTAGCCCAGCAGGCGGCTGGCCTTGCCGATGTCGGCCTGCGAGTGGCGCACATCGCCCGCGCGGAAGTCACCGTAAACCGGCTGCTTGCCGTAGTCCACGCCCTGGTTGCCCAGGGCCTGCACCAGGAAGCTGAACAGCTGGTTCAGCGTGCTGCGGCCGCTGACGGCCACGTTGTAGACCTGGTTGCGGGCTTCGGGCGCGGCCAGCGCGCCCAGGATGTTGGCCTGCACCGCGTTTTCCACAAAGCAGAAGTCGCGGCTGGTCTCGCCGTCGCCATTGATGGTGACGTCCTTGCCCTGGATCATCGCGGCGGTCCACTTCGGGATCACGGCGGCGTAGGCGCCGTCCGGATCCTGCCGCTTGCCGAACACGTTGAAGTAGCGCAGGCCCACCGTCTCGAAGCCATACGAACGCGCAAAGACGTCGGCGTACAGTTCGTTGACGTACTTGGTCACGGCGTACGGCGACAGCGGCTTGCCGATGTTTTCCTCGACCTTGGGCAGCGCGGGATGATCGCCGTAGGTGGAGCTGGACGCCGCATAGACGAACGACTTCACCTTGGCGTCGCGCGCCGCCACCAGCATGTTCAGGAAACCGCCGATGTTGACGTCGTTGGTCGTGATGGGGTCGTTGAGCGAGCGCGGCACCGAACCCAGCGCGGCCTGGTGCAGCACATAGTCCACGCCTTCGGCCGCGCGGCGGCAGGCGTCCAGGTCACGGATGTCGCCTTCGATGAAGGTGAAGCGCGACCATTGCTCCGGCGACACGGACGCCTGGACTTCGTCCAGGTTGCGCTGGTGACCGGTGGCGAAGTTGTCCAGGCCGGTCACGGACTGGCCGAGCTTGAGCAGGGTTTCCAGCAGGTTCGAACCGATGAAGCCGGCGCAGCCGGTCACCAGCCACTTGCGCGGCGAGGCGGCCAGTTCCTGGGTGACAGTTTCGAATCGTGTGGTCATGGCGAAATCCTTTTACAGACGCAGGTCGGATTCAGCGGGCGACAGCACGTACTTCAGGTCGTACAGGATGTGTTGCGGCTTGCCGAGCTTGCGGATGCCTTCGGCGCCCATGTCCTTGAACTGGTTGTGCGCCACGGCCAGGATCACGGCGTCGTACTTGCCTTCCTCGGGCTTGGCCACCGGGGTCAGGCCGTACTCGTGCATGGCTTCTTCGGTGTCGACCCACGGATCGTAGATGTCCACGTCGACGTTGTAGTCGCCCAGTTCGCGAACGATGTCCACGATGCGCGTGTTGCGCAGGTCGGGGCAGTTTTCCTTGAACGCCAGACCCATCACCAGCACGCGGGCGCCTTGCACGTGAATGCGGCGCTTGGTCATGCACTTGACCAGCTGCGACACCACGTAGCTGCCCATGGAGTCATTCAGGCGGCGGCCCGCCAGGATGATCTCGGGGTGGTAGCCGATGGATTGCGCCTTGTGGGTCAGGTAGTAGGGGTCCACGCCAATGCAGTGGCCGCCGACCAGGCCCGGACGGAACGGCAGGAAGTTCCACTTGGTGCCGGCGGCCTGCAGCACGGCTTCGGTGTCGATGCCCATCTTGTTGAAGATCAGGGCCAGTTCGTTGATCAGTGCGATGTTCACGTCGCGCTGCGTGTTTTCGATCACCTTGGCGGCTTCGGCCACACGGATGCTGGACGCCTTGTGCGTGCCGGCGGTGATGATTTCCTTGTAGAGCTGGTCGACCAGGGTGGCGACTTCCGGGGTGGAACCGGAGGTGACCTTCTTGATCGTGCTGACGCGGTGTTCCTTGTCGCCCGGGTTGATGCGCTCGGGGCTGTAGCCGGCGAAGAAGTCGACGTTGTACTTCAGGCCAGACACGCGCTCCAGGACGGGCACGCAGTCTTCTTCGGTGGCGCCGGGGTAGACGGTGGATTCATAGATGACGATGTCGCCGCGCTTGAGCACCGCGCCGATCGTTTCGCTGGCCTTGACCAGCGGGGTCAGGTCCGGCTGCTTGTACTCGTCGATGGGGGTGGGCACGGTCACGATGAACACGTTGGCCTCGCCCAGTTCGGCGCGTTCGGCTGTGTAGCTCAACTGGCTGGCCTCGGCCAGCTCGGCGTCGCTGACTTCCAGCGTATGGTCGTGGCCCGCCTTCAGCGCGTCGATACGGCGCGTGTTGATGTCGAAGCCGATGACCGGGCGCTTCTTGCCGAACTCAACGGCCAGGGGCAGACCGACGTAGCCAAGGCCGACGACAGCGAGTTTCACATCCTGGATTCGCAACATAACTCTCCCTTCACCGTAGAACGTTTACGGCATTTTAAAGATGGTCTGGTGATGGATACCGAGCCCCCGGCGGCGATCGCCGGGGCACTCGAACTATTCGGTGGTTCGCAGCACGGACGGCAACAACAGCCAGCCCGGGCGGCGCCAGGAGACCAGGCGTGCATACAGCCAGATATAGACGCTGGCAAAGACAACCAGGCTGGCGCTCAGGGCCCAGGCGTTGTCCCACCAGATCGTGGCCGGCACCAGCCCGATCAGCGCCAGCACCCACATGTACGGGGACGCCAGCGCATTGCAAAGCGCGGGGACGGCGTGGCGCCGGCCGCGGCTGAAGGTCACCCGGACCAGCCGGCGGAACACGAGCTGGTGCAGGTGCAGCGCATCGGGCTGGTCAACTGGCACGCCGCGTTTGAAGCGGCGCCGCCAGATCGAGAAACCGGTTTCGAATACGGGGTAGAACAGGACCGCCAGGGCGTAGAACGGCGATACGGACGGGTTGCGCACGACCAGCAGCACGGCCAGTTCGGCCAGCATGAATCCCAGGAAGTACGCGCCGCCATCGCCCAGGAACACGCGTCCGAACGGGAAGTTCCACACCAGGAAGCCCAAGGTCGCCGACGCCAGCGCCGCGGCCACCAGGAAGATCGGCACATCGCCGACCTGCAGGGCAACGAGGCTGATCGACACCGCCATCAACGTGGCGACCATCCCGGCCAGGCCGTTCATGCCGTCAACGATATTCAGCGCATGGGTACAGCCACCCACCGCGAACATGGTGAACAGCAGCGACACGGGCCAGTACGACAGCACGTAATCCACAGGCGCCATGCCGACGCGGCTGACGCCGCCCAGCAGCCACCACGCAATGGCTGCAGATAGAAAGGCAGCCAGCAAACGCTTGCTGGCGCCGATGTCCTTGGTAATGTCTTCAAGCAGGCCGGCCACGAAAACGGGCAACGCCGCGACGAAGAGCGCGGGCCACAGCCAGGTCAGGGTCATGTTGCTGGGTCCGAGGACCAGCAGGCCAGCCAGCGTACCGGCAAGCACCGCCAGACCGCCGACGCGGGGCGTCGCGCGGGAGTGATTGGCTTGGGGCTTGTTGAGGTCGCTATCGCCGGTGAAAGCGCCATGCCAGCGCTCGGACGCCACGATGAGTCCCCCCACCATGAACGCGACCACGCATATATACAGCCAGGTCACTGGATCACCTCTGGTTGGTCTATCGAGACAGGCCCGCCATTATCGGAGGCAGGTGTAACGCCCATATATGGGAGGGATAAGGAAGTGCAATTCCGAGGCACAGAACGTAACGCTCGCAGGCGGGTTATCCGTCCGCCGCGCATGTGACTGGAACGCGCTGGCGCGCGAGCGCCTGGCAGTGCTGGTTTCATGTGGGGGATTGTAGAGCGTTCCGCCTCTCGGCACGCGAAATATGCAAGGGAAAACGCGAAGGCCCCGAGGCCCCGCGCGGCGTTGCGCTGCGCGGTTTTTTGCCGACATCGCTTACAAATAGGGACGCAACGATTCGGGACAAAAAAAAGCCCGAGATCGTGAGATCTCGGGCTAAATCCACCAAAGGAGGAGGGTGGAGGAGACAACCGTGGCATGCTGGGAGCGGGACTTCAGCTCGCTGCGCTTCCGGGGTTTTCACCGCGCCGTCTGCGTTTCAACATCCAATGACTGAATAGTACCTACGTTTTTTGTGCGTTGCAAGATTTTTTTTGATCTATTTTCAGAGGCGTTTGCCGCGTTGCTTTTTTGCTGCAAAATTCGCGGCGCCCCTCTCGAAACCCGCGCCAGGCAATGCCCTAACCAAAAACGGGGTTTTTGCCGAAGGGGTTTTCCCCTTTCGGACTAACCCTGAACAATAGCGGGTATTCCCACCCTGGCCGCCGCACCAAAATGGTGCTTCACGCACCACGAGGCGGCTAAATTTGCGCATTGCAACATTTTTACCAGATGCGGTTTCAAGTGGCCGGTCAGATCCAATAGGCGGTGGTCGTCATCACCTTGGACATGGCGCGCATGGCCATTTTCACGGGCGCAGGGAGCGGCACGCCCCCGGCCTGCTCTGCGCTGGAGCGGTGCTGGGCCTCGTCGTCCTTCATCTTTTGCACGATCTGGCGCGAGCGTTCGTCCTGCACCGGCAAGGTGCGCAGGTGCTCGTCGAGATGGGCTTCGACCTGCTTTTCGGTTTCGGCCATGAAGCCCAGATTGCGCGGCACGCCGGCCACGCTGGCCATGACGCCCAGGGCGAACGAGCCCGCGTACCAGACCGGATTGAGCAGGCTGGGCCGGCTGCCCAATTCGTTCAGGCGCTCGTTGCACCACACCAGATGGTCGACTTCTTCGGTGGCGGCATTCAGCAGCAGCGCGCGCGGGCCGGGTTCCTTGCAGACCGACGCCTGGCCGCGGTACAGCGCCTGGGCGCAGACCTCGCCGACGTGGTTGACGCGCATAAGGCCCGCCGCGTGGCGTTTTTCTTGCACGGACAGGGTTTGCGGCGATTCCTGGGCGGTTGCGGGATAGGCGCGGCCGGCGCTGGCGTTGCCCGAAAGCACCCGCAGCGCACGGTCGGTTTCGGCCAGCAGGGCATCCAGGGGACCGTGGCGGCGGCGCAGGGAAACGGGGCCGGATTTGGACAACGTGGTGGACATGGCAACTCCTAGGCAAAGCGGACGCCCTGCACCCCTGATGCGGGGTGGGGTTCTCCTGCCCGGGATTGTACGCAACGGGTATCATCAGCCATTGACTGCGCTCAAGCTCAAGGACTCACTGAAATGGAATGCACGATCGACTGGGGCGGCCCGAGCGGCATGCTCTTTACCGCCAGCACGGGCAGCGGCCACGTGGCCGTGATGGACGGCGCCGTGGACGGCGGCGGCCACAACCTGGCGCCCCGCCCCATGGAAATGCTGCTGGCCGGCACGGGCGGCTGCACGGCCTATGACGTGGTGCTGATCCTCAAGCGCGGCCGCCACGCGGTCACGGGCTGCAGCGTCAAGCTGCAGGCCGAGCGCGCCGGCACCGACCCCAAGGTCTTCACGAAGATTCACTTCGCGTTCACCGTCACCGGCGCCAATCTGCCGCGCGCGGCCGTCGAACGCGCCGTGCAGCTTTCCCACGAGAAATACTGCTCGGCGTCGGCCATGCTGGAAAAGACCGCCGAAATGACGTTCTCCGTCGACATCGTCGACACGCAGGAAGCTGCCGCCACCGCCTGAGCCGCTCGCGCGGCCGTGGTGTAATTCGGCATTCACCATATATAGGCGCCGCCGCGGCACGTCCGCGGCGGCGCGCTTGCTTCCCGACCCGGGACCGCAGGCACAAGGATCGTCATGAAACAATACCTGGACCTCGTTCAATCCATCCTCGACACCGGCTCGTGGCAGGAAAACCGGACCGGCATCCGCACCCTCAGCATGCCGGGCGCCTCGCTGCGCTTTGACCTGCAGCAGGGCTTTCCCGCCGTCACCACCAAAAAGCTGGCGTTCAAGTCGGCCATAGGCGAAATGGTGGGTTTCCTGCGCGCCTCGCGCAGCGCGGCAGAATTCCGGGAACTCGGCTGCAAGGTCTGGGACCAGAACGCCAACGAGAACGCGCAGTGGCTGGCCAACCCCTACCGCGAAGGTCCTGACGATCTGGGACCGGTCTACGGCGTGCAGTGGCGCCAATGGCCGGCCTACAAGATGCTGGACGCCAGCCGCCCGGCGCAGATCGAAGACGCGCTGTCGCGCGGGTACGCCAAGGTGGCCGACCTTGAAGAAGGCGGCGTGCCGAAGGTGCTGCTGTACAAGGCGGTCGACCAGCTGCGGCAATGTCTGGACACCATTCACGAACGCCCGGGCGACCGGCGCATCCTGTTCCACGGCTGGAACTGGGCGCAGATCGAGGAAATGGCGCTGCCGCCTTGCCACCTGCTCTATCAGTTCCTCCCCAACGCAACGACGCGCGAGATCTCGCTGTGTCTGTACATCCGGTCCAATGACGTGGGCCTGGGCACGCCGTTCAACCTGACCGAAGGCGCGGCGCTGCTGCACCTGGTCGGGCGCCTGACCGGCTACACCCCGCGTTGGTTCACCTACTTCATCGGCGATGCGCATATCTATGAGAATCACCTGCCGATGCTGCGCGAGCAACTGACGCGAACGCCGTATGAATCGCCCCGCCTCGTGCTGTCGGACCGCATTCCCGATTTTGCCGTGACCGGCCGCTACGAACCCGAGTGGCTCGAGAAGGTCGAACCCGGCGACTTTTCGTTGTCGGGCTACACGCATCACGCGCCCCTGACGGCCGCGATGGCCGTCTGACCCTTGCGCCGGCAGCGCCGGCGACCGCCTTTCAGGTCATATCAGCAACACGCCGGACGCCCGTCCGGCGTCCGATTCCTTGCACGCCCCGCAGCAGGTGAAGATTGGTGAGCTTCTGGAAGCGCGATTTCGGTATAACCCATCCCTTAGCCACGGACGCGCGTCCAGCATGCCGCGCGCCCCGTTGCTTTCGACCGGCCCTTCGGGCGCGCCATGCCGAGCGCCCGAACCGCGCCGACCGCTGGCGTTGCCGCGCCCAATTCCCCATCCCTATAAATAGAGTGTGAGAAAAGCCAGCGACGAGAGCAGGATTCTCCTTGCGACCGGACTGCAACTGTTGACTACCAATTGAATTGAAAATCGTGCCCCGCGCCGCGGCTGTATGCGCTTAGGACAGGACCCCACAAATGCTCGTTGGAACTTATAACCCTTCGCTCGTCCTCGTATCCTTAGGGGTCGCCATCCTGGCGTCGTATACGGCGTTGGGCATGGCCAACCGCGTGAAGGCGTCGAGCGGGCTGCCCGCCGCGAAGTTCTGGCTGGCGGGCGGCGCGTTCGCGATGGGCATCGGCATCTGGTCGATGCACTTCGTGGGCATGCTGGCATTCAGCCTGCCCATCCCCATGGGCTACGACCTGCCCCTGACCGTGCTGTCCCTGGCCATCGCCATCGGATGCTCGGCCTTCGCGCTGTGGATGGTCTGCAAGGACGAACTGCCGTGGGGCCGGCTGGCCGCGGGCGCGCTGCTGATGGGTTCCGGTATCGCGGCGATGCACTACATCGGCATGGCCGCCATGCGCATGTCGCCGGGCATCGACTACGACCCGACGTGGTTCGCGCTGTCCGTGGCGATCGCGATTGCCGCGTCCGGTGCAGCCCTGTGGATCACTTACCGGCTGCGTCAGGACGCGCCGCGCGTCGCGCTGTCGCGCCCCTTGGCCGCCGGGGTCATGGGCCTGGCGATCGTGGGCATGCACTACACGGGCATGGAAGCCGCGAGTTTTCCGGCGGGCAGCATCTGCATGGCGGCCGACGAAGGCATTTCTGCCGGCTGGCTGGCCATCGCCGTGACCGCGGTCACGCTGAGCGTGCTGGCGATCGCGCTGGTGGTGGCCGTGCTCGACAACCGGCTTGAGGCGCGCACGTCGGCGCTGGCCTCGTCGCTGGCCGAAGCCAACGAAGAGCTGGTGCAACTGGCGCTGCACGACACGCTGACCAAATTGCCCAACCGCATCCTGCTGGAAGACCGGATGGAGCAGGCCATCGAAAGCGCCAGCCGCCGCCGAGGCCATTTCGCGGTGCTGTTCTTTGACCTGGACGGTTTCAAGGCGGTCAACGACGCGTACGGACACCACACCGGCGACGCGCTGCTGATCGATCTGGCGCAGCGCATCCGCCTGGCCTTGCGCACGCAGGACACGGTCGCGCGCCTGGGCGGCGACGAGTTCATCGTGCTGAGCGAGGTGATCGAACCCACTGACGCCGCGAACGTCGCGGACCGGCTGATCGATGCCATCGCACGCCCCGTCACGGTCTACGGCCACGAAGTGCTGGTGACGTCCAGCGTGGGCATCGCGGTCTATCCGAACGACGGCCAGGACACCCACGCCCTGCTGACCAATGCGGACGCGGCGATGTACCACGCCAAGCGGCTGGGCGGCACGGGCTACAGCTTCTTCGAACCGTCCATGAACGCGGACGCGCACGAGCAGATCGAGCTGCTGCACGACCTGCGGCTGGCGCAGGAGCGCGGCCAGTTCGTCCTGCATTACCAGCCCAAGTACGAAGCGCCGGCCGGCCCCATCATGGGCGCCGAGGCGCTACTGCGCTGGAACCACCCGACGCGCGGCCTGGTCGGCCCGGACCAGTTCATTCCCACGGCGGAAAAGACGGGTCTGATCCTGTCGATCGGCGAATGGGTCATCAACGAAGCCTGCCGCCAGATGCGCGAATGGATCGACGTCGGCCAGGGCCACTGGACCATCGCCGTCAACATCTCGGCGCTGCAGTTTTCACATGCCAACCTGGTCGAGACGGTGCGCTCGGCATTGGCCAAGCATGGCGTCCCGCCCGCCTGCCTGACGATCGAAGTGACCGAATCGACCGCCATGCGCGACGCGGAAGCCAGCCTGACGGTGCTCAAGCGCCTGTCCGATCTGGGCGTCACGATCTCTATCGACGATTTCGGCACCGGCTATTCCAGCCTGCTTTATCTCAAGCGGCTGCCGGCGACCGAACTGAAGATCGACCGCGGCTTCGTGAACCAGCTGGACAACGACAACGAAGATGCGGCCATCGTCTCGGCCATCGTGGCGCTGGCGCAGCAGCTCAACCTGCGCATCGTGGCCGAAGGTGTCGAGACCGCGGCGCAGCAGAAATTCCTGACCGGACTGGGCTGCGACTCGCTGCAGGGCTTTCTGCTGGGCAAGCCCATGCCGGCCACCGAGTTCCTGGAACACGCGGCGACCTGACGGACGGGCGGCCCCCGCAATTTGCTACGCTTACGGGGTCGTTCCGGCTCAACCCTTACCGTTGCAAGCACGCATGCCCGCCAGCCTTACCCTGATCGTCGCCTATTCCACCAACCGCGCCATCGGCCGCGACAACGCCCTGCCCTGGAAGCTGCCGGGCGATCTGGCGCATTTCAAGCGCAGCACGCTGGGCCACCCCATCATCATGGGCCGCAAGACGTGGGACTCGCTGGGCCGTCCCCTGCCCGGCCGCAGCAACATCGTCATCAGCCGCAATCCCGATTTCAGCGCCGCCGGCGCCATCCTGGCGCCCACGCTGGAGGCCGCGGTGGCCGCCTGCGGCGACATCGACGAAGCCTTCGTGATCGGCGGCGCGCAGATCTATGCGCAGGCCCTGCCGCTGGCCCGGCGCGTGCTGGCCACCGAGGTCCATGCCGACGTCGACGGCGACGCGTTCTTTCCGCTGCTGCCGTCTTTCCAGTGGAAGGAAACAGCGCGCGAGAAGCAGCCTGCCGAAAACGGCTACGACTACGATTTCGTCACGTACGAACGCGCGTGAGGATTCAGGCGTGACGCATCGGCGTTGATGCATCGGCGTTGATGCGTCGGGCCGCACGCATCGGCACTGACGCATCGCCCCGAACGCATCGAGCCGAACTACGCCGCGCCCGCGTTGCGCATGAACCGCCACAGCGCGGGCGCCGCCGAGTACGCCACGTTGAAGCGCACCCACGCCGTGTCGGCGTCGTCCGCTTCGAAGTAAGAACCGGGCGCCAGCCAGATGCCATCCTTGAGCGCCAGCTCCGCCAGGCCATTGGCGCCCCGTTCGCGCCACTGCCCGGCCACCTTCGCCCACAGGAACAGGCCGCCCTGCGGCTTTCCATACACTTCGAATCCGTGCTGGCGCATCTGCTCGGCGACCTCGGTGTGCGCCTCGGCCAGCCGCTCGCGGGTGCGCGCGATGTGGGCGCGGTAGCGCCCCTCGCGGATGACCTGGTGCACGATGCGCTCCATGATCTCGGGCGTCGTCAAGCCCACCGCCATCTTGGTGCGCGCGATGTCGCGCACTAGATCGCGATGCGCCACCACGTAGCCCACCCGAACCGACGGGCTGATGACCTTGGAATAGCCGCCCAGGTAGACGACGCGGCGCGCGCCGTCCAGCGCGGCCAGCATCGGCGTCACGCCCGGCGCCAGTTCGCGCGAGATGTCGTCTTCCACCACCCACAACCCATGCCGCTCCGCCGCCTGCAGAATGCGGAAGGCATTCGCCATGGTGATGCTGGCGCCCGAGGGATTCTGCAGCGCCGTATTGATGAAAAGCGCCCGTGGCCGGTGCTGGGCGGCCACGCGCTCCAGCGCGTCGCAGTCCAGGCCGTCGACCGTGCGCGGCACCGCGATCACGCGCAGACCGGCCAGGCGCAGCATCTGCAGCAGATTCGCGTAGGCTGGCTGCTCGACGACCACCGTGTCGCCCGGCCGCAGCAGCGTGCGGATCACCGTGTCCAGCCCGTGGGTCACCCCCTGCGTCAGCAGCACCTGCGACGCCTCGACTTCCATGCCCTGCGCGCTCAGGCTGGCCGCGATGGTCTCGCGCAACGGCGCATAGCCGTACGGGTGGCCGTAGTTGGCGATTCGCATCGCGGGCACGCGCCCCATGTGGCGCAGCGCCAGGTGCAGCCCTTCTTCGTTCAGCCACTCGCCGGGCAGCCAGCCGCAACCGGATTTGATGGGGATGGAGTGGTCGGCAAAGATGTCCGACAGCAGCCAGCCCGCGTTCAGCCGCGGCGGTTCCCAGGACAGGGGTTCGACCCGGCGGGCGGGTGCGTCGGGCGACGCCACCCGGTAGCCCGCGCCGGGACGCGCCGCCAGCCACCCCTGCGACACCAGCCGGCTGTAGGCGCTGGCCACGGTGAAAGTGCTGACGCCGTACTGGCGCGCAAACTCGCGGACCGAGGGTAGGGACATACCCGGACGCAGGGTCTGCGCCTCGACGGCGCGCAGAATGGCCGCGACGAGCTGTTCGACGAGGGTGGGCGCGGCCCCGCGGCCGCGGACGGGTTGGAAGTCGATCACGGGCTAACTGTACAGTTGCAACGCTCTCGACTATACAGTTAGCGGCAAATGCGCGGATTGTATATTTTCATTCCCTGCGGGACGTTCCAGAATCGTCCGAATCCCGCTGCCCGCGCGCGTTTCGCGGCGGCTGCGGTTGTCCCCCTTCTGGAGTCACCATGAACGCCCCCGCCCAGTTGCCCGACCTGTCCCATCTCTGGATGCCCTTTACGGCCAACAAGCAGTTCAAGGCCCAACCGCGCATGCTGGCCAAGGCCAAGGGCATGTACTACACGTCCACGGACGGCCGCCAGATCCTGGACGGCACGGCGGGTCTGTGGTGCGTCAATGCCGGCCACGGCCGCGAAGAGATCGTCGAAGCCATCGCCCGCCAGGCCGGCGTCATGGACTACGCCCCGGGCTTCCAGCTGGGCCACCCGCTCGCCTTCGAGGCCGCCACCGCCGTCGCGGGCCTGATGCCGCAGGGACTGGACCGCGTGTTCTTCACGAACTCGGGCTCTGAATCAGTCGACACCACGCTGAAGATCGCCCTGGCCTACCACCGCGCGCGCGGCGAAGGCCAGCGCACGCGCCTCATCGGCCGCGAGCGCGGCTATCACGGCGTGGGCTTTGGCGGCATCTCGGTGGGCGGCATCTCGGCCAACCGCAAGACGTTCTCCGGCGCGCTGCTGCCCGCCGTGGACCACCTGCCCCACACCCACAATCTTGAGCAGAACGCCTATTCGAAGGGCCAGCCCGCGTGGGGCGCGCACCTGGCCGAAGAACTTGAGCGCATCATCGCCCTGCACGACGCCTCGACCATCGCCGCCGTGATCGTCGAGCCCATGGCCGGCTCCACGGGCGTGCTGATTCCGCCCAAGGGCTATCTGGAAAAGCTGCGCGAGATCACCGCCAAGCACGGCATCCTGCTGATCTTCGATGAGGTCATCACCGCGTACGGCCGTCTGGGCGCCGCCACGGCCTCCGAATTCTTCGGCGTGACGCCGGACATCATCGCCATGGCCAAGGGCGTGAGCAACGCCGCCGTTCCCGCCGGCGCCGTCGCGGTCAAGCGCGAAGTGCACGACGCCATCGTCAACGGCCCCGCGGGCGGCATCGAGTTCTTCCACGGCTACACGTACTCGGCGCACCCGCTGGCCGCCGCCGCCATCCTGGCGACGCTGGACATCTATCGCCGCGAGGACCTCTTCGGCCGCGCCCGCAAGCTGTCGGGCGCGTTCCAGGAAGCTGCGCACAGCCTGAAGGGCGCGCCCAACGTCATCGACGTGCGCAACCTGGGCCTGGTGTCCGGCATTGAACTGGCGCCGCGCGCGGGCGCCCCTGGCGCACGCGCCGCCGAAGTCTTCCAGCGCTGCTTCGACAGCGGCCTGATGGTGCGCTACACGGGCGACATCATCGCCGTCTCGCCGCCGCTCATCATCGACGAGGCGCAGATCGGCCAGATCTTCGAGCAGATCGGCAAGATCCTGAAAGAGGTAGCCTGATCCTCCCCCGCCGCACGCCCGCATGGCGCGCGGCGCAACAGACCCGCACATGGGCGGCCCAGGCCGCCCAGCCGCATTTTTGACGAATCACCGAGCCTTGCATCCATGAAGAAGATTCCCCATTTCATCAACGGCCAACCCTACGACGGCGGCAACAGCCGCTACGCCGACGGCTTCAACCCGGCCACCGGCGAGATCTCCTCGTCGATCCCGCTGGCGTCCAATGACGACGTGGCGCTGGCCGTGGCCGCCGCCAAGGCGGCGTTTCCGGCCTGGTCCGAGACCCCGGCGCTCAAGCGCGCCCGCATCCTCTTCAACTTCAAGGCGCTGCTGGACCAGCACCAGGATGAACTGGCCGAACTGATCACGCGCGAGCACGGCAAGGTGTTCTCGGACGCCAAGGGCGAAGTGATGCGCGGCATCGAGATCGTCGAGTTCGCCTGCGGCATTCCGCAACTGCTCAAGGGTCAGTACTCCGACCAGATCGGCGGCGGCATCGACAACTGGAGCATGCGTCAGGCGCTGGGCGTCGTGGCCGGCATCACGCCGTTCAATTTCCCGATGATGGTGCCGTGCTGGATGTTCCCGGTCGCCATCGCCTGCGGCAACACCTTCGTGCTCAAGCCGTCGGAACGCGATCCGTCCGCGTCCGTGCGCCTGGCCGAACTGCTCACCGAAGCCGGCCTGCCCCCCGGCGTCTTCAACGTGGTCCACGGCGACAAGCAGGCGGTGGACGCGCTGATCTCGCATCCCGACGTAGAGGCGCTGTCCTTCGTCGGCTCCACGCCGATTGCCGAATACATCTACGCCGAAGGCACCAAGCGCGGCAAGCGCGTGCAGGCGCTGGGCGGCGCGAAGAACCACCTGGTGGTCATGCCCGATGCGGACCTGGACCAGGTGACCGACGCGCTGATGGGCGCGGCCTACGGTTCGGCGGGCGAGCGCTGCATGGCGATTTCGGTGGCCGTGGCGGTGGGCGACGTGGCCGACAAGGTCGTCGAACGCCTCACGCCGCGCGTGAAGGCGCTGATCGTCAAGGACGGCATGCAGTCGGACGCCGAGATGGGTCCGCTGGTGACCGCGCAGCACCGCAAGAAGGTGATGGGCTACATCGAGGACGGCATCGCCAGCGGCGCCGACCTGGTGGTGGACGGCCGCGACCTGAAGGTGCCGGGCAACGAAAAGGGCTTCTTCCTGGGCGGCACGCTGTTCGACAACGTCAAGCCCGCCATGAACATCTACCGCGAAGAGATTTTCGGACCGGTGCTGTGCATCGTGCGCGTGCCGGACTTCGCCAGCGCGGTGGAACTGATCAACGCGCATGAGTTCGGCAACGGCGTGGCGTGCTTCACGTCCGACGGCGGCGTGGCGCGCGCGTTTGCGCGCCAGATCAAGGTCGGGATGGTGGGCATCAACGTGCCGATCCCGGTGCCCATGGCGTGGCATTCGTTCGGCGGCTGGAAGCGCTCGCTGTTCGGCGACCATCATGCGTACGGCGAGGAAGGCATCCGTTTCTACTCGCGCTACAAGAGCGTGATGCAACGCTGGCCCGACAGCATCGCCAAGGGCGCCGAATTCACCATGCCCGTGGCTAAGTGAGCCCCCCCCCGAGGCGCGCAGCGCCTCCCCCCCAGGGGGGCGTCGCAGCGGACCGGCGGAGCCCGGATCCGCGCGACCGCGCTTGGGGAGGGCGTGCACGGTTTGGGGCGCGTCGTTCTTGCCTCGGGGTTGAGGGGCGTGGCTTGAAGCACTGAACTGCGCGGCGCTTCGCCGCGCCTTCCGAATATCTGTACGACAAGGGGAAACCTGATGCGCATCGGGATCGGCGGCTTTCAGCATGAGACCAATACGTTCGCGCCGTCGCGCGCGGCGTGGGAGGATTTTGCGGACAAGGGTGGGGGGTGGCCGAAACTGGTCAGCGGGCCCGCGATGTTTGAGGCAGTGGCGGGAGCCAATATCCCCGTGGCGGGGTTTATCGAGGCCATGGGGCAGCATGCGTTGATTCCCACGACGTGGGCGGCGGCGAGTCCTTCGGGGCATGTGACCCGTGATGCGTTCGAGCGTATCAGCGCAATGATTCTGCAAGGGCTGTCGCAGGCGATGCCGCTGGATGGCGTGTATCTGGATCTGCACGGCGCCATGGTCACCGAGCATCTTGATGACGGTGAAGGCGAGCTGCTGAAGCGTGTGCGTGAACTGGTGGGCCCCAACGTGCCGATCGTGGCCAGTCTGGACCTGCACGCCAACGTGACGCGCGCGATGGTGCGCCATGCCGATGCGCTGGTCTGCTACCGCACCTATCCCCACATCGACATGGCCGAGACCGGGCAGCGCGCCGCCGGCCTGCTGGCGCAGCGGCTGGGCGGCATGCCGCGGCATTACGTGGCGCTGCGCAGCCTGCCCTTTTTGATTCCCCTGTGCTGGCAGTCCACCGACATCGAGCCGGCGCGCAGCCTGTATCAGTTGGTGGGCGATCTTGAAGCGCGGGGCGCGGCCAGCGTTTCCTTTGCGACCGGGTTCCCGGCCGCGGACTTTCCCGAATGCGCGCCCACGGTCTGGGCCTACGGCATGACGCAAGCCGAGGCCGATGCCGCCGCCGACGAGATGACGCGCGCGGTGATGAATGCCGAACAGGACTTCGGCGGCAAGCTCTACACGCCGGACGAAGCCGTGCAGGAAGCGTTGCGGCTGGCGCGCGATGCCTCCAAACCCGTCGTCATCGCCGACGCGCAGGACAACCCCGGCGCGGGCGGCAGTTCCGACACCACCGGCGTGCTGCGCGCGCTGATCCGCCACGATGCGCGCGATACGGCCATCGGTCTGATTGTGGACCCCGCCGCCGCGCTGGCCGCCCACCGCGCTGGTGCAGGCAACACGGTGCGCATTGCACTGGGTGGACATTCGGGTATTCCCCACGACGAACCGCTGGACACCGAGTTCATCGTCGAGAAAACTTCGGAAGGACGCTTCGATACGCATGGTGCGTTCTATCGCGGCTTTCACATGGATCTGGGTCCCAGCGCGTGCCTGCGCATCGGCGGCGTGCGCATCATCCTGGCCTCGAACAGGGTGCAGATGGCCGACCAGGAGATGTTCCGGTTTGCCGGCGTCGAGCCCACGCGCGCCGCCATCCTGGTGGTCAAGAGTTCGGCGCATTTTCGCGCCGATTTCACGCCCATCGCGCACACGATTCTGGTCTGCGCGGCGCCCGGCTCCATGCTGATGGATGCGGCAAAACAACCATGGACACGGTTGCGTCCCGGCATCAGAATGGCGCCTTGCGGGCCGGTGTTTGACGGCCGGTCCGCAGCGACAGCCTGACCCTCGCGCGCCGCTCGAACGCGGCGCGTCAACGACGTAGCGGCCCACGCGCCGCTCACTACGCTTCAAGGGGAAATACATGCTCAAGTTTGTCCGAGCGGCCGCGCTCGCCGGCGTCACTCTCGCCATGGCACATGGGGCCTATGCCGAGACCGTCATCAAGACGGTGATGCACTCACCGCTGCGCCTGACCGATCCGCACGCCACCACCGCCTACATCACGACGTGGCACGGCTACATGATCTACGACACCTTGCTGGCCACCGATGCCGACAACAAGGTACAGCCGCAGATGCTTGAGAAGTGGGAAGTCTCGCCCGACGGCAAGACCTACACCATGACGCTGCGCCCCGGCCAGAAATGGCATGACGGCCAGCCGGTGACCGCCGAGGACTGCGTGGCGTCGATCAAGCGCTGGGCCGCCGGCGACGGCATGGGACGCACGCTGCTCAAGTTCACCGACAAGATCGAAGTCATCGACGACAAGAGCTTTCGCATCGTCATGAAGGAACCCACGGACCTGGCGCTGCGCGCCCTGTCCAAGCCCACCGGCACCGCGCCGTTCATGATGCCCAAGCGCATCGCCGAACAGGCCATCGGCAAGCCCATCACCGACATGACGGGCTCGGGCCCGTTCAAGGTCGCGGAATTCAAGCCGGGCGTGAAGACCGTCTACGTCAAGAACGCCGATTACGTGCCGCGCAAGGAGCCCGTCAGCGGCCTGGCTGGCGGCAAGGTCGTGCACGTCGACAAGGTCGAATGGGACGTGATGCCCGATGCGCTGACCACCGCCAACGCGCTGCTCGGCGGCGAGATCGACTTTGTCGAGCAGTTCCCGTACGACCTGCTGCCGATGATCGAAGGCAACCCGGACCTGAAGGAAGAGTCGCTCAGCCCGGTCGGCTACTTCACGATGTACCGCTTCAACTTCAAGTACCCGCCCTTCAACAACAAGAAGATCCGCCAGGCCGCCATGTACGCGATCGGCCAGGAAGACGTGATGAAGGCGCTGGTCGGCAATCCCAAGTACTGGAAGACCTGCGCCTCGCTGTGGGGCTGCGGCACGCCGCTGGAAAGCGATATCGGCAAGGACATGGTCGTCCCGTCGAACATCGAAAAGGCCAAGGCGCTGCTCAAGGAAGCGGGTTACGACAACACGCCCATCCTGGTCATGCACGCCACCGACGTGGGCACGCTGTCCGCGCAACCGGTCGTGATGGCCGCGGCGCTGCGCAAGGCGGGCTTCAACGTCAACCTGGCGGCGATGGACTGGCAAAGCGTGGCCACGCGCCGCGCCTCCAAGGCCGCGCCGGCCGAAGGCGGCTGGAACGTCCACAACACCAACTGGTACGCCACCGACGTGATGGACCCGGTGCGCTCCGCCCCCGCGGCTGCAAACGGCGACAACGCGTGGTTCGGCTGGCCCGAGTTCCCCCAGATCGAAGAACTGCGCACCAAGATGGCGTTGACTTCGGATCCGGCCGAGCAGAAGAAGATCTCCGAGGAAGTGCAGCGCATCGGCATCGACGAAGGCCTGTACGTGCCGCTGGGCCAGATGTCCGTGCCCACCGTCTACTCGACCAAGCTGTCGGGCCTGGTGCACGCGCCGGTCTTCGCGTTCTGGAACGTCAAAAAGGCCCCTTGATGGGCTCGGGGCCTGCGCGCCGCAGCAAGCAGTCCGCGCAGGCCTAATTGGTACAGGGGGAAATACATGCTGGCATTTGTCTCACGCCGGCTCCTCGCGACCATCCCGGTTCTGGTGATGGTCGCGGTGGTGGTCTTTGCGATATTGCGTTTCAGCCCCGGGGATCCGGCCATCATCATGGCGGGCGACGGCGCCACGCCCGAACGTATCGTCCAGATACGGCAGACGATGGGCCTGGACCAGCCGGTGGTCAAACAGTTCTTCATCTGGGGCGGCAAGCTCCTGCAAGGCGACCTGGGCACCTCGCTCATGTCCGGCGTGCCGGTCACCAAGCTGATCGCGCAGCGCCTTGAGCCGTCGATGAGCCTGGCGGTGCTGACGCTGGTCTTCACGCTGCTCGTCGCCATTCCGCTGGGCGTACTGGCCGCCTGGCGGCAAGGCAAGCTGCTGGACCGCGCCGTCATGGGTTTCTCGGTGCTGGGGTTCTCGGTGCCGGTGTTCGTCACCGGCTACCTGCTGATCTGGGCCTTCGCCATCAAGCTAGGGTGGTTCAACGTGCAAGGCTACGTGCCGTTTGAGAAGGGATTCTGGCCGTTCCTGCACCGGCTCATCCTGCCCTCGCTCGCGCTGTCCACCGTGTATGTGGCGTTGATCGCGCGCATCACGCGCACCAGCGTCATCGAGGTCATGGGCGAGGACTTCATTCGCACCGCGCGCTCCAAGGGCCTGGGCGAAACCGGCGTGCTGCTCGGCCATGCGCTGCGCAATGCCGCCGTGCCCATCGCCACCGTTGTGGGCGTGGGCATCGCGCTCTTGATCAGCGGCGTCGTCGTCACCGAATCGGTCTTCAACATCCCGGGCCTCGGCCGGCTGGTGGTGGAAGCCGTGCTGGCGCGCGACTACCCGGTCATCCAGGGCCTGACGCTTTTCTTCGCGTTCGTCTACGTGTTCATCAATCTGGTTGTCGATTGCGCCTACACGGTGTTCGACCCGCGTATCCGGTACTGACGCCATGAGCATGCAAACGCCAACCGACGCCGCCGCACAGGCGGCGGCCGACCTCCCCGGAGGCGGCACGCCCCACATCACCGCCTGGCGGCAGATCCGCCAGGGACTCAAGAGCTGGCCCGTCATGCTGGCGCTGGTGGTGCTGGCGGCGATTGTCTTCATCGCCATTTTTGCGCCGCTGCTGGGCACGGTCGATCCCACCCAACTCAACCCGGGCGGGCGCCTGAAGCAGCCCTTCACCGACTATTTCCTGGGCACCGACGCGTTCGGGCGCGACGTCTGGTCGCGCGTGGCCTACGGCGCGCGCATCTCGTTGATCGCGGGCCTGGGCGCTGCCTTGGTCAGCGTGGCCCTCGGGCTGGTCATCGGCGTCATCGCCGGCTGGTTCCGGTCGCTGGACGGCCCCATCATGCGCACGATGGACGCCATCATGGCGATCCCCGGCATTCTGCTGGCGATCGCGCTGGTGTCGGTCACCGGCGCCAGCATCACGACCGTGCTCGTGGCCATCACCATTCCGGAAATCCCGCGGGTGGTGCGGCTGGTGCGCGGCCAGATCCTGAGCGTGCGCGGAGAGCCCTACGTGGAGGCCGCCCTGGCGCTGGGCACCCCGCTGCCGCTGCTGCTGTGGCGGCACATGGTGCCCAGCACCATCGCGCCGCTGACGGTGCAAGGCACGTACGTCTTCGCGTCCGCCATGCTGACCGAAGCCATCCTGAGCTTCCTGGGCGCGGGCATCCCGCCCGAAATCGCGTCCTGGGGCAACATCATGTCCGAAGGCCGCATGTACTTCCGCATGCTGCCCGGCCTGATCCTGTTCCCCGGACTGTTCCTGTCGCTGACCGTGCTCAGCGTGAACATCCTGGGCGACGCCTTGCGCGACGCGCTGGACCCGAAAATGGTGCGCAGGATCTGATGCCGATGAACTATTCCCCCAATCCCCCCGCGGGCGACACTTCGTCCGCCATCCTGGCCATCCGCAACCTGTCGGTCGAAGTCGCCGGCGCGGGCAACCGCGTCGTGCGCAACCTCAGTCTGGACGTGCACGCCGGCGAAACAGTGTGCGTGGTCGGCGAATCCGGTTCGGGCAAGTCCGTCACGTCGCTGGCCGTCATGGGCCTGCTGCCGCAGGGCATCCTGAACATCAGCGCGGGTTCGATCCGCGTCGAGGGCGAAGACGTCGCCACGGCCACGCAGCGCCGCCTGCGCGAGCTGCGCGCCACGCGCATGGCCATGGTCTTTCAAGAGCCCATGACCGCGCTGAATCCCGTGCACACGGTGGGCAAGCAGGTCGACGAGGTGCTGCGCCTGCACCGCAAGAACATGTCGGCGGCCGAGCGCCGCGCCAAGGTGCTGGACATGTTCCAGTCGGTGCACCTGCCCGACATCGAACGCATCTACGACGCCTATCCGCACCAGCTCTCGGGCGGCCAGCGTCAGCGCATCGTCATCGCGATGGCGCTGATCCTGGAACCCAAGCTGCTGATCGCCGACGAGCCCACCACGGCGCTGGACGTCACCACGCAGAAGCAGATCCTGGCGCTGATCAAGGAACTGCAGGTCAAGCACCAGACGGCCGTGCTGTTCATCACGCACGACTTCGGCGTGGTGGCCGAGATCGCGGACCGCATCGTCGTCATGAACCGCGGCGACCTGATCGAAAGCGGCACGCGCCACGAGATCCTGGCCGAACCCAAGCAGTCCTACACGCGCCGGCTGGTCTCGTCGGTGCCCAGCCTGGTGCCGTCGCGCCGTGAACCGCCCACCGGCACGCCGGTGCTGCACGTCAAGGGGCTGGGCCGCACCTATGGCGGCAAGGGCTCGCTGTTTTCGCGCAAGGCGGCGCAGCACGTCATCGCCGCCACGGACGTCAACCTGACGCTGCGCAAGGGCGAGATCCTGGGCATCGTCGGCGAATCCGGGTCGGGCAAATCGACAGTGGCGCGCTGCATCGTGCGGCTCATCGAGCCCACGGCCGGCCACATGATGATGGGCGGCGAAGACCTGAGCACGCTGTCCGGCTCGGCGCTGCGTCCCGTGCGCCGCCGCATTCAGATCGTTTTCCAGGATCCGTACCGGTCGCTGAATCCGCGCCGCACGGTGGGCGAATCCATCATCGAGGGGCTGCTGAACTTTGGCGTGGCCCGCGAACAGGCGCTCAAGCGCGCCAGCGAAACCCTCAGCGTCGTGGGTCTGAGCCCCGACGCCATGCGGCGTTATCCGCACCAGTTCTCCGGCGGCCAGCGCCAGCGCATCTGCATCGCGCGCGCGCTGGTCATGGACCCGGAGATCCTGGTGGCCGACGAAGCCGTCTCGGCGCTGGACGTGTCCGTGCAGGCGCAGGTGCTGGAGCTGCTGGAACAGGTGCGCGAACGTACGGGCGTGGGCGTGCTGTTCATCACCCACGACCTGCGCGTGGCCGCGCAGATCTGCGACACCATCATGGTGATGCAGCGCGGCCAGGTGGTCGAAACCGGCTCTGCCGAAACGGTGCTGACCGAACCGCGCCACCAATACACGCGGGCCCTGATCGACGCCGCCCCCGGCCGGGATTGGGACTTCCGCAACTTCCGGCCCATTGCGCCCGGCTTGTTGCCGTCCGCCTCCCCGGCCGTCTGACGCCTTTTCCGACCCACTGGAACCGAGATGCCGCAACTGCATGAAATGTCCGCCCAGGAACTCCTTGAGGCGTATCGCAGCAAGACCCTGTCGCCCGTCGAGGCGACGCGGTCGGTGCTGGACCATATCGAGCGCTGGGAGCCCCGGCTGAAAGCCACCTACGCGCTGGATCCGGAAGGCGCGCTGGCGATGGCCCGCGCGTCCGAGGCCCGCTGGATGAAAGGCGAACCGCAGGCCTGCGGCGGGTACTCGCTGGATGGCGTGCCCGCCACCATCAAGGAAAACATCGCCACGCGCGGCGTGCCCGTGCCGCTGGGCACCGCGGCCACCGACCTGACGCCCGCGGCCGCCGACGCCCCGCCCGCCGCGCGCATGCGCGAGTCCGGCGCCGTGCTGCTGGGCAAGACCACCATGCCCGACTACGGCATGCTGTCGTCCGGGTTGTCGAGCTTTCATGAACTGACGCGCAATCCCTGGGATCTGACCAAAAACCCCGGCGGCTCCAGCGCGGGCGCCGGCGCCGCCGCAGCAGCCGGTTATGGCCCGCTGCACATCGGCACCGACATCGGCGGCTCGGTCCGCCTGCCGGCCGCCTGGTGCGGCATCGCCACGCTCAAGCCCAGCCTGGGCCGCATCCCCATCGATCCGCCCTTCATGGGCCGCTGCGCCGGTCCCATGACGCGCACCATCACCGATACGGCGCTCATGATGGGCGTGCTGTCCCAGCCCGACGCGCGCGATCACATGAGCCTGCCCTTCCAGGAGATCGACTGGCTGAATCTGGAACACGACGTGCGCGGCCTGCGCATCGGCCTGTTGCTGGACGCCGGCTGCGGGCTGCCGCTGGATCCCGAGACGCGCGATGCCGTCGAAGCCGCGGCGCGTGCCTTCGAGGCCGCGGGCGCCATCGTCACGCCGATGCAGCCGTGGATGACGCCCGGCATGCTGGAAGGCGTGGACAAGTTCTGGCGCACCCGCTCGGCCATCGACCTGGGCGCGCTGTCCGAGGAGCGCCGCGCCAAGATCCTGCCCTTCATCCGCGCGTGGGCCGAAAGCGGCGGCGGGCATAGCGGCGAAGACGTCTTCCGCAGCTACTACGAAACGCTGAACGTGCGGGCGCGCACCGTCGCAGCCTGCGCGCCGTACGACTACGTGCTGTCGCCGGTGGCGCCCGTCGTGGCCTACAACGCCGAATGGCCCTCGCCCACGAACGAGGTCGCCACGACGATGCACCACATCGGGTTCACGCTGCCCTTCAACATGAGCGAGCAGCCCGCGGCCTCGGTCAATTGCGGCTACACCAAGGCTGGCCTGCCCATCGGCCTGCAGATCGCGGGCGCGCGCTTTGACGATCTGGGCGTGCTGCGCGTGGCGCGCGCCTGGGAACGGATGCGTCCCGCCCAGCGCCCCTGGCCCCAGCCTCCCTCAGCACACTGACCCTCCCCGGCAACCCACAGGAACTTCCCATGCGTTGGCTTTTGGCAATGATCAAGCACGAGACGAACACGTTTTCGCCCGTGCCCACCCCGCTTGAACGTTTCTTTCGCGGCAGTCCCGAGATCCTGGCTGGCGATCGCGCCATCAAGGCCTACGAGAACACCGACAGCGGCCTGGGCGGCTACATCGAGGTCGCCCGCCGGGAGGGCGCCGAGATCGTGCTGCCGGTCGCGGCCGAGTCCTGGCCCAGCGGCCCCACCAGCGCGCAGACGCATGAACGCCTGTGCACGCTGATCCTGGACGAGGTCAAGCGCGGCGGGTTTGACGCCATTCTGCTGGATCTGCACGGCGCGATGGTCGCCGAAGGCGTGGAAGACGCCGAGGGCGACCTGCTGCGCCGCCTGCGCGAGATCGATCCCAAGACGCCCGTTGCCGTGACGCTGGACATGCACGCCAACATCTACGACGACATCGTGCGCAACGCCACGGTCATCAGCGGCTTTCACACCTATCCGCACGTGGATATCCGCGATGCGGGCGTGCGCGCCGCGAACGTCATCGTCCGCACGCTCAAGGGCGAGATCAAGCCGGTGATGACCTGGGCCAACAAGCCCATGCTGCCGCACATCATGTGCCAGGGCACGCACGCCGCGCCCAACAAGCCGCTGCAGGAACGGTGCAAGGAACTTGAAGCCAGCGGCGTGCTGGCGGCGTCCGTCTTCGTGGGCTTTCCCCATGCAGACATTCGCGAAGCGGGCCTGAGCGCCGTCGTCTGTACGGACGGCAACCTGGCCGCCGCCGAACAGCATCGCGACGAATTGCTGGACCGCGCGTGGCAGGGCCGCGCCGACTGGGTGTTCCATTCGGAACCGCTGGCGCCGACCATCACGCGCGCCAAGGGCATCGAACAAGGCCCGGTCGTGCTGTTGGACCACTACGACAACACCGGCTCGGGCGGCACGATGGATACGACGGCCGTGCTGGCCGAAGTGCTGCGCCAGGAACTGGACAACGTGGTCTTCTACGCCATCTGCGACCCGCAGGCCGCCACGGAAGCCGCCGCCGCGGGCGTGGGCAACACCATCACGATCAAGCTGGGCGGCAAGCTGCCCATGCCGGCCATCAAGCAGCCCAGCGAACCGCTTGAAGTCACCGGCCGCGTCAAGCTGGTGTTCGACGGCGTCTACCTGAACCGTGGCCCGATGTACCGCGGCGTGCGCAACGACACCGGCCTGACGGTGGTCATCGACACCGGCCGCGTGGAAATCGTGGTCGTCTCGCGCCACCAGGAACCCTTCGACATCAACTGCCTGCTGTCGGCCGGCATCGACCCGCTGCAAAAGCGGTATGTCGTGTTGAAAAGCCGCATCCACTGGCGCGCGGGCTTCTCGGACATGGCGACCGAGATCATCGAATGCACCGGCGTGGGCGTCACGACGTCCGACTACAGCCAGGTCGAGTTCAAGCACGTGCGCCGTCCGATCTATCCGCTTGATCCGCTCTGAGACCAGGCGTTTTGTCGACAAAAGCCGGCGCCTCGGGCGCCGGCTTTCATTTTGAAATCTTCGGTAACTGCGCGCGCGTTCAGCGGGACACGCGTCTCGGTATACTCCGCCGCGGGCCTGACAGGCCGATGAACACGCGTATCCAGGACGCTCGCGCTTCGCGCGGACGAGCGTGGCGCCGTAGGCCGCTGCCGGATATGACTCGACAATCAACGATATAAGCAGAACGATGAAAAAGAGCGTAGCGATCACCCTGGGCGTGGTCATAGTGGGAGCGGGAAGCTGGGTCGGGGCCACGTGGTACACCGGCAAGCGCATCGAAGAAGACGCGCAGCGTCATCTGGCACAGGCCAACGAAAAGCTCGCCAAGATCACGCCGCTGTTTGGCCTGCGCATCGATCAGCTCAAGTACGAGCGCGGCCTGTTCTCGACGCAGGCGCGTTATGGCGTGTCGCTCGTCAAGAACGACAAGGGCCTGGACGACCTGCCCGCCGGCATGATCGAGTTCGACGCGAACATCGAGCACGGCCCCTTCCCCAAGAGCGCCCTGTCGCGCGGCGCCATTGCGCCCAAGCTCGCTTTCATCCACACCGAGATCGCCAAGACGGACAACATCAAGCCCGTCTTCGAACTGACCAAGGACATCTCCCCGCTGATGGGCGACGCCATCGTCAGCTACAGCGGCAACGCCACGTCCACCGCCGCGATCGCGCCGATCGTCGTCACGCATGACGGCAACGCGCTCGACTTCAGCGGCATGCGGATGGAAGGCACCTTCGACCGCGCCACGCAGGCCGTCACCGCGCACGGCGTGATGGACAAGCTGTCGGTGGACGGCAGCAAGAGCCACGACCCCGTCAAGATGACCATCGCCGGCCTGACCATGGACGTCGACAGCCGCATGGGCAAGTTCGGCATCTCGATGGGCAATTCGGACCTGAAGATCAAGCGCGTGGACGTGCTGCGTCCCACCGACGACATGAAGGTCGGGCTGGACAACTTCAGCTACGGCGTGAAGCTGTCCGAAGACGACAAGTCCATCAACGTGCAGGCCGCCTACCAGACGGGCGACCTTACCGTGAACGACGTGGTGCTGGGCAATGGCCAGGCCGTGATCAAGCTGGCCCGGCTGGACGGCCAGGCCGTCAAGCAACTCTCGGACACCTACAACCAGCTCATGCGCCAATACATGCTGGGCGCCAGCGACGAAGGCCTGAAGGACGAGCAGTTCGACGTTCTGCTGGACAACGCCGGCAAGCTGCTGGCGGGCAATCCGTCGTTCAGCATCGATCCGCTGAGCTGGAAGACGGCCAAGGGCGAAAGCAAGCTGACCTTCACGCTGGACCTGGCCAATCCGGCCAACGCCAAGGACCTGACCCCGCAGGAAATCGCAGTGCAGGCGATCAAGAAGATCGACGCCTCGCTGGTGATCTCCAAGCCCATGGTGAAGGACCTGATGGTGCAGTACGCCGTCAAGACCGAAGGCGTGCCCGCCGAGAAGGCCGCGGCCGACGCTGACGAGAACATCCGCCAGATGGCCGGCATGGCCGAAATGATGAACGTGGGCAAGAACGACGGCGACAACATCGTCGGCAAGTTCACCTTTGCCGACGGCATGGGCGACCTGAACGGCCAGAAGATTCCTGCCGAGGAACTGTTCAGCGGCCTCTTGGGCGCGACCGGCATGAATGACCTGGACGACGACGACGAGCTGTCCGGCATCGGCATGGACCCGGACGCCGAACCCGTCGCTCCGGCACCGGTTGCCGGCGTCATGCAGGACTTCAACCTGGAAGACGTTGCCAACATGCTGGACGACATGGGCTACACCGTGACCCGCAGCGACGGCACCGACGGCCCCGTGCTGGTCCTGAACCCGGGCACCACCGGCGCCACCGACCTGCGCCTGGAGTTCCTGTGCAACGACTTCACGGAAAAGTGCCTGGATCTGGTCGCGACCGCCACGTACGCCACCAAGAAGCCGATGACGCTCAAGGCCATCAACGCCTGGAACCAGGAATACCGCTGGAGCCGCGCCTACCTCGATGAAAAGAACCAGGCCGTGCTGCAGATGGACATGAACGCCGAAGGCGGTCTGGGCAAGGACAACCTGCAGATCCTGCTCAACACGTTCATCAGCATCGCCGAAGACTTCGGCGCCGCGGCGAAGGCGCCCGCCAAATAAGCTGAACGACCGGCCTTGATCCAAGGCCTGGCCCCAAGCAAAAGCCCCCGCCTGTAAAGGACGGGGGCTTTTTTTACGCGCTGATCGCGATGATCGGGCGATGCGTCCGGCACGGGCCGGACGCGGGCGTGGCGCGTTACGCGTACGCTTCGATCGGCAGGCAGGCGCAGACCAGGTTGCGATCGCCGTAGGCGTTGTCCACGCGGGCGACCGGCGGCCAGTATTTGCCGTCGCGCAGCGTCGCCACCGGGTAGGCGGCCTGCTGGCGCGGGTAGTCGTGCAACCATTCCTCGGCCAGCAGCATCTGCGCGGTGTGCGGCGCGTTCTTCAGGACGTTGTCGTCGCGGTCGCGTTCGCCGCGTTCGACCTGGGCGATTTCTTCGCGGATGGCGATCATCGCGTCGATGAAGCGGTCCAGCTCGGCCACGCCTTCGGATTCCGTCGGCTCGACCATCAGCGTGCCCGCGACCGGGAAGCTCATGGTGGGCGCATGGAAGCCGTAGTCCATCAGGCGCTTGGCGATGTCTTCGGCGCTGATGCCGCTGGTTTCCTTGAGCGGGCGCACGTCCAGGATGCACTCGTGCGCCACGCGGCCGTTGCGGCCCGCGTACAGGACCTCGTAGTGGCCGCGCAGGCGGGTCGCGATGTAGTTGGCGTTCAGGATGGCGACTTCGGTGGCGCGGCGCAGGCCGTCGGCGCCCATCAGCGCGATGTACACGAACGGGATCGGCAGGATGCCCGCCGAGCCGAACGGCGCGGCCGAGACCGGGCCGACCTTGGCGTCGCCGGGCAGCTTGCCCTGTTCGTTCACCACGCCCGGCAGGTAGGGCGCCAGGTGCGAGCGCACCGCCACGGGACCCACGCCGGGTCCGCCGCCGCCGTGCGGGATGCAGAACGTCTTGTGCAGGTTCAGGTGCGACACGTCCGAGCCGAACTTGCCGGGCTTGGCCACGCCGACCATGGCGTTCATGTTGGCGCCGTCCAGGTACACCTGTCCGCCGGCCTGGTGGACCAGATCGCAGATTTCGGTGACGGCTTCTTCGAACACGCCGTGCGTCGACGGGTACGTGATCATCAGCGCGGCCAGCTTGTCGCCGACCTGTTCGATCTTGGCGCGCAGGTCCGCGAGGTCCACGTTGCCGTTGGCGTCCGACGCCACGACCACTACGTCCATGCCGGCAAGCTGCGCCGAGGCGGGGTTGGTGCCGTGCGCCGACGACGGGATCAGGCAGATGTTGCGCTGGTGCTGGCCGTTAGCCTGGTGATAGCCGCGAATGGCGAGCAGACCCGCATATTCGCCCTGCGCGCCCGAGTTGGGCTGCAGGCTGATGTTGTCGTAGCCGGTGATTTCGCACAGCGCGGCGGACAGACGATCGATCAGTTCGACGTAGCCCTGGCTTTGCGAGGCCGGCGCGAACGGGTGGATCAGCGCGAATTCGGGCCAGGTGATGGGGATCATCTCGGCCGTGGCGTTCAGCTTCATGGTGCACGAACCCAGCGGGATCATCGTGCGGTCCAGCGCCAGATCCTTGTCGGCCAGCTTGCGCAGGTAGCGCAGCATGTCGGTTTCGGACTGGATGCTGGAGAAGATGGGGTGCTTCAGGATCGCGCTTTCGCGAGCAACCGAGGCGGGAATGCCGCCGGGGGCCGCGGCGTCCAGCGCGTCGATGTCCAGTTCGACGTCATCGCGCTCAAGACCGGCGGCGAAGACGTTGACCAGTGCTTCCAGGTCGGCCACGGTGACGGTCTCGTCCAGCGAGATGGCCAGACGGGCGCCGTCGACGCGGCGCAGGTTGATGTGCGCGCAGTCGGCGGCCGTCAGGATGGCGGGCGTCGCGGCGCCGGTTTCCAGCAGCAGCGTGTCGAAGAACGTGTCGTTGGCGACCTTGACGTCCAGCTTGATCAGCTCGGCGCGCAGGATGGCGGTGGCGCGCTGCACGCGCTCGGCGATGCGGCGGATGCCGGCCGGGCCGTGCCACACCGCGTACATGCCGGCCATCACGGCCAGCAGCACCTGCGCCGTGCAGATGTTGGAAGTGGCCTTCTCGCGGCGGATGTGCTGTTCACGCGTCTGCAGCGCCAGGCGCAGCGCGGGATTGCCTTGCGCGTCCTTGGACACGCCGACCAGGCGGCCCGCCATGTTGCGCTTGAATGCGTCCTTGCAGGCCATGAAGCCGGCGTGCGGGCCGCCAAAGCCGAACGGCACGCCAAAGCGCTGGGCCGAACCGACGGCGATGTCGGCGCCCCACTCGCCCGGCGCGGCCAGCACGGCCAGCGCCAGCAGGTCGGTCGCGCACGCAACCACGGCGCCTTGCGCGTGGGCGGCTTCGGCCAGCTTGCGGTAGTCGGACACCGAACCCGTGCTGTGCGGGTACTGCAGCAGCACGCCAAAGCACTCGGGCAGGCCTTCGGCTTCGTCGCCGATGCGGATCTCGATGTCCAGGCCTTCGGCGCGCGTGCGCACGACTTCGATGGTCTGCGGATGCACGTGGCGCGAGATGAAGAACACCGGGCTCTTGGACTTGGCGCTGCGGCGCGCAAGCGTCATCGCTTCAGCGGCGGCGGTGCTTTCGTCCAGCAGCGAGGCGTTGGAGATGTCCAGGCCGGTCAGGTCGGCGACCATCGTCTGGTAGTTCAGCAGGGCTTCCAGGCGGCCCTGCGAAATCTCGGGCTGGTAAGGCGTATAGGCCGTGTACCAGGCGGGATTTTCAAGAATGTTGCGCAACACCACGTTGGGCGTCTGCGTGCCGTAGTACCCCTGGCCGATGTAGCTGCGGTAGACCTTGTTGCGGCCCGCGACCTGCTTCAGTTCGGCCAGCACGTCGGCTTCGCTGCGCGACGCGGGCAGCGCCAGCGGCTCCTTGCTGCGGATCTTGGGGGGCACGACTTCTTCGATCAGGGCGTCCAGGCTGTCGCTGCCGATCACGGCAAGCATGGCGGCCTGGTCGGCGTCGGAGGGGCCGATGTGGCGGGGGATGAAGTCGGTATGGGTGTCTAGGGCGCGCGACATGGGGGGATCTCGGGGGTAGCGGGTGTCGTCCTGCGAACGGACGGTATTGCGTCTGGCGAGGGAGGCGGCGCCGCCGCTCCCCCGCGTGCGGCATCAGCCGTTGGCGACGGCTTCGTAGCCGGCGGCGTCCAGCAGCTTGTCGGCGTCGGCGGCGTTGTCCGGCTTGATCTTGAAGATCCAGGCGGTGAAGGCCGATTCGTTGATCAGGTTGGGGTTGCTTTCCAGCTCTTCGTTGAAGGCAACGATTTCGCCGGACACGGGCGCGTAGATGTCCGAGGCGGCCTTGACCGACTCGACCACGCCGGCGGTTTCGCCCGCGCTCAGCTTGGCGCCGACGTTCACGTCGCCAACGAAGACCAGATCGCCCAGTTGCTCCTGGGCGGTGTCGGTGATGCCGACGACGAACACGTCGCCCTCGGCTTTGACCCATTCATGGGACTCGGTGTACTTGCGATCGGTGGGCAGACTCATGGGAACTCCTGAGGGAATGCGGGTAGATGAATGGTGTTGCGCGCCTCGCGCGGGCGGCCGTTGCCCAGACCGGGCCGGTGCACGCGCGAGGTTCGAGTTTACGAGTGTTCGACGGCTTTGCCGTTACGCACGAAAGGCAGCTTGCACGCCACGGCGGGCACCCACTTGCCGCGGATGTCGACCTCGACCTTGTCGCCCGCGACCACGCCTTGCGGCAGGCGGGCAAAGCCGATCGACACGCCCAGCGTGGGCGACATGGTGCCGCTGGTCAGCTCGCCCACGCCCTGCGCGGTGCGCACGGCCATGTGCGCGCGCATGACGCCGCGTTCCTGCAGCTTCAGGCCGATGAAGGTGGCGGGCTTGGCGAATTGTTCGATCGCGTCGCGGCCGATGAAGCGGCGCTCGGCGTTCTTGCCGGACACGGTCCAGGTCAGGCCGGCTTCGCCGGGGTGGGTCAGTTCGTCCATATCCTGGCCGTACAGGTTCATGCCGGCTTCCAGGCGCAGCGTGTCGCGCGCGCCCAGGCCTGCCGGACGCACGCCCTGGGCGATCAGGTCGCGCCACAGTTGCACGACTTCAGCAGCGGGCAGGACGATTTCGAAACCGTCTTCGCCGGTGTAGCCCGTGCGGGCGACCAGCGTGTCGTCGCCCACGCGGGCGGCGACGAAGGGAGTCAGCGGTTCGCTGGCGGCTTGCCAGGCCGGGCGGGCGGCCCAGACCTTGGCGCGGGCGTTGGGGCCCTGCACAGCCACCATGGCCAGATCGCGGCGCGGGGCGATGGTCACGTCGAACGCGCCGGCCTGCTTGACGCGCTGCATCCAGGCCACGTCCTTGTCGGCCGTGCCGGCGTTGACCACCACGCGCCATTCGTCGGCAGCGAAGAAATAGATGATGAGGTCGTCGATGACGCCGCCCTGCGGGTTCAGCATGCAGCTGTAGAGCGCCTTGCCCGGGACCGTCAGCTTGGCGACGTCGTTGGCGACAAGGCGCTGCAGGAAGGCGAAGGCATCCGGGCCCGTCACGTCGACGTTGAGCATGTGCGAGACGTCGAACATGCCGGCGTCCTGGCGCACGGCATGGTGCTCTTCGATCTGCGAACCGTAGGCCAGCGGCATGTCCCAGCCGCCGAAATCGACCATGCGGGCGCCGGCGGCGATGTGTTCTTCGGCGAGCGGGGTGCGTTTGAGGGATGCGGACATGCGGGGGAACTCCGGGACGGCAGCGATGCCAGGGTTACGGAATGCCGCTGGTTGCGGGCGGACGGCGCCCGCGCAACGGCTGAATCTTCCGCCCCTCTGTCCTTTTGCCTGAGAGTTGCCCCGCGTGGCGGGTTTGCACCTTCGGCGCCTGGGCTGCTCGCAGTGTCCCTGTTCAGGGCGCGGCGCCAGGTCTCTCCAGAGTGCTGTTTTGCCACGTCTGCGTAGCCGGCAATGGCGGCAAATGCGGGACGGGGCAAGCCTGCGCGGTATCGGTTACCTGAGCGATTCTGGGCGAATTGCGCCTTCGGCGGCGGCCGGGCTTGACGCCTTCGGCCGCTCTCTCCCGCAGCATGCGTGACAGCGCCGAAAGCATACAACGAAAGCCCGGGGTAAGCCTAGGCCTGTTGCACGCCCGCCGGCGCTATCCCAGCGCGGTATCCAGCAGCATCATCAGCACGAAACCGATCATGAGGCCGCAGGTGGCGTAGACCTCGTGCCCCTTGCGGTGCGATTCCGGGATGATCTCGTGGCTGATGACGAACAGCATGGCGCCCGCGGCAAAACCCAGGCCCCACGGCAGGAGCGGCGCCGACCAGCCGACCACGGCGGCGCCCAGCACGGCGCCCACGGGTTCGATCAGCCCCGACAGCATGCCCAAGGCCACGGCAAACGTGCGCTTGTAGCCGGCGGCCAGCAGGGCCACCGCCACGACCAGCCCCTCGGGAATGTCCTGGATTGCAATGCCGGTGGCCAACGCCGTGCCGCGCACGGGGTCGCCCGCTGCATAACCCACGCCGATCGCCAGGCCCTCGGGCAGGTTGTGCAGCATGATCGCGAACACGAACAGCCAGGTGCGGCGCAGGCGGTGCGCCTCCATCCCTTCCCTGCCCTTGATGAAATGCTCGTGCGGCAGGATCCGGTCCATCAGCAGCAGCACGGCCGCCCCCAACAGCAGGGCGGCGCCGACCGTCAGGCCGGCGCCCCAGGGGCCGTACCCCAATTCCTTACCCGCGGCGATACCCGGCGCGACCAGGGAAAACGCGCTGGCGGCCAGCATGACGCCGGCCCCAAAGCCGAACATGCTGTCCTGCGCCTTCTGCGGAATGGTGCGGGCAAAGAGAATGGGCAGAGTACCCAGCGCGGTGGCGGCGGCCGCGACAAGACCGCCCAGCAGCGCGTCGGCCACGTGCGGCGCCCGCACGTCCAGGTAGACCCAGAGCTGGTACAGGGCCAGGCAGGACACCATCACGGCCAGCGTCCAGACGCTGATGCTGGTGGCCGCCGGCCGCACGCGATGACGGCTGAAGGTATTCATATGCGGCTGCGCTCCTTTGGGGAGATGCGCTTAGCCCTTTGCCGCAGCGTAGCGGCGCGAGACCTCGGGCCAGTTCACCACGTTGTAGAAAGCGCCGATGTATTCCGGCCGGCGGTTCTGGTACTTCAGATAATAAGCGTGTTCCCAGACGTCCAGGCCCAGGATCGGCGTATTGCCGTCCATCAGCGGGCTGTCCTGGTTGGCGCTGCTCTCGACCACCAGCTTACCGGCCGGCGTCACGCTCAGCCAGGCCCAACCGCTGCCGAAGCGCGTCAGCGCCGCCTTGGTGAAGGCTTCCTTGAAGGCGGGCAGACCGCCCAGCTCGGCGTCGATGGCCGCAGCCAGCGCCCCATCCGGCTCGCCGCCGCCCTGCGGCGACATGACGGACCAGAACAGGCTGTGATTGGCGTGGCCGCCGCCGTGGTTGCGCACCGCGCCGCGCACGGCTTCCGGCAATTCCTTGATGCGCGCGACCAGCGCTTCCACGGGTTCATCCGTGGCGATGCCGGCGCCTTCGAGCGCGGTGTTCAGGCCGGTGACATAGGTCTGGTGATGCTTGGTGTAGTGGATCTCCATCGTCATTGCGTCGATGTGAGGTTCCAGCGCGTCATAGGCGTACGGCAGGGGCGGAAGGGTGTAGGCCATGCGAGTCTCCGGCTGATCCGTCCCTCGCGGGACGGCTTTGATAAAGATCAAAACATAAATGATATGTATTTTTATTTGATATCACAATGCCGGAATGCCGGAATGCCGGAAAGGCGGCCACGCAGGTTGCTTCGGGAAATTTCAGGATTTGGAGTGAAAGCGGCCAGTGCCTAACCAGCGCGCCTGGCCGCAGCTACAGCGCCTGGCCGCAGGCGACGCCCGAGGCCCACGCCCACTGGAAGTTGTAGCCGCCGAGCCAGCCGGTCACGTCGACGGCCTCGCCGATGAAATACAGGCCCGGCGCGGCCTTTGCCTGCATGGACTTCTGGTCCAGGCCGCGCGTGTCCACGCCGCCTCGCATGACTTCGGCCTTTTTGTAGCCCGCCGTGCCGCTGGGCACGAGCGTCCACTGATGGATGTCCTGCGCCAGCCCGCGCAGCGTCTTGTCCGGCGCGTCGGCCAGGCGCAGCGCGGCCAGGCCCGGCTTGCCGCCCTGCTCGGCCAATTGCAGCCAGCGGTCGGCCAGCCGCTTGGGCCATAGCCCGCCCAGCACCGTATGAAGCTGCTGGCGGTTGCCGGACTTGGACGCCAGCAGTTCCTGCGCCAGATCGCGCCCCGGCGCCAGGTCGATCACGATGGGCTCGCCCGGCTTCCAGTAGCTGGAGATCTGCAGGATCGCCGGCCCCGACAGACCGCGGTGCGTAAACAGCAGGTCTTCAAGGAATTCGCCGCGCGCCTTGCCCTGCCCCGTCCGCAGGTTCACTTCCAGCGCCACGCCGGACAGCTCGGACAGCGGCTGCCACTGCGCGGGGTCGAAGGTCAGCGGAACCAGCGCGGGGCGCGGCTCGACGACCTTCAGGCCGAACTGGCGGGCGATCTTCAGCCCGAAGTCCGTCGCGCCCAGTTGCGGAATCGCCATGCCGCCGGTCGCGACGACCAGCTTGGCGGCCAGGATGACGCCCTGGCTGGTGCGCAGCTCGAAACCTTCGGCCCCATGCGCGACCTCGGCCACCGAACAGCCCATGCGCCATTGCACATTGCCCGCGTCGCACTCGGCGCGCAGCATGTCGATGATGTTTTCGCTGGAGTCGTCGCAGAACAGCTGGCCGCGATGCTTCTCGTGCCAGGCGATGCGGTGGCGCTTCATGAGCGCCAGAAAGTCCTGCGGCGTGTAGGCCGACAACGCCGACCGGCAGAAATGGGGATTTTCAGACAGAAAATTGGCGGGCCCGGCCCCGATGTTCGTGAAGTTGCAGCGCCCGCCGCCCGAAATGCGGATCTTCTCGGCCAGGCGCTGCGCGTGGTCGACCAGCACCACGCGCAGGCCGCGCTGACCCGCGACCGCCGCGCACATCATGCCCGCGGCGCCCGCGCCAAGCACTGCAACATCGAACATCAAGATTTCCGGCCCGCCCGTGCTTACTCTTCGATCAGGCAGTCAACGTAGTAACGCTTTTCGCCGTCCGGACCCACTTCGTCGGCCAGGCCGTGGATGTAGGTTTCGAAGCCGGGGAAGCGTTCGTTGAACTCGCGCGCGAATTGCAGGTACTGCACGATGGTGCGGTTGAAGCGTTCGCCCGGGATCAGCAGCGGAATGCCCGGCGGGTACGGCGTCAGCAGCACGCCCGTGACGCGGCCTTCCAGCTTGTCGATGTCGACGCGCTCGACTTCGCGGTGCGCCATGCGGGCAAAGGCGTCCGACGGCTTCAGCGCCGGCACCATGTCGCTCAGGTACATCTCGGTCGTCAGGCGGGCGACGTCGCGCTCGCGGTAGGCCTCGTGAATCTGCTGGCAGAGGTCACGCAGGCCCATGCGCTCGTAGCGGCGATGGTCGCGGCAGAACTCCGGCAGGATGCGCCACAGCGGCTGGTTGCGGTCGTAGTCGTCCTTGAATTGCTGCAAGGCGGTCAACAGCGTGTTCCAGCGGCCCTTGGTGATGCCGATGGTGAACAGGATGAAGAACGAATACAGGCCGGTCTTTTCAACCACCACGCCGTGCTCGGTCAGGTACTTGGAGACCAGCGCCGCGGGAATGCCGGTTTCGCCGAAGCTGCCCGACATGTCCAGTCCCGGCGTGATGACCGTGGCCTTGATCGGGTCCAGCATGTTGAAGCCTTCGGCCATTTCACCGAAGCCGTGCCAGTGATCGTTGGCTTCCAGGATCCATTCGTCGCGGTTGCCGATGCCTTCGGCCACCAGACGGTTCGGGCCCCAGACCTTGAACCACCAGTCGTTCTTGCCGAACTCGGATTCCACCTTGCGCATGGCGCGGCGGAAGTCCAGGGCTTCGCGGATGCTTTCCTCGACCAGCGCGGTGCCGCCCGGGGGCTCCATCATGGCAGCGGCCACGTCGCAGGACGCGATGATCGCGTATTGCGGCGACGTGGACGTGTGCATCAGGTACGCCTCGTTGAAGACGTTGCGGTCCAGTTTGCGGGTCTCGGATTCCTGCACGATGATCTGCGAGGCCTGCGAAATGCCGGCCAGCAGCTTGTGCGTGGAGTGCGTGGCAAACACCATCGCGTCCTGGCTGCGCGGGCGGTCCTGGCCGATGGCGTGCATGTCCTGGTAGAACTCGTGGAACGATGCGTGCGGCAGCCAGGCTTCGTCAAAGTGCAGCGTGTCGACATAGCTGCCGAGCTGCTGCTTGATCATTTCGACGTTGTAGATGACGCCGTCGTACGTGCTCTGCGTCAGCGTCAGGATGCGCGGATTCTTGTTCACCGCTTCGCGCGCGAAGGGGTTCGCTTCGATCTTCTTGCGGATGTTGTCCGGGTGGAATTCTTCGAGCGGGATCGGGCCGATGATGCCCAGGTGGTTGCGTGTGGGGCGCAGGAACACCGGAATCGCGCCCGTCATCGTGATGGCGTGCAGGATCGACTTGTGACAGTTGCGGTCCACCACCACAACGTCGCCCGCGGCCACGTTGGCGTGCCACACGACCTTGTTCGAGGTCGATGTGCCGTTGGTCACGAAGAAGCAATGGTCCGCGTGAAAGATGCGCGCGGCGTTCAGTTCGGATTCGGCGACCGGGCCGGTGTGGTCCAGCAGCTGGCCCAGTTCGTCCACGGCGTTGCAGACGTCGGCGCGCAGCATGTTTTCACCGAAGAACTGGTGGAACATCTGGCCGACCGGGCTCTTCAGGAACGCCACGCCGCCCGAGTGCCCCGGGCAGTGCCACGAATACGAACCGTCCTGCGCGTACTTCACCAGCTCGCGGAAGAACGGCGGCGGCAGGCTGTCGACGTAGCTGCGGGCTTCGCGGATGATGTGGCGCGCCACGAACTCCGGCGTGTCCTCGAACATGTGGATGAAGCCGTGCAGCTCGCGAAGGATGTCGTTCGGAATGTGTTCCGACGTGCGCGTTTCGCCGTACAGATAGATGGGAATGTCCGCGTTGCGAAAGCGCAGCTCGCCAATGAAGGCGCGCAGGTTCTTGATTGCGCTGGCCACGTCCTCGGGCGAGTCCACGTCGAACTCTTCATCGTCGATCGACAGGATGAAGGCGCTGGCGCGGCTCTGCTGCTGCGCGAACGAACTCAGGTCGCCGTAACTGGTCACCCCGATCACCTCGACGCCCTCGGCCTCGATTGCTGCGGACAAGGCACGGATACCCAAACCGGACGCGTTCTCGGAACGGTAGTCCTCGTCGATGATGAAGATGGGGAAGCGGAATTTCATGCAGGCGCTCCTGGGGGCATGGCGGATCGGACGCGTATCGCGGCGCGAATGTACTGCGAGTAAAAAACCGTCTGATGACAGACGGCACGAGCACCCGCCGGCCGGCGGGAATTGCGGAATTGTAGGGCTGTTTTTCTTACAGCCCTAAGGGAAATCCCCAGAAGCGCCAGATCAGCCTACCGGATGGTCTGCGCTTCGCCCGTCTGCAGGGCTGTCATGAAGCGTTCAAAGTACGCTGGGATGGCCTCGGCGGCCCCGTAACGGATGCGCCGCTCGACCTTGGCGATGGCGCCAAAGCACACTTCGGAGCCGGGTTCTCCGCAGACGAGGACCACGGGATCTTCGTCGTCGCAGACCTCATACAACCCGCCATGCGCGCGGCGGCCAACCTCGTAAAGGTAGGCGGCAGCACCGACGGTTTGCATGGGGGTCAGAGGCAGCGTGCCCAGATGGGCGGCCTCCAGTGCGTCATCCAGCGCATGAACGCTGGACGGAGAGTAGTCCAGCACGGCGCCGGTTGAACCGGCCGCCTCCACGAAGTCCTGCGCTGCACCCGCGACACGGGCCACGAATTCTTCCTGGACTTCGTGGCGCGTCGCATCCTGGTTTGTCTTGAGGAAACCGAACATCAATGGCTCCTTGTTGAAAACCGCAAGCGGCGTTGGGGCCATTATAGGCAAGCCCATCCCCCTATACTCCTCAAACGTTACCTAATCCCAACACTCTCAAAGCCGCCATGAACGAGCCTGTCGTCCGACGACTGATCGCTGCCGACGCCGCGCCCCTGCGGCAATTGCGTTTGAATGCGCTGGTCGAAACGCCCGAGTCCTTTGGATCGAGTTACGAAGAGGAACACACGCTGACATTGGCGGACATCCGCGAATGGATTTCGCCGGCCAACGATGGCGCGATGTTTGGCGTGTTTCTGGGCGAGGCGTTGGCCGGGATCGTCGGCGTGGGACGCCAGCGCAAGCTGAAGGTGCGGCACAAGGCGCACATCTGGAGCATGTACGTCGCACCCGCCGAGCGCGGCCGGGGCTTGGGCCGGATGCTGATGCACGCGGCGATCGACCATGCGCGCACCATGCGCGGCATCCGGCAGGTGCAGCTGAGCGTCACCGCCAACAACGTCGCGGCGTCCGCGCTTTACGCCAGCCTGGGATTCACCGTGTATGGCCACGAGCGCGAGGCGCTGTGCGTCAACGGCAAGCTGTACGACGAAGCGCTGATGGCGATGCCGCTGGCCGACCGGTAGGCACTGGCCTCAAGCAGCGCCCGCGCGGCGGCGCGCGCCGAAGGCACACACCTGATTGCGACCGCCGTCCTTGGCCTTGTAGAGCGCCTGGTCGGCCGCCTTGATGACGGCGTCCGGGGCGCGCAGCGCATCGCTGCGTTCCGCCACCCCGATGCTGACCGTCACGCGCAAGGGCCGGGCGCCGCGCCCTCCCCGTCCGCCGCGGCGGCGCTGGCCGATCTGGTCCGCCTTGGGCCGGGCCGGCTTGTCGCGCAGGCGCATCTGGTAGGCCTCGATGGCGCGCCGCACCGTCTCCAGGTGCGGCATGGCCTCGGCAGCGGTCTTGCCGGGAAACACCAGCGTGAATTCCTCGCCGCCGTAGCGGTAGGCCTGGCCGCCACCCGGCACGCGCCGCAACTGCGAGGCGACCATGCGCAGCACCTGATCGCCCACATCGTGGCCGTGCGTGTCGTTGAAGGCCTTGAAGTGGTCCACGTCGGCCATTGCCAGCGTGTAGAGGCGGCCCATGCGTTGCAGCCGCTCGTTCAGCGCGCGGCGGCCGGGCAAACCAGTGAGCTCGTCGCGGAACGCCATGTGAAAGCCTTCGTGCGCCAACGAGATGCACAGGGCCGTCAACGCCGCGGCGGACATCAGCGCCAGTTCGAGCGGATGCGCCGCGCCACGCGGCAGCGCCCAGGCCATGCACACGAAGCCCAGCCACTGCCCTGCCTGCTGCGGGCGCCCGTAGCGCAACAGCAGCAGCGTCAACGTCAGGCCGGTGCCCAGCAGCGCGATCAGCGCCTCGGCCGGTACGCCCAGGCGCGCCAGCATGCCCTGCAGCGCGACGGTGCTGAAGATTTCGCCCACGCCGTCCTTGCCCACCAGCGCAATCACGGCCACGCCGGCGGCGATCAAGCCGATGCGCAGCGCCACGTCGATCAGCATGCTGGATCGTTCGGACCACAGGGCATTGATGGTGTAGACGAGCGACCACCAGGCCAGCACCGGCCCCATGGCCCACGGGGCTTCCCGGGCAAGCGTGGGCCAGGCCGCCGTGACGGCCAGCACGCACAGCATTAGCGCCATGGTCTGCGAGCGTTGATACATCAGGCAGATCGCCGATCCGATCAGCGCCATGACCCATGGCACGAACGGCACGATCAGGCTGAGCGCGGGCGGCCAATCCCGCCAGAACAGCAGCCCGACCGCTGCGGCCACCGGCAACGCGGGATAGAACAACAGGGGCAGCCAGGGAATATGGGGGTAACGCACAGATTGGGCCTTGCTAACGCTTGCAGAAATGACGTCGCCAAATCGGCAAACACATGTAATCTTTTTACGGACGCGGCATAAGGTTCTTTAGCGCAGAATGTCCCCATGAGAATCCTGGTCAATATCGATGTTCCCGATCTCGAACACGCGATCGGTTTCTACCTGTCTGCCTTCGGCTTGACGCTGAACCGGCGGCTGGGTTCCACGGGGGCCGAACTGCTGGGCGCCGACGCCCCCATCTATCTGCTCGAAAAGGCGGCGGGCACGGCGGCCGGCGTTCCGGCGACCGGCGGCGCTGTCCGTCAGCGCCGCGACTACGCGCGGCATTGGACGCCCGTGCATCTGGACGTCGTGGTGGATGACGTGGACCAGGCCGTGGCCCGGGCGGTCGCCGCGGGCGCGCGCCTGGAGGATCCGCCCATCACGCATGACTGGGGCCGCATTGCGCATCTGGCCGATCCTTATGGCCACGGCATCTGCATCCTGCAGTTTCTGGGCCGGGGCTATGACGAACTGGCGCCTGCGTCGCTGCGCTTCACGCCTGCAGCCGAGGCCGACTTCGAAGCGCTGCTGGCGCTGCGGATCGAGGCCATGCGCGACAGCCTGGAACGGCTGGGCCGCTTTGACCCGGACCGGGCGCGGGAGCGGCTGCGCGGCACCTTCCGCCCCGAGTGCACCTGGCACATCGAAGAAGACGGCAAACGCATCGGGTTCTACTGCCTGCGGCCGGACGGCGACGGATTGCGGCTGGATCATCTGTACGTGCATCCCTCTGCGCAGGGGCGAGGCGTAGGCGGCCAGGTGCTGCGCCGGATCTTGCAGGACGCCGACCGCCGCGGCGTCGGGGTGACATTGAGCGCGTTGCGCGGCAGCGATTCGAACCGCTTCTATCGCCGGCACGGCTTCGTGCAGACCGGCGAAGGCGAGTGGGATATCGACTACCTGCGTGACTGCCCGAGCGATAACTCGCGCCCGGCGCAGCCAAGCTGAACGATCAGGTGCGCGGCAGCGTGACGCCGCGCTGGCCTTGATATTTGCCGCCGCGATCGCGGTACGAGGTTTCGCAGACCTCGTCGCTTTCCAGGAACAGCATCTGTGCGCAGCCTTCGCCGGCGTAGATCTTGGCGGGCAGCGGCGTGGTGTTGGAAAATTCCAGCGTGACGTGGCCTTCCCATTCGGGTTCAAGCGGGGTCACGTTGACGATGATGCCGCAGCGCGCGTACGTGCTCTTGCCCAGGCAGACCGTCAGGACGCTGCGCGGGATGCGGAAGTATTCCACCGTGCGCGCCAGGGCGAAGGAATTCGGCGGGATGATGCAGACGTCGCCCTTGAAATCCACGAACGAGCCTTCGTCGAAGTTCTTGGGATCGACGATGGTCGAATTGATGTTGGTGAAGATCTTGAATTCGTCGGCGCAGCGCACGTCGTAGCCGTAGCTGCTGGTGCCGTAGCTGACGATGCGCCCGCCATTGGCCGTACGAACCTGCCCCGGTTCGAAAGGTTCGATCATGCCGGCTTCGGCCTGGCGGCGGATCCAGCGGTCGCTTTTGATGCTCATGGTGGGTGTGGTGCTAGGGATTTGGAATGGGCGTCATTTTATCCCGAGCGCGCCGGACCCGATTCCGGCCGGGCGGGACAGACTTGTCCCGCCTCAAGCCGGGCGCCGGATCAATTGCCGAAAAGGGTGCGGTACACCAGCGAAATCCCGTTGACCGAGCCGCCCTTCAAATCCAGGGACAGACCCCGCGCCAGCCGGTAGCTGGCGCGCCCAACGGTATCGCTGCCGGACAGCGCCTGCTCGACGCTCAGCGTGATGCCATTGGCGAAGTTCTTGCTGGCCACCAGGAACTGCGTGGACAGGTCGCTGCCGATATCGCGGTTCACGTTGCCGGCCACCGTACGGTCCGGCAGGATGCTGCCCGAACTGCCCATGTTGCCGGTGCGCACCGCCACGTCGTCCAGGCCGAACTGCTTGTAGAACGGCTGCCCGCCCCCCAGCAGCGCAGTGCCGATCGACACCAGCAAGGCCGCGTCGCCGCCGCTTTCGTCCGGCCCGCGGCCCAGCAGCAGCCACGACAGCTTTTCGACGTCGCTGACTTCCGGATAGGACACCAGGTCGATGCGCGGACGCTGGGCCGTGCCCACCACGCGCACGCCGGCCTCGACCAGTTCACCCGTGCGCAGCGCCTCGATGTCCAGGATGGGGTTGTCCAGACGGCCTTGGAACGTCAGGGTTCCGCGGCTCAGGCGCAGCCGCTGGCCATAGGCCTCGATGCCGCCGCCGCGCGTGCGCAACTGTCCCCAGCCTGTCAGCCGGCCCTCGTTCAGCCGGATCTGGATGGAACCGAGCAGGCCGGCGTCCAGCCCCATGCCCGTGATGTAGAAGCGCGGCCCCATGTCGAACTTCAGGTCCATGCTGGTCTGCAGCGGCGTCGAGACCTTGTTGGGATCGTCGCCCGCGCGGATCACGCGCACGTCGTCATCCAGCGTCGGCACGCCCTGAAGGATCTCCAGGCTGAACCAGCCCGCGTCGGCGCTAAGGTTGCCCACGATCTCCAGGCGCGGCATGGCCGCCCGCACCTCGACCGTGCCGGACACCATGGCGTAGCGGTCCGATCGCTGCAGGGCCGGGAATCGGAACAGCGTCAGCTTGATCGCGCCGCCGCCGTCCATGATGTTCCAGTCGCCCTTCGCTTCGGCGTAACCGCCCTTGGCGCCCGCGTTCGTCGTGATCCATTCCTTGGTGCGCCATTCGGCAGGCATCACGCGCAGCGACGCCGGAAAGCGCAGGCTGTCCAGAATGAGCCGCTGGCCGTCCAGGCGGGCGGACAGCGTGCCATCGATCAGCCGCACGCCGTCGTCGATTCGCACCAGCCGCAGCTTGTCGCCCCGGATCGAGCCGGTGGCGCCCCATTGGCCGGCAAGCGTGCCCTGCACGTCGATATTGGCCTTGAGCGTACCGCCCACTTCCATGGCGTCGCCCACGAACAGGCCAACCCACGCCAGGTCGGCGATGTCCGCATTCAGGCGCGCCCGCAGCGGCTGGCGCGAATCCAGCGCCATCCCGCCCTGCGCGTCCACCAGCAGGACCGCCGTGCCGGTGCCGTTGATCGACCCCATCTTTTCCGTCGACAGGTCCAGGCGGGCGTCCAGCCGGCTGGCGTTGGCCGAGGTGGGCGTGGCGGTCACGTCGACGACCAGCGCCTTCACGCCCAGCGGCACCGGGGGATCGCCCGGAATCAGCAGGTCGCCCGCACGGCGCGCGATGCGGGCCCGGCCGGCCAGGCGTCCGTCGAATTTCAAGTCCCACAGCAGGTCGAGCGCGATGCGGCGCTGGCCATCGGGAACCATCGCGTTCACGCGGCCGGCGTTGCGGCCCAGCTTGGCCGCGGCTTCCGGATCGAAGGCGCCGACCACCTGGCGCGCCACGCCGGCCGTGATGACCAGGTTGTCCGACTGCCCGGCGGTTTCCCAGCGCTTGCCGCCGCCGCGCGATCCCTGGTGCGCCACGGACAGGCGCTCCTTGCCCGGCAGGGTCAGGCTCACGCCGGTCTGGCCGACCTGCCACTGCCATTGCGGCGCCACGGCAGCGGGCAGGAAGGACAGCGTGACCGGGCGATCCAGGGAAACGGCGAATCCGGCAGTATCCGCGGTCAGCCGTGAAAACGTGCCGCGCCAGCCCACCAGCGCCGCGTCGGGCTGGCCTGCCGGGCCCCTGCCCCAGCCGCCGTTAAAGGTCAGATTGGCCTGCGCGCGGGATTGCCCGATGATGCCGGGCCGGGGCCGCGGCGGCGTATAGCTGGCGGTGAGTTCGCCGCGGTGCGCGGCCACCGTGCCGTCGATGCGGGCCTTCACGTCGGCGCCGCCGGGTATGTCGGGCCAGAAGGCGTCCAGTTGCGGCGCCTGGGCATCTAGCGTGATGGCGCCGCTGGATGCGCCCAGTTCGCCCGTCGCGCGGACGCGATTGCGGCCCAGCCGCAGGTCCACGTCCAGGCCGTGGATGCGCAGGCCGGCCAGCGGGTCCACCGCCGGGTCACGCGCGGCCGTCCCGGCAGGCGCCACTGCGGCGCCTGCCGCAGCATCGGCTGCCGCAGCATCGGCCGCCGCACCGCCCCCCGTCCCAGTCACATCCACCTGCGCCTTCAGATCCCCGCTCAGCGGCTGGCGGTTCCAGCGGCTGCCCTCTTCAAAACGCAGGTTGACGGCGGCATGGCGCAGCGCGCTCAGGTTTTCAATGTCGGCCTGCACATCGGCATGAACGGTCAGCAACGCAGGCGGAATGGCATTGCCTGTCCAGGGCGCCAGGTCCAGGCGCTGCGCGTCCAGCGAGCCGACGATGCGGTCGCGGCCGGGCGCGTCGCCCGCCTGCAGGTCGAATTGCGCGGCCAGCGTGGACTTGTCGGGCAACTGCGCTCGCGCCCTGGCACTGCGCAGCACCAGCGCCGTGCGTGGCGCCAGATCGGCCACCACGTCGAGCACGAAATTGGATCCCGTTCCGTCGATCTTGGCCTGGAGGCCGTCCAGCGATCCCGCGGCGTCGGCGTGCAGCACGACAAGGCACGCGGGCACGGGCGGCCCCATCGGCGCGGCCGCGGTGGCGGCAGGCTCTGCCTTGCCCTTGGTAGCTGCTGCGGCGTCGGTGCGGCCCTTGGCCGTCTCCGCCGGCTTGGCGGCATTTGTGTCCTTGACGGCGGCCTCGGCCTTGCGAGCGCCTGCGCGGTTGGCCGGAGCCTGGGCCTTGGCCGCAGCCGATTTCTTGGCCGCAGCGGGCTCCTTGGCCGATTCTTCGGCCTTGTCCTTGGCCGGCGCCTGCCCCGCCACCGGACCAAACACGCCGCTCAGCCGATCGGCCTGGCACAGGGGAGAGTCGGGACCCGCGCCGCGCGCCGACACGTCCAGGCGCGCCGCGAAGGGCCAGGGGTCGGCAAGAGCCTGCAGATCGGCCTGGCCGGTCACATCGGCCTCGCCCACCTCGTGGCCAACGCGCAGGCTGGCGATGCGCAATTGCGCGCCCTGTTGGCTGGCGGCAAAGGTCGCGTTCAGGTCATTCAAGGTGACGGGCAGCGGCTCGCCGTCCTGGGTGAACTGGAAGTCGCCCAGCGCCAGCCGGTCCACGGCGATGGTCACCGGCAGCTTGGGCAACGTGAAGGGTTCGCTGCTTTCCTCGGCGGGCGGCGTCTCGGGCGAGGATTCCATATCCACGCGGACCGAGCCGGCGGACAGATTGCGCACATGCAAGAGCCGGTCGCCCAGCGCGCTCCAGCGCACGGACAAATCCAGGTCGTGGATGTCGACGTGCGTGCCGCCGGCCGTCAGCTCCAGACGCCCCACGGTCACTCCGTGCAGCAGCGAGCCGTTCACGTCCAGCGCCTGGCCTTCGAGTTGCTGCGCGGCGGTCGTCAGCAACAGGCGCGTGCCGTTCTGCGAGGCCACCAGCCAGAAGATGAACCCAGCCGTCAGCGCAACCAGCATGGCAAGCCCGGGCAGCCACCACACCAGCACATGGCGCAGAAATTTACGCACGAACTTCAAAACGCGATCCCCAGCGAGAAATGCAGACGCAGGTCCCGTTCGCGCTGGCCGTAGGCCACGTCCAGGAACAGCGGCCCGGCGGGCGTGCGCACGCGCGCGCCGACGCCGTAGCCTACGGACATCTTCATGTCGCCGAACGATTCGGCGGCATCGCCCGCGTCCACGAACACGCCCATGCCCCAGCGCTCGTCAAAATAATGGTCGTACTCGATGCTGCCCACGAGCAGCGTGGGCGCGCCGACGACAGCGTTGTCGCGGTGCACGCCGATGCTTTGATAGCGATAGCCGCGGATCGACCGCGCACCGCCCGTCCGGAAACCGAAGTCGTCCGGCACCTGCACGTCGCCGTTGGACCACACGCGGCCGACCTCGCCACGGATCGTCAGCACGTCCCACTTGCCGAACGGCCACCATTTCTGGCCTCGCAGCCGCAGGCGCGTGTAGGGCTCGCCGGTATCCAGCGTCACGCCGACACCGCCGCCCACGGAAATCAGGTTGCCCTCGCGCGGATCGTATTTGTTGTCGACATCGCGCCGCAGCCATTCGGCCGTGGTGGTGATGGTGGGCAGCGTGTAGCTGTCGCCGCCGTCGATCTTGACGTGGTCTTGCGCCAGCAGCACGCCGTAGCGCGTTTCATATTCGACGCGGCTGTCGCCTGCGCCCTTGCGCTCTTGCGTGCGCGTCGCGCCCAGCGCGTAGCGGGTCACTTCCAGCCCCTGGATGTCGGAACGGTCCGCCAGGATCCCGACGGAATCGCGGTAGCCGCGCTCGGAAGGCGGCAGGAGGATGTCCATGAAAGCGCGCTGGCGCAGCCGGTCCACGCCAAAGCCCGTTTCCATGGTGACCGGTTGGCCGAACACGACGTTCTGGCGATACACCGATTCCACCCGTACGCCGGCCTCGTCGTCCACGCCGATCGACGCGGAAAACCGCTTGGGCGGCGCCTCGACCACGCGCACCTGCACCGGGAGCGTGATCTCGCCGTCGGAATCGAACTGCGCCGGCGGCGGGGGCATGCCGCCCGACACCGTGGGATCGCCCGCCGGCGCGGCGGCAGCGGCGTCTTCGGATCCGGGCCCGCGGGCGCGGTCGGAAATGGGATCGGTGGGCTGATCGTTCTGGCTGGGCGGCTCCTGCAGCGAGACGAACGCGCCGCGGAAAAACGCGGTCGATTGCAGGTCCTGCTGCCACTGGTCCAGCCGGTTCTGGTCGAATGCGGCGCCCACGTTGTACCGCACGTAGCGGTCGATCAGCGTCTCCGGCACGCGCTTCAGACCCTGGGTGTTGAGCTCGCCCATGCGCACCTGCGGCCCGCTGTCGATGGTGACGTGCAGATGCGCCGCCGCGTTGTCCGCGTCAATGTCGGCGCGCGAGGACGTCATGCGCGCCAGTAGGAAGTCGCGCGTGGACACGTCGTCCAGCAGCGTGGCCTTGGCGCGGTTCCAGTCGCTGTTGATGAACGGCTGCCCCTTCCTCAGGCTCCAGTCGTCGCGCAGCTTCTGCACACGCTGCGCGTACTCGGGGCGAGTGATGCGGCCCGAGAACTCCAGATTCACGGACTCGACGGTCGTGCGCTTGCCCGGCACGATCGCGATGTCCCAGGTTTCGCCGCCGATATCCGTACCGGCTTCGAGCGTGACCTTGGGCGAGAAATACCCCTGCGTGGCCAGCGCCGCCAGCGTCGCGTCGCGCGCGCGCCGGCGCAGGCGGTTGATTTCACCGCCGTCCTGGTCTTCGGCCAGACGCGCGATCGCATCGACCGCCTGGGTGATCGCCTGCAGCGCGGCCGGGGGCACGCCCCCGGGGTCGACAATGACTTCCGGGCGCTTGGCCAACGCCTCGCCCGCCATCATGCAAAGTCCTGCCAATAAGGCGCGGGCAGCCCACCGCATGCGTCAGGTCGGTTGTTGAACGACGATGGAGGGAAACTTTCCGGCCATGTCGCGCGGAAGCGCCGCAACGCCCGCGGCCAGCTTTCGAGCGATCGCACGGTACAGCGACGCGGCTTCGCTGCCCGCGTCCGACACGACGGTCGGCGTGCCGGCGTCGGTCTGTTCGCGAATGGCAAGCGTCAGCGGGAGGCTGCCCAGCCAGGGCGTCTGGTATTGCTCGGCCATGCGCTGGCCGCCGCCTTCACCGAAGATGTGCTCGGCGTGACCGCACTGCGAGCAGATGTGGATGGCCATGTTCTCGACCACGCCCAGAATCGGCACCTCCACCTTCTGGAACATCTTCAGGCCTTTGCGCGCGTCCAGCAGCGCCACGTCCTGCGGCGTGGTGACAATGACCGCGCCAACGACCGGCACCTTCTGCGCCAGCGTCAGGGCCACGTCGCCCGTGCCGGGCGGCATGTCGACGATCAGGTAATCCAGGTCGCGCCAATTGGTCTGGCGCAGCAACTGTTCCAGCGCCTGCGTCACCATCGGGCCGCGCCAGATGGCGGGCGAGTCCGCGTCGATCAGAAAACCGATGGAGTTGGCCTGCAGGCCGTGGCCGGTCAGCGGCTCCATGCTCTTGTTGTCCCGGCTTTCGGGACGGCCGGAGATGCCCAGCATCGTCGGCACGCTGGGGCCGTAGATGTCGGCGTCCAGCACGCCGACCGTTGCGCCCTCGGCGGCCAGCGCCAGGGCCAGGTTCACGGCGGTGGTGCTCTTGCCCACGCCGCCCTTACCGGAAGCGACCGCAATAATGTTGCGCACGTTGGGCAGCGGCTTCAGGCCCTTCTGCACCGCGTGCGCGGCGACCTTCCAGGTGACGGTGACTTGCGCATCGGGCGCGCCGGCTTGCGCCAACGCACGCACGGCGATGTCGCGGATCTGGTCGCGGACGGCGTCGGCGGGATAGCCCAGCTCCAGCGTCAACGCGACGCGGCCGCCGGCCAGTTGAATGTCACGATCTTTTACAGAAACGCCCAAATCCAATCCGGTATTCGGGTCTTGCGCGGCGCGCAGTGCGGCGCGGATGTTTTCTATCGTTATACTCATGTCACTATGGTTCCGTAGGCAGCGCGGCGTCTGCGGGCCGCCATCCCCTAAAGGATAGCGGATACACGGGAACCTTTCGCTGCGTTTTGCATCCGACCATTCATGACCAACACACTTATCCGCTTCTTTCGTGCCGTCTTATTCGCCGCCCTGGCCTTGATCGGCATGGCGATGGCGCTGGTGTTCATGCTTTCCACGGCATTCGCCGTGGCGATCCTTTATGTGGTCGCCAAGGTGCGCGGCAAGCCCTTCGGCGTTCGCGCCTATTGGAGCCAGCGCCAAGGCGCCCGCCCTGGACCCTTCCAGTCCGCCACTGCCCCGTTCGCCACGCAACCGCGTGGCGATGTGATTGACGTCGAGGCCCGCGAAATCCGCTGACGGCGGTTTTCAACCTGGCTTGCGCGTGATTCCGCGCAAGCCGGCCAATGCGTGCTGCGCTGAAATCGCGCTCATCGCCTGGCCCCGCTTCCCTCAACCCGCCTGATTCGCATCACTGCGATGGGCGGGTTGTGTACTTTCCGGGACCATCTCCGGAACCCTGTCCGGAACCACATCCGGGGCCGCATCAGCGGCAGGCGCGTGCGCTTGCCCTAAAATGGCCGGCCAAATCCCTTTTCCCCTCAACCTCAGTCGACAACCATGTCTCGCACCCTCTTTGTCACCACTGCGCTGCCCTACGCCAACGGATCTTTCCACATCGGCCACATCATGGAGTACATCCAGGCCGATATCTGGGTTCGTTCGATGCGAATGGCGGGCCACACGGTGCACTTTGTGGGCGCCGACGACGCGCACGGCGCGCCGATCATGCTGAAGGCCGAAAAGGAAGGCATCACGCCGCAGGCGCTGGTTGCGCGCTACGCGGCCGAGCGTCCGCAATACCTGAACGGGTTCCACATCCGTTTCGACCACTGGCATTCCACCGATTCGGCGGAAAACGTCGCGCTGTCGCAGGACATCTACCGCGCGCTCAAGGCGCAGGACCTGATCGAAACGCGCTCCATCGAGCAGTTCTACGATCCGGTCAAGGGCATGTTCCTGGCCGACCGCTACATCAAGGGCGAGTGCCCCAAGTGCCACGCCAAGGACCAGTATGGCGATTCCTGCGAGGTCTGCGGCGCGGTGTATGCGCCCACCGAACTCATCAATCCGTACTCCGCGCTGACGGGCGCCACGCCCGTCCTGAAGTCGTCCGATCACTTCTTCTTCAAGCTGTCCGATCCGCGCTGCGTGGAATTCCTGCAGCAGTGGACCACGGGTTCCAACAAGGCAGGCGCCAAGCACCTGCAACCTGAAATGCTGGCCAAGACGCGCGAATGGCTGGGCGGCGAAGACGGCGAGGCCAAGCTGGGCGACTGGGACATTTCCCGCGATGCGCCCTATTTCGGCATCGAGATCCCGGACGCGCCGGGCAAGTATTTCTACGTCTGGCTGGACGCGCCGGTCGGGTATCTGGCGTCGCTCAAGTCCTATTGCGCGGTCAAGGGCATGGATTTCGACGCCTTGCTCGATCCCAACGGCGACACCGAACAGGTCCACTTCATCGGCAAGGACATCGTGTACTTCCACGCCCTGTTCTGGCCCGCCATGCTGAAGTTCGCCGGCCGCAAGACGCCGGACGCGGTCAACGTGCACGGCTTCATCACCGTCAGCGGCGAAAAGATGTCCAAGAGCCGCGGCACCGGCATTTCGCCGTTGCGCTACCTGGAACTCGGCATGAACGCCGAATGGATGCGCTACTACATCGCCGCCAAGCTGAACGCGCGCGTCGAAGACGTGGACTTCAATCCCGAGGACTTCATTGCCCGGGTGAACAGCGATCTGGTCGGCAAGTACGTCAACATCGCCAGCCGCGCCGCCAGCTTCATCACCAAGCATTTCGACGGCGTCCTGGGTTATTCCGGCGACACCAGCGCGTTGTCCGCTGAATACGCCGAACAGGCCGAGTCCATCCGCGCCGCGTTCGAGGCCCGCGAGTACAACCGTGCCATCCGCGAGATCATGGCTTACGCCGACCGCATCAACCAGGCGTTCGACACCGCGCAGCCGTGGGTGCTGGCCAAGGGCATCGCCAGCGCCGACGACGCGCAGAAGGCCGCGCTGCAGGACATCTGCTCGCGCTCGCTGGCCGGCTTCAAGGCGCTGTCGGTGATGCTGGCGCCGGTGCTGCCCCAGCTGGCCGAACGCGTTGCCCTGGAACTGTTCGGCGCGCAGGCGCCCTTCATCTGGGCCGATGCCTCGGTCCTGCCGCAGCGCGTGGCGCCGTTCAAGCACCTGATGCAGCGCGTCGAACCGCAGATGCTGGAAGACCTGTTCGAGCCGCCCGCCGCGCCCGTCGTGGTGCCCGGCGGCGAGCCGCTGGCCGAGACCATCTCCATCGACGACTTCGCGCGCGTCGACCTGCGTATCGCGCAGATCGTCAATTGCGAGCACGTCGAAGGCTCGACCAAGCTGCTGCGCCTGACGCTGGACGTGGGCGAAGGCCGCCACCGCAACGTGTTTTCCGGCATCAAGTCGGCCTACAAGCCGGAAGACCTGGTCGGCAAGCTGACCGTCATGGTCGCCAACCTGGCGCCGCGCAAAATGAAGTTCGGCGTGTCCGAAGGGATGGTGCTGGCCGCCAGCCATGCGGATGAAGCCGTCGACGCCGGCATCTACGTGCTGGAGCCGTTCCCCGGCGCCAAGCCCGGCATGCGCGTGCGCTGATCCGCGTCACTGCCAATGCAAAGCGCCCGCAAATGCGGGCGCTTTTTTGTTTCTGCGGGAAATCCGATCAGGCGTTGCTGGGCGCCAGCGCCGGGTCGAGCGAGATGCGCTCGTCGAACACGAAGCACTTGCCTTCGTAGCCGGGGCCGCCCGTTTCCTCGAAGTATTTCAGAATGCCGCCGTCGAGCTGGTAGACGTTTTCGATGCCGGCCTCGTTCATGAAGATGGCGGCCTTTTCGCAGCGGATGCCGCCCGTGCAGAAGCTGACGACGGTCTTGCCCTCGAGTTGCGCCCGGTTTGCCTCGACCGCGGCGGGAAACTGCGTGAAGCGGTCGATGCGCCAGTCGATGGCGTTCTTGAACGTGCCTTCGTCCACCTCGAAGGCGTTGCGCGTGTCCAGCATGACCACGGGCCGGCCATTGTCGTCCACGCCCGCCGCCAGCCACCGCGCCAGCGTGTGCGCATCGACGCCGGGCGCGCGGCCCGCTGCCGGCCGGATGGCAGGGTGGTTCATGCGGATGATCTCGCGCTTGATCTTGACCAGCAGCTTGCGGAACGGCACGTCGTTGCTGTGGCTGAACTTGACCTCCAGGTCCGCGAACCGCGCATCGGCGCGCAGGCCCAGCAAGAAGGTGTCGATGCCGCCGGCCGCCCCCGCGAGGAACAGGTTGATGCCTTCCCCGGCCAGCAGGATCGTGCCCTTGAGCCCGGCGGCGCCGGCCTCGGCGAGCAGGCGCTCGCGCAACGCAGGCAGGTCATCCAGCGGAACGAATTTGTAAGCGGCGATATTGACGACGGAAGTCATGGCAAAGCGATAGAAAACAGGCGGCGAAGCCCGTAATCATAATCGCTGGGCCGTTTGCGCCGCAGAAGGGAGTACCGCTGGGCGGCCGGTGCCCAGACCGCGCACCGCCCAGACCGCCTGCCGTGCCTAGCGGGTGACGACCTGCTGCTCGACCACCGCGTCCAGCACCCAGCGCAGCGGGGCAGCTCCCAAGGTGGCATTCGGGTCATTGATCTCGACCACGCGCAGGCGGTAGTGCACGCCGGGCTGGAAATTGAACCCCGTGATCTCGCCCGGCCAGGCCTGCCAGGGCTGCGAGGCGCTGTCCCGCACCTGATAGCACATGCCGCGGCCACCGGCCGTGTCGCAGGGCACCCGCTCGGCGTTGACGTAGACCAGCTTGGTGGGGCCGCGCTGGCCGCCCGCCACGGGATCCGCGCGGCGCCCGAAGTCCAGCGTGTCGCCGGTGCTGAGCTTCCACGTCATCCGTTGCGGATTGTTGGCGTTATCGAAGGAACTGGCCGTGATCCGGGTGAGCGACGCCAGGAAATCGTGCTCGAGCGCCATCGTCTGCGGCGCGCAGGCCATGCGGGTCGACACCGGGTCGGCGCGCACAATCAACTGGCCATTGGCGATGGTGTACGGCGCGTTGTAGGTATTGCATCCGCTGAATCCCATCATCCGGGGCGAGCCCTGGTCGTGGATGAACGCAGCGGTGATCGGGCGCGTGGATGACGACGGATGCGGCACGGGGCGCAGTGCGCCGCCGGGCAGCGTCCAGCGCGCCAGGTCCCAGTTCGTCTGCACCAGGATGTCGGAAGCCGAGGCCGGCTGGAAACGCGGATCCTGGCCATCGGCCGCGCGCATCGGCGGCGACGAGCAGGCAACGAGACCCGCGCACAGCAGGACGGGCGCCAGGCGGCGCTGGAAAAGGAATGAGCGCATGCAGGTCTCTCGGATCGTTCAGCGAAGCGGGAATCAGGGGGTCGGCGGATCCTGGCGGCGCTCGAACTCCAGCACGTCGCCACCGCGCAGATTGAACGTCAGGTGGCGCGGCGCGCCGCCGCTGTCCAGCGTGAACGTGTCGATGGCGCGCAGCGCGCGCAGGTAGTCGGCTTCCAGCTTTGCGCGCTCGGGCGGCACGCAGGCCATGCGCGTGGTGGCGGGCGCGTCGATGACGAGCTTGTTGCGCTCGAGCTTGTACGTGCCCGTGTAACGGTTGCAGCCGGAGAATCCGTTGACCTGGTATTGCTTGCCCTGCGCAAGAAAGGTCAGGCGGATGGGCTCGCCGTTGTCCCCGTGCGGGATGTCGCGCAGCTGGCCACCGGGTTGTGCCCAGCGGACCAGTTCCCAGCTTGTCTGCGCCAGCGAATCCTTGCTGGTGGCCGCGCTGGCCGCAGCGGCGCCTTCGGGACGCGCGCCGCCGGTCATGCCGGCGCATCCGGCCAGGGCCGCGGTCAACAGTCCCAGGCAGAGCATTCTGCTGGGCGTGGACATGAAATTGGGCATGAGCAAGCCTCCAATTGATGCGTATCGTCGTAATGTAACCGGCCCGTGCGTCATCACGCGATTTTCTCCGTCCGTCAGCCGTATCCAAAAGATGCACGCTTGAGCCGGAGGTTCTAGCTCCGATGATCGCCGGTTCTGCATCGAATGCCGCATGGCGGGGGTGGGTGGCCGCGAGCAGAATCAATGACAGTTGATGACTCCGGCCTAAAAAGTAATACAGGGAAAGAGGAGCGGAGCCCGCGACAACCGCATGCGCAGTGTCCGGCCCATCGGGGCTGAGAACAATATCGACCGGGGAGATGCGCGATGGGCTTCTTGAGAACCTTACTGGCATTGTCAGTGGTGCTGGACCACCTGGGCGGCGGCTACGCCGATCAGCTTGTCGGCGGCAGGCTTGCCGTGCAGCTCTTCTATGTGATTTCCGGCTTCCTCATTTCCTACGTGCTGACGGCGACGGACCATTATCAGGGCGCCACCGGCAAGTTCTACGCCAATCGTTTCCTGCGGCTTTTCCCGATCTATCTGGCGGTGGCGGCCCTGACCCTGACGGCCCACATCGTCAGCGGCGGCTCGTTCTTCCGCATCTACGAAGCCCTGCCCTTCAGCGCCGAAGTCTTCCTGTTCCTCTCGAACCTCTTCATCTTCGGCCAGGACTGGCTGATGTTCTTCGGCATCCGCGATTCGGCGCTGGCCTTCACGGGCAGCTTTGCGAACAGCGACGTGCCGCTCTACAAGGGTCTGCTGGTGCCGCAAGCGTGGACGCTTGGTGTGGAAATGAGCTTCTACCTGGTTGCGCCCTTCATCCTGCGCTCGCCGCGCCGGTTGCTGGCGCTGCTGGCCGCCTCGCTGGCTCTGCGCGCGATCCTGATCTGGACGGGGGTCGGCCGCTCGGATCCTTGGACCTATCGCTTTTTCCCCACGGAGCTGGCGCTGTTCCTGATCGGTTCGCTGTCGCATCAGGTGCTGCTGCCGCGCATGAAGGCCTGGACGCAGCGCGTGAAGCGACTGCCCGAACTCGGCACCGGCGTCCTGTTCCTGTATACGGTTGCGCACTTCTCGATCGGCATCAATCCCACCGTGCGCGATGGCCTGGCGGTCCTGCTGTTTGCCGCGCTGCTACCGCTGGCATTCCTGTTCCAATCGCGCCACAAGCTGGACAAGGCCATCGGTGAACTCAGCTATCCCCTGTACATCTGCCACATGCTGGTCATCATGGCGTTCAGCTGGCTGATGCACGATGTGCAGGAGCATCAACCCATGCTGTTCGCCGCCATGGCCATCACGGGATGCATCGGGGTCTCGGCGGTGCTGAACTACCTGATTGCGGATCCCGTGGAACGTCTGCGCAGCCGGCTGCGCACCGATCCCCGCGGCACCGGCGCCATCGCGCCCGCCGATGTCCGGCCGCGCCCGCAGGTTCCTGCGCAACCGATGGGGACTATTCGCCGCGTGCCTTGATGTAGGCGCCCAGCACCAGCTCGATCTGCCGTTTTTCCTGGTGCGAAAGCCGCGCGTAGGCCGCGTAGGAGATGGTTTCGAAGGGCCAGGCGGGCGGGTCGGGGATTTCGCCCAATCTGCCCGCAGCAACATGGCCGGACGGCGTGTCGAGCATGGGCCCTTCGCCGGTACTCAGCCACAGGGGGTTGACGCGCAGGGCGCGCGTCAGCTTGATGAGCGCCTCGCTGGACGGCTGCTGGCGCTGTCCGCTTTCGTAGTTGCCAATAGCGCTTTGCGACAGGTTGCTTGCGACCGCCAAGTCTTTTTGAGTCCACCCCTGAAGCATTCTTGCGTTGCGCAGACGATGGCTAAACGTGTCCAATCGATCAACCTGAGACATTAATTTGTATGGTTTTTTTGGATTAAAGCATTTCAAATCCGCGGCCAAATAAAGGGATTAGACCCCAATTTCCGGGCTAATTCATAAATCGCCGCTTGGCCCCCCTGGCCTTGCGCGCATGCTGCCGCGCGCCATCGCTTCACGCCGCAGTCCGCCCCGTTAAAAGTCATATCTTTCATCGGCTTGCAGCGCCTTGCCCGCCCATCCCACCGCTGCCGTCGCGCGACGTTGCAGCAAAATCGGAGCAAAAAAAGCCGCATGAGTTTATGGGCAGAAATCGGCCGAAAGAGAAAATAATGTATCGGTAATACATAATATTTTTCTGATGCAAATCGGGGATCAAACGCTGTTTCAATGGATGCCGGGCTATTTCCCCCTGGACGACTGTTACCGTCCGAAACCATAGAAACGTATCTTCACAAAAAAACACGCCCGTGTTTAAATGCAACACAGGCGTGACTCTGGAACGACAAGCGCCGCAACGGCCGGAAACGGCATGGCTCTGCCAGACGTCCGGCTTTTTCAAGGCGCCAGCGCCCCGTCGCGGCGCCTCATTGGAAGCATCAATGAACAACACGCTGGATGTCATTTTTCTTGGCAATGACGACGCCAGGCATGCCAGACTCGTCGAGTCCCTTTCCCACCTGGGATTCAACGTCCGCCGCTGCCACGATCTCGTGGATGTCTACGACCGATTTTCCCGCCGGCCCAGCCCGCTGGTCGTCCTGGAAGCCCCGCTTACCGATGTGCACAACGCCGCCGTGCGGCTGCGCGCCATCGATCGCAGCCTGGGCATCGTGGCCATCGCCCCATTCACCGATTCCGAAAGCCGTATCCGCACCTTGCTCTGCGGCGCGGACGCCTGCCTGCCGCCGGACGTGACCGGCCTGGAGCTTGCGGCGGTGCTGCAGGCGCTGGTGCGACGCGCGGTCGGGCTGGACGGCATGGAGCCGGGCGCGGGCACGGAAGCCGTAGAAGAACCGGCCCAGGAAGGCTGGCGGCTGGCAAACAAGGGATGGACGCTCATCAGCCCCAAGGGCCGGACGCTGGGCCTGACGACCGGTGAACGCGATTTTCTGTCGCGGCTGGTGAAGTCGCCCGACCGCAAGATCAGCCGCGACGCCTTTCTGGCCGATGGCGCGGACGAAGCCGACAGCGGCATCACGCGCCGCCGCTTCGTGGATGTGATGATCAGCCGCCTGCGCCGCAAGGCGGCGGCCAATCAGATGACGCTGCCGATCCGTGCGGTCCACGGATGGGGCTACATGTTTGCAGCCGACATCACGCTGGATCTGGACTATCGGGTGTCAACGCCAACCGCGCGCACGGACGGGCAACAAGCCTGGCGCAGCGAAGAAGCGGACGCGAACGCGTCTGCCTGAAATCGCCCGGCGCAAGACCGCCAGGCGAAAAAAACGCGGCGCTGCCCCCGAAGGGTAAGACGCCGCGCTAAAACAACACGTGAACCCGGAGTCATCGGCCGGCACCGATGCCTTCTACCTGGATCACGCGATTCCAACATTCGTGCCTCATACTACTCACGCACGGTCCGACCGTGGCCTGCGCCGGGTCTCTAGTCCCTGCACGGGCTGCAACGTGATCAATGCCTGGCAATGCGTCCACCCGTGCTGCTGGGGGGCGTTACTGCCATATCGGCGGTGTTCCTTCCGGATAGCCGCCTGATGAGGAAAGTTTAGGACCTCGGACGCGTTTCCAGTAATTCTTTGTTGATAGTCTTCCATACCAGATTGATATAGCAAGCCCCTCCCCTCCATGCCCCTGCCCCAGCCATCCCTGCGCCATCGCCTCCGCAAGATACTGGCGTTTTTCCCGCCAAACTGGTGCCTTGCCATCCTGGTGGCGCTGGACGGCTACGCGTTCATGCACCCGGTGCTGCGCGAAGTCCGTGCCCGCGAGTATTCGTTCTGGCTCGCGCTGGACAACTGGCACGAGATCATGCGCGTGGTCGGTCTGCTGGAGATTCCACGCCTGGTGCTCGGCGTCGGTTTGCAGGTGATTGCGCTGGGCTTGATCCTGAAGGCGCGCATCGCGTGGGCGTTCTCGCTGGTGCTGCTGATCGGCATCGGCACGTTCGCCATCCTGGGCGACGGGGGCCGCGCGGGGCTGGGCATCTACACGCTGGTCCTGGTGATTGCGCTGGTGGCGTACTGGCGGCGCTTCGACCGCGCCAGCGTGACGGCCGGGTCGCTGTTTGCGCTGGTCAGCGTGCTGTCGCTGATGATCTACGCGGTGTTCGGCACGCTATACCTGGGCAACGAATTCAACCCGCCGATTCTGGACGCGGGCACCGCGCTGTACTTCTCGATCGTCTCGATGTCCACGGTGGGCTACGGCGACATCGTGCCGCATAGCGGCACGGCGCGCCTGTTCACGGCGTCGATTATCATCCTCGGCATTACCGTGTTCGCCACCTCCGTCAGCGCGATCGCCGGACCGGTGATCGGCGGCAATCTGAAACGGCTCGTCAAAGGCAGGTTTTCTTCGGCCATGAGAAAAAACCACATCATCATCGCCGGCGCGACGCCCCTCGCGCTGAGCGTCTACCAGGGCCTGCGCAGCCGCAACGAAGAAGTCACCGTCATCGTGCCAACGGGCATGGCGCACGACTATCCCGCCGCCGCCGACCTGATCGAAGGCGATCCCTCCAGCGTGGACGTGCTGCACGTAGCCGGCGTGGCGCGGGCGCGTTATGTGCTGGCGCTGCGCGACGACGACGCGGAAAACGCATTCATCGTGCTGGCCGCAAAGGAAGCGACCGGCGCGGACGGCGCCAAGACGGTGGCGCTGGTCAACACCAGCAAGCATCTGGAGAAGATCCGCCGGGTGCAGCCCGATCTGGTGTTTTCGGTGCAACTCCTGGGCGCGGAAATGCTGACGCGCGCGATCAACGGCGAACCCATGGACAGCCAGGCCATCACGGACCTGTTCTTTGCCAAGCCGTCATCCAACGCCAAGACCACTTGAACGCGATTGCGGCTCGCCCACCGGTGCGTTCGGTGGCACGTGCCCGGCGTACCACGCCACGAACTGATCCGACGGCATGGGCCGTGCAAACAGGTAGCCCTGGATGAACGCGACGCCGCGCCCGGTGAGATAGCGGAACTGCAGATCCGTCTCAACGCCTTCGGCCAACACCGCCAGGCCCAAACGATGCGCAAGCGTGATGATCACGTCCAGCACCGGCGCGTCTTCGCCGGTGGGCTCGATGGCGTGCACGAAGCCCTTGTCGATCTTCAGGTAATCCACCGGAAATCGCTGCAGATACGACAGCGAGCAGTGGCCGGTGCCGAAGTCGTCGATGGCAACACGCACTCCCTGCTCACGCAGCGCATCGATGTTGCGCCGCGCCTGGCCGTCATCGGTGATCAGGCTGCGTTCGGTGATCTCCAATACCAGGGTCGGGTCACGATGGGCGATGTTGGCGGCGAAGCGCTCGACGTCGGTGGTGAACTCGGCGCATGACAAATGCTCGGCGGCAATGTTGACTCCGACGTGAAACCCCCGCGGCGTGGCCCAGCTGCGCATGTCGCGTTCGATCAGCGTAAACAGATGGCGCGTCAGCGGGGCGATCATGCCATCGGCCTCGGCCGCGGCAATGAAGACGTCCGGCCGCACGGATCCCACGCCGGGCCGCTCCCAGCGCAGCAGCGCCTCGACGCCGCTGCACTGGCCCGTTGCATGACCGTACACGGGTTGGTAATGCACCCTGAATTCATCCGCCCGGATCGCGCGGCGCAACTGCTCTTTGAAGGAACGGCGGTTCGCCTGCTGGCGGTATGCGACCACGGCCAGGCCGAAACCGAGCAGTGCGGCGGCAGGCAGGTAGGTCATCATCAATTGCTGCCACGCCTGCACGACGGCTTCAGCCGGCGCATTGACGCGAATGGTCAGCGGTGTGGGCCCATCGTGGCCCGTGGTCTCGTGGTGGACCAGCTCGCGCGACGCCCCCGCCGCACCCTTGAAATCGTTGTGAATGAACGCCCCGCCCTCGCCTACCTGCAGTTCGATGCGGTAATCGCGCAGGCTTGCCACGGCGTCCAGCAGATCCTGTACGTACCGTCCGTCGACCACCACGACGCCGCTGCGGCCCTCGGCGCCGGGCCGGCCCAGCAGGATCGCCGGCCGTTCGGGCGCCAGCGGCGTGCCGGTCACGGTAAAGCGCCAGCGGTCGGGCGGCAGGTCGGATACCCACTTGCGAAACTCAGAGACCGGGTAGTCGATCTTGCCAACAGCCGACGAACAATAGATGCGATCGCCGCGTACCAGGAACAGGGACCGCAGATACGGGTTCAGTGCGCCCCAGCGTTGCAGGTCGGGCAGCGCTTCGTCGCAGGACAGCGCCGTCAGCGCCGCCACCCGGTCCGCCAGCGTCCACGTCTGCGTCAGGACGTGCTGCGTCTGCACCCGCACGATGCGCGCGGCCGACTCGGCTTCAAGGCGCTGTTCCTTCTGCGCGTGCCACCACGTCCAGGCGACGCAGGCGATCACCGGCAGCACCAGCGCCAAGGCCACGGGCAGATAACGCCACGAGGGAACACGATCCATCAGGCCTGGTGTCGGCAAGGGGTCTCCGCGGCAGTGGGGGCCATTAGTACAGCTGCATCGTTGCGATGGGACACCATGTGCGGCGCTGCGTCAAGAACTGCGTGTGCGCTTGCGCCTTGCGCAAGGTTTGCGTCCGCAACGCTGGCCGTACCGCCGCTCGCTGGGCTATCGTTGACGGGCAAGCCCCTCTGCCGACGGCATGAGGCTCGTGTGTATTCGTTTCCCCTTAGCACGCCATTTACAAGGACGGATGATGAAGAAAGCAAATGCCTCCCTGCCCGCCGGCCTGACCGGCGCCAACGTCGCCTTCTGCCAGCGTCTGGCCCAGCTTGCGCAGGAAAGCCAGCAGCGCTGGCTCGAAATGGGCCAGCGTCTGGCCGGCGACAGCTCCGGCCAGGTCCTCTCCGCCCTCTCCCCCTTGAACCCCACCGCCAACTGGCAGGATGTCATGCCCGCCATGGGCGAACTCGCGCGCAAGCGCTGGCAGGCGCAACTGGAAGCCAGCCAGGCCCTCACGCACGCCGCGCTGCAGGAACAGGCCACCATGGCCGCCGGCGTGGGCGAAGCGATGTGCGAATGGTTCAAGCAGGCCAACAGCGCGGCCGCCGACAACTCGCCCTTTGCGCAGATGTGGTCCACGATGACCAACCAGATGGCGGCCGCCTGCGCGGCCATGCAGGACGCCCACCAGCAGGGAGGCCGCCATGACCGCTAAACGAACCGCCCTCATCACGGGCGGGACGGGCTGCCTGGGCCGTGCCATCGCCGTCGCGCTGCACGATGCGGGCCACGACGTCATCGTCACCTACCATTCCAGCGAAACCGCCACGCGCGAATGGATCAAGGAAGAGGCCGCCAAAGGCCGCACCTTCGCCATGTACAAGGTGAACGTGGCGGACTTCGACGCCTGCCAGGCGCTGGCGCGCAAACTGGAAGAAGACGGGCGCCAGATCGACATCCTGATCAACAACGCCGGCATCACGCGCGACGCCAGCCTGCGCAAAATGAGCGCGCAGAATTGGGCCGAGGTCATGCACAGCAACCTGGACTCGATGTTCAACATGACGCAGCCGCTTTGCGGGCCGATGGCGGATCGGGGCTGGGGCCGCATCGTGAACATTTCTTCGGTGAACGGCAGCAAGGGTGCATTCGGGCAGACCAACTACGCGGCCTCCAAGGCGGGCATCCACGGCTTCACCAAATCGCTGGCGCTGGAAGTCGCCCGCAAGGGCGTGACGGTGAACACCGTGTCGCCCGGTTATCTGGCCACGCGCATGGTGCAGGCCGTGCCGCCGGAGGTCATGCAGGAAAAGATCCTGCCGCAGATCCCCGTGGGACGGCTGGGCGAGCCCGATGAGATCGGCGCGTTGATCGCGTTCATCTGCAGCGACGCGGCCGGGTTCATGACAGGCAGCAACGTGGCCATGAACGGCGGGCAGCATATGTATTGAAGGCGGCGGCCAGCGCTGCGCGCGCTGGCCGGCCGCTTCCCTTTGATTCATGTCCCGCAACACCGACCTCCTCCTGACCGCGCTCGCCCCCACGATCTGGGGCAGCACCTACGTCGTCACCACGCTGATGCTGCCACCGGGCTATCCGCTGACGGTCGCCATGCTGCGTGCCCTGCCCGCCGGCATCCTGCTGATGTTGTGGGTCCGTGCGCTGCCGCACGGCATCTGGTGGCTGCGCGTGTTCGTCCTTGGGGCACTGAATTTTTCGGTGTTCTGGGCGTTGCTGTTCGTCGCCGCCTACCGCCTGCCGGGCGGGGTGGCGGCCACGCTCGGTGCGATCCAGCCATTGGTCGTGATCGCACTGGCCCGGTTGCTGCTGGGCGCTCCGGTGCGCGGGCTGTCCGTGGTGGCGGCATTGACGGGCCTGGCTGGCGTGGCGCTGCTGGTGCTGACGCCGAAAGCGGCGTTGGACCCGGTCGGCATCGCGGCCGGATTGGGCAGTGCGGCGTCCATGGCGCTGGGCACCGTGCTGAGCCGCCGGTGGCAACCGCCTGTCTCCGCGCTGACTTTCACATCCTGGCAGTTGACGGCGGGCGGCATTCTTCTCGTGCCAGCCGCGCTGCTGCTCGAAGCGCCGCTGCCGCATTTCACGCTGGTCAATGTCATGGGCATCGCCTGGCTGGGGTTGATCGGCGCGGCGCTGACCTACGTGCTCTGGTTCCGCGGCGTGGCGCGACTGGAACCCGCGGCCGTGTCGTCGCTGGGCTTTCTCAGCCCGCTCTCCGCGACGATCCTGGGCTGGGCAATCCTGGACCAACGGCTGTCGGCGCTGCAACTGGCGGGCATGGCGATTGTGGTGGGCAGTGTCTGGTTGAGCCAGCGTGCGCAGCGTCTGGCCGCGCCGGCGCTTGCACCGCGGGCAGCGCCACGCAACTGATCCGCTTTTTTTTGCTTTCTCTGAATCTGTACTGATCGCCGCCAAAAGCCTAACTTGGCGAGGCAGTTCAAACACCCCGTCAGCGCCCTCCGCCTCGTGGCGATCCGTCCGCGCTGACAGAGAATGTCAGGAATACCGCCATGGACAGCGACGCGCTATTGCTCGCACGAATTCAGTTCGGCTTCACCATCTCGTTTCACATCGTCTTTCCCGCCATCACCATCGGACTGGCCAGCTATCTGGCCGTGCTCGAGGGATTCTGGCTGCGCACGGGCAAGACGGTCTACCGCGACCTCTATCACTTCTGGACCAAGATCTTCGCCGTCAACTTTGGCATGGGCGTCGTGTCGGGGCTGGTCATGGCCTACCAGTTCGGCACCAACTGGAGCTTTTTCTCCGACTTCGCGGGCAGCGTCACGGGCCCGTTGCTGGCCTACGAAGTGCTGACCGCCTTCTTCCTGGAAGCCGGCTTCCTGGGCGTGATGCTGTTCGGCTGGTCGCGCGTGGGGCCGGGGCTGCACTTCTTTTCGACGGTGATGGTGGCGCTGGGCACGCTGGTGTCCGCGACCTGGATCCTTGCGTCCAACAGCTGGATGCAGACGCCCGCGGGATACGAGATCCTGGACGGACGTGTCGTGCCCACCGACTGGTTCGCCGTGATCTTCAATCCGTCCTTCCCGTACCGCCTGGCGCACATGGGCATCGCCGCGTTCCTGGCCACCGCGCTGATGGTCGGGGCTTCCGGCGCCTGGCATCTGCTGCGCGGCGACCGCAGCCCTGCCGTGAAGAAGATGTTCGCGATGGCGATGGGCATGCTGCTGCTCGTTGCGCCGCTGCAGGCCGTGGTGGGCGACTTTCATGGCCTGAACACGCTCAAGCATCAGCCCGCCAAGATCGCCGCCATCGAAGGCCATTGGGAGAACGAGCCCGGCGCGGGCGTGCCGCTGACGCTGTTCGGCATACCGGACATGGCGCGCGAGGAAACGCGCTACGCCGTCAACATCCCGCGGCTGGGCAGCCTGATCCTCACGCATAGCTGGGACGGCCAGTTCCCTGGCCTGAAGTCCTATCCCCCTGAGGACCGCCCCAATGCCACGGTCGTCTTCTGGTCCTTCCGCATCATGGCCGGATTGGGCCTGCTGATGATCGCCCTGGCCGTGTGGGCGCAGTGGGCGCGCTGGCGCAGCCGCCTGTATGAGTCGCGCTGGCTGCACCGCGCCGCGTTGTGGATGGGGCCGTCGGGACTGGTCGCCATGCTGGCCGGCTGGTACGTCACCGAGATCGGGCGGCAACCCTGGATCGTGTACGGCGTCATGCGCACGGCGGACGCCGCCACGCCGCACGGCCTGGGCGAACTGACGCTGACGCTGGCGCTTTTCGTGGCGGTGTACCTGCTGGTGTTCGGCGCAGGCGTCTCGTACATGCTGCGCCTCATCCGCATGGGTCCCAGCCCCGCGCCCGGCCACGCGCCGCTGTCAGGCGGGCCGGGCGAACCGCGCCAACCCTCGCGGCCGCTATCCGCCGCCTCAACCCTGGCGGGCGCCGAGCCCGCGCAACCGAAGCATTCCGGAGCCTGACGCCATGGGTGTGGATCTTGCATTGATATGGGCCGTCGTCATTCTGTTCGGCGTAATGATGTACGTCATCATGGACGGCTTCGACCTGGGCATCGGCATTCTCTTTCCGCTGGTGACGGACGGCCCGGAGCGCGACGTGATGGTCAATACCGTCGCCCCGGTCTGGGACGGCAACGAAACCTGGCTGGTCCTGGGCGGCGCGGGTCTCATGGCAGCGTTTCCGCTGGCGTACTCGGTCATCCTGAGCGCGCTGCATCTGCCGCTGGTGTTCATGCTGCTGGGACTGATCTTTCGGGGCGTGGCGTTCGAATTCCGCTTCAAGGCGGATGCGCATCACCGGCCGCTGTGGGACAAGGCCTTCGTCCTGGGCTCGGTATGCGCCACGTTCTTCCAGGGCGTCACGCTGGGCGCCTACATCGAGGGCATTCCAATGGTGGGGCGCGCCTACAGCGGTGGCCCCTGGGATTGGATCAGCCCGTTCTCGATGTTCGCTGGCGTCGGGCTCGTGGCGGCCTACGCGCTGCTGGGCTGCACGTGGCTCATCATGAAGACCGAAGGCCGGCTGCACCGCCACATGTGCCGCCTGGCGCAGCCGCTGACGCTGGCGCTGCTGGCCGTGATCGCCGTGCTGAGCGCGTGGACGCCGCTGGCGCAGCCGATCATCGCGCAGCGCTGGTTCAGCCTGCCCAACATGTTCTGGTTCTTTCCGGTCCCGGTGCTGGTCGCCGCGGCGGGCTTCGAACTGATCCGCCGCGTCAAGGGCACGCCGGCCGCGGGCCCCTTCGTGCTGTCGCTGGCGCTGGTCTTTCTGGGCTACAGCGGCCTGGGCATCAGCATCTGGCCCGCCATCATTCCGCCCGGCGTGTCCATCTGGGCGGCGTCCGCCCCGCCGCAAAGCCAGGGTTTCGCACTGGTCGGCGCCCTGTCGATCATTCCGATTATCCTCATGTACACCGCCTGGTCGTACTACGTCTTCCGGGGCAAGGTACGCACGGGCGAGGAGTTCCACTGATGAACACTGCGCAATCTTCCTCGTGGCGCGCGCGCCTGATGTGGCTGGCGATGATCTGGACCTGCAGCGTCGCGGCGCTGGGCGCGGCGGCCGGCGTGCTGCGCCTGGTCATGCGGTCCATCGGCATGTCGGCCTGACACCGCACCACGCATCCGGACGCCCCCATGAAGCGCTACGAACGCCTGACCGAAGAAATCACCGCCTCGATCCTGTCCGGCCTGTTGCAGGTTGGCGACCGTCTGCCGTCGGTGCGGCAGACCAGCGCCAGCCGCGGCGTCAGCCCGTCTACCGTATTCAAGGCCTATTACCTGCTGGAAGCGCGCGGTCTCATCCGTGCCCGTGACCGGTCCGGCTATTACGTGCAGCGAGCGCCGCGCGCCGCACTGCCCGAACTGGACAGCGTGTCCAGCGCCCGCGCGGACCGCCATCCGGTGGATGTCAGCGATAACGTGCTGCGGGTGCTGAACGCCACCCTGCGCCGCGACATGCTGCCCTTCGGCTCGGCCTTTCCCAGTCCGTCGCTGCTGCCATACGGACGGTTGGCGCGGTACATGGCCTCGACAGTGCAGAAACTGGATCCGTGGGGCTCCATCGATGACTTGAGTCCGGGCGACGCGGCCCTGCGCCGCGCCATCGCGCTGCGCTACCTGGCCGATGGCCTGAGCGTGCCCGTGGATGAGATCGTCGTCACGAACGGCGCGCTGGATGCATTGAACCTGAGCCTGGCGGCGGTGACCCAGCCTGGTGACGCCGTCATCGTGGAATCCCCAACGTTCTACGCCGCGCTGCAATCGCTGGAACGCAACGGCCTGCATGCGATCGAGGTGGCGACACATCCACGCGTGGGCATCGATCTGGAGGCGCTTGAAGACGCCATCCTGCGGCACCGGCCGCGCGCGTGCTGGCTGATGACCACGTTCCAGAATCCGCTCGGCAGCCTGATGCCCGACGAAAAGAAGGAGGCGCTGGTCAAGCTGCTGACACGCCACGACGTGGCGCTGATCGAAGACGACGTGTACGGCGAACTGTATTTCGGCGAGACCCGCCCGCGGCCGGCGAAGGCGTTCGATACCGATGGCATCGTCATGCACTGCGCGTCGTTTTCAAAGACGCTGGCGCCGGGGTATCGCGTCGGCTGGGTGGCGGGCGGGCGCTACATCCGGCAGATCATGCGCAACAAGCTGACCACCAGCCTTGCCACGGCCGCCCCCACGCAGGCTGCCATCGCGGCCTATCTGGAAAAAGGCGGGTTCGACCGCCACCTGCGTCAGTTCCGGCAGGCGCTCGCGCTGCAGCAGGGCGAATTGCTGCAAGCCGTGGCGCGCTACTTTCCGAAAGGCACGCGCGCCACGCGGCCGGCCGGCGGCTACTTCGTCTGGGTGGAGCTGCCCGCGCACATCGACACGCTGAAGGTGCACCGCGCCGCGTTGGATCACGGCATCAGCATCGCACCGGGCCCGCTCTTTTCGGCGACGGGCGCATTCGGCAATTTTCTGCGCCTGAACCACGGCCATCCCTGGAATGACGCCATGGAGCAAGGCATGGCGACCTTGGGCAAGCTGCTGGCGGGCGGGTAGCGTGTTTGTCTTGCGCGGCGATCCAAGTTATAAATAAGAGTTATTCCTATTAACAAATTCGCCCCGCCGCCCGTCCATGGATTCCCCCGCGTACCAGAACATTCAACGGCTTTACGCGGAACACCACGACTGGCTGCTGGGCTGGCTGAACCGCCGCGTCAACAATCGCGCCGACGCCGCCGACCTGACGCAGGACACGTTCTGCCGCGTGCTGACCTCGCCGTCGGCCACGCCCATCGCCGAACCCCGCGCCTACCTGCTGACGCTGGCCCGCCGCCTGACCATCGACCTGTGGCGCGCGCGCGACGTCGAGGCGCGCTATCTGGACGCGCTGGCGCACGAGCAGGAACCCGTCGCCGCCTCGCCCGAAACCCTGATGGTGCTGAAACAGGCCGTGCAGGAGATCGATGCGCTCCTCGACGGACTGCCCGTGCCGGTCAAGCACGCGTTCCTGCTGAACCGGCTGGACGGCATGACGCATCCCGCCATTGCGCAAACGCTGGGGCTGTCGCTGGCGACGGTCGAGCGTCACGTGAGGCGCGCCTTCCTGCACTGCCTGGCCGCGCGCCGCGCCGCGGACGCGTCATGAAGCCGCTGTCCGCCGGTGACGCGCTGACCGATCGCGCGGTCGACTGGATCGTGCTGCTGACCTCCGGCCAGGCCTCCGACCGCGACCGCCAGCGCTTTGAACACTGGCTTGCCAGCCACCCCGACAACGCGCGCGCCTGGGCCGAAGTCGACGGCCTGATGCAGCAACCCCTGTCCCGGCTGCGTGACGCGACGCGCGACGCCCCGGGGCCGGCACGCGCGGCCCGCACCGCGCTGTTGCAGGCCAGCGGCCTGAACCGCCGGCGCGTATTGAAGCTGGCCATGCTGATGGCGGGTGTCGGCGTGGGCGCGCTGGTCACCGACCGCTACGTGCCGCTGGCCGGCCTGTCCGCCACCTATTCCACGCGCACCGGCGAACGTCGCACGTACGCGCTGACCGACGGGTCCGTGCTGACGCTGAACGCGCGGTCGGCCGCCGATGTGCATTACGACGACGCGCAGCGCACCGTGGTGCTGCGCCAGGGCGGGCTGTATGCGGACGCGCATGCCGATGCGCGGCCGTTCGTGGTGCGCACGCGGCATGGCGAGGCCTCGGCGGGCGCAGCCCGCCTGAGCATCAGCCAGTTCGACGGCTACTCCGTCGCGGGGGCCCTGCAAGACACCCTGACGCTGCGGCCGCGGCGCGGCGACGCGATGGACCTGCCGCAAGGCGCCTCGGCGGCGTTCGACGGCGACCGCGCGTGGGCTCGCGAAGACGCCGCGCAGGCCGGTTGGCGCAGCGGGATCTTGAGCGTGCGGGATACGGGGCTGGAAGAAGTGGTGGAACAGTTGCGCGCCTATCAGGCCGGGCTGATCCGGGTCTCTCCCGAGGTGGCGGCGCTGCGCGTCTTTGGCGTGTTTCCGCTGGACGATCCGCGCCGGGCGCTGGAAGCGTTGGGCGACACGCTGCCCATCCGCGTGCATCGCTACGGACCCTGGCTGACGCTGGTGGACGCCGCCTGAAAAAAAATCGGCTGGCAGTGAGGGGTTTTTAGATCGGCATCCGTCATGACTTGTGACGAAACCGAAATCCACTCACTGCTTCCCCTGCCAACATGAAATTTCCCCTGCCCCCCGGCGCCGCGCTCGTCGCCTGCGCGCTCGCCGCCTGCGTGCTGACCCGGCCGGTCCACGCCCAGAACACGACAGCTGCGGCGCAACTGGCCACCCAGACCTACGACCTGCCCGCCGCGCCGTTGGCCGATACCCTTAGCCGCATCTCGCTGCAGAGCGGCAAACCCATTTCCGCCGGCGCCGAATTGGTGGCCGGCAAGCAGGCCGCGCCCGTGCGCGGCGTCCTGAACGCCGAAGCGGCCGCAAGACAGGCGCTGGCCGGCACCGGGCTGGAACTCGTCGTCACCCGCAGCGGCGTGCTGTCCGTGCGGCCGCTGCCGGCGGCCAGCGCGGTGACCGCGCTGGAACCCGTGGTGGTCACCGCCAACGGCGTGATTCCGCCCAGCGAAGGCACCGGTTCGTACACGATGCCGGAGTCTTCGTCGGCCACGCGCATGCGCCTGACGATGCGCGAAACGCCGCAATCGGTCAGCGTCATCACGCGCCAGCAGATGGATGACCAGGGCATCGTGAGCGTCGCGGGCGCGCTGGAACAGACGCCCGGCATCACCGTGGTCCAGGACAACTCGGAGGGCTACAGCTTCTACTCGCGCGGCTTTCAGTTGCAGAACTTCCAGTTCGACGGCCTGCCCAGCTTGTCCAGCGACGGCGGCAACGTCCGCGACAACTACAGCATCACCAATACGGTCATCTATGACCGCATTGAAATCCTGAAAGGCGCGACCGGCCTGGTGAACGGCGCAGGCTACCCGTCCGGCGTCGTCAATTTCATCCGCAAACGGCCCACGCAGGAATTTCAAGGCAGCCTGAGCGCGGGCGCCGGTTCATGGGACCGCTACCGCAGCGAAGTCGACCTGGGCGGCCCGCTGACAGAGAACGGCAAGCTTCGCGGCCGCGTGGTCGGCGCCGCCGAGACCCGCGGCAGCTACATGGATTACGCCAGCGGCAAGGAGTATGTCGGTTACGGCATCCTGGAAGCCGACCTGACGCCGCGCACCAAGGCGTCCATCGGCGTGGACTATCAGCAGAACAAGAACGACGGCACTAGCAACACCCATCTGCCGGCATTCTTCTCGGACGGATCGCAGGTCCGGTTCTCGCGATCGACCAACCCCGCAGACAAATGGGCGTGGCGCGACCAGGACACGACCCGCGTCTTCGCGGACATCGATCACCAGTTCGACGGCGGATGGCGCGTCAAGCTGGCCGCGGCGCATCGCAACTACCGATCGCGCGAACTAATCTCCGGCATGAGCAGCGCACTGATCGACGTGGACACGCACAGCATCGATCACGGCTTCTACACGGGCGGCGCGGCGCGCTTCAACACCGACTCACGCGAGAACACCATCGACTTCCAGGCGTCCGGCCCCTACACCCTGTTCGGCCGCCAGCATGAACTGGTGCTGGGCTACAACGCCGCGCGCACGCATTCGCAATCGAACCGCTACGACGGCAATACCGATTCGCTGATCGACGACGCCTTCAACTGGAACAACAACGCCGCCGAGCCCGACATGTACGAATGGTGGCTGACGCACAATATTCTGGTGAACCAGAAGATCCTGTACGGCGCGACCGTGCTGCGTCCCACGGATCGGCTTGGCGTCATCCTGGGCGGCCGCTGGACGGATTACGAATGGAGCCTGGACGGCAGTCTGGGCAACGGCCGCACTTCGCATTACGCCACCACCGTCGACAACAAATTCATCCCCTATGCGGGCATCACTTACGACCTCGATAGCCACCACACGGTGTATGCCAGCTATACCGACGTCTTCAAGCCGCAGGCCTACAACTTCGATGCCAACGACCGCCAGCTGGATCCGCTGACCGGCAAGAGCTACGAAATCGGCGCCAAGGGCGAATACCTGAACGGCCGGTTGAACGCCAGCATCGCGCTGTTCCAGCTCAAGCAGGACCACGTCGCCGAGCTGGATCCTAGCGGCGCGTCCACGCCGTCGGGCGGCACCGCCTACATCGCGATTCCGGGCGTGACCACGCGTGGCGTCGAACTGGAGGTGTCGGGCGAAGTCATGCCGGGCTGGCAGGTGAACGCGGGCTACACCTACAGCCGTTCGCGCGACCGTGACGGCAAGCGGGTCAGCACCACGCAGCCCGAACACCTGTTCAAGCTGGCTACGGCGTATCGTCTGCCGGGCGACTGGCACCGCCTGACCGTGGGCGCGAACATGCTTTGGCAGAGCAACACGTATTTCTCGCAGGACATCGGCGACAACAACCATCGGTTCACGCAGGACGCCTTTGGCGTGCTGGGGCTGATGGCGGGCTATGACTTCACCAAGGACCTGCGCCTGACCGTGAACCTGAACAACGTGCTGGACAAGCACTATTACTCGGGCATGGGCAGCTACAACTCGGTCTTTTACGGCGCGCCGCGCAACGTGTACGCGCAACTGCGCTACAAGTTCTGAGGCTGATTTATTGCGGGTGAGGCGCGCTGCTGGGCGCCCCGCGCGCCGCCTCAATCTCTGCCCGCAACGACATCGCATCCGGCCGCATGGGCAGCGCCAGCCGCCCTTCGCGGTCGATGGCGCCCCATTCTCCGCCCGTGACATAACTGTGTTCGCCGTCGCGCGTGCGTTCGATGCGGCAACCCTTGCACACCGCGGCCAGGCCGCCCTCGAAGCGGTCGACCCAGTCGTAAGGCGTAGCCAGCACGCGGTTGAGTTGCCTGTCGTAGTAGGCCATGCCGCCGGCCCACGGTCCGCGCGTCAGGCCTTCCTCGAAATCGTCGGCGCCGTTATCGAACGTGACCACGGCGACGGCGCGTCCGTCGGGCCGCACCCAGTGCCACGAGCCATTGGCCGTTGCGGGTGACAGGCCATCCTTGCTGAAATCCATGCGCGCCATGACGGCGGGACGGAATTCGACGCTACCGTTCGTGGCGCGGGCGCAGTGCTGGACGTGTTCGAGGGAGCCTTCCGCTTCCTTGTCCGCAAAGAAGCACGGAAGGTCGTATTCAAGGGCAGGGCCCGAGGTCAGGGCCAGCGAGGTAAGCAAGGCGGCAATCAGCATGCGGGGCATCCTAGCATGGCGGATTCGCGCTCATCCGCCCGTCTGATGCCCGGCAAATCCCGTCGGTCTTCAGAAATCCTCAAAGGCTGAAAGAAGCCGCGCGACCGCCTGCCGCCTCAATTCGCCGTGGCGCCAGAGTCCTTGACCGCCTTCGCCCACGCCGCGATCTCGGTCTGGATGAACTTGCCGAATTCGGCGGTGTTCACGCTGGAGGCGCGCGCGCCCTCTTCCAGCAGGCGCTGCTTGACCTCGGGCGAGGCCAGCGCGCCGGTCAACGCCTGATTCAGCTTGGCCACCACCGCGTCCGGCGTACCGGCCGGCGCAACGATGCCGTGCCAGGACACCGCCTGAAAGCCGGGCAAGCCGGATTCGGCCATCGTCGGCACGTCAGGCATCGCGGACGAACGCTCGGGCGACGTCACGGCCAATGCGCGCAGCGTGCCCGCCTTCACATGCGGCAGGACGCCCGGAATGGTGGTGAACATGAAGTCGATCTGGCCGCCGATCAAGTCCGTGATCGCGGGGCTGCCGCCCTTGTACGGCACGTGCGTGAATTCCAGCTTGGCTTCGCTCTTGAACATCTCGCCCGCCAGGTGCCCCGGCGTGCCGGCGCCCGCCGAGCCCATGTTGGTCTTGTCGCCCTGCGAACGGATGAACGCGATCAGTTCCTGCACGTTCTTCGCCTTGACGTTGGGGCCGACGACCAGCACGTTCGGCACGGTGGCCAGTAGCGTGACGGGCGTGAAGTCCTTGACCGCGTCGTACGAAATGCGCGAGTACAGCGACGGGTTGATGCCGTGCGTGCTGGCGGTGGCCAGCAGCAGCGTGTAGCCGTCCGGCGCGGCCGTGGCAACCTGCTTGGCAGCGATGGTGCCGTTGGCGCCGCCCTTGTTGTCGATCACGATCGTCTGGCCAAGCGTCTTGGCGGCTTCGGCGGCGACGGTGCGGGCCAGGATGTCGGACGTCCCACCCGCCGAATGCGGGACGGCCAGCGTGATCGGCTTGGCGGGAAAGGTCTGGGCGTGCGCCGCCGGCAGGGCCGGGGTCAGACAGGCGGCCAGCGCGCAGCGCGCCAGCAAACGAGTGCGGAACATGGGAGTCTCCAAGGTTGTGGTCGGCTGCGGCGCCTCGAGCGGGCGCCGTCAGGCCGGCGATAAGGCCGGTCCGGTCAGTCCGAACCGAGCTGCAGCTTGTTGGGCTGGCGTTTTTCGATGGACCACTTCAAGAGCGCGGCCGAGCGGTAGATGCCATGGGCGAACTTGCCGTAGGGCAAGGTCAGGAACAACGCCATCACGACGCCAAGATGGATCGCCAGCAGCAGCGCCATCGCGCTGCCGTCGCGGCCGGCCAAGAGCGCCAGGCCCGTCGCGCTGGTCAGGAACAACAGCACGATGAAGCCCCGGTCCATCGGTTTCTGCGCCGCGTCGCCCTGCAGGGGATGGCGCTTGACATTCAGCCACAGCAAGCCGGCTGGCCCGATCAAGAGGCCGATGCCGCCCGCGGTGCCCAGCAGCACCGGCGCGCTCAGGATCGGATACGGCGCCTGCTGGTCCAGCAGATAGTGGTAAAGCGTGGCGACACACGTGGCTGCGAAACACAGCATGAAGCCGTAGAACGTGAAGTGGTGAAACCGCCGGCGCCACAGCGTGAAGGCGTCGTCGGCGTTGTTGCAACCCTTGCCGTGGCCGCCATCCAGATAGCGCAGGCGCAGCGCGTCGTGCGCCGCCTCGGCCACCGCTGCGCCGGAGGCCGCCCCCGGGCTGACGTTGCGCCAGAACCGCGTCACGCCCACCGCCAGCGCCAGCATCGAAAAGCCGAACGCCACGCCAAACATCAGCGCCAGCGTGTTGTGCGGGAACACGGCGTAGAAATTGCCTGCCATCGGCTCGTGGAACAGGCCGCCCGCCATCACCACCGCCAGCACCAGGAACAGCGCCAGTCCGGCGGCCGTGGCCAGCGACAGCGCGAGGCCATTGCGCTTGTACAGCGTGCCCAGCGCCGCGGGCCACGCATAGTCGGTGTAGGTCTGCATCCGCACCTTGGCCATGGCCTGCGGCACGTTGACGGCGAACTCGTGCGGCGGCGCGTACTGGCACGCGTGCAGACAGGCGCCGCAGTTATGGCACAGGTTGGCCAGGTAGTTCAGGTCGGCTTTGCCGAATTCCAGGCGGCGCGTCATGGCGGGAAACACCGCGCAGAAACCTTCGCAGTAGCGGCAGGCGTTGCAGATCTGCATGACGCGCGCCACTTCGGTCTCCTCATCGGTCAGCGATTCCGTCAGCGGCTTGGCGCCCCTTGCATGAAAATGCACGGGCTGCTCGGCGGGCGCCGGAGTCGGGATAGGTCCGGACTGGCTGGTGGAAAAGGACTGCGCCTCGCGGGCCAGGGCTTCAAGCTGCTTCACGGTGTGCTCCCGCAGGGTTCTGGCCGAGCGCCGCGGCGGCGGCGCGGGTGCCGGCAATGCGGCCGAAGGCCGTGCCGATGGACATGCCCACGCCCGCCGTGTATCCCTTGCCCAGCACGTTGCCGGCCATCATTTCGCCCGCGACAAAGAGGTTGTCGCTGGGCTGGTCGTTGAACCGGACCGCGGCGGTGTCGTCCACCTTCAGGCCCAGATAGGTAAAGGTGATGCCGGGCCGCAGCGCATAGCCGTAGAACGGCGCGGTGTCGATGGGCCGCGCCCAGTGCGTCTTGGCGGGCGTCAGGCCTTCGGTATGGCAGTCGTCCAGCGCGGTGTGGTCGAACTTGCCCACGCGGCAGGCCGCGTTGTAGTCCCTGACCGTCCTCTCGAAGGTGGCCGCATCCAGCCCCAGCTTCTCCGCCAGTTCGGGCAACGTATCGGCCTTCACGCCCGGAAACACCGGCGGCATGAAGCGGCCGATCGCCTTGGCGTCGATGATGGAATACGCGATCTGGCCCGGCTGCATGGCGGTCAGACGCCCCCAGATGGCGTAGCGCTTGGGCCAGAAGTCCTCGCCCTCGTCGTGGAAGCGCTCAGCGTCGCGGTTGACGACGACGCCCAGCGATACGCAATCGATGCGGGTGCAAATGCCGCCGTCGTACAGCGGCGCGCGAGCGTCGATGGCCACGCAATGCGATTGGGACGGGTCGCCGATGCCGTCGGCGCCGGCATCCAGCATGAATTTCAGCAGCACGCCCATGTTGAAGCGCGTGCCGCGGATCAAAAAGTTGTCGGCCGGCCATTCGCCGCGCTCGTTCTGGCCCCAGGCTTCGCGCAACCATTCGCGGTTGGACTCGAAGCCCCCTGCGGCCAGCACACAGGCGCGGGCCTCGATGCGCTCGTCGCCAATGCGCGCGGCCACGAAGCGGCCGTTGTCCAGGTCCAGCGAATCGACCGGCGCGTTGTAGCGGATCTGCACACCCAGCGCTTCGGCGCTGCGGTAATAGGCGTTCACCAGCGCCTTGCCGCCGCCCATGAAGAAGGCATTGGTGCGCGCCACGTGCAGCGCGCCCGACAGCGGCGGCTGGAAGTTCACGCCGTGGCGGCGCATCCAGTCGCGACAGGTGGAGGACTCGCGGATGACCAGCCGCGCCAGGTGTTCGTTGGTCAGCCCGCCCGTCACCTTGAGCAGGTCCTGCCAGTATTCCTCTTCGGGATACGCGTCGATCAGCACGTCCTGCGGCGCATCGTGCATGCAGCGCAGATTGCGCGTGTGCTGGGAATTCCCGCCCCGCCATTCCTTTGGCGCCGCTTCCAGCAGCAGCACGCTCGCGCCGGCTTCGCGCGCCATCAGGGCCGCGCACAGCGCCGCATTGCCCCCACCAATCACCAAGACGTCAACCATGCCATCTTCCCCAATTCAAGGGGCAGACTCTACGCAGCGGCGCGCCGCTGCGATATCAGGCAGGCGTCAACGGGTATTCACGATTCGTGAAGAGCAACCACCGCCCATTTGCCTTCGCGGGCCAGGGTGCGGGACACGTCGGCCATGACCAGCCGGGCCGCCAGCGCCGCGGGTGACAGTTCTTCGTCCGACAGGCTGGCCAGCAGGTTGGAGCGGAACAGGTGGGCATCGTCGATGCGCGCCATCTGCAACTGACCGGGCGCGATGCGCGCGGTGGCCGAACTGGGCTGGATCGTCGCCGCGCCGCCCTGCTGCACCACGTCCATCAGCAGGGACAGGCCATCGACCTCGGCCACCACCCGGGGCGTGCGTCCCAGTTGCTGGAAGGCGTTGTTGACCAGCGCGCGCAGGCCGTGGCGGCCGCTGGGCAGCACCAGCGGCAGGTCGGCAATGGCCTCCAGCCGCGTCGTGTCGCCAGACGACACGCCCGGCATGCCGGGCCGGGCAAAAAGGAACAGAGGCTCGTCCAGCAGCGGCATCACGCTCCAGCGGCGCGCGGATTCGGCATGAAACACGATGGCCAGATCCAGCAGGCGGCCGTTGAGCATGTCAGTCAGGTGCCCGGACAGCGCTTCGACCAGATGCAGCCGGATGTCGGGGTAACGCGCATGCATGGCCTGCAGGAAGGGCGCGCCCAGCACCGCCGCCGTCGTGGACGGCAGGCCGACGCTGACGTGCCCGGCCAGCCGCGCCTGTTGCGCAGCCTGGACGGCGTCGTCGGCGTGGCGCAGGGCCAGCTGCGCCTGCCGGAAAAACGCCAGCCCCGCGTCCGTAGGCACCACGCCGCTGGCGCTGCGCTGCAACAGCCGCGTGGACAGCTCGCCTTCGAGACGGCTGATCTGCTGGCTGAGCGCCGACGTGACCATGCCGATCGACATGGCCGCCCGGCCGATGCTGCCGGCCTCGACCACGCGCACGAAGTAACGGAGCTGGCGCAGTTCCATCGGTCAGCCCGGAATGGTCAGACCCTTGGCGACCGCGGGCCGCGCCACGAACGCGTCCAGCACGCGCGCGACGTTCTTGAACGACGAAAAGCCGACGAGGTCGCCGGCGTCATAGAAGCCCACCAGGTTGCGCACCCACGGGAAGATGGCGATGTCGGCGATGGTGTACTGGTCGCCCATCACCCAGTCGCGCCCTTCCAGGCGCTGGTCCAGCACGGCGAGCAGGCGCTTGGACTCGTCCACATAACGGTCGCGCGGGCGCTTGTCTTCATAGTCCTTGCCCGCGAACCGATGGAAAAAGCCCAGTTGGCCAAACATCGGTCCGATGCCGCCCATCTGGAACATCACCCATTGCAGCGTCTCGAAGCGACCCGCCGTGTCCGCCGGGATGAACTGGCCGGCCTTGCTGGCCAGGTAGACCAGGATCGCGCCGGACTCGAACAGGCCCAGCGGCTTGCCGTCCGGCCCGTTCGGGTCGAGGATGGCCGGGATCTTGTTGTTCGGGCTGAGCGACAGGAATTCGGGCGTGAACTGGTCCTTGGTATCGAAGGCGACCCGGTGGACTTCATAGGGCAGACCGGTTTCCTCGAGCATGATCGACGCCTTCACGCCGTTGGGCGTCGGCAGCGAATAGAGCTGGATGCGGTCGGGATGCTGGGCGGGCCACTTCTTGGTGATGGCAAAGGCGTCTAGGGAGGACATGCAGGGTATCTCCGGGGGAGGCGGGGTTGGGTGACGACAATCCTAGCGCAAAAGCCGGCGCAAACCCCACCGCAGCGCGGTTGTGGCGAGGGCAATGGGCAAGACCAGGCGCCATTGCGCCAGAAACAGCTCGCGTGTGGCCTCGCCGGGGGCCCAGGTGTTGCCGAACACTTGCGGGGAAGGCGGCGCGAGGTACAGGGCGAGCAGCGCGGCCGCAAACGTCGCCACGAAGCCCCAGGAGGAGGACTGGCGCAGCTTGGCCGGGCGCTCGGCCACGATCAGCATCAGCACACCAGCCAGGCCGGCCAGAACTGCCTGGGCGTAGAAATCGCGCGCCGAGAACATGTACGGCGCGTCGGGGACCACCCAGCCGAGGTCACCGGTCTGCAGCAAGGACGTCAGGCACGCGCCGAAAAGCGCGGCGGCAAAGGACAGGATGGACAGGTCCAGGGCACGCAGAATGAGTTTGGACATGGGGCACGGCGGGGAAGGCTAAGGCGAAGGCGAAGGCGAAGGCGCGAGGATGCCACACGTTGACGCGGGCGCGGGGCTGTCAGCGGCGCGAAGCCGCCCCGCGCATCGGATCCCGCGGCCCGCTACGCTTTCGGTTTGTGATGCACAATCCGGCTCGCGCTTGCATCGCAGCGCCCTGCTTTGGCAGGCCTTCTCCCCTACCGCCGTGGCAGCCCGCCGCGCCCGGCGCCACTGGCAGTCCCCATGAAGCACCCGCAGCAACGTTCCGGACAATCCGCCTCACCCGCACTTCCCGACGCCGCATCGCGCCGCGCCTGGTTCGCATCGGCCTCGGCGTCATGCCTGGCGGCCGTGCTGGGACTGGCCGCGGCGGCCGCGCATGCAGCGGCTCCGGCAAGCACGGCGGCCGCGCATGCAGCGGCTCCGGCAGTCACGGCGGCCGCGCAGGTGTCAGACACCCCAAGCCGCACGCGCAGCCTGATGTTGACGCTGATGGATGGCAATGGTCCCGCCCCCGCGCCGCATACGCCGTACCGCGTCTTCGTTACCGGCTCGAACGACGAGATTCTCGATACCCCTTCCGGCGACGGCATCCTGCATGGCGTCACCGACGCCGAAGGCCGCACGGCGCTGATCCGGACCTCGCTGCCGCATACGGAAGACGACTTCACCCTGATCCGCCGCATCGGCGACGGGCCTTGGGGGCACTTCTTCCAGTTGCAGCGCAGTGGCAGCACCGAGCCCTTGCCAGCCTGGCCGTACATCATGACCATGCCCCAGCGCTGGGGCGAACAATGGGTGGACCTGGGCTACACCACCCGGCAGGGCGCGACGGCCTACTTCAGCCACGACGTGCCGGCGGGTTCGGTGTCGCTGCATATCGATGCGGACGTCACGCGCGACAGCAAGTGCTTTGCGGAGCTGGACGCCGTCAACCGCAAGTTCGCGCAGCACGACGCAGACGGCGCCCGCGCGCTGATCGGCGCCATGCGCTGCACCCGCAGTGCCGAGCAGAAGCTGGACCTGGCGCGGCTGCTGCTGGCCGCTGGCCAAACCGATCTGGCGCGGCACTGGCTGCTGCAGACACGGCAGCGGCCGTTTCCGGACATGTTCAAGCCGGTTGACGACGCCGACCGGCGCAAGCGGCTGGAAGTGGAGCGCCTGCTCGGCATGCCCGATCTGGTGCTGGAGGATTCGAACGTCTTGCAGGCCCGGCAATCGAAAAAGCACGCCGCCGACGCAACGGACCTGGCGAACAACACCGCCTACTTCCTGGCGGACTTTCCCGACTACCTGCCGCAAGCGGAGGAACAGGCCCGCCGCTCGCTGGCGCGCGTCGGCCCGCGTCCGTACAACCAGGGCACGCTGGGCTGGATTCTGTCCCTGCGCGGCCAGACCGACGAAGGCCTGCGCCTGATGCGTCTTGCCTACCGCGACCTGCCGCGCGACGAAGAAATCGCGGCCGATTACGGCCTGGCGCTGTGGCGCAGCGGACAAAAAGACCTGGCGGCGCGGCTGTGGGACGAAGCGCAGCGCGAATGCGTGTGGGGCGTTCGCCTGCACGCGGCGCTGCGCGAAGCAGGCTACCCGCACCCGTACTTTCATCCCGCGGATTCCGACCCGGTGAACGCGTATCGCGCGCGTTGCGCAAAACCCCGGATCAAGGCGAAGACTGCGGGCCTATAATCCGCGCATACGCTGCAAGCCACGCGCCTGCTGAGGGGCAGACGCAGGAGACCTCCATGACATCCTCCCTGAAGCGCCTGCTTTCTCTTCTTGCCGCCACCCTGCTCCTGGCCGGTTGCGGCGCCGGCCCCGGCGGACCGCCGCACCCGGGCGCGGCAAATCCGTACAGCTCCGGCGGGTTCAACGACGCCGGGCCTGACTATCCCAACACGGGACGCTGACGCCGACGCACGACGACGGCCTCAATCCGCATAACAGCTTTGCGCTCGCGGGCCCCTCCCGCAGCGCCCGCCAACTCCTAGACTGCCTGCACATACCGCAGTCAAGGAGAAGGCTTTGCAGCCGCTGTTATCGAATCTCAAAGTGCTGGACCTGAGCCGCATCCTCGCCGGCCCCTGGGCCAGCCAGATCCTGGCCGACCTGGGCGCTGACGTCATCAAGGTCGAGCGGCCGGGCCAGGGCGACGACACGCGCTCCTGGGGCCCCCCGTTCCTGAAGGACGAAGAAGGCCAGGACACCAAGGACGGCGCCTACTTCATTGCCACCAACCGCGGCAAGCGCTCCATCACGCTGGACCTGCAGACGCCGGAAGGCCAGGCGCTCGTCAAGGAACTGTGCCGCGATGCGGACGTGGTGCTGGAGAACTACAAGGTCGGCACGCTGGCGCGCATGGGGCTGGATTACGACACGCTCTCCAAGATCAATCCGCGGCTGGTGTACTGCTCTGTCACCGGATTCGGGCAGACCGGGCCACGCGCCGCCGAACCCGCCTATGACTTCCTGATCCAGGCCATGGGCGGCCTGATGAGCGTTACCGGCGAACGGGACGACAAGCCCGGCGGCGGTCCCCAGAAGGTCGGGGTGCCGATGGTGGACCTGACCACCGGCGTGTATGCCGCGCTCGGCATCGTGGCCGCGCTGCTGCGCCGCGCACAGACCGGCCAGGGCGAATACATCGACGTCGCGATGCTGGACGTGCAGGTGGGTCTGCTGGCCAACCAGGCAATGAACTTCCTGTTGGGCAACAAGGTGCCGCGCCGCACCGGCACCGCGCATCCCAACATCCAGCCGCAGCGCACCTTCGCGTGCGCCGATGGCGACATCGTGATCGTGGTGGGCAACGACGGGCAGTTCGCCACGCTGTGCGGCATGCTGGGCCAGCCCGCGCTGGCGCAGGACCCGCGTTACATCACCAACAGCCAGCGCGTGCGCAATCAGGACACCCTGGACCCCATCCTGGACGCCATTTTCGTCACCCAGCCGCGCGCCCACTGGCTGGCGGCGCTGAAAAAGGCCGGCGTACCGGCGGGCTCCATCAATACCGTTCCCGAAGTCTTCGAAGACCCCCAGGTCGTGCATCGCGCCATGCTGCGTCGGCTGCCGCATCCGGCTGCGGGGTCGGTACCGCAGGTGATGAACCCGCTGCGCTTTGGCAGCGCCGCGCTGCGCGCCGACGCCGCCCCGCCGCTGCTGGGCCAGCACACCGCCGACGTGCTGGCGGAGCTGGGCCTGTCCGCCGAACAGATCCAGGATTACCGCGACCGCAAGATCATCTGAACAAGAAAAGGAGAGAGACATGAGCATGCCGGAGAACCTGGCTGGCCCCTACCGCGCGCTGGACGTCACGATCGCCGACGGGGTCGCCACCATCCTGCTGGCCAATCCGCCCGTGAACGCGCTCAGCACCGACATGATGAACGAGCTGTCGTGGGTGTTGGACCGCATTTCGGAGACGCCCGAGGTGCGGGCGGTGGTGCTGTCGGGCCAGGGCAAGATCTTCTGCGCCGGCGCCGACCTGAAGAGCCGTGGCGAGACGATCAAGGGGCCGGGCGACCTGCCGCAGCATTCACGCCGCACGCGGGAGTGCTTTCATGCCATCCGTGAATGCGCCAAGCCCGTGGTGGGCGCGATCAACGGCGCGGCGCTGGGTGCGGGGCTGGCCATCGTGGCGTCTTGCGACATCCTGATTGCCGCGTCCACCGCCGTCGTGGGACTGCCGGAGATCAATGTCGGACTGCTGGGCGGGGGCCGCCATGGCATGCGCCTCTTCGGCCACTCGCGCCTGCGCCGGATGATGCTGACCGGCCTGCGCGTGGACGGCGACGAGCTTTATCGCCTGGGCATCGTCGAAGCCGCCGTGCCCGCCGATGCGTTGATGGACCGTGCCATGGAACTGGCGCGCGAGCTGGCCTCCAAGAGTCCGCTGGCGACTGTGCTGGCCAAGCAGACCCTCAACGCCATCGAAGACATGAGCCTGCGCGACGGCTACCGCTACGAACAGGACATGACGGCGGCCATCGCCAAGACCGAGGACGCGCAGGAGGCGCGCCGCGCGTTCCTGGAAAAGCGCGCGCCGGTGTTCCAGGGCAAATAAGGGAGCCGACATGACCAGTGCATTGGAAGGCGTGAAGGTCCTGGACCTGAGCCGGGTTTTTTCCGGGCCGTGGGCCGCGCAGATGCTGGCCGACTTCGGCGCCGAGGTCATCAAGGTGGAGCGCCCCGGCCGCGGCGACGACGTGCGGCACCAGGGCTATCCCATGCCAGACCGCGACGGCAAGCCCAGCCGGGAAACCTCGTCGTTCGTCGCGATGAACCGCGGCAAGAAATCCGTGACGCTCGATATCTCGCGGCCCGAAGGCCAGGCGCTGGTGCGCCAGCTTGCGCAGAAGGCCGACATCGTCATCGAAAACTTCAAGGCGGGCGACCTGAAGCGCTACGGACTGGACTACGCCTCGCTGTCGGCCCTGAACCCGCGGCTGGTGTATTGCTCCATCACCGGCTTCGGCCAGACCGGCCCCTACAGCCACCTGCCGGGCTACGATCCGATCTTCCAGTCCATGAGCGGGCTGATGAGCGTGACGGGTGTGCCGGACGGCGAGCCGGGCGCCGGGCCGGTCAAGGCGGGTTATTCCGTTTCCGACCTGACCGCGGGCTTCTACGCGGTGTCGGCCATTCTTGCCGCGCTGCGGCATCGCGACCAGATCTCCGGCGTGGGTCAGCACATCGACCTGGCGCTGCTGGACGCGCAGATCGCGGCCATCTCGCACATCGGCATGAACTATCTGGCCAGCGGTCAGCTGCCCGCCCGCATGGGTTCGGCCTCGCAGATCACCGCGCCGTTCCGCGCCTTCGAATGCCGGGACGGACACCTGATGGTCGCCGTGGGCAACGACTCGCAATTCCGCAGCTTCTGCCTGGTCATCGGTCTGCCCGCGCTCGCCGACGACCCACGCTTTGACACGAATCCCAAGCGCGCGGCGGCGCAGGCCGATCTGTCGCGGCTGATCGAGCCCGCGATGCTGGCGCGAACCGTCGCGGACTGGAACCAGGCCCTGGCGGCCGCCAACGTGCCCTGCGGCCCGATCTACACCATGGATCAAGTGTTCGAGGATCCGCAGGTGCGCCATCGGCAGGTGCTGGGCAGCGTGGAGCATCCCGCGCTCGGCAGCATGCCGATCGTCCGCAACCCGATTCACTTTTCCGCCACGCCGATCGCCGCCGGTCTGCCCCCGCCCATGCTGGGCGAGCACACGGCCGACATCCTGCGCGCCGAACTTGGCCTGTCCGCCGAAGCGATCGAACGCCTGCATGCCGAGGGCATCGTATGAGCGCCGCCGACCACGAACTGATCGAGGAAATCCGCGACAGCGCGCGCGACTTCCTGCAACGCCGCGACCAGCGGCAGCGCAAGCGCCGCACCCCGGGCGGCGAGCGCGCGTACTGGCAGGAGATTGCCGCCGTCGGCTGGCTGGGCATGAGCGTGCCCGAAGCACTGGGCGGTTTGGGACTGGGCTGGCACGCGATGGCCGCCGTGCTTGAAGAAGCGGGCCGCGCCCAGTTGCCCGAACCGCTTGTCGGGGCGGGTGTGCTGAGCACGGCGCTGCTGGCGCGCATCAATCCGGCGGGCGATGGCACCGTCCGAGACGCGTTGCTGCAAGCCTTGTGCGCCGGTGAAAAAAGGGTTGGCCTCGCCTGGCAGGAAACCGAAGGACAGCTCGAAGCCGGCGAATCCGCCGGGGCGTTTGGCGTCACGGTCACCGCGCGCGAAGGCGCCTATGTGCTGAACGGCGAAAAGCGCCACGTCGTCCCCGGCGCGGACGTGGACGGCTGGCTCGTCACGGCCGATGGCGAAACGGGGTCTGCGCTGTTCTATCTGCCGGCCGGCACGCCCGGCGTCACGGTGCAGACGCACGAACGCGCGGATGGCTCACCGGCCTGCCATTTGACGATCGAGTCCGCGGTGGTTGGCGGCGAAGCGTTGCTGGCGCGCGAGGGCGTGCTGGACGCCGTTGACGAGGCGCTGGACTACGGCCGCCTGATGCAATCCGCAGAACTCGTGGGCGTCGCGCGGCAGGTCCTGGCCGATTCGGTCGCCTACTTGAATACGCGCAAGCAGTTCGGCCAGACGCTCTCGTCATTCCAGGCGCTGCAGCACCGCCTGGTCGACGCGACCCTGCAGGTCGAGCTGGCGTCGAACAGTCTGCTGGACGCACTGAACGCCATTGCCGCGGCGCCGGACGACGTCAAGGCCCGCAAGGCGGCGGCCAGCCGGGTCAAGGCCCGAGCAGCGCGCGCCGGCATCGATGCGGCGCGGCTGGCCATCCAGCTGCACGGCGCCATCGGCTACACCGACGAATGCGACGTCAGCCTGTACTTCCGCAGCGCCCTGCACCTGGCCGCCTGGCTGGGCAACGCCACGGCGCATCGTCAGCGTTATGGCGTGCTGGCAGCCGACCCGACGCCGGAGGCGGACGATACGGCAGAGGACGCACCGGAGGACTCAACGCCAGGCCTGGATGCCATGGAGTTCCCGCGCGAGGCAGACTGGAACGCGATGCCGGAAGCGGCGTTCCGCAAGCTGCTGCGCCGCTTCTTCCGCGCGCATTACCCAGATCACCTGCGGCACGTGCCGTGGCGGCTGCATTGGGATGAGATCAAGGCGTGGTACTTCACCTTGTCGCGCCAGGGCTGGATCGCACCCTCGTGGCCGCGCGAGCATGGCGGCATGGCGCTGTCTCCCGCCCGGCAGATCGCGTTCATCGAAGAAGCCGAACGCTACGGCGTGGCGCGCGCGCCGGACCAGGGCCTGGTCATGCTGGGCCCCATCCTCATCCGCCACGGCACGGACGCGCAGCGCGCGCGCTTTCTGCCGGGCATCCTGTCCGGCGAGGCGGTGTGGGCGCAGGGCTACTCGGAACCCGACGCGGGATCGGATCTGGCCTCGCTGCGCTGCGAGGCGGTGATCGACGGCGACGAACTGGTCGTCACCGGCCAGAAGACCTGGTCCACGCTGGCGCAGGACGCGACGCACATGTTCATGCTGGTGCGCACCGACAAGACCGTCAAGAAGCAGGCAGGCATCAGTTTCCTGCTGGTCGATCTGAACAGCCCGGGCGTCAGCCGCCGGCCGATCCGCACGCTGTCGGGTCACGAGGAGTTCTGCGAGGTCTTCTTCGACCAGGTCCGCGTGCCGCGCGGCAACGTGGTCGGCGAACTCAACGCGGGCTGGGGAATTGCCAAGGCCTTGCTCGGCTTCGAGCGTCTGTTCAGCGGCAGCCCCAAGCACGCAAGCCACGCCCTGCAACAGATCTTCAGTCTGGCGCGCCAGCGCGGCCTGCTGGCCGATCCGGCGTTCGCCGACCGGCTGGCCGAGTTGCGGCTGGACAGCGCCGACCTGACCGCGATGTACCGCGTGTTTGCGGACATGGCCAAAGCCGGACTTCCGCTTCCGCCGGAACTGTCGCTCCTGAAGATCTGGGCCACCGAAACCCACGAGCGGCTGGGCGCCCTGCTGATCCAGATTGCCGAAGAATATGGCGGCGCGGCAATGCGCCTGAGCTATGGCGGCGGCGGCGTGCAGGCGCTGGCGCCCTATACCAACGCCCTGGCGGCCACCATCTTCAGCGGCACCAACGAGATACAGCGCAACATCTACGCCAAGCAGGTCCTGGGCCTGCAAGGCGCCTGACAACGACAACGCGCCGGCCCGAGCCGGCGCATCCGGAGAGAGACACATGAAGAAAGCAACCGCACTGACGGTGGCGGCAATGATCCTGGGCGGCGTCGCCGCCACGCCCGCCGCGCTCGCAGCCCAGCCCTGGCCAAGCCAGCCGATCCGGCTGATCGTGCCCTACCCGCCCGGCGGCTCGGTGGACAACCTGGCGCGCCTGCTTGCGCCGTCTCTGGGCGAGCGCCTCGGGCAAACCATCGTCATCGAGAACAAGGCCGGCGCCAGCGGCACCATCGGTGTCGACGCCACCGTGCGCGCCACGCCCGATGGCAATACCTTCGGCTTCGGCGTGCCGGGCGCGATCACCGGTTTGCCTCACGTCATGAAGGTGCCGTACGACGTGTCCAAAATCCAATACGTGTCGCTGGTCGCGCGCATTCCGCAGGTCATCATGGTCAATCCGTCGTTGCCGGACACCACCCTGGCCGCTTTTGTCGACAGCGCCAAGAAGCAGCCCGGCAAGTACAACTACGGCTCGGCCGGCAACGTGACGACGCCGCACCTGGGCGGCGAACTGCTCAAGCAGCAGACCGGCATCGACATCATGCACGTGCCCTACAAGGGCGCCGCGCCCGCAGTCACGGCGCTGCTGTCCAATGAGGTGCAGATGTTCCCCGGCGACGCGTCCGCCGCGCTGGGCTTCATCAAGGCGGGCAAGCTGCGGGCGCTGGCCGTGGCCAGCCCGGAACGCTTCGAGGGCCTGCCCGACGTACCCACCACCAAGGAGGCCGGCTTTCCCGGCATCATCGTGGAATCCAACTACGGCGTCATCGCGCCCACCGGCACGCCCAAGGACATCGTCGACAAGATGTCCGCCGCGATTGCAAAATCCCTGGCCGACCCGGTCCTGCGGCAGAAGATGATCGACCAGGGCGCCATCCCCGTCGCGACCACGCCCGACGCATACCGCACGCTGATGGAGACAGAATCGAAGAAGTGGGGCGAGGTCATCAAGCGCGGCAAGCTGGGCCTGCAATAACGCCATGCCCGTGCGCTTTTGCCGTACGCTTATGCCGATTCCCACGACTGCCGACCTGCGCCATCGACCATGCCATCAGCAAAAGCCACGGGCCTGAGCCTGGACCTGACCGCCGACCTTCATAAATGGCGGGCCTTCCTGGCCATTGCGGAACTGGGCAGCATCACGCGCGCGGCGCTGTACCTGGACCAGGACCAGTCGGTGCTGAGCCGCCGCATCAATGCGCTCGAGCGCGAGTGCAATGCGCGGCTCTTCAACCGCACCGGGCGCGGCGTGAACCTGTCCGAAGTGGGCGAGCGCCTGTTCCCGCTGGTGCAGACGCTGCTGGGCGACGCCGAACGCCTGGAAATGGAACTGAACGGCGAGGCGCGCGAGCCTGCCGGCGAGGTCACGCTGGGACTGTTGCCTTCAACCGCGCACCCGCTCATCCGCAGGCTGTTTTCCCGGCTGCGCGAGCAATTCCCGAAGGTGCATCTCAAGATCCTGGAAGGCTCCAGCGGCCAGATCGAGGAATGGCTGACCGACAGCCGCGTGGACATCGCCATTCTTTACCGCTACGGCGACAAATGCCCGCCCGGCGAACAGGCGCTGGCCTCCGTGGACTCGTACCTGGTCGGCGCCGCGGGCGACGCGCGCACGCAGGCGGGCGAGATCACCTTCGACAAGCTCGATGGCCTGCCCTTCATCCTGCCGGGCGCGCCCAACGGCTTGCGCAACGCGCTCGACGGTCTGGCGCGGGCGCGCAAGATCGCCATCTCTCCGCTGATCGAGGCCGACTCCCTGCCGTTGATGAAGTCCATCGTCGAACACGAAAAGATGTACACCGTGCTGCCGCTGCACGCGGTATGGCAGGAGGTGCAGGAAGGCCGCCTCAGCATTGCCGCGCTGCGCGATCCGACGATGAGCCGCATCGTCTCCATGGCGTTCTCGCGCTCGAAGGGGCCGGGCCGCACGGTCATGGAGGTGGCCTCCCAGATCCAGACGCTGGTGCGCGAGATCGGCGGCGAAGGCGTCTGGCACGCCAGCCCGTAAACCCGGACCGGCGTACGGGCGCTTACCTGAACCCGTACAGGCGCGCGGGGTTATCCACCCACACCTTCCTGCGCAACGCGTCGTTGCCCAGCCAATCGTGCGCCAGATCCACCAGCGCATCGGCCGACGGCGCCGCCGCGCCCATGCGGACAAAGGGCCAATCCGACCCCCACAGCACCTGGTCCGGATTGGCGCGGGTGAAGGCGTCGTGGATGCCGCGCGCGTTTTCGTAGTCAGGCGCGGCGCCGACCCGGCATACCGTCAGCTTCATCCAGATCCGCCCATCGGCCAGCAGGCCGTGCAGCATCTGGAACACCGGGTCCTCTGCGCCGCGCGCGGGCACGAGGCTGCCCAGGTGGTCGATGACCAGCGGCAGATCCAGCTTGGCCAGTGCAGGCAGATGGCGCAGGTAGGTATCGCACGGCGCCCAAAGCTGCGCGTGCAGGCCGAACCGCTTCATGCGCGGCGCAAGCGCCGCCACCTGATCGAATCCCACGCTGCCGGCAAACAGGTTGCCCGCCGGATCGCGCGCCTCGACAAAGCGCAGGCCGCGCACGCCGCCGTCGTAAAGGGCCTGCAATTGCGCATCGGTGGCCGTGGGATCCGCCACGGCAATTCCGCGCAAGCGCTCTCCGCCCTTCGCCACGGCGGCCAGCAACGCGTCCGGATTCGTCCCGTAGGGCGCCGGTTGCACCAGCACGCCCCGCGCGGCGCCCAACGTGTCCAGCATGCGCAGATAGCGTTCGGCCAGCGCGTCCGGCGCGGCGTAGGACGACGGATGCTGCAAGGGAAAGCGTTCGTAGGGCCCGAAGACGTGGCAATGCGTATCGCACGCCCCCGCCGGCAGCGTATGGCGGGGTGTCACGGGCATGCGCGGCGTCTCCACGCTGTCCGGCACGTAGGCGCGCGCCTGCGCGCCGGGGTTGGGATTGCCGGCGGCGCTCATGATGCGCTCCCGGCCAGCGGCGCCAGGCGGCTGAGCGCCGGCGCGCCATCCTGCGCCGGTGTATCCAGCGGCGGCGGCGCGTCGTCGGGCATCGGGATCTCGTGCGCATTCAGCGTCATGGACACCATCGTGTAGTAGCCGATCACAGCGGTCAGTTCCACCACGCCAACGGCGGCCCAGCGCTCGACCGCCTGCGCATACAAGACCGGTTCGACCTGCCCGGTCTCCTGGAGCTGCCGCGCGAACTCATAGACGATTTCGTCGTCGCGGTTGTCGAATACCGGCGTCGCGCGTGCCCGGATCGCGTCCAGCACACCCTCCGAAATGCCTGCGGCCCGGGCGGCTTGCGCATGGATATGCCACTCGATCTGGCTATTCCAGCGGCGCGCCGTCACCACGATGGCAAGCTCGCTGACGCGGGGCGGCAGGCTGGTGCCAAAGCGCAGCAGCGCCCCCAGCGCCTGCCAGCGATCGGCCAGATCAGGATTGTGCAGCGCGGCGCGCAGGGGACCGACGAGGCGGCCGCGCGGACCGGAGACGATCTTCTCGTACACGCCCTTCTGCGCGTCGGTCATGGTGGCGGGATCGGGTAGCGGGATACGGCTCATCATCGTCCTCTGTTCACGGGGTTTCGGTGGGTTGCGTGCGCATTACCGAGGGCCGGGCGGCGAACCGCGCGTGCCACGCCGCCAGCGCCGGGTGGCCGTCGCGCCAGGCGATGTCCGGGAAACGATAGTCCATGTAGGACAGCGCGCAGCCAATGGCGATCAGGCCCAGGTCGAAGCCGCTGGCCTGCAGCGCCGGCGCCTCGGCTTCCAGCGCGGCAAGCACCGCTCGGGTTTTCAGCGCAAAGGCGTCGAGCCACGCGGGCGTCTGGCGCGCGGCGGGCTTGTTGCGCTCCTGCCGGAACAACAGCAACGCGTCCAGGAAGCCGTCTCCCAGCGCCTGCCGGCGTTCGGCGAGCAGGCGCGCGCGGGGGTCGGCGGGCAACAGGCCCGCGCCGGTGAGCGCATCCAGGTAGCCGCAGATGACGCGCGAGTCGTACAACGCCGTGCCGTCTTCCAGCACCAGCGTCGGCAGCTTGATGAGCGGGTTGTCGGGCACGAGGTCCAGATTGGGCTTGTCCATCGCGACCGGCGTGCGCACCAGCGCCACGCGGTCCTCGATGCCGGCCTCGTGAATGACGATCATCACCTTGCGCACGAAGGGCGATCGTGGCGACCAACGCAGTTTCATCGACAGGCTCCAAAAGGGTTCAAGGTCTGCGGGGCATTCAATGCCCCTGCGCGGGCCGCACGGCGGGATCGTTGGCCGCGTCGGGCGTGCGCATCTGAAAAAGATCGCTGGTATGCGCGTACCAGCCGGCGCCGTGCATGCGGCCCAGCAGGCGCAGCGCGGGCGTGTCCACATAGAACTTGCCGGCATCGAGCAAGGCGTCGTCCCGCAGGTACAGCGCCACCACCCGCGCCAGCACGATCACGCGCTGCGGCGCCGCGTCCAGCACCTGCCAGACCTCGCATTCCAGCGCGGCCGGACTCTGCGCGATGCGCGGCGGCGCCACGATCAGGGACGGTTCGGTCGCCAATCCGGCGCGCGCCAGTTCGTCGATGCCGGCGTCGTAGTCCAGGCTGGTGTGATTCATCTGTTCGGCCAGCTCCGCAGACACCAGGTTGATCACGAACTGCCGCGTCTGCAGGATGTTGCGCGAGGTGTCCTTCAATTGCCCGCCGCGCGGTCCGATGCCCAGCGCGACGATGGGCGGGTCGCTGCTGACCACGTTGAAGAACGAGAACGGCGCGGCATTGCGCACGCCCGCTTCCGACTGGCTGACCACCCAGGCGATGGGCCGGGGCACGACCACGCTGGAGAGCAGCTTGAAGGCGTCGGCCGAGGCCAAGTTGCTGAAGTCGAAGTTCATGGTGCGGGCGCCTTTCGCGGCGCAGGAAAGTGGGGGGTCATTTGGCCAGCAGCCCCAGTGTGCCCAGCAGCCGCTGCATGTCGGCGCGGTCCTTCCGGACGTAGGCGCCGGCATCCTGGGGAGACAGCGCCATCAACTCTATCGCCTGGTCCTGCATGATGCGGCGGTAGTCGGGATCGTCGTTCACGCTTCGGACGGTGTCGCTCAGCTTCTGCACGATGTCCGGCGGCGTGCCGGCAGGCGCGGCCAGGCTGTACCAGGTGGCGGCCTGCGCGCCCTTTACCCCGGCCTCGTCCAGCGTGGGCACATCGGGCAACAGCGGCGAGCGCTTGTCGGCCGCATACGCCAACGGCACCAGCCGGCCCTGGCGGATGAACGGCAGGCTGGCGGACAGGTTCAACATGGCCAGGTCGATCTGCCCGCCCACCGCGTCGTTGATCGCGGGCGACGCGCCGGCATAGGGAATGTGATTGAGCTGCACGTGCGCGGCCTGCTGGAACAGTTCCGCGCCCAGGTGCGTGGCCCCTCCGACGCCCGCCGACCCGTAGCTGAGCTTGCCGGGTTCCGCCTTGGCGCGGGCGATCAGGTCAGGCACCGTCCTGATGCCGCGCGACGGGTTGACGACCAGCATGATGGGCTGCACCGCCACCACCGAGCAGAACTCGAAGCCCTGGATGCCGTCGTATATCGTCTTCTGCATCAGCGGCGTCACGACGTGGCCGGCCGACGTGCCGAGCAGCAGCATGTAGCCGTCCGGCTTGGCGCGCGCCACGAAGCCCGTTCCGATGGATGCGCCGCCGCCCGGCTTGTTCTCGACCACGACCGGCTGGCCCAGGCGTTTTTCCAGCGCGCGCGCCAGGCTGCGCGCCACCACGTCGGCCGGACCGCCGGCGGCGTACGGATTGATCAACGTGATGGGATGGTCTGGGTACGCGGCGGCGGCCGGGGCGGACGCGAAGGACAGTGCGGCAGCCGCCGCCAGCAAAGCTCGGATCATCGAAGGCATGGTCGTTCCGTTGGTTGGAGATGCGATGGCCAGGCGGGCCGGCGCTCAGTCCGCGCGCGCGCCGGACGCTTCGATGATGCGCGCCCACTTCTGCGTGTCGGCGCGGATGCGTTCGGAGAATTCCTCGGGGGTGCTGTACGTGGTCTGAATGCCGTAGCCCGCCATGCGCTCGACCATCTGCGGCGCCGTCATCACGGTTTTGATGTCCGCGTTGAGCCGATCGATGATGGCGCGCGGCGTGCCCGCGGGCGCCAGCACGCCTGACCACAGGCTGACTTCGTAGTCCTCGAAACCCGGCGTCTCCGAGATCGACGGCACGTCGGGCAACGCCGCCAGGCGCTTGCGGCTCGTCACGCCCAAGGCCTTGACCTTGCCGTCCTTGACCTGCTCCACGAAATTGGACGAGGTGTCGATCATCATCGAGATGCGGCCGGCCATGAAGTCGTTGATCGCGCCGGACGTGCCCTTGTACGGAATGTGGCGGATATCCACGCCTGCGGTGGACTTGAACATCTCGCCGGCCAGATGGCTGGTGGTGCCGTTGCCCGAAGAACTGAAGGTCAGCTCGCCGGGCTGGCGGCGGGCAAGCTCGGCAAGCTCCGTCACGGAGTTCACCTTCAGCGCCGGGTTCACTACAAGCAGGTTGGCGGTCAGGTTGGTCAGCGAGACCGGCGCAAAGCTCTTTTGCGGGTCATAGCGCAGCTTGGCGTACAGCGACGGATTGATCGTCAGCACGCCCATCGTCGAATACAGCAGGGTGTAGCCGTCCGGCGCGGCGGTCGCCACCGCCTCGGCCCCGATCGAGCCCCCCGCCCCGCCCCGGTTTTCCACCACCACGGACTGGCCCAGCTTCTCGCCCAGCCCTTGCGCCAGCGCCCGAGCCATCAGGTCGGTGGCCCCGCCGGCCGGAAAGGGAACGACCAGCCGCAGGGGCCGGTCGGGATAGGAACCCGCGGCCCCAGCCGCGGAAAACAGACCCGCGCCGAGCAAAAGCCCGGCCGCGGTCAGCGCGCTAACGATCTTCATGCTGTCTCCAAACTTCGTTCTTGTGTTTGCAGCATGGTAGGCGCGGGGCGGGGCCGGGGCTATGCGCGGGATCGCATATCTGGTTTGCGCGGGGTTTGGCGGGGGGGATTGGCCCGGGTTTCCTCCGGGCCTTGGTCCGGGCTCAGCCGGGTTGGGCCAGCAGCCGCTGGATTTCCGCCTCGGTCTCCTTGTACCGGCCTTCGCCGAAGTGGCTATAGGCCACCTTGCCCTGCTTGTCGATCAGGTACGCTGCGGGCCAATACTGGTTGCGGTAGGCGGTCCAGGTGGCGTAGCGGTTGTCCTGCGCGACCGGATACGTGATGCCGAAGCGTTGCAGCGCCTTTTCCACATTCGGGGTCGACCGTTCAAACGGAAACTCCGGCGTGTGCACACCCACGACGACCAGGCCCTGATCCTTGTACTTCTGATACCAGCTCGTGACGTAGGGCAGCGTGCGGATGCAGTTGATGCAGGTGTAGGTCCAGAAATCCACCAGCACGACCTTGCCGCGCAGCGAATCCATCGTCAGCGGCTCGCTGTTGAGCCATTTTTCGATGCCGGTGAATTCCGGGGCCGGGGGTGCGGCGGCCGGGGCGGCCTGCGCGGCGCCCTGCATCAGGCAGGCGCCGATCAGCGCGCCCAGGGCAATCTTCTTGAACGTGGCAAACATGGTTATCTCCTTGAGGGTCAGGCGAAGAGGTTGGTGATCCAGGCATAGGCCAGGACGTCGTACTGGAAGTAAATGGCGATGGCGGTCAGGACGAGCAGCACCCCAAAGCCCTGCTGCAGGCGCTGCGTGTAGCGCGACAGGCCGCGCACCCGGGTGGCGATGGCCTGCCCGCCGTAGGCGATCACCAGCATCGGGACGCCGGCGCCGATGGCGAACACCAGCAGCAGCGTGCTGGACTGCACGAGGTCCTGCGCCTTGGCCGCCAGCACCAGGATCGAAGCCAGCACCGGCCCCGCGCACGGCGTCCACACGGCGCCCAGCGACAGACCCAGCACAAAGCCGCCCGCATTGCCGCTGCCCGTACCGCCCGCCGCCGCCAGGCGCTGCAACGGGCCGCCGACGCGGGCGATCAGCCGGTCGTAGGGATCGGGCCAGATGCGCACCAGGCCGAACAACGCCAGCAGGACGATCGAGGTCGAGCGCACGGCTTCATGCACGTGTTCATTCAGGTTGGAAATCAGGCTGAGGGCAATGCCCAGGCCGGCGAACGCCAGCACGAAGCCGGACACGACAAACAAGGGGCGCAGGCGGCCGGACCGTTCCAGCGAGGTGCCCAGCAGCACGGGCAACAGGGGCAGCACGCAGGGAGACGCAATGGTCAGCATGCCGGCAAGCAACGCGATGGGGGTGTTGATGAGGTCCATGGGGGTCGTCCTTTGGAAAGTGACCCCATTGCACCCGTGGCACGTATCCGGCATGTGCCGGATCGGCGGATTTTTTCAAGCGCGTGTATCCGCCGCCAGGGCGTATACAGTACGACACACTCCGCGGGCGGCCCGGCACTATAAACCGATCACACCCCGCAACGGAGTCCCTCATGAAACGCTTTCTTGCCGTCCTGCTGCTGCTCTTTGGCGGCTTCACCGCCGAGGCCGCCAAGCCCTTCCAATGCCAGCTCATCTCCAACACCCGCCCTCGCCGCGATCCCCTGCCCCCGGGCGAGCGCTAGGCCTATAGAATTCCGGAACCCCGCCGGCGCGCCGGGCGCGCCATCACCCACCAAGAAGGCACCCGCAGATGGACCACATAGACCACGTCATGATCGTGGACGACGATCGCGAGATCCGCGAACTGGCCGGCGGCTTTCTGCGCAAGAACGGCCTGACCGTCACGCTGGCCGCCGACGGACGGCAGATGCGGCAACTGCTTGAGAACCTGACGGTCGATCTGATCGTGCTGGACATCATGATGCCCGGCGACGATGGCCTGGTGCTGTGCCGCGAACTGCGCAGCGGCAAGCACCGCCGCATCCCGATCCTGATGCTGACGGCGCGCAGCGACGACATGGACCGCGTACTGGGCCTGGAGATGGGCGCGGACGATTACCTGGTCAAGCCGTTCGTGGCGCGCGAGCTGCTGGCGCGCATCAAGGCCATCCTGCGCCGCACGCGCATGCTGCCTCCCAACTTTCAGGTGACCGAGCCGGGCCGCGAGATCAGCTTTGGAAACTGGCGGCTGGACACCACGGCGCGGCACCTGCTGGACGCCGAAGGCACCATCGTGGCGCTCAGCGGCGCGGAGTACCGGCTGCTGCGCGTCTTTCTGGACCACCCGCAGCGCGTGCTGAACCGCGACCAGCTGCTGAACCTGACGCAGGGCCGCGACGCCGACTTCTTCGGTCGTTCGATCGACCTCCTGGTCAGCCGCCTGCGCCAGCGCCTGCGCGAAGATGCGCGCGAACCCCTGTACATCAAGACCGTGCGCAGCGAAGGCTACGTGTTTTCCGCGGCGGTGGAAGTCTCGGAAGGCGAACCGTGAGTGCCGCCGCGCCGCGCCGTCACGCCTGGCCCCGCACGCTGGTCGCGCGGCTGTTCCTGATTTTCGTGGCGGGGCTGATTCTGGCGTACGGCCTGTCGTTCGCCTCGCTGTTCTACGAACGCTACAGCGCCACCCGCAACATGATGCTGGGCGACCTGGAACGCGACGTCGCCATCGCCATGGACATCCTGGACCGCCTGCCCGCGGCCGAGCGCGCCGCCTGGCTGCCGCGCCTGTCCAGCAACAACCGCCAGTATCTGCTGGGCGACGGCAAGGCCGACCAGCCGCTTTCCCTGGACGCCGCGCGCACCGCCGCGCAGTCGATCGAGGCCGCGCTGGGGCCGGAGCGTCCCGTCACGGTCCGAGCCATGGCCGACGATCCGCGCCACATCCAGGCGCGTGTCGTGCTGTCCGATGGTCAGCCCGCGATTCTGGACATCGAACTGCTGCGGATGCGGCCGGCGCCGTGGCTGTTTGGCGTGCTGGGCGTGCAGTTGCTGCTGCTGGCCGGCTGTGCCTGGCTGGCCGTGCGACTGGCCGTGCGTCCGCTGACCCGCCTGGCCCGCGCCGCCGAGGAACTGGATCCCGACCACAAAAGCCCGCCGCTCGACGAGGCCGGCCCGGCCGAAGTCGCGCACGCCGCCGTCGCCTTCAATGCCATGCAGGACCGCATCGCCGCGCATCTGGCCGAACGCATGCAGATGCTGGGCGCCATTTCGCACGACCTGCAGACGCCCATCACCCGCATGAAATTGCGCACGGAGTTCATGGATGCGTCCGCTGACCGGGACAAGCTGGCGCAGGACCTGAACGAAGTCGAGCGGCTGGTGCGCGAAGGCATCGACTATGCGCGCAGCGCCCACGGCAAGACCGAGCAGCCCGCGCGGATCGACCTGAATGCCTTTCTGGACAGTCTGGTTTGCGACTATCAGGACACGGGCAAGGACGTGTCCCTGTCGGGCGACGCCGTCCCGCCGCTGTTGACGCGACCCCATGCCTTGCGGCGCATCCTGGGCAATCTCATCGACAACGCGCTGAAGTTCGCGGGCGCCGCCGAAGTGCGTGTGGCGGCACGGGACGACGCGACGCTATCCATCCATGTGCTGGATCGCGGCCCGGGCATCCCGGCAGACGAACTGGACGCGGTGCTGCAACCGTTTTACCGGCTGGAAAGCTCTCGTAATCGGGACACGGGCGGGACGGGACTTGGACTGGCCATTGCGCATCAGCTTGCACAGGCGCTGGGCGGCAGGCTGATCCTTGCCAACCGCGAAGGCGGCGGCTTGTCTGCGGAAGTCAGGATCGCGCCGCTGGTTGCGTAGCGTTGATCGTCAGGCGTCGCGCAGCGCGCCCGACTGCAGCAGCGGCTTCAGGATGCCGGCGGTGTACAGCCGTGCCAGGTTCACCAGGAAGTCCGTGAAGTCCGTCTTGGCCGCGTGATCGGCGCTGTCGGAGATCACGCGCATCACGGCAAACGGCACGCCGAACTCGTGACACACCTGCGCCATCGCCGCGCCTTCCATTTCCAGGCAAAGCGCGTCGGGCAGGCGCTGGCGCAGCTCGTGCGCCAGATCGTTGTCGTTGACGAAAATGTCGCCGGTCGCGATCAGGCCGTGGTGAACGCGCGGCTGGGCGGCCGCGCCCGGTAAACCGCCCTTGGCCGCGAAGTCGCGTGCGCTATCCAGCAGCAATGCACTCAGCGCGGCATCGGCATCGAAGCGCTCGCGCCCCAGCAGCGGGATTTCGTGGCGGCCGAACAAGGGCCGCGCGTCCATGTCGTGCTGCATCAAGGCATCCGCCACGACGATATCGCCGACGCGCACCTGCGGATGCAGCCCGCCCGCCAGGCCCGTGAACAGCACGCGCGACACGCCGAACTCCTGGATGACGATGGACGCCGTCGCCGCCGCGGCCACCTTGCCGATACGGCTGAGCGCGATCACGCAGGGCGTGCCCCACAGCGTGCCCACCTGAAAATCGCGCATGGCGATGCGGCGCGTTTCGGCGCCGGGATCCATGGCCGCCAGCAGGTCGGCGATTTCTTCGTGCAGCGCGCCCAGGATGGCGAGACGTCCCATGATGTGTGCTTTTCCGTGATCGTTGCTTGATCGTTACTCGATCGTTGCTTTGATGCGGCCCGTGCCGCCAGCGCGCAACATACTCTAATGCCGCCGCGTCCGCCAATGACGGCGGTTTGTATCGCAGCGTATCCGGACCGGTCCTGGATACGCGGTGATGCCATCCCGCCCCGGCGCCGACACATGACCGATACAGCCGCTTGATGCAATGCAGGCTCTCAACCACCGGCACGGCCCCACCGCGCCGACCATCCTGGAGTCATCATGGCCAAGCAACTCGAGCAGGTTCTCTACACCGCCCACACCCACACCACCGCCGGCCGCGAAGGCGCGGGACGCAGCAGCGACGGCGCGCTGGACGTCACGCTGAGCACGCCCGGATCCGGCAAGCCCGGCACCAATCCCGAACAGCTTTTTGGCGTGGGCTACTCGGCCTGCTTCATGGGCGCGATCAAGCGCGCCGGCGCCACTCACAACATCACCGTGCCGCGCGATATCGCCATCGACGCCAGCGTGTCGCTGGGCAAGGTCGATAACGGCGCCAACTTCGCGCTCGGCGTCACGCTGGCCGTTTCGCTGCCGGGATTGACCGGCGAGCAGAAGCAGTTGCTGGTTGAATCGGCGCACCAGTTGTGCCCTTACTCGCGCGCGATTCGCGACAACATCGATGTGCAATTCCAGATCGTCTGAAGCGGGGATTGTCCCTGTTTGCTACGGCGGCCTCCGGGCCGCTTTTTTCTTGTCCTGGATACCATCCGCAAACGCTTCGGATGGCTCCTGATGCGGTAGTAAAGGCGTACTCTTGAAAACGGTACGCCGCGCAGAACGCCGCCAGCACGCAATGTCGCGCCCGCGGGGCTAGGCAGAAAGGTGGTGTACGAACATGCAGCAGGGAAACCCCGCGCCCTGCCTTCGACACGCCGCGTGCTAGCTTGCCTCACGCAGGCGTTGTCCCAGCCGGCAGCATAGGTATCGCAAGCCTTTATCTGTGTGTGGGGAGACGATCATGGTGAAGAACCTCGCCGTATTCTTCGACGGTACGTGGAACGAACCCAACGACCGCACCAACGTCTACGAGCTCTACAAAGCCGCGCCCGAGACCAGCACGCAGGAAACGCTCTACATCGAGGGCGTGGGGACACAAGGCCAGGGCCTGTGGTCCGCCATCGACAAATTCATGGGCGGCGCGTTCGGCGCAGGCCTGTCGGCCAACATCCGCGAAGGCTACCGCTGGCTCTGCCAGCGCCACGAGCCCGGCGATCGCATCTTTCTCTTCGGCTTCAGCCGCGGCGCCTACTCCGCCCGCAGCCTGGCGGGCATGGTGCGTAAGTGCGGCTTGCTCAACGAACCCACCGAAAACAATGTCTCGGAAGCCTACGCGCTGTACCGCGACGACTGCACCCCATCGTCCCTGGAAGCCGCCGCCTTCCGCGACCGCTTCTCCCGCGACACCGACCTGCACTTTGTCGGCGTCTGGGACACCGTCGGCAGCCTCGGCATTCCCGTCGGCGGCGTGTCATTTCCCGGCTTCTCCAGTTTCTACAACTTCCACGACACGGAACTGAGCAACCACGTCCTGAACGCCTACCACGCCATCGCCACCAACGAATACCGCGAGCCGTACTTTCCCACGCTATGGACTCGTCGCGCGGGTTCACCGCCACGGCCGGCGCACCTGCCCGTCGAACAGCGCTGGTTCATCGGCGCGCATTCGGATGTGGGCGGCGGATATCAGGATGGAAGCTTGCAGACGCTGCCGGCGGCATGGCTGCAGGAAAAGGCGCGGCAGGCGGGCTTGGAGACGGGGACGGTGCAGCGGATCTCGACCGATTATGAACAGTGCGAACCGCATGATTCGTACAAGGAGTTCACGGAGAAGGTGCCGATTCCCGTGAAGCGTCGGCCCAGGGTGTGGGATCGGGAGACGGTGTTGAATTTGACGATCGATGATCGGCTGCTCGGGAGGTTCGAGCGGAATCAGGCGTTTCTGAAGGAGTATCCGGATTTCAGGGATGCGTTGGGGAAGTTGGAGGTGGGGCGGTAACGCCGGCTCCGCAAAACGAGAGGGTGTTCACGCAGCCTCGTGCAGGCGCATTTCCACACGCAAGCCGGCGGCCGCCGCCATGTTGACCAACGCATCCAGCCCAAACAGATTGATCTTGCCGCGCATCAGATCCGACACGCGAGGCTGCGTTACGCCGAACAGGCGGGCAGCCTGAGCCTGACTCATCCCCGACTGCGCAAGGTGACTCGTCAAAGCCATCATGAGGACGGAACGCAACTTCATGTTTTCCGCTTCCGACGGCGTGCTCTCGATTGCGTCCCACACGCTTTCGTATCGTTGCTTGCTCACGGTTTCAGCTCCTTCAACAAGTGCCGGTAACGCTTTGCGGCCAGATCCAGGTCAACCTTGCTGGTTTTTTCCGATTTTTTCTGGAAGCAATGGAGCACATAGACCACCTCGGCAAATTTCGCGATGTAGAGAACGCGAAATGCGCCCGTCACGTCACGAATCCGTATCTCCCTGACTCCGGGTCCGACCGTACTCATCGGCTTCCAATCGTCAGGCTCCAACCCGCGCTGCACGCGATCTATTTGGTAACCGGCCTCACGCCTGACCGCAAGCGGCAACGCGCGTAGATCGTCCAGCGCGCCGCCAACGAATTCAACCTCACGCGGCGCGTTCAAAGCGCAATTATACAAATTTTTGTATGAAGCGCGACCCTGGCGAATGGTTCGCCCTGCCCATCCAACTGGCGCCTCGCACCAACAACACTTGATTCGTCGAACATGTGTTCACCCATCCGCTAACCAGCGAACAATGTCGCAAGGAGCGACTTGGGTGTCGATGAGGATTGGTCTGAATCTGCAGGGCTTCTGCGCAGAATCACCCCGCCACATACCCCAACGCCACACTAGCCGCCAGCGCCTCGCGCTTAACCGCGGCCACCACCGCCCCGCCCGCGGACACGTCGAACCCGCCCGTCGCGCCCAGCGCGGTCAATACCGCGCAGACCCGTCCGGTGTGGTCATACAGCGGCGCCGACACGGCGCTGATGCCGCGCAGATTGGTGTCTTTCACGGTGGCGCATCCCGCCGCCCGAACATCGCGGCGCAAGACGCCGATGGGGTCATCCCGATCCAGCAGCGCGCGCTGCTCGGCCGGTGCGCCGGCCAGTTCGGCTTCCGCCAGCGCCCGTACCGGCGCCTCGTCCAGCAAACCCAGAAAAGCCCGCCCCGTCGCCGACCACAGCATCGACAGCACCGAGCCGACGCGCACGTTCACGGTGACCGGCAGGCCGGGCTCCTCGAATCGCACGATGGTCGGACCCTTGTTGCCCATGACGGCGATGAAGCACGTGACGGCCAGGCTTTCGCGCAGGCGCACGAGCGCGGGTTCGCCGATGCGTAGGGGGTCGGCCTGGCGCATGGCGGCTACCCCGACATAAAGCGCTTCAAGGCCCAGGTGATATTGCTGCGTCGCCACTTCCTGGTCGACCAGGCCTTCGGCGATGAGGCTCATCAGGTAGCGGTGGACCTTGGCGGGGCTTTCGCCGACGTGGGCCGCCAAGGCCGTGAGGCTGGCGCGGCCACCCAGGCGAGCGAGCCCTTTCAGCACAGACATGCCGGTCTCGGCGGCCTGGACCCGCTGACGTCGCTCGCGCGGCCGGGCGGCCGGATCCTGGTCGGATTCGAGGTCGGATTCAGGCGGCAAGGCGGCTTTGCTCATAGGGAAATACAGCTCCGGGGCAGACGCTCGCCGGCAAACGAGGGATCGAAAGCCTGGAGCGGCACTAAGGTTAACCCTTCTTCAAAAATTACGCATTGCGTATATGCTTTACGCAAATAAGGAATGCACTTTTGACATTCCACAACGAGGAGACTTGTCCATGCGCAGTGTTAAACACCACATCCTGGCCGGCCTGATGGCCCTGCCCCTGCTGGCTTGTGCCAGCGCGTCCGCGCAGCAGGCGGCGGCCGATTACCCGTCCAAGCCCGTGCGCTGGATCGTGCCGTACGCCGCGGGCGGCGGGTCGGATTTCCTGGCGCGCAGCATCGGGCAGGGATTGACGGGGCGCCTGCACCAGCCGGTGGTGATCGAGAACAAGCCGGGCGGCAACACGGCGATTGCGGCGTCGGAAACGGCGCGCGCCCCGGCCGACGGCTACACGATGCTGTCCGCCGACAACGGCACGCTGGTGTTCAACCCGGCCCTCTACAAGAAGCTGTCGTACGACCCGGCGAAGGATCTGGCGCCCGTCACGCTGATGGGACGGTTTCCGATGATCCTGGTGGTGGGTCCGGCCATGAAGGTCAACTCGGCCAAGGAATTCCTGGCGGAAGCCAAGGCGCGCAAGGAAGGCCTGGATTACGCGTCGGCCGGCGCGGGCAGTCCGCACCACCTGGCGATGGAATTGCTGAAGGTTGAAGCGGGACTGACCCTGACGCACGTGCCCTACCGCGGCGCGTCGCCCGCCCTGGCGGACGTGGCCGGCGGGCAGGTGCCCGCGATGATGGTGGATCTGGCCGCTGGCGCCGGCTTCATCAACGGCGGCAAGGTGAAGGCGCTGGCGGTCGCCAATCCGACCCGCCTGCCGCAACTGCCCGACGTGCCGACCTTTGCCGAAATCGGCCTGAAGAACGTGGAAGCCGCGGCGCAGGTTGGCGTGGTGGTGCCGGCCGCGACGCCCAAGCCCGTGATCGATGCGCTGAACAAGCAAGTGGTCGCGACCATCAATGACCCGGCCACGCGCCAGCGTCTGGTGGAGTTCGGCATCGAGCCGATCGGCAACACGCCTGCGCAGTACGCCGAGATGCTGACCGCCGAGCGCGCCCGCTGGCAGAAGCTGATCAAGGATCTGGGCATCACGCTGGACTGAGCATCACGCTCACGGCATCACGCTGAACCCGCATCACCGGCCCGCCGCACATCGTATGCCGCGCACCACACGCCGAACCCGCGGCGGGCCCGCAAGACGAACACACGGAACGACCTCATGAACCAAGCATCCGCCACCCCGCGCCCCTCGGGCTGTCCCATCGATCACGCCGCGTTGGCTGCGGCGCAGAGCCCGACGGGCTGTCCGGTCAGCGCGCGCGCCGCCGCGTTCGATCCCTTTGGCGACGGCTATCAGCAAGACCCGCCGGAATACGTGCGTTGGGCGCGCGAGCAAGAGCCGGTGTTCTACAGCCCGCAACTGGGTTATTGGGTCGTGACGCGCTACGACGACATCAAGGCGATCTTCCGCGACAACATCACCTTCAGCCCGTCCATCGCGCTGGAGAAGATCACGCCCACGGGGCCGGAGGCCAACGCGGTGCTGGCGTCGTACGGCTACGCCATGAATCGCACGCTGGTGAACGAGGACGAGCCCGCGCACATGCCGCGCCGCCGCGTGCTGATGGACCCGTTCACGCCTGAAGAATTGAAGCACCACGAACCGATGGTGCGACGCCTGACGCGCGAATACGTGGACCGCTTCATCGACGACGGCCGCGCCGATCTCGTGGACCAGATGCTGTGGGAAGTGCCGCTGACGGTGGCGCTGCACTTCCTGGGCGTGCCCGAAGAAGACATGGATCTGCTGCGCCAGTATTCCATCGCGCACACGGTGAACACCTGGGGCCGGCCCAAGCCGGAAGAACAGGTTGCCGTCGCCCACGCGGTCGGCAATTTCTGGCAGTTGGCCGGCAAGATCCTGGAAAAGATGCGGCAGGACCCGTCCGGCCCCGGCTGGATGCAATACGGCCTGCGCAAGCAGCAGACCCATCCGGAGGTGGTCACCGACTCGTACCTGCATTCGATGATGATGGCCGGCATCGTGGCGGCGCACGAGACCACCGCCAACGCGTCGGCCAACGCGATCAAGCTGCTGCTGCAGCATCCCCAGGCCTGGCGCGAGATCTGCGAGGACCCGAACCTGATCCCGAACGCGGTCGAGGAATGCCTGCGGCACAACGGCTCAGTGGCTGCCTGGCGGCGGCTGGCGACGCGCGACGTGGAGATCGCGGGCGTGGCGATTCCGGCCGGCTCCAAGCTGCTGATCGTGACCTCGTCGGCCAACCATGACGAGGGCCAGTTTGAAGACGCCGACCTCTTCGACATCCGCCGCGAAAACGCCAGCGACCAGCTCACCTTCGGGTATGGCTCGCACCAGTGCATGGGCAAGAATCTGGCGCGCATGGAGATGCAGATCTTCCTGGAAGAGCTGACGCGCCGCCTGCCCCATCTGAAGCTGGCGGAACAGGCGTTTACGTATGTGCCGAACACTTCGTTCCGCGGCCCGGAACATCTCTGGGTTGAATGGGATCCGGCGCAGAATCCGGAACGTGCGAATCCTTCGTTGCTGGAGAACAGGCACCCCGTGCGCATTGGCGAGCCGTCCTCACACGCCATCACCCGGCCGGTCGTGGTGCACAGCGCAGAAGCGGCGGCCGACGGCATCGTGCGGCTGCGCCTGGTGTCGCCGGACGGCAAGCCCCTGCCCCGCTGGTCGCCCGGATCGCACATCGATGTGGAATGCGGCGATACCGGCCTGTCACGTCAGTATTCGCTGTGCGGCGATCCGGCCGAGACCGGCGTCTTTGAAATTGCCGTGCTGCGCGAAGAAGATGGCCGCGGCGGTTCCGCCTGGATGCACGCGAACGCCACGCCCGGCGCGCGCCTGCGCATTCGTGGACCACGCAATCACTTCCGTCTGGACGAATCGGCTTCAAAACTCATCCTGATCGCGGGCGGCATCGGCATCACGCCCATCAGCGCCATGGCGCGGCGTGCGCGAGAGCTGGGGCTGGACTACGAACTGCATTACAGCGGTCGCTCGCGCGCTTGCATGGCGCTGGCGGACGAACTGGCCTCGCTGCACGGAGATCGCCTGCATCTGCACGTCAAGGACGAGGGCACTCGCGCGGACTATGCCGCCCTGCTCGCCGAGCCGCGCGCCGGCACGCAGGTCTATGCATGCGGTCCGCAGGCTCTGCTGGATGCGCTGGCCGGCTGCTGCGCGGCATGGCCGGAGGATACGCTGCGGGTGGAGCACTTCCATTCCACGCTGGGCACGCTCGATCCGTCGAAGGAACAGGCCTTTGAGGTAGTGCTGAAGGATTCGGGGATTGTCCTCAACGTGCCCGCGGACCAGACGCTGCTGACCGCATTGCGCGGCGCCAATATCGATGTGCAGAGCGATTGCGAGGAAGGGTTGTGCGGATCGTGCGAGGTGCGCGTGCTGGAAGGCGACATCGACCATCGCGACGTGGTGCTGACGCGCGCGGAACGCGAGGCGAACAACAAGATGATGGCCTGCTGCTCGCGATCGTGCGGGGGCAAGAAGGTGGTGCTGGAGCTGTAGCAAAAAAAACGCCCCGGCGCGCACGCTGGGGCTATCCCTGCACCACACACTGCTGCTTGCGCTGTCCGTCCCGATCAGTTCGGGAACACCTTGATCTGATCGCTCTTCAATACATCAGGCGTCAGGCTCTTTTCGATCCACGCCATCGACGTATCCGTCACTCCCGGCGTAACCAGCTCTGCCGGCACGATGGTGATGTCGGACAGGACCTTGAACGGGTACTTGTCGCTCTTCTTGGTGACGCCGAACAGTTGTGCTTCCAAGGCCTGGCCGTCGGCGCGGTGCATCTTCACTTCGCGGCCGTAGCCCTTGAAGGTCACGTCGTGCATGGCGGCCGCCACCTGTTCAGGCGTCGGCCAGTTGCCGCCGTTGTCCTTGATGGCCTTTTCGTAGCCGGCCTTCAGGCCATTGATGCCTTGCACCATGTGATAGACCGAGTAGATCGGATAGGCGCCGGTCTTGTCGTGGAATTTCTTCACGAAGGCCTGGTGCTTGGGATCGTCCTTGGTTTCCGGATGCAGGAAGTAATGGTCGCCACGCGCGCCGACCAGGACGCCTTCCGGCAGGGCGTTGCCCAGACGTTCCAGCGAGCTTTCGGCCAGCGACAGCACGAAGGTGGAGTTCTTGAACAGGTTGCGTTGCGAGGCCTGGCGCACGAAGTTGTCCAGGTCGCCACCCCATGACGTGGAGACGATCACATCCGGGCGCAGCGCCTGCAGGCGGCTGATTTCGGTGGAGAAGTCGGCAGCGCCGAATTTGGGGAACATCTCGGCGACGACCTTGACGTCGGGCTTGAACTTCTTGAGCGCGGCCAGGAAGATGTCACGCGAATCGCGGCCCCAGGCGTAGTCCTGGTTGACGATGGCGATGGTCTTGAAGTCGGGCTTTACCTTCATCAGGTAGAGCACCTGCGCGACCATCTCGGTGGTGGCGTTGGCCTGCGTGCGCACGACGTACTTGTATTTCTTGCCTTCCAGCGCCTTTTCCGTGCCGCAGTCCCACAGCACGTTCAGCACCTTCAGGTCCTCGGCCACGGGCGCGACGATGTTGCAGTGGCCGCTGGAAATGGCCGACAGCATCACGCGCGTGCCGCCTTCGGCCAGGCGGCGGTATTCGGACAGCAGCTTCTCGCCGCCGCCGCCTTCGTCGATGTAGCTGGGCACGATCTTCACGCCGTCGATGCCGCCGTTCGCGTTGATCTCTTCGATCAGGATGTCGGCCGCGTCGCGGGCGGGCACGCCGAACACGGACGCCGAGCCCGACAGGAAGGTCGAGATGCCGACGTTCAGTTCCTTGGGCTTGTCGGCGGCGATGGCCAGCGTGGCCAGGCCCGACAGCAGGGTAGCGCCCAAGAGGGCCGCCAGTCTTGAGGTCTTCATGGTGTTGTCTCCAGTGTTGTTGATCGGGTCTGTGCCCTTAGAAAACGATGGCGTCGCGCAGGCTGCCGCCGGTGGCGAGGTGATCGAACCCCTCGTTGATCTGGTCTAGCGAAAACGATTGGCCCATCATCCGGTCCACCGGCAGGCGGCCGGCCTTGTACAGGTCGATGTAGCGGCTGATGTCGATGGCGGGCACGCCCGAGCCCAGGTAGCTGCCCCGGATCTCGCGCTCTTCGCCCACCATCTGCGACAGCGACAGCGGGAAGCTGAACTTGGGGTTGGGCAGGCCGGACGTCACCGTGGCGCCGCCCCGGCGCGTGAGCTTGTAGGCGGTCTCGAAGGCCGGCACGGCGCCCGCCATGTCGAAGCCGAAGTCCACGCGGCCGCCCGCCAGATCCATGAGGTCGTCGTCGGTCTTGACCTGCTTCGGATTGACGAGGTGCGTGGCGCCCAGTTCCTTGGCGAGCGCCAGCTTCTCGTCGCTCAGGTCGATGGCGACCACGCGGCGCGCGCCCGCGGCAACCGCCGCCAGCAGCGCGCTCAGGCCCACGCCGCCCAGCCCCACGATGGCGGCGGTGTCGCCCACCTTGATCCGTGCGCGGTTGATGACGGCGCCGGCGCCGGTCAGCACGGCGCAGCCGAAGAGCGCCGCCTCGCGGTGGGACAGTTCAACGTTCACCTTGACGCACGAGCGCCGCGACACCACGGCGTACTCCGCAAAGCAGGATACGCCCGTGTGATGGTTGATGTATTCGTCGCCGATATGCAGGCGGCGCTCGCCGCCCAGCAGCGTGCCCTTCGTGTTGGCGACGGCGCCGGGCTCGCACAAGGCGGGCCGGCCTTCCATGCAGGGGCTGCAGCAGCCGCAACTGGGCACGAACACCATGGCAACGTGATCGCCGGCCTTCAGGTCCGAGACGCCCGGTCCGGTTTCCACGACTTCGCCGGATGACTCATGGCCCAGCACGATCGGCACGCCGCGCGGCCGGTCGCCGTTGATGACCGACAGGTCCGAATGGCACAGCCCGGCCGCACGGATTCTGACCAGGACCTCGCCGAACCCGGGCGGGTCCAGCTCGATATCTGCGATGGTCAGGGGCCGGGTCTGCGCGTACGGTCCTTCGACCCCCACTTGCCGCAATAACGCCGCTTTGATTTTCATGCGTCTTCATCCACAGAAGTGATCCGGACCGCGGGCGGTCGCGGCATCCGGCATGCCGCGACCCCGCGGCAAGCCGGCGTCCAAACCTACACCGTGCGTCCGCCGTCGACGGGGAACTCCACGCCGGTGATGAACTCGGCCGCATCGCTGGCCAGGAACAGCGCGGCCGCGGCCACGTCGGACGGCTGGCAGAAGCGGCCCAGCGGAATGGTCGACACGAATTTCGCGCGGTTCTCCGGCGTGTCGGGCAGGCCCATGAAGAGTTCGAACATGCCGGTCACGCCCATGACCGGGCAGATGGCGTTGACGCGGATGCCTTCGCCGCCCAGCTCCACGGCCATCGACTTGGACAGCACGTTGACCGCGCCCTTGGACGCGTTGTACCAACTGAGGCCGGGGCGCGGCCGGATGCCGGCCGTCGATCCGATGTTCAGGATCACGCCGCGCTTTTGCTTGCGCATGACGGGCACGACGGCCTGGGCCATGTGATAGATCGACTTCACGTTGATGTCGATCATGCGATCGAACGTGGCCTCGTCCACGTCCAGCATCGGCTGGTTCTTGTGGGTGATGGCGGCGTTGTTGACCACGATGTCCACGGCGCCGAATTTGTCGAGCGCGGCGCGCACCACGTTGTCGATGTCGGCGCGGCTGGACACATCGGCCTTCACCGCCAGCGCGGCATCGCCGACTTCAGCAGCCACGCGGTCGGCGGCCTCTTTATTGATGTCCGCGATCACGACCTTGGCGCCTTCCTTGGCGTACAGCTTGACGATGCCCTCGCCGAAACCGTTGCCCCCGCCCGTGACGATCGCAACCTTGCCTTGCAACTGGCTCATTTTCTGTCTCCGTATGATGCGCGGCGATCACTCGCCATAGAACTGAATCAGGGTCTTGGTCGTGCTCATCTCTTCCAGCGCGATGAAGCCTTTTTCCCGGCCGTGGCCGCTTTTCTTGACACCGCCGAAGGGCAGCTCGACGCCGCCGCCCGCGCCGAAGCCGTTGATGTAGACCTGGCCGCACTTGATGCCGCGCGCCACGCGCTGCTGACGTCCGCCGTTCTCGGTCCACACCGCGCCCAGCAGGCCGTAGTCGGTGGCGTTGGCAAGACGGATGGCCTCGGCCTCATCCGCGAAGGGCAGCGCGACCAGCACGGGGCCGAAGATTTCTTGCGTCAGCAGGTCGCTGTCGTGGCTGGTGGCGGCAAAGAGCGTGGGTTTGACGAAGAAACCGCCCTGGGGCACGCCGTCGGCGATGCCGCCTTCGGCCGCGACCTGCAGGCCTTCAGAGAGACCCTTGGCGATGTAGCGGTTGACGCGGTCGTACTGCGCCTTGTTGACGACGGGGCCGCAGGTCAGGTCCATGTCCGGCGTGCCCGCGCGCACCTTGGAAAATTCCTCGCCCAGCGCCTGCATGAAGTCGTCGTAGATGCCCATTTGCACCAGTAGCCGGCTGCCCGCAGTGCAGGTCTGGCCGGTGTTGTGGACGATGCCCTTGACGATGGCCGGAATGGCGAGCTTGTAGTTGGCGTCGTCAAAAACGATGTGCGCCGACTTGCCGCCCAGCTCCAGCACGCACTTGACCGCGTTCAGTGCAGCGGCCTGCTGAACCAGCACGCCTACTTCGTTGGAGCCGGTGAAGGTGATGAAGTTGATGCCGGGATGGCGCGACAGCGCGGCGCCGGCCTCTTCGCCCAGGCCCGAGACAATGTTCAGCGCGCCCGGCGGAAAGCCCACTTCCAGCGCCAGTTCGGCCACGCGGATGATAGACAGGCAGGCGTCCTCGGCGGGTTTGACGACAGCGGCGTTGCCCATGGCCAGCGCCGGCGCCACGCTGCGGCCGAACATCTGCGCGGGGTAATTCCACGGAATGATGTGCGCGGTGACGCCCAGCGGTTCGCGGATGAGCTGCACCGAATAGTCTTTCTGGAACGGGATGGTCTGGCCGTGCACCTTATCCGCCGCGCCGCCGTAGAACTCGAAGTAGCGGGCCAGCACGGTGATGTCGCCGCGCGCGGTGGACATGGGCTTACCGGTATCGCGCGATTCCAGTTGCGCCAGTTCCTCGTGGTGCGCCAGCACGCTTTCGCCCAGGCGCATCAGCAGCCGGCCGCGTTCCAGCGCCGTCATGTCGCCCCATTCGCCTTCCAGCGCGTCGCGCGCGGCCTGCACCGCCGCGTTGACGTCGGCCTGCTGGCCGCGCGGGATGGTGGTGAACACCTGGCCGTCTACGGGGGAAACGACCTCGATCGTGCGCCCGTCCTGGGCGTCGACCTGGCGGCCGCCGATAATCATCTGCGTCATGGGAATGTCTCCGTGGGGTATCAGTTCAGCGTGATCGAGCCGCGCTCGATCGTCCATATCTGGTCGGGAATGTCGCCCAGCAGCTTCACGTTGGATTCGGTGATGACCACGCACAGGTCGGGCTGCATTTCCTTGAGCCGGCCCAGCGCCTCGGTGTAGTCGCGCGCCAGCTTGGGCGCGAGCCCCTGGAAGGGTTCATCCAGCATCAAAAGCCGCGTGCCGACCATAACGGCGCGCGCCAGCGCCACCATCTTGCCCTGCCCGCCCGACAGCGCGGAGCCGGACCGCTTGAGCATGGGCTCCAGCTGCGGCACCACCTTCAGCACGGTGTCCATGCGGGTCTGGATCTCGGCCTTGGACTGGCCCTGCACTTCGCACGGCAGGTGCAGGTTTTCCTCGACGGTCATGGTCGGGAAGATGACGCGGTCTTCGGGCGCGTAGCCCACTTTCATCGCAGCGCGCTTGTGGCCGGGCAGCGACGTGAGGTCGGTGCCGTCGAACGCGATCCTGCCGGAGCGGATGCGCGTCAGGCCCATGATGGTGCGCAAGAGCGTGGTCTTGCCCGCGCCGTTGCGCCCGACGATGCCGATGGTGCGGGACGCTTCGAAGTTGGCGCTGACGTCGCGCAGGATGCGATTGCCCGCCAGGTCGACGTTGATGGCCGATAGATTCAACATGGTTCAGGCCCCCAGCACTTCGCTTCTGATCTGCGGATTGTTCAAGACTTCCTCGGGCGAGCCGTCGGCGGCCACCTTGCCGGCGATCCACGCCGCCACGCGGGTGGCGTAGCGCGACACGATGTCCACATCGTGCTCGACGAACCAGCTCGTCACGCGGCGCTCGTCCAGCGCGTGCATCACGGTCTCCATCAGCGCGAACTTGTCTTCCGATGCGACACCGCTGGTGGGCTCGTCCATGATCAGCAGCTTGGGCTGCAACGCCAGCGCCATCGCCACGTCCAGCAGCTTGCGCTTGCCTTCGGGCAGCTCAATGCAGGCTTCGTCGGCATCGGGCAAGAGGCCCACCAGGTCCAGCGTGGCGTCCACCTCGCGCGCGTCGATCGTGCTTTCCAGCGACCGGAACCAGCTCAGTTCCTTGTTGCGGCGCGCGGCCGCGATCTGCACGCACTGGCGCACGGTGTGCTCGGTGAACAGCTGCGGCAGCTGGAACGAACGACCCATGCCCAGCCGCACGATCTTGCGCGGGGCCATGGCGGTGACGTCCTTGCCGTCGAAATAGACCTTGCCCTTGGCGGGCGTCAGGTACCCCGTGCAGATGTTGATGAAGGTGGTCTTGCCCGCGCCGTTCTGGCCGATCACTGCCAGGCGTTCGCCCTCGTGCAGCTCGAAGTTGATGTTGTCGGCGGCCACCACGCCGCCGAAAGCCAGGTACAGGTCGGTGGTTTGAATCAGGGGTTTCATGTCAATTCCTTGCCGCGACCTGCACGGGCGCCTGCGCGCGCCGCTGCGCACGTTCACGCGATTTGATGCGCTTGGTGATCTGGCCCACGAAGCCCGTGGGGAACATGAAGATGACCAGGATCAGCGTGAGGCCCAACAGGAACTGCCAGAGACCGGGGAAGTAGGCGGCGGACACCAGCTTCACGGATTCGAAGCCCACGGCGCCCAGGAAAGCGCCGGCCGCGTGGCCCGCCCCGCCCAGGATGGTGATGAAGACGAATTCGCCCGAGCGCAGCCACGAGCCGATTTCCGGCGTGACCAGCCCCTGCATCAGCGCAAGGATCGCGCCCGAAAAGCCCACCACCACCGCCGACAGCAGATAGCCCTTCCACATGATGAAGTACGCGGAAAAGCCCAGGTATTCGATGCGCGTTTCGTTAGTCTTGATGGCCGACAGCGCCTGGCCGCTGCCCGAGCGGAAGTAACGCTGCACCCACCACGCCAACACCAGCGACAGGACCAGCGTCAGCACCAGCAGCGCGCGTTCGAAGGATTCGCGCTCCATCACGATGCCGGCCATGGTCGGGCGCACGATGCGCATGCCGTCGGAGCCGCCGGTCAGCGTGTAGAGCTTGCCCAGCAGCGCGAACAGCACCATGCTGAGCGCCAGGTTCAACATGCCGAAGAAGATGCCGCGGTAACGCACCACGAACAGGCCAATGACCACGGCGGCGACAAAACTGGCGACGACGCCGGCCAGGATCAGCACCAGCGCATCCAGACCGGGCATGGCTTTGGCCAGGAACGCCACGGTGTACGCCGAGATGCAGGCAAACATGGCGTGGCCGAACGAAATCTGGCCGGCGCGCGCCATCACCGACACGCCCAGCGCGGCAATCGCGTAGGTCAGGCCGATGACGATGGGCGTGATGGTCCAGGAATAGGTGTAGCCAAGGAACAGCGTGAACAACGCGGCCAGCAGGCTGAGGACAGGGACTTTCATCAGATCGTCCTCGCTTGAGCAACGGTGAACAGGCCGTGCGGGCGGATGATCAGCACCAGCACCATGATGATGTAGGGCACGGCGACTTCCAGCTCCGGCGCCGCATACACGGCGATGGCGCGGATGATGCCGATGAGCAGCGCGGCGATCAGCGCGCCCGTGATCTGGCCCAGCCCGGCGGTGGCGACCACTGCGAACGACAGCACCGTCATGTCGGTGCCGGCGCCCGGCACCAGCGACGTCGTGGGCGAAGCCAGCGCGCCGCCCAGCGCGCCCAGGATGGTCGCGATCACGAAGGTGACGTAGCCGATCTTCTTGGCGTTGATGCCGAGCGACGTGGCGACCTCGCGGTGGTGCGTGGTGGCCACGGTTTGTTTGCCGAGCTTGGTGTGGCGCAGGAAGAACTCCAGGCACACGTAGGCCAGCAGCGCCGTGGCGGGGACCACGACAAGCTGATATGTCGTGTAGGTGATGTCGCCGATCTCGATGTTTCCCAGCCGGTTGACGACTTCGCTGGCGCTGTAGGGTTGCGCACCCCACAGCATGCGCTGGATGTCTTCCAGCATCAGGAACGCGCCGAAAGTGAGCAGCAGCTTGAGGATGGGATCGTAGTTCTGGGCGCGGCGGATCAGGACGAATTCCATGATGCTGCCCAGCAGCAGCCCGACGGCGATGGCCGCCACGAACAGCGCCGCGAAAAGAAGAATGGGGGAGTCGGTCTTGGGCGCCACGAACATGACGAGGCTGGCCGCGGCATAGCCGCCAAAGGCGTAGAACGCGCCGTGGGCAACGTTCAGTATCCCCATCACACCGAACACCAGGGTTAACCCCATCGACACCAGGAATAGCAGACTGGCGTATGCCACGCCGTCCACCAAGGCGAGAGGCAGTAGATCCAAGGTCAAGCGTCTTCTCCCAATACGCTGAGCACGGACGCGACGAACCGTCAGGATCGCGCGGCGTGCGGGCTTGCGCCCCGGGCGCGCCCGGCGCGCCCTTGTCTCGTTATCAACCTTTCCGTGCTGTCCTGCGCAGGCTGCGCAAGACGCCAGAAGGCACTTTTATGGCTGGCTTACAGGCCCATCCCGCAACGGCTCGGGCCGGTCCGCCGTCCTATGTTTGCGAAGTATAGGTAGGGGTTCATCGGCGACCTATTTATCTTTGTGCAAGGCGGGTTTAACAAGCGATGGAGTGGCGGCTGGCGCCCCCAGCGCCGCCAGCGGCGCCCGGGTTTGATAGTCCGGGATAATCCGGATCTGCGCCTCATCCGGCAGGCGTACATAACGGCCTAATCCATCCGGCGCCAGCGCGCCGACATCCAGCGTTGCCAAGGTCGCGCCCGCGGCATCGCGCACGTCGATGCGCAATTGCGGCGGCGCAAGGCCATAGGTTTCTCCGTCCTGCGGGGTCAGCGTGCGGTCGCTGCGGGTCTGCGAGAACAGCGCGATGAAGTCGGCCACATCAAAGCCTGCTGCGGCGCCCGATGGCGTGGCGGTCCAGCCCTGCGGGCCGCGCGCCAGTCGAACCGATCCGTCGGGACCCGCCAGCGTCACCTGCGCAGCCATGCCGGGTTCCCAGGCGTAAAGCCGCCCGGGCTTGCCGCGATCGTCGTGCAGATGCGTGTGGCCGTCGTGATGCGCCGGCGATTCGGCGGCCTCGTGCCATTGCCACGCCGACAGCACAATGCCTGCCGCCAGCAGCGCCGGCCACAGGGCCGCGCGCGCGTTCACCGCCGCCTCCACCACAGCAGCAGTCCCGTCAGCAGCGCAAGCAGCGGCAAGGCCACCGTGCTGGTCCAGAACACCGCGCGCATCTGACGGTTGGTCAGTTCCACGCGGCGGTTTTCGTAATGCCGGGGCCGGATCGTCAACAGCGCGTCCTCGCCCGCCAGCAGGGTGACGGCGTTGGTGAACAGCGCGCCGTTGCCCAGCGTGGCGAAATGCCGGTTGATGGCGAAATCGCTGTCGCCCGCAACCAGCAGCGTGGGATGCGCGGCCCCGTCCGCGTTGGCCGCCTGCGCGTTGCGCGTGGCCAGCGCCATCAGCGTGTAGCGCGAGGGCGGCTGGCCGGGCACCTGGGCATCGGCGGAGGTCTGCGCCAGCGGCGTCACCACCACGCCGGGCGGCAGCGCGTCGCCCGCGGGTTCCAGGCCGGCCGCGCCCGGAAAGAAGCTGAGCGGCAACCCGCGCGTCATCTTGTGCCGCGTGTAATCGCTGACGGCGGGACTGCCGGGATCGTTGCGGTAGTGACTACCCGCATCGGCCAGCGCGCCAGGCGCCAGCGCGATGCCGAAGTCCGACAGCAGACCGTCCAGGCCGTGCCGGGTATCGGGTTCCAGCAGCAACAGCGTCTTGCCGCCCGCGCCGGTCCAGCGGCGCAGCGCCTGGGCGTCGTCCTCGCCAAATGGCGTGCGCGGGCCGGCCGCGACCACGACGGCGCAGCGCGGCAGGGCCTGCGCCAGACTGCCCGCGCCCACCGCGCGCGTCGAAAACCCCAGCGTCTGCAAGGCGTTGCGCGCCATCGCCATGCCGTGCTGTTCATGCACCTCGACACGCGCCACCAGGTTCTCGTCGTGGTCGTGGTCTTCCAGGTCGTCCAGCGACGTCAGGCTGTCCAGCGGCGCTTCGCGATGGCCCTGCGTGAAGCAGACCGTCTGCGCGCCGTTCTGGCTGATGCGGATGATCGCGTTGGTGAAGTCGGTTTCGGTGCCGCCGTTGATGGTGGTGCGACGCTCGCCCGAGGCCAGCACCGCGCTGCCCGCGAACTGGATGCCGGCGGCGCGCGCCTCGGCCGGGCGCAGCGCCGGGTCGACGCCGCGCACGCGGATCAGCGGGTTCTCGCGTTCGTACTGGCGCAGCAGTTCCAGCGCGTCGACCATGCTCTTGTTGCGCAGGTCGTAGAACCACGTCACCTCGACCGGCTGACGCACCTGCCGCGCGACTTCCAGGCTTTCAGGGGCCAGGCTGTACACGCGCTGCGCGGTCAGGTCGATACGGCCCAGATGGCGCGACGCCCACAGGTTCAGCGCCAGCAGCAGCGCGGCCACGGCCAGCACCGGCAGCCACAGCGACAGCCGCCGACCGGCGCGGCGCACGGCGGGGCTCATCGCAGCCTCCAGCGCTTCAGGTTGACGGCGGCCACCATCAGCGCCAGCACGGCCACGCTGGCCAGCGTGACGGTGGCGGGTCCGGGCAGCACGCCCCGGATGAAGTCCACGTGCTGCGCCGACAGCGACAGGGCCTGGAAGAACGGCGACAACGCCGGAAACGCATCCAGCGCCGCCGGGTAGTCGATGAACCACAACAGCACGAGGATGCCCCACGTGGCGCTGGCGGCGACGATCTGGTTCGAGCAGGCGCTGGACACGGCAATGCCGATTGCCAGGAACAGCGCGCCGTACAGGAACACGCCGATGTACCCGCCTACGATGGGACCGTAGTCCGGTTGGCCGTACCAGGCCAGCGGCAGCACCGCCGACATCGTGCCGGCCAGCATCAGCGCCAGCATGGTCAGCCCGGCCGCGAACTTGGCGGCCACCAGCGTGAAGTCCGACAGCGGCAGCGTCAGCAGCAGCTCCAGCGTGCCCTGCCGCGCCTCTTCGGCAAAGGCGCGCATGCTGACCAGCGGCATCACCAACATCAGCAGGATGGTCATGTTGTGAAACGCCGTCACCATCTGCCCGGTGCTGACGAAGAACAGGTTGAAGCTGAACAGATAGCCCGACAAAGCCCAGAACACCGCCACGACGGCCAGCGCCACGGGCGAGCCGAAGTCGGTGCGCAGTTCCTTGCGGTACAACGCCGCGAAACCCTTCATGCGCGTCTCCGTAACGGGGGATCGTTAGGCGCCAGCGCCGCCAGCAAGCGGGCTTCGACCGCTTCCTGCGCGGGCAGCACGGCGCGCAGTTCCGCGTGCGCCAGCGCGGTGCGCAGGACCGCGTCGCAGGCGGCGGCATTGGTCGCGTCGTTGGCGGCGTTGGTCGTCGCACTGGCGATATGGCGGCCGGTCACGCTTGCACCCGGGGCGTCCCACGTGACGCGCCACTTGCTGGTGCCGGCATCGAGCAGCGTGATGTCCACCGCCTTCACGCCCGGACACGCGGACAACGCCGCGTGCAATGCGGCATGCCCGGCGGCGGGCAACGCCAGCAGCAATTGCAGCGCCAACCGCGATTCGCCCAGTGGCTGGTCCTCGACCAACCGGCCCTGCCGCAGGATCGCAATGCGCGAGCACAGCGCCTCGACTTCCTGCATCAGGTGGCTGCTGAACACCACCGCGCGGCCTTCGGCGCAGCGGCGGATCATGGCGCGGGCTTCGACGATCTGCACGGGATCCAGGCCGTTGGTGGCCTCGTCCAGCAGCAGGACGGGCGGGTCGTTCAGCACCGCCTGCGCCAGCCCCACGCGCTGACGCTGCCCCTTGGACAGGCGTCCGATCACCGAGCGCGCCACGCCCTGCAGATCGAAGCCATCGATGGCGCGTTCGATGGCCAGGCGGCGCGCGCTGGCGCCGCCCTGCACTTTGACGCCCGCGCCGAACTCCAGATACTGCGTGACGGTCAGCGCGTCATAGAGCGGCGCGCGTTCGGGCAGATAGCCGATGTCGGCGTTGCCGCGGCCCGGCGCGGGCTCACGTCCGCGAATCGTAATGCGCCCGCTGTCGGGCGCGTAAAGGCCCGCCATCAGGCGCAGCGTGGTGGTCTTGCCGCTGCCGTTCGGCCCGAGCAGGCCCAGGATCTCCCCCGGCCTGACGGACAGGCTGAGGGATTCCAGAACCTGGCGGGATCCGAACGACTTGCAGACCTGGTGCAAGGCGACGGCGGGCTCCATGGCGCGCCTTTTAGTCGAACACTTTGGTCTTGGCGTTCTGCGCGTGCTGCTCCGCGTCGTGGCTGTACCAGAGCTGGCCCTGGCGCGCATCGCGGATCTGCTTGAGACGGTCGATGGCCTGCATGGACGCCGCCGTGTTCCAGGTGATGCCGGGAATGACGCCGGCCTCGTTTTCACCCGTGTAGATGGCATCGGCCGCCAGCAGCACGACGCCGGTCTTGGGCAGCTTGACCTGCAGCGACTGGTGGCCTTGCGTGTGGCCCTTGGTGTCCAGCAGCACGATGGTGCCGTCGCCGAACAGATCGAAGTCACCCTCGACCTGGATGAAGTCGTAGTCGCGCGTGGTGTCGAAGTCCTTCATCACGTAGGCGGCGCGCTGGAATTTCTCGGGCCACCAGGCGGCGCGCAGCTCGGCCTTCTGCACCACGTGCTTGGCCTTGGGGAACATCTTGATATTGCCGGCGTGATCCAGGTGGAAGTGCGAGTACACGACGTATTTCACGTCGCCCACGTCAAAGCCGGCGGCCTTGAGCTGGCGGTCGATGACCTCGTCGCGGCCCTGGATGGAATTGAACGCGCCGCACAGACCCTGGCCCCAATAATTGGCGCAATTGCCGTCGGCCGTGGCCTGGTTCATGCCAGTGTCGAACAGCACCAGGCCGCGCGGGTGCTGGATCACGTAGGCCGGCACCGGAATCTTGATCTTGGTGCCCACGTCGACCATCGCGGTCATGAAACCCTTGTCCAGCTCGATCTTGCCCACCGACAGCTGCATCAGTTTTACATCCACCGGCGGCGCGTCGGCAGCATGTGCCCATCCGCCCGCCATGACCGCCACCGCCCCAACCATTGCCTTCCAGCTCTTGCTCATTGTTGTCTCCTCGGACCAACAGGGGTAAGCCGCAGCCCGGACGGCGCGGCCGATCAGCAAGCTCCCGGTGTGTCCCGGGTTCACATCGTCGACAGGGTGTTTTTTTCCGTGCGAAGGCGCCTTGCGGCGGGCCGCGATATCCATGCGCGCGGCCGGAAACGGCATCTGGCGGCCGTTTTCTCTGTTGCGCACTCTGACGCAGCCCGGTTTGGCTGCCAATTAAGGATTTGTGAAGCTGGGCTTCGCGGCGCGCGAAGTGGGGGGAACCCTAGTGATCCGGGCGGTCCGGCATGGCTACGCGCCGTATCGCGCCTGCAACTCGGCGAACGACGCCAGTTCCCCTGCCAGCGCGCTCGCCATGACCGTTGGCGGACTGGCGAGCCAGACGCTGCCCGGCCCCGATCGGCCCGGAAAATTCCGGTTGATGGCGCTGATCGTCACCTGAGACGCCTCGGTGGACGACCCCGGCCCGCAGTTCGCACACGCGCCGCACGACGGCTGCAGGATGCGCGCGCCCACGGCGGCAAACGTCTTGTCGTACCCCTGCGCCACGCAGTAGTCGCGCACGGCCGTGGTGCCGTACTGCAGATACAGCGTCACGCCGTCCGGCAGCCGCAATCCACGCGCCACCGCCCACGCCAGCACCTGATGGTAGTAGTCGAAATCCTCGCGCTTGCCGGCGGTACAGGAGCCGCCATACGCAATGTCGATGCGCGGCCGTGCGGTCAGGCTGGACAGCGGCACGCCATTGCCCGGATCGCCGGGCGCCGCCACCAGCGGCGACAACGCCGCGCAGTCCACGCGCAGGACGGCGGCGTAGTCGGCGCCTGGATCGCTGCGCATCCACGGTTCCATGCCGGCATCCACGCCGCGGCGTTCGCGCAGAAAGCGCGCCGTCTCGGCATCGGGTGCGACGATGCCCGTCAGTCCGCCCAGTTCAGCAGTCATGTTGGTCAGCGTGGCCCGCTCGTCGATGGACAGGCTGGCGATGGCCTCGCCGGCAAACTCGAACACCTTGCCTACGCCCGCGCCCGCGCGGATTTCAGGCAGGGCCAGCAGATGCAGCACGATGTCCTTGGCGGTGACGCCGGGCGCAGGCGCACCGTCCAGTTCGATGCGCAGCGAGGCCGGCAGCGTCAACCGCACCGCGCCCGTGACGAACGCGTTCGCCATGTCGGTGGTACCCACACCAAAGGCCACGCATCCCAGCGCGCCGCTGTGCGGCGTGTGCGAGTCGGTGCCCACGACGACCTGCCCCGGCAGCGCGTAGTGTTCAGCCATCATGGCGTGCGAGATGCCGGCCACGTTGGCGCCGGTGTCGCGCGCGGCCTCGGCCTCGGTCAGCGTGCGGTGCTGGCGCAGGCCGTAGGCGTCGGCGAAGTCGCGCTGCGCCTGGCACATGGCGCGCACGTTGGGCACAATGCCCGCGCGCACGTGGTTGGGGCTTTCCTCGACGTAGGAGGTGTGGTCCTCGAACACCACGATGCGGTCGGGGTCCACCAGACGCAGGGGCCGGCCAAACCGCGCATGCAGCATATGGGCGGCCATGCCGGTGTAGTACTCATGGATGAAGCGCCAGTCCGCGCGCAGGAAGACGCCGTCGCCCTGCTGCGGGTTGGGCGCGGTCGCAGCGGTCTTCAAGAGATGGCGCCGGACGATCTTCTCGAAGAGCGTGAGCGGCGGCCCGACAGAAGGCGCGGCCGAATCGGCGGTGGATTCACTGACACCCGACACGCCGGCTTCCGGCGCGCCAGTCCCCGGACCGTCCTCCTCCAGACGTTCACCCGTCGGCGACACATCCCGCAACTGCGCCTGCCCGAAAGCCAGCAGCCCGCCCGCCTTGACGATCGCCGCCGCCAGCGCGTCGCGCCCCGCCACGATCTCATCGACCGTGATGCGCTCGCACCCTTGCAGCCGCGCCACCAGCCCCATGTCGGTGCTGGTGTAGAGCCCGATGTTGTCGGCGTTCTGGCGGTAGATGCGCTCGAAGCTCTCGGCAATCACCAGCCGCACGCCGGCAGACTTCTCTGCCATCGGACTGTGCTCGCGCGACGAGCCCTTGCCGTACCGCTTGCCCGCGACGACGACATTGATGCCGGCGTGCCGGATGGCATCGATGCCGATGGGCTGGGTGTCGCCCGCCCGAAAACCCGTGTACGGATACCGGCCCAGCTTCTCGTCGAAGTGGGTCAGGATCGGCACGGGTGTGATCTCGTCGGTGGAGATGTCGTCGCGCAGCGGCGCGGCTTGGGGCAGCGTCAGCGCCGCGCCGCCCAGTTGCGCGGTCACGCGCGACGGATCCTGCGTCAGAAACAGCAGGCGGGCCGGGGCGTCGAGTACAGATACGGCAGTCATGGCAATCCGGTCATTCGATGGTGACGCCCGCCGCCTTGACGAGCGTCTGGCTCTTGGTGATCTCGGCGGCCAGCGTCTGCGCCGCCTGTTCCGCCGTGGTGCCCTGCGACACAAAGCCCTGCGGCGACAGCGCCTTGAGCACCGCCGGCTCCTGCATGGTCTTGTGCGTGGCGGCTTGCAGCTTTTGCACGATATTGGCGGGCAGCCCGGCCGGTCCGATCAGCGAGATCCAGGCATCGTACGAATAGCCCTTCACGCCGGCTTCATCCAAGGTGGGCACGTTGGGCAGGATGGCCAGGCGCTCGGGCGTGCTGACCGCCAATGCGCGCAGCTTGCCTGCCTGCACCTGCGCCAGCACGGACGGCGTGGCCAGGAAGGCGACCTGGATCTGTCCCGACATCACGTCGGTGATCAGCGCGTTGCCGCCCTTGTACGGGATATGCATCATGTCCACGCCCGCCTTGGACTTGAGCAGCTCGCCAGCCAGGTGCAGCACGCTGCCCGTACCGGACGAGCCGTAATTGATCTTGCCCGGCTGCGCGCGGGCGGCCTTCAGCAGGTCGTCCATCGTTTTGTACGGTGAGTTCTCCGCCACCACGACCACCAGCGGCGTCGTGCCGATGACGGAAATCGGCGTGATGTCCTTGACCGTGTCGTAGGGCAGGCTTTTGTACAGGCTGGGGTTGATGGCGTGGTTGGACGACACGATGCCCAGGGTGTAGCCGTCGGGCTTGGCCGACACCAATTGGCGTGTGCCGGGGATGCCCGCCGCGCCGGCCAGGTTTTCCACGATCATCGGCTGGGCCAGCGTCTTGCCCAGGTTATCGGCCACGACGCGCGCCACCACGTCGGCGGTCGAGCCGGGCGACGTGGGCACGATCAGGCGGATGGGATGGTCCGGGTAGCCGGCGGCGGATGCGGCCGCAGCCGCGCACATGGCGCCAAGCGCGAGCGCACAGCTCGCGAGCAATCTGGTGGGGGTCATGATGTCTCCGTATAGGACGCAGCGGGGTCTGGATGCCCCGTACCGGCGATGAACGCGCTTTGACTATACGAAGGCGGCCGCCAACCGCGAAGTGTCATATCGGCAGCCCCGCCATCGCGAATGGCGACGGCGGGTTCCGGCGGCGGGTTCCGACGACGGGTTGCGACCGTGGCTGCGGCGGCAACCGCCTCGGTCGCTGCGTTGCTTGCGGCGCAGCGGCGCAGCAGGGCCGCCAACCGTCAGCCCTGCTGCGCCAAAAACCTGACCAGTTTGCCCGCCGTCGCCGACAACTGCGCCTGGTTCGGAAACACGATGCAAAGCTGGCGACGTGCCCACGCATCGGAAAGGGGACGCACCACCACGTCCAGCGCCTGCAGATACAACTCCGCGACCTGCTGCGGCATGACGGCAATGCCCAGCCCGGCGTGTGTCATCCTGCACAGCGCGTCCAGGCTGGCCACGCGAATCTTCACCGACAACGTCTTGCCCTGCGCCGCGGCTCGCGCCGCCAGCAGCTGCGTCAACGCGCTGTTCTCGCGCAGGCCGACGAAGGTCTCGTCGGCAATGTCCTGCAGGCTAAGCTGGCGCGCCGACGCCTTGGGGTGATTGGACGGCAGCATGACGGCAAGGCGGTCGCGGCGGTAAGGCAGCTGTTCCAGCCCATCGGCGCCCGCCATCTGGTTGCAGATCCCGAAGTCGGCCGCCCGCTCGCGCACCAGGCGCAGGACATCCGGGCTGTGCTGTTCTTCCAGGTCGATGTCCACATCGGGAAACAGGCGCTGAAACGCCGCCACGTCCTCGGGCAGGAACTGCACGATGGCCGACAGGTTGGCCACCACCCGCACGTGCCCTTTCACGCCCTCATAGAAGCGCGACAGCTCCGCCCCCATCGCCTCGACGTCGCCGATGATCTGGCGGGCATGGCGCAGGACGGTCTGCCCGGCGGGCGTCACCGAGACGCCGCGGGTGTGCCGGGCGATCAGCGGCAGGCCGATCAGCACTTCCATGTCGGCGATGCGCCGGCTGACGGCGGAAGGCGCGATGAACTCGCGCTCGGCCGCCCGCGCGATGCTGTTCTCCTGGCAGACCGCCACAAAGAGGCGCAGCGAAGTCAGGTCGAGTTTGCGGAGGATGCTTTCCATGGCGGATCCAGCGGGCGGCGGGGACGGGCCCCCGCATTGACGGGGGATCGTACACCACGCTCCCGCCGCGCCAGCATGGCCGGGCGGCTCAGATCGCGGGGCCAGGTCGTCTCGCCAGCGCGGTCAGGCCGCAGCTGCGCGCGGTCGACCCGTCCGCCAGCTCAGGCGGCCAACCGCGCTTTGCCTGCGCGATACCGCTCCCACAGCGCCGCCTGTTTGCCGCGCGCCTGCTCCACGCTCTTTTCCTTCACATGCCCATACCCGCGGATCGCATCCGGCACGTTGGCCAGTGCCAGCGCCGCGTCGCGGTTGCCGTCGTCCAGCGTGCGGGCGAACTCCTCGGCCAGCGCCAGATAATCCGCCGCAAGCTGACGCTCCATGCGGCGCTCGGCCGTCCTGCCGAACACGTCCAGCCACGTGCCGCGCACGCGCTTCATCGGCGCGAGCAATCGGAACGCCGTTTCCATCCACGCCCCATACGCGCGCTTCTGCGGACGGCCCCGCGCATCGCGGCGCGCCAACGCCGGCGGCGCCAGGTAGTAGCGCAGCGTGTAGTCGCGGCCCGGCTCGCCTTCGAACTGCGCGCGCAGCCGGTCCTTGAACGCGGGGTCGGCGTGCAGCCGCGCCACCTCGTACTCGTCCTTGTAGGTCATGAGCTTGGCCAGATTGCGGGCCACGGCGCGCGTGACCTCGTGACGCTTGTCGCCCAGCGCGGTTTCGCGGGTGCGCACCGCCGCCACGGCCGCCAGATAGCGCTGCGCGTACGCGTCGTCCTGGTAATCGCGCACGTGCGCCGCCAGCCGGTTGACCAGCGCATCCAGGGTTTCAGGCAGCGCCACCACCCGCTCGGCCGCCGCCGGGCGCAGCGCGTCGGCGCCGCGATGCGCGGCCTGACGGCCCAGTTCGAAGGCGGCCAGGTTCTTGTCCACCGACACGCCGTTGATCTCGATCGCGCGGCGCAGGCTGTCCAGCGACAGCGGCAGGCCGCCCTTCTGCCACGCATAGCCCAACAGCAGCGGATTGGCGTAGATGCTGTCGCCCAGCAGGGCCTCGGCCAGCGGGCCGGCCTCCAGGAAGTCGACATGTCCGCCGGTGCTCTGCGTCAACGCGGCCTGCGCCTGCGCGCCCGGAAAGCGCCAGGCCGGCTGCGACAGGAACGCGGCCGTCGGCGCGGCGCTGCTGTTGACCACCGCGCGGCCATGATCGGGCCGCAGGCGCGACAGCACCTCGGGCGACGCCGACACCAGCGCATCGCAACCGATGACCAAATCCGCCTCGCCCAGCGCGACGCGCGTGGCGTGCAGATCCTCGGGCCGGTTGGCCAGCTGCACGTGGCTGAGCACGGCCCCGCCCTTCTGCGCCAGCCCGGCCATGTCCAGCACGGTCACGCCCTTGCCCTCGATGTGCGCGGCCGCGCCGATCAGCGCGCCAACCGTCACCACACCCGTGCCGCCCACGCCCGCGACCACCACGCGATACGCGGCGCCCGGCGCAATATCGGCGCGCACGGGCAGCGGGGCCTCGGGCAGCGCGGGCGCGCCGCCCTGCTTGCCGGGCTTGCGCGGCACCGCGCCTTCGGCCGTCACGAAGCTGGGGCAGAAGCCCTCCACGCACGAGAAGTCCTTGTTGCACGACGACTGGTTGATGCGCCGCTTCGTGCCCAGCGGCGTATCCAGCGGTTCGACCGACAGGCAGTTCGACTGCACCGAGCAATCGCCGCAGCCTTCGCAGACCGCTTCGTTGATGAAGGCGCGCTTGGCCGGGTCGGGATAGTCCCCGCGCTTGCGGCGGCGGCGCTTCTCGGTCGCGCAGGTCTGGTCGTAGATCAGCACGGTGGCGCCGTCGATGTCGCGCAGCGCGCGCTGCACGTCGTCCAGCGCCTTGCGGTGGTGGACCTCGATGCCGGCCGGCAAGGTCAACGCGCCCGTGTATTTATCGGGCTCGTCCGTCACCACCACCGTCTTGACGATGCCTTCGGCCAGCATCTGCGCCGCGATCTGCGGCACGGTCAGCACGCCGTCCACGGGCTGCCCGCCCGTCATGGCGACGGCGTCGTTGTAGAGAATCTTGTAGGTGATGCGCGCACGCGCCGCGATGGCCGCGCGGAGGGCCAGCAGGCCCGAATGAAAATACGTGCCGTCGCCCAGGTTGGCGAAGATGTGGCGCTCGGACGTGAAGTCCTTCTGACCCAGCCACGCCACGCCCTCCCCGCCCATCTGGCTGAAGGTGTCGGTATTGCGGTCCATCCACATCGCCATGTAGTGGCAGCCGATGCCGGCGACCGCGCGCGACCCTTCCGGCACGCGGGTCGAGGTGTTGTGCGGACAGCCGGAACAGAACCAGGGCTTGCGCTCTTCGACCAGCGTGGGGCGGCTGGCCTCGCGTTCTTTCGCGTCGATCACGGCCAGGCGCGCCGCGATGCGGGCGCGCAGCGCGTCAGACAGATCGGCTTTTTCGAGGCGCGCGGCGATGGCGCGGGCGATCAGCGCGGGCGACAGCTCGTAGCGCGCCGGCAGCAGCCATCCGCCGCGCGGCGTGGACCATTCGCCGCCGCCGTTCTCGCGTTCGTCGAACTTGCCAAACACGCGCGGGCGCACGTCGTCGCGCCAGTTGTAGAGTTCTTCCTTCAGCGCGTATTCCAGGATCTGGCGCTTTTCCTCGACAACCAGAATTTCCTTGAGCCCGGTGGCGAACTCGCGCGCGTCCTGCGCATCCAGCGGCCAGATGCAGCCCACCTTCAGCACGCGGATGCCGGCCTGCGCACAGGCCGCCTCGTCCAGCCCCAGGTCGTTCAGCGCCTGCCGCACGTCCAGATAAGCCTTGCCGGCCGTCATGATGCCGAAGTGGGCATTGGGCGAATCCAGCACCACGCGGTTCAGCTTGTTGGCGCGCACATAGGCCAGCGCCGCGTACCACTTGTGGTCCAGCAGCCGCGCCTCCTGCGCCAGCGGCGAATCGGGCCAGCGGATGTTCAAACCGCCCGGCGGCATGCCGTCTTCGGGCAGCACGATCTGCACGCGCGACGGGTCCACGTCGACCGAGGCGCTGGATTCCACCACATCCGTCACGCACTTCATTGCCACCCACAGACCGGTGTGACGGCTCATGGCCCAGCCGTGCAGGCCGTAGTCCAGGTATTCCTGCACGTTGGAGGGATACAGCACCGGAATGCCGCTGGCGATCAGCACGTGTTCCGACTGGTGCGCCACCGACGACGACTTGGCGGCGTGGTCGTCGCCCGCCAGCATCAGCACCCCGCCGTGCGCGGACGTGCCGGCCGAATTGGCGTGCTTGAGCACGTCAACCGACCTGTCCACACCCGGCCCCTTGCCGTACCACATGCCAAAGACGCCATCGCGCTGCGCGCCGGGAAACAGATTGAGCTGCTGCGATCCCCAGACTGCAGTTGCCGCCAGGTCTTCGTTCAGGCCGGGCTGAAACACCACGTCGTTCGCCTTCAGATGGCGCTTGGCCTTCCACAGCGCCTGGTCCAGACCGCCCAGCGGCGAGCCCCGGTAACCGGACACATAGCCCGCCGTGTTCAGGCCGGCCTGCTGGTCGCGCTGCTTCTGCATCAGCGGCAGGCGCACCAGCGCCTGCGTGCCGCTGAGGTACACGCGGCCGGTGGGCTGCGCGTATTTGTCGTCCAGCGACAGGCCATGGGTATCGGCCACGCCGGGGGGTAGAGGGGCGTTCATCGGGGTTGTCTCCTGCAATCTGCGGTGCGGGCATTTACGTGTTTTCCGCAGTGTAGGAAGGCGCGCTGCCATCGTATATTCATATATTCGACTAGCTGGTATGTGAAAAACACATGGCTAATGAAGTCACGCTTCGCCAACTCCGGTACTTCGCCGCCGCCGCCCGCACCGGGCGGTTTTCCATGGCGGCGGCCGACGAACATGTGTCCCAATCGGCGGTCACCAATGCCGTGCTGGCGCTGGAAGCGCAACTGGGCGTGCGCCTGTTCGACCGCCACGCGCACGGGGTGACGCTGACGCCCGAGGGTCACAACTTCCACCAGCGCGCGCGCGACGTGCTCGATTCGCTGGATGACGCGCTGCGTGAGCCGGGATTCCAGCGCTATGCGTTGCGAGGCTCGGTGCGCATCGCGGCCTCATATACGGTGCTGGGCTACTTTCTGCCCGATTTACTGGCGCGCTTTCGGCGGCGCTATCCCGACGTGGTGCTGGACCTGGTCGACCTGGACCGCCCCGAGATCGAACAGGCCGTGGCCAGCGGCGACGTGGAATTGGGCGTGGCGCTGCTGTCCAACGTCGACAAACGCGAGCGCTTCGGCCATCACGTGCTGGTGCGATCGCGGCGCCAGTTGTGGACGGCGGCGGGCCATCCCCTGACGCAGGCGGCCGCACCCGCGCTAGCCGACATTGCGCGCTATCCGTACATCCTGCTGGAAATGGACGAGGGCGAACGTTCCACGCTGGGTTATTGGCGCAGCCACGGCCTGCAGCCGGACATTGCTTTCAGGACGCGGTCGATGGAGGCGCTGCGGGGGCTGGTCGCGCACGGCTTTGGCATCACGATGCTGTCGGACATGGTCTACCGCCCCTGGTCGCTTGAAGGCCGCAAGATCGAAGCGGTGCCCATCACCGATGCCGTGCCGCCAATGGAAGCCGGTCTGCTGTGGCATCCGCGCGCGGCCATGGCCAAGCCGGCCGAGGCCTTCCGGCAATTCATGATCTATGCGTGCGGAGGGTGACGCCGGCCCGCAGCCTGGCTGACCGCTTTCCGCCTACACCAGCACCGCGCCCTTGCGGCGCGTGAACTGCGCCAGCGACCGCAGCGCCAGCGCGTGCATCGCAGCCACCGACGGCAGCAGCGTCTCTTCCTTGCGTGTCAGCACGCCGACGATGCGCTCGACCACGGGCTCCACCAGCGGCACGAAAGCCAGCCCGCTGCCCGCCGCGGGCCGCGCCAGCACCGGCAGCACCGTCACGCCCAGGCCGCCTACCACGCTGGCCAACAGCGACGCCCGGTTGGACACCACGATCGCCGGGTCGTCGATGCCGCTGCCGAGTTGACGGTTCTTCAGCGTTTCGAAGGTGGCGTTGCCAATCAGACGTTCGTCGGCCAGCGCCGCCCACGTCACCGGACCGCGCCGCCGTGCGAGCGGGTGGGTTTTCTTGCAGACCAGCCCGAACGCATCGCGCGCCACCGGGGTGAAGGCCACCTCGGCCGTGCGCGGGGATTGTCCAGCCACGCCCACCTGCACCTCTCCCGACAGCACCAGCCGGTGCACCTCGGGCGACGTTTCGTCCAGTGCGCGGATGCGGACATCGGGATGGCTGCGCGCATAGCGTTCCAGCAGGCGGGGCAGCCATTCGTCGGCCAGCGATGGCATGACGGCCAGCGCCACGGGCCCCTGGCTGCCCATACCGAACTGCCGCGCCGCATCCAGCACGCGGTCATGCGTGGCCAGCAGCTCGCGGAACAACGGCGCCACCGCCTGGCCCAGCGCCGTCAGCTGGGCGCGCTTGCCGGGTTCGAAGAGCGGCGCGCCCAACTGCTGCTCCAAGTCCTGCATGGCGGCGGACACGGCCGCCTGCGACCGGAACGTGCCCTGCGCGGCGACACGAAAACTGCCGTGGTCGGCGGCCATCAGGAACTGGCGCAGGTGCTGGATTTTCAGTGGGGTGGGCATGACGGACGCCGGGCCAAATTCGGATTTTCTGAAGTTAGCTCACGTTAATTTGGATTGTCAAAAACGCGCTTCGAGCCGAACAATGGACTCGTCATTCATCCCCCAGCTTTCGGAGCAGCGCGTATGTCACTGCAAGTGCGCAAGGTAGTCAGTTACGTCGAGAAAACCCTCATCGAAGGCGGCCGCGCAGCCGAACGCCCGCTGGTGATGATCGTGGCCGCCGCCGTGATCCGCAATCCGTGGGCCGGCCTGCCGTTTCAGGAAGACCTGCGGCCCGGCATCCTGGAAGCCGCGCCGCCGCTGGGCGAACTCTTGGTCAGCGAGATCCTTCGCCAGGCCGGATCGGCGGACAACATCGAGGCCTACGGCAAGGCCGCCGTGGTGGGCACTGCCGGCGAGGTCGAACACGCGTCCGCGCTGATTCACACGCTGCGATTCGGCAACTTCTACCGCAACGCGGTGGGCGGCACCAGCTATCTCAGCTTCACCAACATGCGCGGCGGTCCCGGCTGCGTGATCTCGGTGCCGCTGATGCACAAGCTGGATGAAGGCCTGCGCTCGCACTACCTGACGGTGCAGACCACCATCAACGACGCGCCGGCGCCGGACGAGATCGTGATTGCGCTGGGCGCGGCCACCTCGGGCCGTCCGCATCACCGCATCGGCAACCGCTATTCGGACCTGAAGGAACTGGAACAGGAAGCGCAGGAGGCGCGCGCAAAATGAATACGCAACGGCGGCGCACCGGCCGCGGCGAACCTTTGGTCCTGCTGCACGGCGTCGGCCTGGACCACACGCTGTGGGACGATCTGGCGCCTTTGCTGGAGCCGGACTTCGACGTGCTGCGCTATGACCTGCTGGGCCACGGCGCCGCGCCCGCGTTGCGCGGCCAGGCGGACATTCAGGACTTCGTTGCGCAACTGGACGCGGAACTGGACGCCGTGGGTTGGCAACAGGCCACCGTGCTGGGTTATTCCATGGGCGGCCTCATCGCGGGCGCCTATGCGGCGGCCCGCCCCGATCGCGTCAGCCGGCTGGTGCTGCTGAGCACCGTGTTTCGCCGCACGCAAGAAGAAGCCGCGGCGGTGCGCGCCCGGCTGGCGTCGGCCGCCACGCAGGATCCGCAGGAGGCCGCCAAGGTGTCCTTGACGCGCTGGTTCACGCCGGCGTTTCAAGCGGCGCGGCCCGCGCGCGTGGCGCAGATCGAACAGCGCCTGCTGGACAACGACCGCGAGAGCTTCCTGTCCGCCTACGCGCTGTTCGCGCTGGGTGATCCGCTGCTGGCGCAGGCCGCGCCAGACATCGCCTGCCCTGTGCTGGTCATGACGGGCGAGAACGATGTCGGCTCCAACCCGCGCATGACGCGGGAGCTGGGGCGCGCGCTGCCTCGGGCGTGCGCTCGCGTGGCGCCCGAACAGCGTCATATGCTGCCGGTAGAGGAACCCGGCACGGTGGCGGCCGCGCTGCGCAGCTTTGTGTCGGCGCATCCGGCGCAGACGCAATCCACGCAGACGCAAACCACGCTGACGAATTCAACACAAGCGGATTCAACGCAGGCGAACTCGGCGCAACCGAATTCAGCGCCGACGCATTCCGCAAAGGCGTAGCTGACGACACCGCATCAACCGCAATCCCCAGAACCCGAAATCGTCCGCCCTGACAGAGACGATGCGCGACACCCCGCCACGATGCGGGGACGGAGACAAAACACATGGACCGCAGAACCCTCATCAAGACCCTCGCGGCAATGTCGCTGGCCCCGCTGGGCGCCACCGCCACCCGCCTGGCCTTCGCGCGCGAACAGCCCCTGCGCGTGATCGTGCCCTTCCCGCCGGGCGGCGGCACCGACGTGCTGGGCCGCGTGATCGCGGCGTCGCTGGAAGGCGCGCTGGAGCGCTCGGTCATCGTCGAAAACAAACCCGGCGCCAGCGGCATGCTGGGCGCGGACTACACGGCCAATGGCGCCAAGGACGGCTGCATGCTGCTGTTTGCCGGCCTGGTCCCGTCGGTGCGCTACTACGCCCGGCCGCCCGAAGAGGTACTGAAACAGTTGGCCCCCGTCTGCCCCATCGCGCGGTCGCCTTACATGGTGGCGGTCAACAGCGACCTGCCGGCCAAGACGATCGCCGAACTGGTGGCGCAGGCGCGGCGCGAGCCCAAGGGGCTGACCTTCGGCACCCCGGGCAACGCGACGCCTCAGCACCTGGCCACCGAACTGCTGCAGGCCGCGTGCGGCATCGAGATGCTGCACGTGCCGTATCGCGGCACCGGCCCGATGATGACCGACCTGCTGGGCGGCCAGATCCAGGTGGTGGTGGCCACCGTCGCCGCGGTCGAGCCCTACCTGAAGAGCGGCCGCCTGCGCGTGCTGGCCGTGACCAGTCCGCAGCGCCTGCCCAAATACCCGGACATTCCCACTGTCGCCGAAAGCGGCTTTGCGGGGTTTTCGGCGCAGATCCAGTTCGGCACTTACTGCGCGGCGGGAACGCCCGAGGCGACGATTGCGGCCTTGAACCAGGGCATCAACCGCGCCCTGAAAACCGAGTCCGTGCACGCCAAGCTGGCTGAGCAAGGTTTCGAGCCTACCGGCGGCACGCCCGCGCAGTTGCAGGACGCGCTGCTGGCAGAGATCCGGGATGTCGCCGGGCTGGTGCAGTCGGGCAAGGTGCGGGTGGATCTGTAGGCGGTAGCAAGCCGACTTAAGGGGGATTCGGGGCCGGAACGCGGGGCCAGATTGCTGGGCCGGATTGCTGGGCCGGATTTGGAACCCCGGGATGCCGGCTGCCGGGGCCGCGCGACTGCTGGATAACCAGCATTTACAGCGGCGTCTCCGCTTGGGCATGCTGCCCGTTGATCCGGCGCAGATCGGGCAAACCTGGAGACGACATGCCCAGTCAGGAATCCCTGCACTCCGCCCATATCCGCGAAATCGAACAGGTCGGCCAGGGCCTGCCCACGCAGCGAGACGCGCATGTCGTGCGCAGCTGGTTGCGCTGCCTGGATCAGTACCGTCTCGACCCGGCCCACGCCTGCGAGGCCTACATCGTCCCGGACGGCCGCCTGCGTGAACACCGCCAGCAATCCGAAGCCCTGATCGCCATCGCCCGCAGCGGGCTGGATCACCTGTTCCGGCAGGTGGCCGGCCAGAACTACGTGCTGCTGCTGGCCGACCGGCAAGGCGTCACCGTGGAATTCCTGGGCGATGCCCAGCAGACCGCCCAACTGCGCAAGGCCGGGCTGTATCTGGGGTCGGAATGGTCCGAGCAGCGCGCCGGCACCTGCGCCGTCGGCGCCTGCCTGGAAACGGGCGAAGCGCTCACCATTCACCAGACCGATCACTTCGACAACACGCACACGCCGCTGTCCTGCACCGCCGCGCCCATCTACAGCGCCGACGGCGAGCTGGCCGCCGTGCTGGACATCTCGCTACTCAGTTCGCCCAGCCTGAAGGCCAGCCAGAATCTGGCGCTGCATCTGGTCAACAGCACCACGCGGCGCATCGAGCTGGCCAACCTGATGGCGCGCACGCGCAACGAATGGGTGCTGCGCTTTGCCCGCTCGCCGGAATTCCTGGATGTGGATCCGGAAGCCGCGATTTCGCTGGACGGGGCCGGCCGCGTGCTCGGCATGACGCATAGCGGCGCCAAGCTGCTGGCACGCGCCGCCGGGCTGGACTGGCGCAATCCGCATGACCTGATCGGCCTGCCGGTGACGCGCTTTTTCGACGTGCAGCTGGACGATCTGCCGCAGTACACGCGCGGCCGCGCGCCGCAGGACCGGCTGATCGTCGCGCGTGACGGCGACGCCCTCTTTGCCCACGCCATCGAACCCAACCGCCGGCCGCGCGGCGCCACCGTGGCGGTGCGCGAGGCGCCCTCGGCGCTGCGCGGCCTGGACGGCGGCGACGACCGCATGGCCGCGCTGCTGGTGCGCGCCGCCAAGCTGGCGCGGCAGGGCCTGCCCATGCTGCTGCAGGGCGAAACCGGCGTCGGCAAGGAGTACCTTGCGCGCGCCATCCACGATGAAAGCCGCCGCGCTGGCCGCTTCGTCGCCGTCAATTGCGCCGCCATCCCCGAATCACTGATCGAAAGCGAGTTGTTCGGTTACCTGCCGGGCGCCTACACCGGCGCCGCCCCCAAGGGCCGCAAGGGTCTCATCGAGGAGGCCGACGGCGGCACCCTCTTTCTGGACGAGATCGGCGACATGCCGCTGGCGCTGCAAAGCCGCCTGCTGCGCGTGCTGGCGGAATCCGAGGTCACGCCGATCGGCGCCAATGCGCCGCGCGCGCTGCGCCTGTCGCTGGTGTCGGCGTCGCACCGCGACCTGGGCGCGCTGGTGCGCGAGGGGCGCTTTCGTGAAGACCTGTACTACCGCATCAACGCCGCCGCGCTCACCGTGCCGCCGCTGCGCGAACGCCAGGACCTGGACTGGCTGATCGCGCGCATGCTGGCGCGGCACCAGGACGAATCCGGCGCGCCCGCGCTGTCGCCTGCCGCGTTGATTGCGCTGAAAGCCCACGCGTGGCCAGGCAACATCCGTGAACTGGCCAACGTCATTGCGGTGGCTGCCGCGCTATGCGAACACGGCGTCATCCAGCCGCACGACCTGCCCGACACACTGGCGGTGGCGGCAGCGCCAGCGGCTGGCAGCCCCGAGGAAGCCGCGCTGCGCGCCACGCTGGCCAGCTGCGCGGGCAACGTATCGGAAGCGGCGCGTCGCATGGGCGTGGACCGTTCCACCGTGCATCGCCAGATGCGGCGCTACGGATTGGCCTCGCGCCGCTGACGCCGCAGCGTTGCGCGGATCGCGCGGGGTTGCGCCATAGGGTTGCGCGACAGCGTTGTGCCACAGCGTCGCGCCACAGGTGTGGCATCGCGCCACACCCCCACTCCCGCCTCGACCCGCGCGCGCCGGGGCTTCCCCCGTCCGACTCACCTGGCATGGCATTTGCATGTTCCTGATCGGCGACCACCTTCCGACACAGGACAGGGCCGCCGCCGGACCGTGCGTCCGCCACGACAACGACCGCCCACCCCGGGCAAGGAGACATGACATGCCGATCGACCACGCCGCCGACGCCGACGCCGCCTTGGACGCGTTGCTCACGCAGTTGAACACTGCGCTGGGCAACAAGGACATCGACGCCGTCGCCCGGATGTTCCAGGACGAATGCTATTGGCGCGACCTGGTGCTGTTTTCCTGGAACCTGCGCACGCTGGAAGGCCAGGACCCGATCCGCGACATGCTGGAACACCAGTTGCAACACGTCGAGCCGGTGCGCTTCACCCGCGACGAGGCCGAGGCGACCACCGAAGAAGGCGGCCTGCTGCAGGGCTGGTTCCGGGTCGATACGAATCTCGCGCGCGGCTACGGCCACATCCGGGTCAAGGACGGCAAGATCTGGACGCTGCTCACCACGATGTCGGAACTGAAGGGCCACGAAGAACCGAGCGGCGTGCGCCGGCCCATGGGCGCCCAGCACGGCCACAGCCGCGAACGCCAGACCTGGCTCGAAAAACGCGAGCGCGAAGCCGCCGAGCTGGGCTACGAGACGCAGCCCTACGTGCTGATCATCGGCGGCGGCCAGGGCGGCATCGCGCTGGGCGCGCGTCTGCGCCAGCTCGACGTGCCCACGCTCATCCTCGAAAAGAACGAGCGCGCCGGCGACAGCTGGAGGAAGCGCTACAAGTCGCTGTGCCTGCACGACCCGGTCTGGTACGACCACCTGCCCTACATCCCCTTCCCCGAAAACTGGCCCGTCTTCGCGCCCAAGGACAAGATCGGCGACTGGCTGGAGATGTACACGAAGGTGATGGAGCTGAACTACTGGACCTCCACCGTCTGCGAGTCGGCACGCTACGACGAGGACAAAAAGGAATGGGAGGTCCACGTCGTGCGCGAGGGCAAGCCCGTGGTGCTGCGGCCCAAGCAGCTCGTGCTGGCCACCGGCATGTCGGGCAAGCCCAACGTGCCCAGCTTTCCGGGGCAGGATGAATTCCAGGGCGAGCAGCAGCATTCCTCGCGCCACCCCGGCCCGGACGCCTACCGCGGCAAGAAAGTCGTCGTCATTGGCGCCAACAATTCGGCCCACGACATCTGCGCGGCGTTGTGGGAAGGCGGCGCCAACGTCACGATGGTGCAGCGATCGTCCACACACATCGTGCGCTCCGAGACGCTGATGGACATCGGGCTGGGCGGGCTGTATTCCGAGCAGGCGCTGGCCAATGGCATGACCACGCGCAAGGCCGACCTGACCTTCGCGTCGGTGCCCTACAAGATCCTGGCGCAATTCCAGATCCCGCTCTACGAGCAGATGCGCGAGCGCGACGCCGAGTTCTACCAGAAGCTGGAAGCCGCGGGCTTCATGCTGGATTGGGGCGACGACGGCTCGGGCCTCTTCATGAAATACCTGCGGCGCGGCTCGGGCTATTACATCGACGTGGGCGCATGCGATCTCATCATCGACGGCAGCATCAAGCTGCAATCGCGCACCGACGTCAGCCGGCTCACGCGCGACGCCGTCGTGCTGACCAACGGCGTCACCCTGCCCGCCGACCTGGTGGTCTACGCCACCGGGTACGGCTCGATGAACGGCTGGGCGGCGGACCTGATCAGTCCCGAGGTCGCGGACAAAGTTGGCAAGTGCTGGGGATTGGGGTCGGCCACCACCAAGGACCCGGGACCGTGGGAAGGCGAACAGCGCAACATGTGGAAGCCCACGCAGCAGGAGGGCCTGTGGTTTCACGGCGGCAACCTGCACCAGTCGCGCCATTACTCGCAGTATCTGTCCCTGCAATTGAAGGCCCGCCACGCCGGCCTCCCCGTGCAGGTATACGGAATGCAGGAGGTGCACCACAAGCGGTAGGCGCACGGTCAACCGGGCGCGCAGGGGCCGACGGCCCTTGCGCCCGCCCCCGCCCGGGGAGTAAATTGTTGACACTTCGACGCGTTGCCGACGCGTTTTTCCGGTTATCACCCCAAAAACGGAACGAATTGTCGACACCATGAGCAAAGTGCTCACCCTGCCGGGCACGCCGCCCCCCGATGGCGAAACCTTGTCGGACCACATCTTCCGCAAGATCCAGTCCGCCATCGTCAAGGGCGAGATCGCCCCGGGCAGCAAGATCTCCGAACCCGAACTGGCGCGCATCCACGGGGTCAGCCGCGGTCCGCTGCGCGAGGCCCTGCACCGGCTGGAAGGCCAGAAGCTGCTGGTGCGCGTGCCGCACGCCGGCGCGCGCGTCGTGTCCCTGTCGATCCAGGAACTGGTCGAACTCTACGAAATCCGCGAATCGCTGGAAGGCACCGCCTGCCGCCTGGCCGCCGAGCGCATGCCGCCGTCGGAAATCGACGAGCTGCGCGGCGTGCTGGAAGCGCACGAACGCGACGAAGCCTTCCAGGCCGGGCTGGGCTATTACCAGCAGGAAGGGGATTACGATTTCCACTACCGCATCGTCAAAGGCAGCGGCAATCAGATGCTGTTCCGCATGCTGTGCGACGAGCTCTATCAATTGGCGCGCATGTACCGCATCCAGTACTCGACGACGCCCAACCGCCCGCGGCAGGCCTATGCCGAGCACCACCGCATTCTGGATGCCATCGCCGACGGTGATGGCGAACTGGCAGAACTTCTGATGCGCCGGCACATCCGCGCATCCCGCATCAACATCGAACAACAGATCGCGCAAAGCACCCAACAGCGCACGGAGGCATGATGAACAAGTCGTACCGCAAGAACCTGCCCGGCACCCGCCTGGACTATTTCGACGCCCGCGCGGCCGTGGAGGCCATCGCGCCCGGCGCGTATGACGGCCTGCCCTACACGTCCCGTGTCCTGGCCGAAAACCTGGTGCGCCGGTGCGATCCCGCGCTGCTGACCGACGCGCTCAAGCAGTTGATCGAACGCCGCCGCGACCTGGACTTTCCGTGGTTTCCCGCGCGCGTGGTCTGTCATGACATCCTGGGTCAGACCGCGCTGGTGGACCTGGCGGGCCTGCGCGACGCCATCGCCGACAAGGGCGGCGACCCGGCCAAGGTCAACCCCGTGGTGCCGGTGCAGTTGATCGTGGACCACTCGCTGGCGGTGGAATACGACGGCAACGACCCGGACGCCTTCGCCAAGAACCGCGCGGTGGAAGACCGCCGCAACGAAGACCGCTTCCATTTCATCGACTGGACCAAGCAGGCCTTCGAGAACATCGAGGTCGTGCCGCCGGGCAACGGCATCATGCACCAGATCAACCTGGAACGGATGTCGCCGGTGATCTACACGCAGGACGGCGTGGCCTTCCCCGACACGCTGGTCGGCACCGACAGCCACACGCCGCACGTGGACGCGCTGGGCGTCATCGCCATCGGCGTGGGCGGCCTGGAAGCCGAGAACGTCATGCTGGGCCGCGCGTCGTGGATGCGCCTGCCCGACATCGTCGGCGTCGAACTGTCCGGCCGCGCGCAGCCCGGCATCACCGCCACCGACATCGTGCTGACCCTGACCGAATTCCTGCGCAAGGAAAAGGTGGTGGGCGCGTACCTGGAGTTCTACGGCGAAGGCGCGTCCAGCCTGACGCTGGGCGATCGCGCCACCATCTCGAACATGGCGCCGGAATATGGCGCCACCGCGGCGATGTTCTCCATCGACCAGCAGACCATCGACTACCTGCGCCTGACCGGCCGCGAGGACGACCAGATCGCGCTGGTGGAAAACTACGCCAAGACCGCGGGCCTGTGGTCCGACAGCCTGAAGACGGCGCAGTACGAACGCGTGCTGCGCTTTGACCTGTCCACCGTCGTGCGCACGCTGGCCGGCCCGTCCAACCCGCATCGCCGCCTGCCGGTGTCCGACCTGGCCGAACGTGGCATCGCCGGCGTGGTCGAGAACCAGCCGGGCCTGATGCCCGACGGCGCCGTCATCATTGCCGCCATCACCAGCTGCACCAACACCAGCAACCCGCGCAACGTGATCGCCGCGGGCCTGTTGGCGCGCAACGCCAACCGCGCGGGCCTCGTGCGCAAGCCGTGGGTCAAGAGCTCGCTGGCGCCCGGCTCCAAGGCCGTGCAGCTCTATCTGGAAGAAGCCGGCCTCACGCACGAACTGGAACAACTGGGCTTTGGCGTCGTGGCGTTTGCCTGTACCACGTGCAACGGCATGTCCGGCGCGCTGGACCCGAAGATCCAGCAGGAAATCATCGACCGCGATCTGTACGCGACCGCCGTGCTCTCCGGCAACCGCAACTTCGACGGCCGCATCCACCCGTACGCCAAGCAGGCCTTCCTGGCCTCGCCGCCGCTGGTTGTGGCCTACGCCATTGCCGGCACGATCCGCTTCGACATCGAGCGCGACGTGCTGGGCGTGGGCGCCGATGGCCGCGAGATCCGTCTGAAGGACATCTGGCCCAGCGACGAGGAGATCGACGCCATGGTCAAGTCGGCGGTCAAGCCCGAGCAGTTCCGCAAGGTCTATGCCCCCATGTTCGGCATCAAGGACGACCGCCAAACGGCCGTCAGCCCGCTGTACGACTGGCGCCCGCAAAGCACGTACATCCGCCGTCCGCCGTACTGGGAAGGCGCGCTGGCCGGCGAGCGCACGCTGCGCGGCATGCTGCCGCTGGCCGTGCTGGGCGACAACATCACCACCGACCACCTGTCGCCGTCCAACGCCATCCTGATGGACAGCGCCGCAGGCGAATACCTGCACAAGATGGGCCTGCCCGAAGAAGACTTCAACTCGTACGCCACGCACCGCGGCGACCACCTGACCGCGCAGCGCGCCACGTTCGCCAACCCCAAGCTCTTCAACGAGATGGTCAAGAACGCCGACGGCTCAGTGCAGCAAGGTTCGCTGGCGCGCGTGGAACCGGAAGGCCAGGTCATGCGCATGTGGGAGGCCATCGAGACCTACATGGACCGCAAGCAGCCGCTCATCATCGTGGCCGGCGCCGATTACGGCCAGGGTTCGTCGCGCGACTGGGCCGCCAAAGGCGTGCGCCTGGCCGGCGTGGAAGCCATCGTGGCCGAAGGCTTCGAGCGCATCCACCGCACCAACCTGATCGGCATGGGCGTGCTGCCGCTGGAATTCAAACCCGGCGTGAACCGCAAGACGCTGGCTCTTGACGGCACCGAAAGCTACGACGTCATCGGCGAACGCAAGCCGCGCGCGGACCTGACGCTGGTCATCCACCGCCGCAACGGCAGCACCGAACAGGTGCCGGTGACCTGCCGCCTGGACACCGCCGAAGAAGTGTCCATCTACGAAGCCGGCGGCGTGCTGCAGCGCTTTGCCCAGGATTTCCTGGAAGCCGCCTCGGCGACGGACGCCGGCAAGCTGGCCTGACCGGCCGTTGTACCGACCGGCGGGCGTGTGCAGCGCCCGCCACCCTACTCCGATATCTCAGGACCGATATCTCAGGACCGATATTTCAGGATCGACACATGGCACATGCTCCCCAAACCAAGATCGCCGCCACCTACATGCGCGGCGGCACCAGCAAAGGCGTGTTCTTCAAGTTGGACGACCTGCCGGAATCCGCCCGCGTGCCGGGCGCCGCGCGCGACGCGCTGCTCCTGCGCGTGATCGGCAGCCCCGATCCCTACGGCAAGCAGATCGACGGCATGGGCGCCGCCACGTCCAGCACCAGCAAGACCGTCATCGTCGCCAAAAGCACGCGACCCGACCATGACGTGGACTACCTCTTCGGCCAGGTCTCCATCGACCAGCCTTTCGTGGACTGGAGCGGCAACTGCGGCAACCTGTCCGCCGCGGTCGGCCCCTTTGCCATCACCAACGACCTGGTCGACCCCGCCCGCGTTCCGCAGGACGGCGTTGCGGTCGTGCGCATCTGGCAGGCCAACATCCAGAAGACCATCGTGGCTCACGTGCCCATCACCGGCGGCGCGGTGCAGGAAACCGGCGATTTTGAACTGGACGGCGTGACCTTCCCCGCCGCCGAACTGCGTTTGGAATTCATGGACCCCGCCGAGGAAGGCGACGGCGGCTCCATGTTCCCCACCGGCAACCTGGTCGACAACCTGGAAGTGCCCGGCGTGGGCACGTTCAAGGCCACGATGATCAATTCCGGCATCCCGACGATCTTCCTGGAAGCGGACGCCCTGGGCTACAGCGGCACGGAACTGCAGGACGCGATCAACGGCGACACTGCCGCGCTATCGCGCTTTGAGACCATCCGCGCCCACGGCGCGCTGCGCATGGGCCTCATCAAGGACCTGGCAGAGGCCGCCAGCCGCCAGCACACCCCGAAGATCGCCTTCGTCGCCCCGCCCAAGGAATACATCTCCTCCAGCGGCAAGAAGATCGGCACGAGCGACATTGATGTGCTGGTGCGTGCGTTGTCCATGGGCAAGCTGCATCACGCCATGATGGGCACGGCGTCGGTCGCCATCGCCACCGCAGCTGCGGTGCCGGGCACGCTGGTGAACCTGGCGGCCGGCGGCGGCGAACGCGACAACGTGTGCTTTGGCCACCCGTCGGGCACCCTGCGTGTCGGCGCGCAGGCGCAGTTGGTGGATGGCGACTGGAAAGTGACCAAAGCCATCATGAGCCGCAGCGCGCGCGTGCTGATGGAAGGCCGCGTGCACGTACCGCGTGAGGGGTTCTGACCCCGCTATTCGCACATTCCAGAACCGCAAACGGGGCAGATTCTGCCCCGTTCACATTTCTGCAATGAAAGCGGTCCGACAGCGCCGCGATCGATATTGCTCGATGTTCTGATTCGGCCCCCTAAAGTCGCCGCATCCGCCTGCCGTTAGCGGATTGCGGCCGGGGATTTCCCGGCCGACTAGCAACCCGCCGACTATCCACGTCGGCGTATCCAGTACACGAGCATGAAGATAACGTCGCTGCGCAACCGCATTTTGCTTATTACCTGCTTTACGGTGGTGGGAGCGCTCACGCTCTCGGGCCTCATCACCTACCAGATCGTGCGCGACAACATGATGTCCACCATCGCCGCGACCCTGAACGCCGTGGCCTCCGGCAACGCCAGCGCCATCGAGCGCTGGTCGGCCGACAAGGCGCAGGCTGTCGACGCCACGGCGAAGGTGGTCGAGAAAGGCGATCCCCGGGGCCTGACCAAGCTCATGGGCGAGACCAACGGCTTTCCCATCACCACCATCGGCTGGTCCGACAAGACCTTCTTTTCCACCACCAAGACCGCGGCGGATTACGATCCGACCGCCCGGCCCTGGTACAAGAGCGCCGTGGCCGCCGGCAAGCTGACGATCACCAAGCCCTACGGAGATTCCAGCACCGGCGTGCTGTACGTGGCGTTCACCGCGCCGATGATCCGCAACGGCCAGACGACCGGCGTGCTGAGCGGCGCCGTGCCGCTCGATGGCGTGAAGGACATCATCAAGGCCATCCACCCCACCCCGTCGAGCAGCGCATTTGTGCTGGGCACGGACGGCCAGGTGATCTCGCACTTGAACGACAAGCTGGCGCTCAAGCCGTCGACCGACATCTCGCCGGCCCTGACCGCCGAGGCGATTGCCGCCATGGCCCGCGACGGCGCAGCGCCCGTCGAGATTGCGCTGGACGGCGCGCAGAAGCTGCTGAAGGCGCGCCGCATTCCCGGCACCGACTGGTATCTGGTCGTGGCACTGGACAAGACCGAGGCCACCGTCGGCCTGACGCAGGTGTTGAACGCAACCCTGATCTCGCTGGTGGTCCTGACGCTGGTGGCCGTGGGCATCGCCAGCGTGATCACGTCGCGCGCCTTCAAGCGTCTGTCCGCCGTGCGCGACGCCATGGACACCATCGGTTCCGGCGACGGCGACATGACGCACCGTCTGGCCGTGGTCGGTCATGACGAGGTCGCGCAGATTTCGGCCTCGTTCAACGCGTTCGTGGAGAAGATCACCCACGTCATGCGCGAGGTGCGCAGCGGCGTGCACTCGATGAGCGCCGCCACGCGAGAGATCGACATGGGCAACCGCGATCTGTCGCAACGCACGGAAACGTCGGCCGCCTCGCTTGAGGAAACGTCGTCGGCGCTGACCGAGCTTGCGTCCAGCGTGCGTCAGACCGAGGAAACCGCCGAGCACGCGACGCGCCTGGCCGACGAAGCCAGCGCGGTCGCCGCACGCGGCGGGCAGGTGGTCAAGGACGCTGTCACCACCATGGACGAGATTTCGCAATCGTCGCGGCGCATCACCGAGATCATCCGCGTGATCGACGGCATCGCCTTCCAGACCAACATCCTGGCGCTGAACGCGGCGGTCGAGGCTGCGCGCGCCGGCGAACAGGGCCGCGGTTTCGCGGTGGTGGCGGGTGAAGTGCGCACGCTCGCGCAACGCAGCGCGGCTTCCGCGCAAGAGATTAAGACGCTGATCGAGGCGTCGGTGCAGAACGTGAAGAGCGGCACGGAACGCGTGCAGGCCGCCGGTTCGACCATGACCGAGATCGTCGACGGCATCAACCGCGTGCAGCGGATGGTGAGCGAGATCCACGGCGCCATGGCCGAGCAGAGCACGGGGTTGGGGCAGATCGACCGTTCGGTCGCCGACATGGATCAGGCCACGCAGCAGAACGCGGCGCTCGTCGAGCAATCGACGGCGGCGTCGGGGATGTTGAGCGATCAGGCGCGCGTGTTGGCAGATGCCGTTGCGCGGTTCAAGCTGCGCGAGGAAGAAGCGGCCAGCGCCGGCCGGCTGATCGCACTGCCGCAGGGCTGATACGGAACCGCCGGCGGGGAGCTACTCCGCCGGCGTGCCTGCGGCTGGTTCGCCTGCCGCAGGCGAACCAGCCGCAGATTCTCCCCCCGTTTTTCGGGGCGGACCGACCTGCTTGAGCACGGCAACCGCCGTCGCGACGATCTCCCCGTCCGCGCTCAATTCCCCCTGCATGAACACCAGCGACGACGTGGCCCGCGCCACGCGGCCGCGCACGTGCAGAAACTGTCCTTCGCGCGCCGCCGCCAGAAAATGTGTGTCCAGTTGCACGGTCACGCAGGCGCGCCGGCCCAGCGCTTCCCACGCAATCGCGCTGATGCCGTGGTCCAGCAGCGCAGTCAGCAATCCGCCGTGCACTACGCCTGCGGGATTCAGATGGTCGGCGGTGGTCAACAGGCCATAAGCCCAACCATCGTCCTCCTTGCGCACCCACAACGGCCCGATCAGGCCCGCAAACCCGGGCAGCGCGCGTTTGCGCCAACCGGGCGGAACGGCGGAATCGTCGGCGGAATGGGTGTCCATGCGTCTAGCTCCTGGCCGCCATCAGTTGCGACAACGCGCGCGCCTCGCCCTGCAGTTCCGCCGCCAGCGATTCCACGCGCGCCGCATCGAGCTGTTCGGCCAACCCCGCAGCCACCAATGCATGCGTCAGCCGCTGATGACTGTCGAACACCGGCACCGCGATCACGACGACGCCGTTGATGTAGTTGTTGCGGTCCACGCTGTAGCCCTGCCGCCGCACGGCGTCCACGTCGGCCTTCCACGCCGCGAACTCGGGCGCCTGATCCCAGCGCAGGGCCTTGAAGCGCCGCTCCAGTTCCTTCTCAGACAGATCCGCAAACGCGGCGACCAGCCGGCCCGTTGCGCTGATCAGCGCCGGAAAGCGGCTTCCCACGTCCACATGCAGGCGGAACGGCGCGTTGGACCGTGACAGCGCCAACACCACCATGTGATCGCTGCCGGACACCTCGACGCCGATCGCGGTGACGCTGGCCGCGTTGGCGATGCGATCCAGCACGGGCTGCGCCAGCGCGGGGAACGGGTTGCTTTCGATCACGCTGCGCGCCAGCGTCAGCATGCCCACGCCCAGGCTGTAGCGCTTGGCGCCGGGGTCGACCTTCACCAGGCCTTCCTCCACCAGGACGCGAAGAATGTGCAGGCACGTGCTGGTCACCATGCCCAGTTCCTGCGAGATGGCCTTCAGCGTCATGGGCTCGCCGCCCCGGCCCAGAAGGCGCAGGATCGCGATCGATCGCGTCACGGCCGGCACAGGCCGCACGCGCGGGCCGCCAGCGCTGGCAATTTCCGGGGTACCGGTTTCACTCATCGGGTTCTCCATTTTTATTGCGGCAAGCATACCGTGCGGCGCCCGCCTCGCGGGGCCGCCTCCACGCTGCTCTAATTGTCTATATACAATCAATAAACGTCATTGACAATTTATTTGGCGGCGCGCATAGTGGGTTCCACAGGTTGCCGACCCACACAGGTACGACGAAATGACGAAGCTGACCGATACCCTTTCCTACGCGGACGCCCAGGCGCTCTGTTCCTCGAACAAGCTCTGGGAGCTGTTCGATGGCAACCGCGAACACATGAACATCGCGCACGAATGCATCGACCGGCACGCGGACAAAGCCGAGCCGGCGATCATCCTGGTGCGCGCCGCCGGCGGGGACGAGACCTACTCGTTCCGCCAGATCGCCGAGGAATCCTCGCGTTTCGCGCACTACCTGGTTGAGCAGGGCATCCGCGCCGGCGACCGCGTCGCCGTCATGCTGGAACCGTCGCTGCCGTTCTACGTGGCCATGTTCGGCGCGATGAAAATGGGCGCCATCGCCGTGCCGCTCTTCACGCTGTTCGGCCCCGACGGCATCCGGTTGCGTGTTCAGGACTGCCAGCCGCTCATGCTGGTGACCAACGCCGAAAAGGCCCCGCTTGCCGCCGGCGGCGAGGACATGCGCGTGGTCATCGCCGACGACGCCTTTCTCGGCACACTGGCCGCCTACCCGCCCCATTACGAATGCCGCACGCGCGCCGACGATCTGGCCATCTTCCAGTACACGTCGGGCACGACGCGCGAGCTGCCCGACGCCGTCAAGCACACGCACCGCGCCCTGGTCACGCTGATGCTGGCCGCGCTGTACGGCACCGGCATCCGGCCCGGCGACCGCTACATGTGCCCGTCGTCGCCCGCCTGGGGGCACGGCCTGTGGCACGGCACGCTGGCGCCGCTGGCGCTGGGCGTCACCATCGGCGCGTATGCCGGCAAGTTCAATGCCGAACGTCTGCTGCAGGCCTTGCAGGACCACCGTTTCACCAACATCTCCGCCGCCGCCACCCACTACCGGATGATGCGCAACAGCGGCGCGGCGGCACGCTACCGCTATCACCTGGACAAGGTGTCCTTCACCGGCGAGCCCATCGACAGTGAAACGTCCGCCTTCGTCGAAGCCACCTTCGGCCGGCCCGTCTGCAGCATGTACGGCACGACGGAAATCGGCGTCTGCCTTGTCAACTATCCCGGCGCGCCGGATTTCACGGTCAAGGCCGGCTCGCTGGGCAAACCCGTGCCGGGCCTACGCGTCGAAGTGCAGGACGCCAACGGCCAGCCCTGCGCGCCCGGCGAAACCGGCGAGCTCAAGCTGTGGCGCCGCGACGCGTGGGTCGCCACCAAGGATCTCGGGCGCGTGGACGAAGACGGCTACTTCTGGCATGGGGGCCGCGCCGACGACGTCATCATCTCGGCCGGCTGGACCATGAGCGCCGTCGAGATCGAAGACGCCATCCTCATGCACCGCGACGTAACGGAGGCCGCCGCCATCGGCGTGCCCGACCCGCTGCGCGGCCAGGTCGTCAAGGCCTTCGTGGTGTCGGCGCGCCCCGGCGACGACGCCTTCGTGCAGGAAATCCAGGACGCGGTGCGCAGCCGCCTGGCGCAGCACGAGTATCCGCGGCAGGTCGTGTTTGTGGCTGAACTGCCCAAGACGCCCGCCGGAAAGATCCATCGCAGGAAATTGCGGGAGCAAGAGCTTGCGACCGCCGACACCACGCCCGCCGGCGCCGCCCACGCCTAGGGCTACCCGGCACAGGCCACCTCTCAAACCCAGGAGACATCATGCTGACCCAGACCAAGACCGAACGCAGCTTTCCCAAGATCACCGAACGCGGGCTGGACGAGCTGCGCGAGCGCATCGGCGTGAAGATCGGCGCCACCGCCGAACCGTGGTGCTACGAAGCCACGCGCGACAACATCCGCCATTACGCCCACGGCATCGGCGACGACAACCCGCTGTGGTCGGACCCGGAGTACGCAGCCAAGACCCAGCACGGCGGCATCATCGCGCTGCCCAGCTTCCTGTTTGCCACCAGCCGCATCGTGTCCGGCTACGTGGGCGGGCTGCCCGGCGTACACGCCATGTGGTCGGGCGCGGACTGGACCTGGCACAAGACGGTCAAGCGTAACGACATCATTTCCACCGAAGCGCACCTGAAGAACCTGATCGAACACCAGACCCGCTTTGCGGGCCGCGCCGTGCAGCAGATCTATCACGTGGACTTCTTCAACCAGGACGGCGACAAGGTCGCCGAGGCCGACAGCTGGTGCTTCCGCACCGAACGCGACCATGCGCGTGAACAGGGCAGCAAGTATGCGGAGGTCCGTGCACGCGAGCCGCGCCGCTACAGCCCCGAGGAAATCAAGGAAGCCTACAAGCTCTACGCACAGGAAGAAGTGCGCGGCGCCACGCCGCGCTACTGGGAAGACGTGAAGGAAGGCGAGGAACTGCCCGTGATGTTCAAGGGCCCGATGACGGTCACCGGCTTCATCGCCTTCGCGCAGGGCTGGGGCGGCCTGTACATCCGGGCCAACAAGCTGGCGTGGCAGCTCATCGACGCGCATCCGGGCGTGGGCATCACCAACCGCTTCGGCATTCCCGATGTGCCCGAGCGCGTCCACTGGGAAGAAGACTTCGCGCTGGAAGTCGGCGCGCCCGGCGCCTACGACTACGGTCCCGAGCGCAATTCGTGGCTGACCCATCACCTTACCAACTGGATGGGCGACGCCGGGTTCCTGCGCAAGTCCACGTGCAAGATCCGCCGCCACAACCCCGAGGGCGACATGCTGTTCTTCAAGGGCAAGGTGGTGCGCAAGTACGTGGAAGACGGCCGTCACCTCGTCGAGATCGAACAGGAAGCGCGCAACCAGGACGACGAGCTTTCCGTCCTGGGTACCGGTGTGGTCGAATTGCCTACCCGCGCCTGACCGGCGGCAACCCCCAAGACGAGGTGGGCGATGTCTGATTCATCGGAACATGCTGCACCCTGCCCCAAGGCCCGTCCACGGGGCGCGCTGGACGGCCTGCGCGTCATCGACCTGTCGCGCGTCCTGGCCGGCCCGCTGTGCACGCAGATGCTGGCGGACCAGGGCGCGGATGTCATCAAGGTCGAGCCGCCCGGCGGCGACGAGACGCGCACGCTGGGCCCGCCGGTCAACGCCGACGGCGACGCCGCCTACTTCACCGCCGTCAACCGCGGCAAGCGCGCCATCGGGCTGGACCTGTCCAAGCCCGCCGGCCGCGACGTGCTGCTGGCGTTGCTGGCCGACGCCGACGTCCTGATCGAGAACTTCATCCCCGGCACGATGGCCAAGTGGGGCCTGGACTACGAGGCGGACCTGAAGCCCCGCTTTCCCCAGCTCATCCACTGCGCCATCACGGGCTTCGGCGAAGACGGGCCGCTGGGCGGCCTGCCCGGCTACGACGCGGTGCTGCAGGCCATGTGCGGCTTGATGAGCATCAACGGCGAGCCCGCCGGCGGACCGACCCGCGTCGGCGTGCCCATCGTTGACCACCTGACCGGCTACACCGCGCAGTCCGGCATCCTGCTGGCGCTTTACCACCGGGCGCGCACGGGTCTTGGCCAGCGGGTCGAAGTCACCCTGTTCGACACCGCGCTCAGCCTGCTGGTGCCGCATGCCGCCAACTGGATGCACACCGACCAGACGCCGGGCCTCCTGGGCAGCGCGCATCCCAACATCGCCCCGTATGACCGCTACGCGTGCCGCGATGGCGAGATCTTCCTGGGCGTCGTCAACGACCGCCAGTTCCGCCGCTTCTGCGACTACGCGGGCCTGCCATCGTTGCCGGACGATCCGCGCTTTGCCACCAACCGGGCGCGGCTGTCGCACCGCGACGCGTTGCGGGACGCCATCGAAAGCGCCCTGGCGACGCGTGCGCGCGATGCGCTGTGCGCGGAACTGATGAAGCTTGGCGTACCGGCTGGGCCGGTCAACAGCGTGCCCGAAGCCTTTGCGCAGGCGCACACCGCGCATCGCGGCATGCGCGTCGATCGCGATGGCTATCACGGCATCGGTCCCGCAGTCCGGCTGTCGCAAGCGCCCGCGCGCGTGGACCGGCTGCCGCCCGCCTATGCACAGCACACCGTCGAAGTCCTCCGGGAGGCCGGCTTCGGCGATTCACAGATCGCGGCGTTGCAGGAACAGGGCATCCTGCCGCGATGGCCGCCTCCCAAGCCCTAGCCGCAATCCGATGCAGCCATATATAAAAACGAGGAGACCACCATGAAGACCTTACGCCTGATCGCCGCGCTAGCGGCGCCGCTGCTGTTCGCGCAGCCCGCCGCGGCCGCCGACAGCTACCCCTCCAAACCCGTCAAGATCATCGTCCCCTACCAGGCCGGCCAGGGCACCGACGTCGCCGCCCGCTATCTGGCCGAATACCTGGCCCGCGACCTGGGCCAACCCTTCATCGTGGAGAACCGCCCCGGCGCGGGCGGCAACATCGGCGCGTCCGAAGCCGCGCGCGCCGCGCCCGACGGCTACACGCTGCTGATGGGCACCAACGGCACGCACGTGCTGAACCAGTACATGTACGCGTCCACCAATTTCGACCCGGAGAAGGACTTCGCGCCCGTCATGCTGGTCAGTTCGTTTCCCATGGTGCTGCTGACGACGCCGTCCTCGCCCTACGCCAGTCTGGCCGACCTGCGCAACAGCGCCAAGGCCAAGCCCGACAGCGTCAACGTCGGCATGCCCAGCACCACCGCGCGCCTCGTGTACGAACTGCTCAAGCAGCAAGGCGTCAACAGCGTTCGCGGCATTCCCTACAAGGGCTCGGCCACCGCCACGACGGACCTCTTGGGCGGCCAGGTGCAGGTCGGCATCGACACCGTCAGCGCCGCGCGCTCGTTCATTGCCAGCGGCAAGCTGCGCCCGCTGGCGGTGACGTCGTTGAAGGAGTCGGCCCTGCTGCCCGGCGTGCCGTCGGTGGCGGGACAGGGGCTGGATGGGTTCCAGGTGATCGCGTGGAACGGCTTGTATGCGCCGAAGGGCACGCCGCCGGCGGCGATCAAGCGATTGAACGAGGACCTGGCCAAGATCCTGGCGCGGCCGGAAGTGAAGCAGAAGCTGCTGGATCTGGGGCATGAACCGGGCGGCGGCACGCCCGAGGAGCTCGCCGCGTTTGCACGCAGCGAACGGCAGAAGTGGCAACCGCTGATCGTGCAGGCGGGGTTGAAGGCGGAGTGACTTCGGCGTAACCGTCAGCGTTGAGCGGCAACGCGGCGCAGGTCGTTCCACTGCGCCGCGGTTGCGACCGGCAACCGCATGAGCCAAAGCCGCCTTACGATCGGCCTGCAGCAAGCCTCCACCCGCCAACCGCCACCGCTGCCATCGCCAGCGCGCACAACACGGCGGCCATCACAAACGTCGCGTGCAACCCGGCCGCCAGTTGAGCGGGCGCGGCATCAGCCAGCGCCGTCGCCCCGGCGCCCACGGCAAACACCGCGCCCATCGCCGACGCCCCTGTAATCAACCCCAAGTTGCGAGACAGGTTCAACATGCCGGACACGGCGCCGCGATCGTTGCCGCCCGCCGGGGCCATGACCGCGGTGTTGTTGGCTGCCTGAAACAGCGCATACCCGGCCGTCAGCACGCCCAGCGCGACAACATATCCTGTCGCTCCGAACGCATCCGACGCAACGGGCAGCATCGCCGATGCGCCCGTCATTGCGATCAATGCGGCAAGCGTCATCGGCCGGGCGCCAAAGCGGTCCACGCAGCGCCCCGCCGGTACACCTGCCAGAGCAGCGACGAGCGGACCGCAAGACATTGCCACCCCGACGCGCATCGCATCCAATCCCAACGCCCCGGCCAGAAAGAACGGCCCAACCACCAAGGTGGCCATCATCACCGTCGCGACCAGCGCGTTGGCCGCGAAGCCGCCCGCCAGCACGGGATTGGCCATCATCGCCGGCCGCACCAGCGGGTTTGCCGTCCGCGACTGCACCCACGCAAACAGACCCGCGCCGCCCGCCGCCGCCGCAAGCAGAACACCGTTGATCTTGCCGAAGCTGCCGCGTCCGAGCGTCATGGACAGCGCGTAGACCGCCAGCGTCAGCGACAGCAGCACACTACCCAGCCAATCGAAACGAATCGTCTGCGCCGCGGCGCGTTGCGAATCGCGGGGCAGATGCCGCCACGCCAGCCAGAACGCCAGCAGACCGAGCGGCAGATTGACGAGAAAGATCGCCCGCCATCCCGGACCCGCGATCAGCGCGCCGCCCAGCGTCGGCCCGAGTGCGGTGCCGGCCGCCGACATCGTGCCCAACAGACCCATGGCGCTGCCCGCCCTTCCCTTCTGCGTTGCCTCGCCGGCAAAGGCCATGGCCAGCGTCATCAGCACGGCCGCGCCCAGGCCCTGCGCGGCGCGCGCGGCCACCAGGGTCCACAGTCCGGGCGCGGCTGCGCACGTCACGGAAGCGACCGTAAACCAGGCGATCCCGGCCAGCATCAGGCGCCGGCGACCGATCAGGTCGCCCAGCCGTCCGGCGCTGACCACGGCGGTCGTGATGGCCAGCAGGTAGGCCAGCACCACCCATTGCACCGACTGAAACGACGCGCCGAATGCGTGGGTGAACGCGGGCAGGCCCACGTTGGCGATGCTGGTGCCCAGGGACGCCAGCAGCATCGACAGGGACAGGCAGGCCAACAGCGGGAGACGGGAGGGGGATGACGATACGGGCGAAGCGGCGAGCGACATGATGGCGACGAGCAAAGGGGAAATGGAATCCCAGCGTATGCCTCTCCCAGGCCTGGCGGAAGACGCAGCATTTGCAGCAAATACCTGCATATGACGCCATGCCAGATCCCGGCGCGTTTTTCGCCGGCGTGCTACGTTTGCCGCATGTCCGCGCCCGACCTCAACCTTCTCATCACCCTGGATGCGCTGCTCTCCGAGGGCAGCGTGGCCGGCGCCGCCCGGCGTCTGCGCCTGAGTCCTTCCGCCATGAGCCGCGCGTTGGCGCGGCTGCGCGACACCACGGGCGATCCGCTACTGGTGCGCGCCGGACGAGGTCTGGTTCCAACGCCCCGGGCGCTGGCGCTGCGCGAGCAGGTCGGCGGGCTGGTCAGGGATGCGCAAGCCGTGCTGCGTCCCTCGCAAGACCTTGATCTCGCATCGCTCGTTCGCACCTTCACGCTGCGCGTCACTGATGGCTTCGTGGAGAACTTTGGCGCGCGTCTGCTCGCGCTGATTGACGACGAAGCGCCGGGGGTGCGGTTGCGTTTCATGCAGAAACTGGACAAGAACAGCGCGCCGCTGCGCGAAGGCGCCGTGGACCTGGAAACCGGGGTGGTGGGCGAGTCGGCCAGTCCTGAACTGCGCACGCGCGCGCTGTTTCAGGATCGGTACATCGGCGTCATGCGCGCCGCCCATCCGCTGGCGCGCGGCAACGTCACGCTGACGCGTTATTTGGCAGCGCGCCACATTCTGATATCGCGCCGCGGACGGGAATCAGGCCCCATGGATGAAACCCTGGCGCAGGCCGGCCGCGCGCGCCAGGTCGCCACGATTGCGGGCAGCTATTCAACGGCGCTGGCGCTGGCCCGCGAAACCGACATGATCGCCACGGTGCCCGATCGGCACACCGCCGTGATGCGCGAGGGCATGCGCAGCTTTGCGCTGCCGTTCGCAATGGCGCCTTTTACGGTGTCGATGCTGTGGCATCCGCGAATGGACGGCGATGCCGCCCATCGCTGGCTGCGCGGCATCGTGCTTCAGGTTTGCGGGATGGGCGCTCTCCGATAGGTCCGCTCAGAAAGGAGCGCGCCGGCGGCGCGTACAAATTCCGCCGGCGGGCGTTATTGCTTGGGCGCGCTGGCCACCAGTGCGTCGAACTGCTTGTCCAGTTCCGCCAGCGAATCGCGGATATGCGCGCGGCGCGCCTTGATCCACTTGTCCTGCGCGGCCAGCTGTTCGCGCGCGGCCTGGATCATGCGGTCCATTTCCTTGGGCTGCGGACCGCCGATGGTGGCGCGGTTCTTCACGATGGCCACAGGGTCCAGCGTCGAGCGGAACTCGGCTTCGCTCATCGGCAGGTCGGTGCCGTACTTCGAGTCCTTCATTGCGTCGGCATAGATGCGGCGCGCCTGTTCATACGGAAAATCCAGCGGCTTGATGTTGTTCGCCTTGGCGTACGACACGACCTCGGACGCAAAGTGATGGCCCGCACGGAACGGCAGCTTGTACTTGTGCATCAGCACGTCCGCCAGCTCCTGCGAGGCCGTCCAGTCGCTGTTCAGCTCTTCCAGCGCACGGTCGGGGCTGATGACCATGGCCTTGAGCACGCGATCCCAGCGCTTGAGCGCCGAAATGCCGCTATCGACCATCGCGGAATTCTGCTTCACGTCCTTGGGATCGCTCATGCCCGGCGTGATGTTGTGCGTCTGCAGGACCGGCCCCATCGCCAAGGTCACTGCGGTGGATGCGTCGCTGCGCGTGTCGTTGAGCAGGCCCGGATTGCGCTTTTGCGGCATGGCGCTGGACACGTACGTGTTGCCGCCCCCTTCTTCCAGCAGGATCCACGGGCGCGACTGGGCGTATTGGGTCATGACGTCCTCGACGAAATTACCCGTGCGCAGCGCAATGCTGGTGACGATGGAGGCGACCTCGACGGGCTGGTCCATGGACGAGATCTGCGAGGCGTCGTAGGCGTTGTCGACCAGCGCCTCGAAGCCCAGGTATTGGGCCATGCGCTTGCGGTCCAGCGGCCAGCTCGTGCCGTTCAGCACGGTCGTTCCCATGGGCGAGCGGTCGATGCGGACATAGGCTTCGCGGATGCGCTGTGCGTCGCGCGCCAGACCCGCAGCCTGACCGAGCAGATAGTGTCCATAACTGTTGGGCTGCGCGGCCACGCCGTTGGTGTAGTTGGGCACGATGGTGCCCGCGTGCTTGGCCGCCAGCTCCACCAGCGTGGTGGACGTGGCGTTCAACTGATCCGCCAGATCCAGCAGCTTGTCGCGCAGGATGGCGCTGCGATAGGTGGCGTGCATGTCCTGGCTGGAACGGCCGGCGTGCAGCAAGGTGATGTCTTCGCCGGCGGCCTTGATCAGCAGCGGTTCAAAGGTGATGACGGTGGCCGGCCGTTTGGCGCCGGGCTGGTTGCCGTCGTGGATGACTTTTGCGACACCAGCCGCCAGGCGTGGCGCCATGGACTTGTCGAGCAGGCCTTCGTCGGCGTTGATCACCGTGGTGGCCTTGTTGATTTCTCCCAACCAGAAGAAGGGGTCGCGCGGCGGAGATTGCTGCGCGGTGGCCGCATTGCCCGCCAGCGTTAGCACCAGGGCGGCGCCCAGGGTGGGAAGAAACTGTCTCATGGCGTTCTCGTTATAGGGGTGACCGGACAGTGTATCGGAGCGCGTTTTCGCCGGACACCCGGTATTGCACGGAGGCGCGGGAGCCTGACAACGGGCTGAGCGAAGATAGGCCGCCGACGCAAAAAAAGCCGGCCTCCGAAGAGGCCGGCCTTTCGCATCCGCCAAGGCGGAATGCCTTAGAAGCGCCAGCTCACGTTGACCGTGCCGGTGTTCTGACGGTTGCCGTCGCCGAACTGACCCGAGTACGCCAGGCCCAGCGTGGCGTTCTTGCTCATCGCCAGGTCCACGCCCACTTCCATCACAGCCGCGTCACGCGCCAGCGGGTTGCCCGCCACGGTGAACGGCTGGCTGCCGTCGAACGACATCGTGGCTTCCGGATTGACGTCGCCGTAGGCATGGCGCCAGCCAAGCATGCCGCGCAGACGGCCCGCGGTGTCCTTCACGTCAAACGTGGTTTGCGCGCGCAGGCCCAGCGTGGTGGTGCCCACGTTGTTGGTGCTGCTGCGACCGCTCAGCGCGGCGTCACCGCCCGACTCCGAGAAGCCGCGGGTGCGCAGGTCGCTGAAGTCGGCGCCGAAGAACGGTTCCAGCGTGACACGGTCGTTCAGCGGGATCGCGTAGCCGACGTCGGTGAAGACCTGGCCGGTGCTGGCGCTGTAGTCAGCCTTAAGTTCCTGGTACTGGCCTGCCGCGTTGATGTTGCGCTTGCTGTCGATGTCATGCCACGTGTAGGCCAGGCCAGCGGTGAAGTTGATCTTGCCCGAGCCGGCTTCGAACGACTTGCCGCCGTACAGGATCGCGCTGTAGCTGTTCACGTCGGACTTGGCCGAACGGTCGTCCACGGTGATGCGGCTGTCGGTGTAACCGAACGCGCCGCCCAGGCGCCAACCGTTGCCCACGCCGTGGTCGCCGCCGACGAAGATGCCGACATCACGTTCACGGGACTTGGCGACGTTGCCGTTGCCGTCCATCGAGCGCCAGTTGCCGAAGGCCTGCGCCCACAGCGGCTGCGCGTTCGAACGTGGCAGCATGGAGGCGTCGCCGCGGCCGACTTGCGCCGTGGGCGGGCCGGGGATGAAGCCGGCGTTCATATTGGCGCGCAGTTGTGCCGTGGGCAGGCTGGCGACGTTGTTGCTTACGTTCTGCATCGCGGTCACGCTGCTGCCGAACGATTCGCCCGACAGATCGGCGAACACGCCGGCCGGCGCGCCGTTGGGCAGGTTCAGGACGCGGGTGTACAGCGAGCTGGTCTTGGGCAGGGTTTGCACCGCGTTCGCCGCCGAACGCTGGTTGCCGGTCACCGCCAAATCGGCGAACTCGATCGGACGGGTACCGCTGTCCGTGTTGCCGCCGCCGTTGTCGACGGGCTTGCCCGGGCTGGGCTTGGTGTCCGGCTCGGTCGGCTTGGGATCCGGGTTGGTCGGCTTCGGGTCCGGGTCCACGGGCACCTGCTTCATGTCCAGCTTCAGCACCACGTCGTTGCCTTCCTGGTTCAACGTCGGTTGCAGATAAGCCAGATCGCTGGACACGCCGCCAAACTTGCCGTTCACGCTGTTGGCCGACAGGATCGTGTAGGCGGTCGACGCAGCGTACGTGCCGCCCGAACCGATATGCACGACGTTACCGGCCAGGTTGGCCGTGCCCGTGACGTTCACGCGGTCGCTCTTGCCATCGTCGGTTGCATCGACGCGGTAGGTCGAGCCGGGCATGAAGGTCAGGTCGCCGTTCACCGTCACGGTGCCGATTTCGGAATTGGTCGGGATGATGCCGATCGACCCAATCGGCGCCAGCGTCATGGCCGACATCATCACGTGGCCCGTTTTCGCGGCGGTGCCCGGCGACAGCGTTGCGCCCGACGCCAGCGTCGTGTTGCCCACATCGCCGGAACCGGCCAGGGTGCCGTTCACGTTCAGCAGGCCATTGACCTTCGTGCCGGACAGCGTGAGCGTCTTGCCCGCTGCGACGTTCACGGCGCCGACGGTGATGTTGCCTTGGGGCGCATAGTTGGTGTTGATGTTCACCGTGCTGGTGCCGCCGCCGCTGGCAAACAGGAAGCTGTGCTGGTTGTCGTCGCCGGTGATGGCGCCATAGATGTTGCCGCCGTCGATATTCAACGTGGAGGCGCCAAGGCGCACGTCGCCGATGATGGTGCCGGTGTTCGTGATCACCATCGGCTGGCCGGCGCCCTCGACGTCGACCGCGACACTGTTGGAGGCGAACACGTAGGAGTTGGCGAGGATCGAGCCGCTGTTGACGATGCCGCCCGTCACTTCGGCGCCGCCGCTCACCATGATGCCGCCGTTGATGGTCTGCGAGTTTTCGATGCGTCCGTCGACGGTGCTGCCATTGCGCACTTCCACCGCCAGATTGCTGCTCGGGAAGATCGGGGAGGGAGAGCTCGCGTAGATGACGCCGGCATTGACGATGTTGCCCTTCACCTGCGAATTGTCGCCGATCAGGATGCCGCCGTTCAGGGTGCCTTTGTTGTCGATGTTGCCGGCGACAGTGCTGCCATTCCTGAGTTCCAGGGCCAAATTGTTCACCGGCATGGACGAGGAGGTGATGTTGTTCGCGTTGACGGTGCCGATGTTGACGATGTCGCTATTCACGGCAGAGGCGTCCCTGACCAGAATGCCGCCGTTGATCGTGCCGTTGTTTTCGATGCCGCCGGTGACCACGCTGTTGTTCGAGATATCAATCGCCAGACCGCTCGTCGGGAAAACGACGGAATTGCTGTCGGAATGGATGATTCCGTTGTTGATGATCTTGCCGCCGACGGTGCTGAAGCTGGTGATCGTCACGCTGGAACTCGACGGCTGAGCCATGGGCGAGACGCCTGCAAAACCGAAGATGATGTATCGGCCGTAGAGATCGCCGTTGTTGACGATGTCGCCGCTCACTTTGCCTTGGGCGAGACCCACGCCGTAAGCCGTGCTGTTGGCTTCGTTGCGGATGTTTCCGTTCAGCGTCGACGCTTCCACCGAGAAGGAGCCGTCGTAGTACCCGCCCTGCAGGCGCGCGCTGTTGATGAGGTCGCCATTCCGCACCGCACCGCTCTGCAGGCGAATGTAGGGATAGTTGGAGGACGCCGTGTTTTCGATGTTGCCAAACACGAGGGGATCCGCGTATCCATCCTGCAGATACTCCGGGCTGATCTGCGCCAGCGCGTACGGGGTGGCAATAGGCGAAAGGCTCAAGCTAAGCAATACAGCAATACGAGTAAGCGGGAAGCGGCGAGACATTTTGTAGTGACCATGTAAATTTCGTGTCTGAAATGTACCGATCATTGCAAAACGGAATCTGAGCAAATCTGAGCGATTTGTAAGATCCGAGAATCCGCCACCTCAAATCGCGTAAATTAGGCAGAGAATCGCGCGCTTTTCCCGATTTTGAATACAGCCACCCAAGGCGTCGCCTGAAACAAATAGATGCGTTCACGCAACAATCGCGCGCCGCGGCGTCCCGATTAATGCGCCGACCACGCGTTCAGGCTGCTGCCGCGTGGGGCAAATCTAGGCAGAAAGACACCGGTTCGTCACCGCCGGCCGACGCCAGCGCGACGGATCCGCCAAGCCGCTCCGCAATCGAACTCACCAGATACAAGCCCAACCCCGCCCCGGGATGCCGCATGGCGTTGTGGCCGCGGTAGTACTTCTGGAACAGCCGTTCCTGCTCGGCAGGCGGAATGCGGCTGCCAGGATTGGAGACGGCGATGCGCAGCATGTCCCCCTCTTCGCTTACCAAGACGCTCACCCTTCCACCTGCCTCGCAATGCCGGTCAGCATTGGCCAGCAGGTTGCGCAGGGCAATCCGCAGCATGCCCGCGTCGCAATCGAGCGCGCGTATGGGCGTCTCGTAGGTGCTTTGCACCCGCCCCGGCGGATACTCGCTCGCCAGGTCCTGCAGCAGCGCCGGCAGATCGCACCGGGTCGTGCGCAGTTCGGCGCTGGGTTCGCGCATGCGGTCATCGGTCAGGTATTCGTCCACCAGCGCCAGCAGGCGCGTGGCCGCATTGCGGATGTTGGCGCACCGCGCCAGGCTTTTCTCCAGCGGCGCAGTCAGATTGCGGCCAAGCTGCTGCGCCGACGTCGTGATGATCGCCAGCGGGGTGCGGAATTCGTGCGACACCATCGCCACGAATTCGCGCTGCTCCGTGAACATCTGCCGTTCCTTTTCCAGCGACGTGCGCAGCTCGCCCTCCAGCGCGACCCGACGTTCGATCTCGCCTTGCATTTCGGCCGTGCGCAGCGCGACTTCGCGTTCCAGCCAGTGACTGTGCTGGCGTGCCAGATCGGCCGCCAGGTTGGCCTGCTGCAGTTCGCGGACGCGGCGGCGGCGTTCGTAGCGGCCGACGATGAACAGACTCAGCAGCAGCATGTGCAGCATCGTGCCCAGCGTGGAGACGTATTCGGTGAAGGCGTTGACCGGAAACACCCCGAGGTTGCGCAGGAAAGCGATCAGCACGCCCAGGTAGAACACCCCGAACGCCAACGCGAAAAAGCGGGCCGGCCGCCAGCCGCGCTTGAGCAGATAAGCCGCCAGCGTCGTGAATCCCACAATTACCAGCAGCGCCAGCGCCTGAATCGGCTGCATGCCGGCGCCGTAGTGCCCCGTCACGATCAGCGCGGCGCAGATCGCGGCGATGCCCCAGAACAGCCAGTCCAGCCAGCGCACGGCGCGCGGATACAAAGCTTCCAGGTTCAACTGGCGGAACGCAACGCGCAGCGCCACCGGCAGGCTGACGGCGATGCCAACGCCCAGCAGCCGATCGCTCCAGGCCACCGGCAGGCCGGTCAACTGCTGCACCAGCCCCAGCGACAGGACCTCGTTGAAGACGCAATTGCCGATGTAGGCCAGGAACAGTCCGCTCATCGGCGCACGCGTGACCAGCCAGAACGCCGCGTGCGCGCAGATCAGCAGCAGATAAAAGCCGAAATACAGCCCGAACAGCAGGCCCTCGCGGCGCGACTGGTTGTCGAACGCCAGCCGCTGCCAGACTTCCAGCCGCGTCGCCATGGCGTTCTTGCTTTGCAACCGCACCAGGATGACGTATTCGCCTGGCTTGGACGGATTGAACTGGATCACGGGGCTGCGATAGTCCACCGGCCATTTGCGCCGCGCCAGGTCCTCGCCGCTGCGTCCCAGCATCGTCCAGCCGCCGCCATGGCCCACGTAGATGCGCGCGTCGTCCAGCAGTGCGTTGGTCAGCCGCAGCATCCAGCCGCCGTGCATGACCTTATCGACCTGCACGGGCAGGCGCAGCCAGATCGTCGCGGGCGTGAAGCCGGCGCTAAGGCTGCCCGGCAGCGGCGTCCAGCCGTTCGCGCTGGCGGCATTTCCCACGTCGAGCTCGCCATCGGGATCGATCAGGCGCTCAAGATGCCCGGCCGCGTCCTGGACGCTATGGAAGCCATCCAGGCGCAGCGGCTCGGCGCGCGCCGGTGCGGCCGCGGCCAGCAGGCCCGCGAACAGGCAGGCCAGCAGCGTCAGCCACAGCGTGGCCCTGGAGTAACATTCCCGTTTCATCAATCGCAATCTACGCAGCATTTCCGTGCAACCCGGCAGATTACACCAGCCCCTCACGCTGCATTCCTCAGGCGCTTCATGCCTGAAGTGATCCTGCTCGAAGATGAACCCGTGCTGCGTCAGGAGCTCGGCGAATTCCTCGAAGAGCTGGGATACGCCCCCTCGTGCGCGTCCAGCCTGCAGGAATTCGACCAGCGTTTCGACCCCGCCCGCCATCATCTGGCCGTCATCGACATCGGTCTCCCGGATGGCTGCGGCCTGGACCTGATTCAGCGTCTGCGCCAGGAAGGCCAGCAAGTGGGCATCGTGGTGTTCAGCGCGCGACAGACCGGTCCTGACCGGATTTCGGGCCTGGGCATGGGCGCCGACCATTATCTGGGCAAAGGCTGCGACCTGGACGAACTGGCTGCAACGCTGGCCGCGCTGGTGCGCCGGCTGGGGCTGCCTCAGCCGGGCCGGGATCAGCCGCCTTTGAGCTGGCTGCTTGAAATCGGCCCCCGCCGCCTGCACATTCCTGGCGCGGCGGCCATGCCGCTGTCGCAGCAGGACCTGACCGTGCTGCATTGCCTGATGAGCCAGCCCGGCGAAAACATCAGCCGCCGGCAGATCGTCGAAGCCCTCGGCGCCGATTACCTGGACTACGACCAACGCCGGCTCGATACGCAGATGCGCCGGCTGCGCCGCCGCGTCGAAGCCCTGAGCGGCCAGACGCTGCCCGTCAAGACACTGCGCAGCAGCGGCTACTGCTTCTATCAGGCTGCAAAGGTCAAGGACTGATCGCGGCCGCGCCGCGCATCAGGCTTCGGCCGCCCGGCAGAACGTGATCTGGAAACGACCCGGCAGTTCAAACGCCACGTGATGCCGCACGCCGGGTTCGATCACCACCTGCTGGCCCGCGGTCAGCACGGCTTCGGTATGCGGGGCATCGTCCAGCACAAAACGCAGCACGCCCGCGTGCACCTTCAACAGTCCCCACGTGCCGGCCTTGGTGGAATGCGCGGCCTTCAGCGCGTCCGGCAGGTTGTCCGGCGTGAACACGGGACTGTCCTTATAGGGCTGCACGCCGGGCGGCAAGCGGTCGGGCAGGCTGACGATGTCCGCCCGCGCCTGCCAGACGGCCCACAGCTTGGCCGCGATGCGATCGGCCATTGCGTCCGCCGTCGTCTGCAGCTGCGCGTGTCCCAGCGCCGCCGTCGTGGCGTGAAAGAGCGCCAGCCAACGTTCAAAGAGCGGCCACGACAGATCTGGAATGCGCGCATGCGCCGGGATCGGCGCTCCCTTGAAGCGGCGCGTGCCCAGCACCAGCGACGACCAGAAATCGCAGAGCAGCGACAGATGATGGTCCCAGTCCTTCACGCGCGCATTGAAGATCGGACCCAGCACCTCGTCTTCGCGCACCTTGTCGTAGAAGGTGTGGACCAGCCTGCGGATGTCGTCTTCGGTGGGGGCTGGCGTCTGGCTAGCGGGTTCGGATTGCGGCGTGAAAGGCATGAAAGGCGGGAAGCGCTTGGACGTGAGAACGCCTGCCATTCTCCGCACGCCGCGCGTCCGGTCACATGACGAAGGTCATTGGCGCGCGCGCCTTTTCACGTCACGCGAACGCATAAAAAGCGCGCCCGATCCCGGCGCACGCGTGCGTTTGAGCGTGTCAGAACGGCCGTTTGGCCGTCATCGACAGGCTGGCCAGATGGGCCGGATCAGTCACCACCCACTGGCTACGCTTACCGCTGATATAGCCCTGCGCCTGCCAGTCGTTCAGCAGCCGGCTCAGCGTTTCAGCGCGTATGCCCAAATGCGCCGCAAGCTGGCGCTGGTTCAGCGGCAGCGTCAGCGTGGCGCCCTGCCGTTCCTGCAGCCCCATCAGGTAGTTCGCCAGCCGTTCCGCAGCGGAACTGGACGTCATCCAGTCGACCTTGTTCACCTGGTCATAAACCGCCTGGCTCATACCGGCCAGCAGCTTGAGCGCCAGATCGGGCCAGCGCCGGCACGCGTCGTGCAGCTTCGTGCGGGCCAGCCGCCAGCACTGTACATCCGTCCGTGCGCGCGCCTGCATCGGATAGCGGCCGTGCGGCATGAACATCGCGGCCTCGGCCATCAGCTGCCCTGGCTCGAAAACCCGGAACACGCGCTCGTCGCCGTTGTAGCTGTAGCGCATGACCTCGGCTTGCCCGGTTTCAACCAGCAGGTAGTGGCGCGCCTCGTCGCCTTCGCCGAACAGGATCTGCCCGGCCGGCGCCCGCAGCACACTCGCATCGAGCAGAAGATCGTCGGCCACGCCCGCCGGTAATCCGGCCAGCAGCGGATGCTGTGCAAGCAGGCGGACGGCCGCCGCGCGCGGCTCGAGCACATTGATATTTGTCATTCTGGGTCTTTCGGCTTGAGTGTGAGAATAAAACGATAATAGTTCCTATTTAGAATAATGACCTCACCTCAGCACACCCGCCGCCGCTTCTGCGCTGCGGCGTTGGGCGCCGCCCTCCTGCCGCGCCTTGCATCCGTCCAGGCCGCCACGCGCGAACGCCGAGCCCAACTGACCCTCGCGGGACCGGGCGCCGTGGTCAGCTATCCGCTGATGCACATGGCGGCCACCGGCGCGCTGGCCGATCACACCGACAAGCTGCGCTTCCGCTTGTGGCAGACGCCGGACCAGTTGCGCACGCTGCTGGTGAACCGCGACGTCGAGTTCAGCGCGGCGCCCAGCACCCTGCCCGCCCTGCTGCACAACCGCGGCATGCCGGTGCGCCTGTTGAACATCTCGGTCTGGGGCATTCTGTGGCTCGTCAGCCGCAACCCCGACGTCAAGACCTTCGCCGACCTGGCGGGACGCGAGCTGGTCGCGCCCTTCCAGCGCGATCTGCCCGCCGTGCTGCTGGACACCTTGCTGCAGGCCCAGGCCGACAAAGGCTTGGCGCCTGTCTCGCTGCGCCGCACCCGCGACGGCCAGGACGCCATCGCCCTCATGCTGAGCGGACAGGCGGAAAGCGTGCTGCTCGTCGAACCCATGGCCTCGCTGCTGCTGTGGCGCGCGCAACAGGCCGGCGGCATGGCGCTGCACCGCGGCCAGAGCCTGGAAGCCGCGTGGCGCGGCAGCTTTCCCGAACAGCCTTCATTGCCGCAAGCCGGCGTCATGGCCGGCGCAGACGTGGCGGACGATACCCCGCTGTGCCGCGCGGTGGACGCCGCCTACGCCGCGTCGGCGCGCTGGTGCGCGGCCAACCCCGAGGCCTGCGCCGACCTCGTGCGCGAACACCTTCCGCACCTGCCCGCGCCGGCTGTCGTGACTGCGATTCGCGGCACGCGGCTGGACAGCCGCAGCGCCCACGATGCCCGTCCCGAGCTGGAAGCGCTGTACCGCCTGCTGGCCAGCCGCTTTCCGCAGGCCATCGGCGGCGAGCTGCCCCCTGTCGGCTTCTACGGACCATGAGCGCCCCCGCCGCAAGTCCCGCGCGCACGTCGCGCGGCTGGAGCGTGGCCGGCGTCCTGCTGTTGCTGCTGGCATGGCACCTGACCGCCCGCCATCTTGGCCCGCTGCTCATGGCCACGCCCTGGGACGCGCTGCGCGCCATCGGCCCCCTCGTGCGCAGCGAACAGTTCTTCGCCAACGCAGGCGTCAGCCTGATGCGCATCGGCGTGGGCGTGCTGGCCGGCGCCTCCATCGGCTTCACGCTCGGCGTGCTGGCCGGGCACAGCGCGCGCCTGCGTGGCCTCATCGAACCTGTGCGCTGGCTGCTGATGGCCGTGCCGCCCGTGGTGATGGTGGTGCTGGCCATGCTGTGGTTCGGCATGGGATCGCCCATGGTCATCTTCATCACGACGCTGATGATGGCCCCCGGCATGTACGTCAACACCGTCAAGGGCATGCTGCACGTGGACCGGCGGCTGATGGAGATGACGCACGTCTATCGCTACGGCCCGTGGCTGCGCCTGCGCCACCTCTACCTGCCCGCGCTCAGCGCGCCGCTTCTGGCCGCCCTGCTCATCGCCCTGTGCGGCGGCGTGCGCCTGGTGGTGATGGCCGAAGTGCTGGGCGCGGAGAACGGCATCGGCTATGCGCTCGCCAATGCCCGCAGCACGTTCGACACCGCCGAACTCTTTGCGTGGGTGCTGCTGATCTTCGGCCTGGTCGCCCTGCTGGAATTTGCGCTGCTGCAACCGTTGCAGCGCCGCCTGGGACGCTGGATGGAGCCGAGCCATGCTTGAAATGCAAAACCTCGTGCTGCGCTTTGGCGCCCAGCCGGTGCTGGCCCGCATCGACCTGCAACTGGCTGCCGGAGAACGGCTGGGCCTTGCCGGCCCCAGCGGCGCGGGCAAGAGCTCGCTGCTGCGTCTGGCGGCGGGACTGCTCGCGCCCACGGCAGGCACGCTGCGCAACACGTTCCGGCATCCGGTGCTGATGTTCCAGGAGCCGCGCCTCTTGCCCTGGCGCAATGCGCGCGACAACGTGGCGCTACCGCTGCGCGCCACCGGCCTGCGCATGGCCGACGCCCGCGCGAAAGCGGATGAATGGCTGGCCCGGGTCGGGCTGGTGGGCGCGGGCAATGCCTGGCCGGGAGAGCTGTCGGGCGGCATGGCGCAGCGGGTCTCGCTGGCCCGCGCGCTGGCGCTGGAGCCCGACCTGCTGCTGCTCGACGAACCCTTCAGCGCGCTCGACCCCGCGCTGCGCCGCCAGCTCTCCGCGTGCTGCAACGAAGAAGTCGCGCGCCTGGGCGCGGCCCTCATCTGCATCAGCCACGACCCGCAGGAACTGCTGGGCTTGGTCGACCGCTGCGTCATGGTCGGCAACGGCCGCCTCGAACCCGTCTCGATCAGCGGGTCTATTGGCAGCCCGCAGCGCGCCGCCGACGCCGAACGCCTGCACGCCCTGCTGCTCGACTCAAGGAAGCAACCATGACCTACCTCGCCCTGCACATCGTGCATCTGTTCGCCGCGTTGATCTTCATCGGCACCGTGATCTTCGAAGTGCTGTTCCTCGAACCCGTCGCCCGACGCCTGCCCGCCGAGGTGCGCCGCGCGCTGTCGCAGCAACTGGCGCCGCGCGTGCGCGGCGTTATGCCCTGGGTCCTGGTCGTGCTCTACGCCTGCGGACTGGGCATGGCCTGGCACTACCGCGCCGTGCTCGCCAGCCCTGGCAGCTCGGCCTTCGCCGCCTTGCTGCTCTTGAAGATGGCGCTGGCCGGCAGCGTGCTGCTGCACGTCATTACGGCCATGACGCTGGCGCGCCGCCAACGCCTGCACGCCGCGCTTCGTTCACGCGTGCATCTGAGCGTGTTCTGTCACATGGCCGGCATCGTATTGCTGGCCAAGACCATGTTTCACATTTCCTGGTAACGCCCAGGCCCGTCCTTCGTGGAATCCATCTGATGTCTACCCCTGTCCTGCGCCAGCTCGCATTCACCCTCACCCTGAGCGCCCTCGGGCTGTCCGTCGCCGTGGCGCAGGATGCGCCGTCGCTGGCCCCCGTCGTCGTTTCCGGGACCACCATCCCCAATGCACTGGAACCCAGCGTGCAACGCACGCAAGCCGAACTGCAGGCCGTGCCCGGCGGCACCAACCTGATCCAGCCGCAGCAGGCGGTGCGCCTGATCACGCTGCGCGACGCGCTGGAATACCAGCCCGGCGTCATCGTGCAGGAATTCTTTGGCGGCCTGGACCAGCCGCGCCTGAACATCCGCGGTTCCGGCATCCAGAGCAACCCGCTGTCGCGCGGCATCCTGCTGATGCAGGACGGTCTGCCGCTCAACGACGCGGACGGTTCCTTCATCATCAGCCTGCTCGAACCACGCAATGCCGGCATCATCGCCGTGCGGCGCGGCGCCAACGCGCTGGCCCCCGGCGCCAGCACACTGGGCGGCGAGGTCGACTTCCAGTCGCTCACCGGCACGCAGGGCGACTTCATCCGGCTGGGCGGCGGCAGCTTCGGCACCCGCAACGTCACGCTGGCCAAGGGCTTTCAGGACGAGCGCTTCGACGGCCGCTTCGCCTTCGGCTACGACAAGTCGGACGGCTACCGCCACCACTCGTCGTCCGAACGCACCAGCTTTCAAGGCAACGTCGGCTTCCGGCGAGGCCTTTTTGAAAACCGCACCTATCTTTCGTACACGGACCTGAAGTTCGACATCCCCCAGCCGATCCCGAAGGCGCGCATGTACGAGGACCCGCGCAGCGTGCTGGGCGACGGCAATTCGCCGCAGGATATTTCCAACAACGTCTACAACCGCGACCCGCACCGCGACACCAACCAGTTCCGCCTGGCCAACCGCAGCTTCTGGGGCACCGAGGCCTTCAACCAGACCGCCGGCGTCTACTGGCAGCACACGAACGACGACTTCACCAATCCCCAGGTCGCCAACGTGACCGACAGCGACACCTATGGCATTGCCTGGCAACTGAACGGCAAGATCGGCACGGTGGACTACCGCGCCGGACTGGACTGGCAGCGCAGCAACATGGACCGCGACCTGTACGCCATCCGCCCGTCCGACGGCCAGCGCCTGCAACGCTTTGGCAACTACGACCTGCGCGCCGAGAACCGCAGCGCGATGGTGGGCGTGGACTGGCACCTTACGCCGCAGTTCAGCGTGGTGGGTGACGTCAAATACACCGTCGCGGTGCGTGACGCGCACGAGCGCAACAGCGGCAAGACGCTGGATCAGGATTGGCGCTACGCCACGCCGAAGCTGGGCGTGATCTGGCAGCCGGCCGCGACGCAACGCTGGTACGCCAATGTCAGCCGCAGCAACGAAGTGCCGACCTTCTGGGAAATCGTCAACGGCGAAGTCGCCGCGCCGATGAACCCGGCCACGGCCAGCACCTCCATGAGCAAGCTGGACCTGCAACGCGCGCTCACGTATGAAGTCGGCGGCGACGGCACGTTCACCGTCGCCGGCCGTGACCAGCACTGGAGCGTGTCGCTGTACCGCAGCAAGGTCGACGACGAGCTGATGTCGGTCACCAACGAAAACGGCACGCCGGCGGGCACCTACAACTACAACGGCCGCACGCGGCACCAGGGCATCGAAGCCGGCCTCTACGGCACGCTGCCCTCGCCCGGCGAAGGCATGTTCGACTACCGCATCGCCTACACGCTCAGCGACTTCCGCTTCCGCAACGGCCAATACGAAGGCAACCGCATCGCCGGCGTGCCGCGCCATCTGCTGAGCGCCGAAGTCATGTACCGCATCGGCGGCTGGCGCTTCGGCCCCAACGTGCGCTGGCTGATGAGCGACACGGAGACCAACCACGCCAACGCGCCCGGCACACAGCAGGAAGCCTATGCGCTCCTTGGCTTCAAGATCGCCTACGAGCACGACGCGCACTGGAGCGGCTACGTCACGGCCGACAACCTCACCGACAAGACCTACGCCAGCAGCTACGCCATCCGCAACACGGCCACGCCCGCCATGCCCATCTTCCTGCCGGGCAACGGCCGCGCGTTCAGCGCGGGTGTGGCGTACAAGTTCTGATGGCGGACCGTTTGCCTTAGAACTCCGTGCTCACGGACAACAGCACCGTCAGCGGCGCGCCGACCGTCAGACCTTCGCGCGCCGCGGACTGCCAGTAGTTCTTGTTCAGCACGTTCTCGACCATCGCACGGATGACCACGGGCTTGCCGTTGGCGTTGAAGGCATAGCGCGCGCCCACGTCGAAGCGCGTCCAGCCCGGAATCTCCTGCGTGTTGGCGACGTCGACGATCTGCGAGCTGGTTCGCAGCATCCGCGCGGTCAGCGTCAGGCCCGGCACGAATGGCGTGTCCCATTCGGCTGCCGCGTTGAATTGCAGACGCGGCACGGCCGGCGCGCGATTGCCGTCGTTGACGCCGCCCTCGGTACGCGTCAGGCGCGCATCGGTATAGGCCACGCCGCCCAAAAGGCGCACGCCGTGCGTCGGCTCGCCCTGCACCAGGAATTCCAGACCGCGGTTGCGCTGCTTGCCATTGGACACGTAGCGCAGGCTGGCAGGATCCAGATAGCTGCTGGGACGCTCGATCTGGAACGCGCTGAGCGTCGTTTCAAACTGGCCGAAATCGTACTTGGCGCCCAGTTCGAACTGCTTGGAGATTTCAGGCGCGAACACTTCGCCCGCGTTGACGGCGCCTTCGGGCGCCGTCCCGCCCTGGCTCAGGCCCTCGATGTAATTGCCATACAGCGCCAGCCGCTCCGTGGGTTTGACGGTCAATGCAAACGCCGGCGTGACGGCGGACTCGTTGTAGTTCGACGTCTGGCGACCGCTCATCGCGTCGAAGTTGGTCGACTCCACGCGCTGGTGCCGCACGCCCGCGATGAATTGCACGCGATCGTCGGCCATCGAAATCGTGTCGGCCAGCGCAATGCTGACCAGCCGAGAATCGCTGGCCCGCGGCAGATCCGACGGCCGCGCGATGTTCGGCTTGGGCAGGTCCGCGGGGTTGTAGATGTTGGAAAACACCGTGCTGGACCGGATTCGCGCCGCCGAATAGTCGATGTCCAGCACGCTGGCGCTCAGCGCCGGCTCATGCTTGAGCGGGCCGGTCTGCAGGCGCCCCCGCACGCCGATTTCGCCCGTCTTGCTCAGCAGCGACTCGTTCAGGCGGGCCGGCACCGCGCCGATATCACCCGCTTCGTTCAGCATCAGCCAGCTGGTCTGCATGCTTTCAAAGTCGTGCTTGCGCGCGCCCACTGCGCCGTAGACGGTCCAGTCCGGCGACACGTCGTACTCGGCGCGCAGCGCGCCCGACCATTCCTTGGTCTTCCAGTAGGTCCACGACGGAAAGAAATTGCGGCGCGCGTCCGGCGCCCGGCCGATGTCCACGCCCGACGGCGGCGGAAACAGCAGGCCGCTGCGCGCATCGGTGGTGCGGTTCTGGTAGTTGATGTCGCCTTCCACGCGCAGGCGCTCGCCCTGGTAGTCCAGGCCCAGCGCCACGGCGCCCAGGTCTTCCTTCGCGCCGTCCATCGGCAGGTCGCCGCTGCTGCCGGCCACGTTCAGGCGCACGCCCCACTCCTGGCTCTCGCCATAGCGGCGCGACAGGTCGGCGTGCGCGCCGAACTGGCTGTCGCCGATGTAAGACACGGTAAAGCGGTTCAGCGGATCGGCGCCCGCGCGCTTGGGCACGAGGTTGATTGAGCCGCCCACGGAACCGTAGGGCGCCATCCCGTTCAGCAAGGCATTGGGACCGCGCAGCACTTCGACGCGCTCCACCCCGATCAGCGAACTCGAATTGCGCGGCGACACGCCGTACAGGCCATTGAACGACACGTCGTAATTGAACAGCGTGAACCCGCGGATGTTGAACTCGTCGCGCCCCGCACCGCGCGAGTAGGTATTGCGCACGGTCGGGTCATTGACCAGCACGTCGCCGATGTTCTGCGCCTGCTGATCCTCGATCAGCTTGGCGGTGTACTGCGTCGCGCTGAATGGCGTGCTCATGTCGTCGCGGTCGCCCAGCAGGCCCAGACGTCCGCCGCGCGCCACCTGGCCGCCGGGGTAAACCGGCGGCAAGCCGCTCGCCAGCCCGGAGGCCGTCACCGTCACGGGTTCCAGCGTGGTGGTCTGGCCGGCGGGCAACACGCTCAGGCGATACTGGTTCGGCGCCTCGCGCGTGGCGCGCAGTCCCGTTCCGGCCAGGGCCTGCTCCAGCGCCTGATGGGGGGTGTAGCGGCCGCGCACGCCATTGCTCTGGCGGTCGGCCACCAGCGACGGCTGCGCGGCCAGCAGGATGCCGGACGCGTTCGCCAGCCGCGTCAGCACCTGGTTCAGCGGCGCGGGGGCAATGTCGAAGGTCATCAGATCCGCCACGCCGGTCGTCGCGGGCGCGGCCTGCGCGTGGGCCGTCGGCCCCCAGACGGCGGAAACGGCCATCGCCAGGGCCAACGGCAGGCCCCAGGACGGGATGCGCCGGCGACGGAAGGCCAAGGCGCGTGCGCGGTTCACGGGAAAGGCCGCGGCGGCGGAAGAAGGACGGTGGGACATGACGGGACCTGTGCTCTCGTGCGTAAGTTCTGGAAGGGAGAGCGGCGCGCCAGCCATGCGGATTGCAGGGCGCGAGCGGCTCTTACTGTCCTTATTCGAACGAGCGGGCAAAACCCGGAACCGTTTCGCGGAAATTTTTTCAGGCGCGCGCTTCGAGGCTGATCCACCAGGGCATCGTGCGGCGCACGCGCACCGGCAATACCGAGGCCAGCATGTCCAGCGCGCGGTCGGTCTCGCGGATGGGATAGCTGCCGAAGACGTGCAGCCGCGCGATCTCCGGCGCCACGGCCAGGTGGCCGAAGTGATAGCGGCGCAATTCGGCCACTACGTCCGCCAGCGGCGTGTTGTCGGCCACCAGCACGCCGCGCGTCCAGGCCTCCCGGGCGGGGTCCACCGGCAGGAAGCCGTCCAACGTGTCCGCCGTAAACCGCGCCTGTCGCCCCGCCGGCACGATGCCGCTGGCGCGGCTGGCGGCCGTGTCGACCCGGACGGCCCCTTCGTGCACGGCCACCACCACGCCGTCGTCCTCCCCACGCACGGTGAAACGCGTACCCAGCGCCTGGAGCCGGCCCTGCGCGGTGTCGACCACAAAGGGTCGGATCGGGTCCGCGGCGGTCTGGATCAGCAGCTCACCGGCGACAAGCTGCAGGCGGCGCAACGTGGCGCCATAGTCGACATCGAACGCGCTCAGCGCCTTCAGCCAGACCTGGGTGCCATCGGCCAGCGCGACGTGGCGCGTTTCGCCCAGCCCCGCGCGATGGTCCGCGCCCCAGGTCGAGGCCGCCAGGGGCAAGGGCGTCTGCCGCCACGCCGTCCACCCCAGGCTGGCGATGCCCAGGGCCCCCGCCATCCCCAGCAGCAATTGCCGGCGAGCGCGCGGCCGGGCCGACGCGGCCTGCCCGAACGCCGTCACGGCGGCGTCCCGGTCAGGACTGGATTGCAGCGGGGAAAACCGGCGGCCAATGCGTTCGACGTAGCCCCAGGCCTCGCGGTGTTCCGCCGCGCGGTCGATCCATTGCTGCCATTGCTGGCGCTCGGCGGCCGACGCATCGCCGGATCGCAGCAACGCATACCACTCGGCGGCTTGCTCCATCGCGCGATGAGAGGGCTCGCGCGCCTGCGCGGCGCTCATGAGGCGGCCGCCTGCGATGCCGCGGGCATCTGCAGCAGGCCGGCCGGCTCGTCCGCATGTCCTGCCGCCAGGCGCGCCTCAAGCTGCATGCAGCACAGCATGGCCTGGGCGACGTACTTGCGGACCATGCGCGACGACACGCCCAGCACGTCCGCCACTTCCTGGTCGGTCATCTCGCACGCCACCGCCATGACGAAGGCGTGGGCGGTCTTGGGCGGCAATCCGCGCAGCATCGCGTCGATTTCGCCCAGGGCCTGCAGCACCATGGCCTGATCCTCGGCCGAGGACACCGTGGGCTCGGGCTGCGCCGCCAGGGCGTCCAGCCAGGCTTGCTCCAGGTCGCGGCGGCGCCACAGGTCGATGCACATGCCGTTGGCCATCCGGCGCAGATAGGTCCGGGCATGGCGGGCGTTGTCGAACTTGCACGGGCGCGTCAAGAGGCGCACGAACGCGTCGTGCGCCAGGTCGGCGGCGTCCGCCGCGTTGCCCAGACGCCAGTTCACCCAGGCCAGCAGCCAGCCGTGGTGATTGCCGTATAGGCTCTCGAAGTCCTGGGATGCCCCTTCCGATCCGCTCACGATCCCGCCCGCACGCGATACCGCTCACATTGCTTATTAATGCGAACGGTTATCAATTAACAAAGCGCAGATTATGGACCGGGGTGGCGAGGTTTGGCAACGGGGGTTTAGGCGATAATCCCGCTGCCCCGACGGGCCTGGCGAAGCCGGCACACAGCCGCGAAGGAAGCGATGAACTGGGACGATGCAAGGATCTTTCTGGCGCTGCAACGGGAAGGCACCCTGCGGCGCGCCGCGCGCGTGGCCGGCGTCGATCAGGCCACGATCGGGCGGCGCATCGCCACGCTGGAACACACCCTGGGCGCGACGCTGTTCCTGCGCAGTTCCACCGGATACACGCTCACGCCCACGGGTGAAAGCGTGCTGCGCGCCGCCGAACGCATGGAGCAATTTGCCCACGACCTGGTGCGGCAGGCCCAAGGCACGGACGGGCGGCTGGAAGGCGAGGTCAAGGTTGCGACGACCGACTCGCTGGCCATGGAATTCGTCATACCAGCCATCGCGGCGCTGCACGTGCAGCACCCTGCCGTGCGTGTCCGCTTGAACGTGTCGACCCAGATGGCCAATCTTGCCCGGCGCGAGGCGGACATCGCCATCCGTAACATCAAGCCCGAGAACCCGGATCTCGTCGCGCGCCAACTGGCCCGCTGGCCAGTGGGCCTGTACGCCAGCGAGCAGTATCTGGAACTGCGCGGCACGCCGGCGGAAGGCGAGGGCCTGCAAGGGCATGACCTGGTGTACTACCAGCCCTACCTCGAAGGCGGCCGCGCGCCCACCATCGTCGGCGAACCGGCCCAGGCAGGCTGCATCGTGGCCACGGCCAATTCCAGCCTGATGCTGCGCGCCATGATCGCCGACGGCATCGGCATCGGCGAACTGCCCGTGCCCATGGCCGAACGCGGCGGACTCGTCCGCCTGTGGCCGGCGCGCGAACGCGCAGGCGGCTTTCCCGTGTGGCTGGTGACGCACCAGGACCTGCGGCACACGGCCCGGGTGCGGGCATTCATCGACGCCGTCGCAAAGCAGTTCGACCCGCCGCCGCAATAGGCGGCGATAGTCAGCGACGACTGCCAGCGGTTATTGCCTACGATTACTGCCGCATTTTTGCATTGGTCGAATTGCAAAATGCTGCGTGATTGCAGCGCACGGGTTACCTATACTTTTTCGCAGGCCGGTCGGTTTCGCCCGGCGTTCGAAGCGTGAGGTTCCCCATGTCGCATTCATCCGCCGTCGCACCCTCCGCGACGCCAACCCCCGTGGCAACACCGCCCGTAGCAGGCACCGCTGCATGGCGGTACGTCCTTGCCGGGTTCGCCGCCAGCCTGGCCAGCATCGGCCTGGCCCGTTTCGCCTACGCGCCGCTGGTCCCCGCGCTGATCCAGGCGCACTGGTTCTCCTCGTCCAGCGTCGTGTTCCTGAGCGCTGCCAACCTGACCGGCTATCTCATCGGCGCGCTCATCGGCCAGCCCCTGGCGCGGCGCCTTTCCAGCACACAGGTGCTGCGCGTCATGATGGCGCTGGTCACGCTGGCCTTTGCGGCGTGCAGCCTGCCGCTGTCGATCGGCTGGTTCTTCGGCTGGCGTCTTGCCTCGGGCATCGCGGGCGGCGCCATCATGGTGCTGGCCGCCGCGACGATCCTGCCGCATGTGCCGCGCGCGCGGCGCGGACTGGCGGGCGGCGCCATCTTCCTGGGCATCGGCGTCGGCATTGCAGGCTCCGGCACAGTCGTGCCGTGGCTGCTGGGCATGGGGCTGCAGGCGGCATGGCTAGGTCTTGCCGCCATCTCGGCCGCGCTGACCCTGCTGACCTGGCGTGCGTGGCCAGCGCATGGCGCCGCGTCGCGCCGGTTGGCGAACCCCGTGGCGGATACGTTTTCCCCTGCCCGCCAGCCCTCCGATCACCGCGCCGGCGTCTTCCTGCTGTTCGGCCAGTATGGGCTGATGGCGGTAGCGCTAGTCCCGGCGATGGTCTTCCTGGTGGACTTCGTCGAGCGCGGCCTGGGCGCGGGCGCCGCGGCCGGCGCGCGCTTCTGGATTCTCTACGGCGTCGGCGCAATGGTGGGCCCCCCGCTTTACGGCTGGCTGGGCGATCGGCTTGGCCCGCGCCAGGCCCTGCGCGTCGTGCTGGCTGTTCAGGCGATGGCGATGGGCGCCTTGAGCTTCAGCCACCACCATGCATGGCTGGGCGCCGCCGCGCTGGTAGCGGGCACCTTCCCGCCGGGCATCGTGCCGCTGGCGCTGGCGCGCATCCACGACCTGATTCCGCACGATGCCTTTGCGCAAAACCAGGCCTGGAGCCGCGCAACGGTCAGCTTTGCGACCTTCCAGGCGTTGGCCGGTTACGGTTACTCGGCCGTGTTCAGCGCCAGTGGCGGCCAGCACCGGACGATGTTCGTCATCGGCACGGCGGCGCTGATCATGGCGGTCCTGGCCGAGGCCGGCGCGGTGGAAAAGTTGATCGGCCGGCTGCTGCAAGGCAGTCCCCAGCCCTGCGGCCCTGCGCCCGATTGCCGATGACACGCACGCCCGGCGCCTGCCGGGCGTACACGAAGGCTCATCCCAGATACTCCACATTCCCGCACACCGAGATGCTCTGCCCGCTGATCATCGCCCCTTGATCCGAGCACAGGAACACCACCTGATTCGCCACATCTTCCGGACGCGTCATGCGGCGCAGCGACACCTTTTCCACAAGCTGCTCTCGCATCGCATCGTTGCTGACCCCGCCGGCCTCGGCGCGGGCTGCGATGATGCGCTCGACCCGGTCGCCCGACACCACGCCCGGCAGCACCGAATTGACGCGGATGTTCGACGGCCCCAGCTCCATCGCCCAGGTCTGGGTCAGCCCGGCCAGCCCGAACTTGCTGGCGCTGTAAGGCGAACGCAAAGAAAAGCCCAGGCGCCCCGCCACGGACGAGATATTGACGATGGCGCCGCCGCCCGCGGCCCGCAGCAGCGGCACCGCGCTGCGCGCGCACAGGAAAGTGCCGGTCAGGTTGACATCCAGCGTGTTGCGCCAGGCGTCCAGCGTCGTGTCCTCGAGCCGGCTGGTCGGCCCGGACACGCCCGCATTGTTGACCAGCACATCCAAGGCGCCCCACCGCGCGCCCAGCGCCTCGAACATCGCCAGCACCTGCGTCTCATCAGACACGTCCGTCCGGCTGGCGCTCAACGCAGGCAGGCTTTCTTGCGCCGTCTTGAGCGCCCCTTCGTCCACGTCGCAGATATGCACGTCGGCGCCCGCATCCACAAACCTGCGCGCGATCGCCAGTCCGATGCCCTGCGCGCCCGCGGTGACCAGCACGCGGGCGCCTTTCAATGATTCGGTCATGTCATGTCCCGATGTACAAGTGGCGGCAGCGCGGCTCGCGCGCCGCGCCGCCAGACGGTTACGTCACAGTGCGAACTCGGGACGGATGCCGCTTTTCAGCGGCAGGCCCATGATCTCGCGCGCCTCGGCGGGCGTGGCCGGCTCCATGTCCATTTCGCGGATGATGCGCACGATGCGCTCGGTCAACTGCACGTTGGTGGCCAGTTCGCCATGCCGGTAGTACAGGTTGTCCTCCAGCCCGACCCGCGCGTGGCCGCCCAGCAGCAGCGCGCTGATGTTGGCCTCCAACTGCGACGGCCCGATGCCGCTGACGCAGAAGACGCTGTTCTTGGGCAGCAGGTCCACCATCATCTGCAGATGCCGCGGCGAAAACGGCATGGCGTTCTGGAAATTGCGATGCACGTTCATGACCAGGTTGATGAAGTGCGGGCCTTCGTCCAGGTCCTCGTTGATCAGCGTCGTCACGTCCTGCAGGATGTGCGTCGGACTGAACACCTCCCACTCGGGCTTGATGCCGCGCGCCTTCATGCCGGCGGCCAGCTCGCGCCCTTTGCTGAGCGGCGTGTTCATCAGGTATTCGCGGTCGCCGAACGCCAGATTCAGCGTGGTGGCGTCCAGCGTGCACATCTCCGCGCCCGCGTCCATGCCCTTCAGACGCTCCTCCCACAGAATCTCCCACGTGCCGGGCGAGGTCTCGCCGACCATGTCGCCATGCACCCCACCGCCCGTGGAGTTGTTCAGCACGATGTCGCAGCGCTCGCGAATCAGCTGGTTCATCTTCCGGTAGACGGCGGCGTCGCACGTCGCCAGATCATCCGCACGCCGCGCATGCAGCGCCACCACGCTGGCGCCCGCGTTATAGCAGCGGTAGACATCCTCCGCGATCTCCGCGGGCTGCGTCGGCAGGTGCGGATTCTGGCTTTTCAGGGCCATGCCCCCGGTTGGGGCAATGGTCACGATGACTTTGCGTTTGGCCATGCGAGTTCTCCTAGGATTTCCACAGCGCGCAGCGGCTTTCGGACTGCTTCGTGAAGGCCTCGTTGCCGTCGATGGCCTGCACCACCGTGAAGTAATCCCACGGCTCCTTCGACTGGTCCGGGCTCTTGACCTGCAGCAGGTACATGTCATGCACGACGCGGCCATCGGGACGCACCACGCCGTCCTTGATGTACATGTCGTTCAGCTTGTTCTCGCGCAAGTAAGCCAGCACCTTGTCGGCGTCATCCGTGCCGGTTGCCTTGACCGCGCGCAGGTACTGCAATGCCGCCGAATAATCGGCCGCCTGCAGCGACGACGGCATGGCCTGCCGGCGGTCGAAGAACTTGCGGCTCCACGCGCGCGTCTCGTCCGACGCATTCCAGTACCAGCTGTCGGTCAGGTACATGCCCTGCGCGGCCGGCAGGCCCATCGCGTGGATGTCGTTGATGAACATGATCATGCCCGCCAGCTTCATCGACTTGGTGATGCCAAACTCGTTGGCCGCCTTGATTGAATTGGTCGCGTCCGCACCCGCATTGGCCAGCGCCAAAATCTCGGCCTTGCTGCTTTGCGCCTGCAACAGGAATGACGAGAAATCGCTGGCGGCCAGCGGATGCTTCACACTACCCACGACCTTGCCGCCGCCGGACTCAACCACCTTGGTGGTGTCGGCCTGCAGCGCGTGCCCGAAGGCGTAGTCGGCCGTCAGGAAGTACCAGCTCTTGCCGCCCGCCTTAACCACCGCCGCGCCCGTGCCGCGCGCCTGCGCCACGGTGTCGTAGGCATAGTTCAGCGTGTAGGGCGTGCATTGCTCGTTGGTCAGCGCGGGCGCGCCGGCGCCGACCACGATGATCGGCTTTTTCTTGTCCGCCGCCACCTTCGACATGGCCAGCGCCGTGCTGGAATTGGTGCCGCCGATCAGCATGTCCAGGCCGCGCTGGTCAAACCATTCGCGCGCCTTGGCCGAGGCCACGTCGGCCTTGTTCTGGTGGTCCGCGGTCAAAAGCTCGATCTTCTTGCCGTTGATCTGCCCGCCCATTTCCTCGATCGCCATCTTGATGGCTTCGGCGCCGCCAGGACCATCCGGCCCCGAGTAGACGCCGGACATGTCGGTGATGAATCCGATGCGGATCACGTCGTCGGACACTTGCGCCTGTGCAGCCGTGGCGGGCAGCAGCGTGGCGGAAATGGCGCCGGCAATGGCGGTGGCGGACAGCAGGCGTGGCATTGACAACATACCGGTCTCCTCTTATGGTTTTTGGCCCGTGGGCGTCAAACATTCTGCGGTCCGGCTGCCCCTGCGGACAGTCATCACGTTGACAAAGAACCCTAGGGTTTACCTGGGCCGCATACCACCTCCAGACAGGGAATGAACATGCGCGAACCGCCTGCCCTGGCGGGCAACGACGCGTCCGCCGTGAATCGCAGGCCGGCGCGCAGTGCCGTGGACAAGATGCTCGACGTGGTGCCCTGGTACAAGGGTCTGCCCGAACTCGAGCGCGATGTGGTGCGCGCCGAACTGCGGACGGTGTCGCTGGCGACGGGCGAATACCTGTTTCGCGCGGGGTCCCGCTCGCCTGGCTGGTATGGCGTGGTCGAAGGCCTGGTGAAGTGGTCGTCCCCTGGCACCGATGGCCGCACGTTGTCGCTGGCCGGATTCAGCACGGGAAGCTGGTTCGGCGAAGCCACCATGATCCGCCGCGAACGCTTCGAGTACGAAGTCGTCGCCCTGCGCCCCAGCCGCATCGTGATCCTGCCGCGCGACACCTGCGAACGCCTCTGGAACAACAACATCGAATTCACCAAGGCGCTGATGACGCATCTGGCGCAGCGGGTGAACTGGCTGATGGGCTGCTACACGGGCAACGTGCTGCTCGACGTCGACACCACGGTGGCGCGCGCCGTTGCGGCGCAACTGGACGCCGAGGTCCATTCGGGCACTAAGGGCCGGTTGCGGATCTCGCAGGAAGAGATCGCGGGCTTATGCGGCGTCTCGCGCCAGCGCTGCAACACCGCGCTGACCCGCCTGGCGCGCGAAGGCGTACTGCAAACGCATTACGGCGGGTTGACGGTGCTGGACAAGGAGGCGTTGTACCGGTGCGCGAAGATCAGCCGCAATCCGGCATAATGCCCGGGCTGCCGCCGCTCACGCGGCGCTGACACGAACGGCAACGCCGCGGCACAGCGCAATCTTGCTTGCTTCGCAGAACTGTTCTGCAGATCGATGGGGTAATCGGCCGGTCGGATAAAAATTATCATCGGCGTATGAGACAACCCCTGGCCGGAAGTCTGATTCCGGTCAACCCAGCCGCCAGCGTCAGAACATAAGAAACCGGCCTGCGGAAGGCACGGTCCCCGCATGGCGGCGGGAACCTGGAGAGAGACAGATGCGCAAGCTCACGCGCCGCGGCTTCATCGCGGCCGGCACCCTCATGATGTTCGCCCGCCCGCTGCGGGCCGCGGCCAAGCCCGTGACCCTGATCGTGCCCTATGCCGCGGGCGGCCCCAACGACAATTTCGCGCGCCTCCTGGCCGAAGGCATGGGCGCCGAGCTGGGCATGAACTTCATCGTTGAGAACAAGCCTGGCGCCAACGGCATCATCGGCGCATCGCAGGTCGCACGCGCGCCCGCCGACGGCAGCATGCTGCTCATGGGCGGCTCCGGCCCCCTGTCGCTGAACATCCTGCTGCGCCCCAGCCTGAACTATGGCTTCGACAGCTTCAAGTCCGTCGCCATGATGTTCGACGGCCCGCTCACGATCACCGTGCCCGCGAAGATGGGTGTCAATTCCCTCGCGGAGCTGGTGGCCTATGCAAAAAAAGAGAATCGCGCGCTCACCTACGGATCGCTAGGCCCCGGCAGCGTCACCGATCTATACGGGCTGATCATGTCCAAGACGCTGGGCATCCCGCTGACCGCCGTGCCCTACAAGAGCACGCCCACCAGCCTGATCGACCTCATCACCGGGCGCAACGATCTCTCCTACATGACGCCCATCGCCCTGGCCGACCACCAGAAGGCGGGCGCGGTGAAGATCCTGGCGCTGACAACCGACCAGCGCGATCCGGCCCTGCCGGAAGTGCCCTGCGTGACGGAACTGGGTTATCCCCAGCTCAAGGCCAGCTATTGGACGGCGTTGCATGCGCCCAAGGGAACGCCCGACGCGATCGTAGAGGCCTATTCCGCGGCCGCCATCAAAACCGTCCAATCCGAGAGCTTCCGAAAGCTGCTCGTGGCCAACGGCCAAACCGAAAAGGCCGGCGGCCCGCAGGCACTGGAAGCGCAACTGGACGCCGACCGGCAATATTGGGGCAAGGTCATCCAGGAAAACCACATCGTCCTCGATTGAGCCAACCCTTCTCCCAATGACAAGCCCGCCAATTTGGCGGGCTTGTCTGTTCAGGCCGATGCGGTCATTCGTTCATTGGATCTGCGCCGGCGCGATGCCGTGCGTGGCGGACTGGAAGTTGATCACCGGACGCGCTTCCCGGCAGGCGGTCCTGCGGATCTTGCCCACGATGAGATCATGCGTGCCCAGTTTCTCGGTGCAGACGATGTCGCACTCGATGCTGGCCAGCGCATCGGGCAGCACGGGCGCGCCATGTTCGTTCATCACCCAACCGCCTTGGGCGAACCGCGCCCTGCCCTGAGGGTTCTTCATGAAGGCCTCGATCACTTCGCCATGGCCTTCTCCCAGGATGTTGGCAACGAAGCGGCCGTTTCGCAGCAGCGGCGCATGCGCCGACGCGGTCTGCTGCACAAAGAATCCGACCATGGGCGGATCGGCGGAAATCGACGTGAGGCTGGAAACGATCATCCCCGCCATGTCGGCCCCGTCGCCCGTGCTGACGGCGCTGATGCCCGCCGGCAGCGAGCGCATCGCCGCCTTGAAGTCATCGACCGACACCACCTCGTCGCAATCGTTGACCACCATGTGCGCGCGGATGTCGCCGCGTTCATCGACCCATCCATGCCGCGCCGCGTAATCCACCATCTTCGAGAAGCTGGCCTCCCACGCCGGATCGCCCGCGTGCTGCGACAGAAAGCGCAGCACCGACGGCGACAGCCGCACGTGCCGTTCGTCCTCGCGCCGGCCAATGCGGGCGATCGCACGTTCGAGCCTATCCGCGGGCTGCGGATCCGCCATGACATCCAGGCGGCCGAAGTCCGCCGCGTCGCGCAGCGCAATCGCGCCGGCATTGCTTAAGTAGATACGCATGTTGGACTCCTTCAGGCAAGGACGGTCGTACTGCCAACTTCCTTGCGGATCGCGGGAATGATCTTGTCGCCCCAGAGTTCGATCTGCTTGAGCATCGTCTTCTGGTCGAAATCGCCAAGCTGCGTTTGCAGCGCGATGTGCTTGGGCCGCAGGATGCTGATCTCTTCCAGCATCTTGTCGATGACTTCATTGACCGACCCCACCGGCAGGTTCTTGCGAAGCTGCTCGAAGGTCGGATCGGTTTCCGACGGCACTTCCTTGACCATGTAGCCGTCGTCGCTCTGCGCGCGGCGGAACTTCAAGCTTTCGGAAATGCGGCGCTGGAAGCGCGCGCAATCCAGATAGGCGTCGATCTCGGCTTTGTTGTCCGACGCGTAGCCGCAGCGCAGGAAGCCGAACTTCACATCGCGATCCAGGTCCTTGCCATTGTCGTCCGCCACCTTTTCCAGCCGGCCTCGCAGCTCGGCGATGGCGTCGTTGCCCTTGAGCAGCGCCGTCACGAACAGGTTGTGGTTTTCGCGCACGCCGCGGCCCAGCGTCACCGGATTGCCCGACGTGATCCACAGCGGCGGCATCGGATCCTGGATGCAGCGCACCGCGATCGAGCTGGGCGGAATCTTCAGAAACTTGCCGTCATGCTCGAAGATCTTCTGCGTCAGACCCTTGGGGATGACGTCCAGGAACTCATTGAAGATCGCGCCCGACTCTTCCAGCTGCACGCCGAAGCGCTCGAACTCGAACTGCTGATACCCGGATCCCACACCCAGTTCCAGGCGACCGTTGGACACCGTATCCACGAAGCCGACCTCGGCCAGGAAACGCGCTGGGTGATACAGCGGCAAAATGCACACCGCCGTGCCCAGACGGATGCGGCTGGTCTTCGCGGCCGCATGCGCCACCGTCATCAGCGGCGACGGCGACAGCGAGTAGTTGTTGAAGTGGTGCTCGGCGTACCAGGCCGTGTTGAACCCGGCTTGCTCGGCCGCCACCGTCTGCTCGATGGAGTTGTTGATGACTTGCGCGGAGGACTGGTGGTAACCTCGTTGCTGCGCCAGAATGAATACGCCGAATTCCATTGTGTCTCCTCATTGATGCTTGAATCCTTGAGGAAATTCTAGAGGCCGGTAGTCATGGGCTGGAATACAAGAAAAGCGGCGTTCTGTGCTGCATAAAGTGGAGGAATGATGGACAGACTGCGCGCAATGGAGCTCTTTCTGTCGATCTCGAAGACCGAGAGCTTCTCGGAAACCGCGCGCCAGTTCGGCATCTCCGCCACCTCGGTGTCGCGCATGATCACCGACTTCGAAAACGAGCTCAACGTGAAGCTCCTGCTGCGTTCCACACGGCAGGTCGTGCTGACCGAAGCGGGCCAGGAATACGCGCGCCAACTCGAAACCATCCTCTGGAACATCAACGAGGCGCACCGCAACATCACCGAAATCCGCGCCGCGCCCAAGGGCATCCTGCGTGTGCATTCGCGCATGATGTTCGGCCTGGGCGTGCTGCCGCAGCTGGTCGCCGCGTTCCGCGAGGCCTATCCCGAGATCCACATCGAACTCGTGCTGTCGGAAGCCAAAACCGATCTGCGGCGCAATAACTTCGACATCGACTTTCGCATCTCGCCGCCCGTCGAGGCCGGCTTGAAGCGGCGCATCCTGTTCAAGAGCGAACGCTACCTGGTGGCCTCGCCGGCGTACCTGGCGAATCGCGAACTGCCTACGCGGCCCGCGGATATCGCGCAGCATGACTGCCTGGCGTATCTGCTGCCCGGCGACCAGACCTGCTGGCGCTTCAAGCAGGGCGACGCCATCGACGAGGTGCTGATCAAGCCGCGGCACGTCACCAACAACGGCGTGGCCTTGCTGGAACTGGCCCGGCTGGGCGAAGGCATTGCGCTGCTGGATGACTACACCGTGCACCACGACATCGAGCGCGGCACGCTGGTGCGGCTATGCCCCGATTACCGTGTCACCAACACGACGTTTGAAGAAGGCATGTACGCCACCATCCTGGATACCGCCATGATCCCCGTGAAGATCCGGCTGTTCCTGGACTTCGTGGCCTCGCACGTATCCGGCGCGGAACTGCGCTTTGCGGCGTACGGCAAGCCGGCCGCCAGCGACTGACGCGCCGGCAGGCCTCAGGCTTGCGGTCGGATCCGGCAATGCGGACGCGGCGCGCCGGCATAACTCGTGCCGCGCACGCGCAGCAGTGCACCATCCATCGGGCCGTCCGCCGACAGGCGTCCGCTGTCGCTGATGGAGGTGACGTACAGGTCGGCCAGCCCGTCCCCGCCAAAACACAGCGACGCCGGATGCGCGACCGGCAGGTCGATGCGCACATCCAGCTTTCCATCGCGGTCGAACCTGGCAATGGCGCCGGCATGCACCAACGCCGTCCATAACCCGCCGTCGCGGTCGAAACAGCAGCCGTCGGGCGCCGACCCCAGCGCGTCCGTATCGACGAAGACGTCGCGTTCCGACAATCTGCCCTGCGCGTCCATGCGGTAGCGGTAGATCTTGCGCACCGAACTGTCGCACACGTAAAAGTGCGTGCCATCCGGATGCAGGGCCGGCCCGTTGACCACCCCCAGCTCCGCGTCGATGCGGTCAAGGCGGCCGGCGGGATCCAGGCGGTACAGGCCGCCCAACGGCGGCTCCCCGGCCTCGCGGTAGATATGCATGGTCCCCGCCACGAAGCTGCCGTCCGGCAGGGGCGTACCGTCGTTCAACCGCAGGTTCGGGTGGCTGTCCTCGATACTGGCCAGCATCCGCAGGTTGCCGTTCGCCGGCCAAAAGCGCGCAAACGACTCCTTCAGCGCCACCACCAGCTCGTCCTCGCCGTTGAACGCAAAGGAACCCAGCGGCGCAGGCAACTGCCAGCGTTGCACGCTGCCAGAGTCGGGGTTCACGGCCAGGATCAGCCCCTTGCGGCAATCCGCCATCCACAGCAGCCCGCGCGCCGCATCCCAGACCGGACATTCGCCCAGGGCTGCGCGCAGCGTCCCGATTTGTTCAATCAGCATCTTCCGCCTCGCTCCTTATTAGCCGGCTTTCCGCCGACTTTTTCCCCATGGTATCGGCTTGGCGTGGGCCGGAATATGCGGCATTCCTGCAGAACACAACCACCGTTTTTGGCGTAGATCGCGCAGGAGCCCCTACCTAAAATCAAAAAAAAGTCCGGCGCCGCCCGGCACGGACTGCGGACAAGACAGGTCGATCCGACCCGAGGAGACTTCCATGCAGCACGCCCACGGCGCCCGGCGCCCCACTGTCCATGCCCAGTCGAACGAGGTGCGCGCATGAGCGACACCCCCGTCAAGTTCGAAGTCAACGAGGGCGTTGCCCTGGTCACCCTGAACAACGCGCCGGTCAACGCGCTGAACCGCAACATGCGGCGGCGCATCGTGGCGATCTTCGACGAGATCTCCGAGCGCGAGGACATCCGCTGCGCGGTGCTGACCGGCAACGGCACGGTGTTCTGCGCGGGCGCCGACCTGAAGGACCGCCCCGACGCCGACATTGCCGGCGACTTTCTGGAACACAACCGCATCACCCGCGAGACCGGCAACGCCATCAAGGAGTGCGCCAAGCCAGTCATCGCCGCCGTCAACGGCGCGGCGCTGGGCGCCGGCCTTGGGCTCATGGCTGCCTGCGACATCATGTATGCGTCCGATAACGCCACGTTCGGCATGCCCGAGATCAACGTCGGCCTGGCCGGCGGCGCTTCCATGCTGCGTACGCTGTTCGGGCGCTCGACACTGCGCCGCATGTTCTACACAGGACAGCGTTTGACCGCGCACGACCTGCTGCGCCGCAACGTGCTGGAAGACGTGCTGCCCCCCGATCAGCTGCTGCCCGCCGCGTTGGCGCTGGCGCACGAAATCGCCGCCAAGGCGCCGCTCGCCGTGCTGTACGCCAAGCGCGCGGCCAACATGGTGGACCTGATGCCGCAGCGCGACGCCTATCGCTTCGAGCAGGACTTCACGATGGCGCTGGCCAAGACCGAAGACGCGCGCGAGGCCCGCATGGCGTTCCTGGAAAAGCGCCAGCCGCAATTCAAGGGGCGTTGAGCATGACGCAGCAGAATCAACGCCCCGGTGCGGGGCTGGCGCCCTTTTTCCAGGCGTCGGGCATCGCCGTGATTGGCGCCTCCGATGAGGTCACCAAGATCGGCGGCCGCCCCGTCCACATGCTGATCAAGCATGGCTACCGCGGCGCCGTGTACCCCATCAACCCCAAGGGCGGCACCATCCAGGGGCTGCCGGCCTACACATCGGTGAAAGACACGCCGGCAGCGCCGGAACTCGCCATCCTGGCCGTGCCCGCCGCCGCCACGCCTGCCGCGCTGCGCGACTGCGGCGCGCGCGGCGTGAAGGCGGCCATCGTCCTGTCGGCCGGCTTCACCGAGGCCGGTCCGCAAGGCGCGGCGCTACAGTCCGAACTGGTGGCGATCGCTCGCGAACACGGCATGCGCGTCCTGGGCCCGAACTGCCTGGGCACCGTCAACGTCGCCGAGCGCCTGATCGGCTCTTTTTCGATCGCGCTGGAAGAGAACATGCCGCCGGTCGGCCACGTAGGCATCGTGTCGCAGTCCGGCAACGTGGGCAGCCACACCATGCAGAGCGTCGCCCGGCGCGGCATGGGCGTCAGCCGCTTCATCGCGACCGGCAACGAGGCGGATGTGGACGCCGCCGACGGCATTGCCGCGCTGGCCGAGGATCCGGACACGCGCATCATCCTGTGCTGCATGGAAACTTGCCGGAATGCCGGAAAGCTCATCGACGCGTTGCGCCTTGCGCGCGGCAAGGGCAAGCCCGTCATCATCCTGAAGATCGGTTCCACGGAAAAAGGCCAGGCGGCCGCCGCCTCGCACACGGGCGCCCTTACTGGCTCGGACGCGGTGATCGACGCGGTCTTCCGCCGGCACGGCGTGCTGCGCGTGCGCTCTGTGGAAGCGTTGATCGACATCGGACACGCGGCCTCGCTGCTCATGCCCGACCGCCTGCCGGCCAACGACGCGGTCACGCTCGTTGCCGCGTCCGGCGGCTTCGGCATCATGATGGCCGACGCCATGAGCGACGCCGGCCTTGCGCTGCCCGCGCTCGCACCCGACACCCAGCGGCGCATCCTGGAAGCCGTGCCCACGGCCAGCACCGGCAATCCGGTGGACGCGTCCGCCCAGATGTCCAGCCGCCCCGACATTCTGCTAAAGATGCTGACGGCCCTGCTGGACGATCCGTCGGCCAGTTCGCTGGCGCTGTTCATGTCGCTGTCGCTCTACAACACCCGGCTGCGCGGCATCTATCTGGAAGCGCTGGCCCGGGTGCGCACCAGCCATCCAGACCGCCTGCTGATGGTCATCAGCCAGGGCCCCGCCGACGCCGTCGAGCAGATCAACGCACTGGGCATTCCGGTGTTCTCCAGCATCGACGCCGCGGCGACGGGGCTGTCGGGCCTGGTGAAGCTGGGCAAGCTGCGCGCGGCCGCTTACGCCGACACGGCGCTGCCCGCCGCCGAACCCGTCGATCCCGCGGTGTTCCGCAACGAATTCCACGCCAAGCAGGCGCTGGGCAACGCCGGCATCGACGTGCCGCGCGAATTCATCGCCCGCAGTGCCGACGACGCGGTGCGCGCGGCCGACGCCATCGGCTACCCCGTCGTGCTCAAGATCGCCTCCGAAGACGTCGCGCACAAGACGGAAGCCGGCGGTGTGCTGCTCAACGTGGCCGATGCCGACGCCGTGCGCGACGCCCACGCCCGCATCCTGGCCAACGTCGCGCACCATGCGCCCGGCGCCCGCATCGATGGCGTCCTGGTCGCGCCGATGGTCGCGGGCGGCACCGAACTGATCGCCGGCGTGTCGCAAGACCCCGTCTTCGGCCCCATCGTCATGGTCGGCATGGGCGGCATCTACGCCGAGGTGCTGAAGGACGTGGCCGTGCAGGCCGCGCCCGTGACAGAGGACGAGGCCGCGGAAATGATCCGCTCGCTCAAGATGTTTGCCATCCTGGACGGCGCGCGGGGCCAGCCCAAGGCCGACATCGCCGCCGCCGCGCGTAGCGTGGCGCGCCTGTCGGCGTTTGCGTACCGCCATCGCGACGACGTCGCCGAGATCGACATGAACCCCATTCTGGTCCGGCCGCAGGGCCAAGGCGTGGTCGTCCTGGACGCGCTGATGATCCCGCGCGCCGCGCCCGCCCATTGAGGACAGCCATGCAATTCGAACAACTTGCCACGGTCCCTGACCCGAGCGCAGGCCCCGAGGTCTACCGCCAGCATGCGCGCACCTGGCTGCGCGCCAACCTGCCAGATTTCATGCGCGCCGACAGCCCGGACTGGCGCGCGCCCACGCTTGCCGAGAGCAGCGCCTGGGAGGCCGCGATGTATCAGGCCGGACTCGCCGGCATGACGTGGCCCAAGGCCTACGGCGGCCACGGGTTGACGCTGCGCGAGCACCTGGCGGTGAACAAGGAGATCGGCGCGCTGCCCATGCCGGAAAGCGTCAGCTCGATCGGCAAGGAACTGGCTGGGCCAATCATCATGGCCGTCGGCACCGAGCAACAGAAGCAGGAATTCCTGCCCGCGATTCTGGCGATGCGGCAGTACTGGTGCCAGGGATTTTCGGAACCGGACGCCGGCTCGGATCTGGCACGGCTGCGCACCAAGGCCGTGCAGGAAGGCGACACGTGGCGCATCAACGGGCAGAAGATCTGGACCAGCGGCGCGGCCAAGGCGCATTACTGCCTGCTGCTGACGCGCACCGGCACCGTGGCCGACAAACATCGCGGCCTGCTGATGTTCGCCGTGCCGATGGACACGCCGGGCATCCGCGTCGTTCCCATCAAGTCCATCGACGGCAAGGAATCCTTTGCCGAGGTGTTCTTCGACGACGTGGTGGTTCCCGACAGTGCACGCCTGGGCGCGCCGGACGAAGGCTGGAACGCCGCCATCCGCGTGCTGTCCATCGAGCGCGCCACCAACCGCATGTATCGCCCGTGGCGCTTCGAGTGCGAATTGCGCCAGCTCATTGCGGCCTGCAAGTCCGATGCGCAACTGGCGTCCGCGCTCGACGACGGCTATGTCCAGCGCCGCGTCGGCGATCTGGTCAGCGAAATCGACGGATTGAAGGGTCTGGTCGAACTCACGGTGGCGCGCATGCTGCGTGGCGAGACCATCGGCGCCCGCGGATCGCTGACCAAACTTTATTGGTCGGAATGCCACCAGGCCTTTGCCGGCCTGGCGCTGTCTCTGCTGTCGCAGGTCGGCCCGCACTCCAGTCCCCTGGCGCGCCGCGCCCAGAAGGCCTTTACCACCGCCTACCTCTTCTCGCGCGCCGAGACGATCTACGCCGGCACCACCGAAGTGCAGCTGGACGTCATCGCGCAGCGCGTCATGAATCTGCCCAAGGACCTGACATGAGCCACGAAGAACTTCGGCCCGAGGAATTCGCGCAGGCCGCCGAAGCCGCGATCACCGACGCCCTGTCCCGCCCGGATGCCGGCGCCATGGCCCAGGTGCTGGCGCAGGCCGGCCTGACCGGCGTGATGGCAGCCGAGGAAGACGGCGGGCTGGGCCTCTCACTCGATTTCGCGCTGCCGATCGCGCACGCCGCCGGACGCCTGCGCCTGCCGCTGCCGCTGCCCGAACAGATCCTGCTTGCCAGCGCACTGGCCGGCACGCCGCAGGCCGCCGCGCTGGCCGCCGGCGAGCGCCTGGCCGGCATCGCGTGGCAAGGCAGCCTGCAGTCGGGCCATGCCCGTCTGGACAATGGCCCGGCGGACTGGGTGCTGGTGGCTGACGGCGAGGGCGCCGCGCTGCTCGATGCCAGCGCCCTGCCCCGCGACGAACAGGCGGCGCTCGATCCCGATCATCCGCAAGCCTGGATCGCGCTGGACGGCGCGCCCGTGCTGGCGCGCCTGGACGCTCGGGCCTGGGACGCGCTCCAGCGCAAGGCCCATCTGCTGCTTGCCGAGTTCGCCAACGGCGCCGCCGAAGGCGCCCTGCAGGCCGCGGCCGAGTACATGGCGACCCGCGTGCAGTTCGGCCGCCCCCTGTCGGCCAAGCAGGCCGTGCGCCACCTCCTGGCCCGCATGCGGCTGCTGCAGGACGTGTCCAGCGCCGCGATCCGCCGCGCCACGCAAGCCGACGAATACGGCGCGCCGCGCGAGACGCAGCCCGCGCTGGCCGGCGCGCTCGCCAACGCGGCTTTCGTCATCGAGAAAGCCATCCACCTGCACGGCGGCATGGGCTTCACGTGGGAACTGCCCCTGCATCGCGCCTTGCGCGCGGTGCGCAAGCTGGACGGCGCCTTCGCGGGTCTGGCCAGCGGCAACGGCCGCGCATTCATCCAATCGGTATAGGAAGACACCATGGCACAAGATCTCGCCGGGCGCGTCGCGCTCGTCACCGGCGCGGGCGCCGGCATCGGCCGGGCCACCGCGCGCCTGCTCGCCGCGCGCGGCGCCACGGTCGGCGTCAACGACCTCAAGCAGGAGCTGGTGGACGAGGCCGTCGCCGGCATCACCGCCGACGGCGGCAAGGCCTTCCCCGTCGTGCAGAACGTCGCCACGCGTGAAGGTATCGGCGAAGCGGTGCGACAGACCGCCGAACAGGGCTCGCGCCTGGACATCCTGGTCAACAACGCGGCCTGGGTCCGCTATCAGAGCGTGCTGGAGATTCAGCCCGATACGCTGGAACGCATGCTGGACATCGGTTTCAAGGCCGTGATCTGGGGCATCCAGGCCGCCGCCGAGGTAATGGACCCCGAACGCGGCGGCGCCATTGTCAACGTGGCGTCAACCGCGGCGCTCAAGTCCGCCCCCAGTTCGATGGTGTACTCCGGCATCAAATCAGGCGTGCTGGGCGTGACGCGCGCGGCGGCCGCCGAACTGGGCGCGCGCCGCATCCGGGTGAACGCCGTGTGCCCGTCAGCGGTGCCCACCGAAGGCACGCAGCGCAACCGCAACGCCGAGCGCGACGCGCGGCGCGTCGCAAGCACGCCGATGGGCCGCCTGGGCACGGTGGACGACATCGCCGACGCCATCGTGTTCCTGGCCAGCGACGAGGCGCGCTTCATCACCGCGCAGGCGCTGGTGGTCGACGGCGGCATCACGTTCACGACGCTCTGATGGACACCGTCCTGCTCACCGGCGCGGCCAGCGGCATCGGCCGGGCGACGGCCCGCCGGCTGGCCGCTGCGGGCCATCGCTGCGTGCTGGTCGATCGCAACGCGCCGGCGTTGCACGCGCTGCAGGCGGAACTGCCCGCCCTCGCAGGCGACGACCATCTTGCCTGCGTGACGGACCTGACCGATGCCGGGCAGATAGCGGCGCTGGCGGACGGCATGCCGCGACTGGACGCCATCATCAACAACGCGGGCATGACGGACAGCAGTAATCGTCCCACCGTCGACCAGACGGACGAGGACTGGCAGCGGCTGCTGGACCTGAACCTGCACGCGCCTGCGCGCGTGGTCAGCGCCCTGCGCGGTTGCCTCGCCGCGGGCGCGCGTGTCGTCAACGTGGCCTCGGGCGCGGGGCTGCGCGCCATCCCATGGCGCGGCGGCTACAGCCCCAGCAAAGCCGGCCTGATCGCGCAAAGCCGCGCGCTGGCGCAGGCCGACCCCGGACTTTGCGTCACCGTGCTGTGCCCGGGATATGTGCAAACGGAACTGGTGGACGGCCTGATCGCATCCGGCCGCCTGGACCCCGCGCGCGCGGTCGCCAAGATTCCGCTGGGCCGGCTGGCAGATCCCGACGAGATCGCCTGCGCGCTGGTCTTTGCAGCGGGTGCGCAGGCCAAGCCCCTGGCAGGCAGTCTGCTGTGCGTGGATGGCGGCTCGTCGGTGTACGGCGGCAGCCAGACCTATGCGCCGACCGCGACCGAAAACCGTATTCAAATCGACGCGCCCCTGTCGCTGACCGTGCGTGGCGATTGGCCCTCGCTGTGTGACGACGCCGCAGCCGGCGGCTATCCCGCCGTGCTGGATGCCACGGTGCTGTCCAGCCCGCCGGGGCAACGCCTGGCGGCCGTGCTGAATGCCGCGCGCCGCTTCGACCTGGACGGACCCGCCAGCCTCACGCTACTGCTGCCCGGCGGCGAGGGTCTGGCGTGGGAGCATGCCGGGGATCACGCGGCGGCGCGGATGCTCGTGGCCTCGCTGGCCTGCGAATGGGGCCCCGCGGCGCGCCGCATCAACGCTGTGCAGGTTGCGCCGGGCGCCGCGCCCGAGGCGCTGGCGCCGCTGCTGCGCTTCGTCGCGGGCGCGCAGGCGCAATACCTCACGGGTCAGGTGCTATGCAGCCAATAAGCGATCTGGACGAGATCAAGGCGCGCTTCATCGCCGCGCGCGGCTATTGGCGGCCGTGGACGGACGCGATGCTGCGCGCCAATCCGGGGTTTCTCGCGCACTATGCCGACTACGCGGGCCATCCCGCCAGCACGGGTCCGCTGTCGCCGCGCATGGTCGAACTGATCTATGTGGCGCTGGACGCATCGGCCACGCATCTTTACGAAGCGGGACTTGCCACCCATCTGCGCATGGCGCGCGAGGCCGGCGCGACGGATGCCGACGTCTTCGACGTGCTGCATCTGGTGACCCTGCAGGGGTTGAGCGCGGTCCTTCTGGCCGCCGACCTGCTGCATGAGGCCGCACCGCTACCTGCGCTAGACGCGCAGGATCCCTTGCGCGCCCGCATCGCCGCGCTGTGGCCGGAACAGGCGCCCAGCCTGTTGCGGCTGGCGGCGCAGGACCGGGGCTATGTCGCCGTCCTGCTCGACTTCCTGGAAGGCGGCGCGCCGGCCGGCGGTCTGTCGCAGACGGAACGTTTGCTGATTCGCATCGCCTTGCACGCGTGCTTCACGCAGGGCGACATGGCAAACACGCGCGCGTGCATCGGTGAAGGGCTCGCACGAGGCCTGTCGCGCAGCGAGATCCTGCAAGCCATTCAACTGGGCGCCCATCTGGCCGTGCATGGCGCGGCGCTGGGCGCGACCGTCCACGCGCGTCTGCAAGACACCGGCGCGTCCCGCTGAAACGCGGACGCGCCGCGTTCACACGTGCAGCTGGTCCAGCACCGACCACCCGGCCCGCGCCTCAATGACCTCGCCGGCCGCCAGGCACAGGTCTTCGCGAAAGCGCCCGGCGACCAACTGCACCCCAACCGGCACGCCCTCGGCGCGGCCAACGGGTACGGAGAGTCCCGGCAATCCCAGGATCGCCGTTGAAATCAACGGGCTCTGCGCCCGAAGGATGTCCGCCATCACGTCCGCGCCCTGCTGATCCCGATCCACCGGAAATGGCAGCGCGAAAGACACGGGCATCAACAGGACCGGATAGCGCTCAAAGAAGCGGCCCCACTCGCGCAGGATCGTCGTGCGCATCGCCATCGCCTGAATGAAGCCGTCCTTGTCCCGGCGGGGCGTGTGCGCAAGCATGCTTTGGTACGCGTTCTGGATGGCGCGGTCGCCGGCGCGTTCGATCTCGCGCTGCATGGACCCGGCGGCTTCGTTCATCAGCACGTCCAGCCACAGCGCGGCCGCGGTGTCGAACTGCGGCGGCTCGGCAACCTCGACGAAGTAGCCCGCGTCCTGCAGCCAGCCGGCGGCGCGCTGCAGCGCGTCGGTGACTGCAGCGTCGGCCTTGTGCTGCGCCGTGCCCGCAAACAGCGCGACACGACGGCTGCCGTTCAAGTCAGGAAATTCCAGTGGCGCCGGCACCCACCAGGGATCGCGGGCGTCGCCGCCCGACATTGCCGCCAGCCCCAAGCGCAGATCCGCCACGGTGCGCGCCAGCGGGCCTTGCGTGGCCGCCATCTGAGAGGCTACCGGGCGCTCGGCGCGCTGGGTCGCGTTATACGCGGGCACCCGGCCCTGCGAGGGCCGCAGCCCTGCCACGCCGCACGCATACGCGGGATAGCGGATGGAGCCGCCCTGGTCGCTGCCATGCGCAAGCGGCCCGACGCCCAGCGCGGCCGCCACCGCCGCCCCGCCGCTGGAGCCGCCCGGCGTTCGCGCCACATCGAATGGATTGACGGTGCGGCCGTGCAGATCGTTGTCGCTGAACCAACGCCAGGAAAACGCCGGGACGTTCGTGCGTCCGATGACGATCGCCCCCGCGCGAAGCCAGTTGTCGACCGCCGGATTGTTTTCCTGCGCGATGAGGTCCCGGTAGGCCGTCACGCCGTTGGTCGTGGCCGTGCCCGCCAGATCCGCGTTGGCCTTGATCGTGACCGGCACGCCATGCAACGCGCCCAACTCCTGCTTGCCGTGCACCGCCGCGTCGGCCGCATCCGCGGCGCGCAGCGCCTGCTCAGCATAGGTCTCGGTCAGCGGGTTGAAGGCTGGATTGACGACTTGGGCGCGGTCCAGGCAGCTTTGCACCGCCTCCCGGCTGGATACTTCACCGTTGCGGATGGCGCGGGCCAGGTCGAGCGCGTTCCAGCGCCAGAGTGCGTTAGTCATGTTGTCTCCCTATTCTGAAATACCGGATGTGCAGGAACCGCTGCGCGGCACGCGTTCTGCCCGCCCCATCCTGTGACGCGCGCTCAATCGGCGGACGCGCCGGATTGCTTCACCATCGCCGCCCAGCGCGGAATCTCGGCGGCGATCAGGCTGGCGAACTGCTCGGGCGTGGACGGCGTGGCGTCGACGGACAGGGTTTCGTTCTGCTTCTGCACCGCGGGGTCCAGCAGCGCCTTGGCGACTGCGGCATTCAGCTTATCGATCACCGGCTTGGGCACACCCGCCGGCGTGACGATGCCACCCCACGACACCACCTCGAACCCCTTCAAGCCCGACTCGTCGAGCGTCGGCACGTCCGGCAGCACGGGCACGCGTTTCAAGCTGGTGGCGCCCAGCACCTTGACCTGCCCCGAGCGAATGAAGGGCAGAACGCCGGCGACGTTGTCGATCATCACGTCAAGCTGCCCGCCCGCCAGATCCACAACCGCCTGCTGGCCGCTCTTGTACGGCACGTGCAACATGGTGGTGCCGGTCTCGCTCTTGAGCATTTCGCCCGCCAGGTGGGCGCTGGAACCGACCCCCAGCGATCCCACGCTGACCTTGCCGGGATTCTTCTTCGCATACGCGGCCAGCTCCTGCACATTGCTGGCCGGCAGGCCGTTGCGGGCGATCAGCACCAGCGCGTTGCTGATGGCCAGACTGACGGGCGCCAGGCTGCGCTGCGGGTCGTAGGGCAGCTTGGCGTACATGCTTTTGTTGATCGCCAGCGTGACGATGTTGCCGAAGCCGATGGTGTAGCCGTCGGGCGGCGCCGACGCCAGGGCCTGCGTGCCGACGATGCCGCCCGCCCCGCCCCGGTTTTCCACGATGACCGGCTGCCCCAGTTCGCGGCCCAGCGCGTCGGCAATCGGGCGCAGCACCACGTCGGGACCGGAGCCCGCGGCATACGGGACGATGAGCTTGATCGGCCGTTCCGGCCAATCGGCACGGGCGGCGCCGGCAGCGGTGGCGGCCACAAGGACAAGAAACAAGGAAACGGCACGGCGGGCAAAGATCGGCATGGCATTCTCCTGAAGCGCTTTTCGGGCCAGGCCTCTCGGTCTTGCCGGGCCTGATCGACGATCAGCTTAGGGATGGTCCGCGCTGCCCGTAAGGCTATATTTTTGTTAAGGTGACCACCCCAGGTTGTCAGCCGGAAAGCCGTCATGAAGGACCATCAATTGCGGGCGTGGCTGAAGGTCGCCGAACTGCGCAGCATTCGCGCCGCCGCGCGCAGCCTGCACCTGAGCCAGGCCGCCGTGACCAAGGCCATCAAGGAACTCGAAACCGAACTGGACGCGCCGCTCCTGACGCGCAGCCCCAAGGGCATCGCCGTCACCGAATGCGGCGAACACCTGACGGTGCGGGCCCGCCTGGCGCAGGCGCAGCTCGCACTGGCGCGCCAGGACATCCGCCAATTGCTCAGCGGTGCGCAGGCGCGGGTGGCGGTCGGCGTGACACCCATGGTCATGCTCAGCGTGCTGCCCGACGTGCTGACCGAATTCCGGGCCAGCATGCCGGCCGCGAAGGTCAAGGTCTCGGAAGGCCTGCTGGCCTCGGTGCAGCCGGCCCTGCGCAACGGCGCGCTGGATTTTGCGCTGGCCTCGCGCATGAACGACGGCGCTGGCGGCCAGGAATTTGAATTCGAAGAACTGCGCCCGCTGGAATTCATGATTGCCTGCCGCAAGGGCCATCCGCTGGCGCGCGCGCGGCACTGGGAAGACATCCGCGGCAGCGAATGGCTGCTCAACGTCTCGGGCGGCAGCCATACCGAAGCCTTCCTGCGCGGCCTGCGCGCGCACGGCCTGCCCGAGCCCGCCCGCGTGATCGAATGCGACACCTTCGGCGTCATGTGGAGCCTCATGACCCGCAGCGACGCGCTCATCATCTGCCCGTCTAGCATGCTCGACATCAAACCCTATGGCGACGAGGCCCGGCGCATCCGCGCGGACGTGCCGATGCCGGTCGCCAGCATCGGCATCATGACGCTGCAGGGCACGCCGCTATCGCTGGCGGCCGCCACGATGGCGGATATGTTCCGGCGGCGCGTGGCGGCAATGGCGTAAGGCGGATGGCCGGTATGCCGTGAAGCGCATCGCCGCGACGCGTGGAGGTGCATCACCCCCGGCGCATCACCCGCGGCGCGTCAATGCGCGGGGGCGATCAGCGCCGCACCACCAAGCGAATCGCAACCGCCGACACGGCCACCAATCCGGCAAGCCAGAGGAACGCGTCAACCATTCCCACCGCATGCGCGGCGTAGCCGAGCACCGCCGGACCCAGCAGCACGCCTAGATAGCCCAGCATGCTGGCCGCCGCAATGGCCTGCGACGGCGGCATGGCAGTCTGGCGTCCCGCCAGCGAAAACAGGATCGGCACCACATTGCCGGCGGCAAGCCCCGCAAAGGCGATGGCGGGATACACGACCGCCAGGTTGCTGCTCCACGCGGCCAGCGCCAGACCGACCGCCGTAATCAGAAACCCCGCGATCAGCACGACGCGCTCACCCGCCCGCGCCACGAATCGATCGCCCACAAAGCGGATCAACGTCATGGCGCACGCAAAGACCGAGTACCCGGCGCCGGCAAACCGCTGGTCCACGCCCTTCTCGCGCGACAACAGCAGCGCGCTCCAATCCAGCATGGCACCCTCGGCCAGGAAGATCACCATCGCCAGCAGGCCGATGCCCACCACAATGCCGCGCGGCACGATCAGCAACGGCGCCTTTTTTGCCTGCGGCAAGGTGAGGAAGCCGGGTGCGGCCAGCAGCACGCAGAGCGCGATGACGAGGCTGGCTGCGATGGTGGCGGCCGCCGCGCTGGCGCCGATGGCAATAATTGCCGTCATTGCCGCTGCGCCCACAAGACCCCCGATGCTGTACAGCCCATGAAAGCCCGACATCAGCGGCTGCCGGGCAATCCGCTGGACCTCGGTGCCATGCACGTTGGCCGCCACGTCGATGGCGCCGGTGGCCGCGCCGAAGATCAGCAGGCACAGGCCCAGTGTGAACGCGGTCGACGCGATCGCCATCAAGGGCAGCACGGCGGCCAGCGTGAGCCCAGCCGTCACGATCAGCGCCTTGCAACCCACGCGCCCCACCAGCGCGCCCGCCCCTGGCATTCCGATCACGGCGCCCAGGCCCAGGCACAGCAGCACGGAACCCAGCGTGGCCGCGTCGGCGCCCAGCCGCTGCTGCGCAAACGGCACCAGCGGCGCCCATGACGACAAGGCGAAGCCTGCGATGAACAGCGACAACTGCGTGGCGCGCTTGGGCGCCCGCAGCGACGCGGCTTGGCCCTGGACGGCCGGTGGCCTGCCCGGGGCGTGAATGTCAGCCTGCTGCAAAACGAACTCCTGATATGAACCGCATGAACGCCTGGTCGAAAGGGACGCAGCCAAGCGTTTGGGAAACGGTCCAAGTTATCAGGAGCGCGTGGCGGGTTCTGTCTATACTTGGCCGACTTATGTCTAAAATCCGCCAACCTACCGCCGCCGAGCCTCTTGGCGAAATGCCTGACCCCGACCTCGCCACCGCGCCGGTCGTAGGGCTGATGGAGGAATGGATGCCGGCCGACCAGGCGCCGCACGTCCATCGCCGTCATCAATTGCTGTGCGCGGCCAGCGGCGTGATCCACGTCACCACCAGCGTCGGCGAATGGGTGCTACCCGCCACCCGCGCCATCTGGATCGGCAGCGGCACCCTGCATTCCACGCTGGTCAGGCGGCCGGTGCACACGCGCGTGCTGTACATCGACCCCGAGGTCTATCCCATGCCCGACGGCGCGCAATGCCGCGTCGTGGCGGTGAGCGCCCTGATGCGCGAGGTGATCGCCAGCTGTGCGGCTGCGCCCTGGGACTATCCGGCTAACTCGCCCGAAGCGCGGCTGGCCAGCGTGCTCATCGACCAGGTGCGCGCAACGGACCACACCTCGGTCGACCTGCCCTATCCCACCGACACCCGCGCGCTGCGCCTGGCGAACCTGCTTCGCGCCGACCCCGCCAACCGCCAGCCGCTGGCCGCCCTTGCCCGCCAAGTGGGATCCAGCCCCCGCACCATCGAGCGCCTGTTCCAGACGGAGGCCGGCCTGTCATTCGGCCGATGGCGCCAGCGCCAGCGGCTGCTCACCGCGCTGGAACAGCTTGCCTACGGGGAAAGCGTCACGAACGTGGCGCTCGACGTGGGGTATGAATCCGCGTCCAGCTTCGTCGCTGCATTCAAGGCGGTGTTCGGCACGACGCCGGCGCGGTATTTCAAGTCCTGATCACTGCCGTGTGCGTGGTCATCCCTTCCAGCGCGGACGGCCCGGCGTCTGATGGTGGTAGGATCGCCTGCGTACGCCGCGCGGAATCCGACACCCGCCACGCCGCAAGATCCGACCGGGCCATCCCGCGACAGCATCCGGCAGCGGCCATCCGGATCCATCCACGCCTGCAAGTTCGCGGAAGAACGACCCGGCATCCCGGGGCATTCACCTGCATGCCCCCGCCTCGCCCGCCTTCTCCGCCTTTGTCGACGCGCTGAAATATCGCTGAGGTATCACCTGTCGGGTCCGCCGCACGACCGCCTCGCATTAATTCGTGAATTTGGAGTCTCTGCCTTGTTCCGCAGATTTGAAAGCCAGCTCAATCCGTTCCCTTCCGAGAACGTCCCCCCGCCGCCCACGGGTTTCTTCGCCTTCTTGTGGTTCTGCACGCACGGATCGCGCCGCTACATCGCCGCACTGGCGGTCCTGAGCGCGGCGGTCTCCATCTACGAAGCGTGGCTCTTCGCCTTTCTGGGGCAGGTTGTCGACATGCTCACCGCCTGGAAAGCCGGCGAGGCCGCGTCGGCACACGAACGCCAGGTCCTGTGGGGCATTGCCATCGTGCTGTGCGTCAGCGTTGGCGTCGTCGCGCTACGCACACTGGTCCAGCATCAGGTCCTGGCCATCAACCTGCCGCTGCGCCTGCGATGGGACTTTCACCGCATGATGCTGCGGCAAAGCCTGTCGTTTTTCTCTGATGAATTCGCCGGCCGCGTCACCACCAAGGTCATGCAGACCGCGCTTGCCGTGCGCGAAGTGCTGCTCACCTTCTGCGAAATCGTGCTCGGCATCGCTGTCTACTTCGTCACCATCGTCGCGCTGGCCGGGGGCTTCGACTGGCGTCTGATGCTGCCCTTCATCGGCTGGATGGCGCTCTACGGCCTGGCCATGATGTATTTCGTGCCGCGGCTGGGCAAGGTCGGCAAAGAGCAGGCGCATGCCCGCTCGTCCATGACCGGACGCGTCACCGATGCCTACACCAACATCACCACCGTCAAACTTTTCTCGCACACCAATCGCGAGGCCCGCTTTGCGCGCGCCGCCATGGAGGACTTCAAGGAAACCGGCTACCGCCAGATGCGTCTGGTCAGCCAGTTTGAAATCGTGAACCAGGCGCTGGTGTCGGCGCTGATCCTGGCGGCCGGCGGCTACGCGCTGTGGCTGTGGCACGGCAACGAAGTCGGCACCGGCGCAGTGGCGGCCGTAACCGCCATGGCGCTGCGCGTGAACGGCATGTCGCACTGGATCATGTGGCAGATGACTTCGCTGTTCGAGAACATCGGCACCGTGCAGGACGGCATCGCCACCCTGACCCACGTCCCGAAAGTGCAGGACGCGCCCAACGCCGCCACCTTGCAAGTCACGCAAGGCGAAGTCCAGTTCGACGACGTCTATTTCAACTACAACAACGAGCGCCAGGTCCTCGACGGCCTGACCCTCACCGTGCGCCCCGGCGAAAAGATCGGCCTGGTCGGACGATCCGGCGCCGGCAAGTCCACGCTCATCAACCTGCTGCTGCGCTTCTACGACGTCGAACGGGGACACATCCGCATCGACGGCCAGGACATCTCGAAGGTCACGCAGGACAGCCTGCGCAGCGCCATCGGGATGGTCACGCAGGACACATCGCTTCTGCACCGCTCCATCTGCGACAACATCGCCTATGGCCGCCCCGACGCCAGCCGCGAAGAAATCCGCGCCGCCGCGGCCCGGGCACAGGCCGACGACTTCATCCAGCAGCTCAGCGACTCGCACGGCAACACCGGCTACGACACGCTCGTCGGCGAACGCGGCGTCAAGCTGTCGGGCGGCCAGCGCCAGCGCATCGCGATTGCCCGCGTCATGCTCAAGAACGCGCCCATCCTGCTGCTGGACGAAGCTACCAGCGCATTGGATTCGGAAGTGGAAGCCGCCATTCAGGAGAGCCTGGACGAAGTCATGCAGGGCAAAACCGTCATTGCCATCGCGCACCGCCTGTCGACCATCGCCGCGATGGACCGGCTCATCGTGATGGATCAAGGCCAGATCATCGAACAGGGCAGCCATGCGGAACTGCTGGCAATGAACGGCGTGTACGCGCGCCTGTGGCGGCATCAGAGTGGGGGTTTCCTGGCCGAAGAGCCGAGCCAGCCGGTTTGAGATGGTGGCCGGGCGCGCGCCCGGCCGCTTCATGGGTCCCGGAGTTCAGATGCTTGCCTACACGATCGGCGCAGTTGCGGCGGCCGCCTTGGCGGCCAGCGCGTACATCAGCGTCAAACGGCCCTTCCGGTTCAAGGACAACGGCTCCGGCCCGGATCACCGTCCTTCCGCAGCCGTCGCGGGCGGGCTGATGACCGTTGCCCTGCTGGGCTTTGTCCTGGCCTTCAGCCTTTGAATAAAACGCCTCGATGACAATTTTGGTTGCACTTTATTAGGGACATAAGAAAGACCCGATCGGATAATCCTCGCGCTATTCGAAAAGGATCTTTATTTTGAAGTTGAAAGCTGCACTCCTCATTTCCGCGCTGACCGCCGTCGTCGTTGCTCCCGCGAATGCCGCGTCTCCCCGTTCGGTCGACGCCCGCACGTTTGATGTCGCCGGCGTCAAGACGGGCATGGACTTCGACGAAGCCCTTGCCGCCACCGCCAAGAACTTCAATGTTGGCAAGAAGGACATCCGGATCGGCTACGCGACGAACAACCCGGTCACGAACACCAAGATGCCGATGAACTTCAGCTACGACAAAGATGGCGTCAGCTTCATCGTCCACTTCGAGCCGCGCGTGCCTGTCGACAAGCAACGGCCGCTGGCGGTGTCGCAGATCCGCTATGAACTGCCGTGGACGCCGGCCAACAAGGAAGCCATGGGCAAAGCCGTGCTGGAAAAATACGGCCGCCAGTCGAACTATCCCAACGACCTGAACATGGAATGGTGCACCAAACCCAGCACGAACCCCGGTATGGGCTGCTCGACGGACCTGACGCAGGCGGTATTGAAATACAGCGGCGTCAGCATTCAGATGCATGACCCGGCATGGATGAATGCGCGGATCGAGTATGTGCAGCGCAGCCAGTCCAGAAAGCCCAGCTTCTAACGCGTATCAGTAATTCTGAACGGGGCGCGCTTCGTGTTGACGGGGTGCGCCTTTCCCAACAAGACATATTCGATGAGGGCTTGGGCTACCAGCACCTGCCCTTCATCCTTTGAGCCGCGCGGGCAGATTCGCCACGAGCCAATCAATGAACACGCGCAGCCGATGCGTCACATGGCGGTTATGCGGGTACACCACATGAAACGGATAAGGCTGGGGCCGCCACGGTTTCAGAATCTCGACGAGCGCGCCGCTTTGCAACGCGGGGCCCGCCGCATAGGTGAACGTCTGAACGATCCCCAGGCCCGCCAGCGCCGCCGCCAGATGCGCGTTGCTTTCATTGACGCCGACGCGATGCTCGACCTTGACCTCCGTCTTTTCCCCATCGCGCTCAAAGCGGAACGGAAAGGCGCGGCCGTTCTGCGGCGACAGGTAGCTGACCAGCTTGTGGCCGTTCTTCAACTCATCCGGATAGGCAGGCGTGCCGAACTGTTTGAGGTATCCCGGTGTGGCGCAGGTGATCAGATCGGCGGTGCCGATCTGCCGCGCCACCAGCGAAGAGTCGTCGAGCGGTCCGCCGCGGATCACGCAGTCGACGTTGTCGCTGATCAGGTTGACGGGGCGGTCTGACACCCCGAAGTCGATCCGGATGTCGGGATAGCGCGTCAGAAAATCGGAGATCGCGGGGATCAGCACGTCGCTCGCGGTGGAGCCGCCCACGTCGATGCGCAGGTGTCCTTTCGGCTTGCCTTGCACAGCATTGAACGACCCGTCGATGTCTTCCAGGTCGCGTACGATGCGCAACGCTTTCTCGTAGTACTCGCGCCCTTCCGGCGTGACCGTGACGCGCCGAGTCGTCCGCTGAAGCAGGCGCACGCCCAGGTGCGCCTCCAGGTCCTGCACGATCTTGCTCAGCGTGGCATTGGGCATATCCAGCGAATCCGCCGCCCGCGTGAAACTGCCCGCCTCCACCACGCGCGCAAACCCGCGAATCGCGGTCAATTGATCCATGCCGAAGACTCCTTGAGATGAAGCGATTATCCACAAACACGCATAGTCGTTCCAATCTTTCCGGAGTTGTCCATTATTTCGGTGATCGATTGGCAAGCTTCGTCAATGGCATCGCGCTGTTTGTCGATGGCGGGATGCCGGAGGTGTGAGCGCCTCCCGCGCCGGCTCCCTCCAATCGCGCCACCTTGCGAATCACCGCCCTGTCGTCCGCCCTGATGGCCTATGCTGATCGTTCCGGCCCGATCGGCCACCTTTCTGAAGGAGCGTTGCATGTTGGACCACATCACGATCCATGTGAGCAACTTCGAGCGCAGCCGCGCGTTTTACCTGAGCGCGCTGGCGGCGCTGGGTTATGTGGCACGCAAGACGTTCGAGACCGACATGGGCTTCGGCGTCGGAGAACCGGACAACGAGAACAACCCCGGTGGCGAATTCTGGATACATGAGGGCACGCCCTGCGCGCCACGCGTGCATGTGGCCTTCCGCGCCCGCAGCCGCGAAGCGGTCGACGCGTTCCATCGCGCCGCCTTGGCAGCCGGCGGCCGCGACAACGGCCCGCCAGGCTTGCGCACGCATTACCACCCCCACTACTACGGCGCCTTCATCCTGGACCCCGACGGCTACAACATCGAGGCCGTTTATCACCGCGTCGCTTGACGGCAAGGCGCGCTCAGGAATGCCCCTCGCAGGTCGACCCGGACATCCTCGGGCAATGCGTTGAATCGATGCGGGGAATGAATGCCGACGCCGCAGAATCAAGTGGTCAGCGTCGCATGAAGGGAACTTGCCGGGATTGATGGAGCGGGTGAAGGGAATCGAACCCTCGTATGAAGCTTGGGAAGCTGCCGTTCTACCATTGAACTACACCCGCTCGGGTGTCGTGCCGCAGCCGTGGGCCGGGCAGAGCCGCGATTATAGCGCGGGTTTTTTCGGTCGGGGCGGGTCAAGAAAACTCGCCCGCTTCGACCAAAAACCCGCCGATATCAGTTCGCCGTGATGTTGGCGGCCTTCACCACCTTGCCCCAGCGGTCCAGTTCGGTCTGCGTGTAGGCGCCCAGTTCCTTCGGCCCCATGAAGATCGCCTCGGCGCCCTGCTCGGCCGCCTTCTTGCGGAACTCGTCGGTCTTCATGATTTTCTGGATCTCGCCCGCGATCTTGTCGACGACCGGCGCGGGCGTGTCCTTGGGTGCGTACATGGCAAACCACGACGACACGATCAGGTCGGGGTAGCCGGCTTCGGCGGCCGTGGGCACGTCGGGCAGCGACGGCAAGCGGGCATTGCCCGTGACCGCCAGCGCGCGCAGCTTGCCTGCGGCGATCTGGCCCAGCAGCGGCGGCGGCGTGGTGATCGTCATGTCGACAGCGCCGCCCAGCAAGTCATTCAGCGCGGGGCCGGTGCCCTTGTACGGGATGTGCGTGATCTGCGTGCCGGCCATCTGGTTGAGCAGCTCCGTGGCGACCTGCTGCAGCGAACCGTTGCCCGACGACGCGTAGTTCAGCTTGCCCGGGTTGGCCTTGGCGTACGCGACCAGTTCCTTCAGGGACTTGATGGGCAGATCGGGACGCACGACCACGACTTGCGGCGCGGACAGCACGTTGGCGACCGGGGCGAAGTCCTTGATGGGATCCCAGCCGGCGGCGGGCGTCACGTGCGGCGTGATGACCTGAAAGCCCGAGTACTGCAGCAGCAGCGTGTAGCCGTCCGGCTTGGCGCGCGCCACGGCCTGCGCAGCGATGCCGCCGGAGGCGCCGGGCTTGTTCTCGACGACGACGCTCTGGCCCAGCGCCGCACCCAAGGGCTGCGCGATCAGGCGGGCGGCGATGTCGGTGGTGCCGCCGGGCGCAGCGGACACGATCAGCGTGACGGGGCGGTTCGGAAAATCGGCCTGTGCGCTGGCGGCGCCGGCGGCGGTGATCAGGGCGAAGGCGGCGCTGACGCGCAGTGCGGTGGGCAGGCGGAAAGAGGCCATGCGTTGTCTCCTGGGTATTGTTTTATCTGTGGGTGGTTCGGGTACGGCAGGTACAGCTTGGAAAAGATCAATCAGGCGTCGGCCGGAAACCGTTCAGCCAGCCACGCGGGCGGCGCATGCAGGGCCAGCCTCGGCCCCGCCTGCAGCAATGCGTTGGACAGATCGCGCTGGACCAAACCGGGCAGGCTGCGAACGATCGCCAGCAGCGGCTCCAGCGACACGCCGGTCTCCACGTCCATGCAAGCAAACATGTGGACCAGCTCTTCGGTGTTGACGTTGCCGCTGGCGCCCGGCGCGTAAGGACATCCGCCCAGGCCGCCAGCCGCGGCGTCAAAGCGGGTGATGCCGGTCTGCCAGGCCGCGATGGCGTTGGCCAACGCCATGCCGCGCGTGTTGTGCAGGTGTACGGTCAGCGCGGTGGACGGCAGGCGCGCCGCCACCTGTTCGCAGAGGGCAGCCACTTGCGTCGGAAACGCCATGCCTGTCGTGTCGCACAGCGTGATGCCGGCCGCGCCCGCATCGACCAGACGCGCCGCCAGGTCCAGCACCGTGTCCGCGGGCACGTCGCCGTCGAACGGACAGCCGAACGCGGTCGACAACGACACGTTGCACGGCGCACCAGCCTTTGCCGCGGCGGCCAGAACCTGCGACAGCTCGGCAAACGACTGGTCGCGGGTCATGCGCAGGTTGGCGCGGTTGTGCGTCTCGCTGCACGACATGACGAGGTTCATCTCGTCCGTGCCGGCCTCCAGCGCGCGTTCCAGCCCGCGCACGTTCGGGACCAGCGCGGTATAGATCACGCCGGGACGGCGGCGGATGCGGCGCATGACGTCGACGGCGTCGGCCAGCGCGGGAATGGCTTTGGGGGACGTGAAGCTGGTGACCTCGATGCGGGCAAAGCCGCAGTCGGACAGCGCGTCCACGAAGGCGACCTTGTCGTCCGTGGGCACCAGGGTCTTCTCGATCTGCAGGCCGTCGCGCGGCCCGACCTCGTTGATCTCGATGCGGGCGGGTCCGTGGTTCATGCAATCACTCCCTTGGCGCGCAACGCGCCGCGCTGTTCTTCGGTCAGGCCCGCCGACGCCAGCACCGTGTCGGTGTGTTCGCCCAGGGTCGGCGCGCGTTCGCGCACTGCGCCCGGATTGGACGACAGGTACGGGAAGACGGCGGGCATTTCCACCTGCACGCCCGCCGCGGATTCCATTGAGGTGATGGCGTTGCGGGCGCGGTAGTGCGGATCCTTGGCAATGTCGGCAACGGAATAGATGCGGCCGGCGGGCACGCCGGCTTCCAGCATCGCGGCCAGGACGTCGTCGATCTGCTGTTCCTGCGTCCACGCGCCGATGGCGGCGTCGATCTCTTCCACACGGCGCGCGCGGCCGTCGTTGTGCGCCAGCGCCGGGTCCTGTCCCAGGTCGTCGCGGCCGATGCGGGCCATCAGCCGGGTGTAGATGGCGTCGCCGTTGCCCGCGATGAGCACGTAGCCGTCCTGGCACGGGTAGGCGTTGGACGGCGCGATGCCGGGCAGCGACGCGCCGGCGGGCTCACGCACCGCGCCGAACACCGAATACTCGGGCAGCAGGCTCTCGCTCAGGTTGAACAGGCTTTCGTACAGCGCGGTGTCGATCACCTGCCCCACGCCACCGCGCGCATCGCGTTGATACAGCGCCAGCATCACGCCCAGCGCGCCATGCAGGCCGGCGATGGTGTCGCCTAGCGACAGGCCGGCGCGCACCGGCGCGCGGCCCGGCTCACCGTTCAGGTAGCGCAGGCCCGCCATGGCTTCGCCGATCGCGGCAAAGCCGGGTTCGCGCGCCTTGGGACCGGTCTGGCCGTAGCCCGAGATGCGCAACATGATCAGGCGGGGATTCAGTTCGTGCAGGGCTTCCCACGACAAGCCCCATTTTTCCAGCGTGCCGGGGCGGAAATTCTCGATCAGCACGTCGGCCTCGCGCGCCAGCATGCGCACGATGTCCTGGCCTTCCTGCTGGCGCAGGTCCACGCAGACCGACTGCTTGTTGCGCGATTGTGCCTCCCACCACACCGAGGTGCCCTCGTGTAGCAGACGCCACTTACGCAACGGATCGCCCTGGCCTGGCGGCTCGATCTTGATGACCTGGGCGCCAAAGTCCGCCAGCGTCTTGGCCGCAAAAGGCCCCGCGATGAGTTGTCCCAGTTCCAGCACACGAATGCCGGCGAGAATCTGCCCTGCCATATCGCCTCCCAGGCGCGTCTTACGGTAGTGATGGACGGCAGTGTGCGCGCAAAGCGCCGGGGAGCGGAATGGACAATCGGGGAAAGGGGCATTCCCGGAACGAGAAACCTCGGGCTAACCCTCAGCCTTCGCCGCGCAGGTGGGCCAGCAGCAGCCGCGCGGCCACGGTCAGGGTGTCGGCGTCGCGCACGCCCAGAAGCAGCCAGCGGCGCGCCCACTCGTCGGTCAGCGGAATCAGCCGGATCGGCATGGACCGCGCGTGCGGCTCGGCGGCGATGCGCGGCAGGATGCCCACGCCACGCGTGGCCGCGACCATGCGGCAGATGGCGTCAAAACTGCGCACCTGGATGCGCAGCCGCATCGCCCGGCCCATGCGGCCGCTTTCTTCCGACAGCCGGGTCGCCAGCGACGTCGCGGGCGGCAGGCCGACGTAGTCGTAGGCCAGCGTGTCCGCAAAGGCGACCTGCGGCTCCGCGGCCAACGGATGGCGCTGCGGCACGATCAGCACCAGCTCGTCCAGGCGATACGGGAAGGTGGCAAGACCGTCTGCCAGCGTGCGGTCGGCAAAGACGCCGATGTCCGCGCGGTTCTCCAGCACGGCGGTGACGATGTCGCTGCTGTTCTGCTCTTCCAGGTCGATGCGCACGGCAGGATGCTCGTCCATGAAGGCGGCCAGGTCCTCGGGCAGGAACTGGGTCAGCGACGAGGTGTTGGCGGCAATGCGCACCTGGCCTCGCACGCCCTGCGCAAAGTCGGACAGCGCGCCGGCCATCTGCTCGACTTCCTGCAGCACCCGCAGCGCGTGCACCAGGCACGCCTGTCCGGCGTCGGTCAGCTCCACGCCGGCGGCATTGCGAAACAGCAGGGGCGACCCCAGCGCGGCTTCCAGGTCGGAAATCCGCTTGCTGGCCGCGCCCACCGCCAGATGCGACTGGCGCGCGCCGGCCGAGATGCTTCCCTGGCGCGCAACAGAAACAAACAGGGCAAGCGTGACGAGGTCGATCCGGGCAAAGTTCATGACAAAGGACTACGGCGCAGGGAAACCGGGCAGAAACTATAGCCGCAGGCGTCCGGAATAAATGTGTCCCTGTTTTAGTCCCTATGACCGGCTCCGCGCGGGCAGACCTGCCACTACAATCCCGCCTATGAATACGAACAACCCCGCGAACAACGCCACGAACACCCCTGCGGACACCCCCGCAGACGCGCCCGCCAAGCCGGGCGTGAGTCCTTCCGCCTCGCCCGCCGCCGACGCCGCGCCCGCCCCCGTTTCCCCGGAAACCCAGGCCGCGCTGGCCAGCGCCGCGTATGCGCCCAACAGCCCGGGCGCCGCGCACATCCGCAGCTTCGTCCATCGCCGCGGCCACATCACGCAGGGCCAGCTGGCTGCGCTGGAGCGCCTGATGGGCCAATGGTCCATCCCGTACGCTCCCCGCCGCCTGGATCCGGCCGCCGCCTTCGGACGGCAGGCCCCGACGGTGCTGGAGATCGGCTTCGGCATGGGTGAAACCACCGAAAAGATCGCGCTGGCCCGGCCTGGCGACAACTTCCTGGGCGTGGAAGTGTTCAACGCCGGCGTCGGATCGCTGCTGCGCCGCATCGAAGACTCCAGCATCCAGAACCTGCGCATCATCCAGCACGACGCCGTTGAAGTGGTGCGCGACATGATCGCCCCCGACTCCCTGGCCGGCGTGCACATCTACTTTCCGGATCCGTGGCCCAAGAAGCGCCATCACAAGCGCCGCCTGATCCAGCCTACGTTCATCTCGCTGCTGGCCAGCCGCATCGCGCCCGGGGGCTACATCCACTGCGCCACCGACTGGGAAGACTACGCGGTGCAGATGCTGGAAGTGCTGAGCGGCGAACCGCTCCTTAAGAACACCGTCGACGGCTACGCGCCGCGACCCGACTACCGCCCCCTCACCAAATTCGAGACACGCGGCCTGCGCCTGGGCCACGGTGTCTGGGACCTGATCTTCAAGCGAGCCGCCTGATGCTCTATCCGCCGATCGAACCCTACCGCCAAGGCATGCTGGATACCGGAGACGGTCACCAGATCTATTGGGAAATGTGCGGCAACCCCAACGGCAAGCCCGCCGTCTTCCTGCATGGCGGGCCCGGCAGCGGCTGCTCGCCCGTGCACCGGCAGTTGTTCGATCCGCAACGCTACAACGTGCTGCTCTTTGATCAGCGCGGCTGCGGTCGATCGCATCCGCACGCCAGCCTGGACAACAACACCACGTGGCATCTGGTCGCCGACATCGAGCGACTGCGCACCGAAGTCATGGGCGCCGAGAAGTGGCTGGTGTTTGGCGGATCCTGGGGGTCGACGCTGGCGCTGGCCTATTCCGAGACGCACCCGGCACACACCAGCGAACTGGTGCTGCGCGGCATCTTCGGCCTGCGCCGCGCCGAGATCCAATGGTTCTACCAGGAAGGCGCATCGTGGCTGTTTCCGGACCGCTGGGAAGAATACCTGGCGCCGATCCCCGAGGCCGAACGCGGCGACCTGGTCACCGCGTACCACAAGCGCCTGACGGGCAACGACCCCGCCGAGCAACTGCGAGCCGCCAAGGCCTGGAGCAAATGGGAAGACAGCACCATCACGCTGCTGCCCAGCCCGCGCCATCAGCAAAGCCACGCCGCGGACCGCGCGGCGCTGGCCTTTGCGCGCATTGAGAACCACTATTTCTTCAACGCCGGCTTCATGGAAGAAGGCCAGTTGATCCGCGACGCGCAGAAGCTGCGCGGCATCCCCGGCACCATCGTGCAGGGCCGCTACGACGTCTGCACGCCCGCGCGCACCGCGTGGGACCTGCACCGCGCGTGGCCGGAAGCGCAGTTTCACCTGGTGCCCGATGCCGGCCATGCCTTCGACGAACCCGGCACGCTGGCGCGCCTGATCGCCGCCACCGACGCCTACGCCAAACAGTGAGGAGCCCTGACATGCACATCACCCTGAACGGAGACGCCCGCGAGTTCCCGCTGAACACCACGGTCAACGAATTGCTCGAAACGCTGGGCTATGCGGGCAAGCGCGTGGCCGTCGAACGCAACGGCGAAATCGTGCCCAAGAGCCAGCACGCGCAGACGGCGCTGTCGGACGGCGACCAGATCGAGATCGTGGTCGCGGTGGGCGGCGGCTGAACTACGGTCACCGCAGCGCTCCGGCGCCGCATCGCGACACCCCCTTCAAGGCCGCTGACACCCAGCGGCCTTTTTGCATGCCGCCCCACGCACGAGGGGGCTTACGCCCCCGGATACAAACGTCCTGCGAAGGTGCCAGCATTGTTGCGTAGTCTGGCAAGAGGCTAGCAACCTGTTACACCACAACCCCTCGTCGTAGGGCAAATGTGCGAGTCATAATCGTTTCTATCGCGCCGCCTTCAACCGGACAGGCGCCTTCGAGAGCACAGGTTTTCTCACCGCAATATCGATAAAGGAAACGCTATGGGTCTGCTCAATTTCATCAAGGACGTTGGAGAAAAACTCTTCGGCGCCAGCGAGGCCAAGGCCGCGACGGCAGAGGAATTGAAGAAAGAGCTGGATAAGCACGGCCTGAACGCGGATGGCCTGCAAATCACGGTGGACGGCGACAAGGTCACGGTCGCGGGCCAGGCGTTGAGCACGGAAGACGCCGAGAAGATTTCACTGGCACTGGGCAACACCGTCGGCGTGGCCGCGGTGGACAATCAGCTGCAGGTCAAGCAGGCTGCGCCCGAAGCCAAGATGTACACCGTGCAAAAGGGCGACAACCTGTGGAAGATCGCCGAAGCGCAATACGGCAAGGGCCAGGGCGCCAAGAACACCCTGATCTTCGAAGCCAACAAGCCCATGCTCACCAGCCCCGACAAGATCTACCCGGGCCAAGTGCTGCGCATCCCGCCGCTGTCGTAAGCGGCACCGAATTCAAACAAACCGGAGGACACCCATGCGTTCTCCGGCTTGTGTCGCGGCGCGGCGCCCCCTGCCTGCCGCGATTGCTTGGCCAGACGCAATGTCTGGCCATTTTTTTGACTGCGGACTTACAGTCCTGCGCTAGAAAAGCCGCCCCGCCGCCCGGCCGCCCGAAGGCGGGGCAGCCCCCCCGGGGGGCAGCAAGCGAGCTAAGCGAGTGCGGCGTGGGGGCTTCAAATCCAGCCGCCCCGCCGCTCGGCCGCCCGGAGGCGGGGCAGCCCCCTCGGGGGGCAGCAAGCGAGCGAAGCGAGTGCGGCGTGGGGGCCCTATTTCATTCCGAAGCGGCCCAGCCCTTTCATGCCGCCCATGGCGCGCATCATCTTGGCCATGCCGCCCTTTTTCATCTGCTTCATCATGCCCTGCATCTGCTCAAACTGAGCCAGCAGACGATTGACCTCCTGAACCGGCACGCCGGAGCCGGCGGCGATGCGGCGCTTGCGCGAGGCCTTGATCAGTTCGGGCTTGGCGCGTTCGGCGGCCGTCATGGAATTCAGGATGCCTTCGGTGCGGCGCAGCTGCTTTTCCGCCTGGCCGCCTTGCAACTGCCCGGCGGCCTGCTGAAATTGAGCCGGCAGCTTTTCCAGCAGCGAGCCCATGTCGCCCAGCTTCTTGACCTGACCGAGCTGATCGCGGAAGTCGTTCAGGTCGAACTTGTTGCCCGACTTGATCTTGGACGCAAGCTTCTGCGCTTCGGCGATGTCGATGTTCTTTTGCGCCTGCTCCACGAGCGAGACGATGTCGCCCATGCCCAGCACGCGCTGCGCCATGCGGTCGGGGTAGAACGGCTCGAGGCCATCCAGCTTTTCCGACACGCCGACAAACTTGAGCGGCTTGCCGGTGACGTGGCGCACCGACAGGGCCGCGCCGCCGCGGGCGTCGCCGTCCAGCTTGGTCAGGACGACGCCGGTCAGGGGCAGCGCGTCGGCAAAGGCGCGCGCGGTGTTGACCGCATCCTGGCCCTGCATCGCGTCCACCACGAACAGCGTTTCCACCGGCTTGACCAGGTCATGCAGCGCGCGGATCTCGCGCATCATGGCCTCGTCGATGCCCAGGCGGCCGGCCGTGTCCAGGATCAGCACGTCGTAATGATGGCGGCGGGCGTGATCAACCGCGCCGCGCGCGATGTCTTCAGGCTTCTGGCTGGGATCGGACGGCAGGAAATCCACACCGACCTGCGCGGCCACACTCTTCAACTGGTCGATAGCGGCCGGACGGTACACGTCGGCGGACACCACCAGTACCTTCTTCTTGCCGGTCTTGCGGCCGTGCTGCGTGTGCTGCCCTTCGCTGAGCCAGCGCGCCAGCTTGCCGGTGGTGGTGGTCTTGCCGGCGCCCTGCAGGCCCGCCATCAGGATCACGGCGGGCGGCTGGACGGCCAGCGACAGTTCGTTGGCGTCGGCGCCCAGGTCGCCGCCCATGAGGGCAGTCAGTTCCTTGTTGACGACGCCGACGAGCGCCTGGCCCGGGCTGAGGCTGCCGGCGACTTCTTCGCCCAGCGCCTTTTCCTTCACCCGCGCGACAAAGTCGCGAACGACCGGCAGCGCGACGTCGGCTTCCAGCAGCGCCATGCGCACTTCGCGCAGCATCTCCTGCGTGTTGGCCTCGGTCAGGCGGGCTTCCCCGCGCAGCGTCTTGACGACGCGCGACAGGCGTTGAGTTAGGTTATCGAGCATGAGAGGCGTTTCCGCTTAAACTAGTTGATTGAACGGTGGCCGCAGGCGCGGATTCTGCGCTTTCGGGTGACGCGCACCCCAAGGCCCCATCCAGACAACGGTTTCTATGTCACTCGGCATTGTATTTCACACAGCGGCTGCCTTGGCGTACGCGGTGCTAGGGGGGTCGCTTTGGATCCGCCTGGCCGGCGCCGGGGAAGTGGAACAGACCGGCAGAATCGCCCGTCTGTGCCTGCTGGGCGCCCTGGTTCTCCATGGAATCGGGCTGCAACAATCGATGCTGGGATCCCAGCATCTTTTCATTGGATGGGCGCTGGCCCTGTCCGCCGCCATCTGGCTGGGCATGGTGGTGTTCTGGCTGGAAAGCCTGCTGGTGCGCATCGACGGCCTGCAATTGCTGCTGTTGCCCGCCGCCGCCATCGCCAGCGGCCTCGCCGCCATCTTCCCGCAGGGGCAATTCGTGCCCCATGCCGACGACCCCTGGCTGCGCGTGCACCTCCTGATCGCCCTGGCCGCCTACGGCCTGATCACCATCGCTGCCCTGCACGCCATGATGATGGCCCTGCTGGACCGCCACCTGCACCGTCCCCTGGACGCCCCCGCCGAACGCAGCATCATCGGGCGCGTGCTCGATTCGCAGCCGCCGCTGCTGGTGCAGGAGCAGCTGCTTTTCCGCATCATCTGGATCGGCTTTGTCGTGCTGACGCTGGCGGTGGGCTCGGGCTCGGTCGCCTCCCTGAAGCTGACCGGCAAGATCCTGCCGTTCGACCACAAGACCGTCTTCACCCTGCTGTCCTGGCTGACCTTTGGCGTGCTGCTGGCCGGCCGGCATATCTGGGGCTGGCGCGGCCGCGTCGCGCTGCGCTGGACCCTGACGGGTTTTGGTTTTTTGATTCTGGCCTACACCGGCAGCCGGTTCGTGCTGGAAATGATTCTGCATCGAGGCTGACGTGGGCAAGTTGCTGTTCTGGATCGTTCTGATCATCCTGGTTCTGTTTGTCGCCCGCATTGCCGGCCGCATGGCCGCGCAGCGCCAGGCCGACGCACAAGGCGGCCAGAAGAAAAAGGCGCAGGGCGCGCAGCCCCCGCCCGCCATCGAATCCATGGTGCGCTGCGCCCATTGCGGCATCCATCTGCCCCGCTCCGAGGCCCTGCTGCAGGACGGCCAGACCTGGTGCAGCCCCGACCACGCCCGCCTGGGTCCGGCCAAACGCTGACCATCTCTCTCTATGCCTTTGTTCCTGGATCGACATGGCTGGCTGGCGCCGGCGCCGGGCATTAGCCTGATGCGGTCGCCCAACTGCGACGCGCGCCCCGCGGGCGAGCAGGTCTCGCTTCTGGTCGTGCACAACATCAGCCTGCCGCCAGGCCAATTTGGCGGACCTGAGGTCGCAGGCCTCTTCCTGAATACGCTCGATTACCGCTCGCATCCCTGGCTGGAACGCCTGCGCGGCCTGCGCGTGTCGGCGCACTTCTTCATCCGCCGCGACGGCCGCATCGTGCAATTCGTCTCGACGGACCGGCGTGCCTGGCACGCTGGCGTGTCGCGCTTTGCCGGCCGCGAGCGTTGCAACGATTTTTCCATCGGCATTGAACTGGAAGGCACGGACACGCTGCCCTACACTGGCGAACAGTACGCGTCGCTGCGCCGGCTGACCCACACCCTGCGCGCGCGCTATCCCCTGGTTGCCGCCCAGGGACACGAACATATCGCCCCGGGGCGCAAGACCGATCCCGGGCCGGCATTCGACTGGACGCGCTTCGGGCGCGACAGCGGCTTTGCGCGGCGGCACCTGCCGCCGGCCTGACCCTTAGAAGGATTGGCTATGTTGAAGATCTGGGGACGCCTGACCTCCGTCAACGTTCAGAAAGTGATGCTGGCCGTACGCGAGCTGGCCCTGCCGCACACCTTTGTCCAGGCCGGCGGCCCGTTCGGGGTGGTCGACACCGCCGATTACGCCGCCAAGCTCAATCCCAACCGCCTCGTCCCCGTCATCGACGACGGCGGCTTCATCTTGTGGGAATCCAACGCCATCGTCCGCTACCTGGCGGCGCGCTACGGCGTGGGTACGCTGTGGCCCGAGGACGTCTGCCTGCGCGCCGATGCGGACCGCTGGATGGACTGGCAGGCGACCGAATGGCAGCCGGCCATGGGGCCGGCCTTTCTGGGCCTGATCCGCACCCCGGAAGACAAGCGGGACAAGGCCGCCATCGAAAATTCGATCAAACGCTCCAACGCTCGTGCGCTGATCCTGGACCAGGCCCTGCAAGGCCGCGAGTTCATCGCCGGGCGTCACCTCACCATGGGCGACATCGCGCTTGTCGCCGCCGCGCACCGCTGGCTGGCCCTGCCCATCGAGCGGCCCGACACGCCCGCGCTGTCCGCGTGGTATCGGCGCGTCATGATGCGCCCCGCTCCGCAAGGCGTCCTGACCCTGCCGCTGGAGTAACCGGACGGGGGCCGTCACGCCCCGCCACAACCGGGACAAATTGCAACATTCCTTCTGCGCGATTCGTGCAATTATTTGAAGCCTCTGAGGCGCCTTGGCCCTTGCCTTGAGCGCCTCGTTTCAATCCCCCTCCCTGCCGGGGGACGGCCGCCGCCAAGGCGTCGCAAGAAGAGGAGATGCACTTGACCCACGAGCCGCCAGATTCCGCGAGCCAAGCTGCCCTGGACCAAGAACAGCGGCAGCTTCTGCTCCTTGTCGCTTCGGGGGCCCCAACGGGGTCATGCCTGGAAGCGCTTACCGAAGCCGTCTGCCGCCTGGCGCCCGGCAGCCGGGCATGCGTCCTGTTGACCGGCTCCGATCGCGTCACCGTCGGCGACGCCTATTCCACCCATCTCCCCGCCTCGATCGCCTGCCCCCTGCGCGGCCTGCCGATCCACGAGGCGCTCTTTGCGACGGATGATCCGGCAATCCGGCGGGGCAACCCCATCGAGAGCGAAGACATCGAGCAGTCGACGACGTGGGCCGAGTCCTGGCGCACCATCTGCCGCGACAACGGCATCCACGCCTGCCACGCGCGCGCCGCGATGGCGCCCGACGGCACGCCGGTCGGCTGGTTTCTGCTCTGCCTGCCGCAGGTGCGTCATTGCACGCCGTGGGAACAGCGCGTCGCCGAGTTCGGTGCGCTGGCAACCAGCATCGTCGTGGAACGCGACCGCGCCGCGGCAGATTTGCGCAACGAGGTCAACGCGCTATCCCGGTTGCAGGCACTGAGCGCCGAACTTGTCGGCCCCGGCGAATTCGAACCGCTGCTCAAGAAGATCCTGGCCGCCGCCGCCGACATTTCCGGAACGGAAAAGGGCAACATCCAGATCTACGATCCGGTAAAGAACACACTGCGCATCGCCGTGCACCAGGGCCTGAGCGCGCGCCTGGTCGAACACTTCGCCGAAGACGGCTGGGTCGCAAGCTGCGCCGAAGCCGCCCAGCACCTGGAACGGCTGGTCGTGCCCGATGTCGAGCAACTGACGGATCTGCAAGGCACGCTGGGGCTTGAGATCGTCATGGAAGACAACATCCGGTCGATCCAATGCACGCCGCTGCTCAGCCGCAGCGGCCAGCTGCTGGGCATGCTCAACAACCATTACCGCTGGCCCGGCGGCCCCACACCCGAAGCCTTGCGCTACATCGACCTGCTGGCGCGGCAGGCCGCCGAACTGCTGGAACGCCATATCGCGGAGTCCGAACTGGCGCGCGAACGGCGGCACAAGGATGAGTTCCTGGCCGTGCTGGCCCACGAGCTGCGCAATCCGCTGGCCGCGCTGCGCAACATGCTGGAAGTGCTGAAGCGCGCCGAACGAGACCCCGGCATGACGGCGCGCGCCCGCGAAGTGATGGACCGCCAACTGCGCCAGCTGGTCCGGCTGGTCGACGACCTGCTCGACGTCAACCGCATCAATCGCGGCAAGCTGGAACTTCGGCTGACCGCCCTCACGCTCGACTCGGTTCTGCAGCATGCCGTCGAGTCGTGCAAGCCGGCCTTGGAACAGCACGGCCACCGGCTGAGACTGGTGCAGCCCGACGCGCAGATCATGCTGCACGGCGACGCCGAACGTCTGACACAGGTCTTCGGCAATCTCCTGTCCAACGCGGCCAAATACACGCCACCCGGCGGTGACATCGAACTCTTCGTCGAGCCCGGCAAGGACAGCGTCGACATCACGGTCCGCGACAACGGATCGGGCATTCCGCCGGATCAGCTCGACCGTATCTTCGAGATGTTCACGCAGGTCGACCGAACGCTGGAACGCGCGCAGGGCGGACTGGGCATCGGCCTGATGCTCGTCAAACGCCTGGTCGAGATGCACGGCGGCACGGTGCGCGCGCACAGCGACGGTCAAGGCAAAGGCAGCGCATTCGTCGTGCAGCTGCCGGTCACCGACATTCAGGAGGTGGCGCCGCAACTCCCTGCCGGCGCGCTGTCACCGGTGGCAAGCAAGGTGCTCGTTGTCGATGACAACCGCGATGCGGTCGAGTCCCTGGTTGCGGTGCTCGCCATTGAGGGCCACGACGTCACCGCGGCGTACGATGGCGAAGAAGCGATCACCGTGGGCGAGCAGGTCAGGCCGCAAGTGATCCTCATGGACATCGGCATGCCCGGCATGAACGGCCACGAGGCCTGCCGCCACATCCGTACCCTGGACTGGGGCCAGCGCGCAACGATTCTCGCGCTTAGCGGTTGGGGGCAGGAAGAAGACCGCCGAGCCTCGATGGAAGCCGGCTTCGACGCGCATCTGGTCAAGCCGGTGGATATGGACGTGTTGCTGGAGATGCTGTCGACCATCGAGCACCGCGGCAGCGCAAAGTAGCGGTGAGCGAGGGACAGCACGTCCGCGCCGAACACGCATCATGCAATGCCACGTTGCAGATCCGGGCTGACACCATCGCGCCCGGCTGTTCCCGCGCGTTTTCAGCGCCCTTGCCGACAAATATAAGAACGGTTCGATACCCAGAAATTGGCCGGTATGACGAAATGGAAGCGCATGCCATGCGAGTCCATTGCAATTCTCCGATTGCGGCGGACGCTTGCCTATAGGCGGACCCGACGCTCACCGTTGAAGGGAAAGGTCTGTCGTTGCGGGAGCACGTCATACCTATCCAATCCGATCTTCGCTTCACGTTCTCCGTCGGCGACGAATCCTTTGAGGTCGTCGAATTCACCCTGCAAGAAGGCCTGTCCGAGACCTTCCTGCTTGAAGTGGAACTGGCCAGCAGCAACGCCGCCATCGACTTCGCCCAGGTGCTGGACCGCGCCGCGCTGCTCACTCTCTGGCATGGCGACACCCCGGCGCGGTACGTGCATGGCGCGGTGTCTTCATTTGTCCAGGGCGACACAGGCTTTCGCCGCACCCGCTATCGCGCAGTCGTCGAGCCGCGGCTGGCGCGCCTGAAACTCAGTGCCGACTGGCGCATCTTTCAGGCCGTCACGGTCCCGCAGATCGCCGAAGCAGTGCTCAAAGCGCATGGTCTGACTCAAGACTACGAGCAGCGCAACACCACCGAGCACCAGGCCCGCGAATACTGCGTGCAGGCCGGCGACACCGACTACCACTTCGTCGAGCGCATCATGCGCGAGGAAGGCTTCTTCTATTCCTTCCGCCACAGCCCCGAAGGCCATCGGCTGGTCCACAGCGACCGCCTGTTCATCCATGGCCGCGTGGGCGACGAACCGGTCCAGTTCAACCCCACACCCGGCGGGGATCAGCCGCAGCCCGCACTGCGGCGCTTCGCGTACACCGAAAACGTGCGCACCGCGCGCCAGACGCAGCGCGACTACACCTTCCACCATCCGCAATACGCGCACCAGCACAGCCGCGACGGGCAAGACCTGAACCACCAGGGCCGCCGCTACGAGCGCTACGACTATCCGGCGCGCGCCAAGTTCGACGAAGCCGGCAAGCCCTTTGCCGAGAACCGCCTGCGCGGCCATCGCCACGATGCGCGCATTGCGCTGGTCGAAGGCGACGATCCCCGCTTGCAGCCGGGCATTTCATTCACGCTGGCCGGTCATCCACGCGAAGACATGAATCGCGGCTGGCGCCCCGTACGCATCGTCCACCGGGGCAGGCAGCACACCAGCCAGGCCGAGGAAAGCGCTGAGGCGCAGTCGGGTACGCATTACCGCTACGAAGCCGAACTGGTGCCGGACGATGCCGAATGGCGCGCCGAGCCGCTGCCCCGGCCTCGCATCGATGGCCCGCAGAACGCCGTGGTGGTCGGTCCGCCCAACGAAGAAATCCATACCGACGAATATGGACGCGTGAAGGTCCAGTTTCCCTGGGACCGCGTGGGCAAACATGATGGGTTCAGCTCCTGCTGGATTCGTGTCTCCCAGAACATCGCCGGCGCCACCTGGGGCCACATGGCCATTCCACGCATCGGCCAGGAAGTCATCGTCTCGTACTTCGACGGGGATCCGGACCAGCCCGTGATCACCGGCCGCGTCTACAACCGCCTGCAGTTGCCGCCATACGAACTTCCCAAGTTCAAAGACCTCGCAACCGTCAAGAGCAAGGAGCACAAGGGCAAGCGGGCCAGCGAACTGCGCCTGGATGACACGCCATCCCAAATCAGCGCCGCCCTGATGAACGATCATGGCGCAAGCCACCTGCACCTGGGTTACCTCACCCATCCGCGTCCGAGTGGCGGCGCGCCGCGCGGCGAAGGCTTCGAACTACGCACCGACTTGCACGGGACGCTGCGCGCAGCGCAAGGCCTGCTGTTGACCACGGAAGCGCAAGCCAACGCCCAGGGCGGCCAACTCGACCGCGACGAAATCGTGGCCGTCCTGGAGGCAGCGCTACAACTTGCCCGCAGCCTGGGCAACTACGCCAGTGAACATCAAGGAGCCCCGCACGACGCCGAGCCCCGCCGGGACCTGACCGCATTGGTGCGAGACCTGGGCCATGGCGCCAACGACCAGACCCGCGGCACAGGCGAAGGCGCGGCGCCTGTCATGGCGCTCTCCGCCCCCGCCGGCATCGCGGCCGGAACGCCCCTCTCCATCGCGTTGGGCGCGGGCGAGCATCTGGATGCCGTCGCCCACGCAAACCTGCAACTGACAGCCGGTGAACGCGTGGTCGTCAACGCCGGCAATGGCCTGGGCACGTTCGCGCAACGGGGAGACATGCGCCACATCGCGCATACCGGCCAGCTGCTCTTGCAGGCGCAGCACAACGCCATCCGTATCGATGCCGACAAGAGCGTGGAGGTTCGCGCCAACAACAACCATGTCACGGTGTCCGCCGAAGAACACATCACCCTGTTGTGCGGCGGCGCCTATATCAAGTTGGCTGGCGGCAACATCGAGATGGGCATGCCCGGCGTCTTCACCGTCAAGGCAACCGACCATAACTTCACCGGGCCGGGAACGATGGTGCCCACGCTGGGCCAATTCTCCGGCCGGCCCGGGCCGTTTGAAGAGTTCTTCGTGCTGCGCGACGCCAGCACGAACAAAGCTCTGCCGGATCACGCCTACGAGATCGTCCGCGCCAGCGGCGACATCGTGCGCGGACGTACCGACGCGCAAGGCCGTACGCAGGTCATCACCAGCGACGCAAGAGAACCTCTGGAGGCTTCGGCAATACCGGACCCTGACGATCTCTTGCATCTGGACGCCAGCTATTGGGATGGCGGTGGCAGCTATTCGCTGGATTTTCTTCGCAATCCCAACTAGGAGCCAGGCTGAATCATGGCCAACCAAACTGCACGACCCGGGCCGAAGAATCCCGGGGGTAGCACCAGAGGATCCACCAGAGCTGACGCTTCGGGTCAGGTGTTGCCCGTAACTAATCATCTTGTCCTTTGGTATCTGTGCGAGAAGGCGCGCTATGCCAGCGCTAATCCGTACAGGCGCTCAGGCGATGGCGCGCCCATGTATCAACGCACGGTGGCCCTGATGATCCGGGCGGATAACGAGCTCTTTGAGTATCGCTGGCCGTACTGCGCCGAAGTCGGCTACGACATGACGAAGACGCCGCCGGCGCCGATCATGAGCAGGAAACATCCGCATCGGCCGAGTTCCTTTCCGCTGTCTCAATACAAGCGAATCAGCAGCCGGCAATTTCCGCAGTACAGCAGCGTTGAGGTTGTGGTGGACCTGTTGGGGCTGGACGAGCTTGAGGAGATGATTCCAGTGCCGTTACCGCCAGATGTCGAGAACGGGATTTGGCAGGATATTCAGGTAATGCAGAAAAGCCCGTTGCGAATTCCGGATGTCGTTAGGGTCAACAACCATACGTTGGGGGGAGCGCCTCAATACAGCCAGGCGAATCTGGCCAGCGTTATTGAAATGAAGTTTGGAGCGGACTCGCTCACGAAAGAACAGAAGTTCGCTTATGAGTACATCGCGGGCCATAGCGAAAAATTTCGCCTTCTCCAAACCGACAGGTGCAACAAAGCCGACAGGCGTCAGCGTCGCGATTGGATGAGCGCGGCGCAGCACGAGCCCGTCTATAAGCCCGTGTCGCAGGTCATGTCTCTCCCCTTGCGCGCTTCGGCCGATCCACACAGCCTCGTTGTCGGCTTGATCGATGCGGAGCATCAGGTCGCCCGGCAAGTGCTGGAGGTTAAGCCACCGCGAGGCACCCCCGTAATAAGCGCCGGCCCAGAGATGCGAGAGGCTGACGGGCACGCTGCACAGGTGCGCGCACAAATTGAAATTTCGCTTGCTGGCCCCTTCGTTCTTATGGGCGCCGCTGGTGTCGGCGCCGGCATGACCGCCATCGCAAGGGGCAGTTCCGCCATCGCGGGTTCGGCGCTAACCGCACGCGCCGGCTCACGCGTCGTGCAATACGACCGCCTTATTACGTGGGGCCGTATCACCGGAGGAACCGGCGCAGCAGGAGCGACTGTGGCCTATGCCCAATCAGAAGACGGAAGCTCCGCGCCCGCGCCATCTCCGGAACGTCAACGGCAATGGGAAGCCTACCAGCAGTGGGACGCCAGCCAACGCGATCAACCACGCACGGAACAGCTGTATCTGTTCTGGGCCGATTTGCCGGAGACAACACAATGAGCAATTTCTTCAAAGAGTTCGATGCCGAACGCTGGTATTTCACTTTTGGCGATGAGGAGGACAACACGCTCATCGTCCAACAAGTGGGAATCGTTGCCATCTTTCATCTTGTTGACGCCTATCTGCCGGTTCGCCGCAAGGGCATCGCAGAGGCGTTCGCTCTCTACCATGAACTTTATGGCCAAAATCTCAAGGGCGGATATCGTGCAGACAAGCGCATGATCGTTCGCCCCTTCTCCAAGATGGGGTTTGACGCTTATCGAGACTTCATCGTCAATACAAGCCCGATGGACACCGTTGAGTTCGATTGCATGTCCCGGCTTAGCTTGGGGCATGCAAGTGACTACATGTTTGGTGTTTTCTCTCCCGCCGGCTGGTATGAACAAGTTCATAAATCCCTTACCACGGTACGGTTTTACCTACCTGTAGTAGAGCTTGCGGCGGAAGGGAGAGCTCGGTTCGAGAGTTTCCTGTTGAAGTGTTGCGCGTTGCTTCGTCCTCTCCATGGCGCGGCCGGGCTTGGGATTCAGGAATGCCATGATTGGGAGGACTACCAGACCCTGGGACACGAGACAGCTTGGGCATACAGAGCGGTAGATGTTTGCGGACCGACTGGTAAGAAAAACCTGCGCGAGGGCTACAAGAATCTCAACTGGTACACCTTCCTGGCCCATCACTGGATCGCCACCCTGGGCACACCCGAGGAGTTGAAGAGCAAGCTCAATGACCATCGCATCGAGCTCCTCCCCTACGAATGGGGCACCGCCATCCGCGCAGGTGACTGGCCCGCGCTAGGCAAAGCCGAGACAGACCCGACGCCCGAACTGTACGTGAAGGTCAACAACGCCATCCGCTCATTGCGCGTGCAGGACATCGGCTCGCTCCACTACGGTTCCATCGCCGGCGAGGTTCGCTTCAATCCGCTGACCAGCAACCTCTGGCTGCGCCGCTTCGATACGCCGCAGGAAATCAAGGCCGTAATCGACGAGGCGGGCAACGTCAAAGCAGACGAACGTCACTTCCTCCGCATGCCCTCGGGCACACCTTGTCCATGGCCTGGCATCTGGATCTGCGAGGAGGAGCCGTCACAGGGAAGGAAGACGTTCATGCACAACGAACTCTTGCCGGAAGTGGACGGGCAGGTAGTTACCTGGCGTCTGGTCAAAGCGTTGTAGCGGGTCAGCTTCTCGTCTGTGCATCAGCGCACCGACAAGCGTAGCCCTGCCAAACTCATCCACAACTCCTTCAAGGAGAAAGGCTTAACCATGCCCACCCAGCATATACGTACCGGGCCGAAGAATCCCGGGGGCAGCACCCGAGGCTCGACCAAACCGGACGCTTCGGGCCAGGTGCTGCCCGTGACCAATCCTCTCGACCTTTGGTATCTGTGCGAGAAAGCGCGCTATGCCAGCGCTAATCCGTACAGGCGCTCAGGCGATGGCGCGCCCATGTATCAACGCACGGTGGCCCTGATGATCCGGGCGGATAACGAGCTCTTTGAGTATCGCTGGCCTTACTGCGCCGAAGTCGGCTACGACATGACGAAGACGCCGCCGGCGCCGATCATGAGCAGGAAACATTCGCATCGGCCGAGTTCCTTTCCGCTGTCTCAATACAAGCGAATCAGCAGCCGGCAATTTCCGCAGTACAGCAGCGTTGAGGTCGTGGTGGACCTGTTGGGGCTGGAGGAGCTTGAGGAGATGATTCCAGTGCCGTTGCCGCCAGATGTCGAGAATGGGATTTGGCAGGATATTCAGAAACCGCCGACAAGCCCGATGCGTATTCCCGACGTTGTTCGGGTCGTCAACCACACGATGGGAGGCGCGACGCAATACAGCCAGCCGAATCTGGCCGGTGTGATCGAAATGAAGTTTGGGAACGACTCGCTCTCTGATGACCAAAGAAGAGCATACCGAGATATTGCTGGCACCAGCGATAAGTTCCGCTTGCTTCATACGGATCGATGCAACAGAGCCGACAAGCGCCAGCGTCGCGAATGGATGACCGCTGCCCAAAACGAACCGGTCTACAAGCCCGTATCACAGGTCATGTCGCTCCCATTGAGAGCTTCGGCGGATCCTCACAGGTTGGTCGTTGGGCTGATTGATGCCGAACACCAAGCTGCACGGCACATCCTTGAAGTCGGTCCGCCGCCTCCGGGAACCCCTGTGATGAGCGCCGGCCCCGACATTCGAGAGGCCAATCGGCGGGCCGCTCAGGCGCGAGCGCAAATCGAAATATCGCTTGCCGCCCCGTTCTTATTTGTAGGCGCGGCAGGTATCAGCGCCGGCATGGCAACGGTTGCTGGAGGCAGTGCAGCGATTCCCAGTTCAACGCTGACTGCAAGCGCCGGCCCAAGAATGGTTCACTACGGCCGCCTTGTCGGCTGGGGCCGTCTCATCGGAGGAACTGGTTCAGCTGGAGCCACTATGGCCTACGCACGATCACGAGACGGAAGCTCAGCGCCAGTACTGACTCCCGAAGTTCAACGCCAATGGCAGGCCTATCAGGAATGGGAAGCCAGCCAAAGATACCAGCCGCGCACGGAACAGCTGTATCTGTTCTGGCCCGACGCCCCGGAGACAAAAAAATGACCGATTTCTTCAAAGAGTTCGATGCCGAACGCTGGTACTTCACCTTTGCGGATGAGGACGACAACACACTACTGGTCCAACAAGTCGGCATCGTTGCCATCTTCCATCTCGTTGACGCCTATCTACCGGTTCGCCGCAAAGGCATCGCGGAGGCATTCTCGCTCTACTACGAGCTCTATGGCGACAAACTCAAGGGCGGTTATCGCGAAGATAAGCGCATGATCGTCCGGCCCTTCGCCAAAATGGACTTTGAGGCCTATCAAGACTACATCGTGGACACGAGTCCCATGGGAGTCGTCGAGTTCAAATGTATGTCCAAGTTAAGTCTCGGCCATGTCAGTGACTATATGTTTGGGGTCTATTCTCCTGCCGGATGGTATGAGCAAGTTCACAAACCTCTCACCACGGTAAGGGCGTATTTGCCCGTAGAAGAGCTTGCGGGAGAAGGAAAAGCACGGTTCGAGGCTTTCTTGTTGCAGTGCTGTGCATTGCTTCGTCCTCTCCATGGCGCGGCCGGACTCGGGATTCAGGAATGCCACGATTGGGAGGACTACCAGACCCTTGAATACGAAACGGCCTGGGCATACCGAGGGGTAGACGTCTGCGGACCGACCGGAGAGAAAAACTTGCGCCAGGGTTACCAGAATCTCAACTGGTACACCTTCCTCGCCCACCACTGGATTGCCACGCTGGGCACGCCGGAAGAACTGAAGACCAAGCTCAACGACGAACGCATCGCCCTTCTCCCCTACGAATGGGGCACCGCCATCCGCGCCGGTGATTGGCCAGCACTCGGCAAAGCCGAGACAGACCCCACTCCCGAACTCTACGTAAAGGTCAACAACGCCATCCGTTCATTGCGCGTGCAAGACATCGGATCACTGCACTACGGCTCCATCGCCGGCGAGATTCGCTTCAATCCGCTGACCAGCAACCTCTGGCTGCGCCGCTTCGATACGCCGCAGGAAATCAAGGCCGTAATCGACGAGGCAGGCAACGTCAAAACAAACGAACGGCACTTCCTGCGCATGCTCTCCGGCTCACCCTGCCCATGGCCTGGCATCTGGATCTGCGAGGAGGAGCCGTCACAGGGAAGGAAGACGTTCATGCACAACGACCTCTTGCCGGAAGTGAACGGCCAAATAGTCACCTGGCGTCTTGTCAAAGCGCTATAGCGGAGGCAACAACCACATGCCAGAAATCATCCGCAAAGCCGACACCACAGACCACGGTGGATTGGTGCTCGAGGGTTTCCCGCACACCAACCTCAATGGCAGACCCATGGCCGGCGTCGGCCATCAGGTCTCATGCCCAAAATGCGAGGGCGTCTTTCCCATCGTCGAGGGCAGCCCGACATACAAGGTCAATGGCATCCCGGTGGCGCTGCACGGCATGAAGACAGCGTGTGGCGCGCGCCTGATCGCCAGTGGCTCGAAAGCGCGCGTCGATGGCCACGCGGTCCGGGATCATCTGCCTGAGTAGCCCTCAGCCCCGCTCAACCTTCCATCCCATCTCGGCCGAAATCCCCGCAGCCGCGCCCTGCACCACCGGCACCATCTCGCGCATGCGCTCCAGCGACATATAAGGCACGGTGCTCGACACACTGATGGCGGCGACGATGCCGCTGGAGGCGTCGCGCACGGGCGCTGCCACGCAGCGGATCGAAGGCTCGTTGTCTTCCAGGTCGAACGCATAACCCTGCGACGCGTAATCGCGCATGCGATCACGGAACGCCTCCCATCCCTGCTGTCCGCCGGGCGCGCGCGACGACACCGGTGCGCCGACGCGATGCAGCGCCTTCCACTGCGGCTCATCCGCGTCCAGCAGCAATGCCTTGCCCACACCGGTCGCGGCGAGCGGCATCCGGTGGCCGACCCGCGATCGCATTTCCAATCCCTTTTTGCCCGGAATCTTCTCCAGGTACAGCACGTCGTTGTTGTCGCGCACGGCCAGGTGGATCGTGTCGCCGGTCATGTCGGCCAGGTTGTCCAGATAGGGCCGCGCCAGCGTCGCCAGCGGAAACGCCTCGCGCGCCTGAAAGCCCAGCTCGATCAGCTTGGGACCCAGCACGTAGCCCACGCCCGGCAGTGCGCGCAGGTAGCGCTCTTGCACCAGACAGCTTGCAAGCCGGTGCGTCGTGCTGCGCGCCACGCCGATGCGCGCGCAGATTTCCTTCAGGTCGCGTGCGCCGTCGGCCACTGCCTGCACCACGGCAAGACCGCGCATCAGCGTCTGCGTGCCGGCGGGCGCGGCGGCATCGGGGTCAAGCGTGGCAGGTTGCTCGGGGGGCAGTGTGATGGCGGTCATGTGGCAAAGGCAAAGTTGCGGCGCGATGGGAAAGATCAGCAAGCATACCGGGTGCCGCGGCACGGATGCGTGGGTGATAGGGATATGCACGGCGCTTCGCCGAGCGAACAAAACACTTCGAAGGCTCAACTGAAAGCCTATTCGAAATGCACTCTGAATTCCCTGTATGTGGGATTTAATTCTATATTTTGAGATTTTTCAAGCGCTGAACTAGAATTTTTGCCATCGTGCACCGCGCGCCTCCCGCGCGCGCACGGCAAGATTTCAGACAACAAGGTCCGCGACCACTCCACCCAGTCCCGCGCGCATGACGGCGCAACGACGGCGGCCGGATGCGCGGCCAGAGACGAGACAGACTCTGATGAATACCGGATCGCCCGCCCGTGCGGCTCTCATCGCGCTGGATTGGGGAACCTCTTCACTTCGCGCCTATCGCCTGGACGCCACGGGCCGTACGCTCGATACGCGCCATCTGCCCTGGGGCATCATGCGCCTGCCGCAACCGCTGCAGGACGGCGCCGCCACCACCACACTATCCGGCTTTGAACTGGCTTTTGATCAGGCATGCGGCGACTGGCTGCGCGCCGAGCCCGCCCTGCCCGTCATTGCCTGCGGCATGGTCGGCAGCGCGCAGGGCTGGAAGGAAGCCGCCTATCTGGACGTGCCCGTCGACCTGGAGCGCATCGGCACCTTGCTGACCGTGGTGGAACGCCCCGGCGGCACGCCCGTGCACATCGTGCCCGGTCTCATCCAGCGCCACGGCCTGCCCAACGTGATGCGAGGCGAAGAGACGCAGGTCTTCGGCGTGATGGCCGATGAGGCCAGTGCCAATGCCGACAGCGTGCTCATCGGATTGCCCGGCACGCACTCCAAATGGGTCAACGCGCGCCGAGGCCGCGTCACGCACTTCGACACCTTCATGACCGGCGAGGTCTACGCGGCGCTGCGCGGCCACACCATTCTGGGCCGCACGATGGCCGACGCCCCCAACGCCGACATGGCCGCCTTCGAGCGCGGCGTGAAAGTTGCAGGCGCGCCGGCTGGCCGGGCGGGCGTGATGTCCACCATCTTCAGCACGCGCGCGCTGGGCCTGACCGGCGAACTCGCGCCTGAGTCGCAGGCCGACTATCTGTCGGGCCTCTTGATCGGCCATGAAGTCGCCGCGCTGGCCGAGATGCTTCGCCAGCAGGGCGAACTGCCCCACATCGTGCTGTGCGGCGAGCCCGCGCTGTGCAAGCGCTATCTCCTGGCCATGCAGCATTACGGCCTGGGCGCGCCCGAGCAGGCGCAGAACGCCACCGAGCGCGGCCTGTGGCACCTGGCCCTCTGCGCCGGGCTTGTGTCCCCCTCCACCCCGATCCCCGCCTAGGAACCTTCGATGAACCATCCCGGTCTGCAAACCGCCATGGCCCACTGCGGCCTGATCGCCATCCTGCGCGGCATCACGCCCGCCGAAGCCGAACCCGTCGGGCAAGCGCTGTATGACGCGGGCTTCCGCCTGATCGAAGTGCCGCTGAATTCGCCGGATCCGCTGGACAGCATCCGCGCCATGCGCGCCGCGCTGCCCACCGACTGCCTCATCGGCGCCGGCACCGTCCTCAACCCCGACGACTGCGCGCGCATCCAGCAGGCCGGCGGCGAACTCATCGTCATGCCGCACAGCGACCCGGCCGTCATCCGGCAGGCCAAGAAGCTGGGCATGGCGTCCTGCCCCGGCGTCGCCACGCCCACCGAGGCCTTTGCCGCGCTGGCTGCCGGCGCCGACGTGTTGAAGATGTTTCCGGCCGAGCAGCTTGGCCCGGCCGTGCTCAAGGCCTGGCGCGCGGTGATGCGCCCGCCGATCGCGCTGGTTCCCGTGGGCGGCATCACGCCCGACAACCTTTCGAATTACGCCCAGGCGGGCGCCAGCGGCTTCGGCCTGGGCTCCGCCTTGTACAAACCCGGCCTGTCGGCCGAAGCAACCGGCCAGAACGCACGCGCTTTCGTCGCGGCCTGGCAACGCGCCTATCCTGCCCAGGAGACACAAGCATGAAGATCACCAAGCTCACCACCTACATCGTGCCGCCCCGGTGGTGCTTCCTGAAGATTGAAACGGACGAAGGCATCGTCGGCTGGGGTGAACCCGTCGTCGAAGGCCGCGCGCACTCGGTTGCCGCCGCCGTCGAAGAACTGTCCGATTACCTGATCGGCAAGGATCCGCGCAACATCGAAGACCATTGGACGGTCCTGTACCGCGGCGGCTTCTACCGCGGCGGCGCCATCCACATGAGCGCGCTGGCCGGTATCGACCAGGCGCTGTGGGACATCAAGGGCAAGCACCTTGGCGTGCCCGTGTCGCAACTTCTGGGCGGCAACGTGCGCGACCGCATCCGCGTGTACTCGTGGATCGGCGGCGACCGTCCCGCCGACACCGCCGCGGCCGCCAAGAGCGCCGTCGAGCGTGGCTTCACCGCCGTCAAGATGAACGGCACCGAAGAGCTGCAATACATCGACTCGTTCGACAAGGTTGAGAAGTGCCTGGAGAACGTGGCCGCCGTGCGCGACGCCGTTGGCCCGAACGTGGGCATCGGCGTGGACTTCCACGGCCGCGTCCACAAGCCCATGGCCAAGGTGCTGATGAAGGAACTTGATCCGTTCAAGCTCATGTTCATCGAAGAGCCCGTGCTGAGCGAACACTACGAAGCGCTGAAGGAACTGGCGCCGCTGACGTCCACGCCCATCGCGCTGGGCGAGCGCCTGTTCTCGCGCTGGGACTTCAAGCGCGTGCTGTCCGAAGGCTACGTCGACATCATCCAGCCCGACCCGTCGCACGCAGGCGGCATCACCGAAACGCGCAAGATCGCCGCGATGGCCGAAGCCTATGACGTCGCGCTGGCGCTGCACTGCCCGCTCGGCCCCATCGCGCTGGCCACCTGCCTGCAGATCGACGCCGGCTGCTACAACGCGTTCATCCAGGAGCAGAGCCTGGGCATCCACTACAACGCCGCCAACGACCTGCTCGACTACGTCAGCAACCGCGAGGTCTTCGCGTACGAGGACGGCATGGTCGCGATCCCGCAAGGGCCGGGCCTGGGCATCGAAGTGAACGAGGAATACGTCAAGGAACGGGCCGCAGTGGGCCACCGCTGGCGCAACCCCATCTGGCGTCACGCCGACGGCAGCTTCGCCGAGTGGTAAGCCGATAAAAGAGAGAGGAGACTCCATTGTCCACCGCCGCCCAAGCCGGCCTGCAAGGCGCTCAGCGCCCGACCCGCAGCCGCTACATCATCATGGTGATGCTGTTCATCACCGTCGTCATCAACTACCTGGACCGCAGCAACCTGTCCATCGCCGCCCCCGCCCTGAAGGACGAGTTCGGCCTGGACACCTGGCATGAAGGCCTGATCCTGTCGGCCTTCGGCTGGACCTACGCCGCCATGCAGATCCCCGGCGGCTGGCTGGTGGACCGCGTGTCCCCCCGCGTGCTGTATGCCGCCGCGCTGATCCTGTGGTCCGCGGCCACGTTCTTCATGGGCTTTGCCGGCAGCTTCGTCATCCTGTTCGTCCTGCGCCTGGCCGTGGGCGCGTTGGAAGCCCCGGCCTATCCCATCAACAACCGCGTCGTCACCACGTGGTTCCCCGAACGCGAACGCGCCACCGCCATCGGCTTCTACACGTCGGGCCAGTTCGTCGGCCTGGCGTTCCTGACGCCGGTGCTGGCCTGGCTGCAGCATCATTACGGCTGGCACATGGTGTTCGTCAGCACCGGTCTCCTGGGCATCATCTGGGGCGTGCTGTGGTTCATGATCTACCGCGAACCGCGCCAGTTCAAAGGCGCCAACGCAGCGGAAATCGAGCTGATCCAGAAAGGCGGCGGCGTCGTCGACCTGGACACGCGCGTGCGTGAAAAGAAGGCCCCGTTCAACTGGAACGACCTGGGCCTGGTCATGAGCAAGCGCAAGCTGTGGGGCGTGTACCTCGGCCAGTTCTGCCTGACCTCCACGCTGTGGTTCTTCCTGACCTGGTTTCCCACATATCTGGTCAAGTACCGCGGCATGGACTTCATCAAGTCCGGTTTCCTGGCCTCGGTGCCGTTCCTGGCGGCCTTCATCGGCGTGCTGTGCTCGGGCGTGCTGTCCGACTTCCTGATCCGGCGCGGCGCCACCGTCGGCATGGCGCGCAAGCTGCCGATCATTCTGGGCCTGTTGATCTCCACGTCCATGATCGGCGCGAACTTCACGGACTCCACGCCGTGGGTCATTTTCTTCCTCGCCGTGGCGTTCTTTGGGAACGGTCTGGCGTCGATCACGTGGTCGCTCGTTTCAACCCTGGCCCCGGTTCGCCTCCTGGGCCTGACCGGAGGGGTGTTCAACTTCGTCGGCAACCTGTCGTCGATCTGCACGCCCATCGTGATTGGCTTGCTGGTGTCCAAGGACAGCTTTGCGCCGGCCATCGTGTACGTATCGTCGCTGGCGTTGCTTGGCGCGCTGTCGTACATCCTGCTGGTCGGAAAGGTTGAGCGGATCGAGGCTTGATGAATCGGCCTAGATTTGAATTCTGGCTTTGAATGAAGGGGCGTCCTGCGGGACGCCCTTTTTCATATGGGGCGAATCTGGCGCAGCTTATTCTTCTGTCTGATCAGGCGAAATCCTGACCGTGGGGAGTGCCAGTCTGGCTGCGATGCTCACGGCAAACAAAAAGCCCCGGCGGATCCACGTCCACCGAGGCTTTTCATTGGGCGGCCCGCAGGCCGAAACCTCAGCAGCCCTGCACTGCCAGCTTGCGCCGCCGCATGTTCCCGGCGCGCTGCACCAGCACCAGCGCCAGTCCCGCCGTTGCGATCACCGCGCCGGCGATCGGCACCGCCGCGTAACCCAAGCCCGCCGAGATCACCGCGCCCCCGGCCGCCGCGCCCACCGCGTTGCCCAGGTTGAACGCGCCCACGTTCATCGACGAGGCCAGTCCCGGCGCATCGGTCGCGGCGCGCATCACGCCCATCTGCAGGGGCGGAACCACCGCGAACGTCGCGACGCCGAAGATCAGCAGCGCCACAGCCGCGCCGACCGGCGTGGACGCCAGCCACGGGAACGCCAGCAGGTCCACGATGACCAGCACCAGGAAGAAGATCAGCGTGCCATCGAGCGAGCGGTCGGCCATGCGTCCGCCCACGCCGTTGCCCAACGTGAAGCCCAGACCGATCAGCACCAGCATGCCCGTCACGAACGCCGGGGACGCGCCGGTAATCTCGGCCAGCGTCGGGGCGATATACGTGTACAGCGTGAACATCGCGCCCGCGCCCAGCACCGTGGTCAGCAGCGACAGCAGCACCGCAGGGCTGCGCAGCACGGCCAGTTCATGGCGCACGTTGGGACGCCGGCCCGCCTCGCCCGCCGGCAGGGCGAACCACAGCGACAGCATCGCAATCAGGCCCAGCACCGCCGTCGCGAAGAACGACATCCGCCAGCCGATCGTCTGACCCAGCCACGTCGCGGCCGGCACGCCGCCCACGTTGGCGATGGTCAGCCCCATGAACATCGTCGCCACCGCGCTGGCCTGCTTATGGCGCGGCACCACGCTGGCGGCCACGAGCGAGCCCAGGCCAAAGAACGCGCCGTGGTTCAGGCTGGTCACCAGGCGAGCCAGCAGCAGCGTCGTGTAGTTGGGCGACAGCGCCGACAGGATATTGCCGATGGTGAAGATCGCCATCAGCAGAATCAGCGCCTTGCGCCGCGACCACCGCGAGAACGCCAGCGTCATCAGCGGCGCGCCGATCATGACGCCGATCGCGTAGGCGCTGACCAGCATGCCCGCGCTGGGGATGGACACGTTCACCCCCTCGGCGATGACGGGCAACAGGCCCATGGGAGAAAACTCGGTCACGCCGATGCCAAACGCACCGACGGCAAGCGCCAACAACGGCGGGCCGGCCTTCACCGGCTGGGTTTCTTGGGGATTCATGCAAGTTCCTTGGGTTCGACGGCGCCGGCAGGGAGTTCCTGGGGCGCGCCCGGCCTGAAATGGCCGGCGCATCGGATAGACAGGCGTGCAGTATGACGGCCGGATACTTGCAGAAAAAGGCGTCTAGCGGGCAAACACTTTTGACTTCAGGTCATTAATCGACAAGCGATTAGCCAAACCGAGGGCGCTTCCTTCGAACTTCCACTTCGAGGCCGAGGAGGTCCAACATGTCGAACACCTTTTGCAGCTGCACGGTGGGCTTTCCCCGTTCCAAGTCGACCACGAACCGGTTTCCGGAATTTCCCAGTCCCGCCAAGTCGACTTGCAGCAAGCCCTGCCGCCGGCGCACAGCCCTGATCAGAGCCCCCAACTCGGTTGACGTAGACACGACCGCAGGAATCGCATCAAGCTCGCGCGTGGTCGTCATCGCCTTATCCCCAAAGTTACCGATCGGTAATCCTAAGGCCATTTTCACGACATTCGAGCTGGAAACTTACCGAGCGGTAATCCTCAAGATCAAATCAGACGTCTTCCGAAGGCGCGGCCGCTTCGCGCCCCGCCCGTGGGACCCAAAAACAAAAAGGGCGTCCTTTCGGACGCCCTCTCTGTTGAACCACCCAGCCGCTTACTTCAACAGCAGCGCATTCAACCGCTTCACGAACGCCGCCGGATCCGCAATCTGCGCGCCCTCGGCCAGCAGCGCTTGATCCAGCAGCAGACGCGCCCACTGATCGAACTCGCCATCATCAGCCGCACGAATTCGCGCCAGCAGCGGATGCTCGGGATTGATCTCCAGCACCGGCTTCACGTTCGGCGCTTCCTGGCCGGCGGCCTTCAGCATGCGCAACAGGTGCGGGCTGAGTTCATTCTGGCCCACCACCACGCATGCCGGCGAATCCACCAGGCGCAGCGTCACGCGCACTTCCTTGACCTGATCTTCCAGCGTCTTTTGCAGACGCTCGACCAGCGGTTTGAAGTCCTCGGCCACTTCGGCCTGGTGCTTCTTTTCTTCCTCGTCGGCCAGTTCCGCCAGATCGAGGCCACCCTTGGCCACCGACACCAGCGACTTGCCGTCGAATTCGCGCAGGTACGACAGCATCCACTCGTCAACGCGATCCGACAGCAGCAGGACTTCGATGCCCTTCTTGCGGAAGATTTCCAGATGCGGGCTGTTGCTGGCCGCGGCGAAGGTGTCCGCCGTAACGTAATAGATCTTGTCCTGGCCTTCCTTCATGCGCGACACGTAGTCGGCAAACGACACCGTCTGCGCCTGATCACCGGAATTCGTCGACGCAAAACGCATCAGCTTGGCGATGCGCTCAAGATTCGCCGAGTCCTCGCCCGCACCTTCCTTCAGCACCTGGCCAAACTCCGACCAGAACGTCGCGTAGTCTTCCGGCTTGTTCTCGGCCAGGTCTTCCAGCAGCGACAGGATGCGCTTGGCCGAACCCTCGCGAATGGCGCGCACGTCGCGGCTTTCCTGAAGGATTTCGCGCGACACGTTCAACGGCAGGTCCGCCGAATCGATCACGCCGCGCACAAAGCGCAGGTACGACGGCAGGAGCTGGTCGGCGTCGTCCATGATGAAGACACGCTTCACGTACAGCTTCACGCCATGACGGCCGTCGCGGTCCCACATGTCCATGGGCGCATGCTTGGGCACGTACAGCAGTTGCGTGTACTCGCTGCGGCCTTCGACGCGGTTGTGCGTCCAGGCCAGCGGATCGTCGTAGTCGTGCGAGACCGTCTTGTAGAACTCGCGGTACTGCTCTTCCGTGACCTCGGACTTGCTGCGGGCCCACAGGGCGTTCGCCTGGTTCACCGTTTCCAGTTCGTCGGTCTTGACCTGCTCGCCCTTTTCCTGATCCCACTCTTCCTTGGCCATGCGGATCGGCAGCGAGATGTGGTCGGAGTAGCGGCGCAGGATCTCGCGCAATTTCCAGCCATTCAGGAGTTCGTCTTCGTCAGCGCGCAGGTGCAGCGTCACGTCCGTGCCGCGGCTGGCCTTTTCAGCGGCGGCAATCGTGAATTCGCCCTGGCCGTCGGATTCCCACTGGATCGCGTCCGTGGAACCGGCGCGGCGGCTGACCACCGTCACCTTGTCCGCCACGATGAACGACGAATAAAAGCCCACGCCGAACTGGCCGATGAGCTGCGCATCCTTCTGCTTGTCGCCGGTCAGCTGCGAGAAGAACTCGCGCGTGCCCGAGCGGGCGATCGTGCCCAGGTTGGCCACCGCTTCTTCGCGCGACAGGCCGATGCCGTTGTCGGAGATCGTGATGGTGCGGGCGGCCTTGTCGTAGCTGACTGTGATGGCCAGTTCGCCGTTGCCTTCCAGCAATTCCGGCTGGTCGATGGCTTCAAAGCGCAGCTTGTCGCAGGCGTCCGACGCGTTCGACACCAGCTCGCGCAGGAAGATTTCCTTGTTGCTGTAAAGCGAATGGATCATCAGATGAAGCAGTTGCTTCACCTCGGCCTGGAACCCCAGGGTTTCGGACGCGGAATTCGTGGCGGTTTGGCTCATAGTTCTACGTGGCTCGGAAAATAAATTAGGGACAAATATCGGTCGACTGGGGCGATGCGCCCGCGCGGCCGCCCGGAAACCCTACTGATGTGGGGGCCAATGGGAACTTTTCAAGACCGGGGTGGCGGAGAAGCAACCTGACAGGCGGCTGTCCCCGGTAAAATCCCGCACTTTTCTCACCTACCCCCTCCCGGCCGGCCCTCCCGCCATGCAACCCGCCTCCCTGACCCAACCCGCCCCCCACGGCACGTCCGATGACGCCGACACCAGCCACGACCTGGTCTACGGCCCCGACGACCGCCCCGCGCCTCCCGTCGCCTTCGTCGCCGCCCTGCAGCACCTGCTGGCCATCCTGGTCCCCATCGTCACCCCCGGCCTGCTCATCTGCCAGGCCCTGGGGGTCAGCAGCCGCGACACCACCCTCATCGTCTCTATGTCGCTGGTGATCTCCGGCATCGCCACCTACGTGCAGTGCAAGCGCTTCGGGCCGCTCGGCGCGGGTCTGCTCATCGTGCAGGGCACGAGCTTCAACTTCGTCGGCCCGCTGATCGCCGGCGGCTCGGTCATGGTCAAGCAAGGCACGCCGGTCGAAGCCGTCATGGCCGCCATCTTCGGCGTCGTCATCGCCGGGTCCTTTGTCGAGATGGGCATCAGCCGCATCCTGCCCTTCGTCAAACGCCTCATCACCCCGCTCGTCACCGGCATCGTCGTGCTGCTGATCGGCCTGACGCTCATCAAGGTCGGCCTCATCAGCATGGGCGGCGGCTTCGGCGCCATGGCCAACGGCACCTTCGCCAGCGCCGAGAACCTGACCCTGTCCGGCCTCGTCCTGGCCACCATCATCCTGCTCAACCGCGTGCCGGTGGTGTGGATTCGCAGCACTGCGCTAGTGCTGGCACTGGCCGTCGGCTACATCGCCGCCGCCTATATGGGCCGTCTGGATTTCACCGGCGCCCGCGAAGCCGCCGTCTTCCAGGTTCCGGTGCCGCTGCACTTTGGCCTGGGGTTCTCTTGGGCCTTGTTCGTACCGATGCTGATCATTTATCTAGTCACGTCCCTGGAAGCGATTGGCGACGTCACTGCCACCAGCAAGGTTTCCAAGCAGCCGGTTGAAGGTCCGCTCTGGATGCAGCGCATCAAGGGCGGCGTGCTGGTCAACGGCGCGAACTCGCTGCTGGCAGGCGTGTTCAATACGTTTCCCAGCTCGGTATTTGCGCAGAACAATGGCGTCATCCAGCTGACCGGCATCGCCAGCCGCCACGTCGGCGTGTGGATTGCGGGCATGCTGATTCTGCTGGGTCTGTTCCCGGTTGTCGCGGGCGTCCTGCAAGCCGTGCCCGAACCCGTCCTGGGCGGCGCAGCCATGGTAATGTTCGGCGCGGTGGCCGCGTCTGGGATCAACATCCTGGCGGGCATTCAGCTGGACCGCCGGGCGTTGCTCATCATCGCCGTGTCTTTGGCGCTGGGCTTGGGTGTGTCGCAAGTGCCGGAAATCCTGTCGCACCTGCCGCACTCGGTGAAGAGCGTGCTGGAATCGGGCGTCGCCACCGGCGGGATTTGCGCACTGGTGATGAACTGGTTCTTGCCTGAGAAGAAGTGAGGATTGTGGGGGTGCGGTCGGGGTTTAGCAGCCCTGGCCTTCCCCTTGGACGGCAGGCTCGCCTAGCCATCGCCTGACAAGATGAAAAAGACCGCATATAATCGCGGTCTTCGCATCTCCCGCAGCCGTCACCTGGACGCGCTCGCGACCCCCTAGCCCGGGTGGTGAAATTGGTAGACGCAGGGGACTCAAAATCCCCCGCCGCAAGGCGTGCCGGTTCGATTCCGGCCCCGGGCACCAGAATTCCATGCGTGGTGACGCGTTAAAAGCGCTAATCTCTGCGCCCCCCTCAAAATCGCGATTTCCCCCTGCAGGGCCTTCTTGCTGAAAACTCAGTCCGCTTTCGGTCTGTGCCTGCATAACAGAGTCTCCCCCGCGTATATCGCCGAGTCGATGTGGCGCGTCCGATGACGGTGCCGAGATTCCGACTTGAACTCTGTGCGAGGCAGAGAAGAGGCGGCGCCCCAATTTTTCGTCGGACTCGTCTTGTTTTGGCAACCTACCCTACGGAGGGCCGGGCGAACGCTTGACCCCTCCCGACGATAGAGACAACAATCACTGCAATCGCGCCCAAACCTCTGTAGTCGGCTTGTCCGGCTGCATGTTTGGGCCTTCTCATTTCTGAGACATTGCCTTGGTTCAGACGGCGCCGCCAAAACCGCATAAGACATACGTCGAACTCGCGAGCGTGCTCGCCGAGCGCGGCATGGACATCGGTGACGCAGGCCGCACTCAGCGCAAGCTCTCCCAGGTCGGCTATTACCGGCTGAGCGGATACTGGTATCCCTGCCGGATTCCGTGCATGAACGAACACGGGCGACAAATGACCGGGGACGCAGGCAGACCGTTACGCGCAGATCATTTTGTGCCAGGCACGGCTTTCCGTGATGTCTTCGACCTATACCTTTTTGATAAGCGTCTTAGACTTCTCGCGCTCGACGCAATCGAGCGGATCGAAGTACATCTTCGGTCAGTGGTCGCCCACGAGGTCGGTTTCCACGATCCAATGGCGTACGAACAGGATCGCTTCATCATGCCCCGTGCCTGTGCCGATTATGTTCACAAGGGTAAGGTGCGCAACCAATGGCGAGAATGGTCTCAACGCCAGCGCGCGCAACTCAACCGATCCCGGGAAGACTGCATCGTATGGCATCGCGACAATAGGAGAGCGATTCCGTTCTGGGTCGCGGTCGAAGCCTGGGACTTTGGTCTCCTATCCAAGTACTTCGAGATGCTTCGCGGGAAGCACCGACAGCGAATTTCCAATCGACTGGGGGTTGCGAACAGTCTGGTTCTGAAGGACTGGTTGCAGCAGATCAACACATTGCGAAATCGATGTGCGCATCACGCTCGAGTTTGGAACCAGTCATCCAGCAACGCTCTCGCGCACCTACCCCACCCCTATTTCAATGCGCTAACACTGACCGACCACGCGCGTGGACGTCTTTTCGGCCTTATCGCTGTGATCTGGTTTTTGATCAAGCAGATCGGTCCCAGCTCCCAGTGGCTCGACCAAGTTGCAGCGCTGATTGATGCGTGGCCACAACTTCCTGGTTGCGACCGTTATGCGATGGGTTTCGACCACGGCATGTCCACGCTACCGCGCGAGGCGTTTGCACAGGCAGGTTCGCTGCTTGCGCAGCAGACTACTTAGCGACGTCAAGCGCGGCTACTCGAAACGACCTCCGCCAGCGTAGTCCAGATCAACATGATCCATTTTCAGCCGCGCGTAAGACTCTGAACAGTGGCGTCGACCACAATCCCCCCCCCTAAACCTGACAAAAAAATCAGCCACCATCATTCATCATCCCGTCATCCGCCCTACCTAAGCTTCCCGCTTTTTCTGAAGGGCAGCACAGATGGCGAACGACAAGCACGACGGCAAACTTGAGGTTGCCAACAAACTCGCGGCACTGCCGACCGACGCCGATCCGCGCCGTCGCAGTCTGCTCAAGGCTGGTTTCGGCGCCACGTTCCTGCCGGTTGGCGGATCGCTGCTGCTGTCTGCCTGCTCCAGCGACGACGATGACGATGCCACCACGTCGCCCGAAACCCCCGGTACGCAACCACAACCGCAGCCCCAACCCGAGCCGCAACCCCAACCCGTCAACATCTCCAGCTTCGCAGTAGCAGTACTGCCGGACACGCAGTTCTATTCGCGCTACGCAACCGACGCCGAAAACCAGCAGTTCATGCGCAAGTACGGCAGCGAGCCGTTCAAGGCGCAGACGCAGTGGGTGGCCGATCATTCGAAGTCGCTGGGGATTCCGTTTCTGATCCACTTAGGCGACGTCGTCGATCAACAAGTCAAACCGGATCAATGGAAAGTGGCAGATGCCGCCATGGCGATTCTGGAAGAAGCCAAGGTCCCGTACTCGATTCTGGCCGGCAACCACGACGTGATCCTGGACCGCGACTACGTCGACGCCAGCAGCCAGGCCAGCGCCACGGACGCGCAGCGCAATCTGGCTAACGAGCCCTATTTGAAAACCTTCAGCGCCGATCGCGCCAAGAACCAGGCCACGTTTGGCGGCCGCGATCCTAGCGGGTTCCACGAATATCACGTGTTCGAAGCCGAGGGCCAGAAGTTCATGGTGCTGTCGCTGTCGTGGCGCATCTCCGATGACGCGTTGACCTGGGCCAACCAGGTCATTCGCGCGAACCCGACACTGCCGGTGATCCTGGTCAATCACCAGTTGCTGAACATCGACAAGGACGGCGTCACGCCGCTGGAAGTGCCCTACGGGCTGATGCTTTGGGACAAGCTGATCCGCGACAACGATCAGATCTTCATGACGCTGAACGGCCACTATCACGGCGCCGCGCATCTGACCAAGACCAATGCGTTCGGCAATTCGGTCGAGGAAATGGTGGTGGATTATCAGATGGCCTATCAGGGCGGCAACGGCCTGATGCGTCTGTATGAGTTCGACCTCAGCAACAACGAGATCCGGGTCCTGTCGTTCTCGCCGTGGGTGCCGCAGAAGCCGAAGAACACGCTCAACACGTTTGACCAGGCCATTCTGACCGGCGCGAACGAGCAGTTCACCATCAAGATGGATTTTGCGAAGCGCTTTGGCGGCTTCAATAAGGAATTCAAGGCGGCTACGCCGTCGCACACTGCGCTGATCGACCAGGCGCGCGCATTGATTTTGGCGAACTACACGGATCCCGTCGCCGCCGAGCAGAAACCCGCCGCCGATCCGGATGATTATCCGCAGGTGCAAGGCACGCTGGCGCACTGGCGCTTCTTTGGCGGCACCAATGGACAGCCGGTGCCGGTGGGCGAGGTGATCGCGGACCGCGCAGGTCTGAATCCGATGCGGCGCGCGCCGCTGAATATCGACGGCGTAGCCGGTGCGCAGGTGGGTGATGTGGTCTGGTCCGACGATCACCATTACCTGTCGGCCGCGCCCGGCTCGGTGCGCTTCCTGAACACCGACAAGAACACGGCTCGCATGAGCTACTTCACGACGGATGCCGCGGCCATCATCAACGGTGAAACCGCGACCGACGGCTACACGGTGGAAGCCTTCATCAAGATCGACCGCGACTGGGTCGCGTCCAAGCACGCGTGGATGAACATCATGACGCGTGACGGCAAGCGCGGCGATCTGGCGGGCTTTTCGGGCGGAGATCCCGAATCCCCGCCGCTGCTGTTTGCCGTGTCGAGCCTGCGCGAGATCCAGTGGGAAGTGGTGCCGGACGACACGGGATCGCGTAGTCCCAAGGCAAACTGGTCTGGCGAGATCATCCCCGACAAGTGGATGCACGTTGCCGTGGTGAACGATGACACCACGCACGAAACCATTCTGTACGTGGAAGGCGCGCCGGTTCTGCGCAACGCCTCAGGCGCTCGCGGCCTGGCGACGTTGGCGGCCAACATGCCGTGGATCGTCGGCGCCGGTTCGTGGGATGGCGCGCGGGCTGATGGGTTCTTTGGCAGCGTCGGCGAGATCCGTATCGTCGGTCAGGCGCTACAGCCGATCGACTGGCTGACCGCGCGTCGGCGGTGATAGGCGCACGCGCCGCGGCCGGCCTTTGCCGCGGCGCGTGAGTGAGCGCGTTAGATATCGACGTTGGTTCGTTTATGCTCATCATCAATCTTGCCTTGATCATTTTGTTCGCGCAGAGAAAAGCGAGTAATCCAGGCGCAAGACAGGCGTGCCGGTTCGATTCCGGCCGCCGGGCACCAGACACCTGTCTGGACTGATATCCAAGTAGTACCTCAAACCCGCACCAGCTCGCGCTCTGCGGGTTTTTGCCGTCTGGGATAATCCCGGACCTCAACCCGTCAGATCCGTCAGGAGCGCGACTCAGCGCTTCCAGACCGGTATCGAAACAATGATCATGTCCATCAACTCCCCGCTCGTGACCATCGCGTGCGGGATTTAACAGCATTTGAACAACTAAAAACCTATGCCTCTGATGACCTGGATTCACCGCTTTTGGCCGGCGCGCTGCAGCTGGCTTGCCGCATTGGCCCTCTGCGTCTACCTGCCAGCCAATGCCGCGCAGGCAACGCCATCAGACGCCATCCAGCCGCCGGCCCTCGTGTGGGGCGCCGTCCCGAGCGCGGATCTCTACCTGCTGGTGGCCAGTCCGCGTCTCAGCAAGCCCGAGCTGCAACAACTGGTCGCCGACAGGATCGGTCGTGGTGTTGGCGATAACCAAACCATCACCCAGATCTGGAGCAATACGCCGGAACCCATCCAGCTATGGCTGTCGATCGATCCCGCCCGGCTTAAGGAAGCCAAGCTGTCCACGGATCAGGCATTGGAGGCGCTGGCCGCCAAACTGGATATTTCCGCCCAGCCCGCCCAGGGAATCCGCCCGCCCCCTGCGTGGATCTACTCCGGCGCGACACGTGAGAAGTTGGAAGCCTGGAGCGATGCGCCCCCACGGTTGGCGGACGGCACCATCATCAACCCATCGGAATGGACGACAGTGGCATACCGGCAAGCGCCGGAATCCTGGGAAAGCTGGAACAAGGTTGGGGTAAGCCTTGCGGTGTCAGCAGAGTCGCGCCGCGATTCGTTGGACAGCATCGTCAGCGAACGCCTGAATGCGCTGGCGTCCCATCTGCCCGATGACGTTTCGGTAATGATCCTGCCGGCGGGCCCCCGCTTGAACGAAGCCGACGGCATATTCGTCACGGTCGCTCGCGACGAGTAGCCCCTCACCCGGTGCTCCTGCGTCCCTGCTCATCCGAAGACCAAGGGATCCAGCAATCCGCCGGAAGTTTTGCCGCTAGAATCCGTCGCAGACAGGTTGGACATCACGGTCCGGCCAATCACCGGAAAGCCTCATTGGCGCAGGAGGTTCAATGGCAATCAAGGCCGTGGCATTCGACGTATTCGGAACCTTGGTCCACATCGAACGGCCGACTCGACCGTTCCGCAAGCTGGTCCGGCTGCTGCATGAAGCGGGTCGTCCGCGCCAGCGCGACGACGGGGTCCGCGCGATGAGCAATCCGATCGACCTGCGACAGGCCGCCAGCCTGTTTGGCGGAGTGGTCAGCGATGCAGACCTGAACGCGCTTGAAGCCGAATTGCGTGAAGAGATTCAATCCATCTCGCTTTTCGCGGATGCCACGCCGACGTTGCTTGCATTGCGGGAACGCGGCATCAAGGTCGCGCTTTGCTCCAACCTGGCGGCGCCGTATGGCCCGCCGGTGCTGGACTTGCTGCCCATTCGGCCGGACTTCTGCGCCTGGTCGTACGAAGCCGGCGCCGTGAAGCCGCAAGCCGAGATCTACCAATACCTTTGTGATGGCATTGCGTGCCGGCCCGATGAAGTGCTGATGATCGGCGACACCATCGAGGCCGACATGATCGGGCCACGAAAATTCGGCATTCACGGCTATCACCTTGACCGGCACACAGCCACGTCAAAGTCAGCGGACTCCGTTCAATCGCTGAGCGACGTGCTTACGCTGATGGCCGCGCGCCACTGACGAGCTGCCGGCGGCGAGATGAAGGAGACTTCACCCGCCCCGCCTCCGCCACGCCCACCACACCGCCCCGATCGGCGCAAAGATCGCCAACCACGACACGCCATCCCACACCCCATCGCCCAGCAGCGCCGACACCAGTCCCACCACCGACGCCACGCCCAGCCAGATGGGCGCGCGGAACACCTCGCCAGCCGACTGCAGGTGTTCGGTGCGTGCGCCGCGCGCCTCGCTCGTCCTGTTCATTGCGCGGCCTCCTGACTATCGCTCTGACGCAGCGCATTGGCGGCTTCGGCAGCATCCTCGGTTAAGGGCTTGGCGGCCGTCGCAGCCTTGGGCTTGCGCAGCCACAAGTACAACCCGCTACCCAGCACCACGATCGCAAACAGATCCAACACCGCCCAGAGGATCTTCAACGGCAAGCCGCCGTAATCCCCAAAATGCAGCGGCTGCGACAGGAACAAGGTCTTCACGTACCACGGCATTTCGCGCGTGTCGGTCAGTTCCCCATTCGTCGCGTCCACCAGCGCCGGCTTGAGCAGGCGCGAAGTCACGGGCGTATTGCCCTTCATGAAGAACGTGTAATGGTGCGGGCTGGAGAACATCGTCCCGGGAAACGCCACCAGGCTCACCGCCATGTCCGGCACCGCGGCACGCGCGGTGCGGATGGAGTCTTCCAGATGTGCGGGCTGCGTAACCGGCGGCAGGCCGCGGAACGGCGCGGTCATTTCCGCCATCTGGTCCATCTGCCATAGGCTCAACACAACGCGATTCAAGGTGTTGATGCTGCCCGTGATGCCAACGACCAGCAGCCAGACGACGGTGACGATGCCCAGCAGGTTGTGCCAGTCCAGCCATTTGACACGGGTGCTGCGTTGGGTGCGCAGCGCGCCGAACTTCAGACGTCGCATGAAGGGGTAATACAGCACCACCCCGGACACGATGGCGACCACCATCAAGAGGCCCATTGCGCCCAGAAATAGCATGCCCGGCAGGCCGGCGAACATATCCGTATGCAGCTTGAGCATGACGTACATGAAGCCTTCGTCGGTGGCCGGCTCGTCCAGGACCTTGGCCGTGCGCGAATCGATGACAACCGCGTTGTTCTCCTCGGGCGGGGCGTCGACGGCGCTGGCCATCGAGACATACGTAATGTCGGGATGCTCGTCCTGATCCCAGAACATGTAGCGGATGACTTCGCCCGGGCGCCGTTCCAGCGCGGTCTGGGCGATCTGGTCCATGCTGGCGTTGGGTGTGCCGGCGGGCATGGGCGGCGCTTCGACCACGCCTGACAGGTGCTCGATCTCTTCGTGAAAGATCAGGGGCAGCCCGGTCAGACACAGCAGCAGCATGAAGACCGTGCAGATCAGACTGCTCCACTTGTGTATCCAGGACCAGGCTTGCGTGGACATATCTGCCTCCTTAGAAGGCGATGCTGGTCGAGAACGTGTAGGTGCGCGGCGAGCCTACGAACAGATAACCGGCGGTGGCGGTGCCCCAGTAGTTCCGGTTGAACAGGTTCTCGACGTTGAAGCGGAAGGTGACGGGGGTGCCGCTGATCTTGGTTTCGTAGCGGGCGCCGGCGTCGACGCGGGTCCAGCTTGGCACCGACAGGCTGTTGTCGGCGTTGGCATACGTTCTGTCGGTGTAGATGACGCGGCCCAACACCGTCAAGCCGGGGACGAAGGGGGTATCCCACTCGGCGCCAAGGTTGAATTGCCAGTCGGGCACACCGATGGCCTTGTTGCCCTGCAGATCGGGCGTGGTGGCCTTGTTGATGACGGCGTCGATATAGCTGATGCCGCCCAACAGACGCACGCCCTTGGTGACTTCGCCGGCAAAGCTGGCTTCCACGCCGCGGTTGCGCTGTTCGCCGAACTCGCCGAAGGTGTTGCCAGAGATGCCGGAGCTGGGCCGCGTCAGCTCAAACAGCGCGACGGTGGCCAGCATGTTGTCGTTCAGGTTGTACTTGACGCCGATTTCCTTCTGCTTGGACTTGAACGGCGACAGCGTCTCGCCCGGGTTGGTGATGGCCGCGCTGGTCGGCGCGGTGTCGCCTTGGGACAGGCCTTCGACGTAGCTGGCATAGACCGACAGGTCCGGCCGCACCTTGAAGACGACGCCGGCCAGCGGCGTGGTCGCGCTCTTGTCGTAGCGCGGGCCGCTGGGCTCGCCGTTGGTGAAGTTGTAGTTCTGGCCCTGCACGTTCTGGCGGCGCACGCCAAGCGTCAACTGCAGGCGGTCGTCCATGAAGCCCAGGGTGTCGGCCAGCGCGTAGCTGGTCAGCTTGACGCTCTGGTAGCGGTTCAGAGGATTGCTGACGCCGGAGATGGACGGCGTGTCGAAGGTGTTGCCGGCGTAGATGTTGGAATTGCCGGGCGGGAAACCGGTGTTGAAGCCCAGGTCGGAGTCCTGGTCCAGCAGCGTGTAGCTGAAGGCGACCTTGTGGCTCACGGGACCGGTCTTGAAATTGCTGCGCAGGCCGGCTTCGGTGGACTTGCTGTCCACCGTCATCCGCTGCCAGCCGCCGAAAAAGGAGTAATCGCCCTGCGAATTCTGCAGCACGGGGTTGGCGGCAAAGGCGTCCCAGTCCAGTTTGCGCTGGCCATAGCCCGCGTAGGCGGTCAGGTAGTCCGTGATGTCGTATTCGATCTTGAAGACGCCAGCGGTGTTGCGGCCATCGCTCCAGCCCAGGCCGGGATACGGATTCTTGTTGCTGGGCGCCTCGGGAATCGACGTCAGGTCGTCGCCAAGCTGGAACTGGCGCACGACGTTGTCGATGCGTTCCTTCTGCCAGATCAGGTCCAGGGACGACCGCAGTCTTTCACCGCGATAGTCCAGCGCAACCGAGCCCAGCGCTTCACGCGTGGATTGGTCCTTGATGGGCGTGTCGCCGTCGCGCAGCATCCCGTTCACACGAATGCCGAACGCGTTGCCTTCGCCGAAGCGGCGGCCGACGTCGGCATGCACGCCAAAGACGGAGTCGGACATGACTGAGCCCGTGAGCCGGGTGATGGGCTCATCGGTCGCGCGCTTGGGCACCAGGTTGACCACGCCGCCCACGCTGCCGCCCGGCGTCATGCCGAATAGCGCCGCGGAAGGGCCCTTGATGATCTCCACGCGTTCCAGGGTCTCGACCGGTGCGCGCCAATATGGCGTCAGCCCGAACATGCCGTTGAACGCGAAGTCCGCGGTCGGAACATTGAAGCCGCGGATGGTCAGGTCTTCGTTGATGTTGGACCGCGCGCTGCTCATGCGCACGGACGGGTCCATGGTGGCGACGTCGGCCACGGAACGCGCCTGCTCGTTCTCGATGGTCTGGGCGGTATAGCTCGTGACGCTGAAGGGCGTGTCCATGACGGACGTATTGCCCAGGATGCCCATGCGGGCGCCGCCGCCGATCAGGCCGCCAGCGATGGGCGCAGGCGCCTCGCCCAGGGCGATCGGGGCACTGGTCACGGTGACGGCGGGCAACACGGTGATCGCGGCGGGAGCCGGGGCCTGCGTCTGCGCGGAAACCGACGCGGCATAGAGCGCGGCGCTGCCCGCCAATGCCTGCTTCACTGCCAGGGCGACGCCCTTCTGCCTGCCTTGACGGCCTTTCGATGCTTTACCCACAGCCCCACCCCATGCGTTCTTTTATGTAAAACGCGCATGATAAGCATTCTTATTCGTTATCGCTATGGGGGTTATCTTGATGTGGCATCGGCGCATCAATCGTGGCATCTGTGCCGGCGGCCCTAAAACTCATCCAGATGGCCTCATCCATCGCTTGAGGCGGTCGCCCCAAGTTTCTGCGCCGGCGTTTCAGGCCCCCGGATTGCGGTCCACGTACACCAGCCCCGCCGCGGCCAGCTTTTCCCGCATGCCGTAGATATCCAGCCCCAGTTCCCCGGCGGCCAACCGCTTGCGTTTGGCCGTCTCGTTGATCAGCCGCGCATCGCAGGCGTCAGCAACCTGCGCCGCACGCTCGCGCGGCACGATGCACACGCCGTCATCGTCGGCGATGACGACATCGCCGGGCTGCACGAGCGCTCCCGCGCACACGACCGGCACGTTCACCGACCCGGGTGTCGCCTTGACCGTGCCCTTGGCAGAGATGCACTTCGACCACACGGGAAACTGCATGTCCTTCAGCGCCGCGACATCACGGCAGCCCGCGTCGATGACCAGCCCATGCACGCCGCGTGCGCGCATCGAGGTGGCAAGCAGTTCTCCGAACATGCCGTCCTCGCTCGACGACGCGCAGGCCACGACGACGATATCGCCCGGCCGGCAGAGTTCGATCGCAACGTGCAGCATCCAGTTGTCGCCCGGCTGCGCCAACACCGTCACGGCGCTGCCTGCGATGGATGCGCCTGCGTACACGGGCCGCAGGTAGGGTTGCAGCAGGCCGGTGCGATGCTGCGCCTCGTGTGCGGTGGCCACGCCTGCCGACGCCAGGCGTGCGATGACCCTGCTGTCGGCGCGGTCGATGTTCCTGACGGCGATGCTCATGCCAGCTCCCCGGTGACTTGCGGGAACACGCGCTGGTAGCCTTCCGCGTACTTGATCTTCAGGTTCGAGTTGCGCGATGCCTGCACGCCGCGCTGCAAGGCGACGCGGGTGTAGTACTCCCACAGGTGTTCCTGCGCAGCCATGGTCTCGAAGGCCCGGCGCTTCTGGTCCCAGACTTCGGAGATATCGAGCAGCACTTCCGGCTTCCACTCGCACTGCTCGGGCTGGTGCGGCTCGAACAGAAATACGGGCGGCGCGCCCAGCACGGCCTGCTCGGGATGGTGCCCGTGCGCCTGCGCGATCACGCGGGCTTCCTGGGCGACGTGCGTGGCGAGCGGATGGTCGAAGTTGTAGGGGTCTTTCTGCGAATGCGTCAGCACGAATTCCGGCTGCAGTTCGCGGTACACATCCACCAGTTCAAAAAGCGACTCGTCCGAGACGCGCAGCGGATAGTCGCCGCAGTCCATGAACCGGATGTCCGCGCCCAGGATGTCGGCCGCCAGACGTGCCTCGTCGCGGCGGTCGGCCTTGACGCGTTCCAGCGTCATGGCCGGCTGCTTCCACAGCTTGGCGGATTCGCCGCGTTCGCCGAACGACAGGCAGACCACGGTCATTTTCCAGCCGCGTTTGGCGTACAGGGCGATGGCGCCGCCCGCGCGCCAGACGAAGTCCGCGGAGTGCGCGCTGACCACCAGCCCGTTCTTTTGCCGTTCCATTTCAGTTCCTCTATGCATGGTTGCCGGCCGGACCCGCCCTGCGGACCCGTACCAGCGCGAGCGCGGTCAATCAGCCTTGATGCCCGCGTCCTTGATGACCTTGGTCCACTTGGTGGTTTCCGCTGCCACGAATTGGCCGAACTGCTTGTCCGTACCGGGCGTGACGACCGCGCCCATTTCGCCGAAGCGCTGCTTTACGGCGGGGTCCTTCAATGCGGATTGCAGCGCGGCATTCAACTTTGCAGTGACCTCGGGCGGCAAATCCTTGGGGCCGATCAAGCCCCACCACACCGTGGCCATCGCGCCCGGCAGGCCTTGCGACACCACCGTGGGCACCTCTGGCAGCATGCTTGCCGGCTCGTCGTCCAGCACGGCCAATGCGCGCAGCTTGCCCGCCTTCACGTGCGAGACGACTTCCAGCGGATTGATGGACATGAAGGAAATCCGCTGCCCCAACAGGTCGGTGACCGCGGGCGAACCGCCCTTGTACGGCACATGCAGCGCCTTCATGCCGCTCTCGCGCTTGAGCAGTTCGCTGGCCAGATGGCCGGAGCTGCCGTTGCCGGCCGACGCGTAGGTCAGCTTGTCGGGATGCGCGCGGCCATAGTCCGTCAGGTCCTTCAAGGTCTTGAACGACGACTCGACCGGCACCACCACGGCCAGCGGCGCATAACCGATGGCGCCCACGGGGGTGAAGTCGTGCGCGGGATCGAAGGTCAGCTTGGAGAACAGCGCACCGTTGGCGGCCAGCGTATTCGACGCGGTCAGCAGCGTATAGCCGTCCGCCGGGGCGCGCGCCACGGTGTCCATGCCGATATTGGTGGCCGCGCCAGGTTTGTTTTCGACGATGATCGTCTGCTTCAGCGCATCACCCATTTTCTGGCTGACGAGGCGGGTGACGATGTCCACGCCGCCGCCAGCGGCGTACGGCACCACAATACGGATCGGCTTGTCGGGGAAATTGGTCTGCGCGGCAGCCGGCAGCGGCGCCAGCATGGCGGCGATCAGTGCGCCCACGCCTGCGGCGGCGGCAAACGTGCGGCGGGACCGGGAGGGCTGGAAAGCCTTCATGGTTGTCTCCTGTGTCGTTATACGTGTTGGTATGGCCGAATGATGCGCGGCGTACACTCATACCGTCCAATACCGTTTTTCACGATCATCTATTTGCTTTCCAAATCAATATGGATTTCCGCCAACTGCGTTACTTCGTCGCCGTCGCCGAGGAACTGAGCTTCAGCCAGGCCGCGCGCCGGCTGCACGTCAGCCAGCCGCCCCTCAGCCTGCAGATCAAGGCGCTGGAAGAAGAACTCGGGGCGCCGCTCCTGACCCGCACGAGCCGCAGCGTGGAACTGACGCAGGCGGGCGCGCTGTTCTTGGAACAGGCGCGCCGCGCGCTGTCCCACCTGGAACGCGCCGGCGAGGTCGTGCGGCAGTCGGCGCTGGGAGAAACCGGCGAGATCCGCGTGGCATTCACGGCGTCGGTGCCGATGTTCGACGCCTTTCCCCGCATCGTGCATGCCTTTCGCACGGACTTTCCCGGCGTGGGGGTGGACCTGAGCCATCAGTCGACGGGCCAGCAATTGCGGGCGCTGGCTTCCAAAGACATCGACGTGGGATTTCTGCGGCCATCCATCCTGTTCGTGCCGCCGCCCAACATCGCGACGCTGCCGCTGTGGACCGACCGGCTGATGGCCGCCCTGCCGCAATCGCATCCGCTGGCGCGCCGTGACACGCCGCTGTCAATGACGGACCTGGCGGACGAATCCTTCATCCTGTTCCCGCGTGGCCTGGGCTGCGGCCTGTTCGACCACGTGAGCGTGCTGGCCAACCGGGCGGGCTTCGCCCCGCAAGTCGGCCAGGAGGCGCGCGAAGGTGCAACCATCATCGGTCTGGTCGCGGCGGGGATGGGCATTTCCATCCTCCCCGACACCTACATGAAAACGGGCATTCCCGGCGTGGCCTATCGCGAACTGGATACGCCAGACGCCCAAAGCCAGGTGCTGCTGGCGTATCGTTCGGAAGACGGCTCTCCGCTGGTGCAGCGGTTCCGCGAGACCGCTTCGGCCGTGCAGTAGACGGCAGAGGCCGCGGATCGCAATGGTGATTCAAAGGCCCCCGCCATGACCCTCCGCCTCTTCGCGCTCACCCTTTCCGCCATGCTGGCCTTTGCCGGCAATTCCCTGCTTTGCCGCCTCGCGCTCAAACAGACGGCGATCGATCCCACCACCTTCGTCGTCATCCGCGTTGTGTCGGGTGCGCTGATGCTATGGCTGGTGCTGGCACTGCGCCAGCAGTCCGAACGTCTGGAAGGGTCCTGGGCGGGTGCGTTGGCGCTGCTGGCGTATGCACTGGCGTTCTCCTTTGCGTACACGCATATTCCCGCCGGCACGGGCGCCCTGCTGCTGTTTGGGGCGATCCAGATCAGCATGATCCTGTACGGCCTGGCGATTGGCGAACGATTGGCGCCGCTGCAATGCGTTGGCATGGCGTTTGCGATTGCCGGGCTTGTCGCGTTGATGCTGCCCGGTACGGACGCGCCACCCGTGTTCTACGGATTCCTGATGATCCTGTCCGGCGTGGCGTGGAGCATTTATTCGCTGCTGGGCCGGGGCGCACGGAATCCGGTGGCGGCAACCGCGGGGAATTTCATCCGCGCCGCGCCGGTTGCGCTGGCGTTGTTGCTTGCGCAGTTCGTCATGTCGCACGTTCGGCTCGACGCCGCAGGCGCCGCCTATGCCGTGGCGTCCGGCGCGGTGACGTCGGGCCTGGGGTATATCCTCTGGTACGCCGCGCTGAAACAGTTGAACGTGACGCGCGCCGCCACCGTGCAGCTCAGTGTCCCGGTGCTGGCGGCGTTGGGCGGGACACTGTTTCTCGATGAGCCGCTGACGGTTCTGCTGGTGTCCGCGTCCGCGCTCGTGCTGGCGGGCGTGTCGCTGGTGATTCTCAACAAGCGCGTGGCTTGAATCGCCTCGCCCATCGCCATGAAGGACGGACCGCCGCGGCCACCAATGGCCGGAATTGCAGTCCGCCCTTCAGCGTGCAGGGTTACCAGCGATACCCGACGTTCAGCATGCCGCCGTAGCCACGCTGACCGCCGTTACCAGCCTGGCCGAACAGCTCGCCGCCAACCTGCCACGACTCGCGGACATTGCCTGCCACGCCGATTCGCAGTTCCGCCGCGTCGCGCATCGGCGTTGCCTGGAACGTCGAGGCGCCCACGTTGGCTTTCGCGCTGCCCGAGTTATGCAGCCAATTGGCCTCGACGTAAGGCCGCACCGGCGACGTGGCAGCGTCGTTGCCAAGCGGGTACGCCCGGACACCCACGCGCGAAGTGACCGAACTGGCGGGCGAGTTTTTCAGCGTCATGCTGGGCAGGACGGCGTCCTGGGCGTTGTAACGCGTATAGGCCAGTTGTGCCTGCGGCACCACCACCATCGAACCCAATGCCGAATCGGCAGCGAAGGGCTTGAAGGCGTAGCCGGTTTCCACCGATGCGGTCCAGGTGTTTGAACGGTAACGGGCCGAGCCCAGTTCGCTATTGATTTCGTTGGAGTAGCGGCCGAACTGCAACCACGAGTCGGCGTACGCGCCCAGGCGGGTGGCATCGTCGGCGTATGCCGTTGCATAGATGCCCACCGAATACCCGGTTACCTTGCCGCGGGCGTCAACGCGCATCGCCATGCCGGTACCGGGGTGGATGAGCTGGGAAGTGGCGTTCGTGCGTGCATCGCCCGCGCCGGCCATGACGCCTGCCTTAAGGACGCCTTGCTGACCCAGGCGCGTGCTCAACAGGTCCGCGCCCATCTGCAGCATGGCGGTGTCGGTATCGATGCTTACCCGGCCTTGCTGAAGTTCCATTCCGGTATGGCGCGCGCCCTCGGTACGTGCCCACAACTGCCGGGATGCCGCACTGGCGGGTGCAGACTGGCCGGCCGACGTTTGCGCCACGCTGCGATCCGCCAGGCGATGTACGAACATGCGGGTGGCTGCGAACTGGTTGCCGATGTGCACACCGCTTTCCGGGGAGACGTTCTGCGGCGTGCCCGGGGCAGGACCGGTGACGCCACCGCCACTACCGGGAGGTGTCGTCCCCCCACTGCCAGGCGGCGTTTCGGTGCCACTGCCTGGCGGCGTTTCGGTGCCGCTGCCGGGAGGAGTTTCAGTGCCGCTGCCCGGCGGCGTTTCAGTGCCGCTGCCGGGCGGCGTTTCAATGCCGCTGCCGGGAGGCGTTTCAATGCCGCCGCCAGGAGGCGTTTCGGCGCCACTGCCCGGCGGAGTTTCAATGCCGCTGCCAGGCGGCGTTTCGATGCCGCTGCCAGGAGGTGTCTCAACGCCACTTCCGGGCGGCGTCTGACCGCCCGGGTCCGTGGCGCCGCCTTCTTCCGGCGGCGTCGTTGACGTCAGATACCAATCGGACGCCACGCCGCCCGTGCCGCCCTGAATCAGGAAATAATCGTAGCCATTGAGCGCCAGGCTAATGGTTGAGGGCCGATAGCCAGTCGAATTCGCGTCCAGATAAAACGCATTGCCTGAAATCGTGGCCCCGTTGGTGGCCTGCACAAGCCGGATGCCTTGCGTGGTCAACGCGCCTGCGCCGCCGGCGTTCAAGACTCGCAGCCCGGTCGTGCCCGTGACCGCGCCGCCGTCCACGACGAGCCGGTCGGTCAGAGACGTATCGTCGCCCAGGTGGGTATTCATGACCAAGGTGCCGCCGCCGATGTAGTCGGAGACGGTCAGCGTCTTGAATCCAGATTGCGCTCCGGGAGACACAAACCGCACGACACCCGCATTGGTCAGGGTCTTGATGGCCGAATCGCCGCGCACATTCCAGACGCTGCTGGCGTCTAACTTGACGCTGTCCACCGAACCCTGCCCCGCGCGCACCGCGCCGGTCCACTCACTGCCGCTCGCCAGGCCGATGTCGACGCGGCCGCTGTCGGCGGTCAACACGTCGCCCGTCATGAGCGCGCCTGTGGCGTTCAGGGTGACGCCTTGCGTCTGGTACGCTTGCCCCGGGACGATCCCCGCGCTGGGCGTCGCCTGCGTTCTAAGCAGGATGCCGCTGGCTTCGTCGCCACCGGCTCGGGCCACCACGGTGGCGTTCTGAACGGTGATGTCGTGATCACCGCCCCTGACGAGAAACCCCACACCGTCGTGGGTTTGCAGGTCGCTGCCGTCCGACAATACGAGCGAATTGACGCCCTGCGGCTCGTAGCGCACGCTTTGCACGCCGTTTGCGTTCTGACCCGTCATGATGACTTGCGTGTCGCTCAGCGAAACCGTCGTTTCACCGGCGCCGATGTTTCCAAGCATATGCACGCCGGTCGAGCCTGTGGATTGCCCGTTCAACTGTGAATTGACGGCGTCGATACGTGCCTCGTCGGTTGCTCGAAGCGCAGTTCCCCCGCTGCCGGATACGTCCACGGAAACGCCGTCCAAGGTTACTTGCGTGCCGCGATGGTTGGCATTCACGCCTACCGCATTCGTGGCTTCGGCCAGGATATGCGTTCCCACCGCGCCGATCGTTGTTGTCGCCGTGTTATCGGTGGAGTGCGCATACAGGCCGGCCCGTCTTCCGCGTAAGGTACCGCCTTCAATCTGGACCGCCCCATTGCGGCTTCGGATCGCATACAAGTCCGCACGGATGTCCAGGTTCTGTCCCGTCATCACATGGTTGTTCATCACCGTGACGCCCTCGTTGACCGCGACGGCTTCGCTGCCGATTGTCACGTTCGTCAAAGACGCCGAAGACGCGCCGGTTTGCGTCGCCTCGTTATACAAGAGCACGCCAAAGTCCACCGAATGCGGACCGGCAACGACCGTATCCGTCATGGTCAGGCTGGAACCGTCGATAACGGACACCTGGCCTTCAATAGTGCTTCCTTGAACGGTGACGATGGCATTCTGCGAGATATGCATGGTTGCCGCGGAGGCATTTTCTGTGCCTCCTGCCTTGACGTGGCTGTCGGTCAGCAAGAGCGTGCCTGCTTGCACCGAAAGGTCCGCCCCCGTCGCCGCGCCGATGTCATCCACGCTGGACAGAATGACGTTGGACAGTTCGACGCGGCCGCCTAACTGCACGCGCACGCCATAGTTGTTGACGCCATTGCGATCAATGCTCTTGATCTCCAGGTCGCTTGCCGTGATGACGCCCCCATCGGAAGCCCGGACGGTTCCCTGGAAACCGCCCGATCCCGAGACGGTTCCGCCAAGCAGATTGATGCGGCCCCCATCGGTCGCAAGCACGGCCGTTGCCTCTGAAGAGAGCAGGGAGATGTCGGCGTGGACAAAACTATTTTCCTGGGACGCGGACAATGCAGCCCCGGCCTGCGTCTGGATCGTACTGTCCGTGATCGTGATCGAGCCACCGCCTTGGGCATGCGCACCTCGGGCGTCTGCCTCTGCGGTGACAGTGATGCCGTTTACGAAGACGCTGTTGCCCTGGTTGTTGACGCGGATTGCGTCTCCGGTGCTGACGGTGATGCTGGCTCCGGGGAACACCTCCATCGACGTGTTGCCTTCCGGGTCATCAATGAGAATCGGCGGCATCGGCCCCGCCAACGCCATCAAGGGAAAGGCCGGGATCGTGGCGGCGAGAATCGCCGCGACAACCGGGGAAAGGGGGAAATGCATCGCAAGCTCCGTAACCCGTGCGCGGCCTCGGAGATGCCAAAAAGCCAGATGCCAGCCAAGTGCAGCAACGCCGAACCGCCACGAAAAAAAGCGACCATTCTCTTGACGCTGCGCAACCCCGCACATCGAAAGATTTCTAAAACCGATTCCACCCCTTGCAAAAATGCAGTGCCACGCAACAATTCGGACCAATACCCGCAACAATGCACAAAAAAAGGGATTGCCACGCGAGGCAATCCCAAAAAAAACGGGCCGCTCCGGCAAGCAGCCCGCAAACCCAGTCCCGCACCGGGACGGATACTCAAATTCAAACCATCACACGCTATCCAGCGCAGACCGGTCCACGCTCGCCGCCGCGGACGCCGCGTCCTTCATCTCTTCGATGAAGACCGGCGCGCACAGCCCGGCGACAACTGCCGCGAGGTCCGGATCGATGTCGTCATAGGCATGGCGCCCGGCCAGCATGTTCAGCGAGCCGATCACACGCCCCTCATGCCGCACCGGAATGTTGAAGGCCGACTGCAGCCCGCGTTCGATCAGCATCGGCGCCTCGGAGAACACGGTGCGCACATCGTCTTCATTGCTGGCGACATACAGCCGCCCTTCTTCCAGCACCAGCCGCGACCAAGGACCGTTGCCGGTGGCTTTGAAGCCACCGAGCGGGCTGATCGATTCGTCCGACGTATGCAGACGCTTCATCAGCCGGTGGTCCTGCAGGTACAGCAACGCAGTGAACAGCTTGTGGCCAAAGCAGGCGTGAAGCAGGTTGGAGATCACGCTCCACTGCGCCTGCCGGTCCGCCGCCAGCGCCAGATCGCGCGCGTGCCCGGCCAGCGGCCGGAATGCGGAGGCCTTCGTCATGCGTTGATCTCCTCAAGCACGACGCCACGCGTGTTCTTGCCGTAGAACAGGATGCCCAGGCCGCCGACCAGCAGGATGGCGGTCATCATGGCGAACACGCCGGCAAAGCCCAGGACCGGGTACGCGACGCCGACGATGGTCGGCGATGCGATGGACCCGATGCGGGCAAAGGCCGAGGCCGCGCCCATGCCGGTCGCACGGATTGACGTGGGATAGATCTCGGCGGTGTACGTGTACTGGCCGGCGATCACGCCGTTCATGCCGAAGGACAGCAGCATGCTCAGCATGATGATCTGTTGCTCGCCGCTGGCCAGCGCCAGGCCCAGCGCGGACAGGCACGACAGCAGCATATAGGCCAGGATGGTGTACTTGCGGCCGATCTTGTCGTTGAAGTACGCGGCCGAGAAGTAGCCGGGGATCTGCGAGAGGTAGATCAGGATGGTGTACGAGAAGCTCTTGGTGATGGTGAAGCCGCGCTCGACCAGCAGGCTGGGGATCCACACCAGGAAGGCGTAGTAGCAGAACAGCACCGTGATCCAGAACACCCACACCAGCACGGTCGTGCCCAGGTACTCCTTCGAGAACAGCTGCGCCAGCTTGGCCATCGCGGTCTGCTGCGGCGCGCTGGTGGCCGTGGCCTTGCGCGTGGCAACGGGCGTGGGCAGCGGGCGGCCGGTGCTCTTCAGGACTTCGGCTTCAATCGCCTCGCAGATGCGGTTGGCTTCCGCGGTCTGGCCGGTGTGTTCAAGCCAGCGCGGCGATTCAAACAGCGACTTGCGCCACCACAACAGGAACACGACGGGAACAGAAGCGATGATCATGATCCAGCGCCAGCCGTCGTCGCTCATCGGCACGATGAAGTAGCCGAGCAACGCGGACATCACGAATCCGAACGAGAAGAAGCCGGCCAGCGCGCCGGTGAAGCGGCCGCGATACTTGCTGCTGACGAATTCGGCCAGGTACGGCGCGATGATGGCGCCTTCAGCGCCCATGCCGATGCCGGCAATCATGCGCAGGATGTAGAACTCGTGATAGTTGCGGGCAAAGGCGTTGAAGAACGTGGCGACGCAGAACAGCAGCAGCGCCCACATCATGATCTTCTTGCGGCCGTAGCGGTCGCCCAGGATGCCGGAGAACAGCGCCCCGACCAGGAAGCCGACATAGGTGCTGCTGGCGATCCAGCCGATCTGGCCGGTGGTCAGACCCCACTGCGTGCGCAGCGAGGGAATGATGAACGCGATGATGCCGGCGTCCAAAGCTTCAAAGGCCAGGCCGAGGCCGCCGATCATCAGCAGCCGGAAATGAAAGCTGCTGAAGGGCAACCGCTCCAGGCGGTCGGATACGGAAAACATGATGGGGGAAATTCCGGAGTAAAGAAGAGGGGTACGAAGCGGGCGAACGTCAGCAGGCGTTCTTGTGCAGCAGGCCGCGGTTCATGATGAGCTTGATCGAATCCGGCTTGGTCAGCAGTTCGATGTCGTCCAGCGGATTGCCGTCGATCAGCAGCAGGTCGGCGTAGGCGCCTTCGCACACTTCGCCCAGCAGGCCTTCCTGGTTCAGGATCTCGGCGCCGATCAGCGTGGCTTGCTGGATGACCTTGGCGTTGCCCAGCACGCGGCTGCGCAGCACCAGTTCGTCGGATTGCATGTAGTGGGTTTCGCCCAGCAGGTCGCTGCCGTAGCCCATCTTCACGCCGACGTCGTCCAGGATCTCCAGCGCGGTCAGGCCTTGCGTGCGCACGGTGGCGATCTTCTTGACCGAGTCCAGCGGCAGGCCGTAGCGCTCGCCGTCGTTGGCCAGACCTTCGTAGGTGATCAGCGTGGGCACCATGTAGGCGCCGTGTTCCTTCATGACCTCGGCGGCCTCGCGGTCGACGAGGTTGCCGTGCTCGATGGTACGCACGCCGCAGCGCACGGCACGCGTGATGGCGCGCGGGGTGTAGGCGTGGGCCATCACGTAGGTGTTGGCGTTGCTGGCCTCTTCCACAATGGCGATCAGCTCGGCTTCGGAGAAGCCCAGGTTCTGGATGGGATCGTTGGGCGATGCCACGCCCCCGGACGCCATGACCTTGATCTGCGTGGCGCCCTTGAGGATTTCCTCGCGCACGGCCAGGCGGCAGTTGTCGACGCCGTCGACCACGCGGCCGATGTTGCCGATCTTGACCGAGCATGGGCACGGATCCAGTTCGTCGTTGCGCTGGCGGAAGTCGCCGTGGCCGCCGGTCTGCGACAGGGCCTTGCCCGAGCAGAAGAGACGCGGGCCGTCGATGGTGCCGTCCAGCACGGCCTGCGCCAGCGCCCAGTCTGCGCCGCCGGCGTCACGCACCGAGGTGAAGCCGCGGTCAAGCATGCCCTGCATGATGGGCAGCGCGCGCAGCAGCGCCAGCGCGTTGGGCAGGGCCGCGACGCGGCCCAGGTTGAACGACGACGCCACCACGTGCACGTGGCAGTCGATCATGCCGGGCATCAAGGTCATGCCCTTGGCGTCCACCACCTGCGCATCCGCCGGCGCCGTTGCGTCGGCGGCGATGCGGGTGATGACCCCGTCCTCGACCAGCACGGTCGAAACGGCTTCGAGGGCCAAGGTTCGGGTATTGAGGATCCTGCAATTCTTGATGACAACCGGATTCATAAATCAACCACGTAAACAGTTCAAAACGCCGGGAAATCGCGGCATGCCGAACTCTACCGGTACAATTCCGGGGTCCGATACCGGGTCTCCCCCTATGCGTTCGACACAAATTTGAAGAGCCTTATGAGCTTTACTCATACCCCCCTATGAGACGCCGCTGCCCCACCCTGTCCGAATTGAACGCGTTTTCCGCGGCCGCACGGCATCTGTCTTTCTCGAAGGCGGGCAAGGAACTGTTCGTCACGCAAAGCGCCATCAGCCGGCATATCGCCACGCTGGAAAGCTATCTTGGCCACGCGCTGTTCATTCGGGGTACGAACGGGTTGCAGCTCACGCGCATGGGCGCCACCTACCTCAGCCTGATCCGGCCGGCGTTGCATACGCTGGAAAGCGCCACGTCGCAGGTCATGGCGACGCAGCAGTCGGCCAAATCCCTGAATGTCTCGGCCGCGCCCACGTTTGCGGCGCAATGGCTGTTTCCGCGTCTGAAGACGTTCCGCGAGGTCAATCCGGACATCTCCATCAATTTCGTGCGTTACAGCGTCGCGGATTACAAAAGCACCGAGCTGGATTTCGATGCCTCCATCCAGTACGGCTATGGCGACTGGCACGACGGCGCCGCCAAGTATCTGACGGGCCGCGAAACCCGCCTGGTGTGCTCGCGGGAATACCTGGATCAGCATCCGATCAGCAGCCTGGAAGACATCAAGCAGTGCACGCTGCTGCAGCACATCGAAATTCCGCTGTCCTGGGAATACTGGTTTTCGACGTACCTGGGCGATTATGACCGCGCCCGTTTTGGCCCCGGCTTCAATCTGTTTTCAATGATTATCCAGGCCGCGTCGTCCGGCTTTGGCGTGGCGCTGATGCCGCACTGCCTGATCGAAAAGGAATTGGCCACGGGGCAGCTGGTCGACATATTCGACCGCACCTTTGAAAGCCCGCTTGGCTATTATCTTTGCGCGCCGAACTGGCGCAGCAACATGGAAAGCTACGAGCGGCTGAGCCAGTGGCTGGCGCATGAGTGCTTTCATGGCGGCGGCACGGACCCTGCGGGGCAGGCGCCAGGAAAGCCGGATCTTGGCAAACCGGCCAACGGACAAGCGTGCGCGACCGATTGCCCGTATTGCGTGGCGGCCGCGTAGATAATCCGCGCTGGATGCGCGCGGCGGTCTGGATCATGAAGGTTCCTGAAAGGGTCGCGGGCATCGCGGGCGGAATCATTGCCGCCAGTCGCGCAGGTAATCAAGAAAGATGCGGTCCACGCGCGCCTCGTTGCCGTCGGAGTGCCCAGCCGAATGCGGCGTGGCGATCACGTTTGGCAGCGTCCAGAGCGGCGACGCGGCGTCCAGCGGCTCGTGTTCGAAGACATCCAGAAAGGCGCCAGCCAGCGCGTTGGCGCGCAGTGCCTCGATCAGGTCGGCTTCGGCAACGACTTCGCCCCGCGCGACGTTGATGAGCCGGGCGTGCGGCGCCATGGCCGCCAGCACGCGGGCGTTCACCAGACCGCGCGTGCGGTCGCTCAAGGGGCACGCCAACACCAGCCAGTCGGCCCGGCCCGCAATGTGCGGCAGGTCTTCAAAGGCGTAGGTCTCCACGCCGTCCGCGGGCGGCGCGGCCGCGCTGCGCACGGCGATGACGTTCAGTCCCAGCATCCGCAGATACCCGCCCAGCGCGCGGCCGATCGGGCCCCATCCCACGATCACGGCGGTCTGCCCAGGCAGATCGCGCGGCATCCGGTCACCGATCAGCGGCGTCCAGGTTTGGGCACGCTGGGCGTCGAACAGGCGCGGAAACTCGCGCGCCAGCGCCAGAATCCCGGCCAGCGCGGTCTGCGCCACCACCTGCGCGTTGGCGCCGGACGAGGTGGTGACACGCACGCCGCGGGATTTCAGTTCGCCAAAGATCGGCCGGTCCGTGCCCGCCGAGTGCACGTGCACCCAGCCCAGCTTCGGCGATTGACGCAGCGAGACGTAGAACGCTTCAAGCGGCTCCAGGACGCGATGCTTGGTCGACAGGCCGGTCACATCGCGCGAGATGAAAGCGACGTCGACACCGGCGGGCGCGTTGCCCTGCGTCCGCGCCGCGATGACGGGTTCGAACGCGCGTCCATCCAACGCCTGCGCGATCTCGCTGCCGATGCGGCTTAGCGTCGGTTCGGACATGAGAATCCGCAGCGGTTGTTGTGGTCTGGTCATGGGCGGCAGCCCACGCGCGAAAACCATGATGCGGTCTGCGATACATCTGCACTGCTCATTTCGGATTGCTCCCTCTTGCACGCGATGACGGCGGCACGGGACGCCGAGTCGAGGAAAATTCTAGAGCGCGCTTTTCTTAACTACAAATTGTTGGTTTTTACTTATTATTCGTTTTTGCCAATATATAGAGCGGTGGCGAAGCATGTCGACCAAGCGCAGCATCACCCTGCGGCACTTCCGCAGTTTCGTGGCGGTGGCCAACACCGGCTCGTTCACCGTGGCGGCGTCGCAGCTCTTTCTGACGCAGTCTTCGCTGACCGCGACCATCCAGCAGTTTGAAGACGCCGTGGGCGTCAAACTGTTCGACCGCAGTACGCGCCGCGTGGCGATGACGCCGGAGGCCGCCCGCTTCAAGGCGGAGGCCGAGCGCATCCTCAGCCAGTTCGACGGCGCGCTGAGCGACCTGGAGGCGTTGTCGCAGGGCCGCCAGGGACACGTGCGGATCGCGGTGGTGGCATCGGTCACCAACTACTTTCTGGGCGACGCCATCGCGGCCTTTCGCCAGGCCTATCCCAAGATCACGTTTTCACTGCACGACGCCGGCTCGGAGCTCGTCGAGAAAATGATCGCCAACGGCGACATCGACTTTGCGATTTCGACCTCGCATCATGGTTTGGAAGAGTTGGTTTATACGCCGCTGTTCGAGGACCGCTACGGCGTGATCTGCGCCGCGTCGTATCCGTACGCGCAAGGCGTAAAGCCCTTGAAGTGGGCCGACCTGGACCCGGCGCAATACGTGGGGTTTACCGAAGACACCGGCATCGGCGCGTTCCTGCGCGCACACGCCGGCAAGCCGGGGTTCTTCGAGCAGCAGCACGATGAGGTGTCGCGCACGTCGTCGCTGCACGCCGTGCTGCGTGGCGGCGGGCGATATTCGATCCTGCCGGCGCTTGCGGCCAGCTCCATCGCGCCGCCGCAGACGCTAGGGAGCGAGCCGGGGCCGTTCGTGTTCCGGGAACTGAGTTCGCCCCGGTTGTCGCGCGAGGTCTGTCTGATCACGCGACGCTTGCGGTCGCTGTCGGCAAGTTCCGAGCTGTTCCTGCAGCACATCCGGGACGTCATCCACGACAAGCCGGTGCCAGCGGGGGTGAAGGTGCTGGGCAGAAGAACCAAAAAGGCGCCGCCTTCCGGGGTCTGACAGGAACGCCCCAATGTTCATCCCGGTTGCGGTCCGGCACCCCGCAACAACTTCCCCGGCAGCTCTCCCGTTGCCTCGCCGCGCTCGAAGATCGGCAGGCCGTTGACCAACGTGGCCGCGTAGCCATCGGCACGCTGCACCAGCCTGCGCCCGCCACCCGGCAGGTCGAACACCATTTCCGGGCAATGCACTTTCAGCGCGTCCGGGTCGACGACGTTGATGTCGGCCTTGTATCCCGGCTGCAATAGCCCGCGATCGTGCAAGCCATACACCAGCGCGGTATCGCGGGTCTGCCGGCGCACCACGTGTTCAAGCGGCAAGAGCGGACCTCGGCGGCGGTCTCGCGTCCAGTGGCTGAGCATGAAGGTCGGCATGCTGACGTCGCAGATGTAGCCGCAATGCGCGCCGCCGTCGGACAGGCTGTTCACCGTGTTGGCGTGCTGCATCAGCTGGTGCAGGTGATCGAGGTTTTCGTATGAGTAGTTGAAGGACGGATAGTAGAGAATCGCCCGGCCCTCGTTCTCCAGCATCAGGTCATACACCAGTTCCAACGGCGGGCGCCCGGTGCGCGCCGCCATGGCCGCCACGCTGTCTTCGGGCAGCGGCTCGTAGTCGGGATCCTGGCCCAGCCGGTAGATCTTGTGAAAGCTGCTGAACAAGGTCTCGGCCCGGCGGTCCAGCAGGCCGCGCTGCTCGCTCATGATTTTCTGGCGGACCTGCGGATCGCGCAGTTGCGCGAGCTTTTCCGGCAGCGGCAGCGCGTGCAGCGCCTGATAGGTCGGATGGGCAATGAAGGGATGCAACGAGCTTTGCCAGGAGAACAGGATGCCCAGCGGCCGGCCGCTGATGCCGGCCATGAGCGGCACGCCTTCATCCCGCGCCTTGTCCAGCGTGCGTACGATCTGCTTCCAGACGTCAGGCGCGCCGTCGGTCTGCTGAAGGTTGAACAGCACCGGCAGACGATTGTGGCGGGCAAGCTGTTCCAGCCAGGGAATCTCGCCCTCCATCGCGGGATGGTTGGCCGTCATCTGGAACACGCCGTGGCCGACTTCGCCCATGACGGAGCCCAGCGCGCTGATCTCTTCGCCGGTGGCGAACGTGCCCGGCGGGTACTTGCGCTCGTCGTACTTGTGCAGGAACGTCCGCGACGTCGAAAAGCCTACCGCCCCCGCCTGCAAGGCGGCGCGCACGACCTCGCGCATGGCCAGCAGGTCGGCGGGCGAGGCCTCGTCGTGATGAATGGCGCGGTCGCCCATCACGTACGCGCGCACCGCGCTGTGCGGAATCTGCGCCCCGATGTCCAGCGCCTTCGGCCGCCGATCCAGCGCATCCAGATACTCGGGGAAGGTTTCCCAGTCCCATTCGATGCCTTCCGACAGCACCGAGCCCGGAATGTCCTCGACGCCCTCCATCACCTTGATCAGCCATTCGCGACGGTCGGGCTTGACCGGCGCAAAGCCCACGCCGCAGTTGCCCATGATGGCGGTGGTGACGCCATGCCATGTCGACGGGCTGAGGTACGGGTCCCACGTCGCCTGGCCGTCGTAATGGGTGTGGATGTCGACCCAGCCCGGCGTCACCAGTGCGCCCGCCGCGTCGATCTCTCGCCGCGCGGCGCCCGCCTTGCCGCCGGCCTGTACGATCCGGCCGCCGTCGATGGCAAGGTCGCCCACCCGGGCGCTGGCGCCTGAACCGTCCACCAGCGTGCCGCCGCGTATCACTACATCGTGCATTGTCGTCTCCTGGGGCCCGCGGGCCCGTCAGCCTTATTCCAATACCAGCCCGATCCGGCGGATCACGTCGCCCCACCGCGCGCTGTCGCGCTGCACGATGGCCGAGAATTCCTTCGGCCCGGCGCCGCTGACCTCATTGCCTTGCGACAGGATGGTCTGGGTGATTTCAGGGGTTTCCAGCGCGGCCCGAAACACCTGGGCCACGCGTTCGGCCAGTGCGGGCGGCATGTCGCCCGGACCGAAGATGCCTTGCCAGCCCACGATGTTCAGACCCTCGATCCCCTGCTCCTCCAGCGTCGGCAATTCAGGCAGCACGCTCAGGCGCCGGTCCGTCGCCGGGCCCAGCAGCTTGACCTTGCCGGCGCGGGCGTTTTCGACCGCCGTGGCGGTGCCGTCGAAGTAGACCTGCACATCGCCCGCCAGCAGCGCGCGGCTGGCGTCGGCAGTGCCCTTGTAGGGTACGTGGACGATGTCGGTGCCCGTTTTCATCTTGAGAATCTCGCCATTCAGGTGCGAGGTCGACCCGGCGCTGTACGAGGCGTAGTTGAGCTTTCCGGGATTTGCCTTGGCGTAGGCAATCAGCTCGGCGGTTGTGGAGAACGGCGCGTTGTTGTTGGCGACCAGCACGGTGGCCGACCTGACCGCCTGCAGGACCGGCGTGAAGTCCTTGACCGGGTCGTACGGCAGCCTTTTGTACAGATGCGGATTCTGCGTGTGCGTGACGACGATGGTGTACAGCAGCGTATAGCCGTCCGGCTTGGCGCGCGCCACGTCCTGCGCGCCGATCATCGTGCCCGCGCCCGGCTTGTTGTCGATGATGACGGAGGCGCCGGTCTGCTGCGACACCTTGGCCGCCAGCATGCGCGCCAGCGAATCCGAGCCCGACCCCGCCGGAAACGGCACGACCATGCGTATCGGCTTGCCCGAGGCAGGCCAGGCGTCGGGTTGCGGGGATGGCGCCGCGACGGCCGCCGTACAGGCCAGCATGCTCAGCGCAGCGGCTGCGCTCCAGCCCGCCAGATGGAATATCGGCTTGCGGTTCATGTTGTCTCCTCCTGCGAGGTTGGCGTGTCGCGGGGCCGCGCATCGCTCTGTATGGTGTTTTCCCGGGTGCTGGCAACATTTGCTGCCGGCCCGTGGTCAAGCTGTTTTAGTCTTGCAACTGACCCGAATCAATTGCATATTTGGCGCAATTCCGATGAGAAAAATACATGGGCCTGACGATACGTTCGCTCCAGCACTTTTCCGTCCTTGCCGAAGAGCGGCACTTCTCTCGGGCGGCCCAGCGGCTGCATCTGACGCAGTCGGCGCTGACGCGCAGCATCCAGTCCCTTGAAGAGACGCTGGGCCTGGTGCTGGTGGATCGCGCGTCGATCGGCGTGACGCCGACACAGGCGGGAAAAATGGTGCTCGACCGTTCGCGCCGCATCCTGGGCGATGTTCTCGCCCTTCGGCGCGAGGCCGAATTGATGAGGGGCCACGACACGGGACGCGTCAGCTTCGGGGTCGGGGCGTTTCCGGCGGCGGGGTTTCTGTCGCCGCTGCTGGTCCGCCTGGCACGCGATCACCCGGGCCTGAGCGTGCATGTAGAAATCGAAAGCTGGCAGCGGCTGTTGGACAAGCTGTTGCAGGACAAGCTGGACTTTGCCGTGGCGGTAACGCACAGCCTGCCGCCGCCGGCGGACTTCATCGTGCGTGCGTTGCCACCGCAGCACGGCGGCCTTTTCGTGCGGGCCGGGCATCCGCTGCAATCGGTCCGAAAGCCAAAGTTACGTGCCGCGTTGGCGCAATATCGGCTGGCTGCCACCGACCTGCCGCAACGCGCGCGCGAGTATCTGGCAAAGCTGTATCAAGTGGCCGGCGTGGATGAACTGCCGATTGCCTTCGAGTGCGATAGCGTCAGCGCGCTGCGCGACGTGGCCGTGGGGAGCGACGTGGTGCTGTTCTGCACGCGCGAGGCCATCGCCGCCGAGCTGGCGCAAGGGGCGCTCGTGCCGTTGCCCCTGCCCTATCCGGCGTCAGGCCCGCTGACCTACAGCGTCATCCACCGCGCCCGCCGCAGCTTGTCGCCTACCGCGGAACGGATCATCACATTGGTGCAGGCGTATCTGGCGGGCGAAGGGGCTGACGGGGCGGCGGACTGATCCCTGAGCGATGGCGCGGTGTCATTCCCCGCGCCATGCGATTCACACACCCGCCCCCGGATCCTGCTCGCGCCGCTCCGCGTCTTCCTGCGCGGCCACGTCTTCAAGCTTGACCTGACTGGTGCTGCCATGCGTGGCGGCGCACTGCGCCGGATTCTGGGTGCTTTTGACGCACTCCGCGAATGCGAGCGCCGCGTCCACGGTCGCGAAGTGATACGACTGGCCGTCGGCGAACGCGACCTTTCCTTCGACAGAACAATCCATAAGTGCCTCCAGGGTTTCGGAAAGCCCATGCTGCCGCGTTGGCGCGGCGGCGTCAATTCACCCGGCGGGGCAGCACCGCCCGCATCCATCGCGACAGCACGGGACGGATGCGCTGGTTGTGCAGCAGCACCGCGCCCAGCACGCCGATGAAGGCGCCGAGCACCGTGTCCACAAAGCGTGCCTCGATGACGTCGATGGGATAGCCCTGCCCCAGATGCGGCGCCTCGGCCAGGAAGATGGTCAAGGGCGTGATCAGCACAACCGCGCTGGCGTAGTGCCGCACCACCAGCGTCTCGATGCCGAAGGACAGCGCCATCATCACCAGGCTCAGCGTCCAGACGTTGAGCGGCAGGCTGAGCAGCGCCCACGCCACGCACAGGCCGACCGCCGTGCCCAGGATGCGGTGCATCTGCCGGCTCCATGCCGCGCGCAGGCTGGCGCCCTGAATGATCGCCAGGCAGCTCACCGGCACCCAATAGGGCCGTTGAAGCTGCAGCAGTTCGGCCGCGAGCAAAGAGATACCGACAAAAAGGCCGATGATCACCGAGTCGTAGACCACGAAATCGAAGGTCGGCTTGGGCAGCTCGATGGGCGCGGGCGGCGGCGCGACACGCGTCATGTGCAGCGAATACGCAAAGGCCACCAGGCACGCAACCAGGCAGCCCAGCGCCACCATGCCCACGCGCAGCGGCACGTCGTGGACGGTGCCGGGCGTGTAGGCGGCAATCGCCGTGGCCATGATGAAAAACAGGCTGCCCGGCGGTCCCAGGCGGTAGCAACGGCACACCATGTTCACCACCATCGCGATCAGCGTCAGAGCCGCGATCGTGGCAGTGGGCCAGAACTGCGTCAGCGCGCCCAGCGCATAGCAGGCCACCATGCCGAACGACGCGGCCAGCAGCATCATCATGCGGATCTGCAGCGAGGCATTGGGCAGGCTCAGGAAGACCATGCCGCCCAGGCTGGACATCAGCCCGTAGTCCATGCGCCCGAAATACGCGCCCACCATCAGCGGCAGGCCCGACGACAGCGCGGCTGCCAGGGGCATTTCCCACGGGCGGTCGCTGGCGTTGACGCGGGTCAGCTCGGTCCAGGTGCCGTGCAACTGGTCCTTGACGAAGGCGAAGGGGCGCCTCGGGCGGTCGTCCGGCCCTGCGGGATCGTCGTGTCGTTTCATAGGCAGGCGTGGTGCGATCTGGCGTATTCGGCCCGCCGGGCGCCGCGGGCAAGCGCGGCGCGACGAGCCGCGCATGCCCGATTCTATTCCTCATCAAATTCCGTCTTGCGGATTTAAGGGGAATTCCCCGATTCTCCCTCCCGGACCCACTGGTACTATGCGCCGCACTTCAGCCTTCGGCTGAGCGATAAACATGCGCAACGCTGCGCGGAGACACCATGAAAGCACTCAAACTGGCTGCGGCAGGAACCGCCTTGTTCATCTCGTCCTGGACCGCCCATGCCGGCGCGACCTTCGACGCGGTCAAAAGCAAGGGCTTTGTCCACTGCGGCGTATCCACGGGCGTCGCGGGCTTTTCCGTGAACGACAGCAAGGGCGGCTGGATCGGCCTGGACGTGGACCTGTGCCGCGCGCTGGCCATCGCCCTGTTCGGCGACGCGTCCAAGGCCAAGATCCAGGCGATCAGCGCCGTGCAGCGCTTCACTGCCCTGCAATCCGGCGAAGTCGACGTGCTGACCCGCAACACCACCCTGACGCTGACCCGCGACACGACGCTGGGCCTGATCGGCGTGGGCGTCAACTACTACGACAGCCAGGGCATCATGGTGAACAAGTCCCTGGGCGTGAAAAGCGCCAAGGAACTGGAAGGCGCCACCGTCTGCGTGCAGCCGGGCACCACCACCGAACTGAACCTGGCCGACTGGTTCCGTTCGCAGAACGTGAACTTCAAGCCGGTCGTCGTCGAGCGCCTGGACGAGATCATCCGCGCCTTCGCCGTGGGCCGTTGCGACGCGTTCACCGGCGACAAGTCGCAGCTTGCCGCCGCGCGCAGCAACCTTGAGAACCCGGAAAAGTACGACATCCTGCCGGAGAACTTTTCGAAGGAACCGCTCGGCCCCATGGTCCGCCAAGGCGACGAGCAGTGGTTCAACCTGGTCCGCTGGACCATGAACGCCATGCTGGAAGCCGAGGAATACGGCGTCACGTCCAAGAACGTGGACGAGATGCTGAAAAGCACCAACCCGAACATCCAGCGCCTGCTGGGCGTGACGCCGGGCATGGGCAAGAACTTGGGCGTGGACGACAAGTGGGCCTACAACATCATCAAGACCGTCGGCAATTACGGCGAGAGCTTCGAGAAGAACCTGGGCCCCAACAGCCCGCTGAAACTGGAACGCGGGCTTAACGCCTCGTACCGCAACGGCGGCCTGATGTACGGCTGGCCGGTGCGCTAAAAAGCGGGCCGCAAGGCCCGCAACGACTCCCCTAGGGTTAGCCGCAATTTGCGTGCGCTTGTGTGCCCCGTACCGTACGAGAAATATGTTTATCGTACAAAGTCCGGATCACATTTTTGGAGCAGCACGTGAAGCAGTAGGTCTATAACCCAAGGGGAAGTCGTCATGAAACGTCGCAGTGCGTTGAAGCTGATGGGGGCCGCCGCCGGCCTGCACCTGACCGGCGCAAGCTGGGCACAGAACGGGGCGTATCCGTCCCGCGTCATCAAGATCATCGTCTCATCCACCCCAGGCAGCGCCACCGATCTTGCGGGACGGCTGGTCGGCGACCTGCTCTATGCCAAGTACGGCCAGAGCGTGGTCATCGAAAACCGCGCCGGCGCCGGTGGCGTCATCGGCATGCAGGCCGCCGCCGCCTCCAAGCCTGACGGCTACACCCTCACCACCGGGGGTCTTGGCCACAACGTGCTGCCCCCCGCCACGCTGCGCGGGCTGCCCATCGACATCCCCGCCGCACTGCTTCCCATCGCCCAGGTGGCCGAGTTCGTCAACGCGCTCGTCGTGCGCGTGGACCATCCGGCCAATACGGTGCCGGAGCTGATCGAATACCTGCGCGCCACGAAGCGCAAACCGCTGTACGGCAGCAACGGCGTCGGCAGCTCGTCGCAGATGACGGCCGAGCTCTTTGCCATGCGCACGGGCCTGAAGTTCGATCATGTGCCGTACAAGGGTGCCAGCGAGGCGCTGGTGGGCACGGCCAATGGCGACCTGGACCTCTGTTTCATGAACCTGCCGCCCACGCTGCCGATGGTGGACGGCAAGCGCCTGAAGGCATTGGCGGTGACCAGCGCCTACCGCGCGCGGCAGTTGCCCAATGTGCCGACGATGCAGGAACAGGGCATGAAGGACTTCGACGTAACGAGCTGGCTGGGCATGTATGCGCCCGCGCAGGTGGACCCGGCGATCATCGCCCAGCTGTCCAACACCATCGTCACCGGGCTGGCCGCGCCGGAATACCAGAACCGCATCATCAACGCCGGGTTTGAACCCAAGTTGCGCGACGCCGCGCAGTTCCAGGCGTTCTCCAAGGCGGAGTTCAAGCGTTGGAGCGAGGTCGCGCAGCAGGCGGGAATCGTGGTGGATTACGGCGGGAAATAGGAAAAGGCGGGACCGGCTGCATGCGCGGGTCCCGCCCGTCAGCCCCATCTTGGCGGGGCCGCGTCTATCGGCGCAGTGCCGTCAGACGCGCGCCTGCCACACCTCGGCATTGACCATGGCCTGCGGCTTCTGGCCTCCCAGCGCATCCATCAGATTGGCCACTGCCAGATCGATCATCGCGCGCCGCGTTTCGTGCGTGGCGCTGCCTACGTGGGCCTGCAGCACCACGTTCGGCAAGGCGCACAGCGGGCTGTCGGCCGGCAGCGGTTCCTGCTCCATCACGTCCAGCCCCGCGCCCGCGATGGTGCCGGCGCGCAGCGCTTCGATCAGCGCGGCCTCGTCGATCACGGGGCCACGCGCGGTGTTGATCAGATACGCCGTGGGTTTCATCAGTTCCAATTCGCGCTTGCCGATGGAATGGCGCGTTTCCGCCGACAGCGGGATATGCACGCTCAGCACGTCCGACGTCTTGAAAAGTTCATCGCGGTCCACATAGGTGGCCAGGCCTTCGGCCTGCGGGTCCTCGCGGCGGTTGTGATAGACCACCTTCATATCGAAGGCCTGCGCCGCGCGCGCCACGACACGGCCGATGCGGCCCATGCCCAAGAGGCCCAGCGTCTTGCCACGGATGTCGCGCGTCAGCGGAAAGGCGCCCTTGGTCCACGCGCCGCTGCGCACGAAGGCATCGCCCGCCACCAGGTTGCGCGACAGGCACAGCATCAGGCCGATGGTCACATCAGCCACCGCGCCATCCAGCACGCCCGGCGTATTGCAGATCAGCACCTTGCGCCGCGTGGCGGCCGCTAGGTCGACGTTGTCGAACCCAACTGCGAAGTTCGAGCTGACCTTCAGCGCGGGCAATGCATCCAGCAGCGCTTGATCGACCTTGGTGCGCACGGTGCACACCATGCCTTCGATCTGCGCACGCTCGTCCGCGCCCAGCACCTCGGCCGGATTCTGTCCGGTGGGCACTTCGACGATGTCGCAGCGCTCAGCGAGGCGCTCGCGCAGGTCGGGCGGCACGGGTGCGGAGACGATGACTTTGGGCTTTTGATTCATTGGGGGCTCCAGTGGGGTCAGGGTTCGATTGCTTCGACGTCGGTGGCAAACACCTGTTGCTCTCCGGCGTCGACCAGCGCGGGCTCGGCGGGATGGTCCAGGTAACGGACGATCAGCCAGAAGCCGTCTTGCGGGTTCTCGACGATCTCGGCCAACGCGCCACCCGCCATGCGCACGCGCACGCCGGGTTGCAGATCGACGAGGTTGATGGATTTGTTGTCGGCCATGCGGTTGCTCCTTGGGTTCGCGTCTTGCGAGTCAGGCGCCGCGGCTACAGTTCAAGCTGCGACGAAGGTACGCGCACGCGGATGCCGTCCAGCTCGGGCGTCATGATGACCTGACAGGACAGGCGGCTGGTGGGACAGCGCTCGGGCACGACTTCCAGCAGCGCCTCCTCGGCCATGCCGGGCGGCTCCAGCCGCGCGTGCCAACCCGCGTCCACCTGCACGTGGCAGGTGCCGCAGATGGCGCCGCCACCGCATTCGGCGACGATGCCTTCCAGGCCATCGCGCCGCGCGGCTTCCATCAGCGACCAGTCGTCGGGCACGTCCAACACCTGTTCGGCGCCATCGGGCAATTCAAATATCGCAACGGGCATGTTGTCTCCAGGGGTTCGTTTACACAGCGGCCGCAACCGCTTCGGGCGCGCCGATGCGTGGCACGCCCTTGATGAATTCCACGGGGCTGTCGACCGCTTCGATCGCGGCCAGTCGGCCGTGCTGGTATCGCTCGACCAGCCAGCCCTTGGCGGTGGGCAGCAGGACGTCACGGCAAGGCGCCGCCGGGTCGACGAGGCCGGCCATCTGCAGACGGCGGCCCTGCTGTTCGGACCAGAAGGTGGGCGGACGCGCCGCTGGCGGGGCCTTGCCGGCAATGGTTGCCGCCGCCGTGCGCGCCTGCGCCAGCGCGTTCTGCACGCTTTCGATGCGGGCATAACGCTGCAGCTCTCCGCGAAAGGCGCTTGCGCAATCGCCAATGGCGTAGACGCCGGGCGCCGAGGTCCGGCAACATTCATCCACGACCACGCCGTCCAGGCAGATCAGGCCTGCGGCTTCGGCAAGCGCCGTCTCGGCAACCGCGCCGATGGACACCAGCACAAGTTCAGCGTCGATGAGCTCTCCGCTGGCCAGATGGGCGCGCCAACCCGTCGCCGTGCGTTCCCAGCGCCGCACCGCCGCGCCGTGGCGGATCTCGATGCCGGCTTCGCGGTGCAGGTCGCCGATGCGCGTGGCAGTGGATTCGGACACCTTGCCCGCCATCACGTTGCCGCCTTGCTCCAACACCAGCACCTCGGCGCCCAGCTTGCGCGCCGAGCAGGCCGCCTCCAGCCCCAGATAACCCGCGCCCACGACGAGCAGCCGGATGCCCGGCCGCAGCGCCTCGCGCAGCCGGTGCGCGTCGTCCAGGCCGCGCACGGAAAACACCTGTTCGCCCGCCACCTCCGCAATGCCACGCGCGCTGGCGCCGGTGGCAAGCACGCAGTGTTCATAGGCCACTATGTGACCCGACGCCGTGCGCAACGTGTGCGCCGCCGTGTCGATGGCGGCCACCGGATCGCCCGCCACCACGATCACACGCGACTTCTCGTAGGCTGCGCCCGCGCGCAACGCGATGCGCTCGGCGCTGGTCGAGCCGGTCAGCAGGGCCTTGGACAACGGCGGCCGTTCATAGGGAGCATGCGTTTCCGCGCCGAACAGCGCGATATCGCCTTCAACGCCCGCGGCGCGCAAGGCCCACGCGCATTCGACACCCGCATGCCCCGCGCCGATGATGGCCGTGTGGACGCGCTGCGGGGCTGATGAGGTTTCCATCATGCTCAGGCTCCGAATTTCAGGGAAATGCTGGCTTTGGTGGCCACCTGCTTCCAGCGGGCCAGCTCAGCCCGGTTCAGCTCCGCAAAGGCGTCGGCCCCTCGCGGCTTGGGCTCAAAGCCCGCGGCGGTCAAGGTTTCCACCGACTGCGGTTGCGCCATGCCTTCCTGCAAAGCCGCGCTGAGCTTCTGCACGATGTCAGGCGGCATGCCGGCGGGGCCGTACACGCCCAGCCAGCTCGTCACGTCGAAGTCCGCCACGCCCTGCTCGGCCATCGTCGGCACATCCGGCAACTGCTTGCTGCGATAGCTGCTGGTCACCGCAATCGGGCGAATCGATCCCTTGCGGATCAGGCCCATCACCGGCGGCAGGTTGCTGAAGCTGAAGTCCAGATTGCCGTTCACCACATCCACCAGCATCTCGCCGCTGCCCTTGTACGGCACGTGCAGCAGGTTGGTGCCCGTGTGCTGCGCGAAGAACGCGGTGGTCAGATGCACCGACGAGCCGATCCCGTTGGACCCATAGTTCAGTCCGTCCTTGCTGCGCTTGCGCGCCGTGGCGATCAGGTCGTCGACGCTGCGGATCGGCGAATCCGCCCGCACGATCAGCACGTTGATGAATTCGGCCATCTGCGCAATCGGCGTGAAGGCGCGTGCCGTGTCCAGCGGCAGTCCGGTCACCGTGGCCATCGGCAGCACCATGCCGCCCAGGCCGTTGAGCAGCAGCGTGTAGCCGTCCGCCGGCGCCGAAGCCACCTGCTGGCTCCCGATCATGCCGTTCGCGCCCGGCCGGTTTTCCACCACCACCGGCTGGCCGAACTTGCGGGTGAGGATCTCGCCGGCCAGGCGACCCGCCACATCCGTGACGCCGCCCGGCGGATACGGCACGATCAGGCGGATCGGCTTACTGGGATACGCCGCGTCGGCGCCCCACGAAATTCCCGTCGCCGTCATCGCGGCCGCGCCGGCAATGGCCTTCAGTACAGTACGTCTTTGCATGCTGCAACTCCAGGTATGGGCGAGCGCGTCCTGTCGGCGGTCAGGCCCCGAGTGGAAGGAAAACCATCGAATGCCGGCAGACGGGCCGGCTCCGGCAATGGCGCGCTAGAAGAAGATGGTCAGCGCCTTCGATAAGAGAACGTTCTGGTCCAGATGGATCTCGCGCGACAGAATCGTGAAGCGTCCATCGCGCCTGCGCAGCACGTCCTCGCGCTTGCCGACGAACAGATTCACTTCGGACTGCAGGCGGTTCTGGTAGATCAGGAAGCGCGACCGCACCCGCACCAGATCGCCGCCGTCGTCGTCTGGCGTTACGTCGAGCACGCGGATGTTGGTCACCAGATGGGACACGCGCGAGGCCGGTTCTTCAGCCCAGTGAATGCCCGTCTTGATCTGCGCCACGCGCTGGCGCAGCGTGTCGATGCCTTCGTCGAACCAGGCGGCATCCTGCCTGCCGGAGTATTCCTGCGCCATCGCGTCGCGACGAACGTTGCGCGTGAGCGGCATGCGATACGTGATGGCCTCGTCCAGGAGGGTGAGCCACTTGTCGAACTCGCGGTGGTCCAGCAGATCGGCCTCGTAGTGCAGGAAACGGTGCGCTTCCCACCAAAGCAGCATGTCGTCCACGCTGTCGTCCTGCGCCACGGTCGGCGCGCTCTCGATGGGTGCGTTCATGCCGCCTCCTCAAGGCGCACCGCGCCCGCCATCAGTTGGTCCCAGGAAAGGCCGTTCATGAACTGCGCCCAGCGCCGGTAGTAGATCCGGGCGTTTTCCTCGGTGTATTCGCCGTTGACCGCACAGCCGGGAATCTCGGGCACGTCCTGCCGGTGGCCCACGCCCATCTGGTAGTTGAAGAAGAGTTCGCGCGACATCGCACCCATGCTGGCCTCGGTGGCGCCCGTCCAGTTCTCCATGTCGTCCGATTCCGTCATGCCGCCCGGTCCGGAATAGCGCAGGAAATAATGGCGAGCCGCCTCCTTGACCGCCTCCGGCGCATCCTTGTCCACCAGGTACATGCGCCACATTTCCATCTCGGTCGAGCTGATCGGATGAAACACTGCCAGCGTGCGTGGCTGGCGTCCGTGGAACGACATATTCGGGAAGATGGTGCCCACGCTGGTCTGCACCCGCATCGCCGAACCCAGCGTGCGTTCGCGCTGCTCATGGATTTCGCGGTAGTAGGCTTCCACCTCCGGGTAGCGGCCGTACTGCGGCGCGTAGGGGCCTTCTTCGTAGAACGGCAAGCGGCCCAGCAGGCCGTGGCCCAGTTCCGGAAAACAGATCGCCGACCGCGTGGCTGATGCATCGCGCCGCCCTTTTCCGCCGCCCGGCCCGATGCCCACGATGTCCACCGAGCGGTGGCTGATGTCGTGGTACAGATCGCCAATGAAGTTCTCGGGCGCGAACTTCCAATTGCATTTCACGCGCCACTTCTGCACGCCGCCGATCACCTCCGAGCCGCCAGGACTACCGTTGCGATGGTCCAGCGCCGCGTTCAGGTACAGCCGCATGTTGCCGATGTAGTCCAGGAACGGCGGCGCGTTCGGATCCCACGTTGCCCAGATGGCGCCCTTGTAGTTCACCACCTGCGCCACCGTCTTCAGGCCCCACTGCTTCTTGTCGAGCTCGCCCTTGTAGTGCGTCGCGTGGCCGGGCACCCCGACCAGCTCGCCGGGCCGTTCCACCAGTTTGCCGTCGGTGGAAAAGCTCCAGCCATGGTACGGACAGGTGAAGGTCCGGTTGTTGCCGTGGTCATAGCGGCACAGCTTCATGCCGCGATGCGCACAGCTATTGAGCATGACCTGGATCTGTCCCTGCCGGTCGCGCGTCAGGATCACGGACTCCGTGCCCATGCGCGAGACGAAGTAATCGTCCGGCTTGGGCACCAGGCTTTCGTGCCCCACAAACAGCCACGCGCGCGAGAAGATCTGCTTCAGCTCCTGCTGAAAGATCTCCTCGTCCACGAAGATGGACCGGCTGACCAGTCCTTCCTCGGCGCGCACCAACTCATCGATCGTCTTCTGACCCATCACCACTTCCCCTTGGAGGATGCCCTTATTGGGCGCCTACGGCTTCTCAGCCGTGGTCGCCGCTGTACGCAGACGTGCTTCCGTGTTGTCGACGTGCGTGCGCGCGTACTGCCGCGCAAGCTCCACGTCGCCCTTCTCGATGGCGGCAAACAGCGCTTCATGCTCCTTCTGCGCCTGCGCCCCGCGGCCCGCGATCTTGGCCGATCGCGAGCGCGACACGCGCAGGTTCTTCTTGAGCAGGACCGCCAGGAAATCGAAGAAATTCAGATAGTGTTCATTGCGCGTGGCGCGCGCCACGCAGCGGTGGAACTCCATGTCTGCATCCACGCCAACCGCCACGTCGCCCGACGCGATCGCATCGGCCATCTTGCGCAGCGCCAGCCGCATCGCGGCCAGATCGTCCTCGTCCCGCCGAGCCGCCGCCAGCGGCGCCGCTTCGATCTCGAAGCCCCGGCGCAATTCCACGATGCGCAGCACCTGATCCGCGTCGCCAATGTCCGCCGCCTGCATCCGCAGCACCGAAGGCCGCGCCGTCTGCATGACGGTCAGCCCGCGGCCCTGCTTGCTTTGCACAATGCCGTCGCCCTTCAGGCGGGAAACCGCTTCGCGCAGCACGGTGCGCGAAACGCCAAGCCGGGTGGCGATGGTCTGCTCTGGGGGCAGGACCTCGCCGACTTGGTAATCGCCGCTGGTAATCTCGTCCAGCAGCATCTCGGTGACGCGGTCCGTCAGATTGGGCTCTGACGAGAACGGCGGGACCGACTCTCTTTTCAACAGTACTCGGGAAGCTGAATCAGGCATAGGAAGTCTCGTCCGAAAACGTGCATCTCATTGCCAGCCCGCGTTGCCTCGGCTGTGGACGCGTCCCGGGAGGGGCGCGTTGAAAATACGATAATCGTATAAGGATATGGGCAGGTATTAGGGGAAGTGCGGATGCTGGTCACATGCGCATACCAAGCCTGATCCGGGGCCGGATCAATCCCCGTTTATCATTGCCAACGTAGCGAGTTCACGCGAATGCGTTACTCTCCCCTCCCCAAATCAGTCTGCAAGGAGTTCCCACATGGCACAAGCCTCCGCCCGTCACATCCTCGTTTCCACCGAAGCGAAGGCCAACGAACTCAAGACCGCCATCGAGAATGGCGCTGACTTCGCCCAGCTCGCCAAGGAAAACTCGAGCTGCCCGTCGAGCCGCGACGGTGGCAACCTGGGCACCTTCGGCCCGGGCCAGATGGTCAAGGAATTCGACACCGTCGTGTTCAGCGCCCCGGTCGGCGAAGTGCAAGGCCCGGTTAAGACCCAGTTCGGCTACCACCTGGTTGAAGTGACCAGCCGCCAGGACTAAGTCCTCGCCGCCAACTGGCTCAGAAAGCCGCCGCCAGGAGCAATCCTGGCGGCGGTTTTTTTTCGCCTGGCGCAAGCGCCACCCCACGCTGCACCGCAGCACCGGATTCCCTATCAATTGATAATTTCTGTTCAGGTGACAGGACCCGAAGGCCTGCGACAGAATGGCCTACACCCGGAGGAGACAGCCGGGGCCACAAGAATCCACAGCGCAATCACACGGCGCCAGAGGCCCATGAAAAAGTCCAGGAAGGTCATCATCACCTGCGCCATCACCGGTTCGGTCCATACGCCGTCGATGTCGCCCTATCTGCCCGTCACGCCCGATCAGATCGCGCAGTCTGCGCTGGATGCCGCCGAGGCGGGCGCGGCCATCGTGCATCTGCACGCGCGTCAGCCGGACACCGGCCAGCCTACGCAGGATCCGGCGCTGTATGCGCAGTTTCTGCCGCGCATCAAGGAGGCGTCGGACGTCGTGGTCAACATCACGACGGGGGGCTCGCCAGTGTTGCCCATTGCCGAGCGCATGGCGCCGGCCCTGCAGTTCAAGCCCGAAGTCGCGTCGCTGAACATGGGGTCGATGAACTTCGGGATGTACGAACTACTGGAGCGCTTCAAGGAGTTCAAACACGCCTGGGAACGGCCCTATCTGGAGGGCAGCAACGACCTGATCTTCCGCAACACGTTCAAGGACATCGAGCACATCCTCACGTCCTGCAGTGACAACGGCACGCGCTTCGAGATCGAGTGCTACGACATCGGCCACCTGTACACGGCCGCGCATTTCGTGGACCGCAAGCTGCTCAAGCCGCCGTTCCTGATCCAGTCTGTGTTCGGCATCCGCGGCGGCATCGGCACGCACCCAGAAGACGTCATGATGATGAAGCGCACGGCGGACCGGTTGTTTGGCGACGACTACATCTGGTCGGTGCTGGCCGCGGGGCGCAAGCAGACGCCGCTGGCGACGATGGCGGCCACGATGGGCGGGAACGTCCGCGTGGGCCTGGAAGATTCGTTGTGGGACGGCCCCGGCGAATTGGCGCAGTCCAACGCGGACCAGGTACGCCGCATCCGGCGGATTCTGGAAAACCTGTCCTTGCAGGTCGCCACACCCGACGACGCACGCGAGACCCTGCAACTGAAGGGACGCGGCAACGTCGCGTTCTGAAAACACACATCCACCCAGTGGGGAGACGAGACATGAAGAAAACGTTGCGTGCGACGGCATTGGCCGCGCTGTTGGGCATGGCGGGCGCGGCCCAGGCCGATGACGGGGTCATCCGGATCGGATTCATCACCGATATGTCGGGGCTGTCAGCCGACGCCGATGGACCGGGCGGGGCCGAGGCGATCAAGATGGCGATCGCCGACTTGGGCGGCACCGTGGCGGGCAAGAAGGTGGAGGTGCTGGTCGCAGACCATCAGAACCGGGCGGATATCGCGTCGTCACGCGCCCGGGAATGGCTGGATCAGCGCGGCGTGAACATGCTGATCGCCGGCGCAAACTCTGCGGCGGCGCTGGCGATGGCGAAGGTGGCCGAGGAAAAGAAAACGCCGTTCTTCGTGGTGAGCGCGGGCGCGTCCGAGCTGACAAATTCGCAGTGCACGCCCTATACCGTGCATTACGTGTACGACACGGTGTCGCTGGCGCGCGGCACGGCGCGCGCGATGATGAAGGAAGGCAACAAGGACTGGTTTTTCCTGACGGTGGACCACGCGTTTGGTCATGCGCTGGAGCGGGACGCATCGAAGGTGGTGCAGGACGACGGCGGCAACGCCAAGGGCCGGGTGCGGCACCCGTTGAACACAGCCGATTTCTCGTCGTTCATTCTGCAGGCGCAGGCCTCGGGCGCGCAGGTGCTGGGCCTGGCCAATTCCGCCAGCGACACCAGCAATGCGGTCAAGGCGGCCAACGAGTTCGGCCTGACGCCCAAGATGAAGATTGCCGGCCTGCTGGTGCTGATCACCGACGTGCATGCGCTGGGCCTGCAAGCAGCGCAGAACATGTACCTGACCACGGCGTGGTACTGGGATCAGGACGACGCATCGCGTAAATGGGCGTCGCGTTTCGAGTCCGTGATGAAGAAAAAGCCTTCCATGCTGCAGGCCGGCGACTATTCCGCGGCAACGACCTATCTGAAGGCGGTGGAAGCCACCAAGAGCACCGACGGCGACACCATCATGAAGTGGCTGAAGGCCAATCCGGTGAACGACTTCTTCGTCAAGGACGGCAAGATTCGCGCGGACGGGCTGATGGTGCACGACATGTTCCTGATGCAGGTGAAGACGCCGGCGGAATCGAAGGCGCCGTGGGATTACTACAAGCTGGTGGCTCGGGTGCCGGGCGACCAGGTGTATACGTCGCCTGCGGAATCGACCTGCCGCTTGATGAAGCCCTGACCATGAATCGACCGGAAACCCCTATGCATACTCCCGCCGCGATCACCGCCCTGCCCGTCGACCTGTCCGGAAAGCGCGTCATCGTCACGGCCGGCGCGTCCGGCATCGGCGCCGCGCTGGCCGACGCCTTTGCGGAGCGCGGCGCGCGCGTGCATCTGTGCGACGTGGATGAACAAGCCCTGGCCGCGTGCCGCCATCCCTGGGCGCGCGCAGATGTGGGCAGCCGAGACGAGATCGACCGCTACATGCAGACCGCGCTGTCGCATCTGGGCGGGCTTGACTTGCTCGTGAACAACGCCGGCATCGCGGGGCCGACGGCGGGCATCGCCGACATCACGGAAGCGGAGCTGGACGCGACGCTGGACATCAATCTGGCCTCGCAATTCCACACGGTGCGGCATGCGCTGCCGGCGCTGCGCGAGGCGGGCGGTGGCAGCATCATCAACATCAGTTCGGTGGCGGGCCGGATGGGCCTGCCCATGCGCACGCCGTATGCCGCCACCAAATGGGGCGTGGTGGGGCTGACCCGCTCGCTGGCGATGGAACTGGGTCCACTGAACATCCGCGTCAATGCGCTGCTGCCGGGACTGGTCGCCGGACCACGCATCGAACGCGTGATTGCGGCCCGGGCGAAGAACATGGGCTTGTCGGTGGAGGAACAGACCCGACTGGAGCTGTCGGGCGTCAGCCTGCGGCAGTTCGTGCGCGCGGCGGACATCGCCAACATGGCGCTGTTTCTGGCCAGTCCGTTCGGCGCCATGGTCAGCGGCCAGGCAATCAGCATCGACGGCGACCTGCAATCGCTGCCGTGGCAGCCGCCGGCGCAATGACGGCGTGGCGATCGCCGCTACAGCAGCGCGATCGTCTCCGCATAAACGCCCTGCCGCCGCGCCTGCGCCGTGGACCTCAGCGCATCCAGCAGCCGCCCGGTCAGCTCGTTGTTGCGCGACTCGGCGCGCGTGATGAGCAGGAAGTCGAACCACTGGCGCGAGGCGAGCGGCACCGCCACCAGATCTGGAAACGACGCGACGATATCGGACGCGGACAGCGCGTTCACCAGGCTGATGCCCTTGACCGCGCGCACCGTGCCCGGCAGCAGCGACATGTGCGCCTGCATGCCGGACCGCAGCAGCAGCGAGTCGGCGATGTCGCCCTGCGCCACCACGTAGTCGGACCACAACGGCTTGACGTAGGTGTCCGGCGGAATATCCAGCACCGAAATGGTCTCGCGTCCGGCCAGCGGGTGTTCCCGATGCGCGATGGCCATGACGTCCGCACGCAGAAACGGGGTGAAGGTCAGCCGCGTGCTGTCGCGGCCCACGGCGCCAAGGCCGAAGTCGGCGCGCATCGTTTCCACCGCACTGATGACCTGCATCGACGATTCCACGTCGATGGAGAACGGCCGCGTACCGTTGATGTCCAGATAGCGGCGCACGGCGTCGGGCGCGTAACCCAGCGCCAACGCGGGCGACGAAGCGATGCGCAAGCCGCGCCCGCCGAATTGTTCGATGCTGTGCAGGGCCTCGTCGATACGCACCAGTTCGTCCAGCACGAACTTGGCCTCGCTGTAGAGATACTGCCCCGCCTCCGTGGGACGCAGGGTCTTGTGCGATCTGTCGAACAGCTGGACGCCAGTCGCGCTTTCCAGGCGCGAGATCGCGTGGCTGATCGCCGGCTGCGTCAGGTGCATGGCCAACGCCGCCTGCCGCGTCGAGCCGGTCATGACCACGGCATAGAAAATCCGCAGGTCGTGGATGTTGAAGTTGCGCTTCATGCGGTGCGCGCCTAACGCGTTGAAGGCTGGACTTTGGGTGGCGCTTTGGGTGGCGCTTTGGCCGCACTCATGCCGCCAAACGCAAACAGCCCCATCTGCGCGCCCGTCGCCCGCGTCAGGTAGTTGTTCTTGAGTGTCTCCCTGCCGCCGAACAGTGCATCGGTGTTGGCGCCCTGCGCCGCGCGGTTCTTGTCGATGTCGTTCTGTCCGTCGTGCATGCCTTCTTGCAGCGCGCGCCGCAAGGCTGGGTTCAACGACGCCGTGTCGTAGGCATCGCCAGGCCGCAACCCCAGGCTGGCCATACGCTCGCGCAACATCGTCTCGGTCTTGTGCGCGGGCGCGAACCGCAGCAGGAAGGCCAGCTCGTCGTAGAACTCGAGCGACGAATACATCTGCGCGCGCGGTACGGGCGCCATCCATTCGACCTTGGCGGGCGCCGCAGGCGCGGAACGGTTGCGGAACGCCGACAGGGGCTGGACCTTGAAGCGAGACTGGACGCGCTTGGCGTTGTCCTGGTCGGCGGGATTGAAGCGCTGTGTGCGGGCGACCAGCGTGGCAAGCTCCGTCTCGGCGCGAATCACCTTGGTGATGCCCGCGGGGGTCTTGCCCTTCCAGGAAGGACCCGCCACCAGGAACACGCCGCCGCCCAGGCCACGCGAACCCAGGTCGCCGATGTGGTGCATATACAGGTCCATCACCTGCAACGAGGCGTCGCGCTGCTTTTCCACGCGAGGCACGGTGACGACGACGGGTTCGGCGCGCAAGTCCAGGGCCGCGTACGAATACAGATAGGCGGGATCCAGCCCGGCCGCCGCAGCGGCTGCTGTGCCCATCGGGTTGATGGTGTTCAGCGGCCCTTTGTATTGCGCGCCGTTCTTGTCGATGCTGTATGCATGCATGGCCTGATAACTGGCGACCATGGGCGCGCCGTACAGGTAGGATTCGCGGGCGATGGTGCGCGCCTGTTGCGCGGAGACGCCTTCGATGCCGACCCACTGCGAGCCGGAAGCGGCGTCGGGTGACCTGAAGGTGCAGCCGGCCATGGCGCCCGCCAATGCGAAGACGGCAACGAGACCGATGAACGGACGGCAGGTGGCGCGGCGAAATGCGGTGCTAATCTGGCGGTGGCGCATTCAGGGCTCCGGCATGACGGGATGGCGCGGGCGCCCGGTGACGGCGGCGTGTAATGCGCCAGGCTCGAATTCCGGGGGATTCTGGCATATTTCCCCCGCATATCAAAGAATCGGCGCACCTTGCCGACGCAACAGGAAAGACACAGCAGCATGGCAGCGCAAGACCCCAGCATGACCGGCCCGGACGGAGAGGCTTTCAACATTCGCGCGTCGTCGTACTTCGTGCTGCAGGCCGAGCACCCCTGCGCGGCCTGCAGCAAACTGACGCGTGTGGCGGCGCTGGCCGTGCCGCCCGGTCATGAAAGCACCGAGGGTGAACTGGAGCTGGATGAAGACGATGCCGACAGCCCCGGCCTGGATCCGCAGGCGTTTCGGGACTGGCTGTTCGGGCCGGCGCAATGGCAGGCGATGCCCGGCCCGGCGATGATCTCGTCGACCCGGGCGCTCGCCCCCGAGGTGGCGCAGACCCTGCGCACGATTGCGCCGTTCTACCGCGAAAGCCCGGCCCGATCCGGCGAATGGTCCAACTTTTGCGAGCATTGCGAGCAGCCGGTCTGGGACGGCGCGCTGTACCCGACGCCGGGCCAGCCCTTCTGCCCTCGGGATGCCGACGCGGCAGCGCGGATAGCCGCGCAACGGATCGATGCACCGTTTGCCGCCTTCTTCGGCATGTGCTGGACGGACAGCTACCGCAACAAGTGGCCCCTGTTCGCGCGCCTGGGCTACGAATGCAGCGAAGCGGAATGACCCTTTCTCAGGCGCTTTGCAGCAGATCCTGAGGCACTTCCAGCTGACGCGCGGGAATGGCGGTGATGGCGCTTTCGGTGGCGTTGGCGTCCGTGGTCAGGTGCTGGATCAGATCAACCGTCGTGGAGCGCCGCGTCAGCATCATGCAGGTCACCTCGTCGCCCGCCACACGGGTGGCGTGCCAGCAGCCAGGCCGCATGCACACGCCCTGCCCCTGCGCCACATGAAAGGCCGCCAGCGTGGACAGGTCCGGCGTGCCGTCGGCGGCGCTGCGCGCCACGATCTGGATGATGCTGCCGGTCAGCGGAACGATCGCCTGTTGCGTCAGCAGATGCTTTTCAAGGCTGGCGACCTCAAGCGATTGGCTGCGGTAATTGACCCACAGCAGTTCGGCATCGCCGCCCGCGCCGGTGTTGAACTGGTGTTCGTGCCAGAAGTCGGTGGCCGGATGCGTGTACAACGGAACGCCGTTGCCGTCCGGCATAGGCTTGCCCAGCATCCACCCGTAGGCGTTGAAGGCATCAGGCGACAGATCGTGGATTTCAAGCTGCGTGTTGCTCGTCATGCGGGACCCTGTGATGGCTTAGCGCCGCGTTTGGGGAATTCGGCGTCGTAGTCGAAGTCCCCGCGCGCAATGGCCTCCAGGACGGCAACGCGCCGGTCGGCAGCGCGCTTGAGGTTGGCGGCGGTGGGCTTGACCCGGATACGCTCGACACAATGCCGGCCGTCGTGGAAGAACCCGATCTCGATGGACGATTCGGACGCGGGACGCACCCCTTCGAATCCCTTGCTCATCGCATGCTCTCCCTGTTGCCGATGGCAGACATGATAAACGCAACGATGTGACAGGATGCGCGCTGACATACACTGCCCTGATCCCCACACCCGAGGACCCGCAACATGGCTATCGACCTGACGTCGCACTATGTGTACCTGGACGCCTCCGGCGCCGCCGCCACCGTAACGGGCGGCGACGAGTTCTGGTCCCAATCCCCGGTAGACCTCGAGCAATACGGGCGCGGCTGGCTGGTGTCCGAATACGAGTTCACCGCGGACTGGCCGCAATGGGAGATGCACCCCGGCGCCGACGAGATCGTGCGCCTGATGGCTGGCGCGGCCGAGCTGCACCTGGAATGGCCCACCGGCATTCAGGTGGTGAAGATGCTGGCCGGCGACGGCTACGTCATCCCCAAAGGGGCATGGCATACGGTCAAGGTCATGGAGCCTTGCCGCATGCTGCACATCACCATGGGCGCGGGCACGCAGCACCGGCTGGCGTAGCCGCGTCCCCGCTAATTATCCCGCCGCGCCCGCTGGCCGTGCGCGCTGGATCTCGCGGTCGTCGATCGGCCAGTGCAAGGCGGCCGACAGCACGCCCAGCGCCATCGCCCCCAGCCAGATCAGGTCGTAGGAACGCGTGGCCTCGAACACCACGCCGCCCAGCCACACGCCAAGGAACGAGCCGACCTGATGGCCAAAGAACACGAAGCCAAAGAGCGTCGTGATGTAGCGCACGCCGAACACCTGCGAGATGAGCCCATTGGTGAGCGGCACCGTGCCCAGCCACACAAACCCCATCACGGCCGCGAACGCATAGACCGACCACGTGGATAGCGGCACGAGCACGAAGAGTGCAATCGCCGCGGTCCGCACCAAGTAGATGCCCGCGAGCAGATACTTGCGCCGATGGTGCGCGCCAAGGATGCCGCAGACATACGTGCCCATGACGTTGGTGAGCGCAATAATGGCCAGCGCCGCCACCGCGTCCGACGCGCGCAGGCCCTTGTCCATCAGGTAGGCGGGCAGGTGCGTGCCGATGAACGCCAGCTGGAAACCGCACGCCAGAAATCCCAGATTCAGCAGCCAGAAACCGGGGCGCGTGAAGGCCTCGCGGATGGCGTCAGACAGCGACAGGTTCGCGTCGGGCGCGGCCGCATCGCGCACGCGGTTCGCGGGCTCGCGCAGCGGAAACGCCAGCGGCAGCAAGATCATCAGCACCATCGCGAACACCAGCAACGCCGCGACCCAGCCCCAGCCGCCGATCAGCCATTGCGCCGCCGGCACCATCGTGAACTGTCCCAGGCCGCCAACCGCTCCCGCCACGCCCAACGCCCAGCTTCGGCGTTCCGGCGGCACCAGACGGCTGAGCGCGCCGTAGATGGCTGCGAATGCCGTGCCGGACAGCGCGATGCCGATGCACACGCCCGCCGTCCACATGAAGGCGGCGGGCGTCGTGGCATGCGCCATGCCGGCAAGGCCCAGCGCGTAGAACACCAACCCGCCGGCAATCACCTTGGCCGAGCCATAGCGGTCGGCAATCATGCCGGTGAAGGGCTGCACGATGCCCCACGTCAGGTTCTGCACGGCCAGGGCAATGGCGAAGGTCTCGCGGCTCCAGCCCCGGTCCATCGTGACGGGCAGGAGAAACAGGCCCTGCACATGGCGCACGCCCAGGGCAAGGCCCATGACGACGCCGCCGGCGAGGACCAGCAGCCAAAGCTGGGATGCGTCCAATGACGGTTTTTGGGGGGTGGACATGGCGAACCTCTCGCAGGGAACGTCGCCCCCGTCCGGGCGGGCAGTGGATGTATTACAGAACTGGCGCGCGGGCGATTCAACCGATTAATTTTTGTCCGCTGCATGCGCGGGGGGAATGTGTGCTGGCGAGAGTCAATCCCTCCGGACCTGAAACGACGGCGCTCGGAGGGAAAATGTCTCTTCACAGCAAGTGACATCTAAATATGCCTGACTTGCGAACCATTAGCCGAAATTAGCCACATTTCAGATCAAAGGGCCAGAGGTGTTAACGCTTCGTCCGCAATAGTTACATCTGCCGATCCGTCCCCGGGTACCCCTGGTTACAGTGCTGCCTTCCCAATCATTCGGCAGGCATCGAATCATGTGGCACGCCCGGTCTGGCTCTTTCATTTCCGCGGTCTTGCGCCGCGCCTGCAAGCCATGACGGCGGCGCCCTTCTTCAAGCCCTTGGCGCTGGTCGTGGCGCTGGCCGGGATAACGCTGCTGGCGCCTGGCGACGCGCAGGCGCGGCCTGACTGGACGCAGCAGTGCTCCTACAGCAGCTATGGCGAAGGCGCGGGGACCATGTGCCACCAGCCTTACCAGGAAGGCCTGGCGGCGGTGCTCGTGGGCACCGCCGATGGCGAATCGGCGGCGTGGGGCTACATCGACAAGCAGGGCGTGATGTCGATTACGCCTGCGTATTCGGACGCCCGATCCTTCCAGAATGGGCTGGCCGCCGTCAGTCAGGATGAACGCTGGGGTTACATCGACAAGCGTGGACGCTGGGTCATCGAGCCGCGCTTTTCGGAAGCCACCGGCTTCAATGCCGAAGGCACGGCGCTGGCCGAGGAAGACGGCCGGGACGTGCTGATCGACCGCCAGGGCAAGGTCGTGAAGACCTTTCCGCTGGGCACGCGCACTGGCGGGTTCCAGCCCGGCCAAAAGCTCGCGGCGATGGAGGTCCCTACCCCGCCGCGCCTTTTCAACACCGCAACCGGCAAACCGGCCACGCTGCCCGACGGCGTGATGGCGCTGGCCGAACCGACGGGCGACTATCTGCCGGCGCAATCGCGCGACTCGCGCTACGGCGGCTGGTGGGGATTGCTGGACCAAAGCGGCGCATGGGCAATCAGTCCGCAGGTGCTGCGCTCGCTCGCCCCGCCGCTGCGCGATGGCGACGTGCTGGCTGTGAACCGCGAACGCGCTTGGGAGTTCGTGGATGCACGCGGCGAACCGCTGTCTGAACAGCGCTACGAACGCGTCGAATTGCTGGCGCCGGGCGTCTGGCTGGCGCGGCACGCCAAGGGCGGTTCGGTGCTGTTGGACAGCAAGCTTGAAACCCTGCACGCGTTCAAGAGCGACTATCTGGGCGTGCAGCGCCGCGACGGCTGGGGCTTTGCCGCCGAACCCGGCATGACGCTGCTGATCGATCCCGCAGGCAGCGTGCAGCTGCTCGCCCTGCGCAACGGCGACGTCAAGATTCATCAGGGACGCGCGTGGGTGTATGGCGTGCTTGTCTCTTCGGCAGGCGCTACCGGCGCCGGCATGGACGCCACCCGTGACGACATGAGCGCGGAAGACGAGGCCGCGGCGGCTGCGGTGGGTGCAGCCGTGCAGGCCGCGTCGCAAGCGGAGACCGCAGCCGCGATCCAGGATCCGCCGGTCGCAGCTGACGCCGCGGACGCCGCGCAGGAGGCGACCTACGCGGACGCAGCCCCAACCCCCGCAACGCCGTCAGAAGCGACCGCAGACGCTGCCATGGACGCGGCAATGGACGCCGCCAGCGACACCGCCACCGCAGCCGCCGACGCCGTGCAAAGCAGCGTCAACGCCGTCGCGGACGACGAGACGCTGCATCAAATCTACAACCCCGACGGCCTGGGCATCCTTGACGAAACCACCGTCGCCAAGCTGCGCGGCTACGACATCAGCGAGTTCCACTATGCGCGCAAATCCGCCGCCGATGCCGCTGCGCCGCTGGCCCTCCTGCGACCCAGCGAATATGACCAGCCGCTCGGCATCCTGACGGCGGCGGGCGATATCGTCACGAACCCTGACTGGGCAAACATCGACACCTACGACGTCACGCTGCCGATCGTGGCGCGTTCAAAGGCCGATCGGGCCGGCGCAGTCGGCGCGATCGGCGCGGACGGCACGTGGGCCATCGAGCCCCAGTACAGCGAAATGCGCCCCTTCAAAGGCCCCTACACCTGGGCCCGCACGAAGGACATGCTGCGCGGCGATGCGCTGCTCATCGATACCCGCGGCCAGACGGTGGCGGTTCCCGCGAACGTGCTGGAAGACGCATCGCGTCTCGACGGCGAACTGCTGCAATACCGCGCGGTGAACGAAAACCGCCAGCGCCGCATGGGCCTGTGGAACGTGCGCAAGGGTGCGCCCGTGCTCAAGCCCGCCTTCGATGAAGTCCAGGAGTTCGAGGACGACTGGGCCAAGGTGCGGGACAAGAATCGCTGGGGCGTGGTCAACCGCGAGGGTCAGTGGGTGGTGCCTGCCCGCTACAACGGCGCCTACGACCTGGAATACCTGGGCAACGGCATGATGCTGGCCGAAGCGCCCGAAGACACGCGCAAGCGCGGCGGCTACACCGAACGCGCCTATCGCGTCATCAACCTGCGCACCGGCAAGGCAAGCGAGCCGGTGGTAGGCAAGCCGCAGAAGCTGAAGGATGGTCGCTTTCTGGGCGAACTGGCCGACGCGAGCGCCGTGTTGTTCGACGCGCAAGGCGGCGCGATTCGTGTGTCCGACGGTCGTCCCGAAGACAAGCAGCAGTACGGCGACTGGCTTTACATCAAGTTCGACGAGCGCGAAGGCGCCATCGACGCGCGCGGCAACATGAAGGTGCCGGCGCGCTATGGAGAATTCAATCCTTTCTTCACCCAGCCCGAAGGCCTGGCGCGCGCCAACAGCGGCGCGGGCTACCGCGTGATAGACCAGACCGGCAAGACGATGCTGGAAAAATGGGGCGATGGCATGCCCCTGGCCTCGATGCAGCGCGTCGTATTCAACGACGACGAGGGCTCGTCCAGCATCCTGGTGGACCTGCAAGGACGCGAGATCGCGCGCCTGCCGGGCCGCCACGCCGTCGACTATGACAAAGCCAGCGAAGGCGTCGTGCCTTACAGCGATGGCGACAACAAGTACGGCTTCATCGACGCAAACGGCAAGCGCGTCGTGGGCGCGCACTTCAATCAGCTTGGCCCCTTGAAGGACGGCTTGGCGCGGGCCCGCCGCCTGGAACGCACCGGCAAGCTGTTCGGGTACGTCGACCTGACCGGACGCTATGCGATTGCGCCGGCGTTCACGTGGGCCGACAACTTCCACGAAGGCCGCGCGCTGGTCCGCCGAAATCGGCTGATCGAGTACATCGACACCAAGGGCAACACGACCGCGCTGTTCGGCGTGCTGTGCGACACGATGGTGATCGTGGATGCGAAGGACCAGCAGAGCTGGCCGCCCCAGAAGCTCACCTGCCCCGAGGCCACCGGCGTCAAACCGCCCGTCGCCGAGACCGCCAACGCCAACGCAGAATGATCATGACGTCACGCGTGCTACGAACCACCCGCCTTGCCTGCGCCCTGGCCGCGCTGGGCGTATCCCTGTCCGCCCAGGCGCAGAACGGCTATATACCGTCGATGCACCTGTATTGCATGAGCGATGCGGAGTACCAGGCCTATCCGGCAGCCGACGACATTTCCTCGCGCAACCCCTTCGGCAACGGCTGCATCCGGGACCTGCACGACGGCCGCGCCGCGGTGCTGCTGCCGTCCGCCATCGAAAACATCGACCGCGTACCGCGCGACAACTCGCTGCGCCGCCACGCCTGGGGTTTTCTGGACCACAACGGCCGCGTCGCGATCGAGCCGATCTTCGAGGCGGTTGGCGACTTCCGCCACGGGCTAGCTGCGGTGCGTTGGCAAGGCAAGTGGGGATACATCGACCGCAATGGCCGCATGGCCGTTCCGCCCCGCTTTGACGCGGTGCAGGACTTTGTCGAGATCGGACTGGCAGTTGTGACGCTGGACGGCAAGCCGCTGCTGATCGATCGCCAGGGCAATCCTGCGGGCGAACCGTTCGAGGACGTGGTGCGCGCGGTGCGCCTGTACGACGGCGTGCCCGCGCGCGCCACGGTCCAGTACAAGGAGGAATACCGCTCGGCCAAGGGTGAGCGGCGCTACGGCGGAACCGGCGTCGTGATCACGCGGCCGCTGGGCGACAAGGGCCTGTACATCGCCACCAATGGCGAGTCCAAGTACGGCGTGGTGGACAAGGACTGGAACTGGGTCGTGGAACCGGTGCTGGACGACATTTACGCGCAGGACAGCGGCAACCTGGCCACCGGCTATGGCCCGGATGGTTCCGTGCTGGTGACGGCGGACGGCAAACTGATCGGCGCGGACCAGCAATACGAAAGCATGAACCCTGTGGGCAAGGCTTTCTACAGCGCAGCGCTGCCGCGCCGGGCGGGGTTTGCGGTGCTGGACCGCGACGGCGCGGTGATTGCGACGCTGACGGACGCGGAAGGCCACGCATCCCAACGCTTTGCCGACACCATCGTGTACCCGTCCGGAGAAAACCTCGTGGCGCTGGTGCCGGGGCGCCCGCAGCCCCTGACGCTGGGCAAGGGCCTGTCGGCCGGCGACGAACGCGAAGGCTATGTGTTGTTCGTGGACGGCGCCAGCCGCACCGCGGGCGTACTGACGCCTACGGCCGCGTGGGTGCACGGCGACGCGGCGCCCGCGTGGCTGGCAGACGCCCGTCGCATGGAAACGCGCGAAGGCAATCTGTGGCTGTCCGACGCGCAAGGCGCGCTGCTCAACGTGCTGGACAAGAACGGCAAGGCGCTCCTCAAGCCCGAGATAGTGAAGGCGCTTCAGAACCAGCAGCTTCAGTCACTGCCGGCCGGCGTGCCTGGCGCGCCGCTGGGCCTGCTGGGTCAAAGCCACTGCCACTGCGATGATGTCCAGGTGGGACTGCTGCTGGCCGACGGCAGCACGGTCACCGATCCGTCGTGGACCGCCGTGACGCCGCTGGACGACGCCGGCGAAGGCGCCGATCTCACGGCGGACCAGTTGCGCTATGCAGCCGAGACGGCCGACGGCATGGTGCTGCTGGATGCACGCGGCAAGCCGCTGGACCTGCCCGCGCAGCAGCACATCGGTATGTTCCGCCAGGGCTACGCGCAGGTGTATGGCGACGGCGTGGTACGCATGATCGACCGTGCCGGCAAGACGTTCGAACTGCCCGAGAACTTCGATACGCAGGTCGTCGCCCCGGGCGTGGTGCGCTATTTGAAGACGGCGGCCGACGGCGCGCCGTGGGGCCTGTACGACTTCGTCGCCGGCAAGGAGCTGGCCGCGCCGGCGTTCCGCAGCATCGGCGAGTTCCAGAACGGCCAGGCCGTCGCTTCGCTGGGCACGGGGCGCGTCGGCGTCATCGACCTGCAAGGGCGGTGGATCCTGCCGGCCAGCCATCAAGGCGCGGAACGCGTGAACGACACGCTGTGGCGCGTGACGCAGCCGGGCAAGCAAGAGAACGAATACGAACGTCCCGCCGCGGTCTTCAACACCAAGGGCAAGGCGCTGACCGCATTCATGCGCGGCTTGCAGGTGGGTGATTTTGGAGACGGCTCGGTCAGCGCGGGCAATAGCGAGCGCCGCTGGATCATCTCGCCGGACGGCGAGGATGCGCTGGACATGAAGGACGCCGACTATGTCCGTCTGGGTGACTGGATGGAGATCCGCCGCGCCGACCGTCAGGGTTACCTGAACGCCAAGGGCGCTTGGCAGATCGCGCCGTCGTCCCGTATCGGCACCGCGTTCCAGGGCGCGCCGGCGCGCGCGCTGGCGGCGGACGCGGCGGGCACGCACGTGATGGACGCCAGCGGCAAGATCCTCGCGACCCTGCCCAAGGGCGAATGGAGCTGGCCGTCGCGTTCCGACCTGCTGATCCGCCATTACTCGGCGGACCGCGGCACCATGACGGACTACACCGACCTTTCGGGCAAGACCCGGGTGACGGTCGAAGGCTTTGCGTCCGCGTTTTCGGAGGGACGCGCCGTGACGCAGCTGTCCGGCGGCGGGGCGCGTTGGGTGGATGCCAAGGGTGCGCTGACGGGACCGGCTTTCGACGCGCTGGGTCCGATGCGCGAAGGCCTGGCGCCCGCCAGCGAAGACCGCAGCTATGGCTACGTGAACGGCCAGGGCCAGTTCGCCATTCCAGCCGAGTTCCGGGCCTTGTCGGGCTTTACGGGCCAACGCGCGGTGGTGTCCACGGAAGACGATTCGCGCATCATCGACCCCGCCGGCCAGATGCTGGCGCAGGTGAAGATGCAATGCGGCATCCGCACGCTGTACGGTGCGGCCGGCCAACGGCTGTGGCCGCTGCGCATGCCGCACGGCTGCAACCGCACGGCGGCGTCTCGCGCCTACTGAGCGTCCAGCGCCAGATAGCGGCGGGTCTGCACGATCTCTTCGCGCTCGGCGAAGCTGGTCAGGCGATCCGCCAGCGCGCTGCTGTCGCCCGTCTGCCGGATGGCCTGGAGCGTGGCCTGCATCGCGTGGATCGCCGCGCGCTGCAGGTCCGACGGGATGATCGCCAGGCGATAGCCCATCGCGGCCAGATCCGGCAGCGGCACCAGCGGCGTCTTGCCGCCGTAGAACATGTTGATGAGTTTCAGGCCCGGCAACCGCTCAGCAATGGCGCGGATCTGCGCCAGCGTCTCGGGCGCCTCGACAAAGATCATGTCGGCGCCGGCCTTCAGGTACAGCTCGGCGCGCGCGATGGCGGCGTCAAAGCCTTCGACCGCAATGGCGTCCGTGCGCGCGATGACCAGCGTGTCCGCGTCGGCAAGCGTCTGGCGCGCGATGTGGACCTTGCGGGCCATCTCGGCAGCGTCCACCAGGCTCTTGTCGTCCAGATGGCCGCAGCGCTTGGGAAAGGACTGGTCTTCGATATGGAACGCCGCCACGCCCGCGCGTTCCATCGTGCGCACCGTGCGCTCAACATTGGCCGATCCGCCGAATCCGGTGTCCGCATCCGCGATCACCGGCAGGCCGCTGGCCTCGACGATCTTTTCCACGCGGTCCATGACTTCGGTAAAGCTGAGCAGTCCGATGTCCGGATAGCCGGCGGCGCGCGCAATGGCCCCGCCGCTGGCGTACACCGCTGAAAACCCGGCCGCGGCGACCAGGCGGGCCGATAGGCCGTCGTATGCGCCGGGCGCCACCACGATGCTGTCGGCAAGGTGTTGGCGCAGTCGCGCGCCGGGGGATGGATTGGCATTCATGATGGGCGTTCCTTCATTCCGGGGATCTGATGCCTGCATGATCGGCGCGCGCCATTAGAATGTCCAATATATTGAAAATTGTTCATCAGTACTTTTTGGATATCAAAATGGAACTGCGCCATCTGCGCTATTTCGTCGTCACTGCCGAAGCCCAGCATTTCACGCGCGCGGCCGAACTGCTGAACATGGCGCAGCCGCCGCTCAGCCAGCAGATCCGCCAGCTTGAACAGGAAGTCGGCACACCGCTGTTTGACCGCATGGGCCGCGGCGTGGCGCTGAACGACGCGGGACGCGCATTCCTGGCGTGCGCCCAGGACATCCTGCAACGCGCGGACGCCGCAGTGCGCACGGCCCAGCGCGCGGCGCGCGGCGAGGTCGGTGAACTGACATTGGGGTTTACCGAATCAGCGTCCTTCAATGGCGTGGTGACCGAGCTGATCCGGCAATATCGCGAGCGCTATCCGGAGGTCGAGATGACGCTGTCTCAGGGGGATAGTGAAACGCTGGTGGCGCAGTTGCGCGACGGTACGATCGACGCCGCGTTCGTGCGTCCGCCTTTCGCGCTGGATGGCGGGTTGGCGTTCACGCAGATGGTAGAGGAGCCGCTGGTGGTGGCGCTGCCGCTGGGTCATGCGCTGGCGCGCCGCAAGCGCCTCGCCCCCGCCGACCTGCAGCACGAGACCTTCATTCTGTATTCGCGCAAATCGGGCTATGGACTCAGCGCGGACATCATGGCGGCGTGCCGGCAGCACGGGCTGAGTCCACGCATCGGGCAACAAGCGCCGCAGTTGTCGTCGGCGGTGAATCTGGTGGCGGCGGGCATGGGCGTGGCCATCGTGCCGGCGTCGCTGCGTCACCTGCGGCCGGATGGCGTGGTGTATCGGCCGTTCGCGCTGGAATGGCCGCGCGCGGTGCTGGGGTTGGCTTTGCGCGACACGGCGGGTGGACGGGCGGCGAATCTGCTGGCGCTGGCGCGGACCGCCCGCAAGTCCTGACGCTCAATCGTCGTGCGATTCATGCACGGCGACCGCGCCGCGCTTCCAGTAGCTGGCCGCGCGAATGCGGCTCTTGTCGATGCCGTGCTGCGCCACCATGATTTCGCGCACGGCTTTTGCCGTGGCCGATTCCGCCGCCACCCACACATAGCCCTCGCCTGGCGGCAGCGCCAGTTCGCGCGCCGCTTCCAGCAGCAGCGTGCTGTAGCCGGGCGCCGTTCCGTTGCGATGCAGCCAGCGCACCGATACTTTCGCGGCCGTTTGCAGCGGGATTTCGTTGGTCGCCCCCGGCACTTCGATCAGCACCAGCGCCTGCGCAGCGGCCGGCAGTTCTTCCAGCCGCCGTGCGATGGCGGGCAATGCGGTCTCGTCGCCGATCAGCACATGCCAGTCGAACGCCGTCGGCACCACGAACGAACCGCGCGGGCCGCCGATGCCCAGTTGCTGGCCAGGCGCGGCTTGTTCGGCCCATGTCGACGCAGGGCCATCGCCGTGCAGCACGAATTCGATTTCCAGTTCCTGGCGCGCCGTATCGAAGCGGCGCGGCGTGTAGTCGCGCGCCGCGGGCCGCGCCACGCCGTCAGGAAACTTGATGCCGTCGGGCCCGGCCGTGGGCAGCACGGGTGGCTGCGAGGGATCGGCGGGAAAGAAGATCTTCACGTGGTCATCAAATGAAGCGGACACGAAATCCTGCAGGTCTTCGCCGGTGAAGGTGACGCGCGCCAGCAGGCCGGCAATGCGTTCGACGCGCGCCACGGTCAGCGTGCGCATCTTGAGGGTGTGGCGCACACGCGCCACGGTCAGGTCGCTTTGAGTCATGGAAACTCCAGTAGGGTGGGACGGGATCACGCGCCGGATTTGCCGGTGATCTCGTCGGTCGCACGCGCCAGGATGGCCGCGATGCGTCGTTGTTCTGCAGGCGAGGCGTCGGTACGCTCCAGAAGCGCGCGCTTGAGCGCCTGGCGCGCCTCCACGAACTCCGGCAGCCAGCCGGTGCGGGCGTCCTCGCCCTCCGGGCCGGTGGTACGCGGCTGGCCGCTCCAGGCTTGGCGCATGTAGTCCATCTTGCGCGCGACATGCTTGAGCTTGTTGAACATCAGCGTCAGGCGGTCGCGGTTGGCGTCCAGATGCGCCTTGCCCGGTTCCGCCAGGTGATAGCGCTTCTTGGCGCCCTCTTGCTCGACGGTGGCGTAGCCCAGCTCTTCCAGATACGTCAGCGCGGGGTAGACCATGCCGGGGCTGGGCGTATAGAAACCGTTGCTGAGCGCGCCCAATGCCTTGATGAGTTCGTAGCCGTGGCTGGGGTTCTGTTCCAGCAGTCCGAGCAGCATCAATTGCAGGTCGTCGCTGGATACTTTGCGGCTGCGAGTGAAGCCGCGTCCGTCGCCCCCGAACCCGTCCGCATCGCCGCGGCCGTCGGGGGAACCGGAAAACCAGTCGCCACCTGCGCTGGCGTGACGCGGGTGGCGGTGACTGGGGTGGTGGTGGCCATGGTGGGGACGATCATGGTGCGGGTGTTCGCGGAAAGCCGTTTGGCGCATAGATAGCTCTTACGATATGTCTTACGATAGCTCGTACGATATACCCGCGTTGTCCGTCGCGTCAAATCCCCTGCCAATGTTTTGTGCTGGCGCCCCCGAAAAATCCTACTCCGAGGGCGCTAGCGGCACAGCTGGACCCGCCTGGACCCATCGCGCGAAGTCTGCGGCACGGGGTTCATCCGGCGCGGGCGCATAGACCACCAATCGCAAGTGCCGGCTTTCATCGACACTCAAGGTGGCATGCTCGAACGCGATATCGCCCAACGCATCCACATGCAGCGTGCGCAGTCCCATGCACGTGCCATGCACGTCGTGTTCGCGCCACCACGACTGGAATTCGGGCGACACACGTTCCAATTCATCAACCAGTTCAGCGATATCGGACACGCCGGTCGCGCTGGCGAAATCGCGCCGGAACGAGGACAGCATGCGGGGCGCTTGCGCCGTCCAGTCCACAAAGCGTTCACGCATCGCGGGGGCCACGAACAGCATCCAGAGGAGGTTGCGCCGGCCCGGCGCCTGCCCGGAAAAATTGAACACCTTGTCCGCGGCGGCGTTCCACACGACGACGTCCCAACGCAGGTTCAGGATGTAGGCGGGCCGCGCATGCAGGTCATCCATCAAGCGGCGAACCTGCGCGGGCACGGTGCACCACGTGCGGCCGGTCTCGGCCGGCGGGCGCTGGTGCGCCAGCAGATACAGGTGGCGGCGCTCGGCGTCGTCCAGCCGCAGCACGCGCGCCAGGTTTTCGAGAAAGGTGGCCGACACGCTGATGTTGCGCCCCTGTTCAAACCACGTGTACCAGGCCAGTCCGACGCCGGCCAGCGCAGCCACTTCCTCGCGGCGCAACCCTGGCGTGCGGCGGCGGCGGCCGGGCGGAAGCCCCAGGTCAGCGGGAGTGAGCCGTTCCCGGCGCAGGCGCAGGAATTCGGACAGGTCGGCGCGGGTGCGGTCCAGACGGCGTGAAATGGCGCGTTCGGTCATGACGGGGTTGCACTGAGTAATAGCATAAACAGCTAAATTGTATAAGGCTAAAGGTCCGCCCAGAATAGCGCCGATCCTGACTTTTTTGGACGCTTTCATGTCGACCACTACCCTTCCCGCCACGCCGTCGGCCGCCCCTGCCGACCCCGCTTCGCCGCGACTCGGCAAGCTCGGCCTCGCGGTGCTGCTATCCGGCGGCTTCATCACGATCTTCGACCTGTTCGTCGTGAACGTGGCCATCCCCAGCATTCAGGCCACGCTGTCGGCCAGCTTCGCGCAGATCAACTTCATCATCGCCGCCTATGAACTGGCGTATGGCGTGCTGCTGATCGCGGGCAGCCGGTTGGGCGACCGCCATGGCAGGCGCCGGCTGTTCATGCTGGGCATGGCGGGCTTTGCGGTGGCGTCCGCGCTGTGCGGCCTGGCGCCCACGCCGGACACGCTGATCGCCGCGCGCATCCTGCAGGGCGCCGCCGCGGCCCTGCTGTTTCCGCAGGTGTATGCGCTGATCCGCGTCAGCTTCGAGGGGCATGCGCGGCGCCGGGCGTTCGGGCTGCTGGGCATGACGCTGGGCCTGGCCGCCATCGCCGGGCAGGTGCTCGGCGGTTGGATCGTCCATGCGGACCTGTTCGGGTTGGCGTGGCGTGCCATCTTTCTGATCAATCTGCCACTGGGGCTGCTGGCCTGCTGGCTCGCCCGCCACATCCCCGAATCCGCCGAGCCCTCGGGCGCGGCGATGGACTGGCCCGGCGCCGCGCTCGTGGGCCTGGGGTTGGCGTTGCTGCTGCTGGCGTTGATCGAAGGCCCCGCCCAGCAATGGCCCGCCTGGACGCTCGCCTGCGGCGGGGCATCGGTGGTTGCGCTGGCAGCCTTCGTGCGGCTGCAGCGCCGGGTCGCCGCGCGCGGCGGCGTGCCGCTGGTGGACATGGACTTGCTGGCGCAACCACGCTTTGCGGCGGGGTGCCTCGTCGTGATGCTGGTGTTCTCCACCGCCAGCGCCATGTTTCTTTGCTACGCCTTGCTGGTGCAGACGGGCTTTGGCCTGGATGCGTTGACGGCCGGCATGATCTTCGCGCCGGCCAGCGTCGGATTCGTGGCGGGATCGATGATCGCGCCAAGACTGGTCGCCCGGTACGGCACGCACGCGATCGCGCTGGCCGCGCTGTTGTACGGCGGGGCGACGGCGGCGCTGATGATGCAGACCGGCATCGCCGGCGCCAGCCTGTCGCCGTGGACGCTGCTGCCTGCGCTGGTGTGGTTGGGCGCTGCGCAAGGCGCGGTCAACACGCCGCTGGTCAACCTGGCGATGGGACTGGTCGACGACCGCCAGGCCGGCATGGCGGCGGGCGTGGTGTCGACCTTGCAGCAGGTGGGCGCCGCGCTGGGCGTGTCGGCGGCGGGCATGCTGTATGGCGGTGCGCTGGAGGCTTACGCGGACGCCAGCGCAGCAGAGCGCCATGCGCAGGCGTTCGCGTCGGCCATGCAGTTCAATGTCGCGGCCATCTTGATTGCAGCCGTCTTGCTGTGGCGGCTGGGCCGTCATCGCTGACGGCCCTTTGCCGCGCCGGGGCCTTTATCCCGCGGACAACTCGCGGGCGCGCTGCTGCGCCTTGTGCACAGCCTCGGTGATGGCCTGGGCCACGCCCGCCTGCTGCATGTGCGACAGGGCGGCGTAGGTGGTGCCGCCCTTGGAAGTGACGCGCTCCTGCAATTCGGTCAACGGCACGTCTTCGCTGGCGGCCAGTTCCGCCGCGCCGCGGAAGGCGGCGACAGCCAGCCGGCGCGCGTCGGCGGGCGCAAAGCCCAATTCGACGGCGCCCTTTTCCAGCGCCGCCATGAAATGGAACACGTAACCGGGGCCGCTGCCCGTCACCGCAGTGACGGCGTCGATCATGGCTTCGGATTCGGTCCAGATGCGTTCGCCGACCGCCGCGAACAGCGCGTCGACCTGATCGCGCTGGGCCTGCTCGCAAGCCGGCGTGGCGAAGAGGCCGGTCATGCCCAGGCCCACCTTGGCCGGCGTGTTGGGCATGGCGCGAACGATGCGCGCGTGCCCGCCCAGCCATTCCGACAACGCAGCCAGTTCGACGCCCGCCGCGATGCTGACCACGGTGGCCTCGGCCGGCAGATGCTGCCGGACCTGGCCGCAGGCTTCGCGCAGCACTTGCGGTTTGGTGGCCAGCACACACAGGGCGGCGTCGCCGATGTCGGCACTGACGCTTTCCTGGCAGGGCAGGCCGCGTGCGACCAGCGCCTCGCGCGTCGGCGCGTAGGGTTCGATCACCAGAAAATCGGTCAACGCCCGGCCTTGGCCGATCAGTCCGTCGATGATGGCGGAGGCCATATTGCCGCCGCCGATGAAGACAATTTTTTCACGCATGTTGCTTCAGTTCCGAAGTAGGGATTGCGGACCGGACCGGCATGGGTGCATTGCCGGCGCGCGGATCATTGATGCCACAGTCTACGGGCTTTCCGGGGCGTCACGCCCCCGCCAGCGGCACGCCCGCCTGCGATGACGACCGCGTGCCCGGCAGCGGATGGCAGGACTCGGGGTGGTAGGTATGAACCACCGACAACTTCACGCGGTCGCTGCTGTTGCCCTGCGCGGCGTGCAAGGTGCGGCAGTGAAAGAACACCCCATCGCCCGCTTGCAGTTCCGGACAGACGGCGCGCGCGATCCAGTCGGCGTTCTGCGGCACGTCTTCGCGGAAGAATTTCTTGTCGTCGAACTGGTCCGGCGTAAATGCCGCCGCGTGCGAGCCCGGAATGAACGACAGCCCGCCATTGGCGCGCGTCTCCGGCCCCAGGGCCAGCCAACAGGACACCAGATCCGTATCCGAGAACGACCAATAGCGGATGTCCTGATGCCAGCCCGTCAGGCTGCCGTACGCCGGGTGCTTGGTCATCACACAGTTGTGGTGCACGGTGGACAGCACCGGCGTCTCGTTGAAATAGCGCTTCAGCCACTGGCCGATGCGCGGATCGGTGGCCCATTGGGCAAACAGGGGGTCGCGCGCATAGGCGTTGAGCAGGCGGCGCACGGTCAGGCCGCCCTCGGCGCTGCGCGATTGCGGCGCGCCGGGATAGCGCAGGTCGGCTTCGTATTCGATGGGAGCGACGTGATCGCGCAAATGGCGTTCAGCCAGCGCACGCAGCGCGGCAACCTGCTCCGGGTTGGCGAACTGGCGCGCCACCACGAAGCCCTGCTCGCGCAGGACGGCTATCTGATCATCAGGCAATAACCCGGACATCTTGATCCTCACAGCCCGCGGCGTAGGCGGCGCGTCTGCGGGCGGGCAGGCGCGCACCGGGCAAGGCGCCGGTCACGCGGGATGGCTAGATTACCAAATGGCAAGGCCGCCGGGCGGCTCCCGCGTCCTCAGCCCGCTGGCGTCTTCTCGGGGCGGACCGGCGGCGGCGTCAGCCGGGCGGCGTCGCGCTCCTGGACCTCGTGGTGCACCCATTCGCGCCAGACGGCCACCAGCAGCGCCATCAGCACCGGACCCACGAACAATCCCACGATGCCCATGGTCTTCACGCCACCCACCAGGCCGAAGAAGGTCGGCAGGAACGGCAGCTTGACGGGACCGCCCACCAGACGCGGGCGCAGGGTCTTGTCGACGATGAAGAGTTCGACGCTGCCCCAGACCATCAGCGCAATGCCTGCGACCACATGGCCCGAGCCCACCAGATACAAAGACACCAGCGTGAACGACAACGGCGCGCCACCGGGAATCAGCGCCATGAACCCGGTGACCACGCCCAGCAGCACGGGCGACGGCACACCCGCGACCCAGTAGGCGATGCCCAGCACCACGCCTTCGCCCAGCGCGATCAGGCCCATGCCGGTGACGGTGGAATTGATGGTGGCCGGGACCACGCGCGAAAAGCGCTGCCAGCGGGCGGGCAGAATGCGCTCGCCCAGCACGTCCAGCTGCGCGACCATGCGGATGCCGTCCTTGTAGACGAAGAACAGCGTAATCAGCATGAAGAGAACGGTCAGCAGCAACTGGAACACGTTGCCCGTGGCGGCCAGCGCCATGCGGTAGATGTTGCCCAGGTGTTCGCCGCTGACGGCTTCGACCAGCGCGCCCAGCGCGTGAGGCTGGCCGATATAGGATTGCCAGTACTGTCCCAGGCGATCGCCCACCACCGGCAGGGACGAAATCCACGCAGGCACGTCCACGCCGTGGCGGTTGGCCGCGATGGCCCAGGCGACAAACGCGCTGGCTTCCTTGATGGCATAGGACAGGGCCAGCGACAACGGGACGATCAGCACCACGACGACGACCAGCAGCGCCAGCGACGCGGCAACCGCCGTGCGGCCGCCGCAACGGACGACGAGGCGTTGGTACAAGGGCCAGCTGGCCAGGCCGATGATCAGCGCCGCCAGGGCCGGAACCAGGAATCCGCTAAGAAAGTAAACCCCCGCCAACAGCACAAGCAGCAACAGCCAACGGGCGATCAGGTAGGCGGGTAGAACAGGCTGCATAGCGGATCGACTGTAAGGGCGTTGTAGGCTTTGACTGTCGGACTATACAGACGTTTCATGCAATACGAGGGACGTAAGGGCTGTATTTACTACGGGGTTTCCCGTGCTTAACGCAGATGGCGGACCCGAAGGTCCGCCATGTCGTCGTTCAGCCTACGCGGATTTACAGCACGTATTCCGCAGCTTCCTCGCGGGCGGTGCGGCGACGCGGGGCCATGTCGGCCAGCGCCGGGATAGCGGGCACGGGCGGTTGCGCCGGAGTGGTCTGTCCCTGATTGCGCTGGTACACCGCGCAGGACGCGGCGGCCGGATCGGTCTCGTCCCGGCCGCTGAGCAGCGGACACCCGGCGAACAGTTCGGCCACCCAGTCGGTAAAGGCCCGCACCTTGGGCGACAACTGCCGGCTCTGCGGATACAGCACCGAGATTGCCGTGGAGCTGGGCTTCCACTGCGGCAAGATCTCGATCAGCTCACCCGATTGCAGATACGGCAGCGCCATGTAGCGCGCGGTCTGGATCAGCCCAAAGCCCTTCAGCCCGCAATCCAGGTAGGCGCCCGCTTCGTTCACGGCCACCGTGCCCTTCATGTCCACTTCCTGGTGCTTGCCGTCCACCTTGAAGTCCCAGGCACAGTTGCGGCCGGTGCGGCTGGAGAAATAATGCACCGCGTGGTGGTCGCGCAACGATTCGATCGTCTGCGGCATGCCGTGGCGCGCCACGTAGGTCGGCGACGCGCAGGTCACGGTCTGCAGCGTGCCGATGCGGCGGGCGACCAGGCTGGAATCTTCGAGATCGCCGGCGCGGATCACGCAGTCCACGGCTTCCTGGACCATGTCGACCGGACGGTCGCCCAGGCCCAGCACCAGCTCGACGTCGGGGTATTTGTCGTGGAAATCACACAATGAGGGAATCAGGATCAACCGGCCGATGCAGGTCGGCACATCAATGCGCAGCCGGCCCTTGAGCCGCAGGGCCGCTTCCTGGAAGCAGGCCTCGGTCTCTTCCACGTCGGCCAGGATGCGCACGCAGTGCTGGTAATAGCCTGCGCCGTCGGGCGTCAGGCCGATGCGGCGCGTGGTGCGGTTCAACAGGCGAACGCCTAGAAGGCGTTCCAGATTCTGAATGATGGTGGTGACGGTGGTGCGCGGAAGCGATAGGCTGTCGGCCGCCCGGGTGAAGCTATTGGCGTCCACGACGCGCACAAACACCTGCATAGCCTGAAAGCGGTCCATGGCAAGGGTGTCCTTAGGCAAATAAGTCGGGGTGGACGGAGCATAACCCGATTTCGGCCTGGATTAGTCATTCTCCACGAACAGTGTTGCCGGGATAGACAGGTTTATCCGCCCGGACAAAACACTCAGAATGCAAACCATCTTGAAGTGCCCTTGCCGCCCGGCGCAAGAAAAGGGCATGTCAATCCTCAGATTCCGCCCCCGCAGCGACCCGCCCTGATCAGGCGCCCGCCGCCTCTGGATAAGCGACCCCGGTCGATGCTGCACTGCAGCATATCCATATAGCGCCGGATTCTTAGGACTGGCATCCCCGCCCCGCCGACTCGTCGTCCCCGCATCCCGGACAAGCGCGCTTCCGCCTCTAAAAGACCACTCAAGGAAACACCATGGTTTCGCGTAAACGTATTGCTGTGCTCGTCGTATTTGCAGCCGTGCTGGCGGCGGGCGGCGGATACGCCCTCACCCGCGGCCCCGCGGGCGGCAATGTCGCGATGGCGCAGGGCGCCCCCGCCGCGCCGCCCGTCGAGGTGGCCGAAGTCCTCAACAAGACGATCGTCGACTGGCAGCGCTATTCCGGCCGCCTGGAAGCCATCGACCGCGTGGACATCCGCCCCCTGGTCTCCGGCACGCTGACCGCCGTCCATTTCAAGGACGGCAGCATCGTCAAGAAGGGCGACGTGCTCTTCACCATCGACCCGCGCCCTTATGCGGCCGAAGTGGACCGCGCCGCCGCGGCGCTGACCGCCGCCAAGGCCCGCGCCGCCTACACGGCCTCGGAACTGGCCCGTGGCCAGCGCCTATTGACCGACAACGCCATCGCCCGCCGCGACTTCGAGGAAAAGCAGAACGCCGCGCGCGAAGCCGCCGCCAACCTGCAGGGCGCCCAGGCCGCGCTGGACTTCGCCAAGCTCAACCTGGGCTACACACGTATCGAGGCCCCCGTGGACGGCCGCGTGTCGCGCGCCGAGGTCACCGTGGGCAACGTGGTCGCCGCCGGCGCCGCATCGGTGCCGTTGACCACGCTGGTGTCGGTGTCCAAGATGTACGCATCGTTCGACGTGGACGAACAAACGTTCCTGCGCTACGTGAACCCCGCCCGCAACGGCCGCAATGGCGCGGTGCCGGTCGAACTGGGCCTGGCCAATGAAGACGGCTACTCGCGCACCGGCGCCGTGCAGTCGGTGGACAACCGCCTGGACGCCACCTCCGGCACCATCCGCGTGCGCGCCGAGTTCGACAACGCCGACGGCACGCTGCTGCCGGGCCTCTACGCCCGCATCCGCCTGGGCGGCAGCGAACCCCGCGAGGCCGTGCTGATCGACGAACGCGCCATCGGCACCGACCAGGACAAGCGCTTCGTGCTGGTGCTGGACGACAAGAACCACGCCGTCTACCGCCAGGTGAAGCTGGGCGCCAATCAGGAAGGCCTGCGCGTGGTCGATTCCGGCCTGGCTGCCGGCGAGCGCATCGTCGTCAACGGCCTGCAGCGCATCCGCCCCGGCGACGCCGTGACCCCGACCGTTGTCCCCATGGTTGCCGCCAAGCGCAACCCGGTCAAGACCGCCTCGGCGCAGAACTGAGCTGACGCGTCGAACGAGAACGTTTATGAATATCTCGAAATTCTTCATCGACCGGCCGATCTTCGCCGGCGTGCTGTCGATCCTGGTGCTGCTGGCAGGCCTGCTGGCCATGTTCCAGCTGCCAATCTCCGAATACCCGGAAGTCGTGCCGCCGTCCGTCGTGGTGCGCGCGCAGTACCCGGGCGCCAACCCCAAGGTCATCGCCGAAACCGTCGCCTCGCCGCTGGAAGAATCCATCAACGGCGTCGAAGACATGCTGTACATGCAGTCGCAGGCCAACAGCGACGGCAACCTGACGCTGACGGTCAACTTCAAGCTGGGCGTGGACCCGGACAAGGCGCAGCAGCTGGTGCAGAACCGCGTGTCGCAGGCGCTGCCGCGTCTGCCGCCGGATGTGCAGCGTCTGGGCGTGACCACGGCCAAGAGCTCTCCCACGCTGACGCTGGTCGTGCACCTGATCTCGCCCAATGACCGCTACGACATCACCTACCTGCGCAACTACGCCATCCTGAACGTCAAGGACCGCCTGTCGCGCATCACGGGCGTGGGCGAAGTGACGGTGTGGGGGTCGGGCAACTACTCCATGCGCGTGTGGCTCGATCCGCAAAAGGTCGCGCAGCGCGGCATGACCGCATCCGAAGTCGTCAACGCGATCCGCGAACAGAACGTGCAGGTGGCCGCCGGCGTGATCGGCGCCTCGCCCACGCAGGGCGACGTGCCGCTGCAATTGAACGTGAACGCGCGCGGCCGACTGCAGACCGAAGAAGAATTCCGCGACATCATCCTGAAGACCTCGCCGGACGGCGCCGTGACGCACCTGTCCGACGTGGCCCGCGTGGAACTGGATGCGCAGGAATACGGCTTGCGTTCGCTCCTGAACAACAAGCAGGCGGTCGGCATGGGCATCATGCAGTCGCCGGGCGCCAACGCGCTGGACGTGTCCAGCCAGGTGCGCGCCGCGATGGCCGAGCTGGCCCAGGACTTCCCGCCGGGCGTGGAATACCGCATCGAATACGACCCCACGCAATTCGTGCGCTCCAGTATCGAAGCCGTCGTGCACACCCTGCTCGAAGCCATCGCGCTGGTCGTGCTGGTGGTGATTCTGTTCCTGCAGACCTGGCGCGCGTCCATCATCCCGCTGCTCGCGGTGCCCGTGTCCATCGTCGGCACGTTCGCGCTGCTGCTGATGTTCGGCTACTCCATCAACGCGCTGTCGCTGTTCGGCATGGTGCTGGCCATCGGGATCGTGGTGGACGACGCCATCGTGGTCGTCGAAAACGTCGAGCGCAACATCGCGGCCGGCTTGAGTCCACGCGATGCGACCTATCGCGCCATGCGCGAAGTCAGCGGCCCCATCATCGCCATCGCGCTGACCCTGTGCGCCGTGTTCGTGCCGCTTGCCTTCATGACGGGCCTGACCGGCCAGTTCTACAAGCAGTTCGCCATGACCATCGCCATCTCGACGGTGATCTCGGCCTTCAACTCGCTGACCCTGTCGCCCGCACTGTCGGCCCTGCTGCTCAAGAGCCACCACGACAAGCCCGACTGGCTGACCCGCGGCATGAACCGCGTCTTCGGCCGCTTCTTCAACTGGTTCAACAACATGTTCGGCCGCGCGTCCGAGTCCTACGGCACGGGCGTGGCCAGCGTCATCCGCCGCAAGGCCGGCGCGATGGGCGTGTACGCCGTGCTGGTCGCCGCGACCATCGGCGTGTCGTACCTGGTGCCAGGCGGTTTCGTGCCCGCGCAGGACAAGCAATACCTGATCGGCTTCACGCAGCTGCCCAACGGCGCCTCGCTGGACCGCACCGAAGACGTGATCCGCCGCATGAGCGACATCGCCCTGAAGGAACCTGGCGTGCAGTCGGCCATCGCCTTCCCCGGCCTGTCCATCAACGGCTTCACCAACAGCTCCAGCGCCGGCATCGTGTTCGTCACGCTCAAGCCTTTCGGCGAACGCAACAACGCCGAGCTCTCGGGCAACGCCATCGCCGCATCCCTGAACCAGAAGTTCGCAGCCATCCAGGACTCGTTCATCGCCGTGTTCCCGCCCCCGCCCGTCATGGGCCTGGGCACGCTCGGCGGCTTCAAGCTCCAGCTCGAAGACCGCGCGGCCCTCGGCTATGCCGAACTGGACAAGGCCAAGCAGGCCTTCCTGGAAAAGGCGCGCCAGACGCCGGAACTGGGTCCCACGTTCTCCAGCTACGAGATCAACGTCCCGCAGCTCGACGTCGACCTGGACCGCGTCAAGGCCAAGCAGCTTGGCGTGCCGGTGACCGAAGTCTTCGACACCATGCAGATCTATCTGGGCTCCATGTACGTCAACGACTTCAACCGGTTCGGCCGCGTCTTCCAGGTTCGCGCCCAGGCTGATGCGCCCTTCCGCGCCCACGCCGACGACATCCTGCAGCTCAAGACCCGCAACGCCGCCGGCGACATGGTCCCGCTGTCCTCGCTGGTCACCGTCAAGCAGACCTTCGGCCCCGAAATGGTCGTGCGCTACAACGGCTACACCGCCGCCGACATCAACGGCGGCCCCGCCCCCGGCTACTCGTCCGACCAGGCGCAAGCCGCCGCCGAGCGCGTCGCCGCCGAAACCCTGCCGCGTGGCGTCAAGTTCGAATGGACCGACCTCACGTACCAGCAGATCCTCGCGGGCAACGCCGGCCTGTGGGTGTTCCCCATCAGCGTCCTGCTCGTCTTCCTGGTGCTGGCCGCGCTGTACGAAAGCCTGACCCTGCCGCTCGCCGTGATCCTCATCGTACCGATGAGCATCCTGGCCGCGCTGACCGGCGTCTACCTCACCGGCAACGACAACAACATCTTCACGCAGATCGGCCTGATGGTGCTGGTGGGGCTGTCCGCGAAGAACGCGATCCTGATCGTCGAATTCGCCCGGGAGCTCGAAATGAACGGCCGCACGCCGCTCGAAGCCGCCATCGAAGCCAGCCGCCTGCGCCTGCGTCCCATCCTGATGACGTCCATCGCGTTCATCATGGGCGTGGTGCCGCTGGTGCTGTCCTCTGGCGCCGGTTCCGAAATGCGCCACGCCATGGGTGTCGCCGTCTTCTTCGGCATGCTCGGCGTGACCCTGTTCGGCCTGTTCCTCACGCCGGTGTTCTACGTCCTGCTCCGCTCGCTCGGCGGCAAGAAGCTGCACTCCGCCGCGCCGCACGAAGCGCCCGTCTGCGTGCCGCACATCGACCCCAACGCGCCGCCCGCGCCGCAACACCACGCGTAAGCCGACAGAAAAAAGAGAAGCCAGCGCGTCCCGTCCGAATTCGCACGGGACGCGCGCCAAAGAGAAACGTCATCATGATCAAAAGACTGACCCGAGGATCCGCCCTGCTCGCCATGCTGCTCGTGCTGGCCGGTTGCGCGGTGGGTCCCACCTACCAGCGCCCCACGGCCGACACGCCCGCCGCCTTCAAGGAAGCCGCCCTGCCCGCGTCCGAAGCCGGCACCTGGAAGCCCGCCGAACCTTCTGAGGACGCTCTGCGCGGCGCCTGGTGGAAGGTCTTCAACGACGAAGGCCTGAACCAGCTTGAAGAAGAAGCCCAGCGCGCCAACCAGGACCTGCAGGCCGCTGCCGCCCGCCTCACCCAGGCCCGCGCCCTGCAACGCGAAGCGCGCTCCGGCTTCTTCCCCAGCCTGGACGCCGGCTTCGGCCCCAACCGCCAACGCCCCTCGGCCGTCTCGCAAGGCCTGCCCGACGGCACGTCGACTTCGCCCGTCACCACCTGGCGCGCGCAAGGCACGGTGTCATACGAGGCCGACCTCTTCGGCCGCGTCGCATCGACAGTTGACGCCGCCACCGCCGACGCCCAGCAAAGCGAAGCGCTCTACCGCTCCGTCCTGCTCGCCCTGCAAGCCGACGTCGCCACCACCTACTTCCTGGTCCGTGAACAGGACGCCGAATCGCGCATTTACCATCAGACCGTCAAGCTGCGCACCGACACCCTTCAACTCATCCAGCGCCGCTACGACGCCGGCGACATCAGTGAACTGGACCTGGCGCGCGCCAAGGCCGAACTCGCCTCCGCGCAATCCGAAGCCTTAGGCATCGACCGCCGCCGCGCCACCGCCGAACACGCGCTGGCCGTCCTGCTGGGCCGCGCCCCGTCCGAATTCACCATGCCGCCCCAGCCCATCGAAAAGATCGCGCTGACCATACCCGCCGGCCTGCCCTCCACGCTGCTCGAACGCCGCCCCGACATCGCCGCCGCCGAACGCGCCATGGCCGCCGCCAACGCCCGCGTCGGCGCCGCCAAGTCCGCGTTCTTCCCCCGCCTGGACATCACCGGCGCCTTCGGCTACGAGTCCTCGGAACTGGGCAACCTCTTCCAGTGGTCCAGCCGCACGTTCCTGCTGGGCCCGCTCGTCGGCGCCGCCCTGTCCATGCCCATCTTCGACGGCGGCCGCCGCCAAGCCGGCCTGGACCGCGCCCGCGCCGTCTACGAAGAAGACGTCGCCGTCTACCGCCAGACCGTCCTGAACGCGTTCCGCGAAGTAGAAGACAACCTCGCGAACCTGCGCATCCTCGCGGACCAGACCAAGGCCCAGAACGAGGCGGTGGAAGCAGCTGCCCGCGCCGCGAAACTCTCGCACACGCAGTACCGTGAAGGCTCGATCAGCTATCTGGACGTGATTGAAGCCGACCGCAGCGTGCTCTTGCAGCAACGCGTGTCGGTGCAACTGACTGCCGAACAGGCCCGGTCGACGGTGGCATTGATTCGCGCCATCGGCGGCGGCTGGGATAATCCGGTCCCGCCGGAAAAGGTGGCGACGAAGTAACGCAAACCAGTTTGGTGTCTGACACGCGAGGCGTTTCTAACACGGTGTCAGACACCCCGCGTAAACCGGCTTGCACTCGTTACGGTTAAGCCCCATGGGTGTCAGACACCTAGCCATCACCAAGCCATCACCGAGCCGTCGCCAACCGACACGGCACCGCAAAAAAACCACCCGCACGCCAGCGCGCAGCGCCATCGCCCCGACGCAAGACACCGCGTAAGCCCCACCAGGCCGCCCGCGCGGCCGCAGTGGGGCGGGCCCCGCAAACCGCTCCATCCCACCCGGAGCGCCCGCAAGAACCTAAAGAACCCCACCCGCCCCAGCGGCCACCAAGTGCAAGCCACCGCAGCCCGGCGTGGCGGCGGCCTGGGTGCGCGGGGCGTGTAGATGCGCCCGACGGAAACCGAAGGGAGCCGAAGGCGGACGAGGTTGAGGCAGGGGCAGTCCGGAGCGAAGGCTCCGGACCGCAATCGTAGCCCCGCGCACCCAGGCCGCCGCCACGCCGGGCGTCAAAAGAACCCACTCCGCCCAAACGCCAGCCCCCCGGATCGACCAGCTTCTGAGAGTCAGCCAAAAAAACAGACCGAGCCAAATCCGACCCACCCGAGCCATTCCCGACCCGAATTTTTCCGCTTTGTTTTTAAAGACTTACCAAAGCACCGAGCCACAACTGACCCGAATCCCCGCAGAAAAAACCACTTTCCCGTTTTTCGAGCAATCCGTAATCAGCCAACATCAAAAACGCCACCCCACAAGCTATTGAAAAAAAAGAGAAAACCAGCATTCAAACAAACCCTGGCACGGACTTTGCAATTAATCGGATGTCATCCCCGATGACACCCCGGCCAATAAGGCCATCACGCAAAAGAAACCAACCCAGGAAACAGCAAATGCCGACTCCCGCCTACATCAGCATCCAGGGCAAGACCCAGGGCAACATCACGCAAGGCGCCTTCACCGCCGACTCCGTCGGCAACGTCTACCAGGAAGGTCATGAAGACCAGATCCTGGTCCAGGAAATCGAACACCTGATCGCCACCCCCACCGACCCGCAAAGCGGCCAGCCTTCCGGCCAGCGCGTCCACAAGCCCTTCGTCTTCACCGCGCCGCTCAACAAGGCCACCCCCCTCATGTACCAAGCCCTCGCCTCCGGCGAAATGCTGCCCGAAGTCGAAGTCAAGTGGTACCGCACCTCCACCGAAGGCAAGCAAGAGCACTTCTTCACCACCAAGCTCGAAGACGCCACCATCGTCAACATCAACACCGTGCTCCCGCACGCCCAGGATCCCACCAAGGCCGAGTACACCCAGCTCGTCAAGGTCGCCATGGCCTACCGCAAGATCACCTGGACCCACGCCATCGCCGGCACCGAAGCCTCAGACGACTGGCGCAAGCCCCAAGAAGCCTGATCCCAGGTTTCTTAAACAACAAGGCCGGCGCATCACGCGCCGGCCTTGTCCGTTCTGATCCGACCTTGATCGACACGGGGCTAATCAACAGCCCCGAACGTCAGGAAGCCAATCATGAAACCCATCGTTCTTGTAGGTCATCGCCATAGCTGCCCCACTCACGGCACCGGCACCGTCGTCACCGGTGCAAGCGAAGCCATCGTCAACGGCCGGGCCGTCGCCCGCATCGGCGACCGCATCAGTTGCGGCGCAATCATTCAGACCGGCTCGCCCGGCACCATCATCGAAGGACAACCCGTTGCGCGCCAAGGTGACAAAACCAGCCATGGCGGCACGCTGATCGAGGGCGAGGCCGGCTGGCTGGTCGAATGATCCATCCAGGCGTGGCAGCGCGATCGCGTTGCCACGCCTCCCTCAGCGGACCACGCCTACCGGCACCCCCACCTGCCGAGCCACCCGCGCAGGCACGCCACCCGCCGAGGCAGCCTGCTTCCCGCCAGCCTTGCCCCCCGCACTCTGCCCTCCTGCATCGTTGCCGCGCACGCCATCCTCTAGAAGCGTCTTCGGCAAGGCAAACCCCTTGAACAACGGCTGCGTGAACGGATTGTTCGCCTTCTCCGTACTGATGCGATAGCGCATACCGCCGTCCGGCGCAGCAAAACTGATATCAACGCTCGAGCTCGTCGCACCGTTCAGGCGGGCCTGACTGAGCAGCCGGTATAGCGACCACGGACCGCGATATGCCAATCCGCTGCTGCTGCCCCCCGCATGCACCAACGTCATCCGGCTTTCATTGCTGGACGCCAGCGTATTCGGCCAGATCAACGCCGTGCTGGTCGTCGGACCGTGGTTGTAAGTCACCAACTGCCCTTCCACGCTAAGCGAGCTGCTGCGCTTGCTCGGCGCCATTCCCAACGGCTCCACATGAAACTGCACGCCCAACGTGCCGCGGCTATTGAAGAACGCGTCCCGGATCTTCTCGGCCGCTTCAAGCTGCGTCAGCACGTCATTGCGCACCAGATACCCGCCCAACCGCTCCGAGTACAACGCCTCAAGGTTGTCCTCGATGAACAGATTCAGGTACTTCTCGCGGAACTGCTGCAAACGCCCCTGCGGGCCGAAAAACGCCGTGAAATCGTCCAACGCCACTTCCTCTCGGCTCGCCGGATTGAACGGATAACGATTCGCCAACCGCTCGCGATAAAAGCGATACACGTCGATGTCCCAACGACGCTCAAGCTCGCGCAACGCCTCCACCAGAATCACCCGCGACGACTCGTCGGCCAACTTGCCCACCTGACGGTTCAGCGGTTCGGGCAGACCCGCCGCAATACGCTGCAGATTGCTGATCGGGTCCGGCCCTTTCAGCCCGAAGCGCTCCAGCACCACGTCTAGCGCCGTCTTGCCGCGGTCCGGGCTGTCGTGCACCGTGCGCACCTTGTCTTGCACGCTACCGATCGCCACCAAAGTTTCGTCCAGGTATGACGCCCGATCGCCCTGGGCCTGCAACAGTTGGCTCATCGGCGCAAACGCCCGCGCAATCCCGAATATCGCGCCGGTTTCGTCCTTGCCAGCTGCCACCTTTTCCGCCACGCCTGAAGCCTGCGCAACCGCTGCGCCCTTCCCGTCGAGCGCGCCCGTGACTGCAGGGGTGTTGGCGCCAAGTTCACTGTTGTCGCGCACGGTTTCCACCAGCCGGCGCAACGGCGCCGCAGGACTCGTCACCGTGCCCAGCACATTGACCGCCTCGGCAAGATCATGAAAATCCCGAACCTCAAGCTGGTTGAGGTTGCGCTGCCAGGTGTCGATGTAATCACGGCCGTAGATGGCCTGGATGCGCTCGGCCAATGCGCGCTTGTCGGCCTCTGAATAATCGATATTGCGCCGCTCGCCCAACGCCCACTGATCGATCATCGCCAGTTCGGTCAGATCCTGGCTGTGCGGCGCGAAGTAATTGTGAAATCCCTTGGCCGTCAACAGCGCGTCGATACGGCCATCGGAAGCGGGCTGTCCCGTTTCTGCCTTGGCCGCAGCCGCCGGCTGGTAGACCACATCAAAGGCCGGGCCGATTTCATTGCGCAGATCCAGCGGCGCCCTGAGAAATTCGCCCGCCTGACGGCGCATCGTCATGTACACGCGCTGCGGCAACGGAATCTGCCGCAGGTCGCGCTGCACGACGGACACGCGCTGCTGGAACTGCGGCAGCAGCGTGTCGGCATACTTCATCGCGTAGTCCAGATGCCGCATCAACGCACGCTGCACCTTGTCCTCGCCGGGGAAAGCCTGTGCCCACTGCCGCCCCATCCAACGCTCAACCACCGGCGGCCGGCGGTTGGGACGATCCTCAATCATGCGGTACACGCGCAACGCCTCAAGCTGCGCATCGCTGTCGATCGACGTGCCGTCAAGGTGCTCCATCACCCCATTGGCCAGCGCAGGCAGGAATCGCTGGGACAGCAGCGTCAAATAGGCCTGATCGACCTTCGGACCAATCTGCCATCCCTGATACAGACCCATGTCCGCCACAAGCGGCCACGCTTCCCGGTAATCGCCATACACCGCCACCGCGCTGCTGATCTGTTCCAGCGGCTGAAGCAGATTGCGGCCTGTCATGTCCAGCTTGCCGTCGATGGCGTGGGCGCTGTATGCGCGGCTGCGCTCCAGAACGCTCATGGCCTTGTCCCGGTTCACCGCGTAGTAGTGATACCAACCGCCGAGGATCACCGCGCTGCCCAGCGACGCCACTCCGAAGCGCAAGGCCAGCGCGCGCCGCTTCTCGGCACGCACACGCGGGTTGTCGCCCGCCAGGCCGGATTCGGGATAGATGACGCGCTGAAAAAGCTGCTGGGCGAAGTAAACCATCGCGCGGCCGCTGGGATGCGTGGCCGGCACGGGCTCGCGGATATCGTAGTTCTGCGAGGCAGAAGCCACGAATGCGTTGGTCAGCACGCCCTGCTGATAGACCGACGACAGAAAGACGCCACGCGGCAGCGCCGGTGTGATGTAACGATCGCTGCCCAGCACATCGGTCAGGAACTCCATCAAGAGCGGTCGCATGCCGGTCAGCTGCCGCACCAGCGAATACAGGGCTTCCCGTTGACGCAATTCGCGGACGTCGGCCAACGCATCAAACACCTGCTCGTTCAGGCGCGTCAGGAACTCGTCGTACCGCGCACCCAGTTCATCCCGCCACGCATCGTAACGCTGCACCGAGTCCAGCGTGAACGTAAACCCAAAGATGTCCTCGCGAGCGGACTTGGACAGCCGCGCAAACAGCGGCTCGAATCCTTCAAGCAAGTCGAATTTGCTCAGCACGACATACAGCGGCGGACGCGTGCCGAGCTGGCGGCTAAGTTCGGCCAGCCGCGCGCGCAGCAACGAGGCCAGCGCCTTGCGGTCGCTGGGTTGCTGATTCAGCAGCGTGACCAGGCTGACCATCAGCACCACACCATTGAGCGGACGGCGGCTGCGATTGCGCGCCAGCCAACTTACAAAGCTATCCCACAGACGGGAATGAAGCGCCTCGGGCAGGAGCGCGGGTCCCGCAGCGTTTCCCGGCCTTGGCGCTTCAATACTTCCGGACGCCGCAGACGCTTCAATTTCCGCCGTCACTCGCGGCTGGCTGATCAGTTCGCCCGGCGGGTCGATCAGCACCGCGTCATCGCCGATCCACCAGTCAATGCGATAGATCCGGTCCGGGTCGTCCTGCAGGCGCTGACTGCCCGCCTTGACCTCACCGGTCAACGAAAATGTCTGGCTAGACCGGTTGACGAAGCTGGTTTTGCCCGCGTTTTCCTGTCCCAGCACCAGGTACCATGGAAGTTGATAAAGCGCGTTGCGGCCCTTCAGGTTTGCCTGCAGCACGCTCAGGCTCTTGTCCAGATCCCGCTCCTGCGCCTGCACGTAGCGCAAGCAGGGATCGTCTTGCTGCTTCTGTGTCTGCGCCCGCTCGGCTTCCAGCGTGAGATTCCGTTTGCGCAGCCTGATGGCCCAGACCAGCAAGGGCAGCGCAATCAGCACGAGCGTGGCCAGCACGCGCGCGGTCAGACTTGCCAGCGGTTGGTATTCATCCCAGATCCACATCGGCCCCAACCACCAGATGGCGGCCAAGGCAAGCGCCAGCATCAGCAGCAACGCCACTGGCATGCCCTGCTTTGTCCATTTCAGTAGGGGCTGGCCATAGCGCTTCACTTTCGACCAAATCTTAAACATGGGGTTGCTCCTGTTTCTTGCATTCGATTGCGGCGTTGACGTGGCGCCCCAGCAGGCCGAACAGACTGGGCTCCCATTGCGCCGCGGATGCGTCTTGCATGATCTGATGGGCGCGGGCATACAAGCCATCGGCCAGCCACGCCAAACCACGCGCGCCGAGCAGTTCGGCGGCGATCGTGATGACATGGCAACCATGGCGCGGATCCGCTGACGTCTTCTGGATGGCTTCCAGCCGCTTGAGCATCGACTCCACCCCGTTGGCTTCCAACACCTCGCGCAGCTCCTCGCGCAACGCCGGGTACTCATGGCCGGCGCCCAGCTTCGCGGTGTCCGCATCCGCCCCGCTGATCCACGACTGCGTTTCGCCATCGACAAAAGCGCGGCCATCAGCAAATTGCAGCTTCACCAACGCGGGCAGCTTGGCCACAAAGCGCTCGGTGGACTGGCGGATTGCCTCGGCGACGTTCTGCATTTCCAGGCGGCGGGCGATACCGGCGGCCAGAAAGCTGCCGCGCAGCCAGTACGGCGACGAAGTGATACTTTTTTCCACGCGCTGCAGAAGCGCCGGATCGACCGCATTCGCTTTCAGCGCGTCCCAATAGGCCTCGGCGGTTTCGGCGGGAACGGCCATCAGCTCCGTCCGCATCGTGTCCTTTCGAGTCGATGGCGCAATGCTCAGGTGCGCCCACAAGGCGAAGCGGCGCAGCAGATAGCCGGTCGGATCATAGGCGTCTTGCTGGTTGATGAGGTCGGCCACGGCCAACAGCGATCGGCGCGCTTCACGTTCGTTGCCCTGCGCCATGGCCATCGGCGTGAAGAAGGCCTCTGTGATCCCGGTGGGTTGCGCCGACAGCTCCATGTGCGCATCGGCCAGCTCCGGCGCGCGTGTCGCCTCCGCCTTCAGCCGTAGCTGCGCCTCCAGGCGAGTCAGCGTCGGCACGTCCAGCTTGGATTCGCTTGCACAGCCCTGCAGCGTGTCCAAGGCCCGTTGGCCAGATTTGTAGAACTCGTCGGCGTATCCCTTGCCGTCCAGTTTGGCCAGCGCCTCTCCCAGGCGCTCCAGCTGCTGGGACATCAGGCGCCGCTTGGCCGTCAACCCGGCCGCGCCCGGCTTCGGATGGCTGGTGCTCCAGTACCGGCTGGTCATGCCGGCCAACACGCCCGCCGCCTCGGCCCAGCCGCGCCAACCGCCTGAACGCATGCGAGCGGTCGCCAATTGCGCGGCAATGCGCAGGTGCTTGCACTGCGACTGCAGATACTGTCGCGATGCCGAATCCACATAGCTCCAGTCGATGGTCGCCTCTTGCAGCCCGCCGAGCTTCATCATTTCGCTTTCGACACCCTGGTAGGCGTTGTCTTCCTCGTCGAACTCGCCGGCCGGCTGATGCGGCGAGATGGGTGACAGGATGGCGTCGAGGTCCAGCGTGGGAAACGTGCTCACCAATGACAAGCCTCGCGTTGTTGCGCCATCAGCTCGTGAAGCGCCGCGGTGTCGAACGACAGCCCGTGAAACGCGGCATGGTCGCTTTCAAGCTGCATCTGCTGGGACGCGCGGGTCAGATGACGAAGCTGTTCGATCGCGACCAGGCCGCGACCCGCATCCGTCACCGTGCCGTCTTCCACGACCTGCCACGGCCGGCGGTCGGAAATCGGCCGCCCGTCCAACAGCACGCGGATGCTCACGCGGCTGACGTCCAGCGGCTCGGCGGTGATGAGCTGCAAGCGAGAAATGTTCTGCAGGCAACTGATTGCCAGCAGCGGCCGCGGCTCGCTTCCCGTCAGAGCCGGCGCCGAGATGACGACCTTGTCCTGGCCCGGTATGGCATCGCCGACGCGCAATAGCAGCACGCCGGCGTGATCTGCCTTGCGGCGGGATTCGTTGCGTTGCACCAGCCCGACGATGTCCGGCACCCGAACCTTGGCGGGAGGCGTGGCGGTCGATACCACGGCGGTCGATACCGCGGCGGTCGATGCCGCGGCGGTCGATGCCGCGGCGGCCGGTGCCTGGGCGGTTGGCGCCACGGTGGACGTTGTCGCCATTTCCGCAGCAGGTACAGGCGGCGTACCCGCTTCGGCGTCAAAACAGGCCAACCGTTCGATTGCCGACACGATGGTCCTGCAACTACGGCCCGCCGCCAACGCGTCCGTGGCCGCGTCGCCGCCCACGAGCACGGCGGCAACCAGCAGGAGCGCCCCAAATGGCTTCATATTGCTTCCTCTCCAGTCAGATTCATATCAAGGCACTTGCGCGCCAAGGTGCGTTTGGGAATCCCCAGGCTTTGCGCGGCTACCCGACGGGAGCCCGCGGCCTGACGCAAGCGGTCTTCCAGCAGCAAGCGCTCGAACGCGGCTAACGCGTCGGGAAGACTTTCGGTACGCCACAGGCGCTGCAGGCGGGCTTCGCCGGAGTCATCGATTACGGGCTTGTGCGCGCCATCTGTCAGCTCGACCAGCCGGTTGGTCTGGATGCGCTTGCCGGGCGGCGTTCGCTCCGCGGCCGCAAGCACAAGACTGCGCAGCTCGCGGACGTTGCCGGGAAACCGATGACGTTGGAGCTGTGCAATCGCGTTGTCGGAAATGCCGGCGACGCGGCCGGGGAATGCCCGGTTGTGCTCGAGCAGAATGTGCGCGACCAGCGCCGGAACGTCTTCAAGGCGCTCGCGCAGGGGCGCAATGTGCAGCGTCAGTTGGCAGACACGGAAGTACAGGTCCTCTCGGAACCGCCCGTCCCGCACCAGTTCAAGCAAAGGCCGATGGGTGGCGCAGATCAACCGAAAGTTGGACGGCAGCTCTCGCGTTGCACCCACCGGCCGGTACTTCTTTTCGTTGAGCAGGCGCAACAGCGCGCCCTGCAGGCTCAGGGGCATATCCCCGATTTCGTCCAGAAACAGTGTGCCGCCATCGGCTTCCGCCACCAGCCCCGTCCGCGCCTGCGTGGCCCCGGTGTAGGCGCCACGGGTTGCGCCGAAGAGTTCCGCTTCAATCAGGTCCTTCGGGATGGCCGCGCAGTTCACCGGCACGAACTTGCCCTTGCGCGCGGATGCCTGGTGGATCAGCCAGGCGGCATGGTCCTTGCCCGAGCCCGTTTCTCCGGTGACCAGCAACGACAAGGAAGAGTCGGCGAAACGCAGCATGTCTTCGCGTAGCCGCCGCGCAATCTGTCCGGCGCCGACAAAGCCGGTTGACAGCAGACGCCGGCGTCCGCGCGTCTCGGACTGCTGGTGGTGCATGGTCTGGCGCGTCTGCGTCAGCTCGACCGAACCTAGCCGATCGAGCAGACCATTCAAGACGGCGTCATACAACCTGCACAGCTCCTGCCAGGCGGGGTCTGCCGTCCAGGACCTGAGCCCGGACGCCGTTCCCGCCAGGAACAACACCGCCACAGCCTTCTGACGCGCATCCAGCAGCGGCACCACCAGCCATGCCTCTGCGGCAGCGAGCCGCTCGCGGAGTTCCTCATAGCCGCCCGCGACGCCGAACATGCAGTCCAGACGTGCGACATGACGCGCCTGAGCGGTGGTCAGGCAGTGGGTGATGGGGTTGTCGAGATCGAGCAAGGAGTATGCCGGCAACAGGTCCAGCGCGACGCCATGACTGGCGATCGGCCGGATGCTGTCGCCGGCCGCCTCGCGCCAGTAGCAGACCCCGTAACGTATCCCCGGCGCCGAACAAACGGCTTTGAGGAATCGGTCCGCCAGGGACGCAATGCCGCTGGCCTGAACCAGCGTCCGGGCGAGCGCGGCGGCGCCTTGAGCACTCAAGGACATTGCGCTTACTCCACCACGGCGTCGAAGGCCGCACCATTCCAGCTGATTGCGGAACGGCGGAAGCGCTGCCCGCTGGCCAGGCACTTCAGCACGGCCAGCGACAACGGCGGCAGCATGTCGCCGTCGATGCTGGCATCCAGCAGCCGTGCGCCATTCTGGTGACGCAGGCAACGCGCGCGCAATTCATCCCGTGCTGATGTCTCGATCGTCAATTGCGCGCTGTAGCGGTCGCTGAACTGTCTTTCGATGCGTTGCAGGCGGCTTTCGACGATCTCGGCAAGCGTGGCCTCGTCCAGATAGCAAAACGGCACGACCTGCATGCGCGCCAACAGTGCCGGCTTGAAGAATCTTGCAAGGTGTTCGCGCAGCGCCTCGGTGTCGAGGTCGGCAAGCGGGCCGCCGTCCTGATCGAAGCCCAGGTTCGAGGTCAGGAAGAACAGCACGTTCTGGCAGTCGATGCGACGGCCTTCGCCGTCGGCAAGCTCGCCTTTGTCGAAGGCCTGATAGAAGATGTTGAGCACCTCCGGGTGCGCTTTCTCGACTTCATCCAGCAGCACCACCGAATAGGGCCGCTTACGGATGGCCTCGGTCAGTACACCGCCTTCGCCGAAACCGACGTATCCCGGCGGGGCTCCCAACAGGCGCGACACGGTGTGCTTCTCTTGATACTCCGACATGTTGATGGTGGTCAGGAACTGCTCGCCGCCAAACAACGCGTCGGCGACGGCCAAGCCAGTTTCTGTTTTCCCCACCCCGCTCGGCCCCACCAGCAGGAAGGCGCCCATTGGCGTCCCGGGGCGCCGCAGATCGGCCATGGCGGTCAACAGGCGCCGGTGCACCGTGTCGATGGCGGCGTTCTGCCCCTTGACGCGTTGACGTAGCGTCTCGGGCAGCTTGTCCAGGCGGTGGAACTGGTCGCTGTTGATTGTGGCGGCGGGAATTCCGGTCCAGTCCGCAATCACCTGAGCAATCTGCTCGGCGCCCACGTCTGCATGCAACAAGGCGCCGTTGCGTTGAAGGTCCGCCAATTGCGCGACCAGCGCTTCCAGCCGCTGTGACGTGTCTTCCTGGAGCTCGCCCGCGCGCAGGGAAATGATCTCGTCAATCAGCGTCTTCTGCCGCTGCCACGCGGCCTGCAACTGTTCGATGGAGTCCTGAATCTGCTGCCGCGCGACATCCAGCGCGGCCAGCCTGCCGGTATCCGGCTTTCGTCCCGCGCGGGCATCCCGCCAGAGCTGGTCGGCCTCGGCATCCACCTGCCGCAATTCGTTTTCCAGTGAAGCGAGGCGTCGCGGTGACTCGGCTAACGCCGTCGCGACGCGCGCGCAGGCGGTGTCCAGAACGTCGATCGCCTTGTCCGGCAACTGGCGGCCCGAGAGATAACGTGCCGACAACGCCGCAGCAGCCTTTAGCGCATCGTCGGCGATATAGACCTGATGCGCGTCCTCATAAATGCCACGCAGGCCGCGCAGGATATGCACGGCCTGCTCCACGCTGGGCGCGTCCAGTTTCACCAGTTGAAACCGCCGCGTGAGCGCGGGATCCTTTTCGAAGTATTTTTTGTATTCGGACCAGGTCGTGGCGGCGATCGTGCGTAGTTCTCCGCGCGCGAGAGCGGGCTTCAGGAGATTCGCCGCATCGCTGCCGCCTGCCGCGTTACCGGCCCCGATCAGCGTGTGCGCTTCGTCGATGAACAGGATGATGGGCTTGGACGCATGCTTGACCTCGTCGATGACCGCCTTCAGGCGCTTTTCGAACTCGCCTTTGACAGAGGCGCCGGCTTGGAGGGCGCCTAGATCCAGCCCCCACAACGTCACGTCGCGCAGCGGCGCAGGAACGCGCTGCTCGACAATGCGCCGTGCCAGGCCCTCGACCACGGCGCTTTTTCCGACGCCAGCTTCACCCACCACGATCGGATTGTTTTTGCGGCGGCGCGAAAGAATGTCGATCATCAGATCGATCTCGGCGTCCCGGCACAAAACCGGATCGATTTTGCCCGCGCGCGCCTGGGCCGTGAAATCTTGGCCGTATTTGTTGAGCGCGCTATCGGACGCCGCCGTTGCCGATTGCGCTGGCGAGGAATCTTCCAGGACGGGCGCTTCCGACGAACCGGCCAGCAATTCGCGAAAACGTTTGCGCAGCGTTTCGCGATTAATCGATTCGAACAACCGGATCGCGGGAAACGGCAGGTATCGCCCCGGATTCAGCAACGCGGCCAGCAGCAGCGCGCCAGTCCGTATTTCGGTTTGCTCCAATTCCACCGAGCTTAATAGCCAGGCGTCCTGCATCAGTTCGAGCAGCAAGGGAGAAAACGAGGGGTATGCATGCCCCAGCCCTGCGTCGAGTTTCGGAAACGTGCTGGCTAATGCCTCGCGCAACGCATCCAGATCAAATTCCGTATTTGCCAGAACGCAGCGCACATCACATTTTGGCTGTTCCAGAAATTTATAGAGCAGGTGGGCAACCGTGACCTCTGCGCCGTGCTGGCGGATGCAGAGACTGCCGGCTTCCTCGAGCGCGTGTCGCGCCACCGGGTGCAATCGGTCAAGCAAGGCAGACAGATCAACGGAAATCATGCCGGATATTCCTCGTGGCCATGGGTTTTCTCACCATTTATGGTTTAAGCGCTACAGAAACCGAGCGCATTAAGAAACCACAGCCAGAGGAGCGCATCAATCGGACTAATTCGAATATCAGCCGGCCGACTTTCTTTTCTTATTGCCGCGCATATTTCCCATATGAATCCGAACAATCCCAACAGCTTTTCGAACTTTTCATATGTTCGAAGCTTTAACCCGCGGATCAGAATAGGCAGCTTTTTTTTGCTTCATATCTCCATGCGCTAGCGTCGTTTGAATATCTAAAAGGAGTGACCCATGGCATCGAAAGTTGGTTCAGTTGCACCAAAAGAACGGATCAATATCCGCTATATCCCCGCCACAGGCGACGAGCAAGAGGAAATTGAACTCCCGCTCAAAGTGATGGTGCTCGGAGACTTCAAGGGGCATGCCGACGAAACGCCGCTGGAAGATCGCCCCGCTGTCCAGATCAATAAGGACACCTTCAACGAAGTCATGGCCGAAGCCGGCCTCAGCCTCAAAGTCGACGTCCCGGCCACGCTCGAAGAAGGCAGCGAAAGCGACACGCTCAGCGTCAACCTCCAATTCAAGAACATCAAGGATTTCGGTCCTGACGCGATTGCCCGCCAGGTCCCCGAACTGAAGAGCCTGCTGGAACTGCGCGAAGCGCTCGTAGCGCTGAAGGGCCCCATGGGCAACATCCCGGCGTTCCGCAAGCAGATCCAGACCTTGCTGGGTGACGACAGCGCACGCGGCAAGCTGGCCCAGGAACTCGACCAACTCCTGGCGGCGCCCCAGGCGTGATGCCCGGGCCCGTCTCAACCGCACTCTTCAGGTTTTCAAGGACGCACCGATGACCAAAGCCCAAACCGCCGAGATCCAGGAACACGCCGCCAGCCAGCCCCCAGGGGGATTGCTGGCGCAAATCATGGCCCAGACCCGCATCGAGCCCAGCCAGGAGGGCTATGCGGTCGCCGAGCGCGGTGTCGCCGCATTCGTTTCCGAGATGCTCAAGTCTGACTCCCGCGAGCAACCGATCAACAAGCAACTGGTGGACCAGATGCTTGCCGCGATCGACCGCAAGCTCAGCAAGCAGATGGACGCCATTCTTCATCAGCCGGAATTCCAGCAGCTTGAATCCATCTGGCGCGCCTTGTTCGACTTCGTGCAGCGCACGGACTTCCGCGAAAACATCCAGGTCGTGTTCGTGCCGGTCACCAAGGACGAACTGCTGGAAGACTTTGAAAGCGCTGCCGACATCACCCGCAGCGGCTTGTACAAGCATGTGTACACCGCGGGCTACGGCCAGTTCGGCGGCCAGCCGATCGGCTGCATGATCGGCAACTACAACTTCGGTCCCGCCGCGCCCGACATCAAGCTGCTGGGCTACCTGGCCTCCGTCGGCGCCATGGCGCATGCACCGTTCCTTGGCGCGGCCGGGCCCGAAATGCTCAACCTGGAATCCTTCGAAGAACTGCCCAACCTGAAGGAAGTCAAAGACATCTTCGAAGGCCCGCGCTTTGCCAAGTGGCGCAGCCTGCGTGAATCCGAAGACTCGCGCTACCTGGGCCTGACCATGCCCCGCTACCTGCTGCGCCAGCCGTACGACCCGCTGGAAAACCCCGTGCGCAGCTTCGCCTACGAAGAAGCCATCGACGGCGATCACCGCAACTACTTGTGGGGCAACACGGCATTCCTGATGGGCAGCCGCGTCACTAACAGCTTCGCCAAGTTCCGCTGGTGCCCGAACATCATCGGCCCGCAGTCCGGCGGCGCGGTGGAAGACCTGCCCATGCACCTGTACGAATCCTTGGGACAGCTGCAGGCCAAGATCCCCACGGAAGTCCTGGTCTCCGACCGCAAGGAATTCGAACTTTCCAGCGAAGGCTTCATTCCGCTGACTATGCGCAAGGACAGCGACAACGCCGCGTTCTTCTCGGCCAATTCGGTGCAAAAGCCCAAGGTGTTCCAGAAGACGCCCGAAGGCCTGGCCGCGCAGACCAACTACATGCTGGGCACGCAGCTGCCCTACATGTTCATCATCAATCGCCTGGCGCACTACATCAAAGTGCTGCAGCGCGAGCAGATCGGCAGCTGGAAGGAACGTCAGGACCTGGAGCGCGAACTCAACAACTGGCTGCGCCAGTATGTCGCCGACCAGGAAAGCCCCACCAGCGACGTCCGAAGCCGCCGTCCGCTGCGCGCCGCCCGGGTCGTCGTGCAAGACGTGGCCGGCAATCCTGGCTGGTATCAGGTTGCGCTGTCGGTTCGCCCGCACTTCAAGTACATGGGCGCCAGCTTCGAACTGTCGCTGGTAGGCCGCCTGGATAAGGACTGACAGGGAGCTGAGCCATGCCCCGATCCCCAGGGCGCGGAAGCCTGTTCGAACGCCTCGATCCGGACCTTCCGCCGCGGCGCACCCGCACCCGCCAGGAAATGGCGGCCGAGCGTATCCGCGCCATCAAGCGCCAGTTGGAATGGATCCTCAATTCCCGCCAGGGCAGCTCGCAGAGCAGCCCTGGTTTGGGATTGCGCGATCTGAACGACGCGGCCATCGGCGCCGTCGACCTGCGCCAACAGGTCTGTCTGGATATCCACGCCGCGGTGGCCGCCTACGAGCCACGCGCGCGCGTTATCGAAGTCAGGCCGCTTCCCGGGACGGACGCGTCGCTGAACCTCGGCTTTCGGCTGGTCTGCCGGGTGCCGGTGAACAACCTGGAAGAGCAGGTGGAAATCAGCCTGCTCTTTCACCATCAAGGCCGACAGGTCAGGGTGACCTAGCACGTAGCCATGGGAGGCTGACCGGATGCCACTGAAGGGAAAATTCCGCGAGGAACTGGATTACCTGCGCCGCTTGCGGCGCGTCTTCGCACGCAACAACCCGCAGCTGGCGCCGTTTCTTGGCGAGGAAGCGACCGACCCCGACGTCGAGCGCCTGATGGAAGGCTTTGCCTTCCTGACCGCAAAGCTGCGCCTCAAGATCGAGGACGATTTTCCTGAATTGACGCATTCGATGCTGCAGATGCTATGGCCCAACTATCTGCGGCCCCTGCCCAGCGCCACCATCATGCAGTTCGAACCCACCGACCATTCCATCACCGGCCGCCAGACCGTGCCGCGCGGCACCGGCATTCAGTCGCGGCCCGTGGACGGCGTGCAGTGCCGGTTCCGCACCTGCCAGGACGTGTCGATATTCCCGTTCGACGTCGCGGACGTCAATGACGGCCATTCGCTTGAAAAGTCGATTGTCCGCGTCGACCTCGCCACCCTGAGCCAGAACCCGCCCAACACCTTTGGCTGCGACAAACTGGATTTTTATCTGAGCGGCAGCGATTACACCGCGCAAACGCTCTACCTGTGGCTGGCGAAGTACCTGGGCGAGATCCGAATGGAGTCCGCAGGTACGGTGCGCCAAATACCGGTCAATCAGATCGGCTTTCCCGGATTCCATTCCGACGCTGCATTGCTGCCGTACCCCAAGAACGCCATGGATGGCTACCGCATCCTCCAGGAATATTTCCTCTTTCCCAGGCGCTTCTACTTTTTCTCCCTGACGAACCTGCTCGAATTCTGGCCGGACCAGCCCACGACAAACGTGCGCATCGAGTTCCACTTCACGCGGCCCATGCCGGCGGACGTGCGCGTACGCAAGGGCGACATCGCGCTGTACTGCACGCCCGCGGTAAACCTGTTCGAACACGATGCCGAACCCATCCGACTGACCGGCAAGGCTGCCGAGCACCGTCTCATGCCCGGCGGGCAGCGGGCCGATGCGTACGAAATCTTCAGTATCGACAAGGTCGATGGATGGAAGAACGGCGACAGCGCGCAACCCGGCGAATGGCTTCGCACCTACGAGCCCTTCGAATCGCTGCGCCATCAGATCGAACACGAACGCGGCCGCACCACGCTGTATTACCGCACGCGCCTGTCGTCATCCCTGGTCGATTCCGGCGTCGAGCACCGCATCGCCTTCGTGCGCGGAGACGATCACCACTACATCGGGCGGGAAGAGACGGTGTCGCTCGCGCTGACGTGCACCAACCGCGATTACCCGCTGGCGCTGGGCGTGGGCGATATCCGCGAGGGGTTGCGGGACACCCCGGCGTTTGTCCGCTTCAGAAACCTGACCACGCCCACGCCGCCGTACCGTCCGGTCCTGGATGGCGATCTGCACTGGAGCCTGATCTCCAACCTCTCGCCCACTTACCTGTCGCTGCTGTCGGCCGAACCGCTGAAGGCGATCATCGGCAACTACGACTTCTCGGCACACCACGATATTCAGCGCGCCCGCACCACGCAAAAGCGCCTGGACGGCCTGCAGGAAGTGGTCAGCGAGCCCATTGACCGGATGTACAAGGGCCTGCCGATCCGGGGCACCCGCACCCTTTTGAAGCTGGACCAGAACGGCTTCTCCTGCGAGGGCGATCTCTACCTGTTCGGCACGGTGCTCAGCCACTTCCTGTCGCTGTACGCCAGCCTGTCGTCGTTCCACGTGCTGGAAGCGATCAACACCACCAATCAGGAGCACTACGCATGGCCCATGCGCAGCGGCACGCAGCCCCTGATCTAAGCGACGCATTGCTGGCCGAGGCCAAAAGGCATGACTTCTTCTGCCTTCTGGAACGCCTGCATGCGCTGCACGAGGACGATCTGGAATCGCCCGACAGCTTCGATGCCGATCACCAGCGCGTCCTGCTCGGCAATCACGCCGGGCTTGGCTTTCCGGCCTCCGACGTCGCCCTGGCCGAACGGCTGGAGAATCACGTTCCGCACCAGTACCGGGTGCAGGCCACGTTCTTCGGCATGCACGGCACGGATTCCCCGCTGCCCAGCTATTACCTGGACCGTCTGGCCTACGAGGCCGGCCAAGGCGTGGGCATCCGCCCGGCGTTCCTGGACTTCTTCAACCATCGTCTGCTGACGCTGCTGCACCAGGCCTGGCGCAAGTACCGGTACTACATCCGCTTCCGGCGCGGTGCGGACGATCAGTTCTCGCGGCGGATATTCGCGCTGATCGGCCTGAAGCATGACGCGACCCGCGGCGACACGCCAATCGCCTGGAGCCGGCTGCTGAGCTTTGCAGGCGCCGTGGTCCTGCGCAGCCGCTCGCCGACCATGCTGGCCGGGCTGATCGCGCATTGCTTTGATCTGAAGGACGTGCAGATCCGCGATTTCGAACTGCGCCACACGCTCATCGACGACTCCGACCGCATCCGGCTCGGACGGCGCAACGGCCAGCTCAGCGAAAGCTTCCAGATCGGCGACAGCGTCCGTACCCGGCACTGCAGCTTCGTCATCGTGATATCGGGCCTGAGCCAGGACCGCTTCCGTGAGTTCCTGCCGGCAGGCGAAAACTTCGAGCGCCTGCGCCAGCTTGTCGTGTTCCTGCTGCGAGACCCGGTGCCCTGCGACCTCGAACTTGGCCTGCGTCAGGACGAAGTTCCTCCCTTCAATCTTCGGCACGCCGACGGCACCCAATTGGGGTGGACCAGCTTTCTTGAACAGCCGGCCACGACCCTCCCGCCGCCCGTCAGAGTCACCCTGCGCACATGAAACCCACACCCTCCAATCATCGCCTTGCCCTGGTGGTCGACAATCCGCAAGCCCTGCAAAAGGGCAGCCAGCCCCGGTGCATGTTTGACACCGCCGGCGGCACGATCGGCGCTCACGGGGCGGACTGGATCCTGCATGACCGGTCCGGCCGCGTGCAGTCCATCCACTGCGAAGTCCGCTACGAAGACGGCAGTTACTTCGTCATCGACCGCTGCGGCCAGACGCGCGTGAACGATCAGATGGACCCGTTGGGCGCACTCGTCGGCGCCCGGCTGCGCGGGGGAGACATCCTTCATGTCGGCCCCTATCGCCTGACGGTCAACCTGGATGACGAGACCTTCAACCTGCCCGACCCTGCCCGGCACCTCGCTGAACATGATGTGACCGAGCTGCTGGGGACGTCGAATGAACCTATCGACGCCCTGCCCCCACACCGCAACGATGTCCCTGCGCCAAACCAGACCCACGAGCATGGCTGGCGGGTATTCGACGCCTTGTCGGAGACGCCGCCGCAGGGACGCCTTGATCCCTTGCTGGCGCTTGAAGAGGCGGCTCGCTCGGATTCCGCCTTGGCCAGCGACGCCGCTGTGCTGGATTCCCGCCACTACGGGCAAACCCAATTGGCCGCGCAGGCCGACCTGTCCACCACCCGATTCGAAGCCGTATCCGGCTCCCCTTTGCATGCCTTCGGAGATCCCCCCATGTCGGGACACCCCCCTTCTTCTGCAGCCCCTGGCGCTTCCGATCAATGGATCCAGAGTCAGTTCAATCAGACTGGCGATGCGGCCGGCCTTGTGGGACCGCTGGTCGAGGGTCTGGGCGCGCCAGTGGGTGCGCTGGACCCGCACGCCGCGCATGCCTTGCTGTTCGAGGCCGGCACCACCCTCGCCGCGCTCATCCGCGGACTCGCCGCGCTGAACCGCACGCCGGAAGGTCAGGGACTGGCGCTGGCCAAACGCACCCTGCAGCCCATCGAAGACAATCCGCTGCGTCTCGCGCAGACCTACCCGGAGACCGTGCGCGCGCTCTTTTCCCGGGACCGCAGCATGGTTCACCTGTCGCCCACCGCCGCCGTCGAGGAATCGCTGGAGCAGATCGGTGAACAGCATCGTGCGATGCTCACGGCAGTTGCTGCGGGCCTGAACGCATTGCTGCAGGCATTCGCGCCCGACCAGCTTGAACGCCGCTTCGCCCGGTACCGGTCCGGCCAGCACCCCGAGGCATTGCCCGGCGATTGGGCGTGGCAGATGTACCGGCATTACTACGAAGAGCTCAAATCCAGCCGGCAGCAGGGGTTCGACAAACTGTTCTGGGAAGTTTTTGACCAGGCCTACGACCAGGCGCTGCGCAAGGAAGAACCATGAGGCCAGCAGTTGGACTCTTGTGCATCGGGGCGTTGCTGTCCGGCTGCACCACGGTCGGCAACGTGCTCACCAAGACAGGTCAGGTCCTGATGGATCCGAGCATTCAGGTGGGCCCGCCCGAAGATCAGCCGACGCAAGTGGCGCTGAGTCTGTACGCCGCCAAAGACGTAAATCCCAATCCCGTGGCCGAGCCGGACGTCGATCCGGCTTCGTCTATGTCGGATGAACGGTCGTTCTCGGTCAATGTGCAGGGCGAATCCCGCGAAGACCTGGTCCACAGTCTGCAGACGTTGCTAGATCACTTGCATCAAGACGCCTCGACGGCAGCGGCATCTGAAGACCGGCCAAGTACGTTGGTCAGGTCCGGATTCACCAGAACATTCAAGCCGCGCTCCGTCGCCGTCAGTACCGCGCTTGAACGCCTGTGGGCAGACAGCGTGGCGACGAGCCGGGCCCCCTTTCCTGTGCAATGGCACTTGCGCAAAAGTGAAGACGCGCAGGATTCGGCTGCCGGGATTGGCATTGGCGCTGATCTCGATGTCGCGTTGGGCCAATATCGCGATGGCGTACCCCTTGCGCCCGCCGCAGCGCTTGCGGCGCAGGATCACGTCAACGCCACGCCCATCGCCTTTCGCGTGATCCAGCTCAAGGACGATTCGCTGCTTGAGAACGCCGACCCCGACCTGGTCCGCAGCGCCCCGAAAAAGGCGTTGGGAAGCACGTACATCACGGCCGACGACTACATGCTCGCGCCCGGTCAATTCAAGTTCATCAACTATCACGAGCTGGACGAAGACACCCATTACGTCGCCGTTGTCGCAGCCTTCAACGCACCCGACGCGCAACGTTGGTACGACGTTTTCCGGGTGGAACCGCGCAGCCGCAAGTACGCCTTGCTGGTCACCCTGCAAGACACCCGCGTCGCCATCACCGACGAAAACCACCGGCCCGAAAAGACCTCCCCGCGCGCCCGCAATCAAGCGAGAAAACAGCCATGACCAGCCGCAATCCCGTCGTTTGGGGCGAAGGGCAATTCGTCAAACCCCAGCATTTCCAGCAGACAGACCGATACCTTGAGCACTACATCAACGTGCGCATGGGAAGCCGATATTGCTATGGCTTTTCCGAGCTGGAGTTGAACCAGGAGTTCCTGTCGTTCGGCAAGATCTCCATCGTGCGGGCCCGCGGCATCATGCCCGACGGCACCGCCTTCAACATCCCGCACGACCAGCCGCCGCCCGAACCGCTGTCGATTCTGGACGCAACGGCCGCCAACCAGACGGTCTACCTGACCTTGCCGCTACGTTCGGACGGCATATCCGAGGTCCGCTGGCCCGATACGCTGGGCAACGCCCGCTACATCCATCGCACGGAAGACATCAGCGACTCCCATAGCCATCAGGGCAATCACACGCCCATCGCGCTGGCCGTGCCCAACCTGCAACTGGCGCTGGAACGAGACGACCGCAGCGCCTTCACCGGCCTGGCGCTGAGCCGCATTCTGGACCGCCGCCCCGATGGCAGCCTGCTGCTGGACAGCGACTTTCACATCACGGGCATGTATCTGCAGGCCATCCGGCCGCTGGCGCATTTCATGGAAGAGATCGCCGCGCTGATGCACGAGCGCGCGAAAAGCATCGCGCACCGGATCGGGTCTCCGGGCCAATCCGGGGTCGCGGATATCACCGACTTCAACCTGCTGCAGTCGCTGAACCGCTGGCAGCATCTGTTCCGGCATCTGGCCCGCGACGCGGACGTCCGTCCGGTCGATGCGTATCTGGCGTGCGGTCAGGCGTGCGGCGAACTGACCACCTTCACTGACGAGGGCCGGCTGCCTCAGGACTACCCCGCGTATCAGCACGACTCGCCGCAGACGTCGTTCCGCATGCTGAAGGAGACCCTGCGCCGCGTGCTCAGCACCGTGTTGCAGCCCCGCGCCGTATCGCTCCCGCTGGACACGCAGGGTCACGGCGTCTACACCGCGCAACTCCACGACCCCAGCCTGCTGCAAAGCGCCGACTTCATCCTGGCGGTCCGTGCGCGCATGCCCCTGGAACAGATGCGGCAACAGTTCGTGCGCCAGGCCAAGGTGGCGTCGCATCAACTGCTGCAGGAGTTGATCCGCCTGCAGTTGCCCGGCGTGCCGTTGATGACGTTGCCCGTCGCGCCGCGCCATCTGCCTTTCCATGCCGGCTTCACCTACTTCCAGCTCGACCGGTCGCATCCGCATTGGCAGCGCCTGATGCCACAAGGATCAACCGGCTTCGGCTTCCACATCACCGGCGACTTCCCGGAGCTGGAGTTGCAGTTCTGGGCCATTCGGAGTCAATGAGATGAGCCAAACCGTGGTGGTCGGCAACGACCGTATCGACACGCCTTCCAATCGTTCCTCCCTGCCCGACGTGCCCGAGGACTTCATGCGCGCTCCGCGTGATCCCATCGTTCATGACCCCGAGAGTGTCCTGTACGACGGCGTGTTTCGCATCAATGCAGACGAGGACCTGCAGTTTCAATTGCGCGGCCATAGCATCAACCCGCTGGTGGACATCGCCCAGCCGCTCTTCGGTCTGGTGATTCGACTACGCCGCATGATGGACCTGCCGCAGGAAGATGTCAGCCGGCTCTATGAGAACGTGCGGGACCATATCACTGCGCTGTCCGAAGAAGTCCGGCAGCTTGGCTACGACGGGGCGACGCAACTGTCATTCCGCTATGCCCTGTGCGCCTTCATCGACGAGGCGGTGATGGCCACGCCGTGGGGGGTGGGATCGCGCTGGAAGGGCCGGTCACTGCTCAGCTACCACCACAACGAAACCTGGGGCGGCGAGAAGTTCTTTACAGTGCTGGCGCGCATGCAGATGGACGCGGCCAAATACCGCGATGCGCTCGAGTTCAAGTATCTGTGCCTGTGCCTGGGTTACCAGGGCAAGTATGGCCAGCAGCACAACAACAAAGACACGCTCAACGCCATCATCACCAAGCTGCATGAGCAGCTTCGGCAACTGCGAGGAGACGCGCCCGAACGGCTGGTGGACGCACCCGCCAACATCGCCAGGCTTCGTCGCAAGCTTCACCGCCAGTGGCCGCTGTGGACGCCTTGGGCGGTGGCGGCGGCCGTTATCGCCGGCGCCTATCTGTACTTCTCCCTGAAACTCGGCGCCGCCACGCAGATGGTGCTGGATTCGCTAGAGAGCATCCTCAAGCAGTGACCTGACTCGCACCGAAGGAGATAAAGACACCATGCCCACGCAATCTGATCTGCGCTTTACATTCGCCATCGGCGACGAGTCCTTTGAGGTTGTCGAATTCACGCTGCAGGAGGGGTTGTCCGAGACCTTCCTGCTGGAAGTGGACCTGGCCAGCGGCAACCCCGCCATCGATTTTGGCGTGGTGCTGGACCGCGCCGCGTTGCTTACGATCTGGCACGGCGCCGCGCCCGTTCGTTACGTCCACGGCGCGGTCTCGTCGTTCGTCCAGGGCGACACGGGTTTTCGGCGCACGCGCTATTCCGCCATCGTCGAGCCGCGCCTGGCGCGCCTCAAGCTTAGTTCCGACTGGCGCATCTTCCAGTCGCTTAGCGTCCCGCAGATCACCGAGGCGGTGCTCAAGGCGCATGGTCTTACCCAGGATTACGAGCTGCGCGGCACCACCGAACATCAGGCGCGCGAATACTGCGTGCAGGCCGGCGATACCGACTATCACTTTGTCGAGCGCATCATGCGCGAGGAAGGCTTCTTCTATTCTTTCCGACATAGTGCCGAAGGCCATCAACTTATCCACAGCGACCGGCTTTTCATACACGGCCGCGTCGGCGACGAGCCGGTGCAGTACAACCCCACACCCGGCGGTGACCAGCAGCAGCCAGCGCTGCAGCGATTCTCCTACACCGAGAACGTGCGCACCGCGCGCCAGACCCAGCGCGACTACACCTTTCACCATCCGCGCTACACCCACCAGCACAGCCGCGATGGCCGAGATCTGGACCATCAGGGCCGCCGCTACGAACGCTATGACTACCCGGCCCGCGCCAAATTCGACGAAGCCGGCAGACCGTTCGCCGAGAACCGCCTGCGGGGCCATCGCCGCGATTCGCGCGTCGCTTTTGTTGAAGGCGATGACCCGCGGCTCCAGCCGGGCATTTCATTCACCCTCGTCGGTCATCCACGCGAAGATCTGAACCGCGGCTGGCGCCCGGTGCGCATTGTCCACCGTGGCATCCAGCACACAAGTCAGGCCGAGGAAAGCGCACAGGCCCAGCTGGGAACGCACTACAGCTACGAGGCGGAGCTGGTCCCGGACGACGCCGAATGGCGCGCGGAACCGCTACCCAGGCCGCGCATCGACGGTCCGCAGAACGCTGTGGTGGTCGGCCCGCCCAATGAAGAGATCTATACCGACGAATACGGCCGGGTGAAGGTCCAGTTCCCCTGGGACCGGCTCGGTAAGGAGGACGAGTACAGCTCCTGCTGGATTCGCGTCTCGCAGAACATCGCCGGCGCCACCTGGGGCCACATGGCCATTCCGCGCATCGGTCAGGAAGTCATCGTCTCTTACTTCGACGGCGACCCCGATCAGCCTGTGATCACCGGCCGCGTCTACAACCGCCTGCAATTGCCGCCCTACGAACTGCCGCGCCACAAGACCAGGATGACGATCAAGAGCAAGACCCACAAAGGCGAGGGATACAACGAACTGCGTTTTGAGGATGAGAAGGACCAGGAAGAAATCTACGTCCACGCGCAGAAAGACCAGAACATCCACGTCAACAACGACGAGTCGACGTTTGTGGGGCACGACCGCAGCGAGCAGGTCGAGAACGATGAAACCATCACCATTGGACACGACCGCAAGGAGACGGTGGGCAACGATGAACAGGTCAACATCGGCCAGGACCGGCGGCACGACATCGGGCGGGATGATTTTTTGACGGTGGGACGCAATCACACGATCTACACCACCAAGGACCGTACCGAGGAAGTGGGCAATAACCGCCGCGACAAGACCGCGGCGAATCATTGGGTGAGTATTGGCGGGCATCAGGAACTCACCGTCGAAGGGCATTCGGAACTGCAGGCCGGGCAGGCAATCCGGCAGCGCACGACGGCTTACGAGGTGCAGGCGGCGGAGAGCCTGACGTTGAAAGGGCCGGGGGGAACGATACGGATCGATGGATCGGGAATCACGCTTGACGGGATCGCCATCGTGATCAAGGGGCCGATGAGCCAGAAGGGGGGTGGCGGTGGCAACCCGTTTTCGATCCAGGGTAGGCCTGTGGCGGGAAAGCCCATCGATCGCCTATGCGGCCGCCGCCCCGACGGTACATGCCCCTTATCCGACTGCCGCTGCCTGGGGGGGCTTGCGCGATGACGCTTCCCAAAGCTCCGTCCTGGATCACGTCACTGGGCAAGGACATCACAGAGGAAACGCTTCCTCGCGCGCCATTTCGTTATCTGCTGCTGATGACGGTGCCACTGCAAAACTGGGCCTACCGCCCTGTCCGGCAGGAGGGCGAATATCGCCCTGCGTATGCGCCGGGCGTATTGGACTTAGTCAAGGAGTTCGATCCCCTGCCCTGGCATGCCTGGGTCTGGCAAGGTACGCCACTGGATGAACAATATGACCGAGGCCCGCTGCTGGTTGACGCAACGAACCAACCTTCGCTGATGCAACATGCATTTACGCACTGGGCGCCCGCTGGCGGCGCGGTGTTCATCGGTTCGGCAGCCGATCTCAGCGATATGTCCGCACACCTTAGCGGGTTGGTGCAACTAGACCTGTCCTGTGAGGGCGAGGCCACCCTCGACGTCCAACCGCATCACCTGGCCGCCTGGCTCGAAGCGTTGGACGATGACCATCGCGCTGCGTGGCTCGGACCGATCAGCACTTTGCTTTGGCGCGCCACTTGGGGCCCCGCTTACGACTGGCGCCGCCTTGACCGGGACGCCTCTGGATATGTTGGCGGCAAAACGGTGCCACTGACGCTGCGCCCTCACGAGCTCGCCCGCTTTGACGCCAACACCCGGGAACACTTCGTGCAAAGTCGCGTCTACGAAGTGCATTCGATTCCCGATCACAGCGGCCGCAGCCTCGAAGAGATTCGCCGCTGGGTCGAGCAGCTGCTTCAACTGGGCGACCGTCTGAACTTTCACGATGAAGCTGTCGCGACCCAATACATCAGCTTGCTCGCCCATGATCCATGGCTGCTTCAGAGCGATGAGGCGCGCGGCATTCTCAACGACTTGACTGAGTCTCCTCAGGCGCGCCTGCGTCAGTTGGAATCGCTGGTACGCGCACGGGGAGCCCCCAGTGGCTAAGACGACTGTCGGCGGCGCCATTTCAGCACCGGCGTGCAGCGCACGCATTCCGATCCTTCCCGTCCGATATGCGATTGTCCCGAACGTGGACGGCGCTTCCCCGTACCGGTATGCCGCGTCCGGCTTCACGCTGGAAGCCGCCTTCCCGCGCCTGCAATTGTCGTCGTATACCTTGCGCGCCATTCGCCCGGGATACGTCTATGTCTTCATGAAAGGGGCCGAGGGCGAAAATCTTGTCATCCACGAGTACGACGGTGAAGGTCATTATCAGGAACTGACCTACACCGGACTGGAGAACTACGGCAGGAAGGATAAGTACAAGGCGGGCGCGCGCATGGGATGGGTGTGGGCAGACACCTGCCCCACGACTGCCGCGGAGGTGTGGATAGGCTATAGCCCGCACCTCTGGACCAATGACATGACGGCCAGGATTTCCGCAGATCCCGCGGTGCGGCGGCTTCATATGCGTCCGCTGGACATGGCCGAACTGACCTCGGGCGAAAAATCCCCTTCCGGCCAGCCCCACGTGCTGCCGGTGGATGCGTTGACCCAATGGGTCGAGGACTTCAAACCACGCCAGGTGCGTTTGCCGCTCGAATGGAGCAGCCATGCCAGCAAGGACGATCTGCCCATTGGCACGTTTCTGGCCCAACGACATCACTATCCGTTTACGCAACCGCGAGTGCCCACGGTCGTGGTGCTCAATGACGCAGAAGGGCTATGCCAGGACCTCAGCCTGTCCGTCGCCGCGTATCAGCATCAGACACGCGACCTGATGCCCGCCGAACATATCCATCCGGCCACCAGCCCGGACAACGCGGAGTACGACGCGAGGGGGTTTCCAGAGGCGTTTAGCCGGGACGTGGAGGTCTTGAGCGCCAGGAGCCAGAGCTACCACCACCGAAATCTGACGGCTTTGCTACTTGAAAAGACCTTGCGCACCATGTACCCGGGCGACAAGCATGCGCCAGAGAAATTGGCCAAGTCGCGCTATGAATACCAGCAAAAGCAGGTCGGCCACCATCGGCGCCTCACTCCTTCCGAGATGGTCTTCGAGGTGCTTACGAACGAGCACGTTTCACCCGCAGGAGGTCGTTTAGGAAAGCGTCTCGACAAGGCCATGTACCAGCGGTTCCTGGCCGAGCGCGACGAGGTGGAACGCCGACTGGGACATCTCCACGCCATCGTGGCCAAGGCCAGCGAAGATCACGATCATTGGCTTGCCACTGCCGAAGCCGCGCATGAGAACGATCCGAACAGCCTTGCGGCTCCCCTGACCGCTTACGATCGCAACAACCGAATATCAGCGATAGGACTGGAAGTGTCCCTGTCCATGCTGATTCATCCCATGAGCCAATCATTGCCCGGCACCGAGGACCACTGCCCTCGATTCATGCGGTTGAATGCGTGGATCGACAAGGATGACAGCCCGATCTACACCGCGTTGGCGCCATTCAACCCCTTCAAGGAAAAAGCCGATGCGGTCGGGTCCTTGCTGGGCGCCGCGGATTACCTCATTGAGGATCTGGCGGGACGCTTTCCCGCCACGGCTGGCGTCACCGACCTGACAGCACAAACGGTGACTACCGTAGTGCTCAAACGCATGCGCGGAAAAACCCGCTGGGATGCCAGCCGCACCCTGCGGCAGCAAGTATTTGCTGCCGCTGAGGAGGCGAATGCAAGCAAGGCCATGGGCTTGATTGGCGCTCGCTACCGCATCACCGACGAGGTGGTACGCGCGGATGCCTTCAGCGGAGAAGTCGACAAGCTCATCGAATCTGGCATGGCGAAGGTCGAAGAGATAAAGAAGGTTCGCGTGCACGGCAGCCGCACGGTGACCATTGAGGAGACTTTGACACGGCGTGTGAAGCCGAATGTTGCATCGCTGGTCAACACGACGGGCGGAGGAGCGTTGAATGTAGGCATGCTCTGGTTCAACATCGTGAGCCTTAGGACCGCCTATGCCAACATGCGGAGCGATCCGACTTTCGAATACGCGGCCGGCTTCGCGTCCGCGCTTTTCGGGTTGGCGGGCGCCGCAGTGGCTGTACTGGTCAGCGCGCGGGCTTCGCACAAAGTCATGATGTTGCGAGTCAGTGCGACTGCGCCGGGAATGGCGTTTGGGAATGGCCACATTCGGTTTATCAGCAGCAATTTGTTTACTCGGCTGGTGGGTTATCCCGCCATCTTTCTCGGATTTTCGTCCGACGTTCTGAAGGCCATCCGCCAAGCGCAACAAGGGGACATGGCAGCCGCCAGCCTCACATTTGCAGGAGGGGTAGCAGCAACCCTCGGAGGAGTCGCGCTCTTGGAAGGAACCCTGGCTATCGCCGGGGCAACAGCTGTCATCCCCTTCGCCGGCTGGGCCGCCGCAGCATTCGCTCTACTTGGCGCAGGCATCCTTGCGATAGGCCTTGAACTGCATGCCCGCGCGAAGGAGCGCGTCCATCGACCTATTGAATTATGGGCCGCGCGAGGCACGTTCGGTTCAAGGCAGAACGACGGGGAGAAACGGAAGGGAATCAATCTAGACCAAAACGATCAACTGCCGCCTTATTCCGATGTACGAGAAGAGGTCAAGGCTTGGTACTCCGCCAATTTCGCGCCCGTATTACTTGACGGACACCAAGCAAAATTGCTGGGAATCACCGACGTAGACAGTCGCTGGCACGAAAACACAGCGTGGTCGATACCCAACTGGGGGCAGATTACAACCGATAGCGTGCCGAAAGAATCTAGCGTTGCGGAGTTCACCGTATTGCTTCGAGGCTATATCACTGGACAAAGTGACTGGAAGTACAAACTGAGCGCTTCGGACGCTGGCCATGAGAGCGCTGCCAATCCCGCCACAACCACTTTTTATCTCACACCTGACGGTCTGGTAATCAACTTGAAGACTAAAGCAAAGAACCAGTACGGCGTCGAATTAACAATTGAGTACCAGCCCAATCAGGGATTTGATGATAGCGCCGTCGCATCCACAACTTTTCAATTAATGAGATGATTTATGGCAATTACTTGGTTGTTTTCACAGCACGAGAAATCAATATCAGGTCCTGCGATCAACGACCAACTGGCGAACATGGATGCAGAGGTCCTTTCGCTGCGCAATCCGTGGGCGGTTGATTCCGTCTTCATGGGAAAGCTGTATGTGGCCTTTAACACACTTGCAACTCTGTTTTTGATATGGATGTACTTCAAAATCCCATCGTCCTCTACAAACTCATCGGAAAGGCAGCTATTTGTCCTGGTTTTTGTATCGGGCGGCGTGGTTCTATTCATTTTTTTTGCCTTGCTGACTTGGTACCGT
>NZ_JCAXDP010000007.1:0-413618 GCF_059759315.1 Achromobacter sp. GQ309
TCCGCCGCTGCCGGCGTCTGACGCAGAAGCGAAAGCAGCCACACGCGAAGCGTCATCGCCACGACGCAAGACAGCGCGTAAGCCCACGAAGGCCGCCCGCGCGGCCGCCCGGGGGCGGGCAGCGCAAGACGCTTCTCTTCCACACAAATGCGTGCAAGAACCTAAAGAACCCAACTCGCCCCAGCACCCTCGAAGATCAAGCAACTCGAGCCCGGTGCGGCGTGGGCCTGGGGCGGGCGGGGCGTTTAGATGCGCCCGAGGGAAACCGTAGGGAGCCGAAGGCGTACGAGGTTGACGAAGGGGCAGTCCGGAGCGAAGGCTCCGGACCGCAATCGGAGCCCCGCCCGCCCCAGGCCCACGCCGCGCCGGGCGTCTAAAGAACACCTACGATGGCCAGCAACAGCACTCAACCTACCCCCCCAACCCCACCGACATCCCCCCGCAAACATAAAGCACCTGCCCAGTCACAAACCCCGCCCGCGGGTCCAGAAACATAGCCACGGTATGCGCCACCTCATCCGGCCGCCCAACCCGCCCCACGGGAATCGCCGCCTCCAGCGCCAGCGTCTTCGGCGCACCCGGCGGATTGGACTGGTTGAACAGCTCGGTAGCAACCGGCCCAGGCGCCACGGTGTTCACCGTAATGCCATCGCCCGCCAGCTCCAAAGCCCAGGTCCGCGTCATCCCCGCCAGCCCCGCCTTCGACGCGCCATACACCGACCGCCCGCCCTTGCCCAGCGCCGCCCGGCTGCCGATATTCACGACACGCCCGTACTTCGCCTGCCGCATCCCCGGCAATAGCGCCTGCATCAGCAGAATCGGCGCAGTCAAATTCAACGCCATCGTCCGCGCCAGTTCCTCCTGCGTAATGTCCTCGATGTTCGCAACCTGGATCATCCCCGCGTTGTTGACCAGATGCAGCACCGGTTCCTGTGCCGCCAACTCACGGCCCGCAGCGATAGTCGCCGCCGCGTCGCACAGGTCCACCGACCGGAACGTCTCGCCCGGCAACAGTGTCTCGGGCGACGTACGGCTGAAATTGACGACCTGAAAGCCGTCTTCAATCAGACGCGCCACGATGGCGCGGCCGATTCCCCGGCTTGCGCCGGTCACGAGAGCGATGGGTGAATTCATTGCGCCTTGATTCCCTGATCCTTGATGAGTCCGCCCCACTTCTTGCGTTCGGCGGATTCGAACGCGGCCAGATCCTTGCCGAACAGCGTGCCCGGCTTCGCGCCCATCGTGGCGAAGTTGGCGGCGATGGCCGGCGTCGCCAAGCCGCTGCGGGCGGCAGCAATCAGTTGTTCAACCACCGGCGCGGGGGTATTGCGCGGCGCGTACAACGCAAACCACGCCGTCACGTCAAACCCAGGCAATCCGGACTCGGCAACCGTCGGCAAGTCTGGCACCGACGGATCACGCGCCGCAGAAGTCACCGCCACCCCGCGCACCAGATTCCCGTCCTTGATCTGCGCCAGCGCGCCCGGCAGGTTGTCGAACAGCAGATCCACCTGCCCGCCCGCCACCGCCGGCAGCGACGCTGACGTGCCCTTGAACGGCACGTGCAGCATCGTCACCCCGGCCATGGCCTCGAAGTACGCCCCCGTCAGGTGCACCGACGAACCGATGCCAGGTGACGCATAGGTCAGCTTCTTGTCCGTTGACTGCTTGGCCGCCTTGATCACGTCCGCCACCGTCTTGTAGGGCGACTTCGCGCTGACCGCGATCACGTTCGGCGTCGTGGACACCAGCGCGATCGGCACCAAGTCGCGCTCGGGATCGAACGGCATGTTGCTGTAGAGAAACTGGTTGATCGTCTGCGTGCCGATCGTGCCCAGCCCCAGCGTGTAGCCGTCCGCCTTCGCCCGGGCGACGTAAGCCATGCCGATATTGCCGCCCGCGCCCGGCTTGTTCTCGACCAGCACCGTCTGCTTCAGGCCCGGCTGCAATGCGTTGGCGATGGCGCGGCCAAAGAGGTCCGCGCCGCCGCCCGGCGGATACGGTACGACGACGGTCACAGGGTGCTCGGGATAGCCCGCGGCGTGGACCGCAGGCAGCGCCAGAACGGCCAGCGCGGCAAGGGCGATGCGCCATCCAGCGCGCGGATGCTGCAATTGCGTCATGGTCTCGTCTCCTATCGAACCCGCTGATTGCGGATTTCTTTTTAAAGTACGTAAATACGTACTATATTCATAAGAACATGAAAAACCGACAGGAGACAAGCAGATGAAACGCTGGACGCAACGCCCCGAAGGTTCCACCTGGGGCGACTTCGGCCCGGATGACGAACTGGGCCGCCTGAACCTGCTGACCGAAGAAAAGGTGCTGCAGGCGGTGCGCGAAGTCCGTGCCGGCAAGGTCTTCTGCCTGTCGCTGCCGCTGGATCTGCCCGGCGGCAACGTGCTCAATCCGCGCCGCCACGCGCCCGCCCTCAAGCCCACCTTCCGCGAAGGCACGCCCTATCTGAACTTTGCGATGTCGCAGGTACAGCCCGAAGCCATCGACGTGCTGTCGGACGATCAGGTCACGCTGTCGATGCAGTATTCGACGCAGTGGGACGGCCTGTGCCACGTGGGCGCCATGTTCGACATCCAGGGCGACGGCCAGGCGCGCCGCGTCTATTACAACGGTTACGCCGCCGGCGTGGACGTGTTTGGCGGCGCCGATCCCGACAACTCGGCAGCCGCCTGCTGCCCGCCGGGCGGCTCGTATGCGCGCAAGCTCAGCGTCAGCCGCTATGCCGAAAAAGGCATGCAGGGCCGCGGCGTGCTGGTGGACTTGGCGCGTGCCTTTGGCCCGGGCCGCACGATCGTCGGCCATGCGCAGCTTCAAGCCGCCATGCGCGAGCAGGACGCCCAGCCCGAGCCCGGCGACATGCTGGTGCTGCGCACCGGTTTCGCGGAAGCCGTCGTGGCCATGAATGGCCACCCCGATCCGCACAAATTGGAGCAGACGGGCGCGGTGCTGGACGGCGCCGACCCCGCGCTGCTGGACTGGATTACGCATTCCGGCATCGCCGCCATCTGCGCCGACAACTACGCGGTCGAATCGTATCCAGCGCGCACATCCGGCCCCGGCCATTCCATCCTGCCGCTGCACCACCATTGCCTCTTCAAGCTGGGCGTACCGCTGGCCGAGCTGTGGTATCTGAAGGACCTGGCCGACTGGCTCCATACGAACGGCCGCAGCCGGTTCCTGTTGACCGCCCCGCCCTTGCGCATGCCGGGCGCCGTGGGTTCTCCCGTGACGCCCATTGCCACGGTGTAAGCCATGCCCCTGCCGTACTCGACCTTCTCCGACCATCTGGACGCGCTGGCCGCCCGGCAACCCGATGCCGTTGCGCTCATCGATCGTGATCAACCGCTCAGTTTCGGGGACCTGCGCACGCGCGGCCTCGCGCTGGCGGCGGGCCTGGCCCGCATCGGCGTGCAGCCCGGGCACCGCGTCGCCGTCTGGCTGCCCAACTGCGCGGCCTGGGTCGAATCCTTTCTTGCGTGCGCCCATCTGGGCGCGCTGGTGCTGGCCGTCAACACGCGCTTCCGCTCGGTCGAAGTGGCCGACATCCTGGGCCGCGGCCGCGCCGACTGGCTGGTGTATTGGCCCGACTTCAAAGGCATCGACTTCCAGGGCATCCTGGATGGCGTCGCGCCCGTGGATGTGGATCAGTTGCAGGGCGCGGTCGCGCTGGCTGGGCCCGACGAACTTCCTCCGGCATCGCTTCACGGCAAACCGGTGCACCGGTACGACGCGCTGCTGGCCTGCGCCGATCCCGCCCCCGTCGCGCAAGCCAATGCCGGCGTGTTGTGCTTCACCACATCCGGCACCACGTCCAAACCCAAGTTCGTGCTGCACGATCAAAAGACCTTGTTGCGCCACGGTGCGATGGTGGCGCGGGCGTTCGGCTACGACGACCGGACCTGCGTGCTGGCCAGCGCGCCGTTCTGCGGCGCATTCGGTTTTGCGACATTGGCCGGCGGCCTGGCGCGCGGCGTGCCCGTCGTCTGCGCCCCTGTGTTCGACGCGGCCCAATCCGCGCAGGCCATCGCCCGCCACGCCGTCACCCACACCTACGCCAACAACGAGGCGCTGGTCGGCATGATGCAGGCCGCCGCGCCCGGCGCGTTTGCGTCCGTGCAGCTATTCGGCTTCGCCAGCTTCACCCCCGCGCTGGACAACATGCTGGACCTGGCCCGCGCGGCTGGCGTGCCGCTCACGGGCCTGTACGGTTCCAGCGAACTGATTGCGCTGGTGGCGGGCCAGCCCCGCGACCCCGCCGACGGCGACGTGTCGGCCCGCCACCAGCCCGGCGGCACGCTCATCTACCCCAACGCCCGTGTGCGCGCCCGCGATCCCGAGTCCGGCCGGGTGCTGCCGCACGGCCAGTCCGGCGAAATCGAAATCCTGTCGCCCAGCCTGATGCAGGGCTACCTGGACAACCCGGACGCGACCCGCGCGGCCGTAACGGATGACGGCTACTTCAAGACCGGCGACCTGGGCTACACGCTGACCGACCGCCAGTTCGTGTTCCAGACCCGGATGGGCGACTCGCTGCGGCTGTCCGGCTTCCTGGTCAACCCCGTGGAGATCGAACAGGTCGTCGAGACCCTGCCGGGCGTGCGGGCCTGCCAGGTGGTGGGCGCAACGTGCAACGGCAAGATCGTGCCGTACGCCTTCGTGCTGCTGCAGGAAGGCGCGCAGGCCGACCCGGCCGGTTGGACCGCGGCGTGCAAGGCGGCCATGGCGGGTTTCAAGGCGCCGGCGGGCTTTACCGTGCTGGACGCATTCCCGTCAGTGGAGAGCGCCAACTCGGTCAAGATCCAGAAGCACCGGCTGCGCGAGATGGCGGACGCTATGCTCTCGGCTTCCGCTTCATAGCCCTTCATCCCGCCATGCCCGCCCGTAAGCTTTTTTCGCGCAGTCCCCAGCCGCTTTACCTGCAGGCCGCCGCGCTGTTCCGCAGCCACATCCAGAACCGGACGTGGCGGCCCGGACAGCAGATCCCGCCGCTGGAATCGCTGATGGAGACCTACGGCATCTCGCGCGCGACCATCCGCCAGGCGTTCGGCCTGCTGGAAGAAGACGGCCTGATCCGGCGCTCGCGCGGCTCCGGCACCTTCGTCAACGCCGAACTGCCCGAAACGCCCACGCTGCTCATTCCCAAGACCTGGGCCGAAACGGTCGAACTGAGCAACCAGCTCGGCACGGTGTCGCTGGTGGAGTCCAGCGCCGACTCGCCGCTGCCCGACACGCTGGGCATGCCGTGTGGCGCCGACCGCAGCGGCAGCTTCCAGTACCTGCGGCGCATTCATACGACGGATGCCGGCCCCTTCTGCTACAGCGAGGTCTTTCTGGACAGCGGCCTCTTCCGTAAGCACCGCGCCCGCATTCAGAAAAGCACCGTCGCCCCGGTGCTGGACCAGTTTTACGGCGCGCGCATCTCTGAAGCCCGCCAGGTCCTGAACGTGATCGAAGCGGGCCAGGAGTCTGCCGAGTCGCTGCAGATACCCGTGTCTTCCCCGGTGGCCGAGCTGCGCCGCTATGCCTGCATCGACGGCCGCGTGGTGTATTTCGCGCGGCTGGAGTTTCCATTCCGCAAGGTGCGGATGGAGTTCGACCTGCTCACCAGCCGCTGAGCGCTTCACCCAATCTGCCTCAGGAGAACACCGCCCCCCATCAACGACCGCCGCCGTCCGAACACACTGGGTGCAGCAGCAAACAAAACCTACATACGCGCCCGCCATATCCGAAAAGAATCCGGCATACAGGGAGACAACCATGAGACATGCCGACAGGACCCGGATTTCAATGCAGTGCCGCAGCACGATTGTTCGCTTGTTCGCCACGACCGCCATTGCCGCGGCCGCGCTTGCCGCCGCCAGCGCACAGGCGCAGACGCCCGCCCCCGCCGTCTCCGACGACGTGGTGCGGCTTGGCCTGATCCTGGACATGAGCGGCGTCTATGCCGACGTGACCGGCAAGGGCAGCGCCACCGCCGCCGAGATGGCGATTGCCGACTTCGGCGGCACCGTGCTGGGCAAGAAGGTGGACCTGCTGGTGGTGGACCACCAGAACAAGGCCGACATCGCCGCCGCCAAGGCGCGCGAGTGGTACGACGTCCAGAAGGTCGACGCCATCATGGACGTCGCCGGCTCCGCGCCCGCGCTGGCCGTGCTGGAAGTGGCGCGTGAAAAGAAAAAGATCGTGGTCTTCAGCGGGCCGGGCACCGAGCGCATCACCAACGACCTGTGCTCTCCCTATTCCGTCCACTACACCTACGACACGTGGTCGCTCGCCAACACCACCGCACGCGCCACCGTGGAGCAAGGCGGCAAGAGCTGGTACTTCCTGACGGCGGACTACGCGTTCGGCCACACGCTGCAGGCGTCGGCCACCGACGTCGTGAAGGCCAATGGCGGCACGGTGCTGGGCGCCTCGCGCCACCCGCTCGGCTCCAGCGACTTCGCCTCTTATCTGCTGCAGGCGCAGGCCAGCAAGGCGCAGATCGTGGGCCTGGCCAACGCGGGCGGCGACACCGTCAACGCCATCAAGGCGGCCAGCGAGTTCGGGCTGACCAAGGGCGGGCAGAAGATGGCGGGCCTGCTGCTCTACATCAACGACATCCACGCCATCGGCCTGGACGCGGCCGCCGGCCTGACGCTGACCGAAGCCTTCTACTGGGACATGAACGACCAGACCCGCGCGTGGTCGCAGCGCTATTACGACAAGCTCAAGAAGATGCCCAACATGAGCCAGGCGGGCACGTATTCGTCGGTCATGCACTATCTGAAAGCGGTGCAGGCGGCGGGCACGGACGAACCCACGGCGGTGATGAAGCAGATGAAGGCCACGCCCATCAACGACTTCTTCGCCACCAACGGCCGCATCCGCGAAGACGGCCGCATGGTGCACGACATGTACCTGTTCGAGGTCAAGAAGCCGTCGGAATCCAAGCGGCCGTGGGACTACTACAAGCTGGTGGCCACGCTGCCGGGCGACCAGGCCTTCATGCCGCTGTCCCGGTCGACCTGCCCGCTGGTCAAGAAGTAGGACAGCGGGGCGTCCTCGGCGGGAGCTGCAGAGGATGGCATCGGCGGCGTGAAGCGCCCGCCGCGGGAGACGCCCGCCGCGGGGACGCCCGCCGCCGACTACGCCCGCCGCCGAGTACGCCCGGCGCGTTATCCTTGCCGCTTTGCCTTTCGCCGCTCCGACATGCCGCAACGCGCAGCCCGCATCATCGAAGGAACCATCGACCACATCTGGGTCGCAACGCCGGTGCGGCGAAACGATGTCTTCCTGCGGGTCGGTGCGGAGACGATCTGGGGTTCCGCGCTGGACCCCTCGCACATCGCCCTGCTGCGCGCCTTTCACAATAAAGGCACTGCCGTGCGCATTGGCGTGCTGGAAGCCGAGCATGGCCTGAACCGCTTTTGCTGGGCCGTGCCCGCGCAAGGCGAACCCATTGCGCCGCTCACCTATCAGACCGCCCAACGGCGCAGCGGACGCGAGGCCGCCATCTGCAGCGCCGTGGGCGTGGCCGCCCTGGGCGCGGCGTGGCTGGCCGGGATCTCGACGCTCCCGCGCATGTTCATGATGGTGTTCGCGCTGGTGATCGCACTGATGGCGCTGGTGCTTTCCGCGAGCGCCTTGCACGCCCTCTGGCACAACCGCCGCGAGCGGCCGCGCATCCTTGCCAGCGAGGCTCTGTTCGATCCCGCGAAGCGCCCAGCGGCCATGAACGCTGCGCCAGCCCCCTCACCGCTTCAGCAGGAACCGGCTGCGCTGACGCAGGAGGGCGATCCGCCTCTCCTCTTGATCCGCGGGCAGCTGGACGGCATCACGCATGAAACGCGGCATGTGCATAAGGGCCCGACTTACGGCCACTATCGCTTTTCGGTTCAGGGCCGCCAGTTCCTGATGACGGTCGATGAATCACTGGGAAGCTGGCAGCCGTTCCTGGCGCAGAACGACTACGTCGAGATGGCCGTCAATGCCCAACCGGCGCCAGACGAGCCGCACGCGGTGTATGCCCTGCGCAACCTTGAGGACGGGCGCACCTATATGTGTCATCTGCGATTCCGCGCCTTTCCCGGCAGGGACACGCCGGTCGGCGTCGGCATGAATCAGCGCGCGCCGCTGCTCAAGGCCATCGGCGGGTTGATGCTTGCGGTCTGGCTGTTCCTCATTGGCCTGACTTGGTTCATGGATCCCGAGGCGTTGCAGGGCGACTTTCCGGAACTCGCGTTGTTCATCCTGGGCATGTTCCTGCTGGTGTGGCTGTGCTTCGCTCTGCCGCTCCTCTGGCTCGACGTGCGGTGGCGCATGGGCAAGCCGACGCGGCGCCAGCGCATCACCGAACGCATCTATGCGCTGCTCGACCTGGGCACGCCGTTCGCGCCCAAGCGACGCATCGAAGAGGTATGAACGGACGGGGCGTATCCTTGCCGGACGCCTGACTGCCGCTGGAGATCCGCATGACCACCCCCGCCCCGCGTCCTATCGCCGCCACCATCGCCGCCGTCGTGCGCGACGGCCACGTGCTGCTGGTGCGCCGCGCCAACCCGCCCGATCAGGATCGCTGGGCGTTTCCGGGCGGCAAGATCGACGCGGGCGAACGGCTGGCTGACGCGGCCGCGCGCGAATTACTGGAAGAGACCGGCGTCACTGCCGAGCCGCTGCACGTCTTTGACGCCGTCGACGTCTTCGACCGCGACGACACCGGCGCCCTGCGCCGCCACTTCATCCTGATCGCCGTGCTGTGCCGCTGGGTGTCCGGTGAGCCGGTAGCGGGGGACGATGCCCGAGATGCGCGCTGGGTGTCCCTGGCTGACCTTGATGCCCACGCGCTGGCCACGAGCTTCGGGGTGGCGGAGCTGGCGCACAAGGCAGCAGATCTGATGGCAGCGCGCTAAACGCCCGATACGTTAAGGTGTAGCCCCACACCCCTTGTCTCTTCATTCCTGGAGTACCGAATGACCGGATTGTTCATCGTGGTGGCGGCGCTGGCGTTTCTGATGCTGGCGGCGTATCGAGGTTATAGCGTCATCCTGTGCGCGCCCATCGCAGCCATGGGCGCGGTGCTTCTGACAGACGCTTCAGCGCTGGCGCCCGTGTTCTCGGGCATCTTCATGGAGCGCATGGCCGGTTTTGCCAAGCTTTATTTCCCCGTGTTCCTCTTGGGCGCCGTGTTCGGCAAGCTCATCGAACTGTCGGGCTTTTCACGCGCCATCGTACAGGCGGTGCTGCGGCTGATCGGCGCCGAGCGCGCCATCGTGGCCATCGTGCTGGTGTGTGCGGTGCTGACGTACGGCGGCGTATCGCTATTCGTGGTGGTGTTCGCGGTCTACCCGTTTGCCGCCGAGATGTTCCGCCAGGGCGGCATCCCCAAGCGCCTGATGCCGGGCGCGATCGCGCTGGGCGCCTTCACCTTCACCATGACGGCACTGCCCGGCACGCCGCAGATCCAGAACATCATCCCCACCACGTTCTTCGAGACCACGACCTGGGCCGCGCCCTGGCTCGGTCTCATCGGCGCCGCGTTCACGCTGACCGCCGGCATCGCCTACCTGGAATGGCGCCGCAAGCGCGCGGCCGCGGCTGGCGAGACCTACGGCACGGACCTGCGCAACGAACCCGCGGCGCCCACCGGTGAGCGCAATCATCATCCGCTGATCGCGCTGTTGCCGCTGGTGGTGGTTGGCGTCATGAACTTCCTGCTGACGCGCTGGATCCCGGGCTGGTATCCGGCCGGTTCCGAAGTCGACCTGCCCGGCCTGGCCAAGCCCCTGCCCGTCAACGCCGAGGAGCAGGTGGCGCTGTGGGCCGTGATGGGCGCGCTGATCGCAGGCATCGTCACCATCCTGCTGTTCTCGTTCCGCGCCATCAAGTCGCACTTTGCCGAAGGCAGCAAGAGTGCCGTGTCGGGCGCGCTGCTGGCGTCGATGAACACCGCGGCCGAATACGGGTTTGGCGGCGTCATTGCCGCGCTGCCGGGCTTTCTGCTGGTCGCGCAGGCCTTGAAAGCCATTCCCGATCCGCTGGTGGGCGAAGCGGTCGCGGTAACGACGCTGGCCGGCATCACGGGCTCGGCCTCGGGCGGCATGAGCATCGCGCTGGCCGCAATGTCCCAAACCTTCATCGACGGCGCGCTGGCGGCAGGTATCCCGATGGAGGTGCTGCACCGGGTCGCCGCGATGGCGAGCGGCGGCATGGACACGCTGCCGCATAACGGCGCGGTCATCACGCTGCTGGCCGTCACGGGTCTCACGCACCGCCAATCCTATGGCGACATCTTCGCCATCACGCTGATATCGACGCTGTCGGTGTTCCTGGTGATCGGCGTGTTCTACCTGACCGGCATCGTCTGATCAAAGGCGGCGGCGAATACGCCCGCCAGCCACTGCGTGAACACGCGCACCCGCGCCGGCACCTGCCGGTTCTGCGGCGTCAGCACGGAAACCGGCATGGGCGCGGGCGGCGCGTGGGGCAGCACGATCTTCAGGTGCCCCGCCGCCAGCTCGCGCTCCACGCGGTAGCGCGGGACCTGCACCAATCCCAGGCCCGCGAGCGCCGCACTGGTGTAGAGTTCGGCCCCGCTCACGCTGACGACCGCACGCGGGCGCACCTGGACGATGCGCCCGTCCACCCGAAAATCCAGCGGCACGGCGCGGCCCGTCACGCTGGACACGTAATCCACGGCTATGTGATGTTCCAGCGCCTGCACGCTGTCCGGCACGCCGTGGCGCGACAGATAGGCGGGGCTGGCGACCGTCACCTGCGGCATCTGGGCGATCGTCCGCCCCGCCAGCGTCGAGTCCTGCGGCACGCCCGCGCGCAGCACGCAGTCGACGCCTTCGCGCACCAGATCCACCAGCCGGTCGTCTTCGCCCAGATGCAGGGCGATGTCGGGATAGCGTTGCAGGAAATCCGGCAGGCCGGGCATCACGAAGAACCGGGCCAGCGTGCCCTGCGCGTTCACCCGCAACAGCCCCTTGGGCGCCGTGTCCAGGAAAGCGCCGTCGGCCTCCTCCAGGTCGGCCAGAAGCCGCACGCAGCGCTGGTAGTGGGCCTCCCCGTCGTGCGTCAGCCGGACCTGCCGCGTGGTGCGGTCAAGCAACCGCGCGCCCAATCGGGCCTCCATGCGCTTGATCAGGTTGGTGACCGTGGCGCGCGGGATGCGCAGGTCGTCCGACGCCTTGGTGAAACTGCCTCGTTCGGCGATGCGCACGAACACCTGCATTTCCTGGAAACGATCCATGCCCCTGCCCCGCCTATTGTTAAAGCAAATGAAATTATCTTAGCAAAGCAGGCGTAATTATCTTTGGATCGGAATAGTCGATCATACGTCTCACCCACTCATCCAAGGAGAAACCCATGATCGACCAAGCTTCCCAGCGCGTTGCCCTGGTCACCGGCGGATCGCGCGGCATCGGCGCGGCCATCGTGCGCCGCCTGGCAGACGACGGCTTTGCCGTCGCCATCAATTACGCCTCGAGCGCGGCAGAAGCCGACGCCCTGGCCGGCGAAGTCCGCCAAGCCGGCGGACGCGCCTTGGCCGTGCGCGCCGATGTTGCCAAGCCCGATGACGTGCGCGCGATGTTCGATGCCATCCAGACCGAATTCGGCCGGATCGACGTGCTGGTCAACAGCGCGGGCGTGCTGCAGGTGCAGCCGCTCGCTGAAACCAGCGACGACCTGTACGACCGGACCTTCGACATCAACACCCGCGGCACCTTCAACACGCTGCGCGAGGCCGCCGCACGTCTGGCCGATGGCGGCAGCATCGTCAACGTGTCCAGCACCACCGTCGCGCTCAACCTGCCCGGCTACTCGGTCTACATCGCCAGCAAGGCCGCCGTCGAAAGCCTGACGCAGGTCTTCGCCAAGGAACTGCGCGGACGCCAGATCAGGGTGAACGCCGTCGCCCCCGGCCCTGTCGCCACCGAGCTGTTCTTCAAGGGCAAGAGCCCCGAATTGATCGAGCACTACGCCAAGATGCCGCCGCTGGAACGCCTGGGCCAACCGGAAGACATCGCGGGCATCGTCTCGTTCCTGGCGGGACCCGACAGTGGGTGGGTGAACGGGCAGATCGTGCGTGCGAATGGTGGCGTGGCCTGAAAATTTCTCGCGCGCGCCAGCGCCCCTTGAACGCGCGCACTCATCCCAACGCACGAGCCCGGCCCTTCGGCCGGGCTTTTCTTTCACGGCGCTGAATGCCGCATATTTGCTGATGTCCTCATCCGTATTACCCATGCGCGCCTCGCCCGATGGGCCGAGGCAATTTAAGCGGTTTTGAAATTTTCAGTTTGCGCGCTCCGGACTTTGATTTACGGAAAAGTCTGGCCAGTTGGACGAGGTTTGCATGAGACGGAGTCCGTAAGCCGTGGTTTAGCCTGACCCGGCAGTACTCCGACTCACCTTGATCGATTGGACGAAAGCAATGAATCAACTCATTCATCCGGACTGCCACCCCTTTACCGCCGCAGGCAATCTGAAGCAGATCTCCGCGTATTACGAGGAAGGTCGCCGTGTCATGTGGATGATGCTGCGCGCGCAACCGCGCCCGTGCTTTAACCATGAACTCATCGACGAGATCATGACCCTGGCGCGCGCCGCCAAGGACTCCGGCCTGCCCATCGACTTCTGGGTCACGGGCTCGCTGGTGCCGCAGATCTACAACGTCGGCGGCGATCTGAACTTTTTTGCCGAGGCCATCCGCACCGGCAAGCGCGAGGCGCTGCGGGCCTATGCCCGTGCATGCGTTGATTGCGTGCACGCCGCCACGCGCGGTTTTGACACCGGCGCCATCTCGCTGGCCATGATCGAGGGCACCGCGCTGGGCGGCGGCTTCGAGGCCGCGCTGGCCCACCACTTCGTGCTCGCGCAAAACAATGCGCGCATGGGCTTCCCTGAGATGGCGTTCAACCTTTTCCCCGGCATGGGCGGCTATTCGCTGGTCGCGCGCCGCTCGGGCATGAAGCTGGCCGAGGAGCTGATCAGCACCGGCGAATCGCACACGGCCGAGTGGTACCACGGCCGCGGCCTGGTGGACGTGCTGTTCGAGCCGGGCGAGGCCTTCAAGGCCACGCGCACCTTCATCGACGTGATGCGGCCCAAGCTCAATGGCATGCGCGCCATGCTGCGCGCGCGCCAGCGCGTGCTGGCTCTGCCGCGCGCCGAGCTGATGGACATTACCGAGGATTGGGTCGAAGCCGCCTTCTCCATCGATCCGAAGGACCGCGCCTACATGGAGCGGCTGGTGATGGCGCAGAACCGCCGCACGGCGAGCAATTCGGAGGCCACCGAAGTGGCCACCATGCACTGATCCGGCGGCGCGCCGCCGGTTGCGTCATGCAATGAGATGCAGCCGGCGGCGCTGCGCCAGCCAGGCGGTGAGCTCCGCCGCGGGCATGGGCTTGGCGTACAGGTAGCCCTGCTTGGCGTCCACGCCCAGGGTGTCCAGGAAGACGGTTTCTTCCTGGGTTTCCACGCCTTCGGCAATGACCTGGAGCTCGAGCGTGCGCGCCACGGCAACGATGGCGCGCGCGAGCGCCTGCGAGACCGGATTTTCGTTGACGCCCCGCACGAAGCTGGCGTCAAGCTTGATTGCGTCCAGCGGGATCCGCGCCAGCTGCGACAGCGACGAATAACCCGTGCCGAAATCGTCCAGATGCACACGCGCACCCAGTTGCCGGAACTGCTTGATAAGTTCGATGGCGGCGTCTTCATCGTCGATCAGGCAGCTTTCCGTGAGCTCGATGTCGACCAGGCAGGGGTTGAGATTCGCATCGTTGATGGCGCGCATGAATTCGCTGACCACGCCCTTGTCGTCCAGCTGGCGGGCCGACATGTTGATCGCGATGCGCAGGTTCAGGCCCTCGCGCTTCCATGCCGCTGCCTGCCGGGCTGCTTCGCGCATCACCCAGACGCCCAGCGGCGAGATGAGCCCCGATTCCTCGGCGTAGGGAATGAAGGTGTCCGGACCCACCATGCCGCGTTCCGGCGAACGCCAGCGCACCAGCGCTTCCACGCCGTCGACCTCGCCCGTGCGGCCGACCAGCTTGGGCTGGTAGTACAGCATCAGGTGGTTCTCGGCCAGTGCCTTGCGAAGGTTCGTGTCCAGCCACACATAGTCCGCGTTGCGGCGGTCCATGTCGGGCTGGAACACGCGATACGTATGGCGGCCCGCTTCCTTGGCCACGTACATGGCGATATCCGCGCTGCGCACCACGCTGTCCAGGTCGGCGCCGTGATCGGGGTACATCGCGATGCCGATGGAGCAGCTGGTGTAGACCTCGATGAGGCCCTGGCGGAACGGTTCGCGCAGCCGCTCGATGATGCGCTGCGCGGTGGCCTCCAGTTGCCAGGCCTGCGCCTCTTCCTGCAGGACGATGAACTCGTCGCCGCCCAGGCGGGCCAGCGTCTGGCCATCGGACAAGCAGTTCGAGATGGCGACCGACACCGCTTTCAGCAGCCGGTCGCCGAAACCGTGGCCGTAGTGGTCGTTGATGCGCTTGAAGTTGTCCAGGTCCAGGAACAACACGCCGCCCCGCCCTTCGCGGCCCGCCGCCAGCGCCGCCTTCAGCCGCGACGTGATCGCGTGGCGGTTGGGCAGGTTGGTCAGCATGTCGGTGTTGGCCAGCACCCGCAGGCGCTCCTGCGCCTGGCGTTCTTCGGTGATGTCGGTGCCCGAGCAGATCAGGTAGACCCGCTTTTCGCCGCTGCCGCTGGTGACGAACTTGTTGCGGAACAGGAAAAGGCGCGGCCCCTTGACGGTGTTGATCGTGCGCTCGACCTCGTACGACTGGCCGCGTTTGTAGAACTCGGCGATATTGCGGCGCGAGGCAATGGCTTCCTCGCGCGTCATGAACATGTCGAAGACGCTGCGGCCCACGATGTCCTGTTCGCGCTTGCCGGTGTATTCCTCGCTGAGCTTGTTGAAGCGCTGCACGCGGCCGTTCTGGTCGACGATCACGATGACCGAATTGGCTTCGGACACTACCGTTTCGGCGAACGACAGACCTTCGACGAGGTCCTTGGCGACGGATTCAGTATCGGTGTGGGCCGATGCGGTGCCAGCCCATTCGTTGGGATTGATCTTGCGGCCAACCAGGTGCAGGTGCAGCAGATCGCCATACAACATGATGTCGATCCGCACGCTGGACGTGATGCCCGTCAGGCCGCGCACGGCCTCGGCCTGATCCGGGCGCAAGGCCATGGCGATATTGGTTGCGCCCTTGACTGCGGCGAGTTCAATCGCATCGCTATCGGCGGACAACCGCCAATATGGGCTATGCGTACCGAAATGCGTGTGCAGGATCGACTTTTCGTCCTGGTTCTCAGTCATTGGTATCCCCCCGCCGTCCTAAGGCCCGCGAAACACATTACGGGCTACTGAATTTGGGGTCAACCACCTTGTCGGGCCCCAAAACCGCTTTATTGCGGTTTATTGCATAGCCGTTCGCAGCGTCAGTGCAATTCTCTGAAATACAGCGTCTTTCCCAGCGCAGCGCACAAGGCGGCGGAAGCGATTATTTCGGTTCCTTTCAGACGCCGCAAAAACGAGAACGCCGGAAATTCGTGGCGAATTTCCGGCGTAGGGAGCAATGAGGCGCGGCGCGCCGTCAGAAGGGGCTTACTCGCCCTTCACGCCCGCCTCGTCGATCACCTTGGTCCAGCGTGCGACTTCAGCCGACACACGCGCGCTGGCGTCAGCAGGCGACGTCCACGTCGCAATCGCGCCCTGGTTCAAGAGCGACGCCTTGACCTCGGGCTTGGCCAGGATCTTCTTGAGCTCGGCATTCAGGCGGTCGATGACCGGCGCAGGCGTGTTGGCCGGGGCCACGATGCCGAACATCGAGCTGACCTCGAAGTCCTTCAGGCCGGCTTCGGCGGCGGTAGGCACGTCGGGCAGCGCATCGACGCGTTGCGGCGAGGTTACCGCCAGCGCGCGCAGCTTGCCCGCCTTGATGTTGCCCTGCGCGGCAGGCACCGTTTCGATCATGCTGAGCACCTGGCCGCCCATCAGGTCGGTCATGGCCGGGCCGCTGCCCTTGTAGGGCACGTGCAGGATGTCCGCGCCGGCGGTGCGCTTGAACATTTCGCCGGCCAGATGCTGGGGCGAGCCGTTGCCGGCGGATGCCATGGTCACGTAGCCGGGCTTGGACTTGGCCAGCGCGATGAACTCGGGCAGCGTCTTGGCCGGCACCGACGGGTTCACCACGAACACCAGGGGCACCGTGCCCACGATGGCGACGGGCGCGAAGCTCTTTTCCACGTCGTACGTGACGCGGCCGCGATAGAGCGCGGCGTTGATGGAGTGGCTGGTCAGCGCGCCCATCAGCAGCGTGTAGCCGTCGGGTTGCGCCTTGGCTACCTGGTCCGCGCCGATGTTGCCGGCGGCGCCCGCGCGGTTTTCCACCACCACGGTCTGACCCAGCGCGCCCGTCAGTTCCTGGGCGAGCACACGGCCGATCACGTCGGTGGCGCCGCCGGGCGGGTAAGGCACGATCATGCGGATCGGCTTGTCGGGATAGGCGTCGGCCGACAACGCCGGGGCGGAAACGCCGGCGCACAGCGCCAGCAGGGAAAACATCACGGCGCGGCGCGGCCGCAGACGCAGGTCTGACATGTGGTCTCTCCAGCCGGGATGGGTATAGGAATGAACGGACGCCCGGTTCGTCAACGGCGCCAGTGTAGGGGGCCACCCTTGATTGAAGAATCGGTATTTTTCTATCGACTGATCTCTAAAACAGATCAATTAAGCTACCGCCATAAACCGCTTGCAGGCCCGGCGACGGGCTGGATATGATGTCGCCGCAGGATTATCAATAATATTATCGGGACTGAAAATGACGGACGACACCAAGGGCGGCAAGCCCGGCAAGGGCCCTTTTGACAGCGACAGCGCCACCGCGCGCGGCGTCGCCCGCGGGCTGACCAACTACGGCGACATTGGCTTTTCGCTGTTCCTGCGCAAGGCCTTCATCAAGGGCGCCGGCCTGTCGGACGATGCGCTGGCGCGTCCCATCATCGGTATCGTCAACACCGGCAGCAGCTACAACCCCTGCCACGGCAACGCGCCGCAACTCATCGAGGCCGTCAAGCGCGGCGTCATGCTGGCCGGCGGCCTGCCCATGGACTTCCCCACCATCTCGGTGCACGAGAGCTTCTCGCAGCCCACCAGCATGTACCTGCGCAACCTCATGTCCATGGACACCGAGGAAATGATCCGCGCGCAGCCGATGGACGCCGTCGTGTTGATCGGCGGCTGCGACAAGACCGTGCCCGCACAATTGATGGGCGCCGCCTCAGCCGGCGTGCCCGCCATCCAGCTCGTCACCGGGTCGATGCTGACCGGCTCGCACCGCGGCGAACGCGTGGGCGCCTGCACCGACTGCCGCCGCTACTGGGGCCGCTACCGCGCCGAAGAGATCGACGCCGTCGAGATCGCCGACGTGAACAACCAGTTGGTTGCCAGTGTCGGCACCTGTTCCGTCATGGGCACGGCCAGCACCATGGCCTGCATTACCGAGGCGCTGGGCATGATGGTGTCGGGCGGCGCGTCCGCCCCGGCCGTCACCGCCGACCGCGTCCGCGTGGCTGAACACACCGGCGCCACGGCCGTCGCCATGGCGGCCTCGCGCCTGACCCCGGACCGCATCCTGAACGGCAAGTCCATCGAAAACGCGCTGCGCGTGCTGCTCGCCATCGGCGGGTCGACCAACGGCATCGTCCACCTGACCGCCATCGCCGGCCGCCTGGGCATCGACATCGACCTGGCCGGCCTGGATCGCATCAGCCGCGAGACGCCCGTGCTGGTCGACCTGAAGCCGTCGGGCCAGCACTACATGGAAGACTTCCACGACGCGGGCGGCATGCCCGCGCTGCTGCGCGAGCTGCGCCCGTTCCTGCATCTGGACGTCCTCACCGTGTCCGGCCGCACGCTCGGCGAAGAACTGGACGACGCCCCGCCGCCCTTCAAGCAGGACGTCATCCGCACGGCCGCCGCCCCCATCTATCCGGTGGGCGGCTTGGCGGTGCTGCGCGGCAACCTCGCGCCCGGCGGCGCCATCATCAAGCAATCTGCAGCCAACCCCAAGCTGATGGAGCACGAAGGCCGCGCCGTCGTGTTCGAGGACGCCGAAGACATGGCGCGCCGCATCGACGACGACGCGCTGGACGTGACCGCCGACGACATCCTGGTGCTCAAGCGCATCGGCCCCACCGGCGCGCCCGGCATGCCCGAAGCCGGCTACATGCCCATTCCCAAGAAACTGGCGCGCGCGGGCGTCAAGGACATGGTCCGGATCTCGGACGGCCGCATGAGCGGCACCGCGGCCGGCACCATCGTGCTGCACGTCACGCCCGAATCCGCCATCGGCGGCCCGCTGGCGTATGTGCAGAACGGCGACCGCATCCGTTTGTCGGTGGCCCGGCGCGAGATCGCGCTGCTGGTCGATGACGCCGAGCTTGCGCGCCGCACCGCCGCCAATCCCATCACGCGCCCCACCGCCGACCGCGGCTACCGCAAGCTGTTCCTGCAGTCCGTGACGCAGGCCGATCAGGGCGTCGACTTCGACTTCCTGCGCGCCGGTGTCACGAACGACACGGTCCCCAAGAAGTAATCCCGCCCTTTTGCCATGAACGCCATCACGCCCGCCGCCTTGCAGGAACCCGCCCCCGACGCCGTCCAGGCAGCGGTGGCCACGCTGGAAGAAGACATCGTCTTCGGCCGGCTGCATCCGCGCGAACGCCTGACCGAGGACGAGCTGATGGCGCGATTCGGCATGAAGCGGCACGCGGTGCGCCAGGTGCTGGTCGACCTGGAACTGCTGGGCGTGGTCGAGAAAAAGCGCAACATCGGCGCGGTGGTGCGCGCGTTTTCCGTGCGCGAGGTGTTGGAGCTGTATGCCTTGCGTGAAGTGCTGGAAGTGCACGCCGCCCGCCAGATGCCGCTGCCCGTGTCCGAGGCGCGGCTGGCCGCGCTGGTGGCGGTGCAGCGCGAACACGATGCCGCCGTCGCCGCTGGCGACGCGCGCCGCGTGTTCCGCAGCAACCAGCGCTTTCATCGAGAATTCGTGGGGCTCTTGGACAACGCGGTGCTGGGACAGGCCATCGAGGAATACGCGCGCCGCACCCACCCGATCCGCTTCGGCTCGCTGGTGACGGCCGGGCACCGCGAACGCGCGCGCCAGGAACACTGGACGATGATCCAGGCGCTGCGCGACGGAGACCGCGACGCGCTGATGGCGGTGTGCCGTGATCACCTGATCCCGTCGCGTGATGCCTATCTGGCGTCGCAACAGGCATATGCGCAGACGCAGGGCGCTTATCTGGCGCCTTCCGCGCCGGTCTGACCGTTCGCGTGTAACGGCTCGCCGTCCGAACGCTCACATCCAACCGCCCCGCCTCGCCACTTACGTCTGACGTTTCCGGGCAACGCCCGGCCGTGCGCGCTCGGCAACAATTTGACAAGCCGTGCCTGGAATCGGTAATAATAACAATTACTATTTCCAGAAATTCGCATGTGCAGTTGTCCCGCCTCCCACTGCGAGGCGCCGGCGGCTAGACCAAAAGGTTGGATCTTGAGTACGCCGGGATGCGCCTTCCCCTCCTCCATCGAAACACTTTATAGCGACCACCACTCCTGGCTGAGGGGCTGGTTGCGACGCCGCCTGGGCAACGCAGATCAGGCTGAAGACTTGGCGCACGACACCTTCATCCGCCTCCTGAGCAGCGAACGCATTCCCGCCACGCTCACGGAACCGCGCGCGTTTCTGACCACCGTGGCGCAGCATCTGGTGTCCAACCATTGGCGCCGCGAAAAGCTCGAACGCGCGTACCTGGACGCGCTGGCCCAGGCGCCGCAAGCGGTGCACTGGTCGCCTGAAGACCGGGCCATCGTGCTGGAAACCTTGCTGGAGCTGGACCGCCTGCTGGACGGCCTGCCCGCCCTCGTGCGGCAGGCCTTTCTGTTGTCGCAGCTTGAAGGTCACACCCACGCCCAGGTGGCCGACGCGTTGGGAATCTCGATCCCCACCGTCAAGCGCTACCTCGTCAAGGCCTTGCAGCGCTGCTGCTTTGCCGATCTTTCCTTCACGGGATGAGCCGGCGCATGTCCGCCTCGTCCTGGTACGGAAACACGCGCGACGCCGCCACCCTGCCGCCCGCCGTCGCGCAGCGCGCGCTGGAATGGCTGGTGGAACTGCAAGACGAACCCGTCGCGCCGGAAACGGTGCGCGAATGGGCCTCCTGGCGCGCTGCGCACCCGGACCACGAGCGCGCGTGGCTGCGCATCGAATCCGTGCAGGGCACGCTGCGGCCGCTGGCTGGACCCGCCAACGCGGCCATCGCGAAGGCAGCGCTGGCCGCACCTGCTTCCGCCCAGCGCCGCCGCGCCTTGAAAACCATGAGCGCGCTGGCCATCGCGAGCGGCGCGGCGTGGGGCGTGGGGCAGATCACGCCGTGGCGCACCTGGACGTCGGACCATCGAACCGCCATCGGCGAACGCCGCAACGTGACGCTGCCGGACGGCACCCGCCTGGTATTGAACACGGACAGCGCCATCGACGTGCACTACACCGCCGACCGCCGGCGCGTGATGCTCATCGCGGGCGAGATCCTGATCGCGACGGCCCACGAATCGGGCACGCCGAACCGGCCGTTCTGCGTTGAAACCGCCCACGGCACCGCGCGCGCGCTCGGCACCGAATACGCCGTGCGGCTGCTGGATGGCTCAACGGAAGTCAGCGTTTTCCAGGGCGCGGTCCAGATCCGGCCGCGCGACGATGCCGAGCACGGCTTGACGTTGCAGGCGGGATTGCGCGCCAACTACTCGGCACGTGGCATCGCGCAGCCCGCCACCGCAGAGGAAAACCAGATCGCCTGGAAGGACGGCTTCATCGTGGCCCGCGGCATGCGCCTGGCAGACTTCGTCGCCGAGCTGGGCCGCTATAGCCGCGACACGATCAGCTGCGCCCCCGCCGTCTCGGACCTGCGGCTGTCCGGCTCGTTTCCTGTCAGCAACGTGGACAAGGTGCTGGCCGCGCTCAGCGCCACGCTGGATATCCGCGTCGAAACCGAGTCGCGGCTCTGGCGCGGACGGCGGCTGCACCTCATCGCCGGCCCCGGCCCGGCACGTCCCGCACCGCCGTTACAAAATAGTTGATCCGTTTTGCGATCTGGCGGGTCAAGGCAGGTGAGCACACAGCAACCTCACCTCTCTGAAAGGCCAGTTCATGAATCACGTCCGGGCGCCCAAGCGCCAGTCCTCCCGTTTCCTGCGACGCGCGGCCACGGCGCGCCTGGCGGGCCGCATCGCCACCGCCACGCTGCTCGCGGCGCCCGCGCTGGCCATCCCCACCGCCGCCCACGCACAGGCCGCCGCCACCCGCAGCTTCGACATCCCCGCGGGAACGCTTGAGGACGCGCTGGGCCGCTACGGACGCGAAGCCGGCATCGTGCTGTCGTTCCGGCCCGAAGTGACGGCCGGCCTGCAAAGCAACGGGCTGCGCGGCACCTACGGCGTGCGGGGCGGTCTGGACGCCCTGCTGGCCGGCACCGGCATCCGCGTGCTGCCGCAGTCGAACGGCAGCTACGTCCTGGACCGCCCCGCCAACGCGGGCATCGCCACCACCAACCTGCCCGCCGTGACGGTGACCGCTTCCGCCGCCGACCCCCACCTGCCCGCGCCCTTCGCGGGCGGTCAGGTGGCGCGCGGCGGAGGCCTGGGCGTGCTGGGCACGGGCGACGTCATGGACGTGCCGTTCAGCACCACCAACTACACCGCGCAGATGATCGAGAACCAGCAGGCGCGCACGCTGGCCGACATCGTCATCAGCGAATCCTCGGTGCGCACCACCACCTCCAGCGGCGGTTTTTCCGACGAATTCCAGATCCGCGGCTACTCCGTGGCTGCCGGCGACGTCGGCCTGAACGGCCTTTACGGCCTGGCATCCGCCAGCCGCATGCCCGCCGCCATGATGGAGCGCGTCGAAGTCCTGAAAGGCCCCGGCACGCTGATGAACGGCATCGGCCCCAACGGCAGCATCGGCGGCGGCATCAACATCGTCACCAAGCGCGCCGGCGACGAGCCCCTGACTCGCCTGACCACCACCTACCAGAGCAAATCGCAACTGGGCGGCCAGCTCGACATGGGCCGGCGCTTTGGCGAGAACAACGAATGGGGCATCCGCGTCAACGGCGTCTACAGCAACGGCGACACCAACATCGACGACGGCAGGCAGGAACAAGGCGTGGGCGCGCTGGCGCTGGACTACCGCGGCACCAAACTGCGCTGGTCGCTGGACGCCTACACCCAGCACGAGAACATCGACAACTTCCGTCCGCAGATCGGCTTTCAGTCGAACGTGACATCGCTGCCCTCGCCGCCCTCGGGCCACCGCAATTTCTACCCCGGCACCGAGCTCACGCTGAACGATTCGACCGTGGCCACCCGCCTCGAGTACGACATCAATGACCACCTGATGGTCTACGGCGCCACCGGCTACCGCTACGGCACTGCCGAGCAGACCTTCCCGTCGGGTCCCGCAGACGCGCAGGGCAATTTCACGGTGTCCAACGCCTATTACGATTCGTACTCGCGCACGTGGACGGGCGACATCGGCCTGCGCGCCCGCTTCGACACCTGGGGCATCGGCCACACCGTGAATCTGTCGGCCACGCGCCTGGACCAGGAGTCCGGCAACGCCTACGTCACCTCCTCCGGTCCTGGCGTGCCGTCCAGCATCTTCCGTCCCGCCCCGCTACCGCCCGTCACCGCAGACCGCGGCGCGCCGCAAAAGGCATCGAAGACCGAGCTGACCAGCTACACGCTGACCGACACGCTGTCCTTCGCCGGCGACACCCTGCTGATCACCGGCGGCATGCGCAACCAGCGCGTCGTGCTCGACAACTACTCGACCGCCACTGGCGCGCGCACCGGGTCGTACGACGAAAGCGCGATCTCGCCGGTCGCGGGCATCGTGTTCAAGCCGATCTCCAACGTCTCGCTGTACGGCAACTTCACGTCCGGCCTGACGCGCGGCGGCATCGCGCCCGCCACCGCCGCCAACGCCGGCCAGGTCTTCGCACCGTACAAGTCCAAGCAGTATGAAGCGGGCGTGAAGGTCGACTGGGGCAAGATCATCACCAGCGCCTCGGTGTTCCAGATCACGCGCCCGAACTCGATGACCGATCCCGACACGCGCATCTACAGTTTCGACGGCGAACAGCGCAACCGCGGCCTGGAACTGGCCGCCTTCGGCGAAGCCATGCCGGGCCTGCGCATGATGGCCAGCGCCACGTTCTACGACGCCACGCTCAAGCAGACCGCAGGCGGCGTGAACGACGGCAACGACGCCAACGGCGTGCCGAAGAACACCTTCAACCTGGGGGTGGACTGGGACACGCCGTGGGTCCGCGGCCTGAGCCTGAACGCCCGCGTGATCCACACGTCGTCGATGTACTTCAACGCGGCCAACACGCTGACCCTGCCCTCGTGGACGCGCTACGACATCGGCGCGCGGTACAACACCGAGATCCTGGGCCGCTCCGTGGTGTTCCGCGCGAACATCGAGAATCTGTTCAATAAGGACTTCTGGCTGGCCAGCGGCTCGTACGCGACGGTTGCTGCGCCGCGTACGTTCTTGTTGTCGGCGCAGATCGACTTCTGATCCAACGGGCCTGCCGCGGTTCACGGCCGACGCCGCGAATCGCCTTCATGCCGCAGAGCCGGCCTCAGCCATGAGGCCGGCTTTTTTATTGCCGCGGCTGCGCCGCCACATATTCCCGCAGCGTCTGCACCAGCGCCACCGCAGCGGGCGACAAACTCCGGTTGCGCGCCGTCACCAACCCGATCGAGCGCTCGGCCACCGGCGCCGTCAGCCGCCGCTGCACGATGCCGGTCTGCGCCACCGCGCCTGCGGCGATCTCCGGCAACGCCGCAACGCCAAACCCGCATTCGACCATCGCCACGATGGTGGTCAGGTGCTCGGCCTCGAATGCGGGTGCGAAGCGGATGCGGTTCTGCAGAAAGGCCCATTCCGTGTATTGGCGCACGCTGCTCGGATGCACCATCGACACATGTTCCGCCCCAGCCGTATCGGCCCAGCGCAGCGGCCCTTTGGCCCGCGCCAACGGATGTGCCTCCGGAATCAGCAAGATGAAGCTGTCGGACATCAGCGGCACGTAGTGCAGGTCGGCGTGCTGCGGGTCGGCGGCGGTCAGCGCAAAGTCCACCTCGCCCGCGCGCACCAGGTCGAAGGCAGGACCGGAGAGCGTGTCGCGAACCTTGAGCGCCACATTTGGGTGCGCCTGGCGGTACGTCATCAGCACGCGCGGCAGCAGCCGTGCTGCCAGCGATGGCAACGCCGCCACCGACACCTGCCCCTGTTCCGCGCTGGAGATGCTGCCGACCGCGGCGATGGCGTCGCGGAATGCCGCCTGCAGGGTCGCTGCCTGTTGCAAGAAGACCTCGCCCGCCGCCGTCAGCCGAACCGTGCGCGTGGTGCGGTCGAACAGGCGCACGCCGAGCGCGTCCTCGATGCGCTGGATCTGGGTGGACAGCGCGGATTGCGACAGATGCAGCTGCCCCGCGGCCTGGCGGAAGTTGAGCGTTCGGCCCAGCACCAGCGTGGTGTCGATATCCCGCATCGACAGGTTGATCTGCATGTTTTGTCCCCGGCCTATTGATCTGATTGACCGATCATTCTATTCAAAAATTCTGATTCATCAATCAACCGCCCTTCTCTACACTCGCGCCAAAGCGTGATTTCAGAATCAGGAGAACAGCATGCAGAAAGACACGAACGCGCTGCCCAATCCGGGCGCGGCGCATGCGGTAGTGGTGGGCGGCGGCACGATGGGTGCGGATGTCGCCGTCGTGTTGACGCGCGCGGCGTGCCGCACGACGGTGATCGAATCGAATGCCGAGCGCGCGGCCGGTCTGCCGGCGCGCGTGGCGGAAAACCTGAAGACCATCGGGCGCGAGTCAAACGCCGCGCTGCTGGCCACCGCGCCGTCGCTGGACGAGGTGGACTGGTCCACGGTGGATCTGGTGATCGAGTGCATTCCCGAGCGCCTGGACATCAAGCAGGCGCTCTTTGCGGACTTGGCGCGGCGCACGCGGCCCGAGGCCATCCTGGCCAGCAACAGTTCCAGCTTCCCGATCAGCGCGATCAGCCAGGGGCTGGACACGCGCGGCCGCATGCTGGGCCTGCACTTCTTCATGCCGGCGCACCTCGTGCCGCTCGTGGAAGTGGTGCTGGGCGAAGCCAGCGACGAGGCCTGCGCGGATTCGCTGATCGACTTCATGCGGCGCTGCGGCAGCGTGCCGGTCAAGGTGAAGCAGGATCTGCCGGGCTTTCTGGCGAACCGCCTGCAGCACGCGCTGTCGCGCGAAGCCTTCGACCTTATCGACCGCGGCATCGCGTCGCCCGAGGACGTGGACGCCGCCGTGCGGTTTGGATTTGGGTTCCGGTTCCTGGCGGCGGGTCCCGTGATGCAGCGCGATCACGCGGGCATCGACGTGCACGCGGCGGCCGGCGCGACGATGTATCCGACATTCTGCAACGCCGACCATCCGGCGCGCTGCCTGACCGAACGCGCCGCCGACGGCCGGCATGGCATGAAGGCAGGCGAAGGTTTTTATGCCTGGACGCCCGAGACCATTGCCGCAGAGCGCGCCCGCTACGACCGGCTGCTGCGCGCCGGCCTGGACCTGATCGCTCCCGAACTGCCGGAGATCAAGCCTTGAATTCGCCTGCAACCCACTCCGTGCCTGCTTGCGCACCCGCTTCCATGGCCACCTCTGCGTCAGCCACGGCTCCGGCCCTCCCCCGCGCCGCGTTGGCCGACTCGCCCGTCATCATCACCGTCGCGCCCAACGGCGCGTACAAGAAGGCTGCCGACCACCCCGCCGTGCCGCTGACCGCAGACGCGCTGGCCGCCGAGGCCCGGGCATGCCTGGACGCCGGCGCCGCGATGATGCACATGCACGTCCGAAAGCCCGACGGCAGCCATCTGCTGGATGCGCAGGCCTATCGCGACGCGCTCGCGGCGGTGCAGCGCGCCGTCGGCGACGAACTGCTGGTGCAGGTGACGAGCGAGGCGGCGGGCGTCTATCAGGCCGCCGAACAGATCGCGATGGTGCGCGAATTGCAGCCCGAAGCCGTCTCCATCGGCCTGCGCGAAATCGCCGTGCCCGGCATTCCGGAAGCGGAGCTGGCCGCCTTCCTGGCGTGGCTGGCCGACCGACGCGTCATGACGCAGATCATCCTGTACGACGACGCCGACGTGCGCCGCTGGCTGTCGCTGCGCGCGCGCGGCCTGGTGCCGCCGGGCGCATGGTCGGTGCTGTTCGTGCTGGGCCGCTACAGCGCGGGACAGACGTCGTCGGCTTACGACCTGCTGCCGTTCCTGGCCGCTTACGACCATTCGTTGCCCTGGGCGATCTGCGCCTTCGGCCCCGAGGAAAACGCCTGCGTTACGACCGCGGCGGCCTTTGGCGGCCATATGCGAGTCGGGTTTGAAAACAATCTGAAGCTGCGCGACGGGTCGGTGGCGCCGGACAACGCGGCGCTGGTCGCACAGGCCGCGCAAGGCGCGCGGGCGCTGGGCCGGCCTCTGGCGACGGCGGCGGACGCGCGGCGTATCTACGGCGCGATCGGTTGATGCGCTAACGATTGACGCGGTGCAAGCAAATCGCAGCCGGCTAATCCGCAACCGGTTATTCCGGCTGCCGGTCAACTGGCTGCGGATTTAACCGTTGTCAGCTTATCCGCACAGTCGACTGGGGCCGCCGGATACCCCGCTTTCGATCGCCCCCTGCCGGTGATCGCACGCGCCCCCTTTCCCCCGCTCTGTAATCTCTCCGACATTATTTCGCTGTGTTGCAACATTGACGCCGCGCAAGCGCATCTGCTACAAACTTTCGCATCTGTACGTTTAACGCAATACCCCCACAAGTTTCTGCTGCGAGGTGGTGTGTGCAAGACGAATCCGATGGCTACACAAAAGCCCAGGAACTGCGAAGTTTCCTATTCCTGACGGCAGTCATGGCCCCGGTGTTGGCAGTGATCATCGTGGCCGGGTACGGTTTTGCGGTCTGGATCTACCAGATGTTCGCAGGCCCCCCGGGAAGCTGATGCAAAGCCTCCGCCCCCCCATTCCCCCCCATCAGCCCGCCTCCGCGCCCTGTAGCGCGGCGCCCGAGCTGCACATCGCCAGCATGGTGGTGCATGCCGCCCCGCGCCGGCTGGCGGACGTGCGCGGCGCGATCCTCGCGATCGGCGGCGCGGAAATCCACGGCGCTTCCGAGACCGGCAAGCTGGTCGTCACCCTGGAAGCCCCCTCTACCGAAGACATGCTTGCGCAGATAGCGCAGATCCAGCGGCTGGACGGCGTGCTGGCGTCGGCGCTGGTCTATCAGCATTCCGACACGCTTGCCGCGATGAATGAGGAGATTGACGATGTCCATGGCTCGTAGAGAGTTCATCAAGCAATCTGCCGCCGCCGCTGCCGCCACGGTAGCCGGCATCCCTATCGTGGGCTACACGCAGAACATCGTGACGGAATCGGAAGCGGCCAAGCTGAAGTGGTCCAAGGCGCCCTGTAGGTTCTGCGGGACCGGCTGCGGCGTGAACGTCGCGGTGAAGGACAACCAGGTCGTGGCGACGCACGGCGACTTCAACGCCGAGGTCAACCGCGGCCTGAACTGCGTCAAGGGCTATTTCCTGTCCAAGATCATGTACGGCAACGACCGGCTCACGACGCCGCTGCTGCGCATGAAGGACGGCAAGTACGCCAAGGATGGCGAGCTGGCGCCGGTGTCGTGGGACCAGGCGTTCGACGTCATGGCCGAACAGTTCAAGCGCGTGCTCAAGGACAAGGGCCCGGAAGCCGTCGGCATGTTCGGCTCGGGCCAGTGGACCATCTGGGAAGGCTACGCCGCGCTCAAGCTGATGAAGGCGGGGTTCCGGACCAACAACCTCGATCCGAACGCGCGCCACTGCATGGCGTCGGCGGCGGTGGGCTTCATCCGCACCTTTGGCGCCGACGAGCCCATGGGCTGCTATGACGACATCGAGAACGCCGACGCCTTCGTGCTGTGGGGCGCGAACATGGCGGAAATGCACCCCATCCTGTGGACGCGGGTGACCGACAGGCGGTTGAGCAAGCCCAATACCAAGGTGGTGGTGCTGTCCACGTTCGAGAACCGGTCGTATGAACTGGCCGACATCTCGCTGACCTTCACGCCGCAAACCGACTTGGCGATCCTGAACTACATCGCCAACCACATCATCAAGACCAAGCGCGTCAACCGGGAATTCATCGACGAACACACCCGGTTCCTGGAAGGCAACACCGACATCGGCTACGGCCTGCGTCCCGAGCATCCGCTCCAAAAGGCCGCCAAGAACGCCAACAACGCCGGCGGCTCGCGCCCGATCACTTACGACGAATACGCGAAGTTCGTCTCCAAGTACGACCTGGACTACACCGCCAAGCTGACCGGCGTGCCCAAGCGGAATCTGGAAGCGCTGGCCGAGCTGTACGCTGATCCGAAGATCCGCGTCATGTCGTTCTGGACCATGGGGTTCAACCAGCACACGCGCGGCGTGTGGGCGAACAATCTGGTCTACAACATCCATCTGCTGACGGGCAAGATTTCCACACCGGGCAACAGCCCGTTCTCGTTGACGGGCCAGCCGTCCGCCTGCGGCACCGCGCGCGAAGTAGGCACGTTCTCGCATCGCCTGCCCGCGGACCTGGTCGTGACCAATCCGAAGCACCGGGCGCGCGCCGAGGAGGTCTGGGGGCTGCCGGACGGCACCATCCCTGAAAAGGTGGGCGCGCACGCGGTCTTGCAGAATCGCATGCTGAAGGACGGCACCATCAACGCTTACTGGGTGATGGTCAACAACAACATGCAGGCCGCGGCCAACATGTTGAACGAGGGCTATCCCGGCTACCGCAATCCGGCGAACTTTATCGTGGTGTCCGACGCCTACCCGACCGTGACCACGATCTCGGCCGACCTGGTGCTGCCCACCGCCATGTGGGTGGAAAAGGAAGGCGCCTACGGCAACGCCGAGCGCCGCACGCAGTTCTGGCACCAGTTGGTCAACGCGCCCAGCGGCGCGCGGTCGGACCTGTGGCAGTTGATGGAGTTTTCCAAGCGCTTCACCACGGACGAAGTCTGGCCGGCGGACCTGCTGGCCAAGAAGCCCGAGCTGCGGGGCAAGACGCTCTTTCAGGTGCTGTACGAAAACGGCAAGGTCAACAAGTTTCCGAACACGGAACTGGATCCGGAATACGCCAACGATGAGGCCAAGGCGTTCGGCTTCTACGTGCAGAAGGGCCTGTTCGAGGAATATGCGGAATTCGGCCGCGGTCATGGCCACGACCTGGCGCCGTTTGACACCTATCACCAAGTGCGCGGCCTGCGCTGGCCCGTGGTGGACGGAGTCGAGACGCGCTGGCGCTATCGCGAGAAGGCGGATCCCTACGTGAAGGTGGGCTCCGGCTTCAACTTCTATGGCAACCCCGACGGCAAGGCCAACATCTATGCCCTGCCCTATGAGCCTCCCCCCGAGGTGCCGGACGAGGAATACCCCTTCTGGCTGTCGACCGGCCGCGTGCTGGAGCATTGGCATTCGGGGTCGATGACGCGGCGTGTGCCCGAGCTGTACCGCGCCTTTCCCGATGCGGTGTGCTTCATGCACCCGGACGACGCGCAGGCCATGGGCCTGCGGCGCGGCGTACTGGTGGAGATTGCGTCGCGGCGCGGCAAGATGCAGACCCGGCTGGAAACGCGCGGACGCAACAAGCCGCCGCGCGGCCTGGTGTTCGTGCCTTGGTTCGATGCCGGCCAACTGATCAACAAGGTCACGCTCGACGCCACCGATCCGATCTCGTTCCAGACCGACTTCAAGAAGTGCGCGGTCAAGATCACCAAGGCTTGACGGCCCGACGGAGACGCTCATGAACATTCGCGCCACTTCGATCGCCCTGGTCTTTCTGATCGGCGCCAACGCCTGGGCCGCGCCGACCGATCCGATGATCGATCCCATGCGGGGCCCGACGCCGCTGACCGAGTCGGCCACGCCGCCGCTGATGCCCCCGGTGGAAAACCGCGACGTGCGGCGCATGCGCACGTACTCGATGCAGCCGCCCACCATTCCGCACAAGATCGACGGCTACCAGATCGACAAGAACTTCAACCGCTGCCTGGCCTGTCACGCCCGCGTGAACACCGAGCAGACGCAGGCGGTGCCGCTGAGCGTGACGCACTACATGGACCGCGACAGCAACGTGCTGGCCGAAGTGTCCCCCCGCCGGTACTTCTGTCTGCAATGCCACGTGCCGCAAACGGAGGCCAAGCCGCTGGTCCCGAACAATTTCCAGGACATCGACGTGATCCTCAAGCGCCTCTCTGCTCCGGCGCCCGACAAGAAGTAAGGGACAGGAGCCCGTCATGGTCAAGCTCATCAAGCGTTACTGGAACATCATCCGCCGGCCCAGCGTGCACTTCAGCCTGGGCTTTCTGACGGTGGGCGGGTTCATCGGCGGCATCCTGTTCTGGGGCGCGTTCAACACCGCCATGGAACTGACGAACACCGAGAAGTTCTGCACCGGCTGCCATGAAATGCGCGACAACGTGTACTCGGAACTGAAGGGCACGATCCACTTCACCAACCGCTCAGGTGTGCGGGCACTGTGCTCGGACTGCCACGTGCCGCACAACTGGACCGACAAGATCGCCCGCAAGATGCAGGCGTCCAAGGAGGTCTGGGGCAAGATCTTCGGCACCATCGACACGCGCGAGAAGTTCGTGGACAAGCGATTGGAACTGGCGCAGCACGAATGGGCGCGCTTCAAGGCGAACGACTCGCTGGAATGCCGCAACTGCCACAACTACGAATACATGGACTTCACCCGCCAGAGCGTGCGGGCGCAGAACATGCACTCGACCTATCTCGCGGACCGGTCCAAAACCTGCATCGACTGCCACAAGGGCATCGCTCACACGCTGCCGCACATTCCGCCTGGCCAGACCTCCGAAGCGACGCCGCCGGCCAGGGCGTCCAACGAGGTGGCCAATGCAGCCCGCTGACGCGCCGCTGCCGGTGCTGAGCGCGCGCGGACTGGTCAGCCGGCGCGGCGGCCCCGGCGCGCTGGATTTTGATCTGCACGCCGGGCAGCTATTGAACGTGCAAGGCGCCAACGGCAGCGGCAAGACCAGCCTCTTGCGCATGCTGGCCGGCCTGCTGCGTCCGTTGGACGGCGGCATCTTCGACCCGGACGGCGACATCCGCCGTGATCCGTCGGCGCACTTTGCGCGCACCGCGTATCTGGGGCACGGCAACGGCCTGTCGGGCGACCTGACCGCGCTGGAAAACCTGCGGTGCAGCCTGCATGTGGCCGGCACGCCGCGGCGCGACGACGCGATCGCCGCCTGCCTTGACGACTGGCGCCTGGGCGCCTGCCTGCACACGCCCGCCGCGCGCCTGTCGCAGGGCCAGGGCCGCCGGCTGGCGCTGGCCGCCGTGGTGCTGGGCGCCAAGCCGCTGTGGCTGCTGGACGAACCCGACGCCGGCCTGGACGCGGCCAGCCTCGAGCAACTGGCCCAGGCGCTTGGCGCGCATCTGGCCGCAGGCGGCGCCGCCGTCGTCGCCTCGCACCGCGCCCCCGGCACGCCTGCCCATCACACCCAAACCCTGAACATGGATGACTACGCGGATGCTGGCAACGCTGTCTCAGTTGGCATTGCGTGAAGTCCGGCTGGCCTGGCGTCGACCGGCGGACACGCTGGGCGCGACGCTGTTCTTCATCGTCACGGGTTCGCTGTTTCCGCTGGCGGTGGGTCCCGATCCCGTGCTGCTGCTGGCGATCGGGCCGGGGGTCTTGTGGGTCTGCGCCCTGCTCGGCATTTTGCTGAGTCTGCATCGTCCCTTCGCGCAGGATTACGACAACGGCGCGCTGGAGCAGCTGCTGGTGTCGCCGCATCCGCTGCCGCTGCTGGTGGGCGTGAAGCTGGGCGCGCACTGGTTCAGCACCTGCGTACCGCTGATTCTCGCCAGCCCGGTGCTGGCGTTGCAGTTTGGCCTGTCGCCACACGCCATCGGCATCCTGGTGCTGTCCCTGCTGCTGGGCACGCCGACGCTGGCGCTGGTGGGCGGCCTGGGCGCGGCGCTGACGCTGGGCCTGCGCGGCGGCGCGCTGCTGCCGCTGGTGGTGCTGCCGCTGTACGTGCCGGTGCTGATCTTCGGCGCGGGCGCCGTGTCGGCCACGCATGCCGGCCTGGGCGCGGGGCCACAGCTTTCGCTGCTGGGCGCCGGCCTGTGCCTGGCGATCCTGCTTTGCCCCTGGAGCGCGTCGGCGGCGCTGCGCGTGGCGCTGGACTGAGGTATCCATGCACAATCCCTCCACCTTCGACTCCCCTCGCGCCGCCCCCGCGCGATCCAGCTGGATGCGCTACGCGTCGCCGGCGCTGTTCTACCCGCTGGCCGGGCGCATGATTCCATTTTTCGCCGTGGGCGCCGCGCTGCTGGCGGCGGCCGGGCTGTATACCGGCCTGGTGGTCGCGCCTGTCGACAGCCAGCAGGGCGAGGTCTATCGCATCCTGTTCATCCACGTGGCCGCGGCCTGGATGTCGATGTTCCTGTACCTGGTGATGGCGGGCTATGCCGCGCTGGGTCTGATCTTCAACACCCGCCTGTCGTTCATGATGATGCGCGCGCTGGCGCCCACCGGCGCGATCTTCACGTTCCTGACGCTGTGGACGGGCGCGCTGTGGGGCAAGCCGACGTGGGGCACGTGGTGGGTCTGGGACGCGCGGCTCACGTCCGAGCTGATCCTGCTGTTCCTGTACCTGGGCTTCATGGCGCTGCAGGCCGCCACCGACGATACGCAGCGCGCGGACCGGGGCGGCGCGATCCTGCTGCTGGCGGGCGTGGTCAACGTGCCGATCATCTATTTCTCGGTGCAATGGTGGAGCACGCTGCATCAGGGCGCGTCGATCAACCTGACAACCGCCCCGAGCATGGCGCGCATCATGGTGACCGCAATGCTGCTGATGGTGGCGGCGTTCTGGCTGTACAGCGCAGCGGTCGCGCTGGCGCGCGTGCGCGGGATCATTGCAGCGCGCGAGCCGGGCGCCATTCAGAAGATCGCCGGACAGATGGGCGCCGGACAGCCGGGCGCATCGGCAAGCGGCGCCCGGACGGAGGCGCCATGAGCTGGGACACCCTATTTTCGCTACAAGGCCATGGGCCGTACATCCTGGGCGCCTACGGCGTCACGTTCGCGGTGATGGCGTGGGAAGTGCTGGCGCTGTGGCGGCGCGCGCGTCGAAGCGGCCGGCGGCAGGAGGCGGTTGGCAGCCCCGCCCGTGACGCAGGAAGGACGCGCCGATGAGCCCGCGCAAACGCCGCGCGTTCGCCATCGTGGGCGGCCTTACCCTCCTGGGCCTGGCCACCGCGCTGGTGCTCAACGCCCTGCAATCGAATCTGGTGTTCTTCTTCAGCCCGACGCAGGTCATCGCGCACGAGGCGCCCGCCAGCGGCAGCTATCGCGTCGGGGGCCTGGTCGAACAAGGCTCGCTGCAACGGGAGGCCGACGGCCTGACGCTGCGCTTTGCCGTGACCGACACCGCCCACGCCGTGCCCGTCACCTATCAGGGCTTGCTGCCAGACCTGTTCCGCGAGGGCAAGGGCGTGGTGGTGGCCGGCAAGATGGGAGCGGACGGCGTGTTCCGCGCCACCGAAGTGCTGGCCAAGCACGACGAAAACTACATGCCGCCCGAAGCCGCCGACGCGATCAAGAAGGCGGAGCAACGAGCCGCCTCCACCCTGCAGGCGGAGGCAAAATGATCCCGGAAATCGGCCTTTTCGCCCTCATCCTTGCGCTGCTGGTGGCGCTGGCGCAGGGCATCCTGCCGCTCATCGGCGCTGCCACCGGCTGGCAAGCGGGACTGCGCGTGGCGCGGCCTGCGGCCCTCGGGCAGTTCGGCCTGACGACGCTCGCCTTCGCCTGTCTGGCGTGGGCCTTCGTGCACAACGACTTTTCGGTCCTGTACGTGGCCGCGAATTCCCACGCCGACCTGCCGGCCGGCTACCGCTTCGCGGCGGTCTGGGGCGGGCATGAAGGGTCGCTGCTGCTGTGGCAGCTGCTGCTGACGGCGTGGACGCTGGCCGTGGCGCTGTGCAGCAAGCGGCTGCCCTTGGATTTCGTGGGCCGCGTGCTGGCGGTGATGGGCTGGATCAGCGTCGGCCTGCTGCTGTTCATGCTGTTCCTGTCCAATCCGTTCGAGCGCCTGATTCCGGCCGCGATGGCCGGCCGCGACCTGAACCCGCTGTTGCAGGACCCCGGCATGATCGTGCATCCGCCCATGCTGTACATGGGTTACGTCGGCTTTTCGGTGGCGTTCGCCTTTGCCATCGGGGCGCTGCTGTCGGGCGAGCTGGACGCGATGTGGGCGCGCTGGGTGCGGCCGTGGACGCTGGCCGCGTGGACGTTCCTGACCATCGGCATCCTGCTGGGCAGCGCATGGGCGTACTACGTGCTGGGCTGGGGCGGCTGGTGGTTCTGGGATCCGGTCGAGAACGCCTCCTTCATGCCGTGGCTGGCAGGCACCGCGCTGATTCATTCGCTGATCGTCACCGAGCGGCGCGGCGCCTTCCGCAGCTGGACGGTGCTGCTGGCCATCTGCACCTTTTCGCTCAGCATCCTGGGCACGTTCCTGGTCCGCTCGGGCGTGCTGACCTCCGTCCACGCCTTCGCCGTGGATCCCGGCCGCGGCTTGTACATCCTTGCCTTCATGACGGTGATCGTGGGCGGTTCGCTTGCCCTGTACGCCTGGCGGGCCCCCACGGTCGGGCTGGGCGGCGGCTTTTCGCTGCTGTCGCGCGAATCGCTGCTGCTGTCCAACAACGTCGTGCTGACGGTCGCGGCGGGCTCCGTGCTGCTGGGCACGTTGTATCCGGTCGTGTTGGACGTGCTGGAGTGGGGCAAGATCTCCATCGGCCCGCCCTACTTCGAAGCCGTGTTTGTACCGCTGATGACGCCTGCGATTTTCCTGATGGGCGTAGGGCCGGTCGCCCGCTGGAAGCAGGCAGAGCTTCCCGACCTGGGCAAGCGCCTGCGCGTGGCCTTTGCGGTCAGCGTGCTGACGGCGGTGCTCGTGCCGCTGGCGATGCCCGGCGCTTCGCGCTTTGGTTCCCCGATGATCGTGCTGGGCCTGTGGCTGGCCGCCTGGTCGGTCGCCAGCGCCGGAGCGCACGCGTGGCAACGCCTGACGGACGGCGATGGCGAGTTGCTGCGGCGGCTGACCCGCCAGCCGCGCTCGTGGTACGGGATGCTGTTGGCGCACGCGGGCATTGGCGTCTTCATCGCGGGCGTCACGCTGGCCAACGGCTACGAGGTCAAACGCGAGCTGCGTGTCGACGTGGGCACGACGCAGGAAGCCGGCGGCTACCAGTTCACGTTTGCCGGCATCGGCCCGGCCACCGGCCCCAACTACACCGCGCAGCGCGCCGTTTTCCAAGTGGTGCGCGATGGCAAACCTGTGGTCACGCTGTATCCGGAAAAGCGCCACTACACCGTGCAGGACATGGCGCTCAGCCAGGCTGACATCGACAGCGGCTTTACCCGCGACCTGTTTGTGGCGTTGGGCGAACCCGTGGCCGATAACGCCTGGACCGTGCGCATCCAGGTCAAGCCCTTCATGACGTGGATCTGGACCGGCTGCATCCTGATGGCGCTGGGCGGGCTGCTGGCCGCGGGCGACGGACGTTACCGCCGCGCGCGCGAGGCGCAGGCGCGCAAGGACGCGCACGCCGCCCTGCCCGAGACCGCGGGCGCGGCGCGGGAGGGCTATTGATGCTGCGCTATCTGCTGCCGCTTGCCGTATTCCTGGCCATGGCCGTGTTCCTGGCGAAGGGACTGTCGCGCGATCCGCGCGCGGTGCCGTCGGCCATGATCGACAAGCCCGCGCCCGCCATCGGTCTGCCGGATCTGCTGGAACCCGGCAAGACACTGGACGTGGAATCGCAGCGGGGCAAGGTCTGGCTGCTGAATGTGTGGGCGTCTTGGTGCGGGCCGTGCAAAGACGAGCTGCCCGTATTGCGCGAGGCCGCGCAGCGCCATGGCATCGCGCTGTATGGGCTGAACTACAAGGACAAACCCGACGAGGCGCGGCAGTGGCTGGCGCGCAACGGCAATCCCTACCTGGCGTCGGCCAGCGACGTCGACGGGCGCGTTGGCATCGAATACGGCGTGTATGGCGTGCCCGAGACGTTCGTGATCGACGGCGACGGCCGCATCCGGTACAAGCATTTGGGGCTGATCACGCCGGAGCTATGGCGTACCCGCTTGCAGCCGGTCATCGAGGCGCTGCAATGAGGGCCCGGCGTGAGCAACGCCGTCCGTTGACGCCGTGGCATCGGCTGCCCCGCAAGCTGCTGACGGTCGCCATGCAGGTCGCCATGCAGGCCGTCCTGGTGACCGGCCTGCTGGTCACATTCCTGACCCCGACGCCCCTTCGCGCCGCGCCGGCTCCCTCACCCGTGCTGTCACCCGAACAGGAACAGCGCGCCGACAAGCTCGCGCACGGCCTGCGCTGCCTCGTCTGCCAGAACCAGACCCTGGCCGAATCCAACGCGCCCCTCGCCCTGGACATGCGCAAGCTCATCCGCGGCCAACTTGCCGAAGGCAAGACCGACACGGAAATCATGCGCTTCTTTGAAGACCGCTACGGCGACTTCGTGCGCTACGACCCGCCCTTCAAGCCGATTACCTGGCTGCTGTGGGTGGGCCCCTTCGCGCTGCTGGCCGTGGGCTTCCTGGTGCTGGTGCGCACGCTGAAACGGCGCGCCGGCACGCGCGCGCCGCTGACCGCGGACGAACGCGCCCGCGCCGCTCGCTTCCTGGATTCCGGCTCATGACCACGCTCTGGCTCATCGTCCTGGCCCTGCTGCTGGCCACCCTGCTTTGCCTCGTGCCGCCGCTGCTGCGCCGCACGCCGGCCGCGGAGACCGCGTCGGACGCCAGCGTGCGCGCCTTCTATCTGGCGCAGCGGGAGCAACTGCGGCGCGATCTGGCTAACGGCGCGCTCAGCCCGCAAGCGCACGCCCGCGCCGACGAAGAGCTGCAACGCGATCTGCTGCAGGACCTGGCAATGCGCCGTGATCCCCGCGCACGGCTGGGCGGACAGCCCGCCAGCATTGCCGCGGCGTGCGTGCTGACGGTGGCCGTCCCGGTGGCCGCCGTGCTGTTGTACGGGCAGTTGGGCAATCCGCGCGCGGCGGCCACGATCGCCATGGCGCAAACGCCTGAACCCCATGCGCAGGAGGCGGACAACGACATGGCGCTGGCGATCAACGCGCTGGCCCAGCGCCTGCGCGCCTCGCCCGATGATGCCGATGGCTGGTACATGCTGGGCCGATCCTACGAAACGCTGGGCCGCTACAACGACGCCATTGCCGCGTATCGGGAGGTGCTGCGGCTGGTGCCCGGCCAGCCCGTGGTGCTGGCCGATCTGGCCGACGCGCTGCTGTCGGCGCGGCAGGGCCAGCCCGACGAAGACTCCATCGCGGCCGTCGCGCAGGCGCTGCAGGCCGAGCCGGATCAGCCCAAGGCGTTGGCGCTGGCCGGCATGATGGCGCTGCGCCGCGGCGACGCCGCCGAGGCGCTGACGCACTGGGAACGGTTGCAAAAGCTGCTGCCGGCAGAGTCGGAGGCGGCACGGCAGATCCAGACGAATATCGCGCAGGCGCGCGCCATGGCGACGGGTGGGGCTGGGGGAGCGTCGGTGGCGGCTGCGTCGGGTAACTCGTCCGCATCGCCTGCGGTGGCGGGGTCGACGCCGGCTGCTTCCGCAACGCCCGCCGCTCCGGCCGCCACGCCCTCCGCGCCCGCCCGCCTCACCGGTCAGGCCCGCATCGCCGACACGCTGCGCGGCCAGGTCGCGCCAAACGACACCGTCTTCATCCTGGCGCGCCCCATGGAGGGATCCCGCATGCCGGTCGCCATCCTGAAGATGCAGGTTGCGGACCTGCCGCGGGCGTTCGTGCTGGACGACAGCACGTCCATGTCGCCGGATGCCACGCTGTCCAAAGCCGGCAAGGTTCGCGTGGAGATCCGCGTCAGCCGCTCGGGCAATGCTGCCGCCCAGGCCGGCGACCTGAGCGGCGTGCTGACGGACGTAGGGCCGCGCGCCGACGGGCTGGAACTGGTGGCTGACACCGTCGTGCGCTGACCGCTTCCGCCGTCAGCGCTTTCGGCTCACACCCGTTCAAACCCGCTCGATCCGCGCCGGCAAGCCCTGCCGCACCGCCGCGCCCGATACCCAATCGATCCAGACGTTGGCGTGCTGGCCGCGCGTCGCGTCCCCAAAGCCCAGATCGTTCAGATTGACCCCGGCCGCCAGCGCCGGATCGTGCGGCATCGGCTTGCCGTCGACGACATGCGCGCGCGCGCCCAGCTCGGTATGCCCATAACCGTGCTCGATGCCCACCGCGCCCGGCTGAACCCCATCGCGCAGCAGGGCCAACCCCGTCACCGCCCCGCCCGGCGTCACGATGCGGACCGTATCGCCGTTGCGGATGCCCAGCCGTTCGCCGTCCTGCCGGCTGATCGACACGGGATTGTGGGGGCGCACCTGCCGCAGACGGTTCACGCCGATCGACAGCGAGCTCATCAGGTTGGACTTGAACGAGCTCAGCAGGAAGGGCCAGTCCTCACGCGGGTATTCATCCCGCATATCGCGCCCGTCTGCCAGGCGCGTCGGGTACCAGGTGGGACAGCCGCTATAGCGCTCGCCCGTCATCGCGTGGCGGAACCCCGCCAATTCCTCGCTCCAGACATGCAGCGGCTTGGCGTAGGCCACGCGCGTGCGGCGCGGCTGTTCGCCGGCTTGCGTCCACGCGTCTTCCATCCGGTCGAAGCGCCCGCCACGGCTCATCAGCATCGCAACCTGCCGCCATTCGCCCGGCTTGAGCTTGGTCTGCAACAGGTCGCGGTAGCGGTCGACGCCGGTCAGCGCCATGTCGTCGTCGCTGGCCTCCGGCACGGGACGTCCCGCCGCAAACGCGATGTTGGCCATGCCGCGCAGGAAGAAATCCTCGGGCGTGTCCAGCGCGTACTTGCCGCCGTCCTTGTCCGAGATGGCGCCCTCGCCAAACCCCGGCATGCCCAGGCGCTTGGCGCACGCGATCAGGAAGGTCTCCAGGCACACCGGCTCGTTCGTGGCGGTGCGCGACACGCGCGGCTGCACCGCAGGCCAGCGCACGGTCGAGGCCTTGGCCACCACGTCGGCCCACGGCGCCGACACGCCCCAGCTTTCGTACGTGACGGTGTCCGGCACGATGTAGTCGGCCAGCGCGTTGGTCTCGTTGATGAACGGGTTGATCGACACCGCCAGCGGCAGGACGCGCGGGTCCTTCAGCTTTTCCAGCGCCACGTGGCGGAACCCGGCAATGCCGTACACCGGGTTGCTCATGTGGTTGAACCAGACCTTGGCGCGATACGGATAGCCCGCCAGCGCCGACGCCAGCATCTCCGAACTGAGTCCGCCGGTAGCCGGATACCAGGGCGCCGCCGCCGGGTACGCCGGCTGGCCCGCGGCCTTCTTGCGCTTGAACTCGCTGGACTTCTCGTACGGAAAGCGGTTTCGCGACAGCGACACGCCTTTGGGCGAGGCCTTGTTGGCAAAGCCGGCGATGTTGTAGCGCGGCCCCGCGCCGTAAGGCGGAAATGGCCCGGCATCCAGCACCAGTCCGCCCTCGACGTTCAGGTTGCCTACCAGCGTGTTCAGCATGGCGATGGCGTAGGCGGTGTAGAAGCCCGACCCGCTCATCGTACCGCCGTGCGCATCGGCCACGGCGCGCTTGCCGTGGCTGGTGAAGCGTTCGGCCAGCGACGCGATCTTGGCCGCCGGCACCCCGCAAAGCGCGGCGTACTCGTCCAGGGTCTTGCGGCGCGACTCCTCGCGCAGCAGGGACAGCGAGGTCCGCACCCGCAGCGCCTCCGGGCTACCTGCCATGCCGGGCGCGGCGATGGTGTCGTCCACAAACAGTTCGGCCGATGACGCCGTCGTGTGCGGCGCCAGCGTGCCGTCGGCCAGACGCACGACATACACGTCCTCCCATTTCTCGTCCGCATCGGCCGGGCGCGCCCAGCCCATGTCGGCGCCACGCAGAAACGCGCCCAGGCGAGGATGGTCAGGTTCGGCCACCACCAGATGCGTCGCGTTGGTCCACGCCGCCTCGCCCGCCGCCTTCATGGCGTTCGGGCCGGGTTGCGACAGCATGCGCGCGTCGAAACGTTCGTTGTCCAGAATCCAGCGGATCAGGCCCATCGCCAGCGCCAGATCGCTGGCCGGATTGACCGGCACCCATTCATTGCCCGATCCCGCCGACAGGCTGGACGAGGCAGGCAGCACGGGCGACACGACCACATAGTTGAAAGCCGATTCGCCAGGCCGCACCCGCGCCTCGGCCAGTTGGCGGGCCTGGCGCTGGAAGGGGTTACCGGCCTGCGCGGGCGCCGCGCCGATGAACAGACCAAAGCGCGCGTTGTCCCAGTCCGGCTTGCCGTGCGGCATGCCCTTCAGATCGCCCAGCGCCGCGCCCGCGCCCACCCGGAAGCTCTGCCCGCAGTACGAGCCGTGATTGCTGAAGTTGACCGTGCCAAACGACTGGCCGGCGAAGCGCTGGATCAGCGGCGTGCGCCCTTCGTTGGATGCGTCGGTAAAGAGGAACTGGTTGACCTTTGCGCCGTACTCCGGATTGGCCGGGTCCAGCGGCGTCTCGCGGTCGTAGATCGCGCGCAGGCCGTCCACGTGGCCTTCGCCGAACAGGTCGCCGCCTTCACAGACTTCCTGCACCAGGTGCTCGAAGCTGATCGTCTGCCATTTGCCGTCGCCGCGCTTGCCCACTCGCTTCATCGGCTGCAACACGCGGTACGGGCTGTCCATCTGTTCCAGCATGGCCGAACCGCGCGCACACGAGGTGGCGCGCCCTTCCAGCCCGCTGTCGCCGCCCAGTTGCGCATAGACATCGCGCACGGGCGTGTCCATCGCGGCAGGCCGCGTCGTGGCCAGCGGGTGGTACGGGTTGCCGGCCACGCGCAGGATGCGGTTCTCAGCGGTATCCACGCGCAGCCGCACACCGCATTGCGTCCAGCAGCCCAGGCAGCTCGACGGGCTGACAATCTGGCCCGGCTGGGCGCTCAGCGCACCGGTCAGCGGATCGATGCGGAACTCCGGCGTCAGCGAATTGCCACGCACGGCGTGCGTCGTCGGCACGCCCGCGGTGCCCTGCGCCAGGCCCTTCACCGCCTTGACGACCGTGTCGCCATAGCCCGCCGCAAACGCTGCCATGCCGCCGGCCACCATGCCGCCGCGCATCATCAGCTTGCGCCGTGCCTCGTCGCGCGGCTGGTCCGGGCCATCGTCCGCGCTGCGGCGGGTGTCGTCTTCGCGGCGCTTGTCGCTTTCGTGTTGCTTGCCGCCTTCGTGTTGCTTGTCCATTGCTTTCTTTTCCATGTGCTGTCGTGTCGGCGCGCGCTCAGGCGGCCACGGCGCGTGCGCGCGCGGGGAAGATGTCCAGGGCCCAGGTGACGGCGGTGATCAGCGCCACGCACAGCCCCAACACGCCCACCATGCCGAGCAGCCCGTCGCTGCCCCACGGCATGTCGTACAGGTAGAGTCCTGCGCCGTACTTGGGCACGCCCTGCACGCTCATGAAAACCACCCAGCGGAAAATCCACGCCGCGCCCAGCATCGTCAGCGCCAGCGCGGCGGACGGCAGCGGCGACGCCAGCGTGCGCGCCGGCCGTTGCAACAGTGCGACGATGCAGAAGGCCGTAATCACGGCGCCCGCCAGGCTCAGTCGCCAGATCGGAAAGTCCGCAAACAGCCGCAGTGCAGCGTCGAAGGACGGATCCAGCCCCAGCAGGCCCAGCAGCACCCACGCCCCCGCGCCCAGCGCCATCAGCACGACCGCGGTCACGCTGAGCCGGCGCAGCATCTCCACCGGCAACGCGCGCAGTCCGCCGGGCAGCCAGCGGCCCACCAGGAACATCGCGCCCAGCGCGCCCAGCCAGGCCGTCAGCGCAAAGTTCACGGGCAGAAACACGGTGTGCCACAACGGCCGCGAGCGCAGCACCATCACCTCGGCCCCGGTGTAGACCAGGATGGACAGCGCCGACAGCGCCAGCGCCGCCGCCACCCCCCGCAGCCACCCGATCCGCCCCCACCACCACGCCGCGCAGAACAGCAGCGCCAGCGTCACAAAGACCGGCAGCAGCAACGCCCCCAGCCACATCCACGACCACGGCGTGATGTCCGCATAGAAGTGCCAGAAACGGCCGGGCTGATGCAGGTCGGCCAGCAACGACACCGGCGCGGCGATGGCGCTGACCAGCAGCACCGTCACCGCCGCCGGCAGCAAGCGGCGCGGGGCGGAATCCGCCCGCCCGAACGTCGCAAAGGCGGCGGTCAGCGCGGTGGTCGCGCTGATGCCGATCAGAAAGAAATACTGCACGGCCCAGGGCAACCAGGCAGCGTCGTATACCGGCGTGAGCAATTCAGAAATTCGCATGAGAGTCTCCCCTTCCGTGTCAGTGACCACCCGCCAGGCGCACGCCGGCCTGGCCGTCGACCTGGTGCACGAACGCATCGGGCAGGCCGATGTAAAAGACGTGGGGATCGGTCTTCATCTCGGGCTTGAGCACCTTGATGTCGGCCTTGTGTTCGGCCAGCAGCCGGGATATCGCGCTGTCCGGATCGTTCATGTCCCCGATCACGCGCGCGCCGCCCACACAGCTTTCCACGCATGCCGGCAGCAGTCCGGCTTCCAGCCGGTGCTCGCAGAACGTGCATTTGTCCGCAGTCTGGGTCTCGTGATTGATGAAGCGGGCGTCATAGGGACAGGCCTGCACGCAATAGCCGCAACCCACGCAGCGCGCGTTATCGACCAGCACGATGCCGTCCTCGCGCTGAAACGTGGCCTGCACCGGACAGACCGGCACACAGGGCGGCTTGTCGCAGTGGTTGCACAGGCGCGGCAGCATGACCATCGAACAGGGGCCGCCGGTATCGGGCGTGACTTCGTACTGCAGGACGGTGGTGCGGAACTGTCCGATGGGCGGTACGTTTTCCAGCGAACAGCTCACCGTACAGGACTGGCAGCCGATGCACTTGCGCATGTCGACGACCATGCCGTAGCGCTTGCCGGCCATGCCAGGCCGGCGCGGCGGTTGGCCATTGAGACCCGGCGCGGCCTCGGCGTGGATGGGAATGACCGAGGCGGCGGCGCCCAGGCCTAGGAGCCCTTTCAGGAAACCGCGTTTGCCCGGGAGCGGCGTTTCCGGGGGGCTGTGGGGGGTGCGCATCGTTAAACTCCGAAACGTTTAAGTGTTACGGAAATTAACTTATCACCTGTAGTTATATAGAGCCTTGATATCTGTCAATTGGGGGACGGAGTTGAGGCGGCGGTGGGGGTTGCGCAGGCGCGGCTTGCGGAAGGGCTGCGCAGCGAATAGTCGGGGTTATGCCGCCTGACCGTGGCTTGCTGATTCAGCGCGTCGGGAGTTTCAATGCCGGCGCCCACGCCGTCAGTTTCTGTTCGAAACTGGCCGCCGCATGGGCGGGACTGGTCGAGGGCAGCTCGTAAATGTCGAGCCCGGGCGCCTGCAACGTCGGCAGCACATGCCGCCGGAACATTGCCGCGGCCTTCGCGCCGTTGAAGCAGATGCGCACGATGGACGGATGGCGGGTCAGGAATGCCTGGAAATCGTTCGGCACCAACGTATCGCCCCGGATGTCGGCATCCAGACTGCCCGGCCGCTCGCAGGCCCGCAACACATCCCACAGCGCCACGCCGTTAGCCTGCAACGCACGCAAGCGCTCGTCGTAGGCCAGGCCCGAATCAAACCCGAAGATCCGCGCTGCCAGGGGCCAGAACGCATTGCGCGGATGCGCGTAGTACTGCACCTGCCGCAGCGAGGCCACGCCGGGCATGGAGCCCAGCACCAGCACGCGCGCACCCTCCCCCACGACCGGGGCAAATCCCGTCACCACCGTCTCAAACCGCGCCGCCGCGGTTTCGTCCCTGATCTTGTCCATGCCCGGAAGGATACCCGCCCGGCGCGGGCGTGCCCTGCCGCCCCGTGATGATCGTTCGCCGCATGGAACAGTGCTTATCAGCCACGGGCACTACCGATATCGGCATTCCGCCCTTATCTTCTTGCCTATGACGAACGGCCCCGAAGGGGCCGCGCAACAGGAAACCTCACCATGAAGAAGATCCTCGGCGTGCACGCCAGCCCCCGTCCCCACTGGGTGGGCGACGGATTTCCGGTGCGCTCCATGTTCTCGTACAACGACAAGGGCCGCGACACCAGCCCGTTCCTGCTGCTGGACTACGCCGGCCCCGCCGAATTCGGCCCTGCCAGCCAGCCCCGCGGCGTCGGCCAGCACCCGCATCGCGGCTTCGAAACCGTGACCATCGTCTACAGCGGCGAAGTCGAACACCGCGACTCCACCGGCAACGGCGGCGTCATCGGCCCCGGCGACGTCCAGTGGATGACGGCGGCTTCCGGCATCCTGCACGAGGAATTCCATTCCCACGCCTTCACCCGCACGGGCGGAAAACTGGAGATGGTGCAGCTCTGGGTCAACCTGCCCGCCAAGGACAAGAAGGCGCCGGCCGGCTATCAGGGCATTCTCAATGCGGACATCCCGGTCGTGGCGCTGCCGGATGACGCGGGTTCGCTGCGCGTGATCGCGGGCAGCTACGGAGGCCAGACGGGTCCGGCGCGGACGTTTACGCCGATGGACGTCTGGGATGTGAAGCTGGCGGCGGGTAAGACGGCGACCTTCCCGATTCCGGCGGGCCGCAACAGCATGCTCGTCATGCTGCGCGGTACGGTCCTGGTGAACGGCGAAGCCGTTGCGCGGGATGCGCAGTTGGCGCTGTTCTCGCAAGAGGGGGAGGACATCACGGTCGAAGCGAATAACGACGCCGTGTTCCTGATCCTGAGCGGCGAGCCGATCGATGAGCCGGTCGTTGGCTACGGGCCCTTTGTGATGAACTCGCAAGCGGAAATCGTCGAGGCGATCCAGGACTTCAACGCTGGGAAGTACGGGCAGATGCATTGAGGCGAACGCTCCGCCAGTGACCCCGCGCCCGCATGCCAGTTACCGGCATGCGGGCGCGGTCGCGTTTGGGGACCATGCAGATCATGAGGCGGCGCGTCGCGGCGCGGTATGACGTTCTGCGGCAGCGCCGTGCTATGGTCGATCCCTAATTCTTCCGCCGCTGTCTCCGGCTACTTCCGCACAACGTCGATGACCGCTCCCGCCCGTTCCCCCTGCTCTCTTGCTTTGCGTCTGGCATTGACAGTCGTCATCGTGCGCGTGGCCTACGCCGCGCTGCTGCAAGGCCACACGTTGATCGGATTGCCCGAATCCGCGCAACTGCGCGAGACGTTCAGCCTTCCGCAGTACCTGGTGCCATTTCTGGCAAACATCGCGGCCTCGTCCATCTTTGTCGGTTTGACCGTATGGAGCACCACGCATCGCTGGCTGCGGCAACAAAGTACGCACGCCGTGAACGCGCCGGGAAAGCTTTTCGGCATCGTCATCATCTTGACGCTGGTGTTCTCGCTGGCCGTGTCGGCCCTCATGATCTATCTGCAAAGCGTGCTGGTCCTGTACGCCGCGCAACACGCTGGCACGGCCAACAAATTCTTGACGCTAGGCCTGTTCCTCGGTGCCCTGGCCGTTGCCTTGGAAGTCCTGGGCGCATATCTCGCCGTGCGCATCGCCGCGCGAACCGTGCAGCCTGCGGACCAAGCCGGTGGTCCGGCGTATGAACAACGCCACGCGGCCTGGAGTGCCGGTTTGATGATCCTGGGCTGGCAACTGAGCGTGTGCATCGCCATGGGCAGCTACCTGAACGCGCAATCGCTCACCGTCGGCCGGCTGCAATACGCGCTGGGTTTCCTGATCCTGCCCGCCCTGCTTCTGGTGCTTTGCACGGTCGTCTGCCTGAGAATCCTGCCGCGCCCGATCGGCGCTGCGCGTCAAGGGCGAGCTGTCGCCCTGGGCACGCTCGCCTTCTGGCTGGCACAGGTGCTGGGGGTTGGCCTGGGCTTTCTCGCGATTCGGGCGATGACATGGGACCAATTGATACGCGCAGCGGATTCCAACTTGGTGGCGGTCGTGATGCTCGTGGTGTATGCAGCGCTGCTGGTGCTGGGCTGCTGGGTTGGGAAGCTGGCGCTTTATGGCGGTTCGAGAAGGCTTGTACCGGCCGGCTGAGCGCGTCGGGCGAAGAATGCTGGAGTCGCTCAGCTTCCCCTCGCCCTAGACCGCAGAGAAGAGATCCTTGCCGTTGATGTTCAGTGCGAAGGATGATGTTGGCGGCCGTGGCCGGGGTGGCTGGCGAGCGTGGGCAACTGCAAGCAAGGCACAGGGCTGCGACACGGCGAGGTCAACAGCCCCTGTGCACTGCGTTATCAGCCATAATCCGTTCAACCTCGCCCCGCGCGAAGGCAGGAGTTCCGCTTTCGCCCCCACATGAACCGGTAGCGGGTGGGCCGTAGCGTACTCAGTGCGGAGTATCTCGATGATGACACCGGAAACGCCAGACGAGGATTTGGTACGGCCCCGCAGCCACAGGTCACGCGACCTGCCCCAGGGCTTTCGGGCTGGATTGATTACGGCCATCACCGTATTGCTGGGCTTTTCGCTGGGTTTCCTGCGTTTCTGGGGCTTCGACGCGCCGGGCGATTGGAGCGTGCTATCCGTGCTGCCGGGCGTGTTCTTATTGGTCGCGATCCTGCTGCAGATAATTGCGCTTTGCCGCGCCTTGCGTTTGGAAGATGAAGCCGAGGATGAATACCGGAAAACCGTGCGATGGTTTATCTCGTCGGCGATACTGCTGTTGCTGGGTCTGACAGCGGCATTGTGGGAGGCAGCGTGACTCCGGCAATCGCCCTTTCGCCGTCACCACCGCCCACTTCCACCCGATTCCGCCCCCCAGCCTTCCCCCGATAAAGCGCCCCATCCGCCTCTCGGAGCGCCTCCTCCAAACCATCCGCTCCATGAAAGCGCGCTGACACGCCAATCGTGACCGTGCAGCGCAGCGGCCCATCGCGGCCGGTGACGTGGATTGGCTGGCTTTCGATGCTGGCGCGCAGCCGCTCCGCAAGAACCATCACATCCGCCACTTCCGATTCAAGAAGCACGGCGACGAACTCCTCTCCGCCGGTGCGGCCGGTCAGATCTCCTCGCCGTACACCGGCACGAAGCAGCCCCGCCACATGGCAGATCACCTCATCGCCCGCTTGATGGCCGTAGCTGTCATTGATCCGTTTGAAATGGTCGACGTCCACCATCAGCAAATAGGCGGGGACCGCATTCCGGCCGTTGAAATACTGGGTCAGTGCGTCTGACAATCCCCTTCGATTAAGCAGATCCGTCATCGGATCGCGCGCCGCCATATTGCGCAAACTATCCGTCAGCCGGCGCAACACCAGCCAGACAATGGAAGGCGGCACGATGGTGGCAAGCGTCGACATATAGATGTAGAAAATCATCTGAAACCGGCTGTCCATGTGCAGCGCGTCCAGGCCGCCTTCGGTGATCTTCAGGAACTTCAACGCATTCAGCACGCAGATTCCGCCGATCAGGCACGCGAAGAAGAACATCTCTGCGCGCAAATCCTTGGCGAAGGTGCGCGTGCCGCACAGCACCGTGACGGTCATTGCGAAGAAGAGAAGCGTCGCTGACGCGGCCAGCATGGCGTAGCGCGCTTCCGGTCCGATTTGCGATTGCACCAGCCACTGCAGTAACCCATACACCAGGCAAAACACCGCCAACGGCAACCACAAGCGCACCTGACGCCCAAAGAATCGCATGGCGCCAAGCAGGTACGCGATTGGCGCAGCCAGCGTCAGGCAGTGATTGACGACGCTCATCACGCTCCAGGCGGGACCGCCTTCGACCAGTTGCAGGATGTAGGCCGCCGCGAGCAGCAGATTGCCGACGGCGAAGACGTCCATCCCCATCCTGTTTTCTGGCAGGCGACGGCTGATAAGCAGGAACATGCCGGAAAAGCACAGCAGGTGTGCGCACAGCATGCCAACGAGCGTGGAGGCAACCATGGGAGGGACGTCGAGAGGGAAAGCGGATTTCCTGCGCCGGCGCCACTGGGCGGTGGTCAGCGATGGACACCCAGCGACCTGCGTGGGCGGCGCTCATTGTAGTCGGCCGGTATTGATCCCAGGAGTTCGGCCGAGGGCGCCTGGAAATGGCGATAAAGTAGCCATCAAACACGCTCGGAATCGGCGATAAAGCAGCCGTCAGACACGCTCGGAACTGGCGATAAAGTGGCCGTCCGACACGTCGATGCGGCAGATGAGCCGGCGGTTGACCAGTTGAATGACGCGGGGATAATGCCGCTGCATCCCGTCACGAGGAGAATTCACATGCCCACCACACTGCGGGCCATCCGCTCAGACATCACCAAGCTTCACGTGGACGCGATCGTCAACGCCGCCAATTCCTCATTGCTGGGCGGCGGCGGCGTGGATGGCGCGATTCATCGTGCCGCGGGTCCGGATCTGGTGCACGAGTGCCGGCTGCTTGGCGGATGCAAGACGGGCGATGCGAAGGTGACCGGCGGATATCGGCTGCCCGCGCGCTTCATCATTCACACGGTGGGCCCGGTTTGGCGCGGGGGGAATAACGGGGAGCCGGCACTCCTGGCAAGATGCTATCAACGCTGCATTGCGCTGGCGGAGGAAAAAGGCGTAGCTTCGATTGCGTTTCCCAGCATCAGTACCGGCATCTATGGCTATCCCATTGATTTGGCGGCGCAGATTGCGGTCGATACCGTCCGTGTAAGCCTGTCGAGGGATTCGTCAATTCAAGAGGTTATCTTCTGCTGCTTTTCGGACGCTGACCTGAGTCACTACGAGCGAGTTTTGAACCGGCCACCTGAATGAAGCGACGCGAGGGAGGCGGCCGCTCTGCCGTCTGCCCCCGATTGCCTGGCCACGGGATCGCCGCTCATCGACGCCTTTCAGTTCCGCCCCGCTAATCCCGCCGGCGCCACACACTGGCCAGCCACGGCTGCTGCTCGCGCGGCAGTCCGTCGGGCCGGTAGTAGTGCTCAAGCTCGTCGAATCCGGCGGCCTCCATCAGTGCGCGCCAGCCGTCGAGATCGTGGTACGCCCCGTAGCGCCCGCGATTCCAGCCTTCCTGGTTGCCGCCCCGGGGATTGGAACTGAACAACACGCCGCCTGGCCGCAGCGTTGCCCGCAGTTCCTTAAGCACGCGCGGCAGTTCCTGCCCCGGCACATGAAAAAGCACGGCGTTGGCGAAGATGCCGTCAAAGCGCGCCGCAGGCAGTTGGAGCCGCAGGAAATCCTGCTCCCAGACCTCGCACCCGCTTGCCGCACGCGCCATTTCCACGAAACGCGGCGTGCCGTCCAGGCCCACGGGCCGGTGTCCCATCGCGAGGAAAGTCTTCAGGTCGCGCCCCGGCCCGCAACCCAGATCGAGGATGTCGAACGGCGGTTCACCGTCGATGTGCCGCAGCAAGGCGGCGATGTTCTGGCTGACGTCGTGGTCCCGCGTGCCGGCCTGGAAGGAATCAGCGTTCTCTTCGTAATGGGCGAGCGTCAGGGACGTGATCTTGGCGAGGTCTTCGGGATCCAGGTGCATCAGGCGATTGTGCATCAAAGGGCGCGGGGCGGCGAGGCGGTGCGCGCCGCTCAAGGAAACGGCCGCCCCTTGATGAAGTCGATCAGCGCCTTCAGCGGCGATGGCACCAGGCGGCGGCCCGAGTAGTACAGAAATGGACCCGAAAACTGCGGCCACCACGGCTCCAGCACGGGCTCCAGCGCCCCGCTTTCAAAGTGCGGCCGCAGCCAGTCTTCGAACAGATACATGACGCCCGCCCCCGCGATGGCGACGTCGACAGCGAGATCGACCGCGCTCCCAATCTGCACGACCAACGGTCCGGATGCATCGATACGCACGGTCTCTCCGCCCCGCTCGAAATCCCACGCCGGCATCGCCCCGCTGGGAAAGCGGCCGCGCAGGCAGGCGTGCTGCATCAGGTCTTCGGGATGCGCGGGCCGCCCGCGCCGGTTCAGGTAGTCGGGCGAGGCGCCGGCTGCAAAGCGCTGCACGCGCGGGCCGATCGGCACGGCGATCATGTCCTGCTCCAGCCGGTCGTCGTAGCGGATGCCTGCGTCGCATCCGGCAGCCAGCACGTCGACAAAGCTTTCCTCGGCAACGACCTCCAGTCGGATATCGGGATAGGCCGCCAGAAAGTCGGGGACGATGGACGGCAGCACCAGCTTGGCCGCGCTTAGCGGCACGTTGAGCCGCAGCGTGCCCGCCGGCTTGTCGCGGAACCCGTTGACGGCGTCCAGCGCCGCCTCGACCTCGGTCAGCGCGGGCGCCAGCCGGGCCAGCAGTTCCTGGCCGGCCTGGGTCAACGCCACGGAGCGCGTCGTTCGGTTGAAAAGCCGCACGCCAAGCTGCGCCTCCAGGCGGCGCACGGTGTCGCTCAGGCGCGACGCGCTGGTGCCCGCCGTCCGGGCCGCTTCGCGAAATCCTCGCGCGCGCGCGACGGCGACGAAGGCATGGAGGTGATCGAGGTCAGTCGCCATTGTGCATTTTTCCGTACAAGCCGTGCGGATTGTATTGGCTTATCAGCCAGTGGCGAAAGCTCTATCGTTTGCCCATCCCCACTCCTTCACTGAAACAAGGAACCCAACATGACCCAACTCGCAGACAGCGGCACCTACACCCTCGGCGCACGCCAGGTCTATCGGCTTGGCTATGGCGCCATGCAGCTCGCCGGCCCGGGCGTCTTTGGTCCGCCGAAGGACCGTGATGCCGCGCTTGCCGTGCTGCGCGACGCGGTTGCCGCCGGCGTGAACCACATCGACACCAGCGATTTCTACGGCCCGCACATCACCAACCAATTGATCCGGGAAGCGCTGGCCCCCTATTCCGACGATCTGGTGATCGTGACGAAGGTGGGCGCAGTGCGCGGCGACGATGCCTCGTGGAATCCCGCGTTCTCTGCCGAGCAGTTGACCCGGGCGGTGCACGACAACCTGCGCAACCTGGGCCGCGACGTGCTGGACGTGGTCAACCTGCGCGCCATGTTCGACGTCCATGGCCCGGCGGAAGGGTCCATCGAAGAGCCGCTGTCCGTGCTGGCCGGCCTGCAGCAGCAAGGGCTGATCCGCCACATCGGGTTGAGCAACGTGACGGCCACGCAGGTGAAAGAGGGCCGCGGCATCTGCGACATCGTCTGCGTGCAGAACCAGTACAACGTCGCCCATCGGGCCGACGATGCCCTGATCGACGACCTGGCCCGCGAAGGGATCGCCTACGTGCCGTTCTTTCCGCTGGGCGGGTTCAGCCCGTTGCAGTCGTCCATCCTGAACGACGCGGCTGCGCGGATCGGCGCGACACCGATGCAGACCGCGCTGGCTTGGCTGCTGCGCCGCTCGCCGAACATCCTGTTGATACCCGGCACGTCTTCGCAGAAACATCTGAAGGAAAACCTGGCCGCGGCGTCGCTGCAGTTGCCGGACGACGTGGCCAAGGCGCTGGACGGCATCGCGGCGAGCAAGACGGTGTAAGCCCCGGCCTGAACAACCTGAACGCCGGACGCGCCTGCGCACTCAAGCCGGCGGCAATAAAAAACCCGCCTGCGTCAATGCAGGCGGGTTCGATCAACCGGCAGACCCCAGCAGCATCAAGCCGCCAGACGGCCCTCGATCTCGGTCTTGGTGGTGCGCAGTTCGTCGGGCAGGCCTTGCGACAGCTGACCGAAAAGCTCATGGTGCAGCGCCAATTCCTCGCGCCAGGCGTTCTCGTCGACCGACATGACCTGCTCGAACTTGTCCGGGCTGAATTCCAGGCCGGTCCAGTCGATGTCCTGGTAGCTGGGGGACACGCCAAACACCTGATCCACGCCCTTGGATTGACCGTCGATGCGGCCCAGCATCCAGCGCAGCACGCGCATGTTGTCGCCAAAGCCGGGCCAGACGAACTTGCCGTCCGGACCCTTGCGGAACCAGTTCACGCAGTAGATGCGCGGCAGGGTCGCGCCGGCGGCTTCGAGCTGCTTGCCCAGCTTCAACCAGTGGCCGAAGTAGTCGCTCATGTTGTAGCCGCAGAACGGCAGCATGGCGAACGGGTCGCGGCGCACCACGCCTTGCTGGCCGGCGGCCGCGGCGGTGGTTTCCGAGCCCATCGTGGCGGCCATGTAGACGCCTTCGACCCAGTTGCGCGCTTCGGTGACGAGCGGCACGGTGGTGGAGCGGCGGCCGCCGAAGATGAAGGCGTCGATGACCACGCCCTTGGGGTTTTCCCATTCGGGATCGATGGACGGGCACTGCGCGGCCGGCGCGGTGAAGCGCGCGTTCGGGTGCGCGGCCTTGCGGCCGGTTTCGCGCGCGATTTCAGGCGTCCAGTCCTTGCCCTGCCAGTCCACCAAGTGCGCCGGCGGCGTGCTGGTCATGCCCTCCCACCAGACGTCGCCGTCGTCGGTCAGCGCGACGTTGGTGAAGATGACGTTGGCCTTGAGCGTGGCCATGGCGTTGAAGTTGGTCTGCTCGCTGGTGCCCGGAGCCACGCCGAAATAGCCGGCTTCGGGGTTGATGGCGTGCAGTCGGCCGTCGGGGCCGGGCTTGATCCAGGCGATGTCGTCGCCGATGGTGGTGACCTTCCAGCCGTCCATGCCTTGAGGCGGGATCAGCATGGCAAAGTTGGTCTTGCCGCAGGCCGACGGGAAGGCGGCGGCGACGTGGTACTTGCGGCCCTTGGGCGAGGTGACGCCCAGGATCAGCATGTGTTCGGCCAGCCAGCCCTGGTCGCGGCCCATGGTGGACGCGATGCGCAGCGCGAAGCACTTCTTGCCCAGCAGCGCGTTGCCGCCGTAGCCCGAGCCGTAGCTCCAGATTTCGCGGGTCTTGGGGAAGTGGACGATGTACTTGGTGGGGTTGCACGGCCAGGCCACGTCGGCTTCGCCATCGGCCAGCGGCTTGCCGACCGAGTGCAGGCACGGCACGAAGTCGCCGTCGGTGCCCAGCACGTCATAGACCTGCTTGCCCATGCGCGTCATGATGCGCATGTTCACGGCCACGTACGGGCTGTCGGACAGTTCGACGCCGATGTGGGCGATGTCCGAACCTAGCGGGCCCATCGAGAACGGCACCACGTACAGCGTGCGGCCGCGCATGGCGCCGTCGAACAGACCGTTGAGCGTGTCGCGCATTTCAGCGGGATCGGCCCAGTTGTTGGTGGGGCCGGCGTCTTCGGCGCGGTCGGAACAGATGAAGGTGCGGTCTTCAACCCGGGCCACGTCGGACGGGTCGGACCACGCGAGATAGGAATTGGGGCGCTTGGCGGGGTTGAGCCGGCGCATGGTGCCGGCCTGGACCATCTGCTCGCACAGGCGGTCGTACTCTTCCTGCGAGCCATCGCACCACACCACGCGATCAGGCTTGGCCAGCGCGACGAAACTGGCGACCCAGTCGATCAGTCCGCGATGCTTGACGTACGCGGGCACGTTCAAGGCTGCCAATCCCCCGTCCAAAGGCTTATTCATTGGGGCTATCTCCATACTTTGGCTAAAGGTGATACGGCCCCAATTGAGAGGGGCCGTATCCAGTTTGCGCAATCATACTTGCAGCGCCGGGCAGCCAGTCAACCCATCCACATGGGCGAGATTGTCACCGGGTGAGTCCGCTTATGCGGGGTATCCGGCACGCAAGTCCCTGCGAATGATCTTGCCGGTCGCGGTCGTGGGCAAACTGGTTACAAAGCGGATCGCGCGCGGATATTCGTGGGCGGCCAGCCGGGTGCGGACATGCGCCTGCAGCGCCTTGACCAGCGCTTCGTCGCCCACCACACCCTCGTTCAGCACCACGAACGCCACCACGATTTCCGTACGCTCAGCATCCGGCATGCCCACCACCGCCGCCATGCGCACCGCCGGGTGACCGATGAGGCAGTCTTCGATGGGTCCCGGGCCGATCCGGTAGCCGGCGCTGGTGATGACGTCGTCGTTGCGGCCCACAAAGCGGATGAAACCTTCCGAATCGCGCACGCCGATGTCGCCGGTCAGGAGGTAATCGCCGGCAAATTTTTCCGCCGTGGCCTCCGGGTTTTTCCAGTACCCCAGGAACATGACGGGATCCGGGCGCAGTACGCCGATGTTGCCCTCCTGTCCATCGGCCACTTCGGCCCCCCTGTCATCCACAATAGCGACCCGATGCCCGGGCGCGGCGCGGCCGATGGCGCCGATGCAGGGGTCGAACAGCGACGAGCACGAGGACACGATCATGTTGCATTCGGTCTGGCCGTAGAACTCGTTGATGGTCACGCCCAGCACGCGGCGGCCCCAGTCGATGAGTTCGGCCCCAAGCGATTCGCCGCCGCTGGCCACCGAGCGCAGCGCGCGCGGCCCGGCGTGGTCCGGCCAGTCGCAGCCGCGCATCATCTTCAGCGCGGTCGGCGGCAGGAAGGTGTGCGTCACGCCGTGGCGCGCCATCAGTTCCAGCGCCGAGGCGCCATCGAATTTTTCGAACCGCCGCGCCAGCACCGGCACACCGTGGTGCCACGACGGCAGCAGCACGTCCAGCAGCCCGCCGATCCAGGCCCAGTCAGCGGGCGTCCACATCAGCACGGCGTTCTCGGGAAAGAACTCGTGCGACATCTCCACGCCCGGCAGGTGGCCGAGCAGCACGCGGTGCGCATGCAGCGCGCCCTTGGGCTTGCCGGTGGTGCCGGAGGTGTAGATGATGACCGCCGGGTCGTCGGCGGCGGTCGCGACCGGGTCGAAGGCGTCGGATTCGAGCGCCAGGCTTTGGTGGAACGGCAGCGCGCCTACCGTAACCCCCGCGGCCCCCGCGTCCCCATCGATGCAATAAATCACTTTCAGGTCGGGCAGGCTGTCGCGGATTTCCAGCAGCTTGCGGCAGCCTTCCACGTCCGTGACGAGGGCCGACGCCCCGCTGTTGGCCAGCCGGAACTGGATGGCGTCCACGCCAAACAGCGTGAACAGCGGCACCGCCACCGCGCCCATCTTGTAAGCGGCGACGTGGGCGATGGCGGTTTCGGGCGCCTGCGGCAGGTAGATGGCGACGCGGTCGCCGCGCCGGATGCCATAGCGAGCCAGGCTGTTGGCGAACTGGTTGGACTGCGCCTTGATCTGATCGAACGTATAGCGCGTCTGCGCCCCGTCGCTCTTTTCATAGATCAGGGCCAGCCGGCCGCTGCCGTCGGCCCATTTGTCGCACACGTCGACGCCGATGTTGTAGGCCGCGGGCACCTGCCACTGGAATGCGGACACGACTTGCGCGTAGGAATCTGCTCTGTGCAGCATGGTTGTCTCTTGATCGTTATGGTTGTTGCCATGAAAGACCCGCGGCGGCGGGTTGCCCCCCGCCTTGCCACGAAGTTGACCGTCGCTCAATAATAGGCCCTCGCGCGGACAGCCAGACAGGCCGCCCGCCCCTTTTTCGCCTGTAGCCTGCATGGAAAAAAGCCCAGCCGTCCCGATGCGCCGCCCGCCGGCCAGCGCCAAGTCCGAACAACGCATCCGCGACATCCTGCGGGTCGCGCGCCAGGTGTTCTCCGAAGCGGGCTTTCACGCGGCCACCACCACCGAGATCGCGCAGCGGCTGGGCGTCTCGGAAGCCACCGTCTTCACCTACTTCGGCGGCAAGCGCGAACTCTGCGTGCGCGTCATCAGCGACTGGTACGACGAAATCATCGCGCGGGTGGAGGACCACCTGCCGCATATCCACGGTGCGCGTGCCCAACTGCATTACCTGGTCCACACGCATCTGCGCCATCTGCTGGCCGAAGGTCCGGGCCTGTGCGCCTTCATACTTTCCGAAGGCCGCGCGCGCAACGACGACTTCGGCGACATCTACGCCGACCTGCAGCGCCGCTACACCGCGCCGCTGATGCGCATCCTGGCGCAAGGCCAGGCCGACGGCGACATCCGCCAGGACATGCCGCTGCGGTTGCTGCGCTCGGCGGTGTACGGGCCGATGGAGCATGTGCTGTGGGACGCGATGCGGCGCGGCGCGGAGGTCAATGTCGATGTGGCCGCCACGGCCGACCAGCTGGTCGGTTTTCTGTGGCAGGCCCTGCAGCCGCCGCGCCAGGACGCCCTGGCGCTGGCGCAATTCCGGGGCGAAGTCCAGAACGCGCTGCATCGGCTTCAGTCTTCCGAAAACAGAGACGGCGGCACGTACTGAGGAAAGCCGTTGTAGGTCTCGCCGCGCTCGGCCGGCTGCAGGTTCCATGAATGGCGCGCGTTCGGCACGCCGCCGTCCACCCGGATCACGGTGCCATTGATGAACGCGGCCGCGGGCGACAGCAGAAAGACCACGGCGGCGGCCAGTTCGGCTTCGGTGCCGAAGCGCTGTAGCGGCACCTTGGTTTTCAGCTCGCGCAGCACGCCACGGTAGTGCTCGTCGTAGCTGTCCATGCCGCTGGATGCAATCCAGCCCGGCGCCACGGCGTTGACGCGCACGCCGGCATACGCCCATTCGCAGGCGGCGGTCTCCGTCAGGTTCCACACCCCCGCGCGCGCCGCGCCCGAATGTCCCATGCCCGGCATGCCGCCCCAGATGTCGGCCAGCATGTTGACGATGGTGCCGCCGTGCTGGCGCATGTGCTGCGTATAGACCTCGCGCGACACAAGAAAGGTGCCGTGCAGATTGTTCTGCACGACGGCGTTCCAGCCATTGAGGCTGATGCGGTCCAACGGCGCGGGAAACTGGCCGCCTGCGCAATTGAAGACGCCGTCGATGCGGCCGTGCGCGGTCAGCGCGTCGGTGACGGCGCCGCGTACGCCGGCTTCGTCCCGGATGTCGCAGGGGTGCTGGCTGATCCGATCGGCGGCCTCGGGATAGACGCGGGCGATTTCCTCGGCCGCCGTGCGCAGTTTGTCCGGGTTGCGACCCACCAGCGCCAGGCGCGCGCCCAGTGCCGCCAGCTCATGCGCGGTGCAACGGCCCAAGCCGCTGCCGCCGCCGGTGACCATGATCGTCTTGCCGTCGAACAATCCCGGCCGGAATACCGATGCGTAACGCTGATCGGCGGCGCGACTCCCCGCAGGCTGATTCATGTCTGTCTCCGAAAATTTTTTGTTGAGGATAACTCAATCTACTGAAAACAAGCATCGCAACGCCGCGCTTTTGCCCATAGAATCAACCGAATTGATCAGAACTTCTGTTGAGCCATCATCAACAACACCGGAGACCGCGCATGACGCTGACCGCACCGCTGGACCTGACCATAGAAGGCCCCCTCGCCCGTCTGACGCTGAACCGGCCGGACATGCGCAACGCGTTCGACGAGACGCTGATCGCCGCGCTGACGGCCGCGATCCAGACTGCGGTCGATGATCCCCAGGTGCGGGTCCTGCTGCTGACGGGCGCGGGCAAGGCATTTTGCGCCGGCGGCGATCTGAACTGGATGCGCAAAATGGGCACGCTGACCGATGCGGACAACCGCAAGGACGCCACGCGGTTGGCGGACATGCTGCACGCGGTCTGGACCTGCCCGAAACCCATCGTCGCCTGCGTCAACGGCGACGCCTACGCAGGCGGCATGGGGCTGGTGGCCGCGTGCGACATCGCGGTTGCGGCAGACAGCGCGCATTTCTGCCTGTCCGAAACCCGCCTGGGCCTGCTGCCCGCCACCATCAGCCCCTACGTGATCCGCGCCCTGGGCGAGCGCGCGTCCAACCGCTATTTCCTGACCGCCGAACGCTTCGACGCCGCCACCGCGCTGCGGCTGGGGCTGGTGCACGAGGTCGTCCCGGCGGCCCAGGCGCTTGAGGCCGCCGAAGCGCTCTGCCGCACACTGTGCGCAAATGGTCCGGGCGCCGTGCAGGCCAGCAAGCGGCTCGTGCGCGACTTTGCCGGCCGGCCGCTAGACGCCGCCCTGATTGCCGACTCGGTCGAACGCATTGCGGCCATCCGCAGCACCGAGGAAGCGCGCGAGGGCGTGACGGCCTTCCTGGAAAAACGTGAACCGTCCTGGCGCGGCACGACGTAAGCGGCGGACAAGGACGCCGCGCCATTGATGCCATAATCCAGGGCGGATCTTCTGGAAGTCTCATGCCGCAAGCCACACCGCCCGCTTTTCCCCCGCTGAACGCCGAACGCCTCTGGTCGCGCGTCGACACCCTGTCCAAATTCACCCTGCCCGACGTCCCCTGGACGCGCCGCGCTTTTTCGCCGCTATTCGATGACGCGCGCGCCTGGCTGCGTAGCGAGTTCGAAGCCGCGGGCCTGACCACGCGCCTGGACGCGGGCGGCAATCTGGTCGGCACTCGCGCGGGGCGCGATGCCTCGCGCAAACCGATTTCCACCGGCTCGCACTGCGACACCGTCATGGCCGGCGGCCGCTTCGACGGCATCATCGGCGTGCTGGCCGGCATCGAAGTCGCGCACACGATGCAGGAACACGGCATCACGCTCGACCATCCTTTCGAAGTCATCGACTTCTTGTCCGAAGAACCCAGCGACTACGGCATTTCCTGTGTCGGCAGCCGCGCGCTGTGCGGCCAGCTCAGCGCCGACATGCTGGACGCGCGCAATCCGCAGGGCGAGACGCTGGCGCAGGGTATTGCCCGCATCGGCGGCGACCCGTCCGCGCTCAACGCCCCGCTGCGCCGCGCAGGCGAAACCGCCGCCTTTGTCGAACTGCATATCGAACAAGGCCCGGTTCTTGAAAGCCGCCAGCTGCCGATCGGCGTGGTCACCAACATCGTCGGCATCCGCCGCGTGCAGATCGTGGTCGAGGGCCAACCTGACCACGCGGGCACCACGCCCATGGACATCCGGCGCGACGCGCTGGTGGGCGCGGCCCGCATCATCGACGCCGCCAACCGGCAGGCCAGCGCGGCCAGCGGCAATCCGCATTACGTCGTCGCCACCGTCGGCAGGCTGAGCATGACGCCCAATGCGGCCAACGCGGTGCCGGGCCGGGTCGAGATGACGCTGGAAATGCGCAGCGACAGCAACGCCGTGCTGGACGCCTTTCCCGAAACCCTGATGGCTGGCGTGGCCGACGACCTGAAGGCGCTGCGTCTGACTGCCGGCTTCACGCAGCTCAGCCGCGCGCAGCCCACGGACTGTTCGCCGCTGGTCATGGACGCGGTCAAGGCGGCCGCCGACCAGCTTGGCTACGCGTCGATGCGGCTGCCCAGCGGCGCCGGCCACGACGCCGTGTACATGGCGCCCACCGGCCCTATCGGCATGATCTTCATCCCCTGCCTGAACGGCCGCAGCCACTGCCCCGAAGAATGGATCGAACCCGCGCAACTGCTGGACGGCACGCGCGTGCTGTACCAGTCGGTGCTGGAACTGGACCGCGTGCTGCGCGGCGCTTGAGACACACGATGGAACAGATAGAACTCAACGACAGCACCGCCGACCGCTTTCTGCTGGACGCGCGCGGCCTGTCCCTCATCGTCTTTCACAGCCGCACCTGCGGCACCTGTCGCGTGGCGCGCGAGCAGCTTCCGGGCGTGGAACTGCCGGTCGAGCGCATCTGCTGGATAGACGCCGGCGACAACCGCGGCCTGGTCGAGCGCTACGAGGTCTTCCACCTGCCCGCCATGTTCGTCGCCCGCGACGGCGCCTTTTATGGCCCGGTGCAAGCCTCGCTGGCTGAATGGGACCTGCGCCAGCAAATCGGCCTGGCGCTGGACAGCTATCCCGCCGAACTGCCGTGAGCATCACCGCCGCCAAGCCGCTGCGCCTGCCGCTGGACACGCTGGCCACCGGCGCCATGCTGGCGCTGTGCGTGTGCTGGGGCTTCCAGCAGATCGCCATCAAGCTGGTCGCGGACGACATCGCGCCCATCATGCAGATCGGGCTGCGCTCCACCTTCGCGGCCCTGGTGCTGGCCGTCGTGGTGTGGCGCGCCGAAGGGCTGCGCGCGTTCACCGACGGCACGTTCCTGCCTGGATTGATCGTGGGGCTGCTGTTTGCGGGCGAATTCCTGTTCGTCGCGCAAGGGCTGGTCTACACCACGGCCTCGCACATGTCGGTGTTTCTATACACCGCGCCGATCTTCGCGGCGCTGGGCCTGCACTGGCTGCTACCCGAAGAGCGTCTGAAGCCGCTGCAATGGGCGGGCGTCGCGCTGGCCTTCTGCGGCATCGCGGTGGCGTTCCTGGTCAAGGGCGGCCAGCCGTTGGCGCACGACGGCGCGCGCAACATGCTGCTGGGCGACGCGATGGGACTGCTGGCCGGGCTGCTGTGGGGCGCCACGACGGTGGCGATCCGCAAGACGTCGTTGTCCGAAACCGCCCCGGCCAAGACGCTTTTCTATCAGATGGCCGTGGCCTCGGTGGGCCTGTTGGTTTTTGCAGCCGCCACCGGCCATCATGGCATCCGCTATACCCCGGCCGCCGTGCTCAGCGTCGTGTTCCAGTCGGTCGTCGTCGCGCTGACCAGCTATCTGGCCTGGTTCTGGCTGCTGCGCCGGTATCTGGCGTCCCGACTGTCGATCCTGTCGTTCATGACGCCGCTGTTCGGCGTGAGCTTCGGCGTGCTGATCCTGGATGAACCGCTGGATGCGGGCTTCGTGATCGGCGCGGTGATGGTGCTGGCGGGAATCACGCTGGTCAGCGGGGCCGAAATGGTGCGGGAACGGCTGCGCAAGCGTCAGGCGCGGCGCAATTCGCATCATGGTTAACTCGGCTTTTTCCCGACGGCCCGGGCGGATATAACGGACTTTTGCCGCCCCCGGGCTCCCGGTGTCACCCAGTCCGGTGCGCGGCCTCGGCCTGGAGGTCACATGCAACCCTGGCACAGCGACAACCCCGCCCTGACCCGCGCCTTCGCGCCGGTCTTCGACGAACGCGAAGACGCCGATCTGCCCGTCGAAGGCGCCCTGCCCCCCGGCCTGTCCGGCGTCTTCATGCGCAACGGACCCAATCCGCAATTCGAGCCCGGCCCGGGCTATTCCTATCCTTTCGACGGCACGGGCATGATCCACGCGCTCTACCTAGATAGCGGCCGCGCGCGCTACCGCAACCGCTGGGTGCTGACTGCCGAACTGCAGGAAGAACGGGACGCCGGCCATCGCATCTACAACCCGACGTTCGGTCCGCCACCCTACGCGAACCTGGCCAACACCAACGTGCTGCGGCACGCCGGCCGCATCCACGCGCTGTACGAAGGCGGCTGCCCGTACGAACTGGACGACGCACTGGGCACGGTCGGCGCCAACACATTCCAGGGCAAGCTCGCCGGCGCGTTCTCCGCGCACCCCAAGGTCGACCCGCTGACCGGGGAAATGCTGGCGATCAATTACGACCTCATGGCGGGCACGCTTGAATACATGCGGCTGGACAGCACGGGGCGGGTGGACCGCCAGGTCGCATTTGCATCGCCCTGGCCGGCGCTGGTTCACGACATCGGCCTGACCGCCACCCACGTGGTGGCGTTTGTCTGCCCGCTGGTGTTCGACTTCAGCCGCGGACCGGCGGCGCCCGGGTGGGAGCCGCAGCGCGGCACGCAGGTGCTGCTGGTGCCGCGCGACTGCACCGACGCGGCGCAGATCCGGTGGATCGAGGCCGACCCCTTCTTCAATTGGCACGTCGCCAATGCCTACGTGGACAGCAACGTGATCGAGGCGGTGCTGCCCTGGCACGATGGCTACGGGCCCACGTCGCGCAAGCGGCTGGAAATGCACCGGCTGCGCATCGACATGGCCAGCGGACGCGTGGACGACCAGACGCTGGACGACCAGCCCTGCGAGTTCGGCCGGGTCAACGACGCGTGGCTGGGGCGGCGCACACGGTTCTGTTATGCCGGCCTGCGGGATCCGCGTCCGGGCGAAACGCCGCAGCCGGGCGCCTTCGAGGCATTTGCACGCTATGACGTCGAGACGGGTGCGAAGACCGTGTACCGCCTGCCCGCCGGGCAGACCGCGTGCGAACCGGTGTTTGCCGCCGATCCGGCCGGCGCGGGTGAAGCGGACGGCTACCTCCTGAGCTTCGTGCACACGGAAGACGACGCGGGCGGCCGGTTCATCGTGCTGGACGCGCGCGACCTGGCTGCCGGGCCGGTCGCGCAGGTGCGCCTGCCGCGCCGCGTGCCCGGCGGGCTGCACGGATCCTGGATGCCCTCGCCCGCAGCCGCTTAGCCTCGGGCGCGTCGCTGACTTGGGTCAGATGCGCCGCTGATCCAGGTCAGGCGCGCCGCTGACCTAGATTCAACACGATCAGCCCCGCCCCGGCCATCACGAACGCAAATCCCCACCAGTCCGCCGGGGCCGGCCGGTCGCCCACCAGCGCCATCGCGCCCAGCACGCCCACGACCGGCACCATCAGCGTGGTCAGCGCGGCGACGGTGGCGCTGACACGCTCGCTCAGCACGAACCACAGCCAGTACGCGACCGCAGTGCCCAGGATGATGTGAAACGAGAGCGCCCCCGCGACGCTGACGGTCCAGCCGCGCGTGGGAAAGGATTCGCCGGCGATCAGCGCGCCGGCCAGGGCGCAACCGGCGCCGACGACGAGCTGCCACGCGGTGATGACGATGCGATCGCCCGCGACGGGCCAGCGCTTCAGATACACCGTGCCGGCTGCCCACCCGAACGCCGCCACCAGCGGAAACACCAGCCCCTTGGCGGCGGCCACGTCATTGCCGCCGAACACCGCCTGCAGCACCGGCCAGGCCAGCACCGCGACGCCGCACGCGCCCAGCAGCAGCGCCAGGCCGCGGCGGCGGTCCAGCCGTTCGCCCAGCACCAGCCACGCCAACAGCGCGGACATCATCGGCATGGTGAAAGTCAGCACTGCCGCGCGCGACGTGCTGGTGCTGAGCTGCGCCCAGGCCACGGCCAGATTGAATACGGCCACCGCCAAGACGCCGCCCACCGCAATGCCGGGCCACGCGCTGCGCGGCGGCAAGAGCGGCAGCCGCTTGGCGCCCGCCAGCAGCAACAGCAGCAGCGCGCCGCTGCCCAGTCCCAGCACGCGCAAGGTGAACGGCGGGAAGATCGACAGAATGATCTTCACCGCCGGCCAGTTCAGGCCCCAGAACAGGGCCAATGCCACCGGGATCAGGCGCACGCCGCGTGGTCTCCCCCGGCGTTGCTGCCCCGCTCAGTGGCGATCAGCGATGCCAACCCCTGGCGCTGGTTGCCTTCGGCATCGAAGTTGTCCGGGCTGAGCCAGCGTTCGTACGCGGCGCGCAGCGCGGGCCATTCGCTGTCAATGATCGAGAACCACGCCGTGTCGCGGCTGCGGCCCTTGTAGACCGTGGCCTGCCGGAAGATGCCCTCAAAGCTGAAGCCCAGGCGCAGCGCCGCGGCGCGCGACGGCGCGTTCAGGCTGTCGCACTTCCATTCGTAACGGCGGTAGCCCAGTTCATCGAAGGCACGGCGCATCAGCAGGTACTGCGCTTCCGTGGCGATACGCGTGCGCTTGAGCTGACGCGAATAGGACACGAACCCGACCTCGATGACGCCGTTGGGCGCGTCGATCCGCATCAGCGCCAGCGTGCCGACGGCGCGGCCCGTCGCAAGGTCGATGATGGCGTGGTGCATCGGGTCCGGGCTGGCCTGCGCGGCCTCGGCGAACGTCCGGTAGGCAGCCTCGTCGGCAAACGGCCCGACGCCCATGTACGTCCAGTCGCTGTCGTCGGGCGCCTGACTGAACGCCTGGTACAGATCTGCCGCGTGACGCTCGGCCGACAGCGGCTCCAGGCGGCAATAGCGGCCAAGCGCGGGTTCAAGCGGCGGACGCGGACGCGTGGTCCAGCCGGGCAGCGCCGGGCCGATGGGTTGCTGAAAATCGTTGGTGCGGGGTTGCATGCGGCGGTGCCTCGGGAATCGGTTCAGGGCGCGCCGCCGACGGTGGCGCAACACCCAGGGCCTCACGATATCGGAACCGTGGCATCATAAAAAGTGCCACGAAACCGGAATTTAATAGGGCCATGATCGAAACTTCATTGGGCGATACCGCCACTGCCCCGCTGCTGTCCAGTCCGCTGGCACGCGGCCCGGGTTCGCTGCCGCGCCAGCGGCAGCTTATCCAGCGCCTCAAGCAGGCCATCCTTGCCGGCCAGCTACCCGCGGGCGGCAAGCTGCCGTCGTCCCGCGCGCTGTCCGAAGAATTGGATATCTCGCGCAATACGGTGCTGATCGCCTACGAGCAATTGACGGCCGAGGGCTACGTGATTGCCGACCGCCAGGGCACCCGCGTGGCGCCGCTGCCCGCCGCCGCCCGCAGCGCCGCGCGCGAGGCAGCCCCTCTCCCTGCGCAGCCGCCAGCCACGGCGCAGCGCCTCTCCCGCATCGTCTCCACCCGCTATACCCACGACGGTACGCTGCCGATGACGCCCGGCACGCCCGCGCTGACGCAATTCCCCGTGAACGCGTGGCGCCGCGCGCAGGACCGTGCCCTGCAGGCGGCGCCGGCCACCGCGCTGGGCTACGGTCATCCGGCCGGCGAACCTGCACTGCGCGAAGCCATCGCCCAATACCTGCGCGTGTCGCGCGGCGTGCATTGCGACGCCTCGCGCATCGTCATCACCGAAGGCGCAGAGGGCGGGCTGGCGCTGTGCGTGCAACTGCTGACCAACCCTGGCGATACCGCCTGGCTGGAAGATCCCGGCTACCGCGGCGCCAAGTCCGCCTTCCATGCCGGCGACCTCAATGTGGTGGCCATGCGCGTCGACGCCGACGGCATTGTCATCCCGGAGAGCGCCTGGACCCGCCAGCCGCCTCGTTTGATCCAGACGACGCCGTCGCACCAGTACCCGACCGGTGCGGTGCTGTCGCTGACCCGCCGGCTCGATCTGCTGGAACGCGCGCGACGCGCCGGCGCGTGGATCATCGAAGACGACTACGACAGCGAATTCCGCCACCAGGGCGAACCGATCGCCGCCATGCAGGGGCTGCTGCCGGATGCGCCGGTGCTGTATGTCGGCACGTTCAGCAAGACGATGTTCCCGGCCCTGCGCCTGGGCTTTCTGGTGTTGCCCGAAGCCCTGGCGCGCGAAGCCATGCCATCCGTCATCGAAATGCAGCGCGGCGGCCACCGGCTGGAACAGCTGGCCATGGCCGCCTTTATCGAAAACGGCCAGTTCTCGCGCCATCTGGGCCGCATGCGGCGCCTGTACCGCGAACGCCAGGCGGCGCTGCGCGAGGCGCTGGCCTTGCATCTGGGGATTGAGCACGAAGTCTTGGGCGGGCACTGCGGCCTGCACCTGACCGTGCGGCTGCCGCCGGCTTATGCCGACACGGCGATCGTGGCCGAGGCGCGCAAGCTGGGCATGAATCCGGGCGCGCTGTCGTCGTTTGCGCTGACACCGCGCATTGAAGACAACGGCCTGGTGATCGGCTACGGCAACACGGGTGCGGAGCGGTTTCCGGCGCTGGTGCGCCGGCTGCGGGACGTGGCGCTGGCGGTGGCGAAAGCGGCTTAGGACGCGCTAGTCGACCAGCCCGCCCAGCACCAGCAGCGTCATGAACGCCCAGAACAGAAAACCCAGGATGGACCGCCGCAGCAGCGCCTTGATCGCGCCCCACAGGAACATCAGGCCCAGCGCCAACAGCACCAGATTGAAGATCGACGGGCTCATGCCCATCGCGCCGGCCAGCCCGCCATAGAAATCGGCCAGCGCGCCGCCCAGCCCGCCGAGCAGCCATTTGATCCCTGCAACGATGGCGCGCAGGCCCTCGCCAAGCATGCCGCCCAGCGTCGCGAAAAATCCGTCGTCGGCGGGCATCAGCGGCGCGTATCCACAAGCATGCGCACGGCCAGGCCGGCCAGCACGGTGCCCATCAGCCAGCGCTGCACCACCATCCACAGCGGACGGCCCGCCAGGAACCCGGCAATGGAGCCGGCCATGATGGCGATCAGGGCGTTCACCGACAAGCTGATCACGACCTGCGTCATGCCCAGCGCCAGCGACTGGGCGAAGACGCTGCCGTGGTCGGGCTGGATGAATTGCGGCAGCAGCGACACGTACATGACGGCGATCTTGGGATTGAGCAGATTGGTGAGCAGACCCATCGTGAACAATTGCCGCGGGCTGCTCTTGGGCAGGTCATGCACCTGGAACGGCGAGCGGCCGCCCGGACGGATTGCCTGCCACGCCATGTAGAGCAGGTAAAGCGCACCGCCGATGCGCAGCACGTCGTAGGCATAGGGCACAGCCATCAGCAAGGCAGTGATGCCGAACGCCGCACAGGCCACGTAGAAGATGAATCCCACCGCCACCCCGCCCAGCGAAATCAGGCCGGCCTGCGGCCCTTGCGAGATGGAGCGCGACACCAGGTAGATCATGTTGGGCCCGGGCGTGAGCACCATGCCCAGCGCTACCAGGGCGAAAGTCAGCAGATGTGTCAGGTCAGGCATGGAGTGCCGGCGCGCGCCGGTCAGAAGTCGGGTCGTGACTGCACACCTTAGCCGAAAACTGTATCGGAACAGCGGAATTTTCGGGCGGGGTTGGCGGCTCGTCGCGCCGGCGATACAGTGGACCGCTCGACCCCTTCCTGTGGAGCGCAGCCCATGCCGAAACGTCATCCGTCCCCGGCAGACAGCCCCGCCGCGATCCGAGTCGGCATCGGCGGCTGGACCTTCGAACCGTGGCGCGGCGTCTTCTATCCCGACGACCTGCCCCATGCGCGCGAGCTGGAATACGCCAGCCGGCAGGTCACGGCCATCGAGATCAACGGCACCTACTACGGCACCCAGAAGCCCGCCACCTTCGCCAAGTGGCGCGATGAAACGCCCGACGACTTCGTCTTTTCGCTGAAGGCATCGCGGTATTCGACCGACCGGCGCGAACTGGCGGGCGCCAAGGACTCGATTGCCAAGTTCGTGAACAGCGGCATCGCCGAACTGGGACCGAAGCTGGGGCCCATCGTGTGGCAGTTCGCGCCGACCAAACAGTTCGACCCGGAGGATTTTGGCGCCTTCCTGGAATTGCTGCCGGACAAGGTGGACGGTTTGCCGTTGCGGCACGCGCTGGACGTGCGCCATCCCAGCTTTGCCTGCGAGGAATACGTGGCCCTTGCGCGCCGCCATCGCGCGGCGACCGTGTACACCGATAGCGATGAGTTTCCCGCCATCGCCGACCGGACGGCGGACTTTGTCTACGCGCGGCTGATGCGCGCCAGCACGGCCTACAAGGCCGGTTACGCGCCCAAGGCGCTGGACACCTGGGCGGAGCGATTCCGGATCTGGTCACGCGGCGCGGACCCGGAGGACCTGCCGCTTATCGGCAAAGCGGCCTCCGGGAAAAAATCGCAAGATGTCTTCGCGTACTTCATCAATGGCGCAAAAGAACGCGCGCCGGCAGCGGCGCGCGCGATGATTCAACGCCTGTAGCGCCGGCGCACGCCGCTCGCGCCATCTGGCGGTTGCGGCCCCGCCGGTTCACAGGCTTTATTCCGCGACGGGCGTGCGCATCGTCACGAACTCTTCGGCTGCCGTGGGATGGATGCCGATGGTGTCGTCGAACACCGCCTTGGTCGCCCCCGCCTTCAGCGCCACGGCCAGTCCCTGCACGATCTCGCCGGCCTCCGGACCCACCATGTGCACGCCCAGCACGCGATCGGTCTGCGCGTCGACGATCACCTTCATCAGCGTGCGTTCCTGCGATTCGGTCAGCGTCAGCTTCATGGGGCGGAAGCGGCTTTCGAACAGCCGGACCTCGTAGCCGGCTTCGCGCGCCTCTTCGGTGGTCAGGCCCACCGTGCCGATGTTGGGCAGGCTGAATACCGCAGTGGGGATCAGCTTGTAGTCGACCTTGCGGTATTCGTGCGGGCGGAACAGGCGCCGCGCCACCGCCATGCCTTCGGCCAGCGCCACGGGCGTCAGCGGCACGCGGCCGATCACGTCGCCGATAGCCAGGATGGACGGCTCCGCGGTGCGGTACTCGTCATCGACCTCGATGAAGCCATCTTCGCGCAGCTTCACGCCGGTGTTTTCCAGCCCCAGGTTGTCCAGCATCGGACGGCGGCCCGTAGCGTAGAACACGCAATCGGTCTCGATGACGGAACCATCCTTGCAGGTGGCGGCCAGCGATCCGTCGGCGCGCTTGTCGATGCGCGCGACCTCGGTGTTCATGCGCAGGTCGATGCCCTTCTTGACCAGTTCGTCGCGCAGGTGCTCGCGCACGCCCAGGTCAAATCCGCGCAGGAAGAGCGGGCCGCGATACGACTGGACGGTCTGTGCGCCCATGCCGTTGAAGATGGACGCGAACTCCACGGCGATGTAGCCGCCGCCCACGACCAGCACGCGGCGCGGCAGGTCCTTCAGGAAGAAGGCCTCGTTGGAGGTGATGGCGAGTTCCTTGCCGGGAATGTCGGGCACCTGCGGCCAGCCGCCCGTTGCCACCAGAATGTGTTCGGCGCAATAGGTCTTGCCGTTGATTTCGACCTTGTGCGGATCGACGATGCGCGCGTGGCCTTCAAGCAGCGTCACGCCGCTGTTGACCAGCAGGTTGCGGTAGATGCCGTTCAGGCGCTCGATCTCGCGGTTCTTGTTCGCGATCAGCGTGGGCCAGTCGAACTTGGGCGCGTCCGCGCTCCAGCCAAAACCGTGCGCCTGCTCGAAGTCTTCGCTGTAGTGCGCGCCGTAGACCAGCAGTTTCTTGGGCACGCAGCCCACGTTCACACACGTGCCTCCCAGGTAGCGGCTTTCCGCCACCGCCACGCGCGCACCGAAACTGGCGGAAAAGCGGGCCGCGCGTACGCCGCCCGAGCCCGCGCCGATCACAAACAGGTCAAAGTCAAATGCCATGGGGTTTCCTTCGCGCGGCCTGCCAGCCGGCGTTCACTGTCCGGGAAAGCTGTATTTAACACCACGGTTGGAATACATTGGCCGCAGCCGGCCCCGCGCGCTGGCCCTTCCTACGGAGTTCCTTCCATGTCGTTCGAAACCTGGCTGGCCTTCCTGGGCGCTTCCGCCCTGCTCGTCATGCTGCCCGGCCCCACCATTCTTACCGTCATCAGCTATTCGCTTACGCACGGCAAGCGCGCCCGCCTGCCGCTGGTGCTGGCCGTGGCGCTGGGCGATTCCACCGCCTTGGTGCTGTCGCTGCTGGGCCTGGGCGCGCTGCTTGCCGCATCCGCGTTCTGGTTCACGGTGGTCAAGACCATTGGCGGCCTGTACCTGCTGTATCTCGGCTACCGGCTGCTGCGCGCCGGCGTGTCTCCCGCCACGCTGCCCGTTGCGACGGTGGCGGGTTCGCGCTGGAAGCTGTTTGCCAACACTTACCTGGTGACCGCACTGAATCCGAAAGGCATGATCTTCTTCGTGGCCTTCCTGCCGCAGTTCATCGATCCGGCACGAGACGTGACGCAGCAGCTGTGGGTGTTGTCGGCGACGTTTGTCGCCTGCGCCGGCATCAATGCCGCGGCCTATGCAATCTTTGCCGGCTCGGCCCGGCGCATGCTAGCGTCGCCGCGCGCGCAGCGCGGCTTCAACCTGGGTGGCGGCGCGCTGCTGTCGGCCGCCGGCGTGTGGGCCTTGCTGGCCCGCCGCGCGTAGCGTGGCGAAAAGCACGGCGAAACGCGCGGCCGGCATCCCGCGCGTTTCAATCCGCGCCGCGCCAGGTTACGCGTTACTTTGCCGCAGCCATCATGTATTCCACCGCGGCACGTAGCGTGGCGTCGTCAGCGGCCGAGCCGCCGCGCGGCGGCATGGCGCCCTTGCCTTTCAGCACGGTAAGCATCAGCGCGTCCGTGCCCTGCGCCAGGAAAGGCGTCCAGGCCTGCTTGTCGCCCAGCTTGGGGGCATTGGCCACGCCGCTGGCATGGCAGACGACACAGGCGGACTTGTAGAGTTTTTCGCCGGCGGGATTGACGGCGGCAACGGTGTCAGCCGCGGCATGCTGGACGGGCAGGCCCGTCAGCGCAAGGGCAAAAAAGAGTCGAGCAAATTTGGGCATGGCGGAGAGTCCAGGCTTTAGAAGGGGAACAACCCGGCAAGACGCGCCGCGCGCGCCTTGCCGGCCGGCCATTACTGCGGGATGGGACCCGGCGCCTTGATCTGCTTCATCAGGTCGTCGTTCCACTTGCCCTCGACCTTGATGTGCCCGGCCGCGCCCAGTTCAAAGGCTTCGATCAGGTTGTGGTTCAGGTAGGCGTACACGCCGGGCTGCTTGAACGTGTACAGCGCCGCCCCGGCGGAACCGCCGCGAATGAACCAGGTTTCCAGGTCCTTTTCGGGCGGGTTGTTGAATTTGCCGGTTTCCCAGACCCAGTCGCCGTGGCCGCCGATCAGGTGCGGGCGCGTGTCGCGGTTGGCTTGCGAATGGATCAGCAGCACGGTTTCGCCAACCTTGGCGGTGAGGGCGTTGTCGCCCGTCAGTGCGCCGACCTTGCCGTTGAAGACGATGTGCGACGGGGTCAGCTTGCGCATGACTTCCACCGTGTCGCCGTAGCTTTCGGCGAGGGTCGCGTAGTCTTTGTACTTGCCGTTGGCGTCCTTGGGGATGTAGAGGTCGAACTCGCCGATCGTGTAGACGCGGTCGTACTTCAGCGACTTGCCCTGCGGATCCTTCAGGCCATCGCGCGGCAGCACCATGATCGTGCCGCTCATGCCGGCCACGACGTGCCACGGCACCATGCCTTCAGGGGCACAGTGATAGACGAAGGTGCCGGCGCGGTCGGCCTTGAAGCGCAGCGTGGCCTGTTCGCCGGGGTTCACGTTGGTGAGCTTGGCGCCGCCCAGTGCGCCCGTCGCGGCGTGGAAGTCGACGTTGTGCGGCATGGCGTTGGTCTTGGGATTGACCAGGGTCAGCTCCACGTAGTCGCCCTCGTGCACGACCATCGTGGGGCCGGGCATGGATCCGTTGAAAGTCATGGCCTGCAGCGTGGTGCCCTTACCGTCGATGACCATCTTCTTTTCTTCGATGGTCATGGTGAATTCGACAACCTTGGGTCCCGACTTGGCCACCTGCTCATGCGGATGGACCATCGGCGGGGCAACCAGCGTGACCTTGGCGCGCGGCAGCGTGTCCGCATTCTGGGCGGAAGCCAGACCGCCTGCCATCGAGAACATCAGGGCGGCGGCAAGCAAGGTGGGGCGCAACGCGTTCATGTGCTACTCCTCTTTCGGTTTCTTCAAAGCCGAGTCTGTCGGCACCTCCATTGAAGAACCGCGAGCGATCGCGTTCTTTGCTGTAGCGCAAATTCGGGATAACCCTGCGAGCGCCCACACGTTGTCAGGGTGACCCCCAGGTGTCACCATCGACGCGTGGAAAATTTCACCACGCCCATAAGCGGACCGCCATGCCATCGCCCTTATGCCATGCCTTGCTGCGCAACCTGGACCTGTTCAGGCCGTTGTCCGATACGCAGCTTGATGCCGCACTGAAAGACGCCGTTCCATGCCGTCTTGAAGCCGGCGAAGCCGCCTACCGCCAGGGTGCGGAAGGCGCCCATTTCTTCGTGCTGCTGCACGGCTGCCTCAAGGTCACACAAATTACATCGGAAGGCGACCAAGTTGTCGTGAGATATGTCAATCCGGGCGATATGTTTGGCCTGGCTTGCGCCATGCGGCAGTCCTGTTACCCGGCCAGCGTGCTGGCCGTGCAGGAAAGCGTCTGCCTGGCGTGGCCCGCAGAAGCCTGGGAAAGCTTCATGGCCAGCCATCCGCAATTGGGTGCGATCGCGCTGCAGACCATGGGGCAACGCTTGCAGGACGCGCACATCCGCATCCAGGAATTGTCCACCGACGAAGTCGAGCAACGCGTCGCGCGCGCCATCCTGCGGCTGGTCCAGCAATCCGGCCAGCCCACGCACGACGGCATCGGCATCAGCTTTCCCATCACGCGCCAGGACGTGGCCGAGATGACCGGCACCACGCTGCATACGGTCAGCCGCCTGCTCAGCGACTGGAAGCAGCGCGGCATCGTCAGCAGCGGCCGCAAGCGCATCGTGCTGCGGTCGCCCGCGGCGCTGACCCGGCTGTCCGAAAACGCGCAGCCCGCCATGGACTGCGCGTCGTGCCTGTCGTGCCGCAGCGGCTCGCCGGCAACGGATACCGACGCCGCCATGAAAATCAAAGGCGCCGCTCGTACGGCCGCCGATCGTGCGGCTGCCGGTCATACGGCCGGCGATCGCACTGCCGCTGAACTGGCTGCGCACTAGCGTTGGCGAGGGCGGGCTCACTGCCCGCATCCGCCGCGACTGCAGTGCCGCGACTGCAGTGCCGCGTGTACAGCGCCGCCTGTGCGGCCTACCCCTCTTCCAGCACCAGCCGCAATCCCAAATTGGCGGGCGGCACGCCGACTGAACAGGCGCCGCTCTTGGGGTCGCGGATGAAATCCGGCAGATACGCGATGTGCCGCCCCGCCGCGACGCGGATGCCGCAGTTGCGGCTGAGGTCGGCGTCTTCCGGCGACTCCGCCCCCGTTCCCGCGTCCAGCACGCGGCGTGAGTGACAGTCCGAAGTCCAATCCCACACGCTGCCCGCCATGTCCTTGATGCCCGCCGCGTTGGCGCCGTAATGGCCGAACGGCCGCACCGCGGTTTCGGCGCCCTGCCCGCTGCGGCGGCTTTCCTGTTCGTATTCCGCCAGCCAGCGCTGTGCGGGGTCGTTGGGATCCTGGTTGTTGTCCTGCAAGGCCGCTGGCGGTGTTTCTTCGCGATAGGCCTCGCCCGCCGCATAGATCCATTCCGCGTAGCGCGGCAATCGATAGCGCTGACCCGTCGACCCGGACAACCACGCCGCGTAGGCCGAGGCGTCCGACCAGCTGATGCCCGTGGCGGGCAGATCCGGAGAATTGTCCTTGCGGTGTTCCGCGTCCAACGGTTTGCAGGCGCCGGCGGCCACGCACGCCGCGTATTCCGCCTGGCTGACCTGACGCGTCATGATGGCGACACCGCGTGAATGCCGCGTGGTGACCGGCGCGGGCGTGACGGGATAACCGTTACGCAGGGCATCACCGGGTGGCTGATGGGTGACCTCGCCGGGCGGCAGCCGCGTCAGTTCCGGCAATGCAAAGCGGGCCCGGTCTGCGGGCCCGCAAGCGGTCAACAATATTGAAAGGGCGGCGGCGATCGGCAGGAAGCGCATGCGGAGTTTCTCCGAAGCGCCCGCGCCGAACCGGCGCAGGCTTGGCTTCCATTGGACCGGGAGGCCGCCTTCGCAACGTTGCGCTGGCGCAAAGTCGCGAAGGTGCCGGGATCAGCCGCGCGCGGCCTTGGGCGTGAGCCGCGGCTCGACCAGCGCAGGCTTGCTGCTGAGCAGGCCCAGGATCACCTGCATCACCATCGCCAGCGCGCCCAGCAGGAACACCACGTCGCCGAACGTGCGGCCCCAGCGCAGGGTCTTGAGCAGGTCCTGCTGCATGAAGGCTTCGCTGCGGGCGTACCACATGCCTTCGCTGACGCTGGCATGGAACTGGATCAGGCCCACCGGCAACAAGCTGGTGAAGATCATCAGCACGAGGCCGATGTTCATGCCCCAGAACGCCAGCTTCATGAGGCCCGGGTTCAACGCATACTGCGGACGGATGTAGCGCAGCACCAGCAGCGTGAAGCCCAGCGCCAGGAAGCCGTACACCCCGAACAGCGCGGCGTGCGCGTGCACCGGCGTGGTGTTCAGACCCTGGATGTAATACAGCGAGATCGGCGGGTTGATCATGAAGCCGAAGACGCCAGCGCCCAGCATGTTCCAGAAGGCCACGGCCACAAAGCACATCAGCGGCCACTTCAGGTTGTCCATCCACGCGGCGCGGGTCTTCAGGCGCCAGTTTTCCCAGGCTTCGTAGCCCAGCACGATCAGCGGCACGACTTCCAGCGCCGAGAAGCTGGCGCCGACGGCCATCACGGGCGTGGTCGTGCCCGCGAAATACAGGTGGTGGAACGTGCCGGGAATGCCGCCCAGCATGAAGAGCGAGGCCGAGGCCAGGCTGGCGGTCGTTGCCATGCGGCGCGACACCAGACCCAGGGTCGAGAAAATGAAGGCCAGCGCCGTGGTGGCGAACACTTCAAAGAAGCCTTCGACCCACAGGTGGACGATCCACCAGCGCCAGTACTCCATGATGGTCAGGTGGGTGCGTTCGCCGTAGAAGAAGCCGGCGCCGTAGAAGAGACCAATGGCGCCGACGGAGGCCGTCAGCAGCGCCAGCAGGTTCTTGTCGCCGCCCGGCGTGCGCAGCGCGGGCACGATTCCGCGCAGCATCAGCACCAGCCAGAAGCAGATGCCGGCAAACTTGCCGATCTGCCACAGACGGCCCAGGTCGACGTATTCATAGCCTTGGTGACCCAGCCAGAAATTCAGCTCGGGCGGCATGATCTGCGCAATGGCCAGGTAGTTGCCGGCGAACGAGCCGACCACGACCAGCACCAGCGCCCAGAACAGAATGTCGACGCCTACCTTCTGGAACTTGGGATCGCGTCCGCCGTTGATCAGCGGGGCCAGGAACAAGCCGGCGGCCAGGAAGCCCGTTGCGATCCAGAACAGGGCGCTCTGGATGTGCCAGGTGCGCACCAGCGAATACGGGAACCACTGCGAGACGTCGATGCCATAGAACTTCTGCCCTTCAACGGTGTAGTGCGCGGTGAAACCGCCCAGCAGCACCTGGAAGCCGAACAGCGCCACGACCAGGAACAAATACTTGCCCAGGGCGCGCTGCGAGGGCGTCAGGGCAAAGGCGGTGAGCGGATCGCGCGCGGGCGCTTGCGGCTCTTCTTCTTCCTGGCCACGCATGAAGGCCCAGGCCCAGACCAGGAAGCCGATGCCCGCCAGCAGCACAACCACGCTGATGATCGACCACATGACGTTTTCAGCGCTGGGCTGGTTGCCGATCAGCGGTTCGTGCGGCCAGTTGTTGGTGTAGGTGACCGACATGCCTTCGCGTTCGGTGGCTGCCGCCCAGGCTGTCCAGAAGAAGAAATGCGTCAGCTGCGTGCGGCGCTTGGCGTCGGGCAGCGTGTTTTCCTTCATGGCGAAGCTCTCGCGACTGCCTTGCAGGGCGGGCGCATCGGAGAACAGCTGCTCGTAGTAAGCGGCCGTCTGTTCGATGGCCTTCGCGCGGCGCGGCGTGATGGTCAGCGTGTCGGTGGCTGCGTCGCTGCGATTGGCGCGGTACTCGGCCTTGAGCGCTTCGCGCAGCGCGGCCTGCTGCGGCGCGGGCAATTGGGCGTAGGCCTGGCCGTGCTCGTCGCGCGCGGCCAGGTCCAGCCAGGCGGTCAGTTCGCGATGCAGCCAGTCGGCCGTCCAGTCAGGCGCCTGGTACGCGCCGTGGCCCCAGATCGAGCCAAGCTGCATGCCGCCGACGGATTGCCAGGCGGTCTGCCCGTCCAGAATGTCTTCGCGGCCGAACAGTGCGCGGCCATCGGACGTCACCACCTGCCCGGGAATGGGCGGCGCCTGGCGGTAGACCTCGCCGCCGTAGAAGCCTAGCAGCGCAAATGTGATCGCCACCACGGCGATCAACGTGAACCATAATTTCCGATACGGACCCATGATGGGAACGCCCTCCTGTGTTGCGGTTGGTTGGGTACGTGTCCTCATGCGAAATCCATGCCAGAAAAAAACCACGCCGAATCAACAGGTTGGATTCGGCGTGGTGATTTTTACTGTTGACTGGACGGGTACAAATCACCGCCACGAGGTGAATTTGACCCTGCAATACCCTAACGGCCGACACCCCTACAATCGATCACGCCCGACCTGTTCCCTGCCGTCCGGCTACCGGGCCCTGAAGAAGGAATCGACTGGATGAACGCCACGCCGCTGCACATCGGCATCGTCGCCTGCTCCGCCGAGGGCGCCGCGCTCTGCTACCGCACCTTGTGCGCCGAAGGCGCGCAGCGCATGCGCCCGCACGCCCATCCCGAGATTTCGCTACACACCCATTCGCTGGCGGATTACGTCGCCTGCCTGGACGCCCGCGACCTGGACGGCGTTGCCGCCCTGATGTTGTCGTCGGCGAACAAGCTGGCCCGCGCCGGCGCGGATTTCCTGATCTGCCCGGACAACACCATCCACCAGGCGATGGACCGCGTCGTGGCGGACTCGCCGCGGCTGTGGCTGCACATCGCGCAGGAGGTCGCCGCCGTGGCGGCGGCGCGCGGTTACCGGCGGATCGGCATCCTGGGCACGCACTGGCTGGTGGACAGCGACGTCTACCCCGCGGCCTTGGCGGCACGTGCCCTGGACTACGCGCGGCCGCCGCAGGACGACCGCCTGCTGCTGGGCCGCATCATCATGGACGAGCTGGTCCACGGTGTGATCAAGCCCGCGTCGGTGGCGCAGTTGCAAGGCATCGTCGAACGCCTGAAAGACGACGGCTGCGACGCGGTGGTGCTGGGCTGCACCGAACTGCCGCTGGTGCTGAACGACGGCAATTGCGCCCTGCCCACGCTCGACTCGACCCGCCTGCTGGCGCGCGCCGCGCTGGACCGTGCGCTGGCCCCCGCCTTTGACGTTGCGCGGGGCGGCACGGCGCCCTGATTCCCGTCAGAGCTGATCCAGCCCGTACTGCCGCAACCGGCCCAGGTCCAGCACCTTGATCTGGTTGTACGCCAGCGCCAACATTCCCTGGTCGGCCAGCGTCTGCAGCGCCTGGTTGACCCGCTGGCGCGACAGGCCGGTCAGATATCCCAATTCTTCCTGCGATATGGCCAGGGTCAGGTCGGTGGACGGATACAGCTGCGGATTGAAGAGCTGCGCCAGCGATTGCGCCACGCGCGCGTCGGCATCGAGCAAACGGTGGTTCTGGATGGACGCGATGAACTCGCCCATGCGGTCATTCAACTGGCCGATGACAAAGTGCGAAAACGGCAGGCTCGCCGACAGCAGCGCATGGAAGGTTGCAGCGGGCACCAGCATCACCAGCGACGGCTGGATGGCGACCACGTCGTACTTGCGCAGCTCGCGTTTGATGACGCTGCCCTCTCCGAACCAGCCGCCCGGCGGCACACCGGAGAACGTGCAACTGCGGCCGGACTCGTTGTAGATCGCCAGCTTTAGCAGCCCGCGGCTCACCCCCAGCCAGTAGTCCGACGGCGCATTACGCCGCGCAATCCACGCCCCGCTGCCGACGAGTTCCGCGCGCGAGGTCGCCAGCACCAGGTCCTGGTGCCGTGCCTCCAGCGCACCGAACCACGGACAGGCCCGAAACAGCATCGGCAGTTCGTCGGGGGAAACTGTGTTTGAAACATCGGACATGGGAAGAACCGTGTAAAACTTGGGGATTGCGCCGCCGGCCGAGGGTCTGTCATGCAGGCGACAGACGCCATTTTCCGGCCGGCCATAAGCTAGGGCAAGCGACGGGGATCAAACCCCGCAGACCTGGATAAGGGGCCACCCCGCCCCATTGGAGACAAGCATGACCGGCATGTTCGATCACGGCCTCGCGCGCCGCGAAGCCAATCACGAAGCCCTGACCCCGGTGGATTTCATCGCCCGCGCGGCGCAGGTCTATGGCCAAAAGCTGGCCGTCGTCCACGGCAAGATCCGCCGCACCTGGGCGCAAACGTATGAACGCGCCCAGCGCCTGGCCGGCGCGCTGGCGCAGGCCGGCATCCAGCGCGGCGACACGGTTGCCGTCATGCTGCCCAACATCCCCGCCATGGTGGAAGCGCACTTCGGCGTGCCCATGCTGGGCGCCGTGCTGAACACGTTGAACACGCGGCTGGACGCGCCCAGCGTGTTGTTCATGCTGGGCCACGGCGAGGCCCGCGCGCTCATCATTGACACCGAATACGCCGACGTCGCGCAGCGCGCCCGCGCCGAATTCCCGCACCTGAAAATCATCTCGGTGCACGACCTGGAAGGCGCCGCCGCCACGTTGCCGGGCGCCGCCGACTACGAAGATTTCCTGGCCGCCGCGCCCGCCACCTTCGACTGGAAGCCGCCCGCGGACGAATGGGACGCCATCGCGCTGAACTACACGTCCGGCACCACGGGCGACCCGAAGGGCGTGGTCTATCACTACCGCGGCGCCTACCTGAACGCGGTCAGCAACATCCTCGAATGGGACATGCCCAAGCATCCCGTCTACCTGTGGACGCTGCCGCTCTTTCATTGCAACGGCTGGTGCTTCGCCTGGACCATCGCGGCGCGTGCGGGCGTGAACGTGTGCCTGCGCAAGTTCGATCCCAAGACGGTGTTCGACCTGATCCGCGACGAAGGCGTCACCCACTACTGCGGCGCGCCCATCGTGCAGAGCGCGCTGGCCAACGCGCCGGCCGAGCTGCGCGCGGGCATCACGCACACAGTGCGCACCATGGTGGCGGGCGCCGCGCCCGCGCCAGCCGTCATCGACAAGATGCGGGAGATCGGCTTTGAGCTGACCCACGTGTATGGCCTGACCGAAGTCTACGGACCGGCCGCCGTCTGCGCGCACCAGGACGCCTGGGACGCGCTGGACCCCGAGCGCCGCGCGCTGCTGACCGCGCGCCAGGGCGTGCGCTATCACCTGCAGGCCGGCGTGTCGGTGCGCAACCCGGAAACGATGGCCGAAGTGCCGCGCGATGAGGAAACCATCGGCGAGGTCATGTTCCGCGGCAACATCTGCATGAAGGGATACTTGAAGAACGCGCGCGCGACCGAGGACGCCTTTGCCGGGGGCTGGTTCCACACCGGCGACCTGGGCGTGATGACGGCCGACGGCTATGTCCGCATCAAAGACCGGAGCAAGGACATCATCATCTCGGGCGGCGAGAACATCTCCAGCATCGAAGTCGAGGACGCGCTGTACCGGCATCCCGCCGTGGCGGCGGTAGCCGTGGTGGCCATGCCCGATCCCAAATGGGGCGAGACGCCCTGCGCCTTCGTCGAGCTCAAGCCCGGCTGCACCGCCACCGCCGAAGAGATCATCGCGCACTGCAAGCTGCTGTTGTCCGGCTTCAAGGTGCCGCGCGCGGTACGCTTCGGTGACCTGCCCAAGACCTCCACCGGCAAGATCCAGAAATTCGAGCTGCGCGCCGCGGTCGGCGCCACGTCCGCGATCGACGTGGCCGACCCCGGCAAGCCGGCCTGATCCGCTTAACCCATAAAACCAGGAGCGCCTACGCCATGACGTACCAAGCCCCCGTGAAAGACATGCTGTTCGTGTTGAACCATCTGGCCGGTCTGCAGCAGGTGGCCGCCCTGCCCGGTTTCGAGGAGGCCACGCCCGACACCGCGCAAGCCGTGCTGGAAGAATCCGCCCACTTCGCCGCCGAAGTCCTGGCGCCGTTGAACCACCCGGCGGACAAGGCGCCCAGCACCTGGCAGGACGGCGCGGTGACCACCGCCCCCGGCTTCAAGCAGGCCTTCCGCCAATATGCAGACGCCGGTTGGCAGGGCCTGTCCCACCCCGCCGAATACGGCGGCCAGGGGCTGCCCGGCCTGATCGGCTCGCCGTGCTCTGAAATGCTGAACGCCGCGAACCTGTCGTTCGCGCTGTGCCCGCTGCTGACCAACGGCGCCATCGAAGCCCTGATGACGGCTGGCTCGCCCGAGCTGCGCGAGCGCTTCATCGGCCCCATGATCTCCGGCCGATGGACCGGCACCATGAACCTGACCGAGCCGCAGGCCGGCTCGGACCTGGCCATGGTCCGCACGCGCGCCCAACCCGTGGGCGACGGCACCTACCGCCTGTCCGGCACCAAGATCTTCATCACCTATGGCGAGCACGACCTTGCCGAGAACATCCTGCATCTGGTGCTGGCCCGCCTGCCTGATGCGCCCGAGGGCGTGAAGGGCATTTCGCTCTTTTTGGTGCCCAAGTTCCTGGTCAATGAAGACGGCTCGCTGGGCGCGCGCAACGATGTGACCTGCGTGTCCATCGAGCACAAGCTGGGCATCAAGGCCAGCCCCACCTGCACGCTGCAGTTCGGCGACGCCGGCGGCGCGCTGGGTTACCTGGTCGGCCAGGAAAACCGTGGCCTGGACGCCATGTTCATCATGATGAACGCCGCCCGCTACGCGGTGGGCGTTCAGGGCATCGCCATCGCCGACCGCGCCTACCAGCACGCGCTGGCCTATGCCGCCGAGCGCGTGCAGAGCCGCCCGGTGGACGGCTCGTCGCGCGACGCCGTGCCCATCATCCAGCACCCGGACGTGCGCCGCATGCTGGGCACGATGCGCGCCCTGACCGAAGCGGGCCGCGCGCTGGCCTACGTGACCGCCGGCCATGCCGACCTGGCCCACGCCAGTCCCGACGCCGACACGCGCAAGCGCCACCTGGCGATCCAGGAATACCTGGTGCCGATCGTCAAGGGCTGGTGCACCGAGATGTCGATCGATGTCGCGAGCCTGGGCGTGCAGGTCCATGGCGGCATGGGCTTCATCGAAGAGACCGGCGCCGCGCAGTTCTACCGCGACGCCCGCATCCTGACCATCTACGAAGGCACGACCGCCATCCAGGCCAACGACCTCGTTGGCCGCAAGACGCTGCGCGACGGCGGCGCCGTGGCGCGCGCGCTGCTGGACGCGGTGCGCCAGACCGAAGCCGACCTTCAGGCCCGCACCGAGCCGGCCGCCGGCCGCATGCTCAAGCCGCTGCGCGAGGCCCGCGAAGCGCTGGCCAGCGCGGTCGAGTTCATTCTTGCCAACGCGGCCGGCAATCCCAATGCGGTCTTTGGCGCCGCGGTGCCTTACCTGCTGCTGGCGGGCACGACGTTCGCCGGCTGGCAGATGGCCCGCGCCCTGCTTGCCAGCCTGGACCTGCAGGCTGAAGACCCGGACTTCCACAACGCCAAGATCGCCACCGCGCAAGCCTTTGCGCTGCACAAGCTGACGCAGGCGCCGGGCCTGGCGGCGGTCGTGCTGGGCACGGCCGAGTACGACGTGCAGCCCTGACGCATTGTCCCGGCCTGCTTGGGCGGGCCGGGCTCAGCGTGTGATCGCCGTCGCGGCCGCCTCGGCGTGGATCCAGGCAAGAAAAGCCTCCACGGACGGACGCTTGGCGTGCCGCGCCGGGTAGACGGCAAAGTGCGCCTTCACCGCAATGGCCTTGGCCATTCCAAATACCGGCTGCAGGCTGCCTTGCGCCAGATGCATGCCGGCAATGGTGGCGCTTTCCAGCGCCACGCCCAATCCCTGCGCCGCCGCGTCCAGCGACATCTGCGCGCGGTCGAAGCGGATCGTGAAGTGATCCGGCGCACGCCGTTCCGAATAGCGCCCGAACCAGTCGGACCACTGAATGACGCTGACGTTGCTCTGGATCAGCGGCACGTCCAGCAACTGGTCGATGCGCTTGATGCCGTGTTCGCGAATGAACGCCGCGCTGGCCAGCGGCAGTATCCGTTCTTCGAACAGCGGCTCCACCACCACATCATCCCAATGCGGCACGCCGTAGCGGATGTCGATGTCCGACTGCCCCAGCGCGAAATCACTGTGCGAATGCGCGGCCGACAGGTTCAGCGCCACGTGCGGATGCGCCTCGGCAAACCGCCGCAGCCGCGGCATCAGCCACAAGCTGGCGATGCTGGGCGCGGAGTGCACATACAGGCTGTTGCTGACGCCCTGGCGCAGGTCTTCGGTGGCCGACGAGATCGCCGCAAGCGCCCCGCCGATTCGCACCAGATATTGTTCGCCCGCGCTGCTCAGCCGCACGCCGTGTGCACTGCGCTCGAACAGGCGCACGCCCAGGTCCGATTCCAGCCGCGAAATCTGGTGGCTGACCGCCGACGCAGTCAGGTGCAATTCGGTAGCGGCGATGGCAAAGCTGCGGCGGCGCGCCACGGCTTCGAACGCCAGCAGGTTGACGATGGGCGGCAGCGCAGGCATGGGGTTGTCCCTGACTTCAGATGACGATCCGTCATCTTAGACTGATGACACATCGTTTGTCTTAATGCTAGACGGCCTCCAGAATGGTCCGCATCGATTTCATAACAAGGACAGGAGGAAGACAGATGTTGCTCAAGGACAAGGTGGCCGTGATTTCCGGCGGCGCAGGAATCAACGGACTGGGATTTGCCACCGCCCGCCAGATGGCAGCGCACGGCGCGCGCGTGGTGATCCTGGACCTGGAACGCGCCGAGCCCGCCCGCGCCGCCGCCCGGCTGGGCGACGGTCATCTGGGGCTGGTGGCGGACGTGACCGACAAGACGGCCTGCATCGCCGCCATCGAACAGGCCGTCAAGACGTTCGGCAGGATCGACATCCTGGTGAACAACGCCGGCATTACGCAGCCGGTCAAGACGCTGGAGATCACCGGCGCGGACTACGACCGCATCCTGGACGTGAGCCTGCGCGGCACGCTTTACCTGTCGCAGGCCGTCCTGCCCGCCATGCAGGCGCAGCGGTCCGGTTCTATCGTCTGCATTTCGTCCGTGTCGGCACAACGCGGCGGCGGCATCTTTGGCGGACCGCACTACTCCGCCGCGAAGGCAGGCGTGCTGGGCCTGGCGCGGGCCATGGCGCGCGAGTTCGGCGGCGACGGCATCCGGATCAACTGCATCACACCCGGGCTGATCGAAACCGACATCACGCAAGGCAAGCTGTCCGCCGAGCGCAAGGCCGACATCGAAGGCACCATCCCGCTGGCACGCCTGGGCCGGGCGGACGACGTGGCGGGCGCGTGCGTGTTCCTGGCGAGCGACCTGTCGGCGTACTGCACGGGCATCACGCTGGACGTCAACGGAGGCATGTTGATTCACTGATCCGCAGTACCCCACAAAAATTGGAGGAGACATCATGAAAAGCAGAAAAATGCTTCAGGCGAGCCTGGTCCTGGCCGCCGCCACCCTGCTGCCGCTGGCGGCGCAGGCGCAAAACCTCAAGCTGACGCTGGGCCACGGCGCAGCCGTCGGTAATCCCCGCCACGACGCATCGGTGAAGTTTGCCGAGGTGCTGAAGGCAAAGACAGGCGGGCGCATCGAAGTCCAGGTCGCGCCGTCCGCGCAGTTGGGCGACGACGCCGCCATGGTCACTGCGCTGCGCACGGGCGCCCTGGACATGAGCGCCAACTCCCAGGGCGCCGTCGCCGCCGCCGTGCCGGAGTACGCCGCCTTCGGCATGCCATTCCTGTTCCCGGACGCCAGCGCGGCATTCAAGCTGCTGGACGGGCCGCTGGGCAAGGAGCTGGCCGAAAAATCGGCCGCCAAGAACCTGATCCTGCTGGGCACCTGGGACAACGGCATCCGCCAGATGACCAACAGCAAGCACCCCATCAACAAGGTCGAGGACATGAAGGGCCTGAAGATGCGCGTGCCGCCCGACGCGACGCTGGTCGACATCATGAACGCCCTGGGCGCGCAGGCGCAGCAGATCAAGTTCGCGGAACTGTATGTGGCGTTGCAGCAGGGCGTGGTGGACGGCCAGGAGAATCCGCTGGTGAACTTCGAGGCCAGCAAGCTGTACGAAGTGCAGAAGCACCTGGCGATGACCAATCACCAGTTCCAGATGACGCCCTTCCTGATGAGCAAGCGCACCTGGGACCGGCTGAGCGACGCCGACCGCAAGGCCGTGCGTGAAGCCGCCGACGAAGCGTCGGCATTTCAGCGCAAGCTGAGCCGGGACGCCGATACGCGGCTGCTGGCCGATCTGAAAGCCAAGGGCGTGCAGGTCACGACGCCCGACACCGCCGCCTTCGCCAAGGCCACCGCACCGGTCGACGAAAAATGGCTGGCTGGTCCCATCGGCCCGTACGTGAAGAAGGTTCTGGCCGCGGCGCGCGGCAACTGATATGTCCTTTCGGCCGCCCCGTCCCGTCCCTCGCGACGGCACGGCGGCGGACCGGCCACAAGGCAGGAGACAACATGAATACCGATCGACACGGACTGGTCGGCAGGGTCATCGACGGCATATGCCGCGTGATCCTGTGGCTGTCCACCACGGTGATCTTCGTGATCCTCGTCGTCAACACCGCGCTGCGATACGCAACCGGTTCAAGCCTGGAATGGGCCAACGAGATCCCCGAACTGCTTTTTCCCTGGCTCGTCATGTCAGGGGTCGTGCTGGCCGCGCTGCACAACGCGCATATCGCCACCACGTTCCTGATGGACGCCTTGCCGGCTCATGCCCGCCGCGTGGTCGCGGCCGTGGCCTGGAGCGTGGTCGCCGTCCTGTACGCCACCCTGTCCTGGGCGACATTCAACATGATCGAGATCGTCCACGACGAAAAATCCCCCATCCTGCAAATGCCCGGCTCGCTCACCTACGGGTGCGTGATGGGCGGCATGCTGCTGCTCGCCGTGCTGGCGGGGCAGTCGGCGTGGCAGAGCTGGCATTGCCGCGACGCTGCGGCGCAGCCCGACGGCGAGCCGCAGGCGCCCGCCGTGCACTGGTGACGGGAGAACAGCCATGAGTGCATTGATTCTGATCGTCTTCATGGGCGCCGCCGTTGCGGCCATGCCCATCGCCCACGCCTTGCTCGTCGCCGCCATGGCGGCCGTCGCCAGCACGGACCGCGTGCCGCTGGATGTGGTGGTCCAGCAGATGGTCTCGCAGGTGCAGAGTTTTCCCCTGATCGCCATTCCGTTCTTCATGCTGACCGGGTCGCTGATGATGGGCGGCAAGCTCGGCGAAGCGCTGGTGGGCGTGCTGTCCGCGCTGATCGGCCGCTATCACGGCGGACCCGCGCAGGTCGGCGTGCTGTCGTCCACGCTGTTCGGCGGCGTGTCGGGCTCGGCGGTGGCGGATGCGTCGGCCATCGGCTCGCTGATGATTCCGTGGCATAAGCGGCTGGGCTACCCGGCCGCCTTCTCGGCCGCCACGCTGGCCGCCGCCGCCACCATCGACATCCTGATTCCGCCGTCGATCCCGTTGATCCTGTTTGCCCTTACCGCCAATGCGTCGATCGCGTCGCTGTTCGTGGCGGGGATTCTGCCCGGCCTACTGCTGTGCGGCGGCTTCATGCTGGCCTGCTGGTGGGTGGGCCGCCGCCGCAACTTTCCCCGCGACACGTCGCCCTTCAACGGCGCGGCGTTCCGCCGGCACCTGTTGTATGCCTTGCCCGCCGTCGTTCTGCCGCTGCTGATCATCGTGTTCCTGCGGTTCGGCATTGCCACGCCGACCGAGGTCGCGGTCCTGTCCACGTTCTACGCGGGCCTGGTGTCGGCCGTGATGTACCGCGATCTGTCGTGGTCGCGGCTCAATGCCGCCATCGTCCACGCGGGGCTGGCGACCGGCGTGGTCCTGCTGGTGATCATGGCGTCCTCGGCCATCGGCTGGCTGCTGACCTTCGACCAGACGCCGCAGGGCATCGCGCATTGGGTCCAGGAAAACGTCCACGCCAAATGGCTGGTCATCCTGCTGATGAACCTGATGATGCTGTTTCTGGGCATGTTCATCGACCTGCCCGCCGCCGTGCTGCTGCTGGCGCCGGTGTTCGTGCCGCTGGCGCAGAGCATCGGCATGGACATGACGCAGCTGGGCGTGATGATGGTCGTGAACCTGGCCATCGGCCTGTATACGCCACCCGTCGGCACCACGCTTTTCATCACCAGTGCACTGGCCAAAGTGAAGGTCGGCCAGACCGTGCGCGAGCTGGCGCCCTTCTATCTGGTCGCCTTTGCGGTGCTGGGACTGGTGTCCTACGTGCCCGCCAGCATCCTGAAATGAACCCCACACCATGAATAGGAGCTTCGAATGGAGCAGTCCAAATCTTTGAGCGACCTGGCGTCCGCCGCCTGGCGCATCCGCCGCTACGCGGTCCGCATGGGCGAAGTCCAGGGCCAGGGCTACATCGGCCAGGCGCTCGGCTGGGCCGACGTGCTGGCCGTCGCCTACCGCCACGCCATGAACGTACAGCCGGGCGACGCGCAATGGGAAGGCCGCGACCGCTTTCTCCTGTCGCATGGCCACTACGCCATTGCCCACTACGCGGCGCTGATCGAGGCCGGCGTCATCCCGGAGAGCGAACTCGACACCTATGGCAGCGACGACAGCCGCCTGCCCATGTCCGGCATGGCGACGTACACGCCGGGCATGGAGATCTCGGGCGGATCGCTGGGCCAGGGCCTGTCCATCGGCGTCGGCATCGCGCTGGGGCTCAAGCACAAACGCAATCCGGCCTTCGTCTACAACTCCATGTCGGACGGCGAGCTGGACGAGGGTTCGACCTGGGAAGCGGCAATGGGCGCCGCTCACCACGAACTGGACAACCTCATCTGCCTAGTGGACATCAACAATCAGCAGGCGGACGGCCCTTCGGGCAAGGTGATGGGATTCGAGCCGCTGGCTGACAAGTGGGCAGCCTTTGGCTGGCACGTGCAGCGCGTGGACGGCAACGACCTGGCCGCCGTGGTCCAGGCGTTCGATACCGCGCGCGCGCTGCCCGACGCCAAGCCGCGCGTCATCCTGTTTGATACCCGGATGGGCAAGGGCATCCCGTTTCTTGAGCAACGCGAGAAAAACCACTTCATCCGTGTCGACCCGCCGGAATGGCAACAGGCGCTCGACATCCTGGACCAGAACCGCCCCACCCCCTCGACCGAAGGAGTCTGGTCATGAGCAGCGCCAGCACCCAGCAAAAACCCCGCCTCACCACGTCCGCGATGATCGCGTCGATTGCCTCGGAGGGACAGCGCGTCCGCGCGGCGCCCTTCGGCAAGGCGCTGGTCGCGTACGCGGAATCGCGTCCGGACGTCGTGGGCCTGACGGCCGACCTGGCCAAATACACCGACCTGCACCTGTTTGCGCAGGCGTATCCCGAGCGCTTCTACCAGATGGGCATGGCCGAACAGCTGCTGATGGGCGCGGCGGGCGGCATGGCCAAGGAAGGCCTGGTGCCGTTCGCCACGACCTACGCCGTGTTTGGCACGCGGCGCGCCTACGATTTCATCCATCAGGTGATCGCCGAGGAAAACCTCAACGTCAAGATCTGCTGCGCGCTGCCCGGGCTGACGACCGGCTACGGCCCCAGCCACCAAGCCACCGAGGACCTGGCGATGATGCGCGGCATTCCCGGCCTGACCATCGTCGATCCGTGCGACGCGCTGGACATCGAACAGGCCGTGCCGCAGATCGCCGAGCACCAGGGCCCGGTGTACATGCGCCTGCTGCGCGGCCAGGTGCCGCTGGTGCTCGACGAGATCGAGGGTTACCGGTTCGAGCTGGGCAAGGCAAAGATGCTGCGCGAAGGCAGCGACGTGCTCATCATTGCCAGCGGCATCATGACGATGCGCGCGCTGGAAGCCGCCGAGGACCTGGCGCGCGACAACATCGGCGTGGCGGTGATGCACAGCCCGACCATCAAGCCGCTGGACGAGGCCAGCCTGGTCGAGGCGGTGCGCTACAAGCACCGGCTGGTGGTCGTGGCCGAGAACCATTCGGTGATCGGCGGACTGGGCGAAGCGGTGGCCAGCGCATTGCTGCGGCACCGCGTGCAGCCGGCCGGGTTCCAGCTGGCCGGGCTGCCGGACGCGTTCCTGGATGCCGGCGCCCTGCCTACCCTGCATGACCGCTACGGCATCAGCCGCGAAGCGCTGGCCGGCCGCATCAAGCGCTGGCTGGCGTGATCGGAAAACGGCGGGCGCGCGCGGCTAGATGCGCGCCTGTCCGTCAGCGGGACACACCGCGCGCGCCCCGCGCGGCACCGTCGCCGCCCAGAACCCCAACGCCGCCACGCTGATGCCCGCGCCCAGCACACACACGCCCAGCCAGCCCGCGCGCGCGTACACGGCGGTCGCGGCAATCGACCCCAGGCCGCTGCCCACCGCGTAGAACATCATGTAGCCGGCCACCAGCCGGCTGTGCGCCTGCGCGCTGATGCTGAAGATCATCGCCTGATTGGTCACGTGCAGCGCCTGCAGCGCCAGGTCCAGCGCCAGCACGCCCAGCGCCAGCAGCCACAGGCTGTGGTCCAGCAAAGCGATCGGCGCCCACGCCATGCACAGAAGCGCCAGGCCGATCGCGGTGGTGCGCTGGCCATGCCCGGCGTCGGCCTGACGGCCGGCGCGCGCCGCCATCAGCACGCCCACCACCCCGACCAGTCCGAACGCCCCCACCGCCGTGTGCGACAGCGAATGCGGCGGCGCGCTCAGCGGCAGCACCAGCGCGGTCCAGAACGCGCTGAACGCGGCGAACATCAACAGCGCGATCATGCCGCGCACGCGCAGCACGCGTTCCGTGACCAGCAACGTGAAGACGGAACGCAGCAGGCCGCCGTAGCCCAGCCCGGCCACCGGCAGCTGCCGCCGCGGCAGCCAGCGGACCAGCACCAGCGCCAGCACCGCCGACAGAATGGCCGACGCCACATACACCGCGCGCCAGCCCCACAAGTCCGCCAGCGCGCCGGCCAAGGTGCGCGCCAGCAACAGGCCGATGACCACCCCGCCCTGCGCCGCGCCTACGACGCGTCCGCGCTCAGCCGGCGCCGCCAGCGCCGCGGACAGCGCAAGCAGGCCCTGCGTCATCGCCGTGCCCAGCAATCCCAACGCCACCATTCCAGCCAGCAGCCACGGCGCGTTCGCAGACGCCGCCACCGCGGCCAAGGCCAGCACCAGAAGTTCCAACTGCCCCAGCATCAACCGCCGCCGATCCAGCAGGTCGCCCAGGGGCACCACGAAGAACAGCGCCAGCGCGCAGCCCAGCTGGGTGGCGGTGATAACGATGCCCACGGCCGCCTGGTCCAGGCGGAATTCGCGGCCGATGGCGTCGAGCAACGGCTGCGCGTAATACACGTTGGCGACGCTGAGCGCGCACGCCGCTGCCAGCAGAAAAACCAGCGCGGGCGGCATCGAGGGGGTCGCATCGCCTTCGGGCGGGTCGGATCGGGCGGTCGGGTTCATGATTAGTCTGGTTTTATTACGAAACCAGAATGCTAGACCTCCAGGTTTTATAATGCAACCAACTTCGTTCTGAAAAACTGCAAGGAGCCCGCATGGTCAAACGCACCAGCCTTGAAGGCGCCGCCTGCCCGGTCGCCCGCTCGCTCGACGCCATCGGCGACTGGTGGTCACTGCTTATCGTGAGGGATGCCTTTGACGGCCTGCGCCGGTTCGGCGAATTCCAGAAAAGCCTGGGCATGGCCAAGAACATCCTGAGCGACCGGCTGCGCACGCTGGTCGCGCACGGCATTCTTGCCGTCGCGCCGGCGTCCGACGGCAGCGCCTACCAGGAATACGTGCTCACGGATAAAGGCAAGGCGCTGTTTCCGGTGATCGTCGGACTGCGCCAGTGGGGCGAGGACCACTACTACGGCCCCGATGAGGCGCATTCCACCCTGATCGACCGCCAGCGCGGGCAGCCGGTGCAACGGATGGAGATCCGCGCGCAGGACGGCCGCCTGCTGCACCCCGACGACACTGTCGTGCGCAAGGTGGCGGACGCCTGAGACTAGGCGGCTGCCGGCCACCGCCCGGTCGCCAGTGCCGTGGGCGACCACGCATCGAAGCGCCAGCGCAGGGCCAGTGCACCCGGCCGGCGGACCACGCGGCGCACGTGCACGCGCCACAGGCGTTCGGCGCCCTCGAACACGGCGATTTCGGGGCTGTCCAGAATCACCTCGGCGCGCCCCGTCAGTTGCAGCAGGTCGCCGCGTTCAAAGTCGATGAACAGCAGACCGGCAACGGGATTCGCGGCCAGGTTGCCCAGGGTGTTGAAAAAGCGGTTGCCGGAAAAGTCCGGAATGGTCAGCACGTCGCCGTCCACCCGCACGAAGCCGGGCTTGCCGCCCCGGTGCGACACATCGACGGCGTGCCCGGCATAACTGGCGACAAAGAAGGTGTCGGACGCCGAGATCAGGGCGCGCGCCGCGTCATCCAGTCCGCCGCGCTCCGGCAATGCGGCGGCAAAGCGCATCGACGGCGAGCGCGAGAAGAAGAAGTCGCGCGACTGGATGTACTGCGGACAATTGCCGAATGATTGCGCCACCGCCACGTCGAAGCGCTTGCCATCCCAGGCGGCGATGCGGCCGTTCATGCGGTTGCGCCGGCGCGTGTGCAGCTCGATGCCCAGCAAGCCGACGGGCTGGCCCAATCCCAACCCGGCGCGCAGCGGATCGTCCTCGTCCGGCATGGCCGCGATGCGCAGCGTATGCGGGTCCGGCGACACGGCAAAGCCCGGCTGCCCTTCCAGAATGCCGGCCCACGGATCGCCCTGCGGATCCACGGCGCCGGCTACCACGAACGGCAACTGCGCGAAGAATTCGCGATGCTGATCCGGCATGTAGTCGCGGATGACCTTGCGGCCCACCATGTCCATGCGCGCGGCCACGCCGGCGTGCTCCTGCAACTGCAGTTCGCCCGCATGCCAGGGAGACGGTGCGGTGTGTTCGGGCAGATTCATGACGGTGTCCTTGCAGTGTGCGCGGGTCTTCAGGCGGCCAGCAGGCCCACGGGCGACGACGCCATGGGAACGAAGCGCGGCAGGTTTTCGATGCGCGTGAGCCACGCACGGATGCGCGGGTAATCGGCCAGCGACACGTTGCCTTCGGGCGCATGCGCCACATAGGCGTAGCAGGCGACATCGGCGATGGTCGGCGCGCTGCCGGCCAGGAACTCGCGGTGCGTGAGTTCTCCCTCCATCACCCCAAGCAGCGCATGGGCCCGCGCCAACGTGGCGTCCACATCCAGCGGCGCGCCGAATAGCGTCACCAGCCGCGCCGATGCGGGCCCGCCGGCCAGCGGCCCCGATGCCACCGACAGCCAGCGCTGCACGGCGGCCGCGCCAACCGGATCGTCAGGCAGCCAGGCGCGGCCGCCGTATTGCTTGGCCAGGTACACCAGGATGGCGGTCGAGTCGGCCACCACGACGCCGTTGTCGTCAATGACGGGCACCTGGCCGAAGGCATTGAGCGCCAGGAAATCAGGCCGCTTTTGTTCGCGCTGTCGCAGGTCGACGTCGATGCGTTCGTGCGCGACATCCAGCAGTGACAGCATCAGCGCGACCCGATGCGCGTGGCCGGACAGCGGGAAACTGTAGAACTTCAGCGGAGCGGCATCCTGCGCCGGGGCGGGGTTGGTTTGCATCGGGGATCTCCCTGGTGGATTCGAGACTCCATGTTGGGACCCGCGACGCAAATCCGGAACGGCCGGCGCCGGCAAGACACTCTTGCGGTAAATGAAATAAACCGGTCAGGCGGGCAGCGCCGCCAGGTCCGCGCGTAGCGCATCCACGCAGAAATCCACAAAGCTGCGCACCTTGGCCGAGCTTTTGCGCCCTTCCGGATACACCAGATGCACGGGCACGGGCGGCATCTCGAAGCCGCGCAGCACCACCTGCAAGGCGCCGCTGGCCAGGTGCGGCGCCACCTGATAGGACATCACCTGCGTCAGGCCCCAGCCTTCGCGCGCGGCCGCCACCGCCGCCTGGAACGACGTCACGGTCAACTGCGATTGCAGGTTCAGGCGCACGGTCTGGCCGGCCTGCGCAAAACGCCACTGCGGCGCGCGGCCTTCCATGGCAGCCGTGATGGTGCAGAAGCGATGCAGCGACTCGGGGTCGGCCGGCTCGCCATGGTCGCGCAGAAAGCCGGGCGCGGCGCACACCACGCGGCGGACGTGTCCCACGGGCACCGCCGTCAACGAGGAATCGGGCAGTGCGCCGATCCGCACGGCGACATCGATGTCTTCGTCCACCAGATTGACGACGCGATCCACCAGCAGCGCCCGCACCGACACCTGGCGATGGGCGCGCAAGTATCCCAGCACTGCCGGCATCACATGCAGCTCGCCAAACAGCGCGGGCGCGGTGATCGCCAGCGCGCCGCGCGGCACCGCCATAGCACCGGCGGCGGCGTCGTCGGCGCGTTCAACGTCTTCCAGGATGCGGCGGCAATCGGCGGCATAGCGCTGGCCGGCTTCGGTCAGGCGCAGACTGCGCGTGGTGCGCACCAGCAGTAAGGCACCAAGACGACGTTCCAGCGCCGCCACGCTGCGCGTGACGGTGGGCGCGGACATTTCCAGGCGCCGGGCCCCACCGGAAAAACTGCCCGCGTCCGCCACGGCCAGGAATACCGTCATTTCATGGAATTGGTTCACAGCGAGGCCCGCTCCTGAAAACGCGTGGCCGCCAACGCGGCGACGCTGTCATTGACGCATTGCACCAGGATTTCGTCCAGCGCCGCGCAGACCGGATCGGGCTGCGCCTGCGCGCGGTACAGCGACAACGCGATGACCGGCAAGTCGGGCAACCCGTGTTCGCCCGGCTTCATCACGCGAACGGTGGACGGCAGGCCAAGGGGCGTGCGCACGGCCACTCCCAGCCCCGCGGAAACTGCCGCCCACAGGCCGGAAAGACTCGGGCTGGTGAAGGCAGCCAGCCAGGCAATGCCGGCGCCGTCCAGCGCGTCGGTGGCGCAGCCGCGGAACAGGCAGGGCGACTCGAAGGCCGCCAGCGGCAGCGCGCCGTCCGCATCCGGCACCGGCGCAGGGTGCGCGGGCCCGATCCAGCACATCGGCAGCTCGGCCAGCCGCTGTGCCTGCGGCTGGCGGGCGTCGTGGTCCCAGGCCAGCGCCAAATCAAGCTGGCCCAGCGCGACGCGTTCCAGAAGTTCCGTGTTGCGGGCGACGCGCGCCTCGATCCGGACCTTGGGATGGGCGCGCGCAAAGCGGCCGAGCACGCGCGGCAGCAGCATCTCGGCAAAGTCCTCTTGCAGGCCGAGACGCACGCGGCCGTGCAATTGCGTGCCGCGCACGGCGCGCGCGGCCTGGTCGTTCAGGTCGAGCAGCCGGCGGGCGTAGGCCAGCATGGTCTCGCCGGCATCGGTCAGCGCCAAGCCCCGCCCGTCCTTGCGCAGCAGTGGTACGCCGGCCTGCTCTTCCAGCTTTTTCAGCTGCGCGCTGACGGCCGACGTCGACCGGCCCAACCGGTCAGCCGCGCGCCCGAAGCTGCCCAGGTCGACGCCCGCGACGAAGCTGCGCAGCACCTCCAGGTCGAACGTGCTCGGCCTCATTCGATAATCCCGATTTTCAAAAGCATTGGTACAAAACTTCCTGATTTTCAGAAGCATGCTAGGCGCGCACACTGGCGCCGTCAATGTTTCTGCAGGCGCCTGCCATGTCCGATCGCCCTACCCTTGTCCGCCCACCTCACCGCTGGAAGGTGCTGGCCGTGGGCGTCGCCGCCAACACCGCGTTCTCCGCCGTCGCGGCCGGCCTGCCCACCACCGCTGTCTTCATGCGCGCGGGCTACCGTCTCGATACCGATCAATTGGCGCTGGCGCTGGGCTTGTTGGGGTTGGGCGTGGCGCTCTTTGAGCTGCCTTGGGGATTGCTGACCGATCGGTGGGGCGACCGTCCCGTGCTGCTCGGCGGTTTAGGCTCGACCGCGGCAGCGCTGGCCTGGATGAGCGGCTGGGTGGCGCCGGTGGGCGGCTTCGTGCCCAGCCTCTGGCTGCTGGCCGTGGGGTTGGTGCTGGTCGGCATGCTGGGCGGCAGCGTCAATGGCGCCAGCGGCCGCGCCGTGATGGCGTGGTTCGACGACGGCGAGCGCGGACTGGCAATGAGCATCCGCCAGACCGCCGTGCCGCTGGGCGGCGGCCTGGGCGCACTGCTGTTGCCTTGGCTGGCGGCCAATGCCGGGTTCGGGGCGGTGTTTGGCGTGCTGGCGGTGATGTGCGGCACGGCAGCGTTGCTTGCGGCGTGCTGGCTGCGGGAGCCGGGCGAGCGGGGTGTGGCGGGTGTGGCCGCTTTGCCGGCTGTGCCTGGCGAGCCGAAAGTTTCATATGCGCCCGCGCCAGCTCGCCCTTCCACCAGCAGCCCCATGACCGACACCCGCGTCTGGCGCGCGGCGTTCGCCATCGGCATCATGTGCGGCCCGCAATTCGCAGTGCTGACCTTTGCCGCCGTCTTTCTGCACGATGCCCTGCATGCGGGGATCGGCGTGCTCACGGCAGTGATGGTGGCCGTTCAACTGGGCGCCATGGCCGCGCGCATCGCGAGCGGACGATGGACCGATCGCCGCGGCAACCGGCGCGCTTACCTGCGCGGCTGCGCGCTGCTGAGCTTTGCGTTGTACGCGGCGCTGGCAGGCGCGGCATGGGCGGCGGGCGCCAGCCCCACCGGATGGCACGTATTCGCCCTGGCCGTGCTGCTGGCCGCCGCCGGCATTTGCGCGTCGGCCTGGCACGGCGTCGCCTACACCGAACTTGCCACGCTGGCGGGCGCCTCGCGGGCGGGCACGGCGCTCGGCATGGCCAACACCTGCGTCTATCTGGTGCTGTTTGCCACGCCGCTGGGTATCGCGCATATCGTCGCCGCGAGCTCGTGGCCCGTCGCCTGGCTGATCGCGGGATCCTGCATGCTGGCCGCTCTGCCGCTGCTGCCGCGCGCCGCCGCGCGTCCGGCCACGGATGCCGCTACGCGCGGAATTCCTTGCGCAGCCACGACAGGAAAGCCTTGACCGGCGGGTGGCGTTCGCGCCCCGGCGCGCACAGCGCCGTGTAGGCCGACCCCGCGACGCGTATCTCCGGCCGGAAGGAAACCAGCGTTCCCGCGGCCACGCTGTCCGACACCATGACCGAACTGGCCAGCACCAGGCCTTGGCCTGCAATGGCGGCCTGCAGCGCGTAGTGTTCCTCGGTGTAGGCATGTTCGGCCGCAGGCCGCCGCCAGGCTGTCAGGCCGGCGGCCGCGCACCATGCCTGCCAGCCTTCGTCATACAGTTCTGAATCGCGCCAGCGCACCGTCACCAGCGCGGGCGCACGGCGGCCGGCGTGCGCGATCTGCGCGGGCGCGCCATACACCCCAAACCACTCGGGCAGCGTGCAGGCCGCATGCAAGCCGGGATAGCGCCGGCGGCTGTAGCGGATGGCGACATCCACGCTGGCGTCCTGCAACAGGTCCACGGGGTCGGGCGACGTGTCCAGGCGCAACTGGTACTGCGGATAGACCTCGTGAAAGCGCCCCAGCCGCGGCACCAGCCACAAAGCGGCAAAGGAATGGGTGGTGGACACGGTCAGCGCGCCGGACTCGGGCGCGGGCCGCAAGGCGTCCAGCGTCTGCGCGGCGTCCAGCAACGCGCCATGTACGCCGGCAAACAGACGCGCCCCCTTGTCGGTCAGCCGCACGCCGCGCGGCACGCGCTCGAACAGCGCGCAGCCCACATGCCGCTCCAGTGCCTTGACCTGATGCGACACCGCGGTGGGCGTGACCGACAGCTCGGCCGCGGCCAGCTTGAAACTGCGCAACCGCGCGGCGGCCTCGAACGTACGCAGCGCTGTGACGGGAAGCGTAGCAAACATCGCGGAAATCCTGGGATGAATTGCGTTCATCTTAGTGAAGGAATGATCAGTTGTCGCCTCATGCCCGATGACGCCACCATTCGGCTTCAGATCGTTATCTTTGATAGGAGCCAGGCATGAATTCAACTCATCGAGTCAAACGCTTGTTGATCTTGGTCGGCAGTCCCCGCCGCGATGGCAATAGCGCCGCGCTGGCCGCATCCGCCCGCCAGGGCGCGGAAACGGCCGGCACGTTGGCGTCGGTGCATTTCCTGGACGACTACATCCAGGGTCTGCTGCCCGACTTGCGCCACGCCAAGCCGCCCGCCGACCGTTACGCCGAGCTCTTCCTTGAACACTTCCTGCCCGCCGATGGCGTGCTGTTCTGCACGCCCATCTACTGGTATGGCATGTCCGCGCAGACCAAGGCGTTCTTCGACCGGTCATTCAGCCATTACGCGGGATCCGGGCCAGAGCCGGAACGCGTCAAGGCCGGCATGGCCGGCAAGCGGCTGGGGTTGGCCGTGGCCTCGGAAGAAACCTATCCCGGCGCGGCGCTGGGCATCGTGCATCAGGTGCAGGAATATGCGCGGTATACGCATTCGGATTTCGTGGGCTACGTGCATGGCGCCGGCAACCGGCGCGGCGAGGTGGCGCTCGATCCGCGGCGGCCGCTTGCCGCGGCGCAGTCGCTGGGCGCGGAATTCTTCACGCGGAAATACTCGGACTACCGGCTTGAGACGCCCCGCAGTCACAACGTGTGGGAGCCGCCCGCGCCGGCCTTGAGCAGCACGCCCGGCGGGCTGCCGTAGACTTGCTTGAACACCCGCGTCAGATGCGCCTGGTCGGCAAACCCGACGGCCTGTGCCGCATCGGCCAACGGCAGGCCGCCGCGCAACAGCACCCGTGCGCGCGCCACCCGCCAATTGCGAAGCCACGCCTGGGGCGGCAATCCATAGCGCCGGGCAAACTGCTTGACCAGCGTCGTGCGATGGCGGTTTTGCGCTTGCGCCAAGGCGTCCAGGTCGGGTGCGCAGGCGGGATCCGCCGCCATGCGCTCGCGCAGCAAGGCGCATACATCGGCGAGGCCGGCGGCCGGCGCAGCACCGCCCTCCGCCGCCTCTCCATGCGCGGCCAGCGTCCCGAACAGGGCCGCCGAAATGCGTGCGCTGCGCTCAGCCGGCGCGATCTCGCCGGGCGCCAGCGCCTCCAGCCATTGCGCGCAAAGCGCGGCATCCGCGATCACCGGCCCCGCCAGCCGCGCACCGTGCGCGTGCAACGTCCGTTCATGATCCCGGAACCACGCGGGATCGATGTAGACCATCCGATAGGCGAGCGCCCCCGCCGCTGTGCCGCCGGTATGCACCTGCCCGGGCGCGATGACCACCAGCTCGCCCGCGCTGGCGGCATGGGCCACGCCCTGCACGGTGAAGTCGCAGCGGCCGTGTTCAATGGCGCCGATGGACCAGGCGTCGTGGAAATGCGGCGCGTAGCGATACGCGCGCAGATCCGCGATCAGTACGTCGCCGGGCAGTCCCGCGCCGCAATGCCAGATATGTTGAGAAACCGCCATGAATTGCCAGCCATTCGCGGCTACCCGAAGTAATGCCCGTCCGCTTTCAGCGAACGGGCCAGGAGCCACGCGTTGCGAGGATTTTCCCCCACCCGGCGGATGGCATACGGCCACCAGTCCGCGCCAAACGGGAGATAGACCCTGACGTTATAGCCCAACCGGCGCAGCGCGATCTGCCAGTCCGGCCGCACGCCGTAAAGCATCTCAAATTCGAAACTGCCGGCAGGCCAGCCGCGCTCGCGCGCCAGGTCGATGATGGCGCCGGCCAGCCGGTCGTCGTGCGTGCCGAAGACCGGGTAAAAGCCAGAGTCCCGCGCCTCGCGCGACAGCATGATGGACGCCGCGTCCAGATAGGCCTGGTCGATGCGCGCGCGCCCGGCGTGGTCAAGCTCACGCTCGGGGAACGCACCCTTTACCAGCCGCAGTGAGGTGCGCTGCCGGATCGCCCAGGCCAGGTCCTCCGGCGTGCGGCGCCGCCGGGCCTGCAGCGTGAGGCCGGCGGGGATGCCCGCTTCCAACAGCGTGCGATGCAGCGTGCAGGTGCGGTCGCGGATGCTGGAATCTTCCATGTCCAGCACCAGCCAGTCGCAGCCTTGGCCGCCAAAGCGCTGCACCGCCGTGCCGATGCGCCGCGCGTTTTCCTCGCCCAGCGTGTCATCGCGCATGTAGCCGATGGCAGTCGGATCGACGGAGACGTGCACGTCCAGGCCGGCCGCGGCCAGCGCCCGGCACGCGTCGACGGCCTGATTGACGTTATGGTCGATTGCAGCGCGGTCCGCCACGTATTCGCCCAGATAGAAGAGCGAGGCGCGGATGCCGTGCGCCTCGCGCAGCTTCACGGCGGTCCGCACGGCCTCGTCCACATCGGCGCCGCCGACGAAACGGCGCGCCAGCGACGTCCGGGCGGCCATCGCCCGCATCATGTGGCCGACCGCCGGGCTGCGGGCCAGCGCAATCGTGGTCTTCTGGAAAATGCTCATTGCCTCACCGCGCAAAGCGGCCACTATGCGGCGGCTGCGGGCGCCTGTCTTGAACGCCCGTGAATGCGTGGCCAGGCATTACCTCCCTCCGGCGCAAGGCCAGCGCCGGACGTGAGCACCCGTGAATGCCCGGCTAGGCCTTGCCTGCCGCCAGCGCGCGTCCGGCGCCGAACAGCGGCCGCTGCACGGTCTGCGCCAGCAGCACGCCCGCCAGGGTGACCGCGCCACCCAGCAGGTGATAGCTGTGCAGGCGTTCGCGCAGCATCACGAAGGCGGCCAGCGCTGTGAAGAGCGGCAGCAGGTTGATGAAAATGCTGCAGCGGTTGGGCCCCAAGCGCTGCACGCCTTCGATCCACAGATACGACAGCAACACCGACGAGAAGATGCCGGCATACAGAATGAGCGGCACCGTATTGACGTCCAGCGCCGCTTGCGCTGCCGGCACGCGCAGGTAGAGCGGGAACATGTAGATCAGCGCGAAGATGGACTGCACGAAGGTGGACTGCCAGGCGGGCACCGGCACCTTCCAGTGGCGCAGCAGCACGCCGTACAGCGCATACGACAAGGCGGCCAGCAGCATCAGGCCGTCGCCCACGTGCACGCCATGCTGGAACACGCTGAGCATGTCGCCCTGCCCCACCAGGTACAAAAGGCCCAGGAACGACAACGCGCCGCCCGCGGCCATGCCGAGCGTCAGCGGATCGCGCAGGATCACCACGCTGAGCAGCATGCTGAGCAGCGGGATCAGCGCCGTCAGGATGGCCATGTTGGTGGCGGTGGTGGTCTCTGCCGCCCGGTAGGACAGCGCCTGGAACACGGCCGCCGACAGCGCGCCGTACAGCGCCAGCTTGGGCCAGTGCCGCATGATGACCCGCCGGTTGCGCCACGCCGGACGGGCCGTGAACAGCCCCATCAGGAACAGCGCCAGCAGCAGGCGGTAGAAGGTGATGGCGGTGGGCGAGATGGCGCTGGCGGCCATCTTGGAGACGATGACGTTGCCCGCCCAGAACAGGATGGCGAACAACGGAAAGAGAAAGGACATGGCGATGAACTCGAAGGATGGATCGGCTCCTTCGCTGCCGCCGATTGCGGCGGCGAGCAAAGGATGATCGCTATCCTATTGAGCCGGCATCAGCCCGTCTGCCGATGAAATGGCATCGGCTATTGCGAAATGGACATTGCCTGTTGCGGCGCGCAGGGCGACAGAGGCAGGGCTCAGGCGCCAGGCTCCAGGTTCGGGCTTAGCGGTCAGGGCTTGAACGGCGCCGGGTCCAGCGGCAACTCCATTCCCCCCATCTGCGCGGTCAGCAACGCCGCGCTGCCGCAGGACAAGGTGAAGCCCAACGCCCCCTGCCCCACGTTCAACCACAGATTGTCCGCCGCGGGGCTGCGGCCGATCAGCGGCTTGCCGGTCGGCGTGGCCGGGCGCAGGCCCGCCCACGGAATGGCCTGACGCAGGTCGAGCTGCGGGAAAGCTTCGAGCACCTGCTGCTTGAGCAGACTGATGCGCGCCGGGTCGATGTCGGCGTTGTTGCTGCCGATGTCCACCATGGCCGCGATCCGCAGCACGCCGCCCACGCGGGCGTAGACGATGCGCCGTTCGTAATCGGTGACGCTGATGCGGGGCGCCACGGTGTCGTCCGGCGCCAGCGGCACGGTCAGGCTGTAGCCCTTCAAGGGATAGAGCGGCACGTCGTGGCCCAGGGGACCGAGCAACGCCCGCGTGCCGATGCCGGTGGCCAGCACCACGGCATCCGCGCCGATGTCGCCGTCGCGCGTATTGACCGCGACGATGCGGCGGCCTTCGCGCTGCAGGCCGGAGACGGGGTTGGACATGGCGCACTGCACGTTACCCATCGTTTGCAGACGGTCGAACAGCGCTTCGGTGAACTGCCGGCAGTCGCCGGCTTCTTCGCTGGGGGTATAGATGGCGCCCGCCAGGCTGGCGCCCATGCCGGCCAGCGCGGGTTCGCGCGCCACGGCCTGCGCGGCGTCCAGCACCTGTTGGTCTGCGCCGTGCGCCGCCTGGTAGGCCACCAGCGCGCGCGCCTTTTCCAGCAGATCGGGGCTGCGGTACGCAATGAGCTTGCCGTTCTTCAGGTGGCCGAACGCCAGGTCTTCCTGTTCCAGCAGCGAATGCATGACGTCGCGGCTAAGGTAGGACAGCGTCAGCATCTGCGCGGTGGACGCCTTGGCCACCGATGCGCGGCAGGCCAGCGCGAACTGCAGGCACCAGCGCCATTGATGCGGGTCCAGCCGGGGCCGGAATCGCAGCGGCGAGTCATGGCGCAGCAGCCATCCCGGCACGCTGGGCAGCACGCCAGGCCCGGCAAGCGGCGCCACATAGCTGTAGCTGAGCTGGCCGCCGTTGGCATAGCTGGAGACTTCCGCCGGGCGGGGCTGGCTGTCGACCAGCACCACCTCATGTCCCTGGCGCGCCAGGAAATAGGCCGACGTCACACCGACCACGCCGGCGCCGATCACACAAACGCGCATACCGTTATCCAAGAAGACCGCGAACGGGCCCATTCTGTAACGGCCGCCCCCGCGCCGGCAAATGCCAAACGCCGCAGGGGCCATAACCAAACATCATGCCCGGGGCTTCAGGCCACCCGATGCAGCTTGATGATGGCGGCGGCGGTGGGTTCGCGGACCAGATCGGCCAGCGTGTAGCCATTGAGCGTGTCGTAGAACGCCTGCAGGGTCTTCGCCAGCACGCCGGACAGCCGGCACACGCCATCCAGGGCACAGGGCGGTTCGCGGCAATCGATCAGGGGGCCCTGCTGTTCGAGTTCCCGCACCAAATCGCCCACCCGGTACTCCGTGGCGGGACGGGCGAGGCTGAGCCCGCCGCCCTTGCCGCGCGTGGTGCTGACCCAGCCGCGCTGCGACATGAAGTGCACCACCTTCACCAGATGATTGCGGGACAGGCCGAAGCGATCCGCGATCTCGGGAATCGTGACGGCGACGGGCCGGTCGCGGCATTGCGTCAGATACATCAGGACGCGCAGGCCGAAGTCGGTGAATCGGTTCAGTTGCATGATGGGTGGGGAGCGTGGCCCGGGCGGCCCGGAAACATCAGGCCGCCAGGATACACCGCTCAGGCGCCGGGGCCGCCAGTGCCGAACGCCTCGGCGTGGATGCGGTCTTCGGCCACGCCCAGCCCCAGCAACGCTTCACGCTGGGCACGCATGAAGGCCGCCGGTCCACACAGGTAGTAATCGGCGCCGGGGACGATGGCTTCATCGCGAATGGCGTGCAGGTCGACGCGCCCCGTGTGGTCGTAGTCGCGGCCGGCCTGGTCGCCGTGGCCCACCTCTTCGTAGAACACCGCCTTGCGCACGTTGGCGCGCGACGCCGTAATGTCGTTCACGTGCTCGCGCATGGCGTGCACCGAGCGGTTGCGGCAGCCGTGCACGAAGCGGATCTGGCGTTCGTCGTTGGCGCGCACCAGGTGGTTCAGGATCGACACCATGGGCGTCAGGCCCACGCCACCGCTCAGCAGCACGACGGGGGCATCGCCGTCTTCGCGCAGGTGGAAATCACCTTGCGGCGGCGCCACGTCCAGCACGCCGCCCTCTTCCAGACGGTCGTGCAGCGCGTTGGACACGCGGCCCGCCGGCGTCTGATCGCCGGCCGGCTCGCGCTTGACCGAGATGCGCAGGCGATCGTGGCCCGGTGCGTCCGACAGGCTGTATTGGCGCGGTTGCATCAAGCCCAGTTCCGGCACGAACACGCGCACGGACACGTATTGACCCGGGCGGTATGCCGGCACGGTGCCGCCGTCTGCAGGGGCCAGGTAGAAAGAAGTGATTTCGGCGCTTTCGGGCTGCTTGCCCACAACGCGGAACGCGCGCCAGCCCGTCCAGCCGCCCGGCTTGTTGGCCGATTCCGCATACAGACGCGCCTCTTCGGCGATCAGCAGGTCCGCCAGTTGGCCATAGGCCGCGCCCCAGGCATCGACAAGCTCGTCGGTGGCGGCATCGCCCAGCACTTCACGGATGGAAGCCAGCAGATGCTTGCCCACGATGGCGTAGTGTTCGGGCCGGATGCCCAGGCTGACGTGCTTGTGCACGATGCGCGTCACCACCGGCATCAGCACCGAGGGATCGTCGATGTGCTCGGCATACGCGGTCACCGCGCCGGCCAGCGCATGCTGCTGCGCGCCGCCCGCCTGGTGGGCCTGGTTGAACACGTGCTTGAGTTCCGGATTGTGCTGGAACATGCGCGCGTAGAAATGCTTGGTCAGGGCGACGCCATGAACCTTCAGGACAGGGGCCGTGGCCTTGACCAGCTCGCGGATTTGGGGGCTCAACATCAACTGCTCCTTGAATGGCGAACGGGCTCGCCTTTAAACATATATTCATAATACATCTTTAAATCCGAACGGCGAAATCGGCTTGGCGACGTCGTGCCCCGGCCCGGTTTACACTTCCCGATTACCGCAACACCACAAAGGTTTACCGATGAGCACTGCTACGCTCAAGACCCGCCTGTCCGACGCCGTCAAGGACGCGATGCGCGCCAAGGCCAGCGAGCGCCTGACCACGCTGCGTTTCCTGCTGGCCGCCGTCAAGCAGAAGGAAGTCGACGAACGCCGCGACCTGTCCGACGCCGAAATTACCGCCATCATCGAAAAGCAGGTCAAGCAGCGCCGCGAGTCGATCGCCGCGTTCGAGCAGGCCGGCCGCACGGAAACCGCCGAGCAGGAAAAGGGCGAACTGGCCGTGCTGCAGGAATTCCTGCCCCAGGCCGCCACCCCCGAGGAAGTGGCCGCCGCCATCGACGCCGCACTGGCTGAAGTCGCCGCGCAAGGCGTGACGGGCGCGCCCGCGATGGGCAAGGTGATGGCAATCCTGAAGCAGAAGCTGGCCGGCCGCGCCGACATGACGGCGCTGTCGCAACAAGTGAAGGCCCGCCTGTAAAGGTCGCGTTGTCGGGCCCGCATCCCATAGGGCCCGGCTTTAGAAGGCCCCTCCAAACAGATCCGGCTGGCGCGACTGCTCGCCCGGATCTGCGAAGTTGCTCATCCCCACCCCCGCCAGCCGGTACAGCGTGTCCGGCGGCAGTTCCACGCGATCGCACAGCAGCCGTGCCAGCGCGGCCAACTCCATGGCGGACGTTGGCGGCTGGGCGCAGGTCTGGCTGCGCGTCAGGATGCGGAAGCGGTCGGTCTTCAGCTTGAGCACCACCGTGCGTCCCAAGGCGCCCTTCTTCAGCGCCTGATCCCACACCTTTTCCGCCATGCGGTCCAGGGCGTCGCCCACGGCCTCCAGCCGGACGTCGTTGGAAAACGTGGTTTCGGCCGACACCTGTTGCAACGGCTGGTCGGTCTGGACCTCGCGTTCGTCGATGCCGCGCGCCAGCTCGTACAGCCGCCGGCCATAGCGGCCGAAGTAGTGCTCCAGCTCCTGCGCGCTGTGCGTGGCCAGGTCGCCCACGGTCTGGATGCCAAGCTGCTCCAGGCGCGCCTGCGTGACCTTGCCCACGCCCGGCACCTTGCGCACGGGCAAGGGCTCCAGGAACGCCAGCACCTTGCTGGGCCGCACCACAAAAATGCCGTCGGGCTTGTTCCAGTCCGACGCGATCTTGGCCAGGAATTTGTTCGGGGCTACACCGGCCGACGCGGTCAGTCCGGTTTCCTCGCGGATCTGCTGGCGAATCACCTGCGCCACCTCGGTGGCCGATGGCAGCCCGCATTTGTTGACCGTCACGTCCAGGTAGGCCTCGTCGAGCGACAAGGGTTCGATCAGGTCGGTATGTCGGGCGAAGATCTGCCGCACCTGTCGCGACACGTCGCGGTAGCGGTTGAAATCGGGCGGCACGTAGATCGCGTGCGGACAGAGGCGTTCGGCCTTGATGGCCGACATGGCGGAATGGATGCCGTAGCGCCGCGCTTCGTAGGACGCCGCGCACACGACCGAGCGCGGTCCGGTCCAGGCCACCACCACTGGCTTGCCGCGCAGGTCGGGATTGTCGCGCTGCTCCACGGACGCGTAAAACGCATCCATGTCCACATGCACGATTTTGCGCGCAGACTGCGCCGACGCCTGCCCCGTCATGACCTCAATCCCGTGGCAAAAACATATATTATGACCGGCGGCAATCCGCTATCCCTTCTCGCCCACGACGGTTCCATGACTGCACCCGCCTCCGCCAAAACCGACTATTTCGGCCTGACCATTCCCTTCATGAGTTTCATCGGCCTGGTGCCGGAAAGCATCGCGCCCGCCTATGCCCGCACGACGCTGCCGTGGCGCGAAGACCTGACCAACAGCCGCGGCGACGTGCACGGCGGCACGCTGATGAGCGTGCTGGACTTCACCCTGAGCGCCGCCGCACGCGGCTCCGCGGACGCCACCGAGGGCATGGCCACCATCGACATGAACACCACGTTCCTGTCTCCCGGCACGGGCGACCTGGTCATCGAAGCGCGTTGCCTGCGCCGCGGCGCGTCCATCGCCTTCTGTGAGGGCGACATCCGCCGCGCCGACGGTGAACTGGTGGCGCGCGCCACCGCCACCTTCAAGATCATCCGCCGCCGTCCGGGCGGCGACTGATCTTTTTTCGTCCTGCCTTATTTCGGCAGGTCGCGCGTCGGCTTGACGGGCGGGCGCGGATCCAGCGGCATGTACGTGCTGCACGACACCAACCCGTAATACACCGCGTCCTGCATCGCGCGCATGGCAGCGGGGTCCCACGTGCCCTTGCCCCACATCACGATGCGCACGTCCGTGGACTTCGGCCCCTCGGACTTCAGGTCAACGCGCGACATCTCGCGATCGGAATACGGCGCCAGCACGCGCACCACACCGGATTGCGCGCTTTCGTTCAGGTCGGAAACGACGCGGTAGGCGTTGTCGGTGCTGCGCAGGCACGCGTTGGACTGGCGGATGACCGCATCGTAGGCGTCCTTGAAGGCCACCGGCGCCTTGAATTCGCTGTGCGGCGACGCGCTGTCCGGCGAAATGCCGAGCGAGCAGCCGGCCAGCCCCAGGGCCAGCGCCGAGGCCGCGACCAGATTCCTGTACATGTAAATCTCCAGAAGAAGTGCCGCGATTATCCCGCAAACCGCCTGGCGGCATAAGTGGCGCCGGATCGGCGGGGCCGGTTCGACACCCCTTGCGCGGCTATGGCATTATCGACCAGCCTATTTGCAACGCGGATCGACATCACGGAGGTTTCCCCTTGTTCTCATTTCTGCGCACCGTCCTGGCTGCCGGCATCGTCGGCGCCTCCCTGGGTGCCTGCGCCACGCAGCCGCCTCCCCGCGCCTATCCCCTGAAAGATTTCTTCCGCAATCCCGAGCGCGGCTATTTCCGGCTGGCCGACGACGGCCAGACGCTATCGTTCATGCAGCCCACCAGCGTGGACGGCAACCCCGCCCGCATGAACATCTACGTGCAGCCGCTGCAAGGCAGCCAGCTCGTGGGCGAGCCGCGCCAGCTGACCAGCGAGACCGCGCGCGACATCAGCGGCTATTTCTGGAAAGGCCCGGACGTGGTGCTGTACCAGAAGGACTTTGGCGGCGACGAAAACTTCCACGTCCTGGCCGTCAACGCCAAGACCGGCAAGATCACGGACCTGACCCCGTACGAGGGCGTGCGCGCCGGCATCGAGGACGACCTCGAAGACGACCCCGACCACGTGCTGATCAGCCACAACCAGCGCAACCCCGAGGTCTTCGACGTCTACCGCGTCAACGTCCACACCGGCGCGGCTGTGCTGGTGGCGCAGAATCCGGGCAACATCGTCGGCTGGCAGACCGACCACGCGGGCAAGGTGCGCGCCGCCGTCGCCAGCGACGGGCTGAACACCACCCTGCTCTACCGCGACGACGAAGCGTCCGACTTCCGCCCGCTCATCACCACCGACTACCGCACCAGCGTCAGCCCCGCATTCTTCACGTTCGACGACAAGAAGTTCTACGCGCTGAGCAACCGCAATCGCGACAAGCTCTCGCTGGTCGTCATCGACCCGGCCACGCCGGACGCCGAGGATGTCATCTTCACGCCCGAGGCCGTCGACCTGGACGGCGCCGCGTTCTCGCGCAAGCGCCGCGTGCTGACCGTGGCGTCCTACCAGACCGACAAGCCGCAATACAAGTTCTTCGACGCGGAAACCGAAGCGCTGTACAAGACGCTTGCCGATCTCCTGCCGGGTTACGACGTCGTCATCCAGGGCGGCAACCGCGACGAGAACAAGTTCATCGTGGCGGCCTACAACGACCGCACGCCCGGCGCGCGCTACATCTACGACGCCGTGGCCGGCACGCTGACCAAGCTGGCGGACCTGAACCCGGCCATCCCCGAAGCTGACATGTCGCGGGTGCAGCCCATCAGCTATCAAAGTCGCGACGGCCGGACCATCCATGGTTACCTCACGCTGCCCGCCGGCCGCGACCCCAAGAACCTGGCCTGCGTCGTCAATCCGCACGGCGGCCCGTGGGCCCGCGACGGCTGGGGCTACAACCCCGAAGTGCAATTCCTGGCCAACCGCGGTTTCTGCGTGCTGCAGATGAACTTCCGCGGGTCCACCGGTTACGGCCGCGACTTCTGGGAAGCCGGCTTCGGGGAATGGGGCCTGAAGATGCAGGACGACATCACCGACGGCGTGCAATGGCTGGTCGAGCAAGGCATCGCCGACCCCAAGCGCATCGGCATCTATGGCGCCAGCTACGGCGGCTACGCCACGCTGGCCGGCGTGGCCTTCACGCCGGACCTGTACGCCGCGGCCGTGGACTACGTGGGCGTATCGAACCTCTTCACGTTCATGAAGTCCATTCCGCCGTACTGGAAACCCATGCTGGACAAGATGCAGGACATGGTGGGCGACCCGGTGCGCGACCGCGACCGCCTGACCGCAACTTCACCGGCGCTGCACGCGGACAAGATCAAGACGCCGCTGCTCGTCGCGCAGGGCGCCAAGGATCCGCGCGTGATCAAGGACGAGAGCGACCAGATGGTGGCAGCGCTCAAGGCCCGCGGTGTGGACGTGGAATACATGGTCAAAGACAACGAAGGCCATGGCTTTCACAACGACGAGAACAAGTTCGAGTTCTACGAGGCCATGGAGAAGTTCCTGACGGAACACCTCAAGCCGTAGTCCCTGCGGTTTCCGCTTCCAGGGCATTCGCGGCGGCCGGCAGGCCGCCGCTTGTCTTGACGACGCCGCGGCCGCTCCAGGCCATTTCCACGCGGTCCCGCCCCTGCTCCTTGGCCCGGTACAACGCCACGTCGGCCCGCGCCAGGATGACGTCGGCGCTGTCGCCCGGCTGATAGGACGCCAGCCCGCCGCTTGTGGTCAGCTGCACTTCCAGCCCCTGCAGATAGAGCGGCATGTCGCGCAAGGCGTCGCAGACGCGCTGCGCCTGCACCAGCGCGCTCGCCGGATCGCAGTCGTACATCAGCAGCACGAACTCCTCGCCGCCCAGGCGGCCGAAGCGATCGCTCGACCGGACCGCATTCTGCACCACGCGCGCGAAGTGACGCAGCGCGGTGTCGCCGCCCGCGTGGCCGTAGCGGTCGTTGATGGATTTGAAGTGATCGATGTCCAGCACCAGCACCGCCAGCTTGCCGCCCGTGCGCTCACAGCGCAGCAGCTCGTGTTCAAGCTCGTCCATGATGCTGCGCCGCGAATAGGCTTGCGTCAGGCTGTCGAATGTCAGCGCGGCCTGCATCTTTTCCGCCTGGCTGGTCTGGATCATGAAGAGCAGCGCCAGGAAGAGTCCGGGCACCGTGACCGAGCCGCACACAATGAAAAAGAGGCTCCACGCCGACGGCTGCAGCAGCGACACCGGCGTCTCCACGCCCGCGCCGTAGACATATCCGCGCAGCGCGTGCAACGCCACCACCCCGAAAAATGCCAGCAGCAGATACAGCACGACGCCTTTCGTCTTGATGCGCCTGCGCTGCCGGAAGATGACGGCGCCGGTCGCTGCCATCAGCACGCAGGTGTAGACGGAATACAGCACCATGCGCCACACCAGGCTGTCGCTGCGGTACAGCAGCAGGGCAAAGCCGAAGGTGCAGAGCGAGCACAACAAGGTGGTGCGCAGGATATGCGGATGCATGCCGAAGAACTGGCGCACGCCGATGTACACCAGCGCGGCGGAACAGGCCCAGGCGGCGTTGGACACCATCACATAGGCGGCGGGCGGGATCATCTCGGCCGACGCGTAGGCCAGCAGAGACAGCACGGCCAGCGCGTTGGCCGCCATGAACGCAGGCACGCCTTCGACGCCGCGGACGTGAAAGGGCAGCAGCAACGGCAACGCCAGCGCCGTGGCCAGGCCCCACATCAGGAAAAACAAGCTAGTCGTCATGGTTCGCTCGGGCTCAGGCTTGTCGGCCCGCCCCGCCGTTGGGACTGCAGTTGCACTGGGTTCGCGCAAGCAAAGCGCGTTACACGTCAGCATTCTTGATGCTTTTTGTTACGAGAATGGCGAAAGGACGCGCATGACGTTTGCCCTGTTGGGCACCGCGCGTCCGTCCGACCAGAACCTTTACCGCCGCGCCAAGACGATTGCACGGCCTGCGACGAGAGAATACGCCAAGGCGCCTTCGCCGTGACGCCCCCTTTGCAGTAATTGACAGTTAACTTGGGCAATCTTCCGTAAAGTTCCATCCGTCGATGGCGCAGCATAAGCGCCGCGATCACGCCCAACGGGCGTGGCGCGTACTAGCCATGCACTCCGATAGCGCGAGTGCGAAGGTCCCCGTAGCGGGCGCCGCGCAAGTCCCAATCAAACGTTCATTTCCGCGCTGCAGGCGCCTGGTTCGCCTGCGGCCGCCCTTGCCGGGTGCTCGCGCCCGTCCGGCGTGGCGGAGCCATGGACGCCCCGAATTGCCACTGCGGATGTCATACAGATGCCAATCGAACGAACCAGGCGGTCAAACGCCGTTGGACCCAGACTGAACTTGATGGCGGCCAGCGCAATGCTCGCGCCCGTGCTGACGCTGGCCGCCCCGTCAAGCCACTACGACGCGCTGATCGAGCGCGCTCGCGCCGGCGACTACGAACCTGCGCTGGAAATGCTGCGCGCGCAGGGCAGCGCCGCGGGCATGCGGCCCGTTTACGACCGGATCGTCATCGCCGGCTGGGCGGGCAAGCCTGACGAAGCCATCGTCGCGTACGAGACGCTGCCGGCCGGCGCCGTGCTGCCGGCCAACGTCCAATTGGCCGTGGCGCGGGCCTACCGCGACCAGCAGCGCTGGCCGCAGGCGCTCGACGCCTACCGCCAGGGGATGCGCCGCCATCCAGGCGAAGCCGCCTTCGCGGCGGGCGAGATCATGACGCTGGCGGACGCCGGGCAATTCCCAGCCGCGATCGCCGCAGGCGAGAAACGCATCGCCCGTCAGCCGCGCGACGCCGACGCCCGGCTGGCGCTCAGCTACGTCTACGCGCGCCAGTCCCAACCATTTGAAGCCCTGCATCAGGCCGACCAGGCACTGGCGCTGGCGCCCGCCACGCCCTACGTGCTGCGCGAATACATCCGGGCGCTTCAGAGCGCGCGCATGGCCGACGTGGCGCTGGACTGGGCGCGTCGCCATGAAACGCTGTTTACCCCCGCCCAGATGCGCGCCCTGCAGGCCGACGCACTGGCGCAGGAGGCGCGGCTGGCGGCCATGCCCGCGCGCGGCGAGGCCGAACGGTTTGCCATCGCCGACCGCGCGCTGGCCGGCTACGACGCCGCGATTGCCGATTGGCGCAAACTGGGCGACGACGCCCGCGCCGACGTGCTGCGCGCCCGCATCGACCGCCTGCACGCCCTGCACGCCCGGGTGCAGATGCAGACGCTGATCCAGGAGTACGAGGCGCTGCTGGCCGAAGGCATCGACGTACCGCGCTACGCGCTGAGCGACGTGGCCTCCGCCTATCTGTACCTGCGCCAGCCCGAGCGCGCCCGCGACCTGTACCGGCAGGTGGCCGCCAGCGACAGCGCGCCCGGCGACGATCCGGCGCAGCGTCTGGCCACGCAGACCGGCCTGTACTACGCGCTGGCCGAAGGCGAACAATTCGACGAAACGCCCCCGATCACGGACGCCGTCCAGGCCGGCTACGCCCCCTGGCTTTACTACAAGGGCCAGGCCACGCGCATGCCCAACGACCTGAACCTGGAAAGCCGCCAGACGCTGGCCGCCACGCACCTTCAGGCCGACGACACCATCGAGGCCCACCAGCGCCTGGCGCAGATGGTGCAGCAGGCGCCCAACAATTCCGCGCTGCGCAGCGATCTGGCCACCGTCCACCGCGTCCGCTCGCAGCCCCGCGCGTCGGAAATCGAACTGAAGCTGGCCGAAACGCTGGCGCCGCGCGACCTGGCGGTGGAGAACGGCCAGGGCTTCACGGCGATGGACCTGCAGGAATGGCGTCAGGCCGAAGCGCTATCCGCCGACACGCTGGCCCGCTCGCCCGAAAACCTGACCAGCCGGCGGCTGGCCCGCGAGTGGGAGGTCCACCGCAAGGCCGAGCTGCGCATCACCGGCTACCGCGGCCTGGCCTCGGACAGTCCGGTCACCGGCAACGGCGATTTCGGCATCGACGCGGTGTTGTATTCCCCGCCCATGGGCTACGACTGGCGCGTCTTTGGCGGCGGCGGCTACGCATCGGGTGACTTCGAGGAAGGCCGCGGCATCTACCGCTGGCTGCGCACCGGCGTGGAATGGCGCGTGCGCGATCTGACGGTGGAAGGCGAAGTCTCCACCAACGACTACGGCCACGGCGTCAAGCCCGGCGCGCGGCTGTCCGCCGCCTACGACCTGAACGACCACTGGCAGGTGGGCGGCTCGGCCGAAATCCTGTCGCGCGACACGCCGCTGCGCGCGCTGACCAACGACGTCTCGTCCAACGGCCTGTCGATGTACGTGCGCTGGCGCGCCGACGAGCGGCGCGAATGGACCCTGTCGGCCGCCCCGTCCCGTTTCAGCGACGGCAACACCCGTTGGGCATTCGCACTGACTGGCCGCGAGCGTGTCTACACCGCGCCGCACCTGAAGGCCGACCTGGAATTGGGCCTGTCCACCCAGCACAACAACCGCGACGACGCGCCCTACTTCAACCCCAGCGCCGATTTCCTGGCCCTGCCCGGCGTGCGGCTGACGCACACGCTGCACCGCCGCTACGAAACCGCATGGGAACAGATCGGCACGCTGGGCGCCGGCACTTACAGCCAGCAGGGCTACGGCACGGGCGGCGTCGTCGCGCTGGGCTACGGCCAGCGCTACCGCGCGAACGACGTTCTGGACATGGGCTTCATGGTCACCGGCACCAGCCGGCCCTATGACGGCGAGCGCGAGCGTGAACTGCGCGTCGTCTTCGACCTTGCCTACCGCTTCTGACCTGGCTTTTCCGGAAACGACATGATGCTCAAACTGCATACCCGGCTGCTCCTGGCCGGCATCCTGTTCCTCATGATTCTGGCGCTGACCGCCTGCGCCAAGGACATCCCCGTCTACACGCCGCCCGCCGAACGCCCGGTCGCGGCCATCGACAAACCGTGGGTCAATGGCCAGTTCCTGGCCCTGGCCTATCACGACGTTGAAGACGACGACCCCGATCAGGCCTTTCTCAGCGTGCGCACGGACCGGCTCGCTGAACAGCTGGCCTGGCTGCGCGCCAACGGCTATGAGGCCGTGTCGGTGGATCAGATCCTGGCCGCCCGGCAAGGCGGCAAGCCGCTGCCCGACCGCGCCGTGCTGCTGTCGTTCGACGACGGCTATCGCAGCTTCCATACCCGCGTGCTGCCCATCCTGAAAGCCTACGGATGGCCGGCGCTGCTGGCGCCCGTGGGCGTCTGGATGGACACCCCGTCCGACCGCCCGGTGGATTTCGGCGGCACGCCCGAGGCCCGCGACCGCTTTTTGAACTGGGACGAGATCCGCGAGATCTCGCGCTCCGGGTTGGTGGAAATCGCCGCGCACACGGACGCCTCGCACTACGGCGCGGTGGCCAATCCGCAGGGCAACACCGAGCCGGCCGCCGCCATCCGCGCCTTTGATGCGCGCACCGGCCAGTACGAGACCGAGGCGCAGTTTGACGCCCGCATGGGACGCGACGTGGCCGCCATCACGGAAAAGATCCGCGCGGCCACCGGCAAGAAGCCCCGCGTATGGGTCTGGCCCTATGGCGCGGAAGGCGGCTCCACGCTGCGCATCACCGCCGAGAACGGCTACGAGATGGCGCTGACGCTGGAAGACGGCCCCGGGCGCCTGTCCCGCCTGATGTCCACGCCGCGCATGCTGCTGGCCAGCGATCCGGCGCTCAAGTCCTTTGCCAACAGCGTGGTGGGCATGGAGGCCGCCCCCTTCATGCGCGTCGCGCACATCGATCTGGACTACGTCTACGACCCGGACCCGGAACAGACCGACCGCAACCTGGGCGTGCTGGTGCAGCGCATCCTGGACATGCAGATCAACACGGTGTTCCTGCAGGCCTATTCCGACCCGCAGGGCGATGGGCTGGTGAAGTCGCTGTACTTCCCGAACCGCTGGCTGCCGATGCGCGCAGACCTCTTCAACCGTGCCGCCTGGCAACTGCACAACCGCGCCAACGTGATGGTCTACGCATGGATGCCCGTGCTGGCCTTCGACATGGACCCGGCCTTGCCGCGCGTCGAGCGCTGGGATCCGGACACCGGACTGGTGGCGCCCGACCCGGACCAGTACCTCCGCCTGTCGCCCTTTGACGCCACCGTGCGCGCGCGCATCGGCGATCTGTACGAAGACCTGGCGCGCCAGGCGATCTTCGACGGCATCCTGTTCCACGACGACGCGCTGCTGTCGGACTTCGAGGACGCCAGCCCCGGCGCGCTGGCCGCGTACCGCGCGGCGGGGTTGCCGGGCAGCATCGCGGAACTTCGTGCGGATCCGGACACGATGCAGCGCTGGACCCGCTACAAGAGCCGCCATCTGGTGGACTTCACCCTGGCGCTCGCCGAGAAGGTGCGCGCCGTGCGTGGACCGCAGATCAAGACGGCCCGCAACATCTACGCGCAGCCCATCCTGAATCCGGAAAGCGAAACCTGGTTCGCGCAGAACCTGGACGACTTTCTGGCCGCCTACGACTGGACCGCGCCGATGGCGATGCCGCTGATGGAAAACGTGGCGCCCGGCAAGGAAAACGCGTGGCTGGACGCGCTGGTCGACACCGTCGCCCGCCGGCCCGGCGCGCTGTCCAGGACCGTGTTCGAACTGCAAAGCCGCGACTGGCGCACCGGCCCCGGCCGGCCCGACGCCACACCGGTGGACACCGACGTGCTGGCCGGCTGGATGCGCCGCCTGCAACTGCGCGGCGCCCGCAGCTTCGGCTACTACCCCGACGACTTCTCGCAAGACCAGCCCCGGTTGCAAGGCATCCGGCCCGCCATCTCCGAAGCCTGGTATCCCCTCCAATGACTGATCGATTGATTGCCCTGCTGATTCTCTGCGCGGTGCTCGGCGCGCCGTTTGGATTCACCTTGATGCTGACCGGCGAAGCGCTGCTGGGCTTCGTATTCTTCTATCCGCTTTTCATGTCCGGCATGTGGATGGCGGGCGGCATCTACTTCTGGTGGCACTGGGAGCGCCACTGGGCATGGGGGGCTGAACGCACCCCGCCCGAACTGGCCGGCTCGCCGCTGGTGTCGATTCTGGTGCCGTGCTTCAACGAAGCCGACAACGGCGAAGAAACCCTGCTGGCGGCGCTGAACCAGAACTATCCGCACATCGAGGTCATCGCCATCAACGACGGGTCGACCGACGGCACGGCCGCGCTGCTGGACCGCATGGCCGCCGAACACTCGCGCCTGCGCGTCGTGCATCTGGCGCAGAACCAGGGCAAGGCCATGGCGCTGCGCATGGGCGCGCTCGCGGCCCGCAGCGAATACCTGGTGTGCATCGACGGCGACGCCCTGCTCGATCCCGATGCCGCCGCGTATCTGGTGGCGCCGCTGATCGACAACCCGCGCGTCGGCGCCGTCACCGGCAACCCGCGCATCCGCACCCGCTCCACGCTGATCGGGCGCATCCAGGTTGGCGAGTTCTCTTCGATCATCGGGCTCATCAAGCGCACGCAGCGCGTGTACGGGCAGGTCTTCACGGTGTCGGGCGTCGTCGCGGCGTTCCGCCGCGTGGCGCTGGACCGCGCGGGCTACTGGAGCCTGGACATGATCACCGAGGACATCGACATCAGCTGGAAGCTGCAGCGCGACCACTGGTCCATCTTCTACGAACCGCGCGGCCTGTGCTGGATTCTGATGCCCGAAACCCTGCGGGGGCTGTGGAAGCAGCGGCTGCGCTGGGCGCAGGGCGGCGCGGAAGTGTTCCTGAAGAACCTGCGCTCGATCTGGAACTGGCGCCACCGCCGGCTGTGGCCGCTGATGGCCGAATTCTGCCTGTCGACCGCCTGGGCATTCGCGTTCGGGCTGTCGGTGGTGCTGTGGCTGGTCAGCCAGGTCGTCGCGCTGCCCAACAACATGCAGATCGCCAGCCTGCTGCCCCCGGCCTTCACCGGCATGATGCTGGCGGTCGTGTGCCTGCTGCAGTTCGCCGTCAGCATCCTGATCGACCGCCGCTATGAGCCGGGCCTGGCGCGCGCGCTCTACTGGGTCATCTGGTATCCGCTGGCCTACTGGATGGTGAGCCTCTTCACCACGCTGGTCAGTTTCCCCAAGGTCATGCTGCGCAAGCAGGCCCAGCGCGCCCGCTGGACCAGTCCCGACCGCGGCATCAAATCACCGGAGGCATCATGATCATCACCACGAAACGCTCGCGCGCGGGCTATCTGTTCGACTTCGCGCTGACCGCCTTTGGCTGGTTCGCGTTCGTCTACCTGTTTGGCGCCGGCATCCTGGCCATTCTGCGCGGGGCCGCCAGCGGCCCGGACGCGCCGCTGTTGCCCGTCTTTCTGCCGACGGTGCAGACCTTGTGGGGCTACGCCGTGCTGGCCGTGGTCAACGCGGCGGTGCTGGTGGCGTGGGCCGTGTACAACCACCGCCGCTTCGGCGGCAAGGACCGCCGCAAGGCGATCCGCCCGCTGACCGACCAGCGCCTGGCCAAGAGCTTTGAAGTCAGCGCCGACCAGTTGACGCAACTGCGCGCCACCCGCGTCGCCGTGATCCACCACGGCAGCGCGGGGCAGATCGACGGCATCGAACACCGCCTGCCGCGCCTGCAATCGCTGCGGGCGGGCTGACGGAACGGCGGGCCTACACCCGCCGCATCTTCGGCAACAGAATCGCCACCACGCCCAGCAGCGGCAGATACGCACACAACTGATAGACGTAGCCGATGCTGGTGGCATCGGCCACCCTGCCCAGCACCGCAGCGCCCAGGCCGCCCATGCCGAAGGCAAAGCCGAAGAACAGGCCCGCGATCATGCCCACCTTGCCCGGAACCAGCTCCTGGGCATAGACCACGATCGCGGAGAAGGCCGACGCCAGCACCACGCCGATGATGACGACGAGCACGCCCGTCCAGAAGAGATTGGCGTGCGGGAGCATCAGCGTGAAAGGCGCCACGCCCAGGATCGACACCCAGATCACGATCTTGCGGCCGATGCGGTCGCCGACCGGTCCGCCCACCACGGTGCCCACCGCGACGGCAGCCAGAAACAGGAAGAGATACAGTTGCGCCTCGCGCACCGACAGCGCGAACTTGTCGATGAGGTAGAAGGTGAAATAGCTGTTCAGGCTGGCCAGGTAGAAGTATTTCGAGAACACCAGCACGCCCAGCACCCCCAACGCGCCCAGCACCTGATTGCGCGTCAACCCGTTGCCCGCGCCCTCGCGCCGCGCACGCGGTTTGAGCAGCACGCGGTTGGCGCCATACCAGCGCCCGATCCACATCAGCACCACGATGCCGAACAGCGCCGCCAGCGAGAACCACGCCACGCTGCCCTGCCCATGCGGAATGATGAACAGCGCGGCCAACAGCGGCCCCAGCGCCGACCCCACATTGCCGCCCACCTGGAACAGCGACTGCGCCAGCCCGTGCCGCCCGCCCGACGCCATGCGCGCCACGCGCGACGATTCCGGGTGGAACACCGACGAGCCCGTGCCCACCAGCACCGCCGCCACCAGCAGCCAGCCAAACGACGGCGCCGTCGACAGCATCAACAAGCCCACCAGCGTGAAGCCCATGCCCACGGGCAGCGAGTACGGCTTGGGGTTCCGGTCGGTATAGAAACCGATGAACGGCTGAAGCAGCGACGCGGCAAGCTGGTAGACCAGCGTGATCAGCCCGATCTGCGTGAACGTCAGGCTGAACGAGTCCTTGAGCATGGGATAGATGGCGAGCAGGATCGACTGGATCATGTCGTTCATCAGATGCGCCACGCTGATCGCGCCCAGCACCTTGAAGGCGGTGGAGGGATCGGAGGCGGCGGGCGATCCCGCGGCGGGCGACCCTGCGGCAGAGGTCGAGGCAGACAGGCCGGCAGCGGGATTCTGGACGGAGTTCATGAGTCGCACGAAGAAAATGGACAAGCCGGCCACACGCCGGAACCAGGCATCAGTGTAGAAATCCGGCGCCGGCGCGATCTGCCATTTTTCGTCGAGAAAGTGACAACCGCTATGCCAACCCAATGGCAGAATAGGCGCCATGCGCTTCCCGGCGCCTCCTCATCCTTTTGTCGGAAGTGACACCATGGTCGTCCGCCCTCCCCCCGATCCCGCCCGCAGCATCAACGCGCAGGACTACCAGCATCGTCCGCGCGTCGTCACGGCGATGGCCAAGGAATTTTCCCCCGGCGCGCAGACCGGTCCCCATACGCACCCGCGCGCCCAGCTCATTTATGCCGTCGAAGGCGTGATGCGCGTCACCACGCCCAGCGGCTTCTGGGCCTTGCCGCCGCTGCGCGCGCTATGGGTGCCGGCGGGCGTGCCGCACGGCGTCGACATGGTCGGCGCGGTCTCGATGCGTTCCCTTTACATTCAGGCCGACGCGGCCCGGGACTACTGGCCCGAGTGCCAGGTGATCGAGGTCAGCGGCCTGCTGCGGGAATTGATTCTGGCGTTGACGGCCGAGCCCATCGACTACCCGCTCGGGGGACGGGTCGAGCAGATCGCGGGGTTGATCCTGGCTGAGCTGGCCGCCGCGCGCATCGTGCCCATTCAGATCCCGTGGCCGCGCGACCGGCGCCTGCAAGCCATCTGCGCGGCCATTCTGGACCAGCCCGGCCTGCAACGCGGCATCGAGGACTGGGGAAGCGAAGTCGGCGCCAGTGCGCGCACGCTGATCCGATTGTTTCAATCCGAACTAGGACTGAATTACAGACAGTGGGTGCAGCAGGTGCGGCTGGCTGATGCGGTGTGCCGGCTGTCGATGGGCGTGCCAGTGGCGCGCATTGCGGCGGACCTCGGCTACCGCAGCGCCAGCGCCTTCTCCGCCATGTTTCATCGGGCACTGGGCGCCCCACCCCAGCGTTATCTGCAATCCGTCCCCGGGGCCTCGCCAACCTGAACAAAAGCTGAATATCCACTCACATGGGCAGATTTCGTTACCGAAACCTTATTGCGCCCTGGGCGGTCTATAGCGTTCTGCCCTAGAATCGCCTGCAATGAGCAATCCCCAGCAATCCTCCGCCAACCCGGGCGGCAAATCGGGCCTCCCCTGGAAACCTCTCCTGGTTAAAGCGGGCATCGCCGCCGCCGGCGCAGCCGTGTGCAGCGCCGTCGTGCTTGGCCTCGCACTGGCCCTGGCGTGGCCCAGCCTGCCCGACCTGCACGCGATGACCGACTACCGGCCACGCGTGCCCCTGCGCATCTACACCGCGGACAAGGTGCTCATCGGCGAATACGGCGAAGAGCACCGCAACGTGCTGCGTTTCGACGAAATCCCCCCGGTAATGCGGCAGGCCGTTCTGGCGGCCGAGGACGACCGTTTCTACAGCCACGGCGGCGTCGACTGGATGGGCGTCGCACGCGCCGTGCTGACCAACATCGTCAAGGGTTCCAAGTCCCAGGGCGGCAGCACGATCACCATGCAGGTCGCGCGCAATTTCTATCTGTCGTCGGAAAAGACGTATTCGCGCAAGTTCTATGAACTGCTGCTGACGTTCAAGATCGAATCCGAGCTCACCAAGGACCAGATCCTCGAGCTCTACATGAACCAGATCTACCTGGGCCATCGCGCCTATGGTTTCGCGGCCGCCTCGCGCACGTACCTGGGCAAGCCGCTGTCGGAGGTCACGCCCGCCGAAGCCGCCATGCTGGCCGGCATTCCGAAGGCGCCCTCGCGTTTCAACCCGATCACCAATTACCCGCGCGCCGAGATCCGCCAGCATTACGTGCTGGGCCGCATGAAGACGCTGGGCTACCTGACGCCGGAGCAGACCGACGAAGCCCTGCAACAGCGCATCACGATCCGCGGCGCGGACGGCAGCAGCACGCGCGGCTTTGCGGTGCACGGCGACTATCCGGCAGAACTGGCCCGCCAGCTGATGTATGGCGTGTTCCAGGAGAACACCTACTCGTCGGGCATCGACGTCTACACCACGATCGATTCCAAGGCGCAGGAAGCGGCTTACCGCGCCGTGCGCGACGGCATCATCGACTACACCCGCCGCGCCGTCTATCCGGGCCCGGAAGACCAGGTCGAGCTGCCCGACGGCGTGGAACAGGACCCCCAGGCGCTCGACGAGATCCTGGACGGCGTGCAGGAAAAGTCGCCCGACAGCGAAGACCTGCTTGCCGCCGTCGTGCTGGCCGCCAGCCCCACTGAAGTCACCGTGGCGCGCAGCGGGCGCGACATCATCACCATTTCGGACAAGAAGGCCCTGGCGGTCGTCGCCCGCGCGCTCAATCCCAAGGCCAGCGACACCCAGCGCATCCGGCGCGGTTCGGTCGTCTACATCCACAAGAACGGCGACAACTGGGAAATCATCAACATGCCGGCGCTGCAGGCTGCGCTGGTGTCGATGGTGCCGCAGGATGGCGCCATCCGCGCCATGATCGGCGGCTTCGACTTCAACCGCGGCCACTTCAACCGCGTCACGCAGGCATGGCGCCAGCCGGGCTCGAACATCAAACCGTTCGTCTATGCGGCTGCGCTGGAACGGGGCCTGACGCCCGCCACGCAGATCTCCGATCAGCCCTTCATGCTGACGGCCGAGCAGACCGGTTCCAAGGCCTGGCAGCCCAAGAACGACGGCAACAAGTACGAACCCATGCTGACCCTGCGCCAGGGGTTGATGCGCTCCAAGAACATGGTGTCGATCCGCATCCTGCAGGCGATTTCACCGCAGTACGCACAGGACTACCTGACGCGCTTCGGCTTCGATAAATCACGCTGGCCGGCCGTGTTGCCGCTTGCGCTGGGCGCGGGTGGCGCCACGCCGCTGCAGGTCGTCAATGGCTACAGCGTGTTTGCCAACGGCGGCTACCGCGTCACGCCCTACCTCATCGACCACGTCACGGACCGCTCTGGCAACGTGCTGATGAAGACGCAGCCCGTCGTGGCCGGCGACGCGCAGGCGCGCGCCATCGACCCGCGCACGGCATGGGTCATGGACGACATCCTGCGCGATGTCACGGTCAACGGCACCGCCGCCCGTGCGCATCAGGTGCTCAAGCGCAACGACATCGGCGGCAAGACCGGCACCACGAACGACGCCGTCGACGTCTGGTTCTCGGGTTTCACGCAGACGCTGGCCACCACCGTCTGGATGGGCTTTGACCAACCCAAGTCGCTGGGCACCAACGAGTTCGGCAGCGGCCTGGCGCTCTCCACCTGGCTGGACTACATGCAGCCCGTCCTGAAGGACGTGCCGCAAGCCAAGCCGGCGCCGCGCCCCGACGGCCTGCTGGTCGACAACGGCGAATACTATTTCTCCGAATTCCCGCCGGGCCAGGCGGTGGCCTCGCTGGACCTGTCTTCCGGCGACGCGCTGACCGACTTCCTGAACAACAACCGCTCGACCGACGGCGTCGACACCTCGGTCAAGCCGCTGCCTCCCGGCGGCGCCGCGGCTCCCGAAGGCAGTCCGATTCAGCCGCCGCTGATGCCGATCCCCGTGCCCCGTGCAGACGCCGCCCCCGTTCCGCAGGCGCAGGCCATGCCCGCTGCGGGCGGCGTGCAGACGCCAGCCGTCCCTGCCGCAGCCGCGCCAGCCGATTCGGCGGGCGTAAGCGCCAGCGCCGTGACAGCCCCCGGCGCGGTGACTGCCCGGCCGCTGTAAAAGCTGCGCATCTCGCAAAAACGGGCGCCTCGGCGCCCGTTTTGCTTTGTTCCGTCCGTCCTACTCGGCGGCCGCGGCCTCGGTCACGACCTCGCGGGGCCACGCCTGCAGGGATTCAAGATTCAGAAACGTGAAATAGCCACCGTTCCAGCCTTCGGTATCGATGTGATACACGTTGCCCAGCGCCAGCGGCGACGCCACCGGGGTGTGCCCCGCCACCACCGCCCGCACGCCCAGGATGCCGGTTCGGTCCATCTGGCGCAGACGGTCGCGCGACCACTGGCACGCCGCGCTGGTGCGCTTATAGCGGTCCTGCAACGCGGACTCCAGCCGGGGCCAGAACAACACCGGGCAGTCGGCATGCAGCAGTCCGACCGCGCCCGACGACGTTTCCACTTCGATGGCAATCGGCAATTGGGTAAAGGCTTCGGCAAACACCTGCTGCCGCTCGGCGGGCAGATCCAGAAACCAGCCACCGCCATAACCGCGCCAGTTCGTCACGTCCACCTTGCCGGTGCGCACATGCCGAATCGCGTAGTCCTCGTGGTTGCCTTGCACCGCGTAGAACCAGGGCTTGGCCAGCCAGTCCAGCGCAGCCTCGTTCTCGGGTCCACGGTCAACCAGATCGCCCACGGAAAAAAGCCGGTCGCGGGTGGGGTCGAACCCCAATTCATCCAGCGCCTGTTGCAGGCGCGAAAAATGTCCATGCACATCGCCTACCGCAAAATCGCGGCCGGATTCGTTGCGCGGAACCTTGAGAAAACGCTGCTCCATGATGATTCGGGAATACCGCAAGGAAAAATCTGACCCTTCTTTTTAACCCGCTTTGGTCCGTCCCCACGGCCAGCCTCGTTACCGAAAGGGTCAAATAGCGTTACGAGAATCGAACTTGTTCGTGATAATGTTTTCTCCTTTCCCGTACTGCCCTGAAAAGGAGTGGCGCCAAGCCGCTTCCCGCCGTCGCCATGACCGCCGCGTCCACCATCAAAACCTGGTATCTCGTCCATAAATGGACCAGCCTGGTTTGCACGATCTTCCTGCTCATCATCTGTCTGACCGGTTTGCCGCTCGTGTTTCATCACGAGATCGAGCATTGGCTCGACGACGGCAAGCCCTTGTCCGCGGTGCCTGCGGACACCCCGCCCGCCAACCTGGACAAGCTCGTGGCCAACGCGCGAGCCATGTACCCGAACGAAGTCGTCGACTACCTGTCGTTCGACCCGGATGAGCCGCAGGTCTTCGTCGGCATGGCGAAGACGCCCGGCGACGGACTGGCCTCGGGCCACGCGATCCGCATGGATGCCCGCACGGGCGATGTGCTGCTCGATGGCCCGCTTTATACCGAAGACAAGTTTTCGTTCATGGGCATCATGCTGGCGCTGCACGTGGACCTGTTCGCGGGCCTGACCGGCGAGCTGTTCCTGGGATTCATGGGCCTGCTGTTCTGCGTGGCCATCGTGTCCGGCGTCGTGCTGTACGGCCCCTTCATGAAGAAGCTGGAATTCGGCACCGTGCGCGCCACGCGCTCGACGCGCCTGAAATGGCTGGACCTGCACAACCTGCTCGGCATCGTGACGCTGGTGTGGGCGCTGGTGGTGGGCTTGACCGGCGTCATCAACGAACTGTCCACGCCGCTCTTCCGCCTGTGGCAATCCACCGAACTGCCGCGCGTGCTGGAACCCTACAAGGGTCAGCCCATCCCCACGCAGCTCGCGTCGGCGCAGTTGGTGGCGGACACCGCGCGCAAGGCCATGCCGGGCAACGAGGTTTCTTTCATCTCCTTCCCCGGCAACGCCTTCGGCAGCCCGCAGCACTTCATTGCGTGGATGCGTGGCGACTCGCCCCTGACGTCCAAGCTGAACACGCCCGTGCTGATTGACGGCCGGACCGGTGCGCTGACGACAGTGGCGAAAATGCCGTGGTATCTGACCGCGCTGGAAGTTTCGCGGCCGCTGCACTTCGGCGATTACGGCGGCCTGCCGCTCAAGATCATCTGGGCGCTGCTGGATCTCGTCACCATCGTGGTGCTGGTGAGCGGACTGTATCTGTGGCTGGCCCGGCGCCGCGCCACCGAAGCGCGCATCAACGAACTCATCAAGAAACACCAGGCTGCGGCCCCGCAAAGGACGCCCGCATGAGCCGCTCAACGAGTAAAGGCAGCCGGGGCTTCCTGTTCGTGTGGGGCGTGCCGATCCTGCTGGGTGCGCTCAGCAGCTTTGGCTTGCTGGCGGCCCTGCTGGGCACCGGCGCCTGGCATTGGGCGTCCTGGACCGCGCTGAGCATCCTGCTCGTGGTCATCGTGCGGTACTGGGTGTTCCCGCTCAAGCACTAGCCGAACACATCGCGACGATGGCGGTCCCGCAGACCGCCGCCCGGCCGATGGCGGCCCCGCCAATCGCGGCTCGGCCAATGACGGCCCCGCCGATCAAGGCCGGACACTTACCCCGGCCGGCTGCGCGGCCCCGCTCGCCGCGCCACCCGCCGGGGCTGCTTCCCCTACGCGAACTTCTCGGGATCCGGGCCCAGGCGCGGACCTTCCTTGATGCCGTCGATGGCCGCCATGTCCGCCGCCGACAGCTCGAAGTCGAACACGTCGATGTTCTCGCGGATGCGCTCGGGCGTGACGGACTTCGGTATCACGACCAGGTTGTGCTGAAGATGCCAGCGCAGCGTCACCTGCGCGGGCGACTTGCCGTGCTTTTGCGCCAGGTCCAGGATCACCTTTTCCTTCGTGATGTTGCCTTGCGCCAGCGGACTCCAGGACTCGGTCACGATGCCATGCCGCGCATGAAAGGCCCGCAGCGCATTCTGCGTGAACCCCGGATGCAGCTCGATCTGGTTGACGGCGGGGGTGACGCCGGACGCGTCGATCAGGCGTTCCAGATTGGCTTGCGTGAAGTTCGACACGCCGATCGCGCGCGCGCGGCCGTCTTCCTTCATCTCGATCATGGCGCGCCAGGCGTCCAGGAACTTCTCGCTGCCCGCGACCGGCCAGTGGATGAGGTACAGGTCCACGTACGCCAGCCCCAGCTTCTCCAGGCTTTCGTCCATCGCCTTGTGCGCGTCGTCGTAGCCGTGCTTGTCGTTCCAGAGCTTGGTGGTGATGAACAGGTCCTTGCGCGCCACGCCGGCCGACCGCAGGCCCGCGCCCACGCCTGCCTCGTTGCCGTAGATCGCCGCCGTGTCCACCGACCGGTAACCTGCCGCCAGCGCTTCCTTCACGCTGGACGCTGCCTGATCGTCCGGCACCTGCCAGACTCCCAGGCCCAACTGCGGAATCTTGCCTCCGTCGTTCAATTTCACTGCGGGTACCTTCGCCATAAGACCCTCCGTAGCAAGCGACGCGATCCAGGCGCGGCGAAAACGCGCCCGGTCGCGCAACCAGGGGAGCAGCCGGCCGGACCCCCGGTTGGAAGAGAAAGAAACGGGCCCGACGTGCTGCGCCCGTGTCGCAATACAGCCTTCAATCCCCCGATGCTGGTGCTTCCGTACCAGGGGTTATCCCTCAAATATTACCGCTGGTGCCTCATAATGCCCTGCAAACGGCCTAACTCCCCTGTCGGAGGCGGCCCCAAACCCAGCATCCCGATCATGAATTCTCCTGAAACGCGGCCCGGCAAGGGCGGCGGACTTGCCACGCTTCGCACGCTGTTTCCCTACCTGTGGCCGCCCGGCAAGACCGGCCTGAAGGTCCGCGTCGTGGCGGCGCTGCTGTGCCTGTTCGCCGCCAAGGCCGCAACCGTCTACGTGCCGCTGCTGTACAAGCAGGCGGTCGACGAACTGGGCAAGGGCGCGCCCGGCACGGTGACGGTGCCGCTCGGCCTGATCCTCGCCTACGGCACCGCCCGCGTGCTGTCGCTGCTGTTCTCGGAACTGCGCGATGCCATCTTCGCGCGCGTCGGCCAGCACGCGATCCGCTCGGTTGGCCTGCAGATCTTCCGCCACCTGCACGGTCTGGCGCTGCGCTTTCACCTGGCGCGTCAGACCGGCGGGCTGAACCGCGCCATCGAACGCGGCACCAAGGGCATCCAGACACTGCTGTCGTTCCTGCTGTTCAACATCCTGCCCACGTTCTTCGAGATCAGCCTGGTCTGCATCGTGCTGTGGAAGATGTTCGACGGCTGGCTGGCGCTGGCCACTGGCGCCACCGTCGTGCTGTACATGGCCTACACGCTTGCCGTGACGGAATGGCGCGCCAAGTTCCGGCGCCAGATGAACGAAACCGACTCCGAGGCCAACACCAAGGCCATCGAGAGCCTGCTGAACTACGAGACCGTCAAGTATTTCGGCAACGAAGAACACGAGGCCCGGCGCTACGACGCCTCGCTCACCCGCTACGAACGCGCCGCCGTGCGCAGCCAGGTCAGCCTGTCGATCCTGAACGTCGGCCAGGCCCTCATCATTTCCACGGGACTGACGCTGGTGATGTGGATGGCGGCCAACGGCATCGCCGAGGGCCGCTACACGCTGGGCGATTTCGTGCTGGTCAACACGTATCTCTTGCAGCTCTACACGCCGCTCAGCTTCTTCGGCTTCATCTACCGCGAGATCAAGCAGGCGCTGATCGACATGGAGCGCATGTTCGAGCTGCTGGGCCAGGATCGCGAAGTGGCGGACCGTCCCGGCGCCGCGCCGCTGCAGGTATCGGGCGGCGCGGTGGAGTTCCGCGACGTGCACTTCGGCTATGACCCGCGCCGCGCCATCCTGAAAGGTGTCAGCTTCTCGATTCCCGCCGGCAAGACGGTGGCCGTGGTGGGCACCTCCGGCGCAGGAAAATCCACCATCGCGCGGCTGCTGTTCCGCTTTTATGACACCGACAGCGGCGCCATCCTGATCGACGGCCAGGACGTACGCGACGTCACGCAGGCCAGCGTGCGCGCGGCCATCGGCGTGGTGCCGCAGGACACGGTGCTGTTCAACGACACCATCCGCTACAACATCGGCTACGGCCGGCCGGGCGCCACGGACGCTGAAATCGAGGCCGCCGCGCGCCTTGCTCACATCCACGACCTGATCCTGACCATGCCGGACGGCTACGGCACGATGGTGGGCGAACGCGGCCTGAAGCTGTCGGGCGGCGAAAAGCAGCGCGTGGCGATTGCCCGCACCATCCTCAAGAATCCGGCCATATTCCTGTTCGACGAGGCCACCAGCGCGCTGGACACCCACACGGAACGCGAGATCCAGGCCAACCTGCGCGAAGTCAGCCAGGGCCGTAGTACGCTGATCATCGCGCACCGCCTGTCCACGGTGGCGGACGCGGACGAGATCATCGTGCTGGCCGATGGCCGCATCGTCGAACGCGGCCGCCATCCGCAGTTGCTGGCCCAGGCCGGCATCTACGCCGGCATGTGGGCCCGCCAGCAGGAAAGCGCCCGGGCGGCGCCGGCGGATTGACAAGCCCCGCCCCCTATCCGAACATCGCACCCTTTGATTGCCAGGCCTCCCATGCAGGATTCCCCCACCCTCCCTCAAGTCCGCGTCTGCGCCGCCGGCGATCTGGTCAACGGCGGCCTCGGCGTGAAGGTGCCCGTGACCGATGGCGCGGGCCGCACCACCGCCTTCTTTGTGCGCTACCAGGACCGGGTGCATGGCTACCTGAACCGCTGCGCCCACGTCGGCGTCGAACTGGACTGGGAAGGCAGCTTCTTCACCCGCGCCGGCGACCTCATCATGTGCGCCCGCCACGGCGCCACCTACCAGCCGGACACGGGCCTGTGCGTGGGCGGCCCCTGTCGAAACGGTCGCCTGACCGCGCTGGACGTGTCCGAGCGCGACGGCAGCGTCTACTGGCAGCCGGCGGGCAAGATCCGCCCCGCGGACGCCGACGCCTGAACGCATCCCGGGCGGCCCGCTGCGTCGGAATCAACGCCCGGGTTCATGGCCTGGATTACGCCCGGACCGCCACTGCCTGCACCGGCTCCGCCCGCTCGGCATAACGCCGCGCCAGCACCGCGCAGACCATGAGCTGCATCTGGTGAAAGATCATCAAGGGCAACACCACCACGCCCATCTGCGACGTGCCGAACAGCACGGTCGCAAGCGGAATTCCGGACGCCAGCGACTTCTTCGATCCGCAGAACACCAGCGTGATCTCGTTCTCCTTGCTCAACCCCAGCTTGCGGCTGCCCCACGTCGTGATCAACAGCACCGATCCCAGCAACAAGGCATTCACCAGCACCATCGTGGCAAGGTCGATGGCCGGGAACGCATGCCAGATGCCCTGGGCGACCGCTTCGCTGAACGCGGTATAGACCGCCAGCAGGATCGAGCTGCGATCCACCTTGGACAGCGTGCGGCTATTACGCAGCGCCCACGCCCCGATCCACGGCCGCAGCAGGCTGCCCACCGCGAACGGCAGCAGCAGCTGCAGCAGGATGCGGCCGGCGTCTGCCAGCCCATGCCCGCCGCCCTGCCGATGCAGCAGCACCGCCACCAGCAGCGGCGTCAGCACGGTGCCCAGCAGATTGGAGGCCGTCGCCGCACAGATCGCACCCGGCACGTTGCCGCGCGCCATCGACGTGAAGGCGATCGACGACTGCACGGTGGACGACAGCGTGCAGACGAACAGCACGCCGATCCACAGCGACGGCGTCAGCAGCCCGGGAAACAGCGCGCGCAGTCCCAGGCCCAGCGCGGGAAACAGCAAAAAGGTGCAGGCCAGGATCAGCCCATGCAGGCGCACGTCCTTCACGCCGGACACGATGGCATCGGTGGACAGCCGCGCGCCATGCAGGAAGAACAGGAGCGAGATCGCCACGTTGCTCGCCACCATCATGAACGTGGCGCCCTTGCCCACCGCCGGGAAAAAGCTGGCGAACGCCACCGTGGCGATCAGGATGAGGGTGAATTGGTCTGGCAGGAAGCGGCGCATGGCAAAGGCGTGTTCAGAAAGTTGCGCCCACTATAGGCGCGGCCCTTGCCATCGTGAAGGCCACTGAGTACTTTAACTGTCATTGGAAATCCCTATGACCGCATCCCGCCCATGCTGAACCCGCTCTGGCTCAAGACCTTCGCCGCCGCCGCAGGCGCGCCCAGCTTCACCGAAGCCGCGCGCCGGCTGGGCCTGACCCAGCCCACCGTCAGCGAGCACATCCGCCAGCTCGAACAGGCCGTGAATCGCCGCCTGTTCCAGCGCGACACCCACTCACTCGCGCTGACCAGCGACGGCCGCAGCCTGCTTGTGCATGCCGAGATCATCCTGGCCGCGCACGAAAAGGCCGAGCGCCTCTTCGATGCGCCCCGCCTGCGCGGACGGATCCGGCTGGGCACCTCCGACGATCTGGCGATGGGTCCCCTGCCCGATGTGCTGGCGGCGTTTCGCCTGGCACATCCCGAAGTCGAGCTGGACCTGACCATCGGTGTCACCACCGACCTCTACAAGCTGCTGGACGACAACCGCCTGGACGTGATGATCGGCAAGCGCCGGCGCGGCGACCGGCGCGGCCAGACGTTGCACAAGGAGGCGCTGCTGTGGCGCGCGAAGGAAGGTCTGCGCGTGGATCCCGACGAGCCCCTTCCGTTGATCCTGTTGCGCGAGCCCAGCGTGACGCGCACGCTGGCGCTTGACGCGTTGGCCCGCGCGGGCCGGAGCTGGCAGATTGTCTGCACCAGCACCAGCTACGCGGGCTGCCAGGCAGCAGCCCGCGCGGGACTGGGCATCACCGTGCAGCCCTCGCACCTGTCCACTGCAGGCCTGTCGGCGCCCGCGGGCGCGGCCAACCTGCCCACGCTGCCGCCCGTGGAATTCATCGTCATCTCGGCCCCCTCGCCGGGAAAACCCACCCGCGCGCTGACCGAGATCCTGATGCGCAGCACCCTGACCTGACGCCCCTATTGCGGCGCGGAGCGCGTGTGCTCGATGCTGCCGTGCAGCGCTTGCGGCTGCTTGAGCAGGTTCAGGATCGGGCACCACGCCTCCACCGCCTCGTGCACGGCGCGAACCGCGTGCTCGTCCGCCGGCGACACGATGTGCGCGGTATAGCGGATGTTGTGCGGAAAAAATGGCACCGCTTCATAGCCCGGCTTGCCGCCGCGCGGGTCCAGGTCGCCTTCGATCGTCACCTCCAGCGATTCCAGCGGCAGTTCCAGCTCCGCCGCCTTGATGAGAAAGATGTGGGTCAGGCAGCTGCCCAGCGACCCCAGCAGCAGCTCGGGCGAACTCGGCCCCAGGTCGTAGCCCGCAAAATCGGCCGGGCTGTCGCTCACCACCTGATGATCGCGAATGCGGATGCGCCGCACGCCGCTGCGCCCTTCCGCGCTGACGTGCGCACGCAGCTTCACCGGCTCCACCGTCTTCGGGTCGCGCCCGTTGCGCAGCAATACGGCGGCGCGCTTCTGGTCCAGATACTCGTTCAACGTACTCATCTTGCAGACCTCGCTTGGAAGAAAAACGTGCGAAGGACGCGCGGCATTCAGTTGCGCCGCAGGTCGGTCATGGCAATGGGTGCACGGTCCATCGCCAGCAGAATCTCGCCCAGGCCGCGCGCGTTGCTGGCCTCCATGCGCCCGCCCGGCCCGCAGACGTCGTCGGCGCTGGTCCACGCCGGCGCGGCATGCGGCAGCAGGCGCGCCCGCAGCCAGCCGCGGCGGTCCACCAGGAACTGCGCGCCCGCCAGGTCGTCCGGCGGCACGCCGGCGGCCAAGGCATAGGCGTCCCATGCCGCGGGATCCGCCGCCACGCAATCGGCATCCGATGCGCCCGCACGGCCGCGCGTCAGCGCCACCGTCAACAGGCGCGGATCCTGCGGTTCAGCCGGCGCGCCTGCCGCCTGCGCCACGACGCGCACGGGCAATCCGCGCAGGCCGGTGAGCCGGCTCGCGCGGCCATCCCTGCAGGTCAGCGCCACCCCTGGCGCGGGGATTGCCGGCATGCCTGCCCCGCCGCTCGTCCCGTAGGCGTGCAGGCGCAGGAAGTCCAGCACCTGCCATATCTCGTCCGGCCGCAGCGCGGCGTCCGGGCCAGGCATGGTGCGTCCGGCGGACGCGTGTCCGCCGTGGGCCAGCCGCCAATACAGCTCGCCTTCCAGCCGGTTGTCGAACAGCGCGGCGCCCAGAACGCTCGGCCACACCGGCAAACCGGCCGCCAGCGGCCCACGTCCGTCCGCCGCCGCGCCGTGGCACGACGCGCAATGCTGCGCATACAACCGGCCGCCTTGCAGCACGTTCGTGTCCGAAAACGCCAGCGGCGAACGTTGATAAGAAGTGTCCCGCGCCTCGGTCAGCAGCAGGCGCGGCTGGGGCCAGCTCGTCGCCAGCACCAGCGCAGCGGCAACCGCCAGCAGCGCAAGCCGCCATCGCCGCAAAAACACGGCGGCCACCAATAGACCCAATGCCACCGCACTCTGCGCCAGCGCCAGCCACAGCCGGCTCCACGTATACGGACTGACGGGCAGGTCCGGGTCATACCGCCACGCAAACGGCCACGACACTAGCGCCAGCGCGTCCGCAGGCTGGCGCCAGATCGACAGAGCAAGCAGCAAGACCAACAGCCCCAGTGCGCCCAGCGCCGCCGCGACGCCGCGCCGCCACGCCGGTCTGGCGGCGGCTGCCACCTCCCCCGCGCGGCTGTGCAGCCATGCCGCGGCCAGGCTGGCCACGAGCAGGAGGGCCGTCAGCCCCAGCGCCAGATGCCCCACACGAGATCCCAGCAATCCGGGCAGGCCCGGCACCGCTTGCCATGCCAACGCCAGCAGCACGGCGCACGCCGCGAGCGCCCCCGCCGCGACCCACGGCAGGCTTCGTTCCGCACCTCGCCCCGCCGCTCCCGCATTGCCCGCCACCGCCGACCACGCCATCAATGCACCGCCCGCCCCTGCGGCAGCCAACGCAAGCGCCGCCGCGCTCACCACGTCGCGTCCAGCCCCAAGAGGGCCAGCGCGCGATGCCGCAATGCCGCCAACCGCGGATCGCCACGATGACGCGGGTATGGCAGGTCATTGACGATCTCGTCCTTGATGCGCGCGGGCCGTTCGCTCAGCACCACGATGCGTGACGCCATGAACAAGGCCTCCTCGACGTCGTGCGTGACCAGCAAGGCGGTAAAGCCCGTGCGCTGCCACAGTTCCACCAGCTCCGACTGCATGGCGATGCGCGTCAGCGAGTCCAGCTTGCCCAGAGGCTCGTCCAGGATCAGGATGCGCGGATCGTTGACCAGCGCGCGCGCCAGCGCCGCGCGCTGCGCCATGCCGCCCGAGAGCTGATGCGGATAGGCCTGGCTGAACGCCGTCAGCCCCACGCGTTGCAAGGCATCGTCCACGCGGTGCCGCTGCGTCTTCAACAGGCCCCGCGCCTGCAGCCCCAGCGCCACGTTGTTCCAGACCGTGCGCCATGGGTACAGCGTCGGATCCTGAAAGACAACGATGCGCGACGGCGACGGGCCTTCAATCGCCGCGCCGTCGGCCAGCAGATCGCCTTGCGCGGGCGATTCCAGCCCGGCCACCAGCCGCAGCAGCGTCGACTTGCCGCACCCGCTGGGCCCCAGCAACGCGACGAACTCGCCGGGTTTGACCTCCAGGTCGATGTCGTCAAGGACGGGCAGCGCCGCGCCATCCAGATCGAAATGATGATTCACGCCGCGCACCGCCAGCGCGGCCCCGCGCGCGCCGGCAGATTGGGCGCTGGCGTGCGCCGTTACAGTCGCTACCATTTCACGACTCCCTTCTGCCAGGCCAGCAGACGGTCACGGCCCAGGAACAGCAACGTGATCAGCCCGGAAAACACCAACGCCATCACGATCAGCGCCCCGTACATGTTGGCGTACGAGGCCCAGCCCTGCGCCCACGACAGATACCATCCCAATCCCGATTTCACACCCATCATCTCGGCCGCCACCAGCACCGAGAACGACGCGCCCAGCCCCATGAAGAGGCCCACAAACACCTGCGGCAAGGCGGCCGGAATCGCCACACGCAGCACCAGGAACCATTCATTGGCGCCCATCGTGCGCGCCACGTCGTAGTACGCGCGGTTCACGCCCGCCACGCCCGACCACGTCAGCACGGTCACTGGAAACCACGTCGCCAGCGCGATCAGGAACACCGCTGCGGACCAGCTGGAGGGAAAGAAGAAGAACGCCATCGGCAGCAGCGCCGTCGACGGCACGGGTCCCAGAAACCGCAGCACCGGATGCACCCAGTACCCCAGCCTGCGCGACCAGCCGATCGCGACCCCGGTCAGAAACCCGGCCGCCGCGCCCAGCACGAAGCCGTTCGCCAGCAGCCACAGCGAATTGACGAGGCTGTCGGCCAGGCGCTTGTAGTCCGACACATAGACCTCGATCAGCGACTGCGGCGGCGCGAAGAACGGGCTGGGCAGCAGCGCAAGCTTAGCCGTCGCGACCTCCCATGCGCCCACCGCCACCGCCAGCGCCAGCAGCCACGGCCCGGCCCGATGCAGCGCACGGATCGGCCGCAGCCGCTCCGCCCCCGACACAGCCGCCAGCAGCAGCAAGATGGCCAGCGCCAGGGCCGCCACGCCGAACTCGCGCGTGTATCCCCACGACGTGAAGCCGACTTCCACGTTGGGCCACGCGAGCGTGATGCCGCCCACGGCCCCCCACAGCGCCGCGGCGGCCACGCCCGTCTTCCATAGCCGCCAACCCACCGCGCCGGGCGCATGGCCTGCGGCCCCCACCGTCAACGCATCAGCCGAGGACATTGGGCACCACCGCTTGCGCATACTTGTTGATGTCCAGGCTGGCGCTCAAGACCTTGATGGTCTTCAGGTCCTTGGCGTATCCCACAATCTCCTCGCGCAGTGCCGCGCCGGTCGAGGCGTGGCCGTGACTGTGGCTGCGCAGGATCGCGGCCACGCGCTCGGGCGGCACCTTGCCGGGCACGTAGGGTGCAAAGATGCGCGCAGTCTCGTCGGGATTCGACGCCGTCCAGCGCTGCGCATCGATCACCGCACGCGTGATCGCCGCCGCCGACTCGGGATCCTTGCGGACCAGGTCCCCGCGCAGGCCCAGCACGCAGCAGGTGCGGTTCTCGTAATCTCCCTCGATGTTGGTGGCGATCTCGCGCAGCTTATTGTCCTCGCGCAGCGTGTAGATCAGCGGATCATCGCCCGCGATCGCATCGACCTCGCCCTTTCTCAGCACCTCGCCAAACAGGTCCTGCGGATACTGGCGCCAATCCACCGACTCCGGATCAATCCCCAGTTGCGCCACGCGGATCGCAAAGAAATTCTTCACGGGGCTGGCCTGATCGGACACGGCCACGCGGCGTCCCTTCAGATCGTTCACGGACTTGATGGGCGAATCCTCTGCCGTCAGCAACCGCATGCAGCCGCCGTGCGTGCCCACCGCCAGCTTCACGTCAAAGCCCTGCTCCAGCGGCTTGAGCCAGCGCAGCGCCATGCCGATGCCGCCATCGGCGTGACCCGTCGCGATCGCTTCCAGCAACTGGTCCGTGGACCCGCTGAAATTGATGCGTTCGACCTTGAGGTTGTATTTATCGAAGAAGCCGCGCTCCAGCGCCACCGACACCGGCGACTGGCACACCGCGGTCTGGCTCCACGCGATCTTGAACGTGCGCGGCGCGGCATTGGCCGCCAGCACGCGCGAGCCCAGCATGCCCAGCGGCGCGGCCAAGCCCGCAGCACCGGCCGCGCGCAACAGCGCGCGGCGAGAAATCCCGTGCGCCGAAGCGGCGCCCGAATGGACTTTCGTATTCATCAACCTTCCTTTTGAGAGACCCAGAATGGCGACGATTGCCAGGGGGCATCATCGGCCTGGGCACAGGCGTTAGACAAATACAAAGTCGGGATAACAATATGGGAGCGGGCTCCCGGCGCGTGCAAATTGGCTCGTGCAACGACGGAGAAACGCCCCGTGCAGCTACTCCGGCAACGGCTCCGGAACGCCGTCCGCATCAACGGATTTCACGCGGTCCAGCGCGTTGCGTGCAGCCGACATCGCTTCGATCGTGCTGCGAAAACGCCGGCTCACGAAAATCTCGAACGCCAGGCTTTCGGGTTCCGGCGCGGCCTGCTCCGCGGTGGGATCCGCGTCTTCGGCGGTCGTCGCAGTTACGGAAGTGTTCGCAGGCGCGGCGGCCTTTACAGGCAGACGCCGCGTCTCCAGAAACGCACGCGGCGGGATGCGCCCCTCGGGCTGGGTCGCATACGCGACCACTGAAAATCCATTGATGATCTTCTCGGACATTGCGGTTTCCTTGAGCGCATTCATGCAAGCGCACCGACACGTTGCACAACGGCCTGCGGCAAGGAAACTTAAGGGAGCCACGTCCGCAAAATGCCGGTCCGCGCACCGTTATGCAAGCGACTCTATTTTGTCGACGCGATCGCCTGTGCGCGTACCCGTACGAAGGCCGCCACCTGTTCCAACACGTGCGACAGATCGGCGCGCAGCAAATCGAAGCCGGCATTGCGTTCGCGCGTCGCCTCGTCCATGTAAAGCGGACGCCGGATCTCGACTTGCAGGCTGTGCCGGTTCAACGCTGGCTGGCCGATCTGCGCGATGAGTTGCACGCCCTTGTACGGATCGTTGCGCGCCACGGTATAGCCTTTGTCGCGCAGCGCCGTCTCAATCAATGCAATGAACTCCGGCTCGCACGTCGTGCCGTCCCGATCGCCCAGCACGAAGTCCGCAAGGGGATGCTCGCTGTGACGTCCAAGCCGCTCGTAGGCATCGTTCGGCATCGAATGCAGATTGAGGTGCCACACGGCGCCAAAACGTTCCTCGACGTGCCGGATCGCCTTGGCCAGCGCCGCGTGATAAGGCTCGTAGTACGCCTGGATCCGATGGCGCACCTGCGCCAGCGTCAGCTTGCGGTCATAGATCGGCGTGGCCTTGTCCATGCGCCGCCAGATCAGTCCCTTGCCCAGCCGCGTCTTCTCGCCAGGATCCAGCGGCTCGGGCCAGGGCTCGGCCAGCAGTTCCGGATCCAGATCCTGCAACGTGCGATTCGGGTCGATGTAGACGCGCGGAAAATTGGCAGCCACCAGCGTGGCGCCCAGTGCGGGCGCCGCCGACCACAACGCGTCCACGTGCGTGTCCTCGCCCTGGCGCAATTGCGCCAGCGTGGCCGCGGCCCCGAAATCGTCGGGATAACGCTCGCCGCTATGCGGCGAATCACAGACCAACGGCAACGCGGGCCCGATGGGTTCATGAACGGAAACAGCGGGGAAGTCGGCGGTCGTCATCGTCAATCAGCCTGGATGTTGGCGGTCTTGGCCACTTTTGCATAACGGGCCAACGCCTGGTCGATCTGCACCTGGAATTCTTGCGGCGTCGTGGGCATCAGCGTACCACCCACGTCTTCGGCCTTCTTGCGGAATTCCGGGTTTTCCATCGCCACGCGAACGGCCTTGTTCAGACGCTCCACCACCGCTTGCGGAGTGCCGGCGGGCGCCACCAGACCAAACCAGCCGCCCGTGCCCATGTCGGGATAGCCAAGTTCGATATACGTGGGCACGTCGGGCAGCAAGGGCGAACGTTCGGCGCCTAGCACGGCCAGCGGACGCAGCTTGCCGCCCAGCACCTGCGGCAACGTCGACGACAGATTGTCCGTGATCGCATCCACTTGCCCGCCCATCACGTCGTTCAGCGCCGGGCCCGCGCCCCGATAAGGCACGTGCAGCAACTTGATGCCGGACAGCATCATGAAGTTCTCGATGTTCACGTGTCCCAGCGAGCCCACGCCCGGCGACGCGAAGCTGTAACGCTCGGGCGCGCCTTTGGCCAGCGCCACGAATTCGGCCATGTTCCTTGCCGGAATGTTCGGATTGATCGCAAAGATGCTGGGCACGGCCAGCACATTGGCCACCGGCACGAAGTCCTTGACGGGGTCATAGTTCATCTTGCGGAACACGGCCGGATTCGACCCGTGCGTGCTCATGGTCGCCATGCCGATGGTGTACCCGTCCGGCGTCGACCGCGCCACCTGTTCCATGCCCAGCGATCCGCCAGCGCCAGCTTTGTTCTCCACCACGATGGTCTGCTTCAGATCCCGCCCTGCGTACTCAGCCACCAGGCGGGCCACGATGTCCGTCGAACCGCCCGCCGCGAACGGCACCACCAGCTTGATCGGACGCGCGGGATAGTCGGCGGCATGCGTGACGCCGCAGAAGGACAACGTGGCAAACATGCCGGCGAGCGCAAAGCGCGCGGACCGGCCAAAAAGACGGCGGGACATGAGGCGACTCCTGGGTTGTTGTTCTGAAGGCCGCCAGTGTCCAAACTTTACGATCCCCTTTCAAACGACTATATTGCACTCCTTCATTACCAAAGGTCATGCTAGATGCGTCTGCATTCGCCGTCGATGTCCGAGCTGCATGCCTTCGTGACGGCGGCCAGGCTGGGCAGCTTCACTCAGGCTGCGCAAGTGCTGTGCGTCACGCAGGGTGCCATCAGCCGTGCCATCTCGCGCCTGGAGGCGCACTTCGGCCAGCCTCTCATGCACAGGAATGCGCACGGCCTCACGCTGACCGACACCGGCCGCAAGCTCTATGATGGCGCGCGGGCGCCGCTGCAGGCGATCGAAACGCTCAGCACGGAGTTACGCGCCGACGACCGGCGGCTGCGCTTGACGCTTTCTTCTGTTCCGACGCTGGCCAGCGCGTGGCTTGTGCCGCGCCTGCCGGACTTCCACCAGCGCCACCCCGACATCCAGCTCGGCTTTTCGGCTTACCGCCGCAACGAAGACTTTTCCGGCGCCACGCCGGATGCCAGCATCCTGTCTGGCACGCCGGCGCAGTGGCCCAACTGGCACGCGGACTACGTCATCGGTCGCGAGATGGTGGTGATCTGCCATCCGGAGCGACTGGCGAAACGTCACGCCCAAGGTCTGTGGAGCACGCCGCAGGGGTTGCTCGGCGAGCCGCTGCTGTTTCATACCAACGGCCAGGAAAACTGGTCGCAATGGTTCAGTGCGGCTGGCGTGGCGCGCGGCAGCGTCGCGCTGTCGAACGGGTTTGATCAGGTATCGATCCTGATACGCGCGGTGATGGCCGACATGGGCATCGCGGTGCTGCAACGCTGCCTGGTCCGGGACGAACTGCAGGCGGGCCGGGTCGCCGCGCCCTTTCCAGAACTGGTCATCCGCATCGACCGCGGTTATCACCTGTGCGCTCCCGCACAGCGGCGCGATCACTACGCCCTCGCCTGTTTCCGCCAATGGCTGCTGGAAACCGCCAGCCGCGATCCCGATGTCATGGCGGCACGCGCCCCTTGCTGAACGCCCCGCGCATCGCGCCGCGCCGGCTATCGTCCTTACCTTTCCGCACGCGAATTCCGCCCCAAAAGCAACGGGCCTCATGAAGGGGCCCGTGTCGTACGAGTGCCGGTGAATTCCGATCAGGGCGCGAGCTTGAAGCCCAGGTCCACGCCCCATTTGTCGGTCTCGCGCAGCCATTTCGCGCCGCAATTCAGGCAGCGGAAGTGATCTTCGCGGCTTTCCTCCCGGCCTTTCTGCGTTGGGTTGGTAAATCCTTGATGTCCCAGGTGCGAATGCGGCGCTACGCCTGCAAGTCCTGGATTAATGCGTTGGCAAGCCAAACACATAACGCTCATTGATGCTTCCCCACAAACAGTGTTAGCAAATTGTAAGGGATTTCACCAATGTCTTTCTATTAAATCGCCTTCATAGGGAGAACTAAATTGTTAACGTGATTAGCAAACAACGTTTTGTAACGCCGTCAAACATGTTGCCAGGTGATAAGGGGATGTGGAGGGCATATCGGGCCGCGTCACGTTTCCGTTAGTATCCAGGCATTCGTACCAGCCTGTGGGGTGCAGGAAGCGGCTGCGGAAATTTGCCAGCGCCGGTTGCAACGCGGGTAGATCGCCCATCACCGCCAACGCCCTGAGGTACTCCGTCTGGGCCCAGATTCGGCGGGTATCGTCTGCAACCTTGCCGGACTCGTACAGCGAGGCGATCACGCCCGCGGCATCGACGCCATGATCACGCGACCACTGCACGGCGCGCGGCAGGGACTCTACAAGGTCCAGACCTTCGAACACCTGCGCCGATTCGTGCACGAGAGACAGCCATTCGAATTGATGGCCGGGCTCCAGCCGGTTTGCAGCACTGCCCTGCAACGCCTCTGATACGCATTGCGTCGGCGCATGCACGAAGAACTGGCTGATGCCTTGCGCGAGTTCGCGCAAATGCTGCGCAAACCAGGCGGGTTCGGCAACCTGCGCCGCCGCCAGATAGGCTTCGGTCAGATGCATCATCGGATTTTGCGCCGGCGGTTTCAGCGGCTGTGCGAAGTCCGCGCTGAGCGCCGCGTGATACAGCGAATCTGTGGTCTTGAAACGCGCCTCGATCGTGCGCGCCGTGGCCAGCATCAGCTTGCGCGCCTGCGCGTTGCGGCTACGCCGGAAATAGGCGGAAGCGGCCAGCACGATGAACGCGTGCGTGTACAGGTCCTGCGTATCGTCCAGCGCCTGACCCGCCGCATCGACGCTGTATCGCCAACCACCGTGCTCATCCTGGAACACGCGGCGCAGGGATTCGAACAACCGGTCCGCATGCTGCGCGGCCGCCTCGCCCGGAACCTGCGCAAAAACATACAACTGGCGCGCGCAAGCCATCGCGCGATAACGCGTTGCTGGCAACGGTTCACCGCTGGCGGAATTCAGAGATTCGTAAGGCAGGCCGAGCGTTTCGTTGAAACCGCGGCCCAACCACATGGGCAACACGACCGAATCAAAATGCGCCCGCAGCGCGCGGATATCATCCGCTAGAAAGGAATTGGTCTGTGCGGCAGTCATCTTGGAACGACGCATACCCGACGAGGGCCCCAGGTTTTGGAGCAGCAACGATAACCGAAATCGTCGTCGCCATCTCGAAGGTATGCGCCACGTGCTCATGCACACACAGACCGGTCGTGCCGATCAGCTCCGTCCAGGGTGCAAGCCCTATCGGAAGATATTTTCCTCTACCCAGTTTTGCGCGAAGATTTCCGCGCGATCACGTGCTTCGTCCAACGAAGCGCAGTTGCCCAAGTGGGAAAACGCGGCATCCACTTCGGTGCCGCCCTCAGCCGTAACCGTCAGCAATACGCCATATCCGCCGGTATCCATGGCCGCTGTGGAAACGTCGATCAGTACTTCCTGGTCACGATGCTGCATGTGCTACCTCCCAGTCGGTTACCTAAACGCGCGAACCACGCGTGACGTGCGACAGGACAAAATTACCCGCGCAAGACAATAGACCTGCATCCGTCACGCAAAGTTCATCTTACTGGTCGGACGCAGGGTGGAATACGTCCGAAAGATGTCAATTCCCACATTCCGTCTCAGGATATGCCTTGCCGCACTGTAGGGATGGCATCCAGCACGAAATACTGCGAAAACATTCGCAACCATGCAGTACTTTGCCTGCGGCTGTTCAAATGACGGATATGGTGAACTGCGTAATCGGACGATTGTCTTACCGCCGCGAAGACCGCAAATGGCTTAGCGCAAATGGATGGCGCCCGGCTCTTCCATGCGCAGCGAGAGCCTGCCCTTGTCGGTGATGACCCAGCGGCCATCGGCGCCGGATTCAATGCAGCGCAAGGTTTCCAGCGCCTGCGCGACATGCGCGGGCACTTCGGTCTGGACCGCGCCGGGCTCGTTGTTGTCGGCCACGACGCGTAGCCAATGTCCCAGTTCGCCCTTTTCGAAACGATGCAATGCCATGCGTGATTCTCTCTTGAATTTGTCAACAATAGCACGGCCGTCAAGCCCTTTCCGCCCCTCAGGCGGAGGCACTCAGGCAAGCAGGCGGGGCACTGACGACGCAAGCAACGCGATGCCGGATATCGTCAACAAGCCCAGCACCACCCGGCGAAACGCGACATCGCTGATGCATACATAGACGCGCGTGCCCCAGATCGTCGGCACAAGCATTGCGGGCACGATCAATGCAAACAGCGGCAACATGTCGCGCGTGACGACACCGGTCAGCACATAACTGGCCATCGTCACCGCCAGCATCGACAGGTTGAAGTTCTGGATCACCGCGCGCTGCACGTCGCGATCAAAGCCGCGCAAGGTGCACCACAACGTAGGAATCACGCCGGTGAAACCGCCCAACCCGCCCATGACGCCGCCGATCGCGCCGGCCACGCCATCGGCCACCTTGCCCCCCACCGTGATGCGCGGCATGCGCGCGGCAAACAGCATGATCGGACACCAGATGGCGAGCAGTCCGCCGATGAAGGCCTTGAACACCACGGGGTCCAGATGCGGCAACACTTTCACGCCGAGCGGAATGCCGAGCAATCCGCCGACAACGAACGGCAGCAGATGCGCCATGGCAAAGCCGCGGCGCACGGTGAAAGCCGCCAGCAACTGCCCGGTCAATGCGCCGAACACGGCCATCGCCGCAGCAAGCCGCGGGTCCACGGTCCAGGCCCAGAACGACATGGCCACCATGCCGAAGCCAAAGCCCGACAGGCCTTGCACAAAGCCCGCGGCCATCGCCCCCAACACGACCACTACGTATAACGAGTCCATATCTGCAGCGCGTTCCGCATCACCGGCCGGGACCATTTCCGGCGCACGCCATTCTAGTGCGTTCTAGGATGGACGCAGCGCGAGCGGCCGCCGCAGGCGCGTGGCCAACGCGGAAGCCGCGACGCTGGCGGCGATCAGCGCAAGTCCGAGCGCCAGGTCTGCCGAGATGCGTTCGTGGAACACGACGGACGACACGATCAAACCGATCACCGGCACGCACAGCATTGCGATGGACGTCGCGGCGGGCGGCAGTTTCTGCGTCATGCCCAGCACGACGATGAACGTCAGCGCCGTGGCAAGCGGTCCGGTGTACAGGATCAGCGGCCAGGCCTGCGCATCGCCCAGAAAGGTCGGCGCGCCGTCGCGCAGCCATGCCAGCGCGGCCAGCGGGATCGTGGCCATCGCGGTTTGCCAGGGAATCATGTCCGCGCCCAGCCGCACATGGCGATTGGCGCGCAACTGGATGATGTTGCAGGCCCAGGCAAACGACGCGCCCAACAGCATCACGAGACCGATGACGGTATGCGCCTGCCACGGGCTGAATGCGGGCGCGACGATGACGCCGATGCCGGCGTAGCTGAGCGCCGTCGCCAGCCATTGGCCCATCGAGAGGCGTTCCTTCAAGATCATCGATGACAAGGGAATCACCCAGATGGATGTCGCATAGGCAATGACTGAGGCGCGGCCAGGCGCCACGTATTGCAGGGCCCAAAGCGCCAACGCCGTGAATGCGCCCATCTGCAGCAAGGCCACGCCCGCCACCAGCGGCCATTCCTGACGCGAGGGCAAACGCAAGCGACCCAGCGCCGCGAGCACCAGCACGCTGATCAGCGCGGCGGAGCCGAATCGGCTGGCGGCAAGCCACAACGGACTCATGTGCGCCAGGCCCAGCTTCATGACGGGCCAGTTTCCGCCCCAAATGGCGACCGCACCCGCGAGCGGGAGGAACTTGCGAAGACTGCCGTGCTGACTCATTACTACCCTGCTCTGCCGCTAATTATTCTGCATTTCGGCCCTATGACCGAAGGATGGAACAGTCTATAGGGTAAACCCCAGCATTTTTGACCGCTTTCTGCGCCAATAACCGGCATACTCAGCACAGATGCACTGCCAACCTGCCGCTTGAAGGTCACTTATGCCGGAAATCAACCTGGATGCCACCGACATCCGCATCCTGAATGAACTTCAACGCGACGCCCGGCTCACCAACGTTGAGCTGGCCGCGCGCGTCAACCTGTCTGCTTCGCCGTGCCTGGCGCGCGTGCGGCGACTGGAAACCGAAGGCCTCATCGATCGGCGCGTCACGCTGCTGAATGCGCGCAAATTGGGTCTGAAGGTCAACGTCTTCATCCAGATCTCGCTGGACAAGCAGCGCAAGGCCGCACTCGACGTGTTTGAACGCGAGATCGCGGTGCTGCCCGAAATCATGGAGTGCTACCTGATGTCCGGCGACGCCGACTACCTGATCCGTGCGCTCGTGCCGGATGTCGATGCGCTGGAACGTTTGATCGTCGAACACATCACCCGCATCCCCGGCGTGGCAAGCATCCGTTCCAGCTTTGCCCTCAAGCAGGTGCTCTACACCACCGCCGTGCCGCTTGCCTGACGCCGCATTTCGTATCCATCCGGCGCTTGCGGGATTGCGGGGGCCGGCCCACAATGAAAACGCATGACGTCGGCTTTTCCTGATCGGCGTCAGCATCCCTCCCATCGCTTAGCAAGGAGCAAACCATGCCCGAAACCGAATGGTTCCCCGGCAATTCGCTACCCGATCGTCAGGGTTACTTTGAAGTGGAGTTCGCCAGCGGCGAAACCGAAATCACGCGCTATGGCATGTTGGGCTGGGAGCCCGAAGAAGAGCGCGGCCACATCCTGCGCTGGCGCGGGCTGGATCCGCACATCGAGCAAGCCGAGATCGAGCGCGAAGCAGCCCTGCGCAACAACAGCGACAACGTGATCGGCTGAACGGCCGGCACACCTCGCGGGGCGGGTCCGACCTGCCCCGCATAAAACAAAACGCCGCGGAAGAATCCGCGGCGTTTTGACTGGGCGCTTGCCCGATCAGCGATCGAGCTTCGAGATCTTCGTGCCCGCGAGCGACACGCCCGCCATCAGGCCACCGTTGTTCATCACGAAGCCCACCACCGGCTGCTGAGCCGTGTTGGTGTCGATGCGGCCATTGGCGCCGATGTTGACCACCGCCACCGTGGCGTCCGCGCCAACGGTCCAGCCGCTGCTGTTGCGGAACTTGTTCAAGGCGTCATCCGTCATGAACAGCAGGATCATCGCCTTCGATTGCGCGCCGGCCTGGAAGCCGATCGAGCCCGCGGTCGTGCTGTAGTAGCCGGCATTCTGCCCGCCCACGCGCAGCACGCCCTTGCCATGTTCGGCGCCCACGATGAAGCTGCCGCTCAGCACGTCCGGAAACACCAGCACGCCCTTGGCGCGCGCCACCAGATCCTTGGACTGGGGAGCGGCTTCATAAAGCTTGGCGAGGGTCGCGTTGGCCGCGCTGTTCATCGACTGCCGCTGCTCGGACGTCGAGGCGGCCGGCGACTTGCTGGGCGTGGTCGTCGTGCAACCCGCAAAAACGAGACCGGCGGCGCCAATCGCGATCGCCATGCCGGTGCGGCGCAGAACAGGAAAAGTGTCGAACATGGAGCTCTCCTTTTGTTGTCATACAGGGACAACTGTACCGGGCATTCCAGATCCGACAAGTCAGACGAATGTGATAAACGAAACAAAACACTAGCGAGCGCTAGAGAATTCCGTAGCGAGGTTCACCGGTGTACTCGTCCACGGACAGGATGCCGGAGAGCACCAGTTCGGCATGGCGCCGTGCACTGACGGGGTCGTTGAAGGTCACGAAGCGGGGCAGTGACCAGCGCCGCGCAACGGTCTCGTTGCCGTTGCGGCTCACAAGTATTTCAATAGCCAACACGCCGGTATTCAAGTCCACGACTTCGCACTGCACTTGAAAACCATTGATATGACGCTGTGGCCACCCACTCATGCTGCACCTATGAATTCGACTGCCCGGCCGCAATATGCCCCAAAGAAAAAGCCTTGGAAAGCGAAGTTTTTTAGGGGTAAAAACGTACTAATCCTCCTAGTGCTGAGGCATCTTGAAGATCGCAAAAATGCGATCAAAAACGCTGTTTTCCCGCCTTGTCTTCAACATCCACCTTCAACCAACTCTCATGACCACACCTGCCTTCGAACCTGATACCGCTCCGCTGGAAGTCCTGCCGCGTGACCTCTCTGCCTACCGCGAGGGCAACACCGGCATTCCCTATGTGCACCGCTTTGAATCCGGCAAGCCTGGGCCGCACGTGCTCATCAACGCCATCACGCACGGCAACGAGATCTGTGGCATGGTGGCCGCCACCCATCTGCTGGACACGGGCGTGCGCCCGAAGATCGGCACACTGACGGTCAGCTTTGCCCACGTCGAGGCCTACGAGGCCTTCGACATCGACCGGCCCTACGACAACCGCCAGCTCGTCCACAACCTGAATCGCATCTGGTCCGCCGCCATGCTCGACGGCGCGGAGGACAGCCCCGAACTGCGCCGTGCCCGCGAAATGCGCCCCATCCTGGATGCCGCCGACTTCGTGCTGGACATCCATTCCACGCGCGCGCCCGTGCAACCGTTCTGGGTCTACAACGAGATGGACCGCAACACCGCGCTGGCCGCGGCTGTCGGATCACCGCAGGTCCATCTGGTCATGCCGCAAGACAAGTTTCCGGGCACCGGCGTCATGGGCTACGGCCATCACGGTGACCCGCTGTCGAACAGTGGCGGCGCGCTCGTCGTCGAATGCGGCCAGCATTTCGCCCGCTCCGCCGCCGACCTCGCCACCGACGTCACCCTGCGCTTCCTGGCGCATCTGGGTCTCATCGACACCCCGGCCGGCACGCCGCCCCCGCCCACCCCGCAACGCTATCGCCTGCTGGAGGTCCACATGGTGAAGTCCGAAGACTTCACCTTCACGCGACCCGTGATCGGCTTCGAGACCTTCGACAAGGGCGAGCTGATTGCCATGAACGGCACGGAAGAAATCCGCTCCCCGTGCGATGCGTGCACGATCTTCATGCCCACGCGCATGCCGATCGTCGGACGTGAAGCCGTGTATTTGACGCAGGCGATTTAAAACCGATGATTCGAGGCGGGTATTTCGTACCCGCCATCTTCAAAGATCCGGAATCAAGCGCTTGCCCATGCTGATCACCGCGTCCTCCTGAAACCCCAGGCTGTCGTAGAAGCGCTTTACCGCGATGTTGTCCGAACGGATCAGCAGATTGATTTTCGGACACCCCATCTCCAGCAGCTTGCGCTCCACAGCCCGCATCAGCGCCGTGGCGAACTGACGCCGCCGATGCTCGGGCGACACGGCCAGATAGTTGATCCAGCCGCGGTGACCGTCGTAGCCGCCCATCAGCGTCGCCACGATCTCGCCGTCCAGCACGCCTACCAGAAACAGATCCGACTGCACCGTCAACTTGCGCGCGATGTCCTTGCGCGGATCGTTCCACGGACGCGTCAGCCCGCAGGCGTGCCACAGCGCGATAAGCGCCGTCTCGTCGGTCGGATGAAAAGGCCGGATGGCGAGGTCTTGATGAGACATGCTTCATTCCTTGTGATGAAAGAATGAAGGCCTTGCGACACGCCTCGGCGGGGGAAATACGGCAAACAAAAAAGCCACGAGGGGTATCGTGGCCTTCTGAAATAAGCGCCGGAAAATCGGCGCCCGAACACGGCTGGCCACTCAACGTAGACGTCGAGTGATTCGTCGAAAATCTGCGCGCGTTGCGGCAGCGATATGCGAAGTGTTCATGTGCAGCAGCATACACGAGGCCGTCTTCCGCCAGCAACGCGCATCGCCGTCAGTCCGCCGCGGGTGCAGGCAGAGTGCCCTCCATCACCACGACGGCCTGCCCCGCCACGCTGGCCCATACGCCGTCCTCGCGCGGTTCGGCATGCGCCAGCAGCAAGCTTGCGCGCCCCATGTCCACGCCCTGCCCCACCCGCAACCGCAGAACGCCTTTGCCCGCCAGCGATGCCCGCAGCGCCGTGACCGCGGCTGTCGCGCTACCCGTGGCGGGATCTTCGGTCATCCGGCCGGTGAGCATGCGCGCCTGGATATCGGTGGGCGCGTCCATCGCCTCGCCCGCCGTGTCGGTGGTGTAGACATAGATGGACTTTGCGCCAAGCTGCGGCATCAGGGCCGCGTATCCGCCCAAATCCGGCACCGCGCGCCGCAAAGCGTCGCGGTTGGCAAGCTGCACCACCAGAAACGGCAGGCCCACCGACGCCACCATCGGTGCGTGCGTCGACACGTCAATGTCCGCAATATCCAACCGCAGCGCGCTTGCCACCGCATCCAACGGCGCCTCGCGGCCGCACGACAACGGCTGCGGCGCGCGCAGCTCCGCGCCCTGCAGCCCGTCTTCGCCGTACGCCAACGCAATCCGCACCAAGCCGGCTTCTTCTTCAAATACGAAGGCTTGCGGCGCAGACAGCCCTGCCGCGATCTGCTCGCGCGCCAGCACGACGGCCGTGCCGACATTCGGGTGACCGGCAAACGGCACCTCGCGATCCGGCGTGAAGATGCGCACACGCGCCGTGTGGGCGCGGTCTTGCGGCGGCATCACGAAGCTGGTTTCCGAATAATTGAACTCGCGCGCGATCATCTGCATCTGGCGCGTGTCCAGCCCCTGCGCGTCCAATACAACAGCCAGCGGATTGCCTTGATAGGCGTGGCCGGTGAACACATCGGCGGTGACATAGCGGTAGCGCATCCAAGCATCCTCAAGATCCGCCTGAAGCCGGCGGGAAGCAGAAATTGTGCGTGCCGCAAGGCGGTCGCGAAAGGCACAGAGCCGAGAAATTGCGCGCATAACAGACGAGGCGCGGGGTGTCCGTGGTCGATCACGTGCGCGGCCCGCATGACACCCGCACCGCCTCGGTTGATGCGCCCAGACTATTGAAAATCGCAGATGCCTGCGGAATACTTTGCGTCCCGTGCATCTACTTTTGGAGAGTATTGCCATGCAACGCGAAGACATCCAAAAGCTGGGCGCTCAAGCGGCCCGCGACGGATTGAGCTTGTGGGACTGCCCGTATTACCGTGCCGCCGCCATGCCGGGTCACACCGGCGAATCGATTTCGCAATGGCGCGGCAAGGTCGAGGCCTGGGAAGCCGGATGGATGGAAGCCACCGGCGGCGGCCAGGCCCCACCCGGCATCCGGACACGTTTTGTGCCGCGCGCCATGTCGCTGCTGGTCATTTGATGAAGTGAAAAGGCGCCCCGGGAAACGGGGCGCTGTGTATTGGCGATGCGGGGACGTTGGCGCATGTCTGATCCATCCCGCTATTTCTTCGCGTAACTTTTCTGGACACGAATCCTGATCGCGCTCATCTTTCGGCTTAGGACCTTTCCCTGCAGGAGGCGCAAAATGGATGACCCCGTCCACAAAGCCGGCCAGGAAGCCGCCCGATATGGCGTGCCGCTTTCCGCTTGCCCCCTCATGAAAGAAGCCAACATGCCAGGCCATACGGGCGAATCGCTACCGATATGGCGCGCCAGGCTGGCCTCCTGGGAAGCAGGCTGGCGCGAAGAAACTGAAGCCCGCCTCGCTGAACTGCACCGCCGCCGGTTGATACAGCAGTCGTTCGATTAAAGACGTGGCCGCGGGCAGTGCGTCCGCCGTCGTCGGGAACGCGGTTTGCTACGGAACTGACACCGCAGCGGCGTGATTGTCTTTCGATCAAGCAGAGGGCGGTTACGCACACTCCCTCCCTCTCGCCGTTGCGGCCCCTTCCCCCCTGCGCACGCAGTCGCTTACAAATGATCAGGTCCGCAAACCCTAAAAATGTTTGCCCGCCCTAGAATCGGCCTGCCAGCCTCAGGCTGAGTAGGAGCGATTCATGACATTCAGGGTCAAGCCGGTATTTATTGCAGCCATTTCCTGTATTTTTTTGAACACCGGCGCATTCGCCGCGCCGCCAGAGGGCAAAGGCAAACCCGACAACCCAGGCCAGAGCCAGGGACAGGGGCAAAACAAGGGCGGCGGAAAAAACAATAACAACGGCAACGGCGCTGGAAAAGGCTATTCCGGCAGCGGCGGCGGACCAAACGGCAAAACCGGCAATTCCGATAGTTCCAGCGTCACGCTGCGCTTTGCAGGCATCACGGTCTCAACCGCCAGAACTTACGCACATGAGTACGGTTTGTCGGGCTACAGCCAACTGCCGCCGGGCATCCGCAAAAACCTCGCACGCGGAAAGCCCCTGCCTCCAGGTATCGCGAAAAAAATGGTCCCCGGCCCAATGCTCGCTCGCCTCCCCGCCTATCCCGGGTACGAATGGCGAATCGCCGGCTCGGATCTTGTCCTTGTTGCCATTGCGACGGCTGTAGTCGCGGATGTGCTGATTGATGTGTTCGATTGATGAGCACGGCGGCGGTCGGACTGGAGGTCCGTGAGGTTCAATATCGCCCCCTCGAATTGCACTGTCCGGTCCCTTCAGTGATACACTGCCTGACTGGGTGTCAGGCGTCTTCCTTCGCGCTGGCAGGTCAAAGCGCTGGTCGGGCCGCCGCGCGGAACCCCTACGTCCATGCAGACCAGCACCACCCACGCCCTCGACATTGCAGCCGCCATCCTTTTTGCGCTGGCGCTGATCCACACTTTCTCCGTCAAGCAGTTCGAGCGGCTATCGCACCGCTACCCTCGCCACGCCGGTTTGTTCCATCTTCTTGGCGAAGTCGAAATCGTCTTCGGCTTTTGGGCGTTTGTGCTGCTTATCGTCATGGCGATGGCCGCCGGCGGCGCAGAAGCGCTCGCGTACGCCGAGTCTCGCAATTACACCGAACCGCTGTTTGTATTTGTCGTCATGGTAGTGGCGGCGTCCCGCCCGGTACTCCAGACTGTCATGGCCGCAGTCAACCTCATTGCCAGGAAAGTGCCCTTCCACACCTCCGTCGCGACGGCGTGGTTGGGCCTGGCCGCGGTACCGCTGATGGGATCGCTGATCACGGAACCGGCCGCCATGACCATCGCTGCCCTGATGCTGGCGCCGCAACTGTTCCGGCCGGCAATCCCGGCTGTTCCCAAGTACTTCGCGCTTGGCGTGCTGTTCGTCAACATCTCGATCGGAGGAACCTTGACGGCCTATGCCGCCCCTCCCGTCTTGATGGTTGCCGCAACCTGGCAATGGGATTCCGCCTTCATGCTGGCAACCTTCGGCTGGAAAGCCGCGATTGCCGTCATCGTGAACGCGACCGTTGCGACACTCATGATGCGCAAGTATCTGCTGCAATTGCCGACTGAAAGCGTAGGCCGGTCGGAAAGGCCACCCGTGCCGCTCTCGGTTGTTCTGGTCCATCTGGCAGTGCTGGCGGCGGTCGTGGCACTGGCGCACCACCCTGTCGCGTTCCTCGGCCTCTTCCTGCTGTTCCTGGGTTACACCCAGGCATACGAACGGCATCAGAATCCGCTGATCATCAAAGAAGCGTTGCTCGTTGGGTTCTTCCTGGCTGGGCTGGTCATCCTGGGAGGCATGCAGGCCTGGTGGCTGCAGCCCATCGTCTCGAGCCTGGAACCGCTCGCGTTGTTCTTCGGATCTCTGTCGCTCACCGCGATCACCGACAATGCCGCGTTGACCTACCTGGGTTCGTTGATCGATGGCATATCCGACGAATCGAAGTACATGCTCGTGTCGGGCGCGGTTGCGGGCGGCGGCCTGACGGTTATCGCGAACGCACCGAACCCTGCGGGCGTGGCGCTGCTGAAACGCGGATTCTCGGACGAGACGATCAGCGTTGGTGGACTGTTGCTGGGTGCGTTGGGGCCCACAGCCGTTGCGGCTGGCGCATTGCTGTTTTTATAGGGTGCGAAGAAAGGGTCAGCACGAAATGTACGTGCATCACGAGACGCGCGCACACCACGAAACGCGCGTACACCACGCCATTTAGGGAACCTGGCTAGATGCAGGAATCTTAAGGCCCGCAAATGAGAAAGGCCGTCAGTGATTTCTCACTGACGGCCTTGGGACTACTGGTCGGGACGGCGGGATTCGAACTCGCGACCCCTTGCACCCCATGCAAAGCGGTCAAGGTGATCCTTATATTTTTCAACACCTTACGTTGTCGCTCGCTGCAAACCGTGCGCAACAGTGGTTATCGACGGGTCACGATGTCCCCACAAAGTCCCCACCGTGCCGCGTCAGGCACTCGACTATTCTTGGCAGGATAAAAATCAGAAACTGACAGCAAGCCCAACCGAGAAGCCGGACACATTCGTGCCAAACACATATCGACCGACCAAGCGGGTTCGCGTGATGAAAACGTCATAGGCACTCGAGTCCAGTTCCAGGCCGGCGCCGAGAGCGGTAAGCCGATCAAAACCAAGCGCGCCGCGCTGGTCACCCAAAAACTCGGAATGCGTCAGCTCAAGCACGTAGCGCAACGGGCGCTGCAGCAGAATGAACCCCGTTGGTGCCCGGTAGCGCGCCCACAAGTTGGCAGACTGCGCCACCGCATTCCCCTGCACCGCCGAGGAACTGTCGAAGCTCTTGAGCCTGATGTCGGAATAGCGCAGTTCCACATCTACCTCATAGCCCGGCCGGTAATGCTCGTAATCCAGCATCAGCGACCCGCCAAGCCCATAGGCGTTCAGGGATCCTCGATCCAGGAAGTCCACGTCCCTGCCCGTCCTCTGCCCCACATACCAGCTTGCCGCCCGCAGGTCGCTGGTGACATTGCCCAGGGCAAAGTTGAAAATCGGACGCAGTTTCAGTTCATCGGTCAGCTTGAAATCCCAACCGATGCCGCCGGTGGCCGAGACACTGTTCCATTTGGTCGGGATGCGACGTTGCTCAGCGCCTTGGCTCGCAATGAAGGTAGGATCGTAGCGGCTGGCGGCCACCACACCCTCGAGGTAGATCGGTACCGAGTCGGACACCGTGTCACCACCTCCCAACTGCGTCATGAAAAATTCCGTCGAGCCGGACGTAGAAGCGCCAGCACTGCCGATGGACAGGGAACTGGTCGTTATGTCCGGCACTATGGAAAAGGACATGAGAGCCAACACACCATTGGCGCGCTTCTGCAAATCATCGTGGCTCAAGCGAACGGTTGGTTGTGCCATTGCATCTGCTACCACGAGGAAGGCCAGGATCGACGCCCAGCCATGCCACGCCGGCCGAACGGCATATCGTGACCTGAATGTCCGCGGGTGAACCATGCTGGATCTCCACTGCGGCACCGTCCGCCGCCTTGCCATTTGGCCGAATTTATTTGACTATCGAACAAATGACGCGAATCGCAAAGTCGCACTACACGGGCTGAGGTCTTTCGTTGTGCATGCACAACGGGCCGGCGTCACTCCCGCGCGAACGCTGCGTCCAGGCGTTGCCCTGGCACTGGCAATCGACATCCCGTTCCGCCCTGCCCTTTTCACAGGAAATCTCGAACTACTGCGCTACCCGCTTCTGTTTTTTCCCTGGTGCGCGCCTTTGGCGTGGATCTTTCTTAGTACATGGAGAGAAGTCGTTATGAAGCTCATTTCCAGTATGAAAAACCTTTCGCCTTCTTCGGCAGCATGGAGACGGTCCACCAGAGTCAGAAGCAGTGAGTATTGGAGAGTTCGCGCGATCGCGGCTGCAGTAACACTGGCAATTGCGCAGCCGGCTTGGGCAGCGAACACGCCCAAGGTGGCGGAACAGGCCACGAAGGATGCCAACGCGGCACTGCTGAAGGAATTGCCCTTTTCTGACAAGACGTCATTCGACCTTGCCCACAAGGGGTTCATCGCTCCCCTGCCCTCCGGCATGATCAAGGGCGAGCAGGGCAACCTGGTCTGGGATCCGACGAAGTACGACTTCATCAAGGAAGGCGCGCCCGCGCCGGACACAGTTAATCCGAGCCTGTGGCGTCAATCGCAACTGCTGAACATTTCGGGCCTGTTCCAGGTCACGGACGGCATATACCAGGTCCGAAACTTCGATCTCTCCAACATGACGATCGTCGAAGGCAAGGAAGGCCTGACGATCATGGATCCGCTCATTTCCACCGAAACCGCCAAGGCAGCATTGGACCTCTACTACCAGCACCGGCCGAAAAAGCCGGTGGTCGCGGTGATTTATACACACAGCCACGTGGATCACTACGGTGGCGTGCGCGGTGTAGTGGACGAGGCTGAGGTCAAAGCCGGCAAGGTAAAGATCTACGCGCCGCTCGGGTTCCTCGAGCATGCAGTAGCGGAGAACGTTATGGCCGGCACCGCGATGAGCCGTCGCGCAAGCTATATGTACGGCAACCTATTGCCGCCCAGCGCCACAGGCCAAGTGGGTGCCGGCCTGGGCACGACGACGTCGGCCGGCACGGTCACCCTCATCCCGCCCACGGACATTATCGAGAAGACCGGTGAAACGCGCACGATCGATGGACTGACGTACGAATTCCTGTACGCGCCTGGCAGCGAAGCGCCGGCCGAGATGCTGTACTACATCAAGGAAAAGAAGGCGCTGAACACTGCCGAGGATTCGACCCACACACTGCACAACACCTATTCTTTGCGAGGCGCCAAGATCCGCGACCCGCTGGCTTGGTCGAAGTACCTGAACGAGGCGCTGGCCCTGTGGGGGGACGACGTCGAAGTCATGTACGCCATGCACCACTGGCCGGTGTGGGGCAAGAAGGAGGTTCAGGAGCAACTGGGCCTGCAGCGGGACATGTACCGCTACATCAACGACGAGACGCTGCGCCTGGCCAACATGGGCTACAACAAGGAAGAAATCGCCGAACAGGTCAAGCTGCCCGAGGCCATCGCCACCAAGTTCTCGAACCGCGGCTATTACGGGGCCCTGAACCACAACGTGCGGGCGACCTACGTGCTGTATCTGGGGTGGTTCAACGGCAACCCGGCCACCTTGCATACCCTGCCGATCCAGGAGGCGTCCAAGCGCTACGTGGACATGATGGGCGGCGTCCCCGCCATCCTGACCAAGGCACGCGAGTACTACAGCAAGGGAGACTACCGCTGGGTCGCCGAGGTCGTGAACTATGCGGTCTTTGCCGAGCCGGACAACCAGGAAGCGAAGAACTTGCAGGCCGATGCCCTGGAGCAGATGGGCTATCAGGCCGAAAGCGGGCCGTGGCGCAACTTCTACTTGAGCGGCGCGAAGGAATTGCGCGAAGGCGTTCAGAAGCTGCCCGTGCCGGACACGGCCAGCCCCGACACCGTTCGCGCCATGACGCTGGACATGCTGTTCGACTACTTCGCGGTGCGGCTCAATCGCGAAAAGTCCGCAGGCAAGCACGTCGTGCTTAACCTAGACTTCACCGATACCAACGAGAAGTACAAGCTGGAAATGGTCAACAGCGTGCTGAACCACACTGCAGGCAAGCAGGCCAAGGAACCCACGGCCAGCATGACACTCAGTCGCGACACGCTCAATCGCATGATGCTCAAGGAGACCACTCTTAAGGACGCGCTTGCAAAGGGAGACGTCAAGGTCAGTGGCGATCAGCAAAAGATCACTGACATGTTCGCGTCGCTGGACAACTTTGAGTTTTGGTTCAACATCGTGACGCCGTAGGTCGCAACCGTGGGAATGAGGCCGACGTGATAGCGCGCGTCGGCCTTTTTCTGGGGACAAGGAACCGGACTACATGTGCAGCCGTTACCAGACGCTGAAAGACGCCGAGCTGTTGCTCAAGAAATTCGGCGTGACCCGGCCGGGCATGCTCGGCAAGTACGATATGTGGCCCCGATACCAAGGCGTATTTGTCCGCCGTCCGCCTGAGCATGACTCCGGCGACGAGGCCGTGCCTGGCATCGAAGCCGTGACGGGCCGCTGGGGTCTGATCTCTGGTTCCACACGGCCGGACGCTCTGGACGGCGCGTAGAAGCTGTCCACCTTCAACGCGCGCGACGACCGCGTCGCCAACGCCTTCACCTTTCGGAATGCCTGGCGCCTCGCGCAGCACTGCGTCATCCCGGCCGACGCGATCTTCGAACCCGACTGGCGCTCCGGCAAGGCGGTGGCCACGCGATTCACCCGCGCAGACGGCGCGCCGCTGGACATCACCGGGCTGTGGGTCCTCGTGCCCTTCCCCTCCGGCAAGCTGGTCGCGACCCCGATGGCGTGACGCCTGCTGGCACGATTTTCTGTCGGCCCAACGTAAAAGGCCGAATCCCCTGTTTCAAAGGATTCGGCCCCACTTGCTAGGTGCCAGCCCGCTTGCCTTGAGGCAAGCCAGCCAGTTCTTAAATCGGTTTGATCATGGTCGCCTGCGGACCTTTCTGTCCTTGGCCGGCGACAAACGAAACGCGCTGGTTCTCTTCGAGAGATTTGTGCCCGCTACCCTGAATCTCAGAGTAATGAGCGAAGAGGTCCTTACCGCCCAACTCCGGCATGATAAAGCCGAAGCCCTTGTCGTTGTTGAACCACTTCACAACACCAGTTTCAATCTTCAATGTAAGTCCTAGATTTTCCAGGGAAATTTACCCTGCACGCACTATGGGTCATGCGCAGCCATAAAGATACGACCGTTTCAAATTGTCACAATGGGCGGAGCAGCGCCTATCCGATGTGGTTCTCGAACTGCCCGACCATTCGACATGCCGACTGCAGCGCCGCTTGGTGGTCGCCCGGCCGCCGCGGCGCGCTGCATACCCAGTTCATCTGCACGCTCGCCACGGGCGAACTGGTGACGTGGCTTTCAGGCAAACGGTATAGGCTGCCCGACAGCAGGGTTGGAATAGAAATCGGGGAAGCGTCCGAAGGGAAGCGAAGCCCGCCCTCTGGACATTGAGCCGGGCGAGTGGGTCTATCAAGCGACGCAGCGACTATTCGTAATCCTGCCGACGCAGGCGCCGTCTGCGCGTGACCAGCTGGTCCAGCCCAATTCCTAAAGCGTCCGCGAGCCGTTCTCGGCTGGCCGGCGACAGGCGGGAAAACTCCGTTTCCATATTCGTATATGCCGACACGCTAACCCCAACTCGTTGCGCCATAGACAGCTGATTTAGGCCCAAGTACTCGCGCCAGGCGCGCGCGAGGGACCAGTGGTTATGTACCGCGGCGACGACCACTTCGTGCGGGATCAGTCCATCGGCCGGGATTCTCGGGCGCTCACATTTACCGATGGCTGGCAGCATGGTCGGATCGGTTGAAGGGGTGGTTAGCTCGTCATTGGCCAGCATACCTACCAATACAGGATCGACCATTCCTGCAGGCCGAGCCGGCGAGGCGGAGGCCAGCTCAAGGAGACGCTGGTACTCGTCGTATCGCAACACCACAAACGCGGGCACACCATCCACGTGCAGGATCTTGGGGCCGATCTCCTTCATGGCGACTCCTGATGCAGCTTGATGCCTTGCACGTCTATCGCATCCCCTTCGACACCGAAGCGGATCACGTAGCCTCCCACCGTCATCGTGTGCGGCTCCTTGTCCGACAGCAATCCATGCTGCTGCTCTACACGCAACCCTACCTCCCCCACCGCGTCTACAACTCGACGCTGGTCAGCGCTCGCCAAGCGCAAGACGTCTCTTGCCGCCGCGGGGTGCCAATCGATCCTCACCATCGGGTAAATCCTTACGTGTCCGCACAAGCACTCGGCGTTGACAGCGGTTTTATGACGACGTGCGAGCCGCGTCGATCCGCTATAGCTCAACTCGGCTTTGTCGCATTGGTCCTGTATGCCTCAGCACGCGCCAATGTGCGATAGAAGTCAGCTCCCGCGTTTACCAACCTGTTCAGTTCGGATGCGCTAACTTTCGACTCGATCGCATTGAGACAAACGGCGTAGTTTGAGAGTACATCGGCCCAGTCTTCGAAAGGGCGGACACCCGCCGCCCGGGTGATCATTTTTTCCAGTATTTCATCGGGGTCCATTTTTCCACCTACGGCCCCTCGAAGAAGGGATGCATTCTGTCCGCAAGCGCCGTTCCGCCTGTCATTCTCCCTCGCGCTTGGCCAAAAACGCGCGGCAAACAAAGTAATTCTTTCTCAGGATGAGAATTCTTACCTCGCCTGGAGGGCCCGAAAGCGCGGCACGAGGCTCCTTATAGATGCATCATCTCCTCTGGTGCTGGAGCATCATTGCAAGTTGCCCCCATGAGTTCCACACTCGAAGTCCCGAATGCGAAGGACTAAACCATGCTTGATGAGATTCGAAATCAGGGTGCGGCGGCCGCGCGGATTGGCCTCACAATCTGGGACTGTCCCTATCTGCTCGCCAATGCAATGCCCGCTCACACCGGCGAGCACTTCTGGAGATGGAATGCCAAGCTGCAAGCCTGGGAAGAAGGTTGGAACCAAGCGTCAACGCGACGCGTCGAAGGGCAAGGAAGGTAGCTCGGTCCCCGGCACAAGGTCTGGGTCGCCACCCGTCTCTGATACAGTTGGAAGATGTTGTACGCGACCATTCCCACCAGCATAGTAAATGAGTCGGCCGAAACCATGCGAATTCTGATCGTCGATGACGACGTTTTGTCGGCGGAGTTGACCGGCGAATGCCTGATGATGGATGCCGATGTTTCTGTTCAGATCGCGTCGGATGGGGCGTCCGCGTTGCAAGCCGTCCCTTCATTCTCGCCTGATGTGATCCTCTTGGACGTACATCTGCCAGACATATCGGGTATCGAACTGGCAGCCCAGCTTAAGGTTCTCAGTCCAATCCCTGACGTGCGAATTATCATTCTGAGCGGAAGCGTGCACAACGACGGAATGACGAATTACCCTGAGGGGGTAAGTGCGTGGCTCGAAAAGCCTGTCCACATCGACACGCTCTTAGAATGTGTAGCACGCAGGCCCAGCGCCTGACCCTCGCATCCGATCTTCGACAACGATTGGCGCGGAGCCGCCGATACGCAGGGACCAGCCATTCTTGACGTTGAAGCGTCAACGGGAGCGATTCATGGGCGACGCGTCGAGCGGCACAGTAAGCCAAATTATCCGTACGGAAGTAGGCCGATTGAAGGGTACGCCCGAGGTCATGATTCTACGCGTGGAACACCGCCCGCTCGGCGACGCCGCTGAGGAGAAAAGACCTGAGGTGACGGTTTTTGTTTTGGATTCGCGTCAGGTGTCCGCTCTGGAAGAACAGATATTGGAATCGTTTGGCACCTTCGATGCAAAGCCATGTGATCCGGAACCGAAGGGCTGATCTCTTAGAATTCTCACCGCCGCACTTTCCTGCTCTCCTATTTTCCAGGCCATGCGTTCACCGTCGCACTGTGCCGCGCAGCGCACACCGCAAATCGGACCAACACCTCCTCCTGCACCCAGACCTGCCAATCGTCATAGCTGGCCGGCGCCTGGGGCGGATCCGGAATTTCTGGGCACGGCGCCGCCAGGCCACTATCGAGCGGCGGCACCACGCGCGGCACGTACAGCGTCTGTGAGGTTCCGCACCCGGTCAGCATCAGGCCGGCAGTCAGCAGGCAGAGGATTCGCATTTTTCAAGGCCTTGGAAAGCGCGCCGATCGACGCGGTAAGTTCGGGACCGATCGCCGCCGCCGCGCGAGCGTTCTCGGCCATCGCCTTCAAGTCCCGGTTGGTTTGTTCGATCGCGCCGCGCGCTACTGCCAAGGCATCGGCAGTCCGCTCCAATCTCACTCTGGCCAGTTCCTGGCCATGGACGGCGCCCAGCACATACCAAACTGTGCCGGCGCCTGCCAGCGCCGCCGCTGCATAGCCTCTCCAACCCAACAGCACGCCGGCAAACTTCTTGGCGCCGGCCATCACGCTGCTGCCTTCCAGCCACGCGGCAGCTGAAAATGCGGCCCATCCTTGAGCGTCTTCCAGTCCCCGCCCCACTCCACCGGCACGCCCAACTCCCCGGCGCAGGCCTTTACGACGTCGGCCAGTTCTTTGAACCTGGCCCATTCGTTCCACGGAATGGCGCCACCAATAAGCGGCGCCAGGTCGACGGCATGGCCGAATCCGTCGGCCTGCCGCAGGTGCAGGCCGTTCATGGTCTGGCTCTTTCCCGCTGCCACCAGTTCGCGCTGGCGCTCGGGGGTCCGCAGGCCTTCCACCACCGTGAAATCCACCGCCGTGCGTTGAATTGCCAGTTTGACGATTTCGACAAGTCGGGGGTGAACTCCCTCCAGGCGCTGCAGGCTGCGCGCCGACAAGGCGAATCCAGACATAGTTGCTCCTCAAAAAAGAGCGCGCCCGTAGGCGCGCCGTCGCTCAGAAAAGGTAGGTTGCCGTCAGGGGCGCGCGGCCCGCGCGTGCTCATCCGCCATCATGGCCAGCCGGTTGCGCGCGCGGTACAGCAGATCCAGCTGCGCGCGCTTTGCATCCGGCTCCATGTCGGATCGCTCCAGCGCCTTGATCCTGGTGTTCACGTCGCGCAGCTGGCTGTCCGCAGCCTTGAACAACGCGCGCACGCGCAGTTGGTCGTCGCCGGCCAACTCGCGGGCGCGGTCGAAGTCGCCCAGTTCGCGAGCTTGCGAGTAGGCTGCGTAGACCTGGTTCACGTCGCGCTGCTCGTCGTAGAAGCGCTGGATGTACTTGCTGCTGCGCGGGTCGGACTCCTTCACGAAATCGCCCACGACGAACCAGTTGTCCAGGCGGCTGAGGTCGCGTCGCGGGTTGTCCGGCAGGCCAGACAGGGGCCGGGCCAGATGGTCGGACACGTTGAGCGCCTGTGTCCCCAACCAGCCGAAATACCCTCGCACCAGGTGTTCCAGCCTCTGCGGCGATACTCCAAGGGTCCGGCCTAGCGCCACGGCGCCGGCAGACGTCGAGGCCGTAAATCGGTCGCCGGCCGGCAGGCGCTGCTGACCCACCGAGTCAATGTCCCGCTCGCGGAACGAGTCATAGTTGAATGCGGCTTCCATGGCGGGCTTGACGATCTGCGGCACGGGGTTCATAGCCAGCTGCTCGGTCAGGATGGCGCCCACGGTCCTGCCGAAATCGGCCAGGCGGAAGTCGTCCCCGCCGAAGGCCAATTCCGTGCCGCGCTCGACCACGCTTCCGAGCGCGCCGATTTCAAAGGGCTTGGGGATGTACACGAACTGGTTGGTGCCCGGCAGCTTGGTGATCCAGAAGGAGTTGCGAGCCCAGTCCGGCAACTGCTTGTAGTCGTCGTCATCCTTCATTCCGAGGTACAGCAGCGCGGACGCCATCGCGACGGCGCCCGTCACAACGGCAAAGCGCGCGGGGTCCGCGGCCGCGCCCCGACCCAGCTTGTACATGCCTTGCAGGCGCGCATTGAAGAACGGCACGACCTGGGACAACAGCCGAACGGCGGAGAACGTGCCGCCGGCGGTGAAGTCCATGAGGTCGCGCGCTGCGTAGCTGGCCTCGAGATGGTTGTGGCCTGCCTTGCGAGCCTGTTGGTAGATGGAAGCGCGGTTGATGGTTTCCGCCCGATCGCCCGTCTCCTGGTACCAGTCAAACGCCTTGCGCATCGCCCGGCTCATGCCGGCCGGCGACGTGATGACGTCGTCGGGATGCGCGCCCAATTCGTCCACCAGCCGCTTGACGTTGCGGGCATTGCCGTCGTTGAAGGAACCGAAGCGCACCGCACCGCCGCCGGCCATGAGACGGCGCCAGGTGTCGCTTTCGGCGCCGGTGGCCTTCCACCCTTCCGCCAGGTTGCGCAGCGGATTCGTCGACAGGTTGCTGTCGATCGCCATGGCTTGGATGGTGTCGCGCAGCAGGTTGCGCACGCGGAAAGTCGGACTGATCGTCACCCCCACGGTAAGCGCGTGCTTGAACTTGCGCGCGGCCTTAGTGAATGGATCATTGGAACCGACGTAATGCAGGGACGTGAGGGCGTTCATTACCAGGGGATCGCTCACCAGGTAATGGCGTTCCTGACCGTCGAACATTGCCCGCACGCTGCCGCGCTCGGCTTGGCGAACCCGCGACGCGATGCCCAGCTTTTCCGCCTCCTGCAACGCGCCCTGCGCCGCCAGGTTCTTCATGCTGGCGGAAAGCAGGTGCGACCAGTTGGACACGGTGTTCGCCACCAGGTCGCCCAGCTTGTCCGTGCCACCCTTGAGACGTTTGTAAGCGTGCTGCCCGACAAGACCGCCAATCTGTCCCGGCCCCATGGTTCCGGTCGCATCGTCCTCCATGACCCGATAGAACGGCACGTAAAATTCGCTCTCCCACAGGGTGCGCGCGCTGGCATCAACCAGCCCCGCCTGCTGGGCGACGTCAAGCACAGACCGCTGCAGCTCGTTGAACTGAGCCAGCGCCTCGCGGTAAACCCCGGCGCGGTCCCGGCCATCGGCCATCTTGCCGGCGGCGAGGCGCTTGCCGGCCGCGATGTCCTCGGGCGTAAACAGGCGTTCGCGCGACGCAGCTTCGGCCTTGGCGCCGGGCCACTTCGCCGCCTCTGCACGCGCCGCGGCTTCGTTGGCAAAACGCTCGGTCACACCATTGTCGAATCGCACTTGCCATTCCGCGGCCAGGCGCTCGGCCCGATTGGCTGCAATCCAGGCCATGAAATGATCGTGCTCGCCATTCAGGCCGGCCAGGATCTCGGCCAGGCCCTTCCCGCCGGCGGTGTCCAGCGCGCCGTCCTGCAACTTGACTGCGCCATGGCGGACCAGATACTCCGCTGCGCCGTCTGCACCCTTGGACAGGCGCGCCTGCATGTAGGCGGTTGCGCTGATGCCCTTGAGCGGCGCGAACTGGTCGAAGATGCCCTGCACCAGCTTGGCCTGCCACCGGTCGGATGCCTTGGCCAAGCGCTCCTTGATGGGCTCCTGCTCCGCCCATGCGCCGATCTTCCCCAGGAACTTGTTGCGCTGGCGGCGCTCGATGTCGGACAGAGATTCGCCCGGCCGCGCAATCTTGGCGCCGCGCTTGGGCTCCTTGGTTGGGACGGGTCCCGCGGCCACGCCATCGGCGTTCGCCGACGCTGCCCGCGATTCCAAAGGGCCAGATGTGGAAAGCCCCGCACTTGGCGGGGCTTCGTCGGGGCGCTCCGATGTTAGAGCGGCAGAGGATCTTTCTTCAGTAGCCTTACCGCCAACTCCATCGACTCGCGCATGTCTTTCAGCAAGGATTCGACTTCGGACGGCGTCAGGCGCGTCATGCTTGGCGAGATAACGTCCTTCTGACTCTGTGAGCGAGTCGAAGCCGCGGCCAGTGGCTTCGCGGAAGGCTTGTTCGACATCACCATAGCGGGCTCGCAGTGCAGACAGGGTTTCGGGAGACAGCCGCAAAGTAGCACTGTAGAGCTTACCGGTCAACGCAAACGAGCCGACGACCCGGCCCCCGTTTTGCCGGATGTGCGAAGCGAGCGCGGCAAGGGTTCCGCCCTGCGTCAGGGTGTCATCCACGAGGAAGTACGCCCTGCCCGGCTGCACCTCTCCATCAAATTCAGGCTGCTGAAAAATTCGGCCCATACCATCCAGCGCCGTCCGCTTGGCTCTGACGGACTGATAAATCCCTCTGTCCACCGTCAAACCCAACTGCTGGCCAAGAGCCATAGCTGTGACCGCGGGAATTTTGTTGTGGCCAGCAGCCTCGACCGCCAGCACGGGCACGATGACTGGCTTCTCGTCGCCGATCGCCGCGCGCACCTGTTCGACGGCCTCACGCGACAACACGTCTTTGAGAAGTCGATACGCCGCCTCGGTGTCGCCGGCCTTGGCAGCACCGTGGTCGGGGTGCTTGCCGGCGGTGCCCAGCCGTTGGCCGATCACGGTCGGAGGCAGGTCGACGGGTTCCGCGCCACGGCGCGATTCCGCAGCCAGGGAGGCCGCCGCCTCCTGCATGCCCGCGCTCACGCGAGCGGCTGGCGCACGCTGCAAGAATCGGCCGGCATCGATCACCATCTGTTTGATGTCGATGTTGGTCAGCTTCAGATTCAGGCCGAGCCGTCGCAGCGCGGCTCGGATCTTGCCGTAGACTCGCTCCAGGAAAACAGGGCGCTGGCCCTGCTCCGCCATCCGGGCCAGGACTTCGCGGGCCCGGTTTTCGGCGGAGTAGTCGGGGTAGCGCAGCGTCACCGCTTCGAACGTGGCGTAATGCTGATGATCCGGGCCGGCGTTGCGCGGGATGTGCGCGCCGTCAGGCGCCCGCGCCAGGCGGCGCACGTCCGCCAGAACCTCGCCGAAGCGATCACCCAGCACCGCCTCCACGCCGAAATGCCCCACCACCTCATGCGTCAGGACCTGGTGCAGACGCTCGGCCGTAGGCAGGTTCTCAGCCACCAGGTAGATGCGCCCGCCGTCATGCGCAGGGTAATAGGCGCCCTCGGCGAGAGTAGACGGCTTGGCCACCTCCGGGATCTGGTCCACGCTTTCCACGACGGACACCCGAAGGCTGGCCGCGCCAGGCAGCTTGCCCATGAAAGCGTCAGCAACTTTCGTGGCCTCGGAAACAGAAACCCCGGCGCGGGGCCGGGGTTCTTCAGCTGAGCGCCGCTCTAGCGGTCGCGGGCCATTCAACAGAGTGCGCTGCCCGCGCGCCTCCGCTTGGTCGGCCACCCGATCACTCCCCGTCAGGACGAAGTCGTACCGGGCCGCATCGGCTGCCGCATGCTGGTCGGCCGCTCGAGCCTGCGCAGCATTCTCCTGCTCTCCGGCGGCCACCGCCTGAGCTGTATTGCGTAGCCCGTCGGACGTCGGCCTCTCCAGTGTCAGCGTTTGCGGGCCGCCCGCGCGATCACCCTCTGCGCCTGGTCCGTTGCCTCGCGCTCCCGGTTGGCCTGCACCGCGCGAAGAATTGCCAGTGTCCCGTCGGCCATACGCCGCTGCTTGGGACTTAATGTCGGCCTCGTAGAGTCCGGCGTCGCCGTCGGCTCGGATTGAGGCGCGCTCGATGATGACTTCTTGGGTTGGGACATCCGTGATTCCTTGTTCGCTCAGGTAGACGGCCGCGTCGAACTGTGCGGCCAGCTCCAGCTCTGTCGTGCCGGCGGGCATGGCGTCGATGACGCCAAAAATGTCCTCGGCCAGCTTCTGCTTGTCTTTCGTATCGCTGAACCGTTCGGCTTGGCGCTCAGCATACGCGCGGCGCGCAGCCTCGTCCATCTGCTCCAGCGTGTAGACCGCCTCGCCCTCCAGGGCCTCGCGCACGCGATCCATGGCGGTGCCTGAAAGGTCGACGGTGTCGCCGTCCATGGGCAGGTATCCGGCCTGCTGCATGGCCTCCACCAGCATGTCGGCATCCATCCCGCCCTTGCGGAATAGGCCCGGTGCGCGGCGGTTGGCCAGGTGCGCCCGGTCGCCGTAGATATCGGCGGCCAGCTCCGGCCGGATGCCGCCGGCTTGCCGCACGGTCTGCAAGAAGTCGCGACGAGCATCACGGCCGAAGTCCGCCGCAGTGGACCCGGGCGCTGCGGCGGGCGCTTGCCCAGTACGCGGCCTGGCGACGAATCCACTTTCAACCTGCACGGGCTCCGCATTTCCATGCGCGGTGGCGGCGCGCTGCGCTGCGCCTCGCGTCAGGAACGGCCGGCCGTTCTTGGCGGCGATGTCAGCCTCGTACACCAGCGTGCCAAGCCCCGATTCCGCTGCGGGCCGGGTGGTATCGCTATCGGCCAGCCAGCGCTTGAACGTGGGCACGTCCATCTGCGTGACCTTGCCCATGCCGCGCCAGTCCGGCGTGTAGCTGTCGCGGTACGCGCGTTCAGCCTCCTCCCGGCTGTCGTAGCCCAACATCACCTTGGATTCATCGAACCCACGGTGCCCGGGGTCCACCTGGTCGATCACGAACACCGGGCCGCTGAAGTTGGGCGGCGTGCCCGGGCGCACGAACACGTCGACCTGGTCACCGTCGGCGCCTTCCGTGCGGCGGATGTGGCCGTAGTGGCCAGCCATCCGGTTCACCCACGCGGTACCGTCCGGCGCGGTGCCGCGACGCTCCGACCCCTCTGGATTCTCGATCGACAATTCCAGGCCAGCCACGCGCGTGCGCCCAACCTTGTAGTTGCCGGCCACCTTCTGAGCTTCCGACGGCTCTGGCCGGCCATTCGTGGGAGAGGTCGCTGCCTCGTTCGCAGCTGTGTCGATCGCCGCGCCTGGATGCCGCTCGCCGGCGGCGGCCACATCGGGCGTCAGGCCCATGGCCGCCTGGCGTTCCAAATCGGCGTCACGCTGGCCGGCTGTCGCGGCAACGCCGCCCCCATCCACCTGGTACACGGGCGCCGGCAATGCGCCGCGCGCGGGAGTACCAGCAAGGGCCGCGCCCACCCCTTCGGCAAGCTGCTCTGCCGTGTACGGCTGCATGCCGTTTTCGTGCCGGATGATGGCCGTCGTGAGGCGTTCCAGCGTGCCGGGGTCACTGAGGTCCAGCCGCTCGCCAGCGTCAACGCCCAGTGCTCGCGCGACCTGCTGCACGTAGGCGCCCGTGTCGTTTTCCGACGGCGGCGCCCAGCGGTTCAGGATGTCCTGTACCGTGTCCAACCCGTGCTGGCGTTGATAGGTGAGAAGATTCCGTGCGGTGGCCCGGATTCCGTCCTCCGGCGTCGCGAAGGTTGCGAAGCGCGGATCATTGCCTTCCACCTCGCCGGCGAAGCCGACACCCTTCTGGATGTTGCCCGGGTTGTTGTTTCGGATTCCACGCGGGGCATTGGAGGGCATGCGCCAAGACTCGCGCGCCGTGAACCCGTCGCCAGCGGAATACCCTTCGGGTGCGGGCAGAGCGTCGCGCCGCACGGGCCCGTCCAGCACAGGGAAAGCTTCCGGCCCGCCCAGCGCTGCGGGACCATCCATGGCTTGCCGCAGGGTGTTTCCCGGCATAGGATCGGCCGCCAGCTCGGAAAGGCGCACGAAATGCCCGCGTCCGTCTGCGGTTCGAATGCGCGCCAGTGGTTCGCCACCGGCGCGCGCCGTCGCGGCATTGCGCTCCACGCCCAGGAACTCGACGCCCAGTTCGCGGCCGTTCTGGCGCAGGTAGACCTCCTGGCCGCGCGCGAACGCCGGCGTTTTAGGGACTGCCGGTTCCGATCCTGCAGAAGGCGGCGCCCCTCCGACCCACATCGTGAATTCTCGATCTAGCTGGGACATGGGCACAGTCTTTTCCTTGCCGTCTTCTGTACGCACCCTCGCCAGCGGCTCGCCACCAGCCTGCGCAGAAGGCTCAATGTCCACTGCGCCCAGGAATTCGACTGGAACTTCCTGCCCATAACCTCGATCGCGCAACCAAATACTCTCACCCGGCGAGTAGGACGGAGCTTCCGATGACGTCGTCGATGCAGCCTCCTCGACCTGCCGGCCAGGTCGAACAATGAAGCCGTTTCCGTAGCGCAGCACCTGAGCGCCGCCATCCATCTGCTCGGCCTGCTGCCGCGCGGCGCTGGCCGTCACGAAGGGCCGGCCGCTGGTGTGCATCACGTCACCGGCCTCCAGCGCTGGCGTCGCGCCCACGCCGCGGTTTCGCAAACCGTCGGCCGCGCCGTGAACGGCGCCGGGCCCCACGCCGGCGACGAAACCCAGTGCCGCGTTGCCGAACGACCCCTCCAGCGGATCCAGGTTCATGCCAGCGCCCGCGTTGATACCCTTCTGCGTCGCTACGCCTTCGCCCACTTCCTGGACGGCCTCCTCAGTGCCGGCCAGTCCGGCGCGCCCCACAGTCTGCGCGACCGCGCCGCGGCCACCGAGCACGCGCCCAGCCGGCGACAGAATCCTACCCGTCGCGGCGCCGCCCGCAGCGGATACCGGGACCGTACGTGCAAACGCCGCATCCTCCGCCGCGGCGCGTACGCGCGCCCGCGCCTCGGACGCCGTCAGCCCCTGGGCGAGCAAGTCGCGAAAGCCGGACGAGGCCGCAGCCAGCTGCTGGTCGTCCATTGCGTCGATGGTCTCGCGTGCCTGTTCGATGGCGCCGCCGCCGCCCATCGCGCCGCCCGCGCCCGCACCGGCCGCCATGCGCGCCCCGACGCCAGCCGGGCCGGCTGCCAACGAAGCCGCGATCGGCAACAGGCTGGAGCCGCTGGCGTTCAAAGCCTGGAGGGCCAAGCCCGACGCTGATGGGTCTCGGCCAAGCGTCCACGTCTCCGGCTTGTCCAGGCCCCCCCCCGGCTGCGAGTCCGCCTCGCGCTGCTTCGCCTCGGCGCTGCGCGAATCAAGCACGCGCTGCCCCAGGTCTCGAGTCGCATCCGCCGCACCTTCGAGCGGATTGCTGGGAATTTCCAGCCCGGCGTCGAAGGCCTGGTTGAGGGCGGTAACCCCTACACGTCCCAATCCTTCGGCCACCTTTCCAACGCCGCGCACGGCGCTGCCCGCGCCCTTGATTGCACCGCCGGCGAAGGTCTTGGGATAGTCGACAAACTCGATGCCGCTAGCGTCTTGCTGCGGCTGCTGGAAGTCGGCAACGCGGAACGTAAACGGCACGGTCTCCAGTGGCGCGCCGGTGGGCGCCTTCGCGTCCGAGAATCGCAGGCTCAGATCCTGCCGCACACCGTCGCGGCGCGCATCCACGCTGTCTTTGAACTCGACATCGTCATCGCGCTTCTCAAAGTTGTCCATCTACACCCTCTCCGTTGCTGCGGCCCATAGCGGCACGCGTGATTTCGGATCCTTCAGTCGCTCTGGCCCAGCTGTCGGCAGCCGCCTGTTCAGCCGTCCGTGCCAGCTCCACATCTCGCTCCGCCTGTTGCAGGAGCGTCGCATGCTTGGCGCGCGCTTCGGCACCGGCTTTCATCCCCGGCGGCCGGGTGCGGAGCTGCCGCACCAGCGCCTCCGCCTGGTGCAGCTGCGCGCGGGCGGCGTCCAACTGGACCCCCTCCGGGCGCTCGTCGACTTGCCGGGCTGGCGCGGCGGCGGGTGCCGGCGTGCCGGGCGTGGCGGGCGTGCGGCCAGGGGTGGCGGCGGCCCGGTTTGGCTGCGCCGGTGTCTGGGCGCCGGGGCCAGCGGGGCCGCCAGGCCGAGACGTTCCGCCTTGCATCAGCCGCGCGCGAATCTGCTCCTGAACCTGCTTCGGCACCACCGACACCGGCAGGCGAATCAGCTGCCCCTCGTGCTCCACGCCGAATCCGAACTGGCGATCGCCCAGGCGGATGGGCACGATATCCGCCGTCCCGCCCTGCACCTGTTGGGCCAGCGCCGCCAGGTTCCCAGCCGTCAAGACCTCGCCTTCGGGCGTACCCGCATTGAGCCGGTTGATGTTTTCGCCGGTGGCGATGATCCCGCTGACCTGCTTGCGCTCGTCGTCGCCCAGGCCTTCCAGGCTGTCCACCTTGAACAGGCGCATGACGTGGTTGGCCAGATCCTTGTTGGACGTCACCATCTTGGGCTTACCCGCTTCACTGCCCTCTGCCCCAACCCGCATGCCACCCTTGCCGTCGGGCACATACAGCGTCTGATCCTTGCCCAGGACACGCGGCTTGCGCAGCTCCTCGTCGCTGCGCAGCTGGCTCTCCAGCAGCTTGTCGCGGCGCTTTTGCTCCGCCTCCCAGAGCGACTTCGCTTGCTGCGCGACCATGGCCTGCTGCGCTTTGGGGTCGCTGACGTTGCGCACGAAGCTCTGCAACATGAACTCGCTGATCGGCTGCTGGATGGGCTTGCCGGTGGCTGTGTCCACACCGACAAAGTCATAGACGGGCGCGCCGCCCGCCTGCTCGGAGCGCTTGTTGATCGAGGTCACCTCAATGCCACCGGGCATAAAGCGGTTCACAAACGGAACGTACGCATTGGGGTCGCCGGTCAGCTGGTAGCGGCTCTGTGCAGAGTTGAACGCTTGTTCGCGATGCTGGCCGACGAATTTCTCCCGATCGGCCAGCAACTGCATTGCGCGCCCGGGCTCGCCCAACTCGAGCGCCTTACGGTATGCACGCGTCAGGCCGTCGGCGATCTGACCGAACTCGCCGCCGCCGAGGTAATCAGCGGGTTGCGGACTTTTTTTTTCAGCCGATGCCGCCATGGTCGGACCGAATTCCTGGCGCAACGCGGTCCCCGCGAAGGCGCTTGGCGCCGAATCCGCCAGGCCCACGGAGCTGGCGTCCAGCCCTGGCGTCTTGTCCATCGCCGCCGGCGCACCAACCGACACAGGCTGCAACCCCCAGGTGTCGCCCATGGCTGAACCGTTTGGCACGGATTGCGCGACTTGCACGCGTTCCAGACCGGCCGGAGCGCCTTGCCGCGCCGCATTACCGGCCATGGCTTCGGCGATCTCCTTTTCCACTTGCTTGCGCTTCTCGTCAGCTTCTCGCGCGAGCTTCCGGTCCCTGGCCGCGTCATACGCCTGCCCAATTGCCATGCCATTGCGCAGCCCGTCGGCCAGGCCCCCTGCAAAACTTCCGTAGTTCGCCATGTCAAATGCTCTCCAGTCCGATCAAACCGCCGGAGAGGTCCCCGGCGAGCGAGGGCACGAGATCAGCCAAGCCGGCCCCGTTCTCCTTTTCCACGGGCTTGCTCCCGCGCTGCTGCTCCAGCCGCTCTACCTTCTTGGCCAGGGCGCGGATCGCGGCGTGGTGCTTCCCGCTCACGCTGATCATGTCCAGGCCCACACCGCCAGGCGCAACCTCGTCGCCGAATGCCGCCTGCATGTCTTCGGCGTACGGGCCGACGTGGCGGCCACCGTCAGCCACCCCGTCCTGATACTTCCAAGATTCGACTGGAACCTGCGTCAGGCCCTCGAGCGCTGCGTCATCGTCGATGGGCGCGCCATCCTCCTTCAGTTCCTTTGACGAGAACATCATGGCGCCGGCCATCAGCCCGGTGCCAAGCAGAGAACCCAGGCCTGCCTGACTGGACGAATTCGCCTGTTGTTGCATCTGCATCTGACTCATGCCCATGTTGCCCATCGAGTTGTAGGCACCGCTTGCCGCGCCCAGCAGGCCCTGGCCGGTGCCCGCGGCATTGCCCTGGGCAGACTGCGCACCCATAACGCCGGTCGCGGAGTTGCCGGCCTGCAGCGCCGCCTGCGACGCAGCGATCCCGGTCCCCGTCTGATTACGTCCGAAGCGCGCAGCGTTTTCGCGCAGGCTCATGCCCAGAATCTTGGTGTCGTTGCGCTCTTTCGTGACAGCGCCTGCCGTAGCCAGCGCCCTGGCGTTCGCCTGGTCCGTCATGGCGGCACTGCCCAGGCTGCTGGTGGGCGACACGCCCATGCGTGCCATCTCGCGCGACGTCTGCTCCTGGGTGTTGTCGAACTGCCGGCCTACCGTAGCGGCTGCCAATCCTTCGCGGCGCGCCACCTCCTCCGGACTGTCATAGTTCATGGCCTCGTCGGCCATCTTGTTTTCGATGGGCTGGAAGACGTCCTTGTATTGCTGCCACTGATCGTCGCCACGTTCTGCGTTCTTCGCGGCTTCGCCCAGAGCGTTGTTCATCAGGCCCTGGTATATCGGTGCGAACCGCTCCGTCAGGTCCTTGTTCCATTCGAAGTTGCGCTCGGCCAGATCCTGCGCGCGCATCCCAATTTGCGCGTTCGCCTCCTGCGCCCGGCCCACGGCCGGGTCCTGCTTCACTTCAGTCGACATGCAGCCCATGTCAGTCTCCTCGCGCGGCCCGCTCGGCCTCAAGGTTGGTCAAGTACTCGCCCCAGGGCTCGGTCAGTTGCCGCAGCTCCACGCCCACGTCCCGCGCCCACGTCGGCCCGCCCAGCAGCAGCGCGCTGTGCGTGACCAGGTCCATGTACGCGCCTCGCAACACGTAGGCGATCCGCTTGGGTGCGGTGCCCTCGGCGCGCTCCAGCTCGGTCGCAATGCGCCAGTTGGTGCTGGCGTTCGCCAGAACGGAATTGAGCGTGTCGAAGTTGGCCCGGTAGAATGGGTTGCGCGGCAGCAGCACTAGCGCGGTGAACATGCCTTCGTTGATGGCGTCGTCCGCCAGCACTCGGTCGCGGTCGATCAGGTCATCCCACAGGTGCGCCACCTGGAACGCCAGGCGTAGGAAGTCGACGGCGGCCTTGTTACCCCGCATCCAGCGCAGGGCCAGGGCCGGGTCAAAAAAAGGCGCGCTCATTGGCGCGCCTTCTTGGTCTTGGTGCTTGCCGCGACCTTGGGCCGGGCGGCCGTTTTTCGCGCGGGCCGCGCCGGCGCCCGATTGCGCTGGTAGGCTGGGTCGATAATCGCGGCCGGCGTAATCTGACCAACGCCCGGCGCCGGTGCCTCTGCCCCCTGGCTCGTGTCAGCGCCCAGCGCTCCCGCCTCCGCGGCGCTGGCAGCCGCCGCTTGTCGCTCAGCCTGCACGGCCTGGTGCAGGATCTGGGCCAGGCTCATGACCAAACCCATGGCCAGCTCTTGAGTCAGCCGGTTGCCGACGTTGGAGAAAATGACGCTCTCGATTTCCTTGTTCATGGATTTATTCCGATGCTGGTTAAAGGATGCCCGCGACGTCGATGATCGACACTTCCACGCTGGGCGCGTATGAGACAAAGGCGTTGGCGTAAACCGGAGCCCATCCGATGAATGGCGTGGACCATTCCGCGAAGCTTGCCCAGAAGCCATTTGCGGTCGGCGCGAGCGTTTCCATTACGAGGTACGAAATCCAGCCCCCGCCCACGTAGGGCTGGCAGTTGAACCCCTGTCGGATATAGGACTGGTTGTACGCGTACTTGCCCGATACCAGGCCGCTGTAGGTCCAGCCGTCCTGGAACGCCAGTCGGTATGCCTCGTAATAGGCCGGAATGGTCACGCTGCCGATGATGTCCAGCGGCCGCTGCGCAGCGGTAAAAATCTGCTGTCCGGACTCGTTGAAGGCATCCAGGTAACTGGGCTCTACCGGCCGATCAAACACGTAGTACTCGCACGGGTTGCGGAAGGACAGTTGCAGTTGCCCGTTCACCAGGTTCGCCAACCTGAGATATCCAGGGTCGGCCAGCGGCCTGATAAACACGACCGGGTCGATGGCCGGGACAGTCACGTCCGTGTTTGCGACGCCGGCGTGGCGCAAAAACATATTGATCGAGGAGCTGTCGACAATCAGCTCGCTCGCGCCCGACATCACCTGAAAGCCCGTACCCATTACCTGACCCCGTAGACGACTTTTACCGAGACGCGATCGCCCGGCATTCCCGAAACAAAGCGCCAGCGGATGGTTGTTCCCTCTCTGAAGATCGCCGGGGCGTTGCTGTGCGACGGCGAGCCCAGCGGAAACGACGCGACCCACGGTATCCCGTCTGCCAGCTCAGGGAAGTTCAACGCTCCGTCCGAGGTGCCCGTGAAGAACGAGCCCCGCTGACGCGCAATCTTGCTTGTGTACGAGGTAAGGACCGCCCCGTTGGGGCCGTACGTTTCCACTCCCGCAGGCACTACCAGATCCCCAGGCGCACGCGCAGAACGTTGGCCGCATCGAAAACGAGCAACAGGTTGTCGCGTATCTCAAGACGGGCCCCGCTGACCGCCGTACGCAACAGGCCGATCGTCGCGGTAATGGCGGACAGTGACGTGACGTTCAGCTTGTCCGCCGTTATGGATCCGCCGGCGATGCGGGCCGCGTTCAAGACGCCGGCGGTGATCTTTTCGGCGCTCAGGTTGGCGATCTTGGCATTGGTGATAGCCGCGTCCTGGATGTTGGCCGTCTTGACATACGCGTCGGTGATGACGGCCAGGCGGGCAGATAGCGATGCCACCGTCAGGCGATCCGCGTTCAGGCTGTTGACCGCGATCCGATCGCCGCTCATTTCTCCGAATGTCACCTTGGCCGCGGACAGGGACGCCACCTTGGCGTCCGTGATGGCGGCGTTGCCCAGCTGGAGCGTGCTGATCGAGCCATTGGCGACATACAAGTTGCGGATATAGATGCCCGGCGGAACCGGCACGCCGTTGATTTCCGTCGGCTCATGGACTTCGTAGAGCAGCGCCTTGGGGTCGCCGGCCGCGGCCAGGACGTCGATCAAGTAGGCCGGGTCCAACGACACGGCGCCAGCGGTACCGCCAGCGGAATTGAATGGTCCGATCTTCCCACCGACCGACACGAACCGGATCCAGTAGTAGTACGTCGTAGCAGCGTCCGTGCCCACCGGATCGGCATACACCCATCCCGTCGTCTGTCCCACGCTGAGCGCTTGCGCCTGGTTGTCCGTGGTCCCCCGGAAGATTTCGGCGTAGCCAAAGTAGGCGAAATTCGGCTTGTCCCACTCCAGCACCACGGCGCCGAGCGCCGGCGTCACTGTGAAGCCGGTGGGCGCCGGCGGAATTCCGTCAACCGCTGGCGGCATGCTGGGTTGGAACGCGCCGCCCGGGTTCGTGATGAGGATAGGTTTGCCGTCGGTGCCCCGCATCGACACGATGCCGTTCTCGACCAGGTCGCCCCAGGTGACGGCCCGGTCGACGGCCTGGCCGCCTTTGCCGAAGCGCGTGGCGAGCGTCATCCTCATCTGCTCGAGCGCGCGTGTGGCCGCCGGATTGCCGGGCAGCTGGGCAGCCTCGATCGCCGGCAGGTCCGTATAGCGCAGGCCGGATCGCGGAGAAGTTGCCATGCTCAGACCGCCGTGACGTTGCCCAAGGTCGACGCCACCGTGACCTCTGTGATTGCCGCCGTTCCCTCGACCGTGAACTCGTAGCTGCGCGCGCGGTAGTTCCCCCGCAGCCGGAACGGGCGCCCGCTTTGCACGACGTGCTCGACAACCACCTCGCGCGCACCGCCTACGGCCTCGATCACGGCACGTAGCCGGAATGTCACGGGATATGCCGCGGCCACGACCTGCGCAGCCCCAATGTTTTGCGCTCGCTCGAGCAAGTACTTTTTGCTGACGCAGCGCATGGCCAGGGGGAGCGCCCCGCCGCCCCATTTGTGCACGCCGCCGGCGGGTAGCGCCAGGAACAGTTCGTCGCGCCGGCCGTCCGAATACGACGCTGTGGCGTACACGTCAGTGCGCGTCATCGACATGGCGCCGCGCGTCAGGTCGAAGATCAGGCCGCCCCGGGCGGCGCCGGTGTCGTACCAGCAAAAAAGCCGGTTGTCGTGGACGTTGGCGTGCATGGATTCGGGTCGGTAGGCTTGCCATTGCTCGCGCGTCAGCAGCTCCTCCGTGACCAGCCCAATGCCGCCCGTCTGATCAACCATGACCAAGCCGTCCGGCGAGGCATACACCACGCCACCCTTGAACGCTCGAATCGAACGCTTGGCGACGCACGGCTGGTTGCCATCCAGGCGCACCGGCGTCAGCGTGACCGGGTCTGCCTGGGTCGCCAGATAGGTATCGCCCTTGGTGCAAACCACCGTAGCCTGCCCCATGACGGCTCCGCCCACAATCTCGTCGGCCACGGGCGAGTAGTACGGCCAGCCGAAGGGCTTGAACACTTCCGAGCGGTACACTCGCTTGCCGGAAAACCCGATCATGAATCCGGCAGGATGGTCCATCAGACCGAACAGGTCGGCCGGCGGCGGCACCAGTGCGCGTTCCGGCAAAGCCTCGCCGAGCATCGTGAAGTCCACCTTGTCGCTGAACGTCACGGCGCCCGCGGGAATCTCTTTCCAGAACCGCAGGATCGCGGTACCGGTCGCATCCGTGGTGGAAAGGTAGAGCCGCTTGTGCGTGATGTTGTATTCGCCCGCCGGCGGTCCCTCCAAGTTGATGAGGTTGAGGGTGTCGTCCGTGGCGGCGTCAAACGGGTCGCTCACTTCGTTGGCCGGCCCTTCCTCGCCCCAGCCTGAGACGAAGGTGTACGCCACCAGGCACGACTGCCGCTCCAGATTCTCCGGCGGATTGGGCTGCGCGGCGACGGTCACCGTGGCGCGCGACGTCGGCGCCGGGATTCCAAGGCGATACCAGGCGGACGGCATCAGGTTGTTCGTGGTCGCCATGGTCGAGTCCGTCACCCGGGGCGGCTGGCCCGCTTCGGTGAAGTAGGTGCGTTCTTGCGCGTCGTCTGGGATCGCGCCACGCGCCACGTCGGTGTCGTTGGTCCAGTGAAACCAGTACCGCGCATCGTCATCCACCGAGCGCCCGAAGCGATAAATCGCGCGCTTGGTGCCCACTTTGGCGAGGTCGGCGACCTTGACCGGCACCTTGTACGGAACGAGCGAGCCGCGCTGCAGGTTGGCATTCAGCGCATCCTGGCTGGCGCCAGCAGGCAGGAGGTGCGGCTCGACGCGCGGCAACATGCCGGTGAACGCCTTGATCGCTTCCCTCATCGCCACTGCGCCCGTGCAGGCTTGCCGATGGCGGCGACATTGCCCCGCGCCCGAAACACCAGGATCGCCAGCAGCACCGCGATGCCCAGCTGCCAGAGCGTAACGCCGCCAGCCCAGGGGCCAAGCTGGCCCTGGCGAATAAGCACGTCCAACCCCTGCCCGCCCGTGAAGACCGCCAACAGGTAGGCGATCGCGGACATGCCCGGGCGATACCGCGCACCTTTTCGCCGGTAGCAGATCAGCCTGCCGGCCGTGCCAAGATTCACCGCAACAAAAAGAAAGGCCACCAGATGGTGACCCGTCATGCCGAGTGCGATTGTGGACGTGTGCATATCAGCCTCCCCGTTTCCAAAGCACCGAGATGTCGAACGTCTTGATCCGTTCGATGGCCGTAACGGCGATGGTCACCGCCACTGCCGCAGCGACAAAGCCGGTAATCACGGTTTCGTTCACGCCCGTGACTTGGCTAAGCTCCCCGGCGCCGAAGTAGCCCAGCAGCCAGGAAACCAAGCCGTAGCCGAGGCGGCGGACCAGCCCGAGTTCGCGACTGTGCATCATGAACACCGCCGCGCCCGCGAACGCCCCGATCAGCGCGCCGCTGTCGATGCCGGGCAACAGTGCCGCGAATAGGACGCCGGACGCCGTGGCCACTGCGGCACCGACCGTGCTGGTAGGTTCAGCCATTTTTTCTCCTCTTTGTGCGAATCGGCGGGATCAGCCGCCGACCTGGCCAGCTTCGATGAACATGGAATCGACCTGTTCGGATGACAGGCCGTGATGCGCCGCGGCGGCAAGCGTTGCATCGCCGCTTCGCAAAACCGTTGGCGCCATTTCCCAGGCGAGCCTGCGAGGATCATCCGCCGCCATTGCAGAGAAAAATGCGGTCGTCGCTTCGAGCAGGTTGTGGCGTGCCAGCACCACGCAGCACTGGTACTTCGTGACCGATTCCGGCACGAAAGGCGGTGCAGGCTTGGCGGGGTCGTGCGCGTCGTAGACCTGTAGGACCGCGTCGACCTGTTCCTGGGTCATTGGAACGGTCCCCAGGTCGTTGGGCTCGGTCGTGAACAAGAATTCCCCTTCTTCGTTCCAGGTGAACGGCAGGCCCATCAGTCCCGCAGTCTCCAGTTCATGACAGAAGGTGGCCCCGATTTTCTTCATACCTCAACCTCGACACTCAGGTCATGTTGGAACGTGACGGTCATGCCAGCAGACGCAGCCATGCCGTACAGCGCAAAGTTCACGGCCCGGTCAACGCCCGAGGTGTAAACCGCATGTGCGCTGGTATGGTGGTGGTGGCCTGCAGTCGGCATGGTGACGCCCTGCCCACCACCAATCGCGGTCCCCTCCACAGTCATCACAGCGTAGGCCGCGGTCTGACCGGCGGTCTCGCCGCGCGTGATGCCCAGAGCCATCGGACGCACGCCTACGCGCGCCCACAGCAGCGTGTAGAGGCCGTTGGTCAGCTTCACATAGGAGTTGGAGGCCGTGGTGTTGGGTGTGCCAGCTTCAAAAATTACATCGTTGCGACGGTTGAACCACGAGATGACGTGGCGGTAGATCGTGCCACTCACGAACCAGCCCACGCCGTTGATCAGCACCATGCCCACGAGCGTGCGCGAAGGGTCGCCGGTCTTGATTTCGACACCGTCGGTATGCTGGGAGTGCGGGGCCGCGGCCACAGTCTGGGCCTCCAGCGCAATGGCGCCGCTGCCGTTGTCAACGGCGTAGATGTAGTAAAGCGTGTTGATCGCCAGGCCGGTGTTCGCCAAGTTCACGCCCGCGGCGGGGATTCGGTACTGGCGACCATTGATGACCAGCCCGTTCCCGTTCCACGGGATCAGCCGGATCTGTTGGTTGCTGATGTACTCAAGGCGGCATTGGCCGTGATCTTTCGCCGCGAACAAGGGTTTGTAGGCCGTGCCGCTCCACGTGTACCAGCCTTCCCCGTCCACATAGCAGTCGCCGCAGTCCGCGGTCGGCAGATCGGACGCAAGCTGTACAGGCGAGATCAGCTTCCAGTTGGACCACGTCGTGGCATTTCCGGCGCGGCGGTACTCGATAGGTCGGCGGCCGGTGCTGGGCACGACTATGCAAGTCTGCACCATGTAGGCCGCCGTCATAACGATGGTCGACAGGCTTCCACCGGACTTGACGGGCACGGGAGGGAAGTTGCTTCCCATCGCAGCAGACGCACTCCACGTCCACCACGTGTTGTCCGCCGTCAGCGTGTCGGCGTCAGTCGCACCGGTGAGGGCGATTTTGGTCATTGCCTCGCTGGTGCGGCACACCTCGCGCCACGGCCCCCAGGTGCCGGTCACCTTGTTTGAGCACGAGCGCCAGTAGCGCCGGCCGCCGAAGCCCACAGGCGATCCGCCTTCGACGCCATAGACTGTGTACTCCTGCCATAGCAAGTTGGCGGCAGCCACGCCCTCAGCGCAGTGAACTTCCAGCAAGCCCGCGAACGGCGCCGGGTAGCTGGTGCCGGCCACAGCGCCTGCGGTCGCGTTCTGCGCGTACGCGCCGGCGGTGCGGATGTCGTCCAGACTGTGCGCGGTGGTGGGCAGCAGAATCGTCGAGGGTGCCTGCTCAGCCGGTAGCCGGCCGTTGGTCAGGGTGGCCATCCGTTCCCAGACGGACCACGTGCCGCCAACCAGCGAGCGGAAAAACTGCTGGTTGGAGTTGCTGGCGATGTAGACCTGGTTCGCGCCCGTGGCGATTGTGCCGCCCGGATACCCGGCGGAATAGACCACCAGCACGCCGGATTGACCAATCGGAAAGTTGGTGCCCCCGCCGGCGATGCCCGACGACGTGACGATCCAGATGCCGCGCTGCGTGTAGGTGTTTAGGTCCTGGGCCGCCGCCATGACGCCCTGGAAGACCAGGCCCGTGGTGTGGTCGATGCTCTCTTTCCACGCCGACCAGGAGGTCGAGCCGGTCTTGACGCGCGAGAACTCCAGGTAGGGAGCCGTGCGCGTGCTGAACCGCTGCAGCGTGGCCGAGCCGAAAGTCTCAACGACAAGGAACCCGGTCACGTTGGCGATCGGATAGTTGGCTGCCAGCGTGGCAGATCCAACCGAGCCCTGGTAGTACGGTCCGGCTGTGGTGTAGGTGTTCAGGTCGTGCGCATCGGTCGGCAGCAGGGCCGCCGTCACGATCGGCGCCTGCGACAGCGGCAGGCGGCCGTCGGTGTCCAGGCCCGCGTACCCCTCGGGCTTGCCCTTTCCATCGAGCACGCCCTGAATGGCGGTCCGAAGCGCGACGAAGTTGTCGTCAACCTCTCCGTCCGTGAGTAGGCGCGGAAGGTCGCGGCGAAGCGTGAGGTCAATGGCCATGTCAGCCTCGCTGATGCCGCAGGGTCCAGTTGACCGTGAACACGTCTTCCGGATCCTTCGTCTTGAGCCCGAACACCGTGCGATTCGTCATGAGGCCGGCGGCGGCGCCATTGAACAGTCCAGCCTCGCGCCAGTCACCTGTCGCAACGCCGGCGGGGAAGACCGCCGAGTACACTCGCTGCGCTCCGGTGCCGGCAACCGTAACCGGGCGCCTGGCGCCGGCGAATTCCGCGCCGAGCGCGGTATCGGTGCCTGCTGCCGGCGCGGCCGAGGTGCCGGCGGACATATGCGAAATCGGATTCACGACCTCGCCTGCGCAGCGCGCCGCGATATAGCCCAGGCCGCCGTCCACCCAGATGTTGTCCACCACGAAGCGGTCGACCTGCCCAGTCTTGCCGCGGTACGCGATGATCTCCAGACGGCCGGAGGCCCCAGCCGCACTTTTCAAAGGCGCCTGATCTTTCATGGTGCTTGAGTCCTAAAACGAGGTGAGTTCTTCGCCGACGTACGTGTTTTCGACGTAGTTGGTTGCGTAGCTCTGCTTGAAAATCGAGCCGCCGTCGGTATTCGCACTGGCGTCACGAAGGGGCTGAGAGGCGCGCCAGTTCAGCGCGTCGCCGGCCAGAGAAAGATCGCGCAGCGCCAGCTGGGTCAGCGTAGCGATGAGTTCGGAAGCCGCGGCCATGTCCATCACCGGGCTGGTTCGAATGAGGGTCAACGCATCCAGCGCCGAAGCGACGTCTGAATACAGCGGGTTCAGCCCTCGAGCATCCAGAATCGCCTGGACCTGGACGATCACCCATTGCGGGAGTGCCGCGATACTCGCCGCCTCAGCGCGCGCGGTCGGCCGCACAATCTCCTGCTCGAGGCGCACGCCGCCGGACTTGTTGTTAGAACTGCTCACGGACCTGGAACTTCAGGATGCCGAAGGCAGTTTGGGTTCGGCCGCCTTGGAAGGTCGTTTCCACCTCAGCCTCGAACTCGCCGGCCGTGTCCAGCGCTGTCGCGTCCCACTGCATGACAACGCGCCCGCCCCGGCCCGGCAGGTCGTAGGGCGGCCTGAAGTCGATTTCCTTCGTCTCCGGATCTTGGTAGCCAGCGATGGGACGGGCCGGCATCGTCGCCTTGATAGCGTCGCCGCCCACTTCCCGGAACAAGACGCGGACGGTGGTGCCGGCATCGGCGACGTTGATGGGAAGACCGGTGCGCTCGTCCGTGAGCGACAGAATCAGGTCGGGCGCGGTGTCGCCCTGCACTAGGCGGATTTTGGTCGTGGCCATGCGCTATTTCTGCTCGTTGGGGCTGGTCATCGCCTTGGCGGTGACGTCGCCGGTCAGGGTGGAGTGGCACGCGGCCAGGTGCTGCGCCGCGCGCTGGTGGAACGCGGGCACGGTGTCGGCCTCCTTCAGGAAGGCCCGGTATAGGACGTAGTCCACGAGGGCCGGGGCGTATTCGCCCTCCGGCGCCAGGTCCTGATTGCCCATGTCCTTGGTCACGGCCGCGGGCAGCTTGGCGTACAACAGTTCGATGACCACGCCGGCGCGCGCAGGCGGGTACACCTCGAACTGGCCGGGGCTGCGTTCGTCGTAAAGGAAGTGGCGGATCTCTTGGGCCGGCGCCAGGCTGCGCCAGTTGGGCCGCACGCGGCCAAGCGCGCCGGCGACCGCCACCGTCACAGCTCGCTGCCGCTTGGCGGATATGTTTCGCGGCACATCGAACAACAGCCGGGCGCCGCCCGGCAATTTCTGCCGCGCACCCTCGGCGCAGGTGAAGTCCTCAGACGCCTCGAAGATATCGGGGCGCAGCCTGTACGCCTCTAGGCGGGCGTCGCTCAGCCACTTCGGCAGCTCGTCGTCCTCCCAGTACACAGCGTCCGCGTCCTGCAAGATCGTCCGCGCGCGGTCCAGCACATCGGCCACTTTCATCGGAATTCGTCTCCACCCGTGCGCATGCGCCGCTTGGCAAACCCGCGAGCGCCCTCATCCGCCAGGCCGCTGCATACCTGATCGAAGGAGCTCAGATAGGCGGCCGCCCGGCCCGGGTCTGCATACCCGGCCTTGTGCTGGTGCAGGCGCGCCAGCGCTCCGCTTGCCAGTTGCTCGGCGTAGCGGTTGAGCAGCACGTCGGGCAATTCGCGCGAGGTGCGCGTGGGTGCGTACGCAACTTCCAGGCGCAGCGCTCGCGGCGCCTTGACCGACACCGCCGGCACCAGCTGGACGAAGCCGGGTAGGCGGCAATAGAAGCGGCTCACCTCAGCCGTCGTACCAACCTGGCGCCAGGCCCATCCCGCCGGGAACATTTCCTCGAGTTCGGGCCGGGTCGCCGGGTCAATCCGGCCCTCGGGAAGCCAGGCGCCGGTGACATCGACGATCTGCGTGTCCGCCTCCGGCGGATCGAGCTCGTATTCGGTCGTGCCCGGAACCAGCGTCAGCGGGTCCAGAAAGGCGCGCAGCAAGCGCGTGCGTGTGCAGAATTCGACGGCAGCATCCAGGATCGCATCTTCAACCGCCGGCGCCGGCGCGCCTTCCACCAGCGGCAGCACGAACCGCTCGAAGTCTGCGAGGGCAGCCATTAGGTGGGCTCACCCGCCGCGCGGGAGTTGGCCAGGCTGACGATCTGCTGGATCATTTCGTCCTTCTTCAGGGCGCCGTCCAGCTGATGGTTGAATTGCCCCAGGGCGAACGTCTGGAGGTCTTCCTTTTTCATGCCCTGCAGGTTCGGCATATTGAACGGCGGGACCTGGCTTTGCTCGGCCGACCGCGGGGTACCGGCGTGTTGCTGGGTCGTGAGCACCAGGCCGACGCTGGCCGGGTTGTCTTCCGCCTCGTCCCAGGCTTCGCGCCAGACGTCCTTGTAGGGCGTCAGCTTGATGGCGATCAGCGGCGGCACAAAGTGAATCTGCCCGCGCTCCCACACCAGACCGGTGCCCGCCACCGTGTCTTTCTTCTGAGCCTTCGACCCGATGTACATGATCGGGATCGGATTGTCCTGTTCCATGGGGAACTCCAAAAAGATGGGGCCAGACGGTCACCCGCCCGGCCCCGAACGCCGCTTGGTGCGGCGAGACAGCCCCGAAATGGGCTTAGGCGACGCCGACCATCTGACCGTTGACCACGGCCGTCAGCTGCGGCGTGCCGGTGACTGCCGCACCGCTGATCGTCGCGACCAACTTGACCGGTCGCTTGAACAGGATGGGATGGGCCTTGGAGTCCACATTGCCCGCCGTGGCGATGTCGGCGCCCGCGAGCCAGGCGTCCGGATCGGCGAGCGGGCCGTCAGAGGCGTCGTAGGGCTCGAAGCCCAGATCCACCTTGACGCCCGCGCCGGCAGCGTCCGCAACCAAGCGCAGCGCGGTCACAACGACGCCAGCGGGGATGACGCCCAGGTAAACCTTGTCGCCCACAGCTGCGGCGTTGCGATAGCCGTAGGTTTCCACCCAGGCATTGCCGAAGGCCTGCGTGTGCAGAGGCTTCGCGTTGTAGTCGGGAGAGTAGCGATCCATGAATTTCTCCAGTTGCACCGGAGCAGGCGGCCTTCCCGGCCGCCCGCCACCGATCAGGTGTTGAGGTTGACGACGGTGTCGAGCACCATCACGCCGTGGTCCGTCGGGATCTTGTTGCCGCGCGCGTCGGGAACGGAGAAGCGCAGCTTGGCCTTGCCGCACATGACCTCACCCGCCACCTCGAGGTTGCGCTCGAAGTTGTAGCGGTTCTCCATCCAGTTGGCGTAGGTGTCGGAGCCCTGGTTCTTGCCGTAGACGTGGGCGAGCGCCTGCGCGCCCAGCAGCATGCCGCGATCGACGCTGTAGCCCGGCTGGAGGGCCGGGATCGTGACGGAGGCCTCGGCGGCCGTGGCCTGGCCGGCCTGGGTGCAGTACTGGACCGTATCACCCGGATTCAGGCGGATGGCACGGTCCATCTTGCGCACCAGGATGTTGTGCCAGATGCCGGCCTCGCCCGTGAACAGGGGGTGCTTCTTGGGGCCGGTGAACGACGACGCGCGGTTCCAGGCATTCTGGAGGAACGTGCGCCATTGCAGGCTGTTGGCCGCGGTGTTGGTCAGGATGCTCTGCCACATGCGGTTCGTGACCAGCAGCAGATACAGCGGCTCGTCATCGGCAGCGGCGTCGCCCGCGATCTTGATCGGCTGGAGCTTGAACTCCATGTCGTCGATGATCGCGCCCAGGTGGTCCAGGTGCTCGAGCTTGAACGTGTCCGTGGTGTCGATCGAGCCCAGACCCTGGCCGCCCTGCACCAGCGACGTGCCATCGGCAACCCAGTGGCGGTTGTAGGTCGGCGCCTTGACGGGGTTGATCATGATTTCGCCGAAATCCGGATCGCTCGCCATGGGCACCACCCAGTCCGTGCCCACTTGCGAACCGCGAGTGCCCGCCAGGTGCACGATCGTGGACTGGTCGTTAAAGCGGCGGAACCAGCCCTGCAGGTTCGCCATCGCCAGGCCGCGCAGATTGTGCACGGTACGCTGCTGGGTCATCTTGCCGCCGGCATCCACCACCTTCGTGGCCAGGTCGATGCGGATGTCCATGCTGGACATATCCAGGCGCTCGCCTTTGCCCTCGGCCTGCTTGTCGCCCATGATGGGCTTGCCGCCGGTCTGGTTGATGAGGTCGACGCTGACCTGATCGCCTTGAGACTTCGTCAGGTCCGTCACGCGGACCAGGGGCATATCCGGGCTGGTTTGGCCTTTCAGCTTCGCCTCGGCCGCCGACTGCTTCGGCGCCGCGCCGGTCAGGTTGTTCATCAGCGAGGGCTGACGTTGGGTGTTGGCAAACAGCGCCGCGCCGAAAACCTTGCGCGCGAGCGGCGAGCCAACGGGAACAGTAGTTTGGGACATATTGCCTCCAGTTCGTGGGATTTACGAAGAGAGGCGCGCCAGCTGCGCTTCGATTTCGTCCGGCGACAGATTCATGAAGTGGTCCGTCAAGGCGCTGCCCGACAAGGCCGTCATGGCGTCGGTCGCGGACGCGGCGGCCGGCTGGCCGCCCGGGATATCGGAAAGCGTGGAAGGCCCCGATGCTTCGGCGGTCGCTTTCGCGACGGCGCTCGCAACGCGTGCGGCTTGATCGGCTGGCTGCTGCGCCGGGGCGGCCTTGGCCTGGCCGGGCAGCTCGATCGCGCCGTTCTCGGCTTCGTACATTCGGAGCGCCGCATCGAACCGCTCGGAGAGCGGCTTGTCCTTCCATGCCGGCTTGGCGCGCAGCATGGTGTCGATGGCGGCGACTTCGTTGAACTCGGCCGGGGCGGTGGCACGGAGGTGGGCAAGCTTGGGAATGGACAGGATGGTGTCCTCGACGGACACCAGCGCTTGCACCTGCAGCTCACGCCGCGCGGTTTCGGCTTCTTCGGCGGCGGGCCGGCCGGCGTCCACCTGGTCGCTCAGGCGCTTGGCCAAGGCGATCAGGTTGTCCATCCGGTTGGCGACGTCGGGAGCTTCTTCGCGCAGCTGTTCCAACAGCTGCTCGTCGACGATCTCATTCAGATCGAGCGACTTGGTCGCCTTGCCCTGTTGGGCGGCGGCCTGGTCCAGTTCCAGCTTCGCGGTCAGATCCCGCACCATCTGCTCAGCGCGGATAGCGCGCTCGCGCTCCTGCTGCAGCACCTGGTACGGGATGACGTGCTTGCCGTCCTTCGCCTGCACAACGGCGTCACCCTGCTGCGGCGCAGCGGCGGCCTCATGTTGCGTCCCGTCCTCACTGGTGCCGGGCGCTGCACCGCTGGTATCGCCCTGGGGTTTGCCGCCGGCATTCGCCGCGGCGTCATCGTCGGACGTCGTCGTGCCGGCGTCTGTGGTGGCTTCCTGCCCACCTACCAGCGCCGCCAGCGCGTCTTCCGACAAGCTGAGGGGGTCGCGCAAGACCGCATCGAGGTTTTCGATGGGATTGTCCGTCGTGTTTTCCGTGCTCATGTCTTCCTGCTCCTAGTTCTCGGATAGGTCCGTGGGTTGAAACGAAAAAGCCCCCGGCGATTGCTCGGCGGGGGCCTGTGGGTGCCCGTGTCCCTGGGCGGGGAATTCGTATCGGTGCGCTACCCGGCCGTGGGCTGACGAGTGCCGAGCCGTGCCAGGACCTGGTCGACCTCATCGGTCAACTGCTGGAACCGCTCCTGCATCTGTGCGCCGCCCGTCTGGGCTTCGGCGCGGATGCGGGCGCGCTCCGTTTCGGCTTCTTCGTGCATGGCGGTCTGCTGCAGGCGGGTCTGCCACTCGGACGTGCGATCGGCCAGCTGCTGTCGGAGCGCCTGCATCTCGCTTTCGTAGCGCGCCAGCGCGCCGTCGACTTGGCCCACCGTGTCGGTATCGCCGGCGGTGCCCGCTTCCTGGCGGATACGCTCGGCCTCGGCCAGCAGCTTTTCCGCGCGGGCCTGCCGCTCGGCGATCTTGGATTGCGCGTCTTGCATTGCCGCCTCGGCTTGAGCGTTGGCGGCCTTGGCGGCCTGCTCCTGGGCGGCTTGGGCCTCCGGCGAGTTCGGGTCGGCCTGGATGCCCAGTTGCGCGCGAAGGAATGCCGCCATTTCCTTGCGCTTGCCGAAGTCGGACATTTCAAGTGCGAAAGGAATCAGCAGCGCCTGCATGTTTGGCGGCATGGATTTCAGGATCTCGGAGAACGCGGCAAACTGCTGAGCGCGGTACGTGGGCGTGCTGGGCACGTCAGACAGCGCGACCTTGACCGGCGCCGTCTGCACGTCGTTCTCCTTGTATGCCTCGCCGGTCACGGGATCCTTGCGCGGGATGTTGACCGCCACGCGACGCTTGACCGTTCCGTTGTCCACCAGAATTTCGGCCTGGCTGGTCATGTCCTCTTTGATGAGGTCCAGCAGCGCGTTGCCCACGCCGCGCCGGGCCACCCGGTAGTTGTCGTTGATCTTGGCCAGCGTGGTGACGCCCTGCTCTACCAGCGACTGGATGGCCAGGCCTGAACTGGCGTTCGACTGCTGGCCCATCATGGCCGCATACACGCCGGCGGCCTCCTGGATCGCTTGCTTGCGCTCCTGCATGATCTGGAACTGCTGCTGGGACAACTCGAAGTTGCTTTCGACCTTGATGTTGCCCTTGGCCGCCCTGGGATTCGTGACGATGAAGGCGTCCGCCCGGCCTAGCTCGCGATTGGCGTCGCTCATCGTGTTGTACTTTTCGTCCAGCGCGTCGGAGTCGATGAACGTTCGGCGGCTGTTGAGCAGCCACATCATGCGAGCGGCGCGGGCGTTGACCTCGTCCTGGGGCGACAGCATCGCCCGGATGATCCCGTAGGGCACACCCGTCAGGTCCTCCCGGTAGCCGAAGAACGGGATGTACGGAAACCTGCGGCGGTTGGAGCCCCGATCCAATACGCGGATCGGGCCGATGTGGAAGGCGCAGCGAATCTTGTCGTAGACCGCCAGCTTTGGCTGCACGGCGCCCGACGCGACCAGCGCGCGATGAACCTGGTTCTGCTCGTTGAACTCCAGCGTGCGGCCGCCGGGCAGCGCCAGCACCAGGCCGCGCACCCAGACCCGGTACCAGACCTCAAAGCACGTCACCACGCGGCGCTCGACGTCGCGCCAGTCCAGGTCATCCCAGGTCGTGCGCGTGCCCTGCCCGAGGGAATTGAAGAAGTCCGCGGACATGCGGGCTTCGTTCGTCAGGTGATCCGTCCAGTCACGCCAGTTGGAGGCGGCCAGGATCATTTCCCGGTGTTCAGGAAAGAACGCGGCGATGTGGTCGGCGTCGTACCGCTTCTTGCGCACCACGTACCGCGCGTCGCTCCAATCCAGAGCACGGCTGCGCCAGTCCCAGAAAATCTCCGACCGCGGCACGCTCGTGACGCGGTACGGGTAGTTGAACGGGTTGCTGTTGCGCGAGACCTCAACGACTCCAAAGCCGGCCTTGATCTGGCTGGCGTACGCGTCCGACGTGGCCGTATCCGCCTGGGCTTCGCGTTCCGTCTCGTGCATCTTGGCCGAAAGCGCCTCGGCGACGTCCTGGTACCGGTCATCGTCGGCGCCTACGCGCCAGTCGGTCCTGGTCTTGGCCTCCATGCCCAGCACGGCGTTCACGGTGGGCTGGATGAGATTGGTGACCAACGGGCCCAGGCCCTTCTCGTCCAGGCGCGCCAGCGTCTCCGCGTCCAGCTGGTTGCCGTCGTAGTAGTCGCAGGCCTTGTCCGCCTCGCGGCGCCAGCTGGGCTGATCGCGAATCTCGTCCAGCCAGCGTTCAAGCTGCGACACGGACAGCGCGCCGGGTTCGGCCGGCGCCTGATCGCGGGCGTGCGCGGTCGCGCCGTCGCTGCCATCGAGGAGGCGAAAGCCGGTAACGGAAGTGTTCATGCGCGCCAGGATTCCCGGTGTCGTTTGAAGTTTGAGGGCACGTTGTTGACTGCGAAGCGCAGGGACATCACGCCATAGCGCGATGCGGATATGACGTCGTCGTCGATCTTGACGATGGCGCCGTCCTTGCGGTGATAGGTGCGGTACTCTGACAGCCACAGCTCCAGGTGGGAAAACACCTTGAACCGGCCGGTCATCATTCGGTCCAGCATGATCTGGATGCCAGCTTCCACGCCGTTCGAGCCGTCCTCGAACTGTGCCCGCTCGGGCAGCATTGCCACTTCCTGCGCCAAGTAGGCATCCCGCATCGGAATGCCGGTGTCCTTCTGCGCCTGCAGTGCATCATGCGGCCATGCAACCGGGATCCACTTGCCGCGCGCCTTGATGGCGCTGGCGTGCACGGACACCGGCTGTTTTCTCTCGGCGTAGACGTCGTACACGTAGACGATATCGGCGTCCAGGTTGTGCGCCAGCCAGGCGCCGGCAGTCGGGTGATCCCAGCCCAGGTCCAGACCGCAGATGCGCGGCCAGCTGTCCGGGATGTTGAACGGCGGCACCACGATGCTGGACTCCGGCACCGGGAACACTGCCCCCGAACCCAGCACCGGCTTGCCGTAGGCGCGGGCTTCGCGCTCGTGGTCCGGGTAGCTGGCCAGGATCGCGTCGGCCTGCTCGCGGGTGTAGTGCTCGGCATCGTAGATGCCCATGAACACCACGACCGTGCCGGTGTGCTTGTCGATCAGGAACCGCTTGACCGTCGCCGACATCCCCATCAGGGGCGTGAAGGTCATGTACACCGGGCCCAACGTGGTGTTGGTCCGGGTGATGGCCTCCATGTAGATGTCGTGCGGCGGCTCCTCGTCCAGCCATACGAAATCGAGCGTTTCCGCCTGGAACTTCGCCCGGCCCTGCTCGTAATTCCGAAAGCCCAGCACGCTCTCGCCGGCCTGCACGTCGCCGCCGCCACCGTGGCGCACCACGATCATGGACACCGCGCCCGGCACGCCAGCGAGCGGCGCCACTTCCTTGATGGCGTCGGCCGGGATGGCGCCGGTTCCGCGATCGCTCTCGACGCCGGGGCGGCCCAGCAACAAGCGCTGCATGCCGTCCCGGGTCAGCGCAGCGGACACAGAAGCCGCCCAGCCCGCCGTCTGCTTCTGGAAAACCTTGCCTTCCCACCAGTCCGGGTAACGCCCGGTCAGGTGCATGGCCGTCTCGTACGCGCCCGAATAGGTCTTGCCCAGCTGGTTGCCGGCAGAGAAAAGGCGCTCGCGGTATGCGGCGCCCTGTGCATGGAACTCCCTCTGCTTGGCGTATGGCCGGTAATACTTGAGCCGGTTGCGCTTGGCGCGCCAGGCACGCTCCTGCAGTGCCCGGGCCAACATCACGCGCGGATTGGACATCAGTGCATCGTGGGTCCCGAGCCGGCCGCGCGCAGCTGGGCGAGAACCTTTTCCACCGGAACGCCTTCGGCCTGGGCGATTTCCTGGGCAGCTTGCGCGATCGCGGCATCCAGCTCGGCGTCGGACTTCTTGTCCAAGTCGCCCACGCGCAGTTCCTTGCGCTCCACGAACATGCCCAGGTGACGCCCGATCAGCTCCAGGTTGGGCGTCTTGGGCGCCAGCTTGAGCGTGAAGTTGCCGTTGCGGTCCCAGGACCAGCCAATGACACAGCGCCGCACCTGCTCCGGCAGCAGCTTTAGGTCGCGCGGGCTGGTGATGTCGCGGACGGTACCGTCGGCCTCGGTCACGACCAAGTCGGCCGGATCGTAGAAGCCCATCGCCACCCATTCCTCGAGCACGCGCTTGGCGGTGACCTCCAGCTGCGCCGACAGCTTGTCGCGCAGGGCCTGCACCGCGGCCGCGACGTTAGCCTGCGCTAGCAGTCGGGAAGCGCCGCTGACGGCTGCCGCGCCGCGCGCCGCATAGACGGCCTCGTAAGCCTTAGTCTGGTTCGTGAAGCCCCCGGCGGCGAACTCCTCCACGAAGCGCCGCTGCTGCGGCGACAACGGGCTATCCGCAGACATCATGCGGCGGGCAGCGGTCGACAAGGCGCGTTTCGTGCGCGCAGGCGTCTTCCGCGCCGGCTTGGGCGCTGTGGGTTTTTTGGAGGGCATGGGAGGGGGAGAGAGCGGCGGAGAAGGCAACAAAAAACCCCGCTCGGCTTGCCGGCGGGGTCTTGGGCGCACTGATGACCAGTGACAGAATGAGGCGGATTTTGCGGATGCAATCCGCAAATGTCAAGCCGCGACCGCCATCTCGCCCACGATTTCGGCCTGGCGCAGCACGGCTTGGACCTGCTCCATGGCCTTGGCCTCCTCGCCCTTCTTCCCTTCGTCGAACTCGCCCCGCCCTTTCCGCACCAGGCGCGCGCCACGCAGCCAAAGCGTAATTTTTCCGTTCTGGTCGGTGACGGTGCGCTCGCTGATGCCGGCCTTGCTGGCCAGCTCGGAGAGCACAATGCGCGGCCGGTTTGCCTTGGTCGCGAAATACCGCATCACCAAGCCGTCGCGGACAACCCGATGCACGACATGACCCGACAGCACGCCCGCACCCATGGCGGCGTCAGACACGACGCGGACGGATTGCAGCCACTCGGCATTCCAGACTGCGCTGTGGCAGCAGGGGCACGGCGTGGTTTGCGGCAAGAATGCCGCCTCGAGGATTCGCTGATGCAGCGGCGACAGCGCTTGCAGTTCGCGCAGGATGAAGCCCGCCTGCGCTGCGCCGTCGACGCCGGCCAGGCCGCGACCGGTGCGAGGCGTGCGGTCGGCCATCTTCACCATGGCCGGCCTGTCCAAGGTGCCGCTGGAGTAGTTGAAGGCGTACGTGAGCGCCTGGTGGGCACCCTTGAAAAGCGGTTCGGACACTGTGCGCTCCTGGCAATCGAGAAAAATTCGTGCGCCGGCCTGCCGGGCCAGCTGGTCATTCCTGGTCATGAAACCCGCCATTGCGAGGGCTTCGCGCGCCTGCCAGGCTCTGCACCGGCGGCTGGGCTTCGCCGACTCGCTCGAAGTTGAGGCCAAGGCGCGACGCGAAGGAAAGCGGCTTGCGGACGACCGCACCGGGCAGCACCTGCACCTGGCTGGCGTGCACGGGCGTGAGCGCCGGGACGTCGGGCGCCGGCGCGGGCGTGCTGCTGGCGCAGCTGCTACTGGCGCTGCTGGTGCTGGTGTTGATGCCGGCGCCGGCGGACGGCGTCTCGGCTGCGGCGGTGGACCCCGTGCTCAGCCACCGGGCATACGCCTCCGGCTTCGTCGCGCCTACGCCTATGCGCATGGCGCTGACGCACTCCCACCATTCCGATCCCGCCGGGCGATCAGCCCACAAGCGCAACCGCGGGCGGATGACCCCAGGCGCTGCCGTCGGCGCGCTCCGGCTGCGTTTCTTCGACGACTCACCGCGCTGTCGGCGCTGCTCGGCCTGCACGATCTGCCAGACTCGCTCCGGGGTAATGCCAAACTCCAGGCCCAGGTCCGAAGGCCGCTCTCCAGCCAGCCGTCGGCGCGTAATTTCGGCGTTGCGTGCTGCAGTGCTCATGCGCGCGCCTCCAGCCCCAGCGAGCTCTGGCCGGCATCCGCGCACACGCGGGAGATTTCCATCGCAACGCCGGGAATGGCCGCGTATCGCTTGCGCACGACCATATCCACGACTTGCGTGTCGTCATGCCAAACGACGCCGTTCAGCGCGTCGAAGATCGCCTTGATGACATTGTCCGCATCGGGCTTCTTGGTCGGATATTCCGTGCCAGCCAGCGCTGCCAACTGCTTGCGTTTCGGCCAGGATTGCGGGATAGGCAGCCTGATCTCCATGACCGTCAGCACCGGCCCCTCGAGCAGCAATCTGCCTGCCATGGCCTGGCGCGCTGTCAGCGCTATGACGCCCTCGTAGCTGGCAGTTTTCTCGGGCGTGTACAGCTGGATGTGTTTGCCCCGGGCCGCAGCGCGCGGACGGCCTTTGCCCACAGGCACGCCGGGAATGTCGAATTTCAGCATGTGGCTCCCTCGCTGCGCAGCTCGCGCAGCCATTCGATGCGCGCCGCCGTCTTCTCCGCCGGCGCAGGTTGATGGGTCCGGCATTGCCGGGGAAATTCCGGGCTGACAAACGTGCCCGGGCGGTCGGTCATGTCGAGGCACCGACCCAGGCCTTGCGCGGCCATGCCGGTGTGATGGCGCAGCGTGAAGCGCTCGCAGGCGACGCACTGCACGGTGGCCGTCATGCGCGCACCCCGTAGTCGGCCAGCAGTCGGGCGCGATCGGCTTCGGTCAGGCCTGCAGCCGCATGCACTCGCGCTTTGAACGCGGGGAAGATTTCGCCCTGCTCTTGCGCGATGCCCAGCTCCTGGCCCTTGGCTGTGATTCCCGACGCGGTTGTGGCCCAGGCCAGCGGATCCGCCGCTGCGGCCGGCCGTGGCTTGCCGTTCACGACGCTCTCGCCCTTGGGCGGGTGCAGCACCTTGCCCACGAAGACGTCGAGGAAGCCGGGCGTGATGGGGCCGGGGTCGCCTGTGGCCTCCCGGTCCAGCACGGCCAGGTCGTAGGCCTCGGCCAGCTGCAGGCCGGTGGCGCCGGCCTCGAGCCAGGCCGCAATGCGCGGGTCGCTGCCGTTCGTGCCGCGTGGCTGCTTCCCTCGGGCCTGCTCTTTGCGCCGCAACCAGATCGCCACAGCCATCGCCAGTTCTTGCGCTGTCTTGCCCTCACCGAGCGGCGGCAGCGTGCGGTCCGCCTCGCGTGCAGGCGCCTGCGCGAGAGACGCCGCCGCTGCTTCTTTTTCTTTTAAATACTGTCCCTGTCCCTCTCCCTGTCCCTTGGAGTGCGTTTCCCGAGGGACATCCGGGGGGTGTCCAGGTGGACCGTTAGGCCTTTCCTTGGGGACATCAGCACTTGTCCCTCGGACAGACAGGGGTTGTCCCTGAGGACAACCGAGAGACAGCCATTCGTCCAGGTCTGGGACAGGATGGCTGGTTTCGTGCCGCTGGTTGTGCTTCTTGATCCGCGCGCATTCGGTCTTCCAGCGCTGGACCATCTTGGCGCGCCAGGCCTCCATGGCCTTCTCGGCGACGACGGGGTGATATAGGCGGCCATCCGCGCATTTCACCCAGCCTCGTAGCGCGCCTTCACGATGACGCATCCATTCTTTCGTGACGCGGCCGAAGCCAGCCAACTGCGCCAGGACGTCGTTGTCGTCCGGCAAGCTTGCCGCCGGCACCTGATGCCAGGACGCGCACCACAGAAGCACAGCGCAGCGGAAGGCCTCACCGTCCGCCTTTACTGCAAGGTCGCTATCGCGCAGCCGCAAGACGTCCAAGGGCATAAAAGCGAAATCCCGCAAGTCGCAGTCACGGGGCGTCATAGGCAGCGGAAGTTGCGCAAGTTCTGTCATAACTCCCGCCCTCCCGCGCTAATATGGCGCGGCTTTTGCGGAATGGGAGAGGTCGGATGAGAAGCTATGCGCGGACGCTCAGTACAATCGTCGCATTGGGGATCGTGGGATTCTTTGCAGCTATCGGAATCATGAGCGTGCTCTTCAGCGCCAGGACCGACAGCTTTGTCCCGACTACCAGTGCAGATGCGGCGAGTTGGGTACAGGCGATTGGTTCGATTGCTGCGATTCTCAGCGCGTACCATCTGGGGAGTCGGCAGGAAGCCGAGGCTCGTAGGCGCACTGAGCGGCAGGCCACCGAAAAGGCAGATCGTCGAGCCGCTAACCAGCTGTTGATTGAAAGCACGTGCAGCCGTGTCCTGATGACCGCATACAAGCTTATGGAGAAGGCTCCCAGCCACGCTACCGACATCGTGATTCTGGCGAGCATGCGCGAGACGACTTCCGGGCTCGAAACTCTTCGAGGCATAGAGCCGCAGGAATTTGATCATCCCGGTAAGGTGGTTTACCTCACCTCCATTCGTGCAGGATTGGAGGCGCTGCTGACGGCACAGCAAAACTACGCCAATATCCTGAACGAAGGCGCGGGGGAACCTATTCCGGCGGAATGGTTTCAAGACCCCGCCACCCTTCCGTCGCAAGTAAAAATGTTGCGCGCTCACGAAGAACTGCGGAGCCGGACCACGGAAGTTGCGATCTTCATAGAACGAGAGCTCACGCGGCTCCGCCAGCAGCCTGCTGGATCGCCGCCAAGCGCCGCTGAGACGTAGTATTCGGCGATCAGTAACCACCATACTTATCGCGCTTGAACGGGCGCCACCTTGCCTCGCCACATTTGGCTTTGCGCGGGTGCAATCTTCTAGACGCGGTATACATGCCGACGTCGAATCCGCGGCTTTATCACTTCGCCCCTCTTGTGCGTTAGCCGGCGTGTTCGCCTTCGACCGTCGCCTCTCGAATGCGCCAGCGGCACTTTCCCGAATGGCGTCGCGACCGCAATCCGCGCTGACGCACGCGAGCCCGATAGGATACGATTTCGCGGAAATTACTTGCGGACGAAATATATGTCGAAACGCTGGGGCACTCTGGAGGAAGCGATCGGCGTCGCCGGCGTTGCGATTGGAACCGCCGTGGCCATTTGGGGTTGGCCGACGTGGCCATGGCCTGACGCCAACGGTCAAACTTGGGCGGCTTGGGTCCAGGCGATAGGATCGATCGCCGCTATTGCCGGAGCTTTTGTCTTGGGCAATTGGCAGGCAAGAATCGCTCGCGAGACAGCTCTCGAGCTGGAGCGCACACGGGAGAGCAACCGTATTAAAGGCCTCGCGGGTGTTTACAACCACCTGCTGAAACTGTCGTACAACACGCTCCGCCACCTGCAGGAAGCAACCCCGCAGAGTTTTCCCGATGTGTGGAATGGGCCAGTCAGCGGCTGGTTGAAGAGCGCCATTGAAGCGGCATCCCAACTTCCGCGTCATGACCTCGGTACGCCCGAGCGGATTTTTTGCGCCGTGCGGATACAAGATATGGCAGCGAGCGTGTACGAGCTCGCGGCCGCATGCGCAGCTAAGGGGCCGGATTTTGAATTCCCCAGATTCACCGACGACGCGGCACTCGACAATGTGATTGACTTGTATCTGGCGGTACTTGCCGACTTGAGGGAGGAACACTTGGAGCTGTATCGATAGCTGAGGTTGCAAGCGCATTTGTAAGTTGCAGTGCGGGCCGCGGTCGGTATGGCAGTTGCTGCCTTGGGCGAGTCCGCCCCGCTGGGACGCGCCCCCGATGAACTTGGTGCCTTGCGACGAGCGCCATGCATGCTGGTGCCTCCGCTGCCTGTGCCGGCAAACAAGCGAAAGTTCCCGGTGTCGGATCGGATCATTGCGTCACGCCACCGGATTGGCGCGAGCGCGTACGTAGCCCAGAGCGCCGAACGCGTGCTGCTCCAGGACGGCGCGCGCGTATTCGGCCTTGTTCTTGCCGCTGACCGTGGCGAGGGCCGCGATCGCGTCGTACAAGTCGCTGGTGCAGGGGATATCCAGGCGCTCGGTGCATTTGCCCGCGGCGGACGTTTCAGCCGGGCGCGATTCGAGGGAGTGCAGGACGGGGTTGGTCATGGGATTCCTATCGGAAGTTGTTCGGCTTGGCCCCGCTCAGCGCGGCGGGCAGAATGCCGACATGGACATAGATCAAGGGGAAGGATCGAAGCAGCCAACGCCTACGCACGGGCGGCGCGGCATCGCTACACCTGATTGCGTTGAAAGGTTTCTCCACGCGTCTTGCCCAAGCGGCCTCTACATCGCCCGTTAAGACGGCAGTCACGAGGCTGTGCCCTGGCAAGTGGACGCCACCGGCGCTGGCCCGCCGGTCACAAGCATTCGGTTGGATCGGACCTACCCGCGGTCGCGCCTTACGCACCCTCCTCCTCCAGGACCGTGGTGCACCCGTCGCCGAGATCCGCGTGTACGCCAGCTCGCTCGGGTGGAATTCCATCCCACGGGTTGGGATATAGGGAGGGACAAAGCTGATGGGGCGTCTTTCGCCACCCGGTGAGTTCAGCTAAGAACAACACTCGGCCGGGCGGCAGCCCATGCAGCCATTTGGATACAGCCCACGCAGTGAGCTGCTTTGGGTAAGCGCGCCTGGCTACGGCCGTCAGCCCTCCGGCGATGTCGATTGCCTCGGCGATATGTGATTTTTCGTCCATACACGCAATCCTACTACTTAAAGTAGAAGTTTCCAACTACCCAAAATAGAAATGACCGCCTGCGCTGCGACTGTTAGATTTCTACCTATGGTAGAAAGAAACAAACTGCCGATCAGATATCCTGAATTCGCCGAACGCGTCAGAGCCGCGATGGCAAATGGCACGTGGGAAGTCCAGGGCATCGTCGATGCCCTGAAACGCGCTGGCGTGCGGATTACGTACGAGATGGTGCGGCGCTACACGTTGGGGCAAGCCATGCCCCGCCCTGACAAGATGGGCGAGATTGCCAAGATCCTAGGAGTCAGCGCGAGCTTCCTGCAGTACGGTACTGAGGACAGCCCTGGGGCTACCCCTCGCTCGGAGGAGGCACAAGGTGCCGATAGACACGGCTCGTGCTATCCGTTTATGCGGATCAGGCCGGAAGAATATGCCGCGCTTGATGACGATGTGAAAGACGACATTGAAAGCATCATCGAGTTGCGCATCAATAAGTCTGCTCGCGGCTCAAAGGTCGGCCGCGGACCAGGCCCGCGCACCGGCACGGAGGGAGCGTAGCTCCGGAAGCGCCTCGCACCATTCTGTCAATCAAAGGCAATGTGGTCTACGCGCGATTTGGGACGAAGTTTTCGCCGGTTTGTAACCAAAAACGATTTTTGTAGCTATTATTTTGCGGTCAATCAACGACCGCCACGCCACTGCCTCGAATGAAATGGGACCAACGATCCACACTTACTACGACAATCTGAAGGTTGCGCGCAACGCTCCCGATTTCGTGATTCGGGCGGCCTATAAGGCTCTCTCCCAGCAGTACCATCCCGACAAACATGGAGGTTCTGCGGCTGCAGCGAATGCAATGCGACTCATAAACGAGGCGTACGCGGAGCTCTCAGATCCTGCGCGTCGCGCTGCACATGATGCTTGGATTGCGCAGCAGGAAGCTAAGGAAAGAGTCCAAAATCAACCGAACGTTCGCAGCCAAGGCGCTGATCCTTCAGGTTCAAAGCCCCAGGCGGCCCCACCAAGAAAAGAGCCGTCGCCGCAGCCACCTCCGCAAGCAAAAACGCGATCAGGGTGGTCCTCCGGTTGGTCGTTTGGCGGTGGCTTCCTGGTATTGCTCGTCGTTTTAGCGTTGATAGAATCGAAGGGATCTAACACGCAACCAACTTATAAATCCCCGCGGCCTGCGGAGGCGTCCCATCCGAGCCCGAGCTCGGCTCGTTATGGATCGAACTCCGCTGCCGCTGTACCACCGTTCGTCAATCGGTCTTCAGTTCCCGGTGAGGCGGCACGTCAGCCGACCTTCATGCCGACACCAGCTCCCGCCCCCGTTACAAGCCAATTGCCTAGGGGAAGAGTTAACACAGTGGAGCTGAATGTTCGTGCCGGTCCAAGTGCCAACCATGACGTGCTGGCCAGGCTCCGTTTCCTTGATACGGTGTCGATTGAAGGCCCGCCAAGCAGCGGCTGGATTCCTGTGTCGCATCGGGCCGGATTTGGGTATGTCAACGCCACGTACATTCAGGCGGGATCGGACGCGGATACGCTTCGGCAACTCTGCCAAGACGACGGTGCACCCGTGGGTTCCGGAACAGTTTTGAAGCGGCCGAACGGGAACGGAGACCATGAACTGCGCATTGTCGCGAACGGTGACCGCGATGCGCTGGTGAAGCTCAAAGACGCGCAGGGTCACACAGCGTTCAGTGGCTACGTCAGGCGCGGACAGACCTATACCTTTCAAGGTATCCCGTCCGGGGTGTACACCGCTTGGTTCGCGACAGGAGCCGCCTTTAGCCCGAAATGCGGGCGGTTCCTTCATGACATGAACGTTTCATACGATCCCACGCCTCGCCAATTCAAGACAACCCAATCAGGGAATCTCGCATACTCGACCGTTATGGAGTACTCACTGCAACTCCAGCGAAACGGAAATTTCTCGCCGAGTGCGGCGGACCCCGTCGCATTTCTAGCAGACTGATCGTCTGTAAGCCCCGCCCGGGGCTTTTTTTTTCGCCCGCATTTTTGCCGCTTCTAAAAGAAGCCTGACACCGGCCTTCTACTTTTAGTTGTTGACTGGAATTCTACTTTATGTAGAATTCAGTCCAGTTTTCTACTTTAAGTATTGGAGACGACCGATGCGACGCATCTGGGCACCACCCTTGTCTTCGGCACGCGGCGACATCGTCGGGGCCGAGTCCCCAGTAATTCCACTTGCCCCAGCCGAACTCACCGATGCCGACATTCTTAGCGTCCTCTGCGACCTGTTCGCCGGCCGCGCGGCGCGCGCATTCGGCGAACCCATCGCGTGGTGGACCGAAACGCTGCAGTGCGACTTGCCGCCCACCGCCGCTGCCGGCGTCGCTCTGACCGCCATTAGCAAATGGCAGTTTGATCGCGACGCTGGCGCGGCAGGTGTGAAGCAGCTGCAGGACGAACTTGTCCTGCGTGCCCGCCAAATTCTCGGCAAGGGTGGCCAGCCGTGACCACCACCGCCCTCCTCCTCGTTTCGCTTGCTTATGTCGTGGCGCGCGTCGGCGACGCTGTCATGGCCCACCTGCGCCGTGCTGATTCCTGGATGCCCAAAGCATGACCGCCACCGCGCTTTGGGTCCTGCTCGCCTTCCTTCCCGTCAGCGACGTCCGTGCGCCCGTCGTGGTGATCGAGCGTTTCCCCAGCCAGGCCCAATGCCTCGACCTCCTCGCTGTCTTCCCGCCCACCGATCGCGTCAGCTTCGACTGCCTGCCCTCGCGCCGAATTGAAGCCCGCCCTTTCCCGGAGCCTCAGCAATGAAGCACACCCGCAAACTGATCCGCGCCGATGGCGCCGAAACCGTCCTGCACGGGCCTCACGCCATCCAGGACGTCTGCCAGATGCTCGGCGCCGAAGCACTGGACAGCGTCAGCCTCGCTGACCGCGTGCACGTCATGCTGGTCGACGACGAAGGAATTCGGAAGAACCTGCCCGTCAACCCGGCCGCGACGCGGCTCTACCAAGACGCCCGGGGCATTCCCCATCAGATCCGCGGCGACGTCGTGATCGTGCCCGACTCGGACTATGCGAGGCACGCATGATCGCCCGTCGCATTGTCATTCTCTGGCGCCGCGCGCGCCGCGCAGGCCGGGATCTGGACCTGGCCGGATACGCCGCGTTCGCCGTCGGCGCGCTGATGTTGGCCGCCACCGGCGTAGTTGGTCCAACCCTGGACGCCCAGCCGGTGCAGCAGGCCGGTGCCGTCCACCACGCCGCTCGCTGATGGGGACCGCCATGCAACCCAACGTTTTCACCGTGCGTGCGTCCAGCTGGGGCCGCCTTTTTGATTGCGCCCATGCTTGGGAAGGCACGCACATCTTGGGTATGAAAAAGCCTGCAGGTATGCGCGCCCTGCTGGGCACGGCCGTCCACGCCGGAACCGCCGCCTACGACCTGGCCCGCCTGGAAGGCAAGCCCTGCACGCCCGACGAGGCCGCCGACGTGCTGGTCGACGAGTTGCACAACCCCGCCTACGAGGTGGACCACACGCAGGACGGCCTGCCGCTGGCGAAAGCCGAGCAGATCGCCTTGACCATCCTGGTCAAGTACTGCGCGGACGTGGCCCCGCAGTTTTCGTATATCGACGTCGAAACGAAGCTGGACCCGCTCGATATCGACTGCGGCAACGGCATGACCGTACGGCTCACCGGCACGATGGACCGGGCGCGCGTGGCCGAAACCGAGGGCGGCATTGTCGTACCCGACGTGAAGACCGGCGCCCGCGTCGTGCAGGACGGCAAGGCCGTCACGCAAGGTCGCGCCGCGCAGACCGGCACCTATCAGCTCATGTACGAGCACACCAAGAAGGTGCGCACGGTCGGCTCCCAAATCATCGCCCTGTCCACCAGCGGTAGCGCGGCCACGGCCGTGAGCCCCGTTTTCGACGCCCGCCGCGTCATGGTCGGCGAGCCCGATCAGCCCGGCCTGCTCGAGCACGCCGCGGCCATGTTCCGCACCGGCCTATTCCCCCCGAATCCCTCCAGCGTCCTTTGCAGCCAGAAGTACTGCGCGCGCTGGTCCTCCTGCCTTTTCCGATAACCAGAGGAGCCCCGCATGTCCCTCCACCCCGTCAGCCGCGACGTGTTCGTCCGGCGCACCGACAAGGCCGGCAAATCGGTCGTTACCCAGCACCTGGCCTGGGACCCGGCCGAATTTCTGGTCAGCCAGGTCAAGCAGTACGACAAGGAGGCCAAGCCCGACGAGCGCCAGACCGTCGCCATGGCCACGGCCGCCGAATACCACGACTACCGCGCTCAACAGAAGAAAGGAAGCTAACCATGAATCAGAACACAACCGTCCAGAGCCTGCGCGCCGCGCCTGAATCGCACATGCCGATAGTGGCGCCCGGCTTCGGCAGTTTGCAGGGCTTCGAACTCATGCAGCGCGCGGCGCGCCTGCTGTCGAGCAGCACCCTGGTGCCCGTCGCCTACCGCCAGACGATCGAGAAGCTGGACCGTTACGGAAAGGTGAAAGAAAGCCGCGAGAACCCGAACGCGCTGGCGAACTCCGTGGTCGCGCTGAATATGGCGCAGCGGATGGGCGCCGACCCGCTCATGGTCATGCAGAACCTCTACATCGTCGAGGGCCGGCCTTCCTGGTCTTCACAGTGGATCATCGCCGCCATCAACGGGTGCGGTCGGTTCTCGCCGCTGCGTTTCAGGATCGAAAGTCGCGGCGAGCGGGAGGTCGAATACAAGACCACGTACTGGGAAGATAATCAGCGCCACACCAAGGTCGAGAAGGTCAAGATCAACGACAAGGTGTGCGTGGCCTGGGCGATCGAGAAGGAAACCGGCGAAGTGATCGAGTCGCCGGCCGTGTCGATCGAGATGGCGGTGCTGGAAGGCTGGTACACGAAGAACGGCAGCAAGTGGCAGACCATGGACGAGGTCATGCTCCGTTACCGCACCGCGTCGTTCTTCGGCAAGCTCTACGCGCCCGAGCTGCTGATGGGCCTGCAATCCGTCGAGGAGGCGCAGGACATCATTGAGGCATCGACGGGCCCGGACGGCACGATCAGCGTCAATGTGGACGAACTGCGCGCAGCTGCTCAGCCGACCCAGCGCCAGCCCGCGGCCTCGCAGGCAGACGCAACTGACATCGAGGCGCGCGAGCCCGCCACCCACCCCAGCACCACCCACGAACGAGTGCGAGCCGACGCCGGCAGTCAGGCGCAGGCCGCGGCAGCAGGCCCTGCCGCTCAGGAGGAGGACGCCAACGAGCAGCAGGCCGAGGTGCTGAGCGCCGAGGGCGATCCGGGCCTGGACCCGGCTGCAGTGGAACACCAGATCGCCAACGCCAAATCCCTGGACGTCCTCGACCTGGCCAGCGATTCGATCGAGGGGGTGAACGACCTGGCCGAGCGCGCGCGCCTGCACAAGCTGTACCAATCGCGTCGTGTCTCCATGACCGCAGAGCAGCAGCGCGCGCCGGCGTCCACGTCGCGCCGTCGCATGGCCGCACCCGAGTAACGGCCGGGGACCGACATGGTGTTTTTCCGCAACCTCTCGGTCTACTCCCTCCCTGCTGGGTGGGTGGTGACCCTTGAGCAGCTGACAAGCATGCTCGAGCGCTTTCTGTTCGTACCCACGACGGATCTGCAGGCCGAGTCTACCGGCTGGGCCCCGGTCCATGAGGGCTTCGGCGTGGTGCATGCCGTGCAGGGCCACCTGTTGCTGCGCATGCGCACGGAATCGCGCGTGATGCCCGCCAAGGCGATCGAACTGCAACTGCAGGAACTCGCTGAAAAGGTGGAAAAGTCCCAGGGGTTCAAGCCTGGAAAGAAGCAGCGCAAGGAGATCCGCGAGCAGGTCATTACGCAGATGCTGCCCGCCGCGTTCCGGCAGCAGGATGACGTCCTGATTTGGATCGACACGCACGCTGGCCGCCTTGGCATCGACAGCGCTGCGAGTGGCCCGCGGGATACCGCCATCAGTCTGTTGTGCAAGAGCATCGACAACTTCGTTCTGGAGCGCCTAACCGTCAAGACCGCTGCGGCTGGCGCGATGACGGGCTGGCTTGCCGAAGACGAAGCGCCGGAAGGCTTCACCATCGACACGACGGCGGACCTGCGCGCCACTGGTCAGGGCGCGGGCGCGGTGCAGTACGTAAACCGTCCGCTGGAGGCCGACGAGATTCGCCGCCACCTTCAGAACGGCATGCAATGCACGCGCCTGGGCCTCACCTGGAACGACAAGGTGTCGTTTCTGCTGGACGACGAGCTGGTGCTGAAACGCGTCCTTCCCTGCGAGGCCCTGCACAAGGATGTGGAGCGCGTTGCCAAGAACGACGCGGACACGTTTGAGGCGGACTTTTATTTGATGGCCAGCACTCTACGCCCGCTGATCGCGGACCTGGTCGACGTGTTGGGCGGCGAATGCGTCGACGATCGCCAGGGCGATATGTTCCGGACGGCAACCGGGCCGGCGCTCGTTAGCGGCGACGACGAACCCAATGTCGACCCGCTTCTGGCTCAGGCGCGCCACGTCATCGTCCAACACGGCCGCGCCTCAATTTCCCTCGTTCAACGCCATCTGCGCATCGGCTACAACCGCGCCGCGTCGCTCCTGGAGTCCCTGGAGCAGTTCGGCGTCGTTACGGCGATGCGCCCGGACGGCTCTCGCGAACTGGTTTTCCCAATCTGAGGAGCAATCATGCGAATCAACCGTATCACCATCGAAAACTTCCAAGGCGCTCGCGCCGTTGATCTTGAGCTGGGCACACCCGTTGCCTTGATCGCCGGCCCCAACGGCGCCGGCAAATCCAGCATCGCCGAGGCCGTGCGCCTGGCAATGCTCGGCAGCCCGGAGCGCGTCGGCCTGAAGAAGGAGTTTCCCGCGCTCGTCACCGATGGCGCGAAGCTTGGCGCCGTCACCCTGGACCTGGACGAAGGCGCGGTCGGTATCAGCTTGCCCAAGGGCACGCAGTCGGGCGAGGCCCTGGTGCCGCCATCACCCGCCCTGCCGTACGTACTGGCGCCCGAGCGGTTCGCCGCCGCCAAGCCGGACGACCGCCGTACGCTGCTGTTCACGCTCATGGGCACGAAGATCAAGCCGGATGACATCGAGCGCCGCCTGGTGGAGCGCGGGTGCGCCGCAAACCTGGTGACGCAGATCAAGCCCATCCTGCGCAGCGGCTTTGCCGCCGGCGCCGAGCACGCCAAGCAGGAGGCGACCCAGGCCAAGGGCGCCTGGAAGGCCGCGACCGGCGAACAGTGGGGAAGCCAGAAGGCAGAAGGATGGGCCGCCGAGGTTCCGCCGTTCGACCAGGCCGCGCTGGTAGGCGAGCGCGCGACGCTGGCCGGCGTGGACGCGAAGCTGGAACAGCACACCAAGGCCCTGGGCGCTCTCGAGCAAAAGGCCAACGCCTATGCGGCCGCTCGCGATCAGATCGCGGCCCGGCAGGCGCAGGCCGCGAAGCTGCCGGCGCTACGCCAGAAGCTGGAATTCGACCAGGCCGAATGCGCCAATCTGGCGGCCAAGATCGAAGCCCTGCAGGCCAAGGCCGGATCTGGCGCGCGCGAAGGCCTCATGCATGAGCTGGCCGACTGGCTGTACAGCGCCCTGAATTTCATTGAGGCAGAGGGCGGCGGCTTCGAAGCGTATGACGTGGCCGATGCCGCTCTGGGCAAGTATGTCGCGCAGTATGGCCCCATTGACGGCAAGGGCGATCCGGAGGCTGTCGCGGCCCTGCCGAAGGCGATCGAGGCCCGCGACCTGATGGCGCGCAGCGTCGAGAACGACCGGCGCGACATCGCTGCAGCAGAGGCCGCCGAAGCACAACTGCAGGATGCGGCCGCACCGGAGGCGATCCAGCCCGCCGACGTGGAGGCGGCACGCGCCAAGGTGACCGCACTGCGCGCTGAACGCAAGGCCGTCGACGACCGCGTCCAGGCCCTGCTGAACGCCAAGCAGGCGGCCGCCGGCGCAACCGAGCGAACGCAGAACGCTACGCGCTACCACGGCGAGGTGCTGGCCTGGTTGGCAATCGGCGACGCGCTGTCGCCCGATGGCATTCCGGGCGAGATCCTGTCCGAGGCATTGCAGCCTTTCAACGACAAGCTGGCCGAGCTGGCCACTATCGCCGGCTGGCGCGTGCCCGCGATCGGCGCCGACATGGGCATCACCTGGGAAGGTCGACAGTACCGCCTGCTCTCCGAGTCCGAACGCTGGCGCGTGGACGCTCTTATTGGGGCAGCGCTGGCCGTCGTTTCCGACCTGCGCTGCTTGATCCTGGACCGCTTCGACTGCCTTGACCTGCCCGGCCGCGGCGACGCGCTCGGCTTGGTCGACGCGCTGGCAGCTGACGGCCACCTGCACACCATCCTGTTGCTGGGCACGCTCAAAGCCGCGCCGGCCGCGCCCTCAGATGCCTTCACCACCTTCTGGATTGAAAACGGTACGACCGAGCAGCCCAAGCTGCGCGCGGCCGCCTGAAACAAGGACTACGACATGCAAAACCTCGGCTTCTTCTACGACACCGAAACGACCGGCCTGCCCCTGTTCAACCAGCCGTCCGAGCACCCCGGCCAGCCCCACATCGTGCAGCTCGCCGCTGCACTGGTCGACCTGGACACGCGCGAGACGGTTGCCAGCCTGGACGTCGTCGTCCGCCCGGACGGGTGGACCATCCCCGATGAGGTAGCGGCCGTGCATGGCATCACGACGGCGCACGCAGCCGCCATCGGTGTACCGGAGTCGCTGGCCCTCTCGTTGTTCCTCGAGCTTTGGGGCCGCCGCACCCGCATCGCGCACAACGAGCAATTCGATGCGCGCATCATCCGCATCGCCCAGCACCGCGCCGGCGAACTCGAACCCGAGCTGGACGCCTGGAAGACTGGCGCGGCCGAGTGCACGGCGCGCAAGGCGACGCCCATCGTCAAATGCCCGCCGACCGCAAAGATGATCGCGGCGGGTCGCAACCACTACAAGACGGCGAATCTGGGCGAAGCCGTGCAGTTCTTCACGGGCAAGCCCCTGGTGAATGCCCACAGTGCGATGGCGGACGTCAAGGGCTGCATGGACGTCTATTTCGCAATTCAGGACCTGCAGCGCGCGGAGGCCTGACCATGCACCCTTACATGAACCGGAAGGATCGCCGCCTGGCGCAGCGCATCGAGGGCCGACGTCGTACCCGCACCCGTCGCGTGGAGAGGCCCCACGGGGCCGCGCCAATGATGGTCGGCGCCGAGATTGTCATGCGCCCGCTCGAGCAGTTGTTCGACGAACTGGACCGGACGGGCAAGGTGTCCGTCAACGCGCGCGGCTACCCCGATTTCCTCGCGTGCGACGGCTATCGGTACGAGGCTGCGCCCGCGCTCGAGGGACTGATATGGCATTTCGAAATGTGGGAGACGCGCCACGGCAAGAAATTGCCCCTGCAGCCCCTGCGCGACCTTCACGTGGCCCTGCACTACATCGTTCCCGTGCAGGAGCGGACCGTCGAAGCGCTGCGCCACGCGTTGCCCATCCTGCGCCGCGTCATGGCGACGGGCACGCCCGAGGATCAAGGGGACTTGCTCATGCAGACACGCATCAAGTCCTTGATGGAGGGCCCGCGCGTATGACCACCACGACCAAATGGCGCTTGGTGCCGGCCGAGCCCGGCCAGGAATGGACCGATGCGTTCGCCGCGCGCGGCCCGCGCATCGGCAGCTTTGGCGCGACGATCCGCGCGGTGTTGGACACCGCGCCGGCGCCGGCGTTCGACCTGCTGGGCACGCTGCAAGACGTTCGTGCATCCCTCGCCTTCCTGCCGGCTGCTGACGCGGCCATAACCGGGCTTGACTGCATCATGCAGGCGGTAGCGCCGCTGGACGCAGCCGAGGCCGACACCGCCAACTTCAGCGCACCGGCCAAGCTGCGCGCCCCTGTAGCCGATGAGCGGGCGGCCAGCTTCAACCCGGAAGATTGCAGCAAGGATGTCTACGAGCGCGGCACATACGTTGGCTTATTCGACATTCCCAAGCATGTCGCAAACGAGCTGTGCGCGGGTATCTCCGCGGCCACTGGTGCGCGCGTTGACTGGCACTACTTCGGCGGTCGTGTGCGCGTCCTGGCACTGCCCGCCGTCCTGGCAAGCGCCCCTGTAGCCGATGAGCGGACTCAACAATGTGCCGTCCACCTCACGCTCACCCGCACCCTTGGCGCTCTTGGAGTGGCATTTGATCCGCCGGGCCCCCATCGCGCCTACACCTACAAGGACCAGCCGCTAAACATAGGAACGTACAGACTCGGGGACGCGTGCCAGGAAGCATCTGCCGCATCAGCAGGAGACCTTATAGACCGAGGACTTAGCTTGCTGAAATCGTTGCAGGCACGCGGATTCGGTGTGTTCGAAGTAGACGCCGCTCACCGAAATTCTGCCAACGCCCTGGCAAGCGCCCCTGTGGCCGGCGAGGAGCAGCCGGCAGTGCGCAAAGGGGAAACCAATGGCTGAGAACAGCAACATCGAATGGACCGACCACACGTTCAACCCGTGGGAAGGGTGCCAGAAGGTCGGGCCCGGCTGCGACCACTGCTACGCCGAGACGCGCAACGCGCGCTTCGGGGGCGGCCAAGCCATCAATTGGGGCCCCGGCGCGCCGCGCCGTCGCACCAGCGCCGCCAACTGGCGTAAGCCCCTGGCCTGGAACGCTACGCATGCTGAGTTCTTCGCCCAGCATGGCCGGCGCCAGCGCGTATTCTGCGCCAGCCTGGCCGACGTGTTCGACAACGCAGTGGAGCGTGCGTGGCGCCGCGACCTGTTCGACCTGATTGAGCTGACGCCGAACCTGGACTGGCTGCTGCTGACGAAACGCATCGGCAACGTAGTGCGCATGCTGCCCACGCACGACTGGGCGGCACACGGCAATGTTTGGCTGGGCGCCACCATCGTCAACCAGGCCGAAGCGGACCGCGACATTCCTAAGCTGCTGGCCGTGCCCGCGCGTCGACGCTTCCTCAGCATGGAGCCGCTCCTCGGTCCCGTGGACCTGGGGCGCGCCACTAGGTTGGCGCAGTTCCACGCCACCGACCTACTGGACTGGGTGATCGTCGGCGGCGAAAGCGGGGCGAGCGCGCGGCCGATGCACGCGGCATGGGCTGCCACCCTGCGCGACCAGTGCCGAGCTGCTGGCGTGCCGTTCCTGTTCAAGCAGTGGGGAGAATGGGCGCCTGGTTCTGGCGACTTTGGTGCCGGCCGCTACGAAACCGCAGCGGTCGCGCGCGATGGACGCATGGTGCGAGGCGGCTACCGGACCGAAGACTACCCCTCCGACGCGACGAGTGCGGATGGCTGGTCCATAGTTCATCGCGCCGGCAAGAAGGCAGCCGGTCGCCTGCTCGACGGGCGCGAATGGAATGAGGTGCCTCGATGAAAGAGCGCCCCGTCTTGTTCAGCGGTCCCATGGTCCGCGCCATTTTGGCCGGCGCCAAGACGCAGACGCGTCGACCTGTAAAGGGCTGGGCGCTTGAATGGCTGCAACCCGGCATGTTCGAGCCCGACTACGTTGCACTTCCAAGCAACGCCGCCTGCCCCTATGGGTACGCTGGCGACCGCCTGTGGGTCCGCGAGACGTGGGCGGCCTTCGACGCCGACTGGAGACACCCCGGAAAGCCCGCCGATCTGCGCGACGGACCGTGGCCGAACGTTGCCTATGCAGCAGATGGCGATTTCCCTCTGGGCGCCGGCCGTCCGTCGATCCACATGCCGCGCTGGGCCTGCCGCCTTGCGCTGGAGGTCACCGGCGTGCGTGTCGAACGTCTGCAGGCCATCGACAGCGCCGATGCGATCGCAGAGGGCGTCGGCCTAAATCCGTCCGCGGCCGACGTGTCAACGACATCGCCAGAGGGCGAATCGCTGCCGCGCGTCATGTTCCGTGCGCTGTGGGAACAGATCAACGGCGCCGGCGCGTGGTGCGCCAACCCGTGGGTGTGGGTAATCGAGTTCAGGAGGATCAGATAAATGTCCGATATTGCTCCCCGATTCATCCGAGTCGGCAAGGCGCCGGCCTACCTCGGCATGTGCCGCCGCGTCTTTGATGCGGCAGCACGGCCCTTTCTGCGAGAAATCAGCATCGGAAAGCAAGGAATTGCCTTCGATCGCAAGGAGCTCGACCGCTTTGCTGACGAGTATGCGGAGCGGATGGCGATTGACAAGGACGCACCTGCGCGCAAGGATTCCCCCCGCAGCGAGCGCCCACGTAGCAACGGAGCATCAAGTCTATGGGGCAAAAAACAATTACCGGGCTCACGCTCAAAGACGGCGTCTGGCACATCGACAAAGTCGTCCGCGGATACGGACGAATTCGAGGCAGCACTGGCACAAGCGTTCGCGCGGAAGCCGAGCGGTTCCTCCTCGAGCGAATCGTCCAGGCCGACGCAGAGCGGAAGGAGCGCGCCCACTGGCGCCCGACTTTCCGCGCCGCGGCAACCCGCTACCTAAAGGAGTACGCACACCAACCATCTATTTGGCTGACAGCCACCTATCTCAAGCAGCTGGACCCATACATCGGCGACCTCCATCTGGATGAGGTCGACAACGAAGCGCTGCAGGCCTATGTCGACGATCGCCTTGAGGCCGGACGAGCTCCGCGCACAGTCAACATTGCGCTGCAGCGCGTCGTCCGCGTCCTGAACGTCGCCTCTCGCAAATGGCGCGACGACAACCGAAAGCCCTGGCTCGCGGTGGTGCCAATGATCGAAATGCTGAGCGAGAAGTCGCGGCGCCAGCCCTATCCTCTCTCATGGGAGGAACAGGCGGCGCTGTTCAAGGAGTTGCCGGAGCACCTACAGGTCATGGCGCTCTACAAGGTGAACACCGGCTGCCGCGAGCAGGAAGTCTGCAAGCTGAAATGGCAGTGGGAGATCGAAGTTGAGGGGCTCGGAACCAGCGTGTTCCTCATCCCGGCAGAGTTTGGCGGACGGTTCGACGACTCGGGAGTGAAAAACCGGGAGGAGCGACTGGTTGTGCTCAACGATGTCGCCCGGTCCATCATCCGCAAGCAACGGGGACAGCATCCAGAGTGGGTTTTTCCCTACGAGGGCCGCGCCCTGCACCGAATGAACGACACCGCGTGGCGGAACGCGAGAAAGCGGGCCGCGGCGCAGTGGAAAAACACTCACGGAACGGCGCCGCACCCGGGGTTCGCAAGCCTACGTGTGCATGATTTGAAACACACATATGGGAGGCGACTGCGGGCGGCCGACGTGCCAGAGGAGGACCGCAAGGCATTATTGGGACACACGGACGGGAGTATCACTTCGCATTATTCGACGGCCGAGCTGGCGAAGCTGATTGAGTATGCGAACCGAGTATCCGCGACCGACACGCGCAGTCCGGCGTTGACGGTTTTGAAGCGGAAGGTGGCATAGGGGATATGGGGTTCGCGGGGATGATGTCCCCACAAAAGTCCCCACAATGAGAAAGGCCGTTAGTGAGTACTCTCACTAACGGCCTTGGAACTACTGGTCGGGACGGCGGGATTCGAACTCGCGACCCCTTGCACCCCATGCAAGTGCGCTACCAGGCTGCGCTACGCCCCGAAAGAAAAAGAGTATAGCAGAACTAAAAAATGTTTGCACGCATTGGTGCAAAAAAAGTGCTGAATACTCGAAAAAATTTTTGCGCTTTGCGTGCGCCCTTCACAAGACTGCGTGTGATGAGCCGACGCGCACAAAGCGCAAGGCACTACGTTGTGCAGAGCGCGCGGCCATGAAGGCCATCGCGCGCTGCGGGTACTGATATCAAGCTTTGGATTTCAAGCGAAGAACCGCGGTGACAGCGGCTCAGGCGGCAGGCGCCGTGTGCGTCGTGCTGCTGGCAGCGGGCGCAGTGGCTGCGGTGCCCAATGCTTCGGCGAGCATCGCGGACACGTTGCCGAGTTCATTGCGCAACGACTGCATCTCGGTGCCCGACAGGCGCACGGCGGCGTCTTGATCGTGCGGCACGTCGCGCGCGTCGCCCAAGCGATTGCGCGCGCCGCTGATGGTGAAGCCTTGTTCGTAGAGCAACGAACGGATGCGGCGGATGAGCAGCACTTCGTGATGCTGGTAGTAGCGGCGGTTGCCGCGGCGCTTCACGGGCTTGAGCTGCGTGAATTCCTGTTCCCAGTACCGCAAGACATGAGGCTTGACGCCACACAGGTCGCTGACTTCGCCGATGGTGAAGTAACGCTTGGCGGGAATGGGCGGTAGGGTAACGGTGGATTCAGTACGTGTCATAAGCGGATTTTATGCGCGCGATGCGTGGGGCGCCGATAACAATTACCGACAAAGCGTATCACTCCGCGGCCTCCGGTGCTGCGGGAACGGCCTGCTCCACCACGCTCTTGAGTTTCTGGCTGGCGTGGAACGTGACCACGCGCCGCGCCGCGATGGGAATGGTTTCTCCGGTCTTGGGGTTGCGACCAGGGCGCGGCGGTTTGTCGCGCACCTGGAAGTTGCCGAAACCCGAGAGCTTGACGGAATCACCGCGCGCCAAGGCGTCGCGGATTTCCTCGAAGAACGTATCGACGATGTCCTTGGCTTCGCGCTTGTTCAGGCCGACCCGCTCGAAGAGCAGTTCGGCCAGCTCGGCCTTGGTGAGGGTGCGTTGCTCGGCAAGCATACTGATCCCCATGTTCAGCCACGTTGGCGCGCGCCGTGCGCGGCAACCAGGGCTTCCTTGATGCGCGCAAGGCAATCCGCCACGCGGGCTTCGTCCAAAGTGACCTCAGTGTCCTGTAGCCAGAAACGGAACGCAAGGCTTTTCTCGGCGACGGGTTCGCTGCCTTGCGCCTTGTCACGCCACACGTCGAACACGCGCGCATCCTGCACTACGGCCAGTTGCGCGTCGGCCTTGACGGCAGCGGCAACGGTGTCGAGCATGGACTGTACGGTCACGTCCTCATCGACCCACAGCGCCAGGTCGCGCACGACGACGGGCTGACGCGAGAGCTCGCGCACCTGCGGCAATTCGCCTTCGGACAATGCGTCCACGTCCAGTTCAAACACCACCGGCGCATGCGCCAGGTCGGCCTGCTGCGCCCAGCGCGGATGCAGTTCGCCGATCCAGCCGACCTGCTTGCCGTCCAGCATGACGCGCGCGCCACGGCCGGGATGCAGGGCGGGATGCGCCGCTGCCTCGAAACGCAGGCGGCGGCCGCGGGCGCCGAACAGCGACTCGACGTCCATCTTCACGTCGAAGAAATCGACGTGGCGCGTGGGCACGCCCCACTGCTCTTCCACCGCCGGGCCCCATGCGGCGCCCGCGAGCTTCATGGGCTGGCGCACGCCGGCCACTTGCAGCGGACCGTCTTCGGCCGAGGCATCGCGGAAAAACACGCGGCCCAGTTCGAACAGGCGCACGCGCGACTGCTTGCGGTTGGCGTTGTGACGGATGTTGGCGACCAGACCGCCGATCAGGCTGGAACGCATGACCGACAGATGGCTGGCGATCGGATTCACAAGGCGCACGGGGTTGTCGTTGCCCGCGAAATCGCGTTCCCAGTCGGCTTCGACGAAGCTGTAGTTCACGACTTCCTGGTAGTCCTGGGCAGCCGTCAGACGGCGCAGCGCATGCGCGCCGCGGCGCACTTCGGGCTGCGAAAACATCTTGGCGCGCGCCATCGGCGGCACGTCGGGAATGCTTTCGAAGCCGTAGATGCGAGCCACTTCCTCGATCAGGTCTTCTTCGATTTCCAGATCGAAACGGAACGACGGCGGGTTGACGATGAAGTCGTCGCCTTCGACCGAGTAGTCCAGGCCCAGGCTGCCGAAGATCGTGGCGACCTGCTCGCGTGTGACCGGCACGCCCAGCACGCGATGGCAGCGCGCCAGGCGCATGCGCACCGGCGGACGCTGGGGCAGATTGACGATCTGGTCGTCGATGGGGCCGACCTGACCGCCGCAGATGTCGACGATGAGGCGGGTGATGAATTCAATGTGCTCGGGAATGCTGGCGTAGTCGACGCCGCGTTCGAAGCGGTGGCTGGCTTCGGAGCTGAACTTGAAGCGGCGCGCGCGGCCGGCAATGGCTTGCGGCCACCAGAACGCGGCTTCGAGATAGATGTTCTGCGTGTCCAGCGTCACCGAGGTAGCTTCGCCACCCATGATGCCGGCCAGGCTTTCGACCTGCTCGCCAGCGACGACCACACCAACCTTCGGGTCCAGCGTCACGGTCTGGCCGTTCAGCAGTTCCAGCGTTTCGCCTTCACGCGCCCAGCGCACGGCGATGTCGCCGCCGATCTTATCCAGATCGAAGACGTGCGACGGACGGCCCAGTTCGAGCATGACGTAGTTGGAGATGTCGACCAACGCGGACAGCGAGCGTTGGCCGGCGCGCTCGAGGCGCGTCTTCATCCATTCGGGCGTCGCCGCGCGGGCGTTCACGCCGCGGATGACGCGGCCGCCGAAACGGCCGCAGAGGTCGGGCGCCTCGATCTTGACGGGCAGGCGCTCGTCGAGCGTGACGGGCACGGCGGCCGCGGTGGGCACCGACAGCGGCGCGCCGGTCAACGCGGCCACTTCACGCGCCACGCCCAGGATCGACAGGCAGTCGGCGCGGTTGGGCGTCAGCTTGAGCGTGAACAGCGTGTCGTCCAGGTCCAGCGCTTCACGGATGGACTGGCCGGGGACCATGTCGGCGGGCAGCTCGAGGAGCCCCGCATGGTCTTGCGACAGACCCAGTTCGCGGGCCGAGCAAAGCATGCCGGAAGACTGCACGCCGCGCATCTTGGCGACGCCGATCTTCATGCCGCCGGGCAGTTCTGCGCCCACGCGGGCGAGCGGCACTTTCAGGCCGGCAGCAGCGTTGGGTGCGCCGCAGACGATTTGCAGGCGTTCACCGGAGCCGTCGTCGACCTGGCAGACGCGCAGCTTGTCGGCGTCAGGGTGCGGCGCGATCTCGACAATGTGTGCGACGACCACGCCGGTGAATGCCGGTGCAGCGGGCTCGGTTTCTTCGACTTCCAGGCCGGCCATCGTGAGCCGGTGCGCGAGTTCATCGGTTGCGATCGGAGGATTGACCAGCGTACGCAGCCAGGATTCGGGAAATTGCATGATCAGCCGTCTGTTATTCGTTGAACTGGCGCAGGAAGCGCAAATCGCCTTCGTAGAACTGGCGCAGATCGTTGACGCCGTAGCGCAACATGGTCAGGCGCTCGAGCCCGGAGCCGAAGGCAAAGCCGATGTAGCGCTCGGGATCCAGCCCGAAGTTGCGCACCACCTGCGGATGCACCTGGCCGGATCCGGAGATTTCGAGCCAGCGGCCGCGGTTGGGACCCGAGGTGAACATCATGTCGATCTCGGCGGACGGTTCCGTGAACGGGAAGAACGACGGACGGAAACGCACGACCAGATCGTCGCTTTCAAAGAAGCAACGCAGGAAATCGGTGTACACGCCCTTCAGGTCGGCAAACGAGATGTCCTCGGCGATCCAGAGCCCTTCCACCTGGTGGAACATGGGCGAGTGCGTGGCGTCGCTGTCGACGCGGTAGGTGCGCCCCGGCGCGATGACCTTGATGGGCGGCTTGTTCATGCGGGCGTAACGCACCTGCATGGGGCTGGTGTGCGTGCGCAGCAGCAGCGGCAGGCCGTCCGCGTCGTTCATGTCGACGTAGAACGTGTCCTGCATGGAACGCGCCGGATGGTCCAGCGGGTTGTTCAAAGCGGTGAAATTGGTCCAGTCGTTTTCCACTTCGGGGCCGTCGGCCACGTCGAAGCCAATGGAGCGGAAGATCTCTTCCACACGTTCCCAGGTCCGGATCACCGGATGGATGCCGCCCGGCGCGCGACCGCGGCCCGGCAGGGTGACGTCAATGGTTTCGGATGCCAGACGGGCATCCAGCTCCGCCTGCGCCAGTTCGGCGCGGCGCGAGTTCAGAAGCTCTTCGATCTTCTGCTTGGCCTGGTTGATTCGCGCGCCCGCTTCTCGCTTCTGCTCGGGATCGAGCTTGCCCAGGCCTTTGAGCAGCACCGTCAAGGCGCCTTCCTTGCCCAGGAAGCGAGCTTTTGCGTTCTCAAGTGCGGCGGCGTCCGAGGCCGCGGCGAACCGTTCTTGCGCCTGGTCTACCAGGTCGTCAACCAATCGAGTCATGAAATCCAGCCTTCAAAACGCAAACGGGGCTATTACAGCCCCGTTTGCAGCGATGCGCGATGAGTTAAAGCGCGCGATCAGGCAGCCAAGGCAGCCTTGGCTTGCTGCACGATGGCGGCAAAGCCGGCCTTGTCGCGCACGGCCAGATCGGCCAGGACCTTACGGTCGAGTTCGATCGAAGCCTTCTTCAGGCCAGCGATGAACACGCTGTAGCTGACGCCATGCTCGCGGACGGCCGCGTTGATACGCGTGATCCACAGAGCGCGGAACGTGCGCTTCTTGTTACGACGGTCGCGGTAGGCGTATTGGCCAGCGCGCATGACTGCTTGCTTGGCAATACGGAACACATTACCGCGGCGGCCACGGTAACCCTTGGCGGCGGCAATGACTTTCTTGTGACGTGCGCGGGCAGTTACGCCGCGTTTGACGCGAGGCATAGTAGATCTCCCTTAGATCAAGCGAAAGGCATCATGGCCTTGACGGAGGCCACGTTGGAGTCATGAACCGCTGCAGAGCCGCGCAGTTGACGCTTGGCCTTGGTGGTCTTCTTGGTCAGGATGTGACGCTTGAACGCCTGACCACGCTTGATGGAGCCGCTGCCGCGCACCTTAAAGCGCTTGGAAGCGCTTTTCTTGGTTTTCATCTTGGGCATGATGATTCCCTAAACTAAAACACGCATTGTTGATTTACATGACGCCAGGTGCTTGACGCCAAAGACGCCAAAACTTGTAGACCTGTTGCCACTTCTGGGGGTCGCAACCAACGATTTTTGAACTGCAACGTTGATTCGCGGATCTTTCCCGAAGGCGGACAAATAGCTACCCACATCCGGAAAAGCCTTTGATTATATGGTGATTTCCTGGACTTTGTCGAGTCGGAGAGTGCTCCGCGAACAACGGGGACAGGAGGCCGGGATCATACGGCTGTTCGCCGGTACTGCACCGCCTGGGCGACGTGACTGGCCGCGAGCACGGCCTGGCCGTCCAGGTCCGCGATCGTGCGGGCCACACGGAGCGCCCGGTGCATGGCCCGGGCGGAGCCAGTCAGGCGCCGCATGGCTTGATGCAACAGCGCCTGCGCGTCGGCGTCCATGACGCAAAACTCGTCCAGCTCGGCCCCGGCCAGCGCGGCGTTGATCTTGCCCTGCCGGGCAAGCTGACGCTCGCGGCAACGGACGACGCGCCCCCGGACAGCCTGAGACGCTTCGCCCGGCGGCGCGGTCATCCAGGCGGGATCGGAGGGAGGAAGGGCAACATGGAGGTCGATCCGGTCAAGCAGCGGCCCCGAGATTTTGCCCGCGTAGCGCGCCACCTGATCCGGCGTGCAGGTGCACGCGCGCGCCGGATGGCCCCGCCAGCCGCAAGGACACGGATTCATTGCCGCGACGAGCTGAAAACGCGCGGGAAACTGCGCCGCGTGCAGCGCCCGGGAGATGACCACCCTACCCGCTTCCAGGGGCTCTCGCAGCGCCTCGAGCGAGCGGCGGCTGAACTCGGGCAGTTCGTCCAGGAAGAGGACGCCGTGATGCGCCAGGCTGATTTCGCCGGGACGCGGCCGCCCGCCCCCACCCACTAGCGCCGCCACCGACGCCGAATGATGCGGCGCCCGGAAAGGCGGCTGGCCGGTCAGCGCGTCGGGCATGCCGGCCATTGCCGCCACGGCCGCCGCTTCCAACGCCTGGCTCCGCTCGAGCGGCGGCAGCAGGCCCGGCAGGCGCGCGGCCAGCATGCTCTTGCCCGCGCCAGGCGGCCCCAGCATCAGCAGGCTGTGCCCGCCTGCCGCCGCGACTTCCAGCGCACGCCGGGCGCCGGGCTGGCCGCGCACGTCGGACAGGCAGGGGATGGGCGTAGCGGGCGGCCACGGTGCGGGCACGGCATCGGGCAGCAGCGACGCGCCCGCCGCATGGGCCGCCACGTCTGCCAGGCAACGCGCTGAAAGGACGCGCAGCCCCGGGACCCAGGCGGCCTGCTCGGCGCTTCCAGCCGGCAGGATCAGCGTGGCATCGGGCGCGTCGCGGGCGACGCTCAAGGCGATCACAAGCGGCGCGGCGACCGGCACGAGCGCGCCGGTGAGGGACAGTTCGCCGGCGAGCACCAGGCGGGAGAGCGCGGGATCGGGCGCACGAGGCTGATCTGCGCGACGCTCGCCCGCAAGTCCCGCGGCATGTGCGCCGAGGCTGTCGCCGGCAGGTTCGTTGAAAGTGCCGTCGGGATCTTTGCCGGGATGCTCACCGGGACGTTCGCCAGGAAGTTCGCCGGAGCGGCCCGCGCAGCGGTCTACGGACTGTTCACCCGAATCCCCACCGGAACGTCCGCCCCGCTGCCGGCCCGCCTGCGCGCCATCTTGCGCAGGCGCGGCCAACTGACCGGAGGCGAGCAGCACGCCCAGCGCGATCGGCAGATCGAAGCGGCCGGACTCCTTGGGCATGTCTGCCGGCGACAGATTGACGGTGATGCGCCCCGCCGGAAACTCGAAGCCGCTGTTGATGATGGCGGCCCTGACCCGCTCGCGGCTTTCCCGGACCTCGGTATCAACCAGCCCGACCACGTTGAATCCCGGCAAACCGGGCCCGAGGTGTGTTTCGACGCGGACCGCATGGGCGTGCATGCCGCTGAGGGCCCTGCTGGCGAGTACGGCAAGCGTCACGGGGGTCTCCGGATGAGTTCGGGACGCCAGTATCCGCAAAAACAAACGGCCGCGGAGAGCGGCCGTGACAAAACGATCTCGCGCTGGACCCGCACGTGGCGGGTGCGCGGCGCTTGCTTGCTTACTTGTCCAGGCCCGTCGCCGGACCCTTGTCCAGACCCGTCAGGCGCTGTTCCATCTGCTGCACCTGGGCGGCCAGCTGATCGACCCGGGCGCGCGTGCGGGCAAGCAAGTCGGCCTGCACGTCGAACTCTTCGCGGGTGACCAGATCCAGCTTGGAAAACGCCTGCGTCATCATGGCGCGCACGTTGCGCTCGACGTCCGCCGCGGGGCTGCGCGCGATCAGGTCGGAAATGTTCTTCTGAAGGTCTTCCATCCACTGGGTGCGATTGTTCATATGGGCCTCTCGATGTTCTTGATGGCTCAAGTGTAGTGCGTCGGCCAGATTGTTTCAGGCGGGGCCGGTTGCGCCGCCGCAAAAAAAAGGGCGGGCCGCATGCGGTGACCGCCCTTCAAAGCACAGGAGAAAACCGGGCTGCCTGACGGCAACCCCCTACCAACACCACTAACCTTGCCGCCGGTCTGTTCGACCGCGCCGTGCATCGTCCATATGGCGGATGCACGTCCTGAATCCGATTCAACTCGAGCCCACACCGGTCAACAAGCCGACCCGTGTAAACCCTCGTATCACGCTCGCGCCCCAATTTGGACGGGTCCAAACGAATTCCAGCTGGAGTTGAAGGGCCGTCGGTGGGCAAAGAACCGCAGCCCGCAAGGCTGAGCGCCGGACGACACGCTTTGTTGACGCGACTACGCACAAGGGTCGGCACACATCCGCACCCCAATCGCTCGCATTAAATGGCTACAAATCCCTCTTGCGGATCACATGTGGTTGCATGTGACTGCTACGCGTTGTTGCGCACCAAATTGAGGCCGGCCTGCGGTGCATCGCGCACCACAACGGTGCCGTTTTGCACAACTTTTGCGCCGTTCCCGGGCATCGCCAGCGCTGGCCAACATGGCATGGATATTGCTTTAACCACGGAGCGTGCAACCAAGAGAGGAAATGCCATGAAACTCATCATCGCCATCATCAAGCCCTTCAAGCTCGACGAAGTGCGGGTGGCTCTATCCGGAATCGGGGTCCAGGGCCTGACCGTCACCGAAGTCAAAGGCTTTGGCCGCCAGAAAGGCCACACCGAACTTTATCGTGGCGCGGAATACGCCGTTGACTTCCTGCCCAAGCTGCGCGTCGAGGCCGCCGTGCCCGACCACCTTGTGGACCAGGTCATCGAAGCGATCGAACAAGCCGCCCGCACCGGCAAGATCGGCGACGGCAAGATTTTTGCCGCCCCCCTTGAACAAGTCATCCGTATCAGAACTGGCGAAGCCGGCGAAGCTGCGCTGTAAATAAATAAAGACTCAATGGAGCCTGAAAATGGATAAAGCAGATATTTCCTGGTTGCTCGTCTCTACCCTGCTTGTATTGATGATGGCCGTACCCGGCCTGGCCATGTTCTACGCCGGCCTGGTGCGCAGCAAAAACGTGCTGTCCGTCTTGCTGCAAGTGTTGTGCACGTTCGTGCTGGGCCTGGTTCTCTGGTTCATCTATGGATATTCCCTGGCGTTCACCGAGGGCAATGCCTTCTTCGGCGGCCTCTCGCGCGCTTTCTTCTCTGGCATGTTCAATCCCGCAGACGGCACGTACGCCATGTCGAACTCCCTGACCGAGCTGCTGTTTGCCTCGTTCCAGGCCACGTTCGCTGGCATCACCTGCGCCCTGGTGGTCGGCAGCTTTGCCGAACGCGCCCGGTTTTCGGCCGTGTTGGTGTTCACGGTGATCTGGTTCACGTTCGCCTATATCCCCATCGCGCACATGGTGTGGTTCGCCTCGGAAACGGCGCCCGGCCTCTTGAACGCGCAAGGCGCGCTGGACTTTGCCGGCGGCACCGTGGTGCACATCAACGCCGGCGTGGCCGGTCTGGTGGGCGCCTATGTGGTTGGCAAGCGCGTGGGCTATGGCCGTGAAGCCATGCAGCCGCACAATCTGCCGATGACCTTCGTGGGCGCCGCCCTGCTGTGGGTGGGCTGGTTCGGCTTCAACGCGGGTTCGGCCCTGGCCGCCAACGAGAACGCCACGCTGGCCTTCTTCAACACCATGATCGCCACGGCAGGCGCCGTCCTGGCCTGGTTGTTCACGGAATGGGCCATCAAGGGCAAGCCCTCGATGCTGGGCGCCGCTTCGGGCGCCATCGCCGGCCTGGTCGGCATCACCCCCGCCGCGGGCCTGGTCGGTCCGGTGGGCGCCCTGATCATCGGCGTGGTTGCCGGCGTGGTCTGCGTCTGGGGCGTGAACGGCCTGAAGCGCATGCTGCGCGCCGACGATGCGCTGGACGTGTTCGGCATCCACGGCGTGGGCGGCATTGTGGGCGCCCTGCTCACCGGCGTGTTCAATGCGCAGGTCTTCGGCGGCCCCGGCCTGGCCGAGCCCTCCATGATTGCTCACCAACTGTGGGTCCAGCTGGAAGGCGTGCTGCTGACCATCGTCTGGTCCGGCGTGGTGGCATGGATTGCCTACAAGATCGCCAATGCCCTGTGCGGCCTGCGTGTGCCGGAAGACCAGGAGCGCGAAGGCCTGGACGTCACCAGCCACGGCGAATCCGCGTATCACAGCTAAGCTGCTTCGACGCTCCCGCCGCGACCCGCGGCGGGGCAGATCGGAAAATGAAAGAGCCCTTCATCATGAAGGGCTCTTTTTTTGCCAGTTTGCTTGGGACGGTGTCAGATCAGACCGGGCCGAGCGCGTCCAGGTCGACGGGCAAGGCGCGGTTCAGCGCAGACGCCACCTTGATGCGAAGCGCATTGGAGTGCGCCCGGCGGACCTCTCGCTTGACGTCCAGCAGCTGCTGCGGGTGCATGGAGAATTCGGTCAGACCCAGCCCGAGCAGCAGGCGGGTCATGCGCGAATCGCCTGCCATTTCACCGCAGACGGCCACCGGCTTGCCCGCGCGCTCGCCGGCATTGATGGTGTTGGCGACCAGGCGCAGCACCGCCGGGTGCAGCGGATCGTAAAGCGACGCCACGTCGTGGTCGCCGCGGTCGATGGCAAGCGTGTACTGGATCAGGTCGTTGGTGCCGATGGACAGGAAGTCCAGCGCCTGGGCAAAGGGTTCGATGGCGATGGCAATGGCGGGAACTTCAACCATCGCACCCACTTCCATGTGCGGCGCGTAGGCCTGGCCTCGGGCATCGAGTTCGCGCCGGGCGGCCTCGATGGCGGCCTTGGTCGCGACGACCTCGTGCATATGCGCGATCATCGGGATCAGCAAGCGCACCGGTCCGTGGGCGGAGGCCCTCAGGATGGCCCGCAACTGAGTCGCGAACATCTCGGGGCGCGCCAGGCAGTAGCGGATAGCACGCTGCCCCAGGGCGGGATTGGTGGCCACGGTGGCCTCGCCGTCCAGCGTCTTGTCAGAGCCGATGTCCAGCGTGCGGATCGTGACCGGACGGCCGGCCATCACCTTGACGACCGAAGCATAGGCCTCGTACTGCTCTTCTTCGCCGGGCAGATCGGGCCGGCCCATGAAGAGGAATTCGCTGCGGAAGAGTCCGATGCCGTGCGCGCCGGAAGCCAGCGCCAGCGCGGCCTCGTCCGGCAGCTCGATATTGGCGTGCAGCACGATGTCGATGCCATCCAGGGTGACGGACGGTTCGTCGCGCAGGAGGCTGAGTTCGGCGCGCTCGTCGGCGTAGGCGGCCTGGCGGCGGCGGTATTCCTGGAGGATGCGTTCGGACGGATTGACCACCACGACGCCAACCGAGCCGTCGATGATCAGCATGTCGCCGTCGCGGACCAGTTCGCGCACATTGCCCATTGCCACCACCGCGGGCACGCCCATACTGCGCGCCACGATCGCGGTGTGCGAGGTCGGTCCGCCCAGGTCGGTGACAAAGGCGGCAAAACGTCCGCCGCGCAAGCGCAGCATATCGGCGGGCGAGATATCGTGCGCCACCACGACGAGGGCGTCATCGCCGCCCATGTGGGACATGTCGGGCAGGATCGCCGACGTGCCGGCCAGCACGTGCAGCACGCGCTCGATCACCTGGCGCACATCCGCCCCGCGCTCGCGCAGGTATTCGTCTTCCATGGCGTCGAACTGCTGGCCCAGAATCTGGCCCTGCGTCGTCAGCGCCCATTCGGCGTTGTAATGGCGCTCGGCGATCAGGGCGAGCGTCTGTTCGGCCAGGAGCGGATCGCCTAGTAGCAGACTGTGTACGTTGAGCATCGCGCCCAGCTCGCGCGGCGCGTCGGCCGGCAGCGTGTCGGCCAGTTGCAGCAGTTCCTGCTGGGCTGACGCCAGGGCCTCGGTCAGGCGGGCGCTTTCCGCGGGTACGTCTTCCGGCGAAATCCGGTAGTGCGCGACTTCAAGGGCCGCTGCCCCCATGACGACGGCGCGGCCGATGGCGTAGCCCTTGGCGACACCCTTGCCGTAGAGACACACAACGGGGCCGGCAGAACCAGCCCCTTGGGGTGCGCTGGTCGCGGGCGCGCCGGTCGTGGGCACGCCGGTTGCCGCTACGGGCGAACCGGCCCGAGCCGGGCCGGTTGCTTCAGGAGAGGGTCTATTCCTGCTCACCGAATTTGCTGTCGAACAGAGTTTCGATTTCGGAAAGCGCTTGCTCGGCATCGCTGCCGGAGGCCTCCAGCTTGACGGTGACGCCCAGTCCGGCTGCCAGCATCATGACGCCCATGATGCTCTTGGCGTTCACGCGTTGCGCACCGCGCGAAATGAAGATCTCGCTGGAAAACTTGCTGGCCAGCTGCGTCAGCTTGGCGGCGGCCCTGGCGTGCAATCCCAGTTTGTTGCTGATGACAATGTCAGTATTAGGCATAGGAAAGGTGGTGACCGCGGGCTATGCCGCAGTGTTGATCGCAGCCAATCGTCGTACCGATCGTCGGCTTGAAATAATAGCCGACATAATAGGGCAATTTTCCGCCCGTCAGTCTACCCGCAAGACGCCCTGCACCCCGCCGGCAAGCGCCTTTTCGCGGGTTTCGGCCAGCGGCAGGTTGCGGTAGGTCAACGCGCGCAGCAGCATCGGCGTGTTGAGACCCGCGAGCACACAGCACTGGATGCCCTGTGCCTGCGCATCGGCGACCGCGCGCTTGGAGATGTTGGCGGGCGTGGCGCCGATCAGGTCGGTCAGCACCAGGACGCCCGCGCCGTGGTCCTGCTCGAGGATGTCTTTCAGGACATCCGGCGCCAGGTCATCCGGCAGGTCTTCGGGCAGGATGTCATGAATTGCCAGCATGCCGTCCAGATCGCCCATGACGTGGCTCGCGCATTCGCGCATTGCCGCGCCCAGAGGCGCGTGCACGACGATCACAATACCCGTGGTCATGTCGGTTCCGAAAAATCAGGCAGCGACGGAGGCGGCGCTGGCAGCCTTGGCCGCCACGGCCTTTTCGAGCGCCTGGACGAACATGCCCGCCACGTCGAAGCCGGTCTGTTCGGCGATTTCCACGAAACAGGTGGGGCTGGTGACGTTGACTTCGGTAACGAAGTCGCCAATGACGTCCAGGCCGACCAGCAGCAGACCGCGGGCGGCCAGCTTGGGCGCCACGGCTTCGGCGATTTCGCGGTCACGGGCAGACAGTTCCTGCGCGACGCCACGGCCGCCGGCGGCCAGGTTGCCGCGCGTTTCGCCGGCCAGGGGGATGCGGGCCAGGGAATACGGCACGGGTTCGCCGCCGATCAGCAGAATGCGCTTGTCGCCCTTGACGATGTCAGGGATGAAACGCTGCGCCATGATGGTGCGCGCGCCGTTGTCGGTGAGCGTTTCCAGGATGGCGTTCAGGTTGGGATCCTTGGGCTGCAGGCGGAACACGCCCGTGCCGCCCATGCCGTCCAGCGGCTTGACGATGACGTCCTGGTGCTTGTCATGGAACGCCTTGAGACGGGCCATGTTGCGAGTGACCAGCGTGGGCGCGGTGAACTCGCTGATTTCGGTGATCGCCAGCTTTTCCGGGTGGTTCCGGATGGCCGCGCCGCCGTTGAACACGCAGGCGCCCTGCGCCTCGGCGTATTCGAGCAGGTGCGTGGAATACACGTATTCCATGTCGAACGGGGGGTCCTTGCGCATCACGACCGCGCCAAAATCCGCCAGTGGCAGATCCTGGGAGGCGGATTCGCGCCACCAGTCGTGGCCGTGCAGGTCGGCATCGGCGACCAGCTCGATCGGGGTGGTCTGCGCCTTGACGACGCCCGCCTCGATGTAGAGGTCGCCCTGCATGGCCACGCTGAGCGTGTGCCCGCGCGCCACGAGGGCACGCATCATGGCGACCGAACTATCCTTGTACGCCTTGAGCAGCGGCAAGGGATCCAAAACGAACAAAACGTGCATCGCGACACCCTGAACGGACGCCGCCTCCCCTGCTGGGAAGGCGGCTATGCTTTGTGACATCGTAGCGTAGAGCCGGCCAATAAGCGAACCCGCCGGTCACGAGACGGACACGGCGGGTTGCAGGAATGCAAGGCTAGGCCTTGCCTGAACCGGATACGGCGGGCGCTCAGGCTGCCGATTCGGGCTTGCCTGCGGGCACAGCCTTTTTCTTCGGCGCCAGCACCATGACCATCTGACGGCCTTCGAGCTTGGGCATGGCTTCGACCTGGGCAAGCTCCAGGAGGTCGTCGCGCACGCGCTCGAGAACGCGCATGCCAAGTTCCTGGTGAGCCATTTCGCGGCCACGGAAACGCAACGTCACCTTGGCCTTGTCGCCCTCTTCGAGGAAGCGGCGCAGGTTGCGCAGCTTGACCTGATAGTCGCCCTCGTCGGTCGCCGGACGGAATTTGACTTCCTTGACCTGGATGACCTTCTGCTTGGAGCGGGCTTCGGCTTGGCGCTTTTGCTCTTGGTACTTGAACTTGCCGTAGTCCATCAGACGGCAGACCGGCGGCTCGGCGTTCGGCGCGATTTCCACCAGATCCACGTCGTTTTGCTCGGAAAGACGGAACGCGTCGGCAATCTTGACGATGCCCAGCTGTTCTCCGTCCAGACCTATCAGGCGCACCTCGGGGACGCGGATTTCACCGTTGATGCGATTGGCTTTTTCAGTGGCGATGTTGAAAGCTCCTAGAAATGTTAAGCAGCGCTGCTATCGGGTTGATTGACGTCGCGACGGGTGGCGACGTCTTCGGACAACCGGGACACAAAGTCGTTGAACGGGATGGCGCCAAGGTCCAGGCCGCCCAATCCACGTACCGCGACAGTGCCGTTTTGCTTTTCCTTGTCGCCGACGACAAGAATGTACGGCACCTTTTGCAGGCTGTGTTCCCGAATTTTACGAGTGATTTTTTCACCGCGCAAATCGGACTCTACTCTAAAGCCTTGTTTTTTCAGGCTTTGCGTGATTTCGGCAGCATAATCGGCCGAAGGTTCGGAAATGCAGCATACAACTGCTTGCACCGGCGCCAGCCAAGGCGGCATGGCGCCGGCGTGGTTTTCGATCAACATGCCGATGAAGCGCTCGAGCGAACCGAGGATCGCGCGGTGCAGCATGACCGGCGGGCGGCGCTGGTCGTTCTGGTCCACGTACTCGGCGCCCAGGCGCACGGGCATGGAGAAATCGACCTGGATCGTGCCGCACTGCCAGTGACGGCCGATGGCGTCCTTGAGCGTGTACTCGACCTTCGGACCGTAGAAGGCGCCCTCGCCCGGCGAGATTTCGAATTCGCAACCCGTGCGGCGCAGGCTTTCCATCAGGGCGGCTTCGGCCGTATCCCAGACTTCGTCCGTGCCGATCCGCTTTTCAGGACGCGTGGCGACCTTGTACAGGACTTCCGTAAAGCCGAAGTCGCGATAGACCTTTTGCAAGAGCGCCGTGAAATCGGCGCATTCGTCCTGAAGCTGGTCTTCGGTACAGAAAATGTGGCCGTCGTCCTGCGTGAAGCCGCGCACGCGCATCATGCCGTGCAGCGAACCGGAGGGCTCGTTGCGGTGGCATTGGCCGAATTCGCCGTAGCGCAGGGGCAGTTCGCGGTAGGAATGCAGGCCGGCGTTGAAGATCTGCACGTGGCCCGGGCAGTTCATGGGCTTGAGGCCATAGACGCGGTTTTCGGACTCGGTCGTGAACATGTTTTCACGGTAGTTGTCCCAGTGGCCGGTCTTTTTCCAGAGCGAAATGTCCAGGATCTGCGGCGCCTTGACTTCCTGGTAGCCATTGTCGCGGTACACGCTGCGCATGTATTGCTCGACCTGCTGCCACAGGGCCCAGCCCTTGGGATGCCAGAAGATCAGGCCCGGGGCCTCGTCCTGGAAGTGGAACAGGTCGAGTTCGCGGCCGATCTTGCGGTGGTCGCGGCGCTCGGCCTCTTCGAGCATGTGCAGGTAGGCTTCCTGTTCTTCTTTCGTTGCCCAGGCGGTGCCGTAGATGCGTTGAAGCATCTCGTTCTTGCTGTCGCCGCGCCAGTAGGCGCCTGCCACCTTCATCAGCTTGAAGACCTTGAGCTTGCCCGTGGACGGCACGTGCGGGCCGCGGCACAGGTCGATGAAGTCGCCTTCGCGGTACAGGCTCAGCGTCTCGTTGGACGGGATCGAGGCGATGATTTCCGCCTTGTACTTTTCGCCGATGCCCTTGAAGAATTCGACGGCGTCGTCGCGGGACCATTCTTCGCGCGTGACGACTTCGTCCTTCTTGGCCAGTTCGGCCATCTTCTTTTCGATGGCGGCCAGATCTTCCGGCGTGAAGGGGCGCTTGTACGAGAAGTCGTAGTAGAAGCCGTTGTCGATCACAGGGCCGATGGTGACCTGGGCATCAGGGAAGAGCTCCTTGACGGCATAGGCCAGCAGGTGGGCGGTCGAGTGGCGGATCAGATCCAGGCCGTCCGCATCCTTGGCCGTCACGATGGCCAGACGGGCGTCTTCTGCGATGCGGAAACTGGTGTCGACGAGCTTGGATTCCGCGCCGTCGAACGTCACGCGGCCGCCCAGGGCAGCCTTCGCCAGGCCCGTACCGATCGATTGCGCCACTTCGGCAACCGTTACCGGTTCCGGATATTGGCGCTGCGAACCATCGGGCAATGTGATCTGTACCATCGGGAGTGCTTCCTGGGGTTCTTGGAACTGAAAAACGAAAACAGAAACGAAAAACGCGGCTTGGTAGCCGCGTTCATTTGATTGTCTTGATGAGTCCTACCGCTGACCTGACACGGTGAAACCCGACGCACGAAAAAACTAACGCGACATGGGGCGAAAGTTCCGGGTCGTAGTTCGTGCGGGCGGGAAAAACATGTTGGGGCCTGTTGGTGCGCGCACTGCGGGGCGCGAATCAAGGTGCAGCAAAACAAATGCAGCTGAAATAGCTGCATGGATCGTTGCCGATTGTAGCACCGTTTGCGGGCTATCCGTGGCGAAAACGCCACGGAGGATTGCAGTGAGCGCACCGGGGACGCAGCGAGATGTTTAGTGCCGACGGATCGGTCTGATTTTGGCCCGTTTGGTAACTCAAACGCGCGCCGAACACGTAATCTGCCCACGAATTTCAGGGCCGCGCACGGAAATGCGCCAGCGACCGCCGCGTCGTGGCCGCGCGGATTGCCCTGGACCCCCATCCGATCGTGGAGCAACGATGAATCGCGTTTCAGAGACTGCAAGCCAGATGACCGGCGGCTCGCTTCACGGCCCGCTTATCGCGCCGGCGGACGGCTTAGAGGCCCGCAAGCACCTGCTGCTGTCGCGGCCGCCGCCGGTGATCCGGGTCGCGGTCCTGGACGACCATCCCGTCGTCGCGCTGGGCATTGGCGCCTTTCTGGAAAGCCGCCCTGGGTTTCACGTGGTGCACCGCGAGACCTCCGCGCGCTCCTTGCTGGAGAAACTGGCCAAGCAGCCGTGCGACGTCGCGCTGATCGACTTCTATCTGCCCCTGGAACCCTTCGATGGCGTCAACTACCTGCGGCGGGTGCGCCGCTATCACCCCAACATGGCGGTCATCACCTTTTCGGCTGGCAATCGCCAAGAGACCGAGTACGCCGCCTTTCGGGCCGGCGCCGCCGGTTACCTGGCAAAACAATGGGGTCTGGTCCTGCTGCCGGACATGATCCGCGGCGTGGTCGAGGCCAACACGCCGTTCCTGACGGTCGAAGACGGACAGATCTGCAGCATGGAGCCGACGGCGCCGCATGCGCTGCTAACGACGTCGGAAGTGGAGGTGCTGCGCCACATCAGGCAGGGCCTGTCAGTGACGCAGATTGCCCGCAGGCTGGTGCGCAGCAAGAAGACAGTCAGCACCCACAAGCGCCGCGCCATGCGCAAGCTGGGGCTGTCGGATGATTTGTCGCTGGCGCTGTACTTGCGCGACAAGTTTGCCGAATGAATCGCGCGGCCGGTTGGCCGCGCGAGAGATCAGATGATGCGGGAGTACGTGGCGGTGGGAATGGCCGATCGCAGGTATTTGTCGAAGGCCATGGCCACGGCCCGCACGAAGTACCAGCCCAGGCCGGTGACCCGCAATTCGCCCAGGTGCAGATTCACCAGGCCCAGTTCGGCCAGGCTGGCCACCTGCGAGAGCTCGCGGCTGAAGTAGTCGCCGAATTGCAGGCCATGCTTGGCCTCGATGCGGGCGAAGTCCACGCGGCCCTGGCACATGATGTCCATGATGATTTCGCGGCGGACCAGATCATCGGGGCCAAGGGCCAGGCCGCGTTCGACGGCGAACCTTCCGGATTCGATGGCCGCGTAGTATTCGTCGAGGATCTTCGCGTTCTGGCTGTAGGTGTCGCCGATGCGTCCGATGGCCGACACGCCCAGCGCGATGAGGTCGCGATCCGGCTGTGTGCTGTAACCCTGGAAATTGCGGTGAAGCTCGCCGCGTTGCTTGGCAATGGCCAGTGCGTCGGTGTTCAACGCGAAATGGTCCATGCCGATATACGTGTAGCCCTGTTTCAGAAAGCCCTGGATGGCGGAGCTGAGCAGGCCGACCCGCGTGGCGCGGTCCGGCAGGTCGGCTTCTTGAATGCGGCGCTGCGGCTTGAAACGTTCGGGCAGATGCGCGTAGGCATAGAGTGCGATGCGGTCGGGACGCAGCGAGATGACCTGCTCGATGGTGCGGGCGAAGGATTCGGTGGTTTGCAGCGGCAGCCCATAGATAAGGTCCACGTTGACCGACGCATAGCCCAAAGCCCGCGCGCTATGCATCAGCGCGGCGACGTCTTCGTACGATTGGACCCGGTGCACCGCGACCTGTACGCGTTCGTCGAAATCCTGGACGCCGAAGCTCAAGCGGTTGAAGCCCAGTTGCTGCAGGAAGGCCAGGCGCTCGGGGGTAGCGGTGCGAGGATCGACTTCGACGGAAATTTCGGCATCGGGCTCAAAGCGGAAGGCGCCGCGCAGATCGCCCATCAGCCGCGCCAGTTCCTCGTTGGACAGGAACGTGGGGGTGCCGCCCCCGAAATGCAGTTGCGATACCGGCACGCCCGGGCCCAGTTCCTGCACATGCAGCGCGATTTCGCTGGACAGCGCATCCAGATAGCGGGCGGCGCGGTCGTGGTGGCGGGTCACCACCTTGTTACAGGCGCAGTAATAACAGACCGATTCACAGAACGGAATGTGCACGTAGAGCGACAGTGGCTCGGCCGGGCTGGTTGCGCGCCGCTGCTGCAGGGCGAGGCGGTAGTCTTGCTCGCCGAAGCTTCCGTGATAACGGTCTGCCGTAGGATACGAGGTGTATCGCGGCCCGTTCTTGTCCAACCGGGCCAGCAGTTGGGGTGGAAAAAACGGCTCGGCGGTGGCGGGCGCCGGCGATTCCGAAGATTGAGGGCGTAGAGCGGCTTGCATAACCCGGATTATTCGCCTGCCCGCCCCCCGACACTTTGATCTTGCGCAAACGGCGAGCACCGCGTCTGCCGCGGGGCAAGCTTTGCCACGGCGAGCGAGCGCCATCCTGCTGCGCCGCCCTGCCCCGTAAAATGCCGCGACTCACCGGGCAAGACGTGCATGCCGAGAATCGCGCAGCCCGATTCCCGCCACGGACTCCCGCCGCGAGATTCCCGCAGCAAACAAGGATCAATCAATGGAAACCGAACTGGAAGGCCGCCTGCTGGCCATGCGCCAAGCACTGGCGATTGCGATCGCCCTGTCGACCCGCAGCAGCCCCCAGGCCACCGACATGGCGCTGGAACTCCTGGGCGACCTGAAGGCCAATCTGGACAACACGCCGGCCGACAGCCCGTTCGGCAAGCCGGAATGGGTGGTGGGCGCCCACGACGAACTCGACGGCATCGCCCGCCTGGTTCGGGCGTTTACGCAAACGCCTGAACCGGACGACGACGGGCAGTAGACATGCGTCGAACTCAGGCCAAATAACCTCCAACTGGCCTGACCACCAGACGAACAGCAGTGGATTCCCTCACATCGTTTTCCCTGAAAGCGGCGGTTTCCCCTTTTGTTTCAAGGGCGAGGTGCCTATATTGGTGGCCTGACCACCAGGCCAACCCTTTGCGCAGACCGCCCGATGAGCACCTTTCAAGCCGTCGCTGTCACTCGTCTGTATCGCATGATCGCCGACCAGATCGCGGGACGCATCCGGGCCGGCGACTTTCCGCGCGGCCGGCGGTTGCCGTCAGAGCGGGACCTGGCCGAACAATTGCAGGTCAGCCGCGCGTCAATCCGCGAAGCGCTGATCGCACTTGAAATCGAGGGCTACGTCGAGGTCCGCGTCGGCACCGGTGTTTTCGTGGCGGACAAGGAAGGCGGCGGCGCGGCGTGGGGCGCCGGGCCGAACGCCAGTGCGGCGCAGAGCACCGACGACATCGGGCCGTTCGACCTGCTTGAAGCACGCCTCCTGATCGAACCCGAATGCGCCGGCATGGCGGCCCAGCACGCCACGTCCGCCCAGCTTGCGGCGATCCGGGAAGCCCATGAGGGCATGTCGCTGACGGAGTCACCCGGTCGGCACGACCGCGAATTCCACGGCGCGATCGCCGCCGCCTGCGGCAACGCCGCGCTGGCCGCCGCGGTGGGCCACCTGTGGAACCTGACCCAGTCCAGCTCGGTGTACCGCCGGATGCAGGACTACTTCGTCGACGCCAAGGTGTGGGCCGTCGCCCACGCCGAACATCAGCGCATCCTGACCGCGATCGTAGCGCGCGACCCCATGCGGGCGCGCCACGCCATGCACGCACACCTGCTTGGCATCCTGGCGCGATTGCGCGAGGACTTTGGCGACGTTTCCAACCCCCGAGGCGATCTATGACGACACCCACCCTGTCCATCAACGGCAACCGGCTGTGGCAATCCTTGATGGATCTTGCGCAGATCGGCGCGACGCCCAAGGGCGGCAACTGCCGCCTGGCGCTAACCGCGCTCGATGGCCAGGGGCGCGATCTGGTGACCGGCTGGATGCGCGATGCCGGCATGACGGTGCGCGTGGACCAGGTGGGCAACATCTTTGCCCGGCGCGCGGGCCGCGACGACAGCCTGCCGCCTGTCATGACGGGCAGTCACATCGACACACAGCCCACCGGCGGCAAGTTCGATGGCTGTTATGGCGTGCTGGCCGGGCTTGAGGTCATCCGCACCCTGAACGACGCGGGCGTGCAGACCGACGCCCCGCTGGAAGTGGCGATCTGGACCAACGAGGAAGGCTCGCGCTTTGTGCCGGTCATGATGGGATCGGGCGTATTCGCCGGCAAATTTCCGTTGGAAACTGCGCTGTCGGCCCGCGACGCACAGGGCATCAGCGTGCGCGACGAGCTTGCCGCCATCGGGTACGCGGGCGCAGATCCCGTGGGCGGCCGCCCCGTCGACGCCTATTTCGAGGCGCATATCGAGCAGGGCCCGATCCTTGAGCACGAGGAAAAGACCGTCGGCGTGGTGACGGGGTCGCTGGGGCTGCGCTGGTACGACGTCACGGTGACCGGCATGGAAATGCACGCCGGTCCGACACCGATGGCAATCCGCCGCGACGCGCTTTTTGCCACGAGCTTCCTGCTCCAAGCGGTCGTGAACATCGCCAACACCCATCAGCCGCATGGACGCGGCACGGTGGGCGAGATCCACGCATTTCCGGGATCGCGCAACGTGATCCCGGGCCAGGTGCGTTTCACCACCGACCTGCGCCACGAAGACGAGGCGACGCTGGACCGCATGGACCAGGATTGGCGGCGCGTCTGCGACGACATCGCCGTCGCGCATGGCGTGCGTGTCGAGGTGAAGGATGTGCAGTACTTTCCGCCGACGCCGTTCGATCCCGATCTGGTCGACAAGGTGCGCAAGGGCGCCGCGAACCGTGGTCTGCCCGCGATGAACATCGTCACCGGCGCCGGACACGATGCCGTCTACATGGCCGCCGTCGCGCCCACCGCCATGATCTTCGTGCCGTGCAAGGACGGCATCAGCCACAACGAAATCGAAGACGCCCGGCCCGAGCATCTGGAGGCCGGGTGCAACGTCTTGCTCGACGCCATGGTGGCGCGGGCCAATGGCGCCAGTCAGCGCCCTGAATGATTTTCCTAAGCCGTAGCCAGCACGCCTGATTCGTCCAACAAAAAATGCAAAGGGGAAAAAACTTGCAGCCGGACACTCACCGCACCGCAGCCGACGACCGCGCCGCCCTCGCCGCCCTGGCGAAGCACCATTGAATTCTCCGCATTGGTGCGCGGCGCCTTAACCAGCACCTGAACGAAGCATTGTTGCAGCAGCTCCACCCGCAGTACCCGAGAAACGCAGGTGGCATGAGGTTTGCTTGATTCGGCACGGCTATCGCCGCGTCCAGGCGGCCGCCTGTCCGACCCTTTCCAGCCCGGAGGCTCGCAGTGAAATCGAAAAACTGGTTTTCCCTAAGCATCGGCGCATTGGTCCTTGCGGCCGCGCTGCCCGCCACGCAGGCGTTCGCCCAGACCAAAGGCGGCACGCTGAACATGATCGTGCAGCCCGAACCGCCGGTCATCGTGACGGCCATCAATCAGCAGGGGCCAACGCAATTCGTTGCAGGCAAGATCTACGAAAGCCTGCTGACCTACTCCACCGACTTGAAGCCGCAACCTGGCCTGGCGAAGTCCTGGGAAGCCGCCGCTGACGGGCTGACCTACACCTTCCATCTGCAGGACAACGTGAAGTGGCATGACGGCAAACCGTTCACGTCCGAAGACGTGGTGTTCTCGCTGGCGGAGATGCTGCCCAAGACCCATGCGCGTGCCCGCGTCATCCTGAACAAGTTCGTCGATTCCGTGACGGCGCCGGATGCCAAGACCGTGGTCATCAAGCTGAAGACGCCGTTCCCGGCCTTCATGCTGATGTTCGAACCCGGCTTTGCGCCGATGATGCCCAAGCATCTGTACGCCGGCACGGACTACATGACCAACCCCGCCAACCAGAAGCCCGTGGGCACCGGCCCGTTCGTCTTCAAGGAATGGAAGCGCGGCGAATACATCAAGCTGGCGCGCAATCCCGACTACTGGAAGCCGGGCAAGCCCTATCTGGATGAGCTGGTGTTCAACGTGATTCCGGATGCGGCCTCGCGCGCCGTGGCCTTTGAGCGCGGCAGCGTGGACGTGCTGCGCGGCGGCGACGTGGACAACGTCGACATCAAGCGCCTGCGCGGCCTGCCCAACGTGGAATACACCACCGCGGGCTGGGAGATGTTCTCGCCGCAGGCCTACCTGATCTTCAACATGCGCAAGCCGCCCTTCGACAACCTGAAGGTGCGCCAGGCCGTCATGGCCGCGATGAACCGCAACATGGTGGTCAACAACATCTTCTTCGGCCTGGGCAAGGTGTCGACCAGCCCGTTCGTGACGACCGAGATGTTCTACGACAAGAACATGCCGCCGATGCCGTTCGACATGAAGAAGGCGCGCGCGCTGATCAAGGAATCAGGCATCAAGCCGGGCGACTACACGATCCGCCAGTTGAGCTTTCCGTATGGTTCGACCTGGGACCGCCTGGGTGAATACACCAAGCAGGCGCTGGAACAGCTTGGCTTCAAGGTGAATGTGGAATCGACCGACGCGGGCGGCTGGGCCAGCCGCACCGGCAACTGGGACTTCGACCTGACCACCACCTTCACCTACCAGTACGGCGACCCCGCGCTGGGCGTGCAGCGGCTGTACATCTCGTCGAACATCGTCAAGGGATCGCCCTTTGCCAACGTGCAGGGATACAGCAATCCCGAGACCGACAAGCTGTGGGAGGCCGCCGCCTCCGAGGTCGATCCGGCCAAGCGCCAGGAGCTCTACACCAAGATCCAGACGACCCTCGTCAACGAGGTGGCCAACGGATTCCTGGTCGACATGGAGTTCCCCACCCTGTCTCGCGCCAACGTGAAGAACCTGGTCAAGACCGCCATCGGTCTGAACGAGTCGTTCGACGACGTCTACATCGAGAAGAAGTAAGCGCTGCCGATGCGCCGCCGTGGGTTTGACCTGCGGCGGCGTCCCGCTGCGCGATGGGCCCGCTTGCCGCCGGCAAAGCCCGTCCTGAAAGGACCCGAGCATGAGATTCCTGTCTTTCCTGCTTTCCCGCATCGGCAAGGCCCTGGTGGTGGTGCTGGGCGTGGTGATCATCAATTTCTTCCTGATACGGCTGGCGCCCGGCGACCCCGCCGCCGTGCTCGCCGGCCAGGCCGGTGCGGGCGATGCCGCCTACGTGGACCAGCTGCGGGTCGCTTTCGGGCTGGACAAGCCGATCCTGATGCAGCTCCTGCTTTATCTGAAGGGCGTGGTGCAGCTGGACCTGGGCTTTTCGTACCGCAACCACGTGCCGGTGCTGGACCTGATCGTCGAGCGCCTGCCCGCCACGTTCCTCCTGATGTCGTGCGCCTTCGTGTTTTCCATCGTGCTGGGCGTGCTGCTGGGCGTGGTGGCGGCCAAGGCGCGCTACCGCAACAAGCGCCGCTGGATCGATAGCTCGGTGATGACCGGCGCCCTGCTCCTGTACGCCACGCCGCTCTTCTGGCTGTCGCTGATGGGCATCCTGCTGTTTTCGGTGGTGCTGGGCTGGCTGCCGGCGTTCGGCATGGAAACCGTGGGCGCCAACCTGACCGGCTGGGCGCGCGCGGGCGACATCGCCCTGCACCTCATCCTGCCGACCGTGACGCTGGGCTGCTTCTTCATGGCCGTCTATGTGCGCCTGACCCGCGCGTCGATGCTGGAAGTGATCGGCATGGACTTTGTGAAAACGGCCCGCGCCAAGGGCGTGAGCCCCAGCCGTGTGATCCGCGCGCACGTGCTGCGCAACGCGCTGCTGCCGGTCATCACGTTTGCCGGCATCCAGCTCGGGCAGATGGCGGGCGGCGCGGTGCTGACCGAAACCGTCTTCGCGTGGCCCGGCATCGGACGCCTGATGTTTGACGCCCTGCTGCAACGCGACTACCAGCTTCTGCTGGGCATCTTCCTGGTCACGTCCATCATGGTCGTCGTCTTCAACCTGTTGACCGACGTGCTGTACCGCCTGATCGATCCGCGCATCGGCGCGGGTGCGCAGCAAGGAGCCTCCGCATGAAGTCATTCGCCCAACGTTACATGCGCAATTACGGGGCGGTGGCCGGCCTGGTCATCATGCTGATCGTGGTGGCCGTGGCTCTGGCGGCGCCGCTGCTGTACGAGGAATCGCCATGGATGATGGTGGCCGATCCGCTGATCCCGCCGTTCACCAATGCGGACTATCCGTTCGGCACGGACATGCTGGGCCGCGACATCACGGCCGGCCTGGTATGGGGCGCACGCGTGTCGCTGATGGTCGGTTTGCTGTCGACCGCCGTGGCGCTGCTGTTCGGCATCCTGGTGGGGTCGGTGGCCGGCTATTGCGGGGGCCGCGTAGACGACGCGCTGATGCGTTTCACCGAATTCTTCCAGACCATTCCGCAACTGGCGATGGCCGTGGTGCTGGTCGCCATTTTGAGTCCGTCGGTGTATTCGATCATGGGCGCGATCGCCGTGGTGTCCTGGCCGCCGGCCGCGCGGCTGGTGCGGTCGGAGTTCATGACGCTCAAGCAGCGCGAATTCGTGCAGGCGGCCATCGTGATTGGCCAGACGCCGGCGCGCATCGTGGGCACGCAGATCCTGCCCAATGCCATGTCGCCCATCATCGTGTCGGCCTCGTTCATGGTGGCGACCGCCATCCTGACGGAATCGTCGCTGTCTTTCCTGGGCCTGGGCGACCGCAACCTGATGAGCTGGGGCTTCATGATCGGCGCGGCGCGCACGATGATCCGCGAAGCCTGGTGGATGAGCGTGTGGCCGGGCGTCGCCATTTTGCTGACCGTGCTGGCCATCAACCTGATCGGCGAAGGCCTGAACGACGCCCTCAACCCGCAACTGCGCAAGCGCGGCGAATAGGAGGCCGGCATGAATCCAACCTCAGAATCGACGCCGCTGCTGTCCATCCAGAACCTGACCATCGCGCTGCCCAAGGGTGGCGATCGTCCCTACGCCGTACAGGACGTCTCGTACGACATCCGCGCCGGGGAAATCCTGTGCATCGTCGGCGAATCCGGATCGGGCAAGTCCATGAGCGCCAACGCCATCATGGGACTGCTGCCCGACTACCTGACGCCGCAGCAGGGCCGCATCCTGTTCCGCGGCCAGGACCTGCTGCAGCTGGACGAGCCGGCGCTTCAGGCCATGCGCGGCAAGGACATGGCGATGATCTTCCAGGAGCCGCTGTCGGCCCTGAACCCGCTGATGACGGTGGGCGAGCAGATCAGCGAGGTGATGCGCGTGCATGACGCCTACCCAGGCGCCGAGCGCCTGAAGCGCACGCTGGAACTGCTGGAATTCGTGGGCCTGCCGGACCCGGCGACGCTCTATCACGTCTACCCATTCCGGCTGTCAGGCGGACAGCGCCAGCGCGTCATGATCGCGATGGCGCTGGCGCTGGAACCCGCGCTGCTGATCGCGGACGAGCCCACGACCGCGCTGGACGTGACGACGCAGGCGCAGATCCTGGCGCTGATCGCGCGGATCCAGAAAGAGAAAGGCATGGGCGTGATGTTCGTCACGCACGATTTCGGCGTGGTGGCCGAGATCGCCCATCGCGTGGCCGTCATGGAGAAAGGCATTCTGGTGGAGCAAGGCCCTGCCGACGAAGTGCTCAACCGTCCGCGCCATCCGTATACCCAGCGCCTGATCGCGGCGGTGCCTCACCGGCGCGGCGAGGAGCGCGCCGGGATCGCGGACGACAGACCGGTGCTGGAAGTGAAGGACCTGAAGAAGACCTACGTGATCGGCCACGGCTGGCTGGGCAACAAGCGCGAGGTGCGCGCGGTGGACGGCGTGAGCTTTGCCGTGCGGCGCGGCGAGACGCTGGGCATCGTGGGTGAATCGGGGTCCGGCAAGTCAACGATAGGCAAATGCCTGCTCAAGCTTGTCGGCATCAATGGCGGCCAGTTGCTGTTCAACGGGCAGGACATCGCCACGCTGCCCGAATCGCGTTTTCGACCGATGCGGCACGAAATCCAGATGATCTTCCAGGACCCGTTTGCCTCACTCAACCCCCGGCACACCGTAGGCCGCATCATCAGCGACGGCCCGGTTGCCAACGGCGTGGCGCGGGCGCAGGCCGAGGCCCGGGCGCGCGAGCTGCTGTCGCTGGTGGGCATGGATCCGTCCGCCTTCGATCGCTATCCCAACCAGTTTTCGGGCGGCCAGCGCCAACGCATCGGCATCGCGCGCGCCCTGGCGCTGGAACCCAAGGTGCTGGTGGCCGATGAATCGGTCTCCGCGCTGGACGTATCGGTGCAAGCGCAGGTGCTGCAACTGCTGCACGACCTGCAGCAGCGGCTGAAGATTGCGCTGGTGTTCATCACCCACGACCTGCGCGTAGCGGCGCAGATCTGCAATTCGGTCCTGGTCATGCATCGCGGCAAGGTGGTCGAGTACGGGTCGCCTGCCCAGATCTTCGACAACCCGCAGCATGCGTACACGCGCCAGCTGATCGCCGCGGTGCCGGGCCAGCATTGGGACCCGACCAAGGCGCAGGCCGCCTGACCGCCATTCCGTCATCGCCATTCAGGAGAACCGCTTATGCAACGCCCCGCCGCAATCCCCACCGTGCAGATCGACAACGAGCAGGTCACCGTCACCGAGTGGCGTTTCCCGCCGGGTGGCGAGACGGGCTGGCACCGCCATGGCATGAACTACGTGGTGGTGCCGCAGACCACCGGCCCGCTGCTGCTGGACACCCCCACCGGCCAGGTCACCAGCCAGCTCACCACCGGCGTGGCGTACTACCGGCCGGTCGGCGTGGAGCACAACGTCATCAATCCCAGCGACACGGAATTCGTGTTCGTCGAGATCGAACTGAAGCGGGCATGAGCCCCGCGCATCTGGCATTGACCCGGACGGTCTGAGCGAGGATATCCATGAAGGCCTTTTTTTCCGAAGAACAGCTGCTGCATTCGCCCCGCCAATTCATGCGGCTGGGCCGCATCAGCGCCCCGACCGACCTGCCGTCGCGCGCCGAGAACCTGCAGCAGGCGCTGGCCGCCCGCGGCATCAAGGTCGAAGCGCCGGCCGACTATGGACGCAAGCCGCTCGAACACGTCCACAGCGCGGATTACCTGGATTATCTGGAAACGGCCTTTGCGCGCTGGCAGGCGTTGAAGGCGCCGGGGGTCGATCCCGGGCCGGAGGTTCTGCCGAATCTCTCGCCGTACTACAACGGCCGCATCGATGCCGCCGGGCGCGGCCCCTGCCCCTCGCCGTCCATCGTGGCGCAGACCGGGTACTACCTGAGCGACCTGTCCTGCCCCATCGGGCGGCAGACATGGCGCTCGGCGCTGCGGTCCACCCATAGCGCGCTGGCGGCGGCGGATCATGTGGCGGGCGGTGGCGGGGTGGCGTATGCGCTGTGCCGGCCGTCCGGCCACCACGCCCATCGCGATCGCGCGGGCGGCTTCTGTTACCTGAACAGCAGCGCCGCCGCGGCCAGCCGGCTGCTGCAAACGTGGTCAAAGGTGGCGGTGCTGGACGTGGACGCGCATCACGGCGACGGCACGCAGAACATCTTCTACCAGCGGCCGGATGTGATGACGGTGTCGCTTCATGCCGACCCGGCGGGCTATTACCCCTTCTACACCGGCTACGCGCACGAACGCGGCCACGGTGCGGGCGAAGGCTACAACCTGAACCTGCCGCTGGCGCACGGCTGCGGCAACGCGGAATTCCTGCAGGCGCTGGACACGGCGCTGGACGCCTTGGCGGGCTATGCGCCCGAGGCGCTGGTTTTGCCGCTGGGGTTCGACACGTACAAGGACGATCCCATCAGCGTGCTCCGGTTGGACATCGACGCCTACCGCGACATCGGCGCGCGCGTCGCCGGTCTGGGCGTGCCGACCGTGGTGGTGCAGGAAGGCGGCTACATGGTCGAGGCGATCGGACCGGCGCTGGACGCGTTTCTTGAAGGATTCGACCGTGGCGGCAAGTGACCATGCCCGGGGGTGCGCAAAGGCGTGCATGAGCACGTGCGCCGGATGAGCGCCCTGACCGGATCAACGCCCGCGCGCCAGACCGGCATCCTGCTGTTCTTTGCGGCGCTGGTGGCGTTTGCCACCTTCGACGCGGGCGCCAAGCAGTTGCTGGAACGCTACCCCGCGCCCTTCCTGAACGTGATGCGCTACCTGGCGGTGGTGACGCTGGCGATGGGCATGCTGTGGCGCCATGGGCGCGGCCTGCGCCTGCGCGACGCGCCGGAAAAGCCGCTGCTGGTGCTGCGCGGCGTCATGCTGGCCACGGTGGCCACTTGCTTCATGACCGCGCTGATCTGGATGCCGCTGTCCGAAGCCACCGCCATCTACTTCACGGCCCCGCTCATCATGGTGGCGCTGTCGCCCTGGATGCTGGGCGAACGCGTCCGCGCGGCGCAATGGGGCGCCGTGGCTGCGGGGTTTGGCGGCATGCTGCTGATCGTGCGGCCCGGCGGCGACCTGCCTCTGCTGGGCACGTTGCTGATGGCGGTGTCCGCCGTCAGTTACGCGATCTTCCAGGTGCTGACGCGCAAGCTGTCGAACAAGGTGCCGGGGCCGGTGCAGTATGCGTACACCGCGTTCATCTGCCTCATCGTGACGGCGCTGCCGGCGCCCTTCTTCCTGCCTGATCCCTGGCCGGGACCGGCGGACATTGCCCTCATTCTTGCGCTGGGCGCGTGCAGCGGACTGGCGCAGATCCTGCTGATCGCCGCCTTCCAGCGCGTCCCGGCCGCGACGCTGGCGCCGCTGAACTACTTCCAGTTGCTGCTGGCGCTGGGCTTCAGCACGTTCTGGTTCCAGCGCCCGCCAGACGCGCTGGCGCTGGCGGGCATGGGGCTCATCATGGCGGCCGGGGTGTTTCTGGCGCTGCGCCCCCTTAAAAGTCCATCGACGCCGACAGCATGAACGTGCGCGGCGCGCCCAGCGCCAGGCTGGAGAGCTGCGGCATGCCCCAATAGGCCTTGTTCGTCAGATTGTTGATGGCGGCGCGCAGCACCACCTGGCGGTCCGCCACCTTCGTGGCGTAGCGCGCGCCGATGTCGTATGTGGTGCGCCCGCCCACCGACAGCGAGTTGTCCGCGCTGATGTATTGCTTGGACACCGAGGTCGCGTTGGCCGTCAACGTCAGCCCGTGCACCGCCGGCACGTCCCATTCCACGCCAAGTTTGCCCTGTAGCCTCGGGATGCCGGTGGCCTGCTTGCCCTCGTTGGCCGCGACGGCCGCTTTCGTCACTTTGGGATCGATGTAGGCGACGCCGCCGATCAGGCGCACGCCACGCAGCGGTTCGCCGAAGAAGCCCCATTCCACGCCCTGGTTGCGCTGCTCGCCGCCGAACGAGAACATGTTTGTGACCGGATCGGTGTAGCTGCTGGGGCGCTCGATTTCAAACAGCGCCAGCGTATGGGTGAAGTCGCCCAGGTCGACCTTCAGGCCGATCTCCTTCTGCTTGGTCTTGAAGGGCGCAAAGAGCTCGCCTGCGTTGGCCGCGGTGGCGGGCGCGGACTGACCCTTGGAGAGGCCCTCGATGTAGTTCGCGTACACGGAAATGTTGTCCGTCGCCTTGACGAGCAGCGCGGCGGCGGGCGTCGTGGCGTGGGCGTCATAGCGGCTGGTGCGCGCGCCGGTGGCGACGCTGAAGCTGTCGGTGCGGACCTCCTGGCGGCGCGCGCCCAGCGTCAGTTGCACGCGGTCCTCCGCAAAGGACAAGGTGTCGGCCAGGCCATAGCTGATCATGCGCGTCTTGCTGTGCATGATGGGGGGAAAAACGCCGGCGGGCGCCGGACCCCAGACGGGGTTGTAGATGTTGGTGACCCAGTCCGCGCCGGGCACCGAGCGGCGGCCGTAATCGTGTTGATCATCGGAGTAGTACGTGGCGTTCAGCACCCACTGATGCTTGATCGCGCCGGTCTGCAGTTTGCCGCGCAGGCCCGCGTCGCCGGAGGTCTTGTCCACCTCCATGTTGAGTTGCCCCATCGACGTGCGGAAGTCGCCGGCATCGTTGAACACCTGCGCCGACATGGCGCCGCTGTAGGTGTATTCGGAACGGCTGGTGCCGATGGCCGCGTACGCCATCAGCTTGTCGGTGACGTCGAATTCGCCGCGGATCATGGCGCCGCGATCCTGGTTCTTCACGTAGGCCCAATCCGGGTTCAACAGGGTTTCGGGTTTGGGCGGCTTGGGCACGCCGATGCCGGGCGCAAGGTTGATGCCGCGCGTCACGCCGTCGATGCGCTCATCGGTGTCGTACAGATCGGCGGAGATGCGGACCCGCTCGCCGCGCCAGTCCAGGCCCAGCGACGCCAGTTGCGCGCGCTTTTTCTGGTCGTCGACGGGACCGTTGCCGTTGCGGTACATGCCGTTGAACCGGATGCCGAACTGCTGTTTCTCGCCGAAGCGCCGACCCATGTCCAGGTGCCCGCCGAACTGCGCGTCCGACATGTAGGTGGCCGTCAGGCGCGTCAGCGGCTCGGCGCCGGCGCGCTTGGACACCAGGTTGACCGTGCCGCCGACCGAACCGCCGGGAGGCATGCCGTTCAGCAAGGCGGACGGGCCCTTCAAGACCTCGATCCGCTCGAACATCTCGGGCGACGTCCGGTAGTAAGGCGCCATGCCGGCCAGCCCGTTGAACGTCATGTCGGTGGTGGCGGACGAGAAGCCGCGGATCGAGTAGTTTTCGCTCCACGCGCCCGACACGCCGTTGCTGAACACCGACGGGTCGGTGCGGGCGATGACATCGGTGATGTCCTTGGCCTGCAGGTCCTCGATGTACTTTTCCGTGTAGTTGATGACGGAGAACGGCGTGTCCATGAAGTCCTTGTCGCCCAGGAAGCCTACACGGCCGCCGTACGTGACCTGGCCACCGGCGTAGGGCGTTGACGGCGCTTCCTGCGCATCGGCCTGGCCCGTAACGGTCACCGTGGGCAGGGTCTTCACACCCGTCTCCTGCTGCGCCCACGCCGGCGTCGCAACCGCGGCGCCCAGCGTAAGGCCGAACACGGCGGCGACGAAAGGGTTCAAGGAAAAGGCGGGCTTTGCCTGCCCGGCTAGCGGCGAAGGACGTGCGACGCGGCCGCTATGGCGACGTTTGCTCATGGAATGCTCCGTTCAGTTGAGCTGGGATCGCCCGGCAATCCGGGCGACTGGGAATCATTTACGTTTGGATCGGCAATGACGCGCGGGGCGTCTTGAGGAATCAGTTCCGGTAAGGCCTCATGACTTCGTCGATCATGAGATGCAGCGACTTCACGCTGGCGGCAGTGACATACCAGGCTTCGGCGTCGGCAAAGACCACGCCGCCGTCTTGCCACGCGGCCGTCTGACGCAGCAGCGGGTTGCCCAGCGTCTCGGCGTTCAGGGCCGGCCGGCGTTCCATCACGGCCGTGCGGTCGACCACGTAGACGATGCCCGGGTTCGCCTGCTGGATGAATTCGCTGGAGATCGGCTGGCCATGCAGGCCGCCATCGGCCAAGGGACTGGCCGGTTTCACGCCCAGCGCCTTGAAGATGAAGCCGTAGCGGGAATGCACGCCGAACGAACTGAAGGCGCCGTTGTTGTGCAGCACGACGAGGGCCGTTTCCGGACGGTCGCGGATGAGCGCGCGGGCCGCTTCAACCTTGGCGTCCAGATCAGCCGCCTTCCTGCGGGCAAGGTCCTCCTTAGCGAAAATGCGCCCCAGCGTCAGCAGATGGTCCTTGACGATCTCGATGTGGTCGGCCTGACTGTCGCGGTAGTCCACGTCGAAGTGGACGGTGGGCGCGATCTGGCTCAGCTCCTTGTAGTGGTTCGCCTGCAGCGAGGTGATCAGGATGAGATCCGGCTTTGCCGCGTGCACGCGCTCCAGATTCGGCTGGACGATGGCGCCCATGTCCTGCACGTCGGGCGCGTCGCGGTAGCGGACCAGGAAGTGCGGCACGAAGTCCTTGGGCATGCCCACGACGGGGACGCCCAGCTCGTCCAGAAAATCGACTTCGTTCATGTCCAGGGCCACCACGCGCTGCGGCAGCCGGTCGATCACGGTCTCGCCCAGCTTGTGTTTGACGGTGATCGGAACATAAGCATTCTGCGACGGCGCATCCGCGGGTGCCGCGGCGGCCGTTGCCGCGGCGGCCGATGCCGCCGCGGCCTTGGGCGTGTCCGTGGCTTGCCCGCAGCCGTGCAGCGCCGCTGTTGCGGCCAGTGCCGCGGCTAGCAGCAGCGCCCTCGGCCAGTGGGACAGGATCATTTCAGTTCTCCAGGGGGATTGAAGTAGTTGCACAGGCGACCGCGATCGCCCTGCGTGATCTCGAAATCCAGTCCATACAGTTCGCGCAGCCGGTCTTCGGTCATGACCTCATGCACCGCGCCCGCGCAATGCACCACCCCGCCCTTCAGCGCGACGACATGGTCCGAATAGCTGGCCGCGAAGTTGATGTCGTGCACGACCAGGATCACGGTGCGGCCGTGGTCGTCGCACAGGCGGCGCAGCGCACGCATGATCTGGACTGCGTGCCGGATGTCCAGGTTGTTCAGCGGCTCGTCCAGCAGCAGGCAATCGGTCTGCTGCGCGATGGTCATGGCCATGAACGCCATCTGCCGCTGGCCGCCGCTCAGCTCGTCCAGGTAGGCGCGGCGCAGCGGCTCCAGCGATAGAAACGAGATGGCCTCGTCGATCGCCTGCATGTCCTGCGGCGTCAAGGCGCCGCGGCTGTAGGGAAAGCGCCCGAATGCCACCAGGTCATCCACCGTGAGCCGCAGGTTGAAGTCGGGAGACTGGCGCAAGGTTGCGACGCGCCGCGCGTAATCGGCGCGGCGCATGTCCGCCACGTTGCGGTCGCCGATGAAGACGTCGCCCTGCGTCGGTTCCATCAACCGCGCCATCATCATCAGGAGCGTGGTCTTGCCCGCGCCGTTCGGGCCGATGAGCGATGTCAGCTTGCCTTGGGGGAACTGCAGGCTCACGTCGCGCAGGACCGCTTTCGCGCCATGGATTTTGCAAAGATTTCTGGTCGTGATCATGCGGCGCCCCGCGTGCGCGCCATCAGCGCGAGAAACCAGCCGCCGCACACCAGGTTGACCAGGATCCCGACGGTGGTCTTGTAGTTGAAGATGTGTTCGACCGCGAGCTGGGCCAGGATGAACATGCCGACGGCGATGGCGCAGCCGGTGGGCAATGTGACGCGATGCCGGCGTGTGCGTGCCAGGGCATACGCGGTGTTGGCCACGAAGATGCCCATGAACGCCGTGGGTCCCAGCAGGCTGGTGGAAACGGCAACCAGCACCGCGATCAAGGCCAGATGCAGTTGCACGGCCCGCGGATGGTCAACACCCAGCGACATGGCCTGGTCACGCCCCAGCGACAGGACGTCCAGCGTCGGCAATTGCCTGCGTCCGGCCAGGCATACCGCGGCAACAACGGCGGCGGATGCCAGCAACTGCGCCGGCTCGGCCTTGCCGAACGAGGCCTGGGTAAAGCCCAGCAGGATCGAGAACTCGCCCGGACTGGTCTTCAGTTGCACGAACTGCGTGAAGGTGCCGATCACCATGGTCAGCACCAGTCCCACCAACAGCAGGAAGTACACGTTCTGCCTGCCGCGGCGGAACAGCCAGCGATGCAGAATCCACGAATACGCCAGCATCACCAGGACCGAGACCAGGAAGTTGGCGTTCGGCCCCAGCAGCACCAGGCTTTGCGTGCCCAGCGCCAGGATCAACACGGACTGCAGCAGCAGGTACACCGCCTCGTAGCCCATGATGGCGGGCGTGAGGATCCGGTTGCCGGTCAGTGTCTGGAACACGATCGACGACCACGCGATGCAGACGCCGCCGATCACCATGGCCGCCAGCCGCGCGAGGCGTTTGGGGATGACGTAGCCGAAGTCCAGGCCCGACCGGAAAAACAGGAACACCACGGCCAACGCGATGACCGCCATCCAGACCGCGTTCCGGGAAGCTGCGCGCATCATCGGTGCTTCCAGAGAATCAGCGCCAGGAACAGGACGCCGCCCACGCCCCCCGCCGTCAGGCCAATGGGCACTTCGAACGGATAGATCAGCACGCGCCCCAGGATGTCGCAGACCAGCAGCAGCGACGCGCCGCCCAAGGCGACGACGGGCAGCGTGCGGCCCAGGTTGTCGCCGTAGTGGAGCGCGACCAGATTGGGCACCACCAAACCCACGAACGGAATCGCGCCCACCGTGATGACTGTGGCCGACACCGTGACCGCCACCAGCATCAGGCCCAGCGCGACGGTGGCCGGATAATTCAGCCCCAGGCTTGCGGCCATGTCCTCGCCCATGCCGGCCACCGTGAAGCGGTGCGCATACAGGTACGTCAGCACGACGATCAGCAGGATGAGATAGATGATCTCGTAATTGCCCTGCACGATCTTTGAGAAGTCGCCCAGCAGCCAGCCCTGCATGCTTTGCAGGATGTTGTTGCGATAGGCATGGAATTCGGCCAGCGCGCTCAGCACACCGCCGAACATCAGCCCCATCACGGGCACCAGCACCGTGTTCTTGAACCGGATGCGGCGCACGATCATGACGAAGGCCAGGCTGGCTGCAAAGCAGAATGCCAGCGCAAACGCCATCCGCCCGCCCGGCCCCATCGACGGCGCCACCGTCAGCGCAACCAGGATGCCCAGCTTGGCGGCGTCCAGCCCGCCGCAGGTGGCGGGTTCGACGAACTTGTTGCGCACGATGTGCTGCAGGATCACACCGCACACCGACAGGCCGACGCCCGTCAGCACCAGCGCGGCCAGCCGAGGCAGGCGGCTGGCGGTCAGCGTCAGCCACGCGTCGCCGGACAACGTAAACAGCTGCGTCCAGGACAACTGCCGCGCCCCGACCAGGAGGGACGCGCCGCACAGCATGACGAACAGCACCGACAGCCCGGCACGCATCAGACGCGGTCTCCGGCGATGCGCCAACCCTTGGCGGCCTCGCGCTGCGTCAGGAATTGCGCGTACCGCCCGCCGCTCGCGCGCAGCGCCGCCGGCGTGCCCGCTTCGACGATCCGGCCGTCCTCCACCACCGCAATCTCATCAGCCATCGCCACCGTCGACAACTGATGCGCAATGACCACCAGCGTCCGCTTGCCGCGCAGGCGCGCCAGCGTGCCGGCGATGACGGCCTGATTGCCCGCGTCCAGCGCCGCAGTGGCCTCGTCCACCAGCAGGATGGGCGCGTTGCTGATCAGCGCGCGGGCGATGGCGATGCGCTGGCGCTCGCCGCCCGACAGCCGCGCGCCGCCCTCGCCCACCGGTGTGTCCATGCCCTGCGGCAGGCGGGCGGCGATCTCGTCCACGCCAGCTTCGCGCGCGGCTTGCAGGACATCGGCATCTTCACTGCCCGGCCGGCCGGCGCGGATGTTGTCGGCAATGGTGCCGGTAAAGAGATAGGTGTCCTGGAATATCTGGCTGATGTGGCCGGCCAGTTGCGTGCTGGCGATCTGCCGCACGTCGACGCCGCCGATGTGCACGCTGCCTTGCGTCACGTCGAAGAATCGCGCGATCAGCCGCACCAGCGTGGTCTTGCCGGACCCCGATGCGCCGATCAGGGCGACCATGCTGCCCGGCGCGATGCGCAGGTTCAGGCCGTGCAGCACGTCGGGCGTGTCCTGCGCGTAGCGAAAGCGCACGTCGCGCAATTCGATGGACGCGTCGCGCGGCGTCTGCGGTGCGGCGGGCTCCGGCAAGGGCGCCGCCGCAAAAAGCGCGTCGATCTCATCAAGCTGGGCGCGCGCGCCGCGCAGCACCTCGCCGTAGCCGGCAACCTCGAGCAAGCCGTCGATGTAGCGCACCGCCAGCAGCATCGCGACAACGGCGGCCACCAATTCCCCGGTAGCGGCGCCGGCGGCGAGCAATCCGTTGAGCCACAGAGCCGCCGCGATCAGCAGGGCGGCAAAGACGGCCTGGACCGCCCAGACGTTGAGGACGGCCGCGGCCGCCGACCGCCAGATCAGGCGCGTGCCCGATCGGCGCTGCGCGTCGAGGGATTGCTCGATGTGCCGCATGCCGCCGCCTTCCGCGCTGAAGGCGCGCAGCACCGACTGCGCCTGCGCAAACTCCACCACGCGCTGGCTGGTTTCGGCAAAGCGCCGATGAAACTCGGCGTCGGCGCGCCCCGCCAACCGCGCGGTCAGCGCCAGCACGCCCGCCAGCAGCGGCAGCGCCGCCAGTGCGATCAGCCCCAGCAGCCAATGCTGCGCAAACAGCGCCGCCACCAGCACGAGGGGCGCCGCCACACCTGCGACGAGCGGCGTGAAGACGTGCGCGGGCAACTGGGCCACGGTCATCATGCCCTGCGTGACGACATGGCTGAGACGCGCGGTGTTCTGCGGCGTGAACCAGCCGACAGGCAGGCGCGCCACATGGTTGCCCAGCCGATGGCGGCCAGCCTGCAGGATGGCGACGCCCACACGCACGCCGGCCCGTTCGACCGGCAGGCGTAGCGCCCCGCAGCACACCACCCCGGCGAGCACCGCAGCCAGCCACGCAGCGGCCTGCCGCGTGTCGCCGGCCAGCAGATGCGTAAGCAGCGGCGCCGTGGCCGCCATGGTCAGCCCGCAGGCCAGCCCGTAGGCGGCCGCCAGCCACCCGTAGCGGCGCAGGAAGGCAACGTCGTTGCCAAGCAGGCGCACAAAGGTCGTCAGCATGCCGGCTCCTCTTGCGCCGTCGCCATCGCATGGCCGCCCTGCGCCCATAGCCGCGCATAGCAGCCGCCTTGCGCCAGCAGCGCGTCGTGCCGCCCCTGTTCGGTGATGGCCCCGTCTTCCAGGACCAGGATGTGATCGGCATGCACCACCGTGTCCAGCCGGTGCGCGATCACCAGCAGCGTGCGACCCCGCGCAAAGCGCGACAGCGCCTCCTGGACGGCCGCTTCGTTGCCTGCATCGGCTGCGGCCGTGGCCTCGTCCAACACCAGCACGGGCGGATCCAGCAGGACGGCGCGCGCGATGCTCACGCGCTGGCGTTCGCCGCCCGAGAGCTGCGCGTCTTCGCCGATCACGGCGTCGTAGCCGCGCGGCAGGGCCAGGATGCGTTCGTGGATGTTTGCGGCGCGCGCGGCGGCTTCGATTTCCTGCTGGGTGGCGCCCGGCCGGCCCAGCGCGATGTTGTCACGCACGCTGGCGTGGATGAGCCGCACCTCCTGCAGCACGAAGCCGATGCGCCGGTAGAGCTGCGCGCTCTCGATCTGGCGCAGGTCCGCGCCGCCGAGTGTGATGCGCCCTTGCGCCGGGTCGAAGAAGCGCACCAGCAGGCGGGCGAGCGTGGATTTGCCGGCGCCGGACGGGCCGACAATGGCGGTCACCGTGCCGGGCGCCAGCGTGAACGTGATGCCGGACACGGCCTCGTGACCATCGCCGTAGCGGTAGCTGACATCCTCGAACCGCACTTCATGCCCTTTAGGAATCTGGCCGTGGCCGGCCGCCGGCGCCTTCAGCACGGGCGTATTCATCAGCGCCAGCACCCGTTGCGCCGCGCCCGTGGCGCTGCCCAGATCGTGCAACAGCGTGTGCAGCAACAGCATCGGCGCGCAGATACCCGGCGCCACCAATGCGAAAGGCAGCACGTCCACCGGCGCCATCCAATCCAGCGCCACGAACAGCGCGCCCGCGCCCAGCACCACGCCCAGAACAGTGACCGGCGCGATCAGCGCGTGGGCCCGCGCCATCGCGGCGACCAATGGCCGGGTGAAGTCGGCAAAAGCCGCGGCAAAGCCGTCCACCGCGTCCCGGTAGCCGCGATGCGCCTTGCCGGCATCGCCAAACGCCTTGACCACGGGTATGCCATTGACGAATTCGACGGTCGCGCCGTTGAGGCGGCCAAGGCGTTCCACGAACACCGGCATGTTCGCGCTGCCGGCCTTCATGGCCCGGCGCAGAAAGAGGAAGAAGCCCGGGAACGGCAGCAGCGCCGCGATGGCAAGGCGCCAGTCCTGCGCAAACAGGTAGACCGCCGACGCCGCGATGGCGCCGCCGGCGCGTCCCACCGCCGTGAAGAAATGCGCGGTGAGGCTGTGCAGCGTCGCCATGTCGTCCTGCAATGCCTGTTTGACCTCGCCGGAGGCCTGGTCCGTGAACCAGCCCAGCGGCACTTGCGCCAACCGCCTCGCGCCGGCCAAGCGCAGATGATGCGTGATCCGGTTGTCGGCAAGGTGGGCGGTCAGTTCGGCAGCCGACACCAGCGCCATGCCCGTGAACAGGCACGCGACGGCAGCGGCGACAGTCCACCAAAGCTCGGGAGCCGTTGGTTCGGGACCTTCCAGGATGAGGCGAGCAATGTGTGCGATGGCGGCGAGCGGCGCCAGCGTGAGCATGGTGCCAACTGCGGCAAGCGCGGCTGCGGCAATGAGTTGCCCGCGAATCGGGGTCAACACCAGGCTGAGCGGGCCGGGGTGTTTAGCGTGGGCCGGCGCGGCTCCGGAAGTGCTCATGAACGAAGTACCAGGACGAAGTTGATAATTATTTGCATCACTATAAACTAAATCTTGAAATAGTTGCATAGCAATAAACTAAATAATTGCGGGACGGGTTAAAGTGCGGGATCGCCGACGCCAACAACAGGGATCAGACATGCAGCCGCCAGAGCGCCGCCCCGCACGGGGACGCCCTCCCACCATCACCCGCGAGCGGATCGCCGATGCCGGCATCGCCGTGGGCCTGCCCAACATCACGTTCGTCGGCGTCGCAGCAGCGCTGGGCGTCAGCCACATGGCGCTGTACAAGCACGTGCCCAGCCTGGAAGAGCTCAAGCGCCTGGTCGCCGAGGAGATCTTCAAGCGGTGGCAGATTCCGCAGGCCTGTAGCCACGATCGCGGCGATCTCAAGGACTACCTGACGGTATTCGCGACATCCGTGCGCGAGTTCGTCAAGGCGCATCCGGGCGTGACGCCCTACGTCATCCGGCGGCTGGCCGCGACGCCGTCCATGCTGGCGAAGATCGACGGGCATCAGCGCCACATCGCCGACGCCTATGGCATCTCAAAGGAACAATCGCGCATCCTGCTGGCGACCGTGGCGTTTCACGGCCTTGCGGTGGCGGACACGGTGTATTCGGTTGCCGGGCTGGAGCCGGTTGTCGACGCCGCGCGCACGGCGGAAGAATCCGAGATGGAAGTGGAACTGGATCAGGGCATGCAGGCGCTGATCATCGGTTTGATGGCGATGCTGGAGGACGCTTAGCTGGTTTCGCGCTGGACCAGTTCGAAACCCAGATCCACGTGCCGCTCGGGCACGGGTTCGCCCGCCAGATGCTGCATGAGCAATCGCGCGGCGGATAGCCCGATCTGATAGCGCGGCGTGGCGATGGTAGACAGCGGCGGCGTGGTCCAGGCCGTGCCCGCCAGGTCATGAAACCCGACGATCGCCATTTGCGCCGGCACCTGCAACCCATCGCGGCCGCATTGGAACACCGCGCCCTGCGCCAGGTCGTCGTTGCAGAAGAACACGGCGTCGCAATCCGGGTGGCGCGTATGCAGGTCCTGCATCAGCGCGGCCCCCAGGCTGATCGACGATTTCTCCGGCGTCATGATTTCCAGCGCCGCGTCATACAAGCCTGCATCGCGTAGCGCCTGCCGGCACCCCTCGCAACGGCGCAGCGACCGCGGATCCAACTGCGCGCCGATGATGCCGATGCGGCGGTAGCCGCGCTCCACCAGATGGCGGCCGGCGGCGTAGCCCGAGTCGAATTGCGAGAACCCGACGCTCATGTCGTCGTTGCCTTCCAGCGTTTCGATCGTGTGCACCGTGGGAATCGCCTGCGCGCGCAGCAGTTCCCAGACGCCCGGATTGTGATCGATGCCGGTCAGCACCAACCCGTCGGGCGAGTGCTGCAGGTACTTGCGCAACAGCGCCTCTTCTTCGTCCGGCGAGTAGCCCGTCACGCCGATCAGCATGTGGTAGCCGTGCTGGTCCAACACTTCCTTGATGCCCGTGATGATGTCCACGAAGACCACGTTGCTCAGCGACGGAATCAGCACCACGATGGTCTGCGACCGCGCCGATGCAAGCGCGCTGGCGGCGTGGTTAGGCACGTAGCCAAGCTCCTGGCACACCCGCGCGATGTGCTGGCGCAGGTCTTCCCCCACCTTGTCCGGCGTGCGCAGCGCCCGCGAGACCGTGATGGCGCTGACGCCGACGCGCCGCGCGACGTCCTGCATGGTGACGCGGCCGGCGCGCGAGCTTCGGGGTTTGCGGATGGACATGGACCCTCGCGGTGAATGCAAGCGCGTAGTCTGACGGAAAAAAAGAGGCTTGCCAAAGCAAAAATGTTAGCGCTAACATGATCCGCATCAAATGATTAAAAAACTCCGGAAAAACGGAGAGGAGACAACCATGCAAGCTTCCCCATTGGGGCGGCCGGGGCCATCGCGTCCCGGCCGGTCGCCGCTGGCCCGCGCCGCGGACTGGTGTTTTGTGCTGCAGACCTGGCTGATGGTGGCCTGTCTGATCGTGATGGTCGTGCTGCTGTTCGGCAACGTGGCGCTGCGCTATCTCTTCAACTCCGGCATCAACGTCTCCGACGAGGTCTCGCGCCTGGCCTTTGTCTGGATGATTTTCCTGGGCGCGGTGATCGCGCTGCGCGAACACCAGCACATCGGGGTCACCATGCTGGTCGAACGCTTCGGCCCGGCCTCCCGCCGCGTGTCGCACATTGCCTGCCAGCTGATGATCCTGTGGGTGCTGTGGCTGATGGCCGAAGGCGGCTGGGTCCAGACGGTGATCGGCATGGACACCGTGCTGCCGGTCACCGGCATGCCGCTGGCCGTTTTTAACGCGGCCGGCCTGTATGCCGCCGTGGCGATGGGCATTCTGACCCTCATCGACCTGGTCCGCGTGATTGCGGGCGGCCCGCTGCCGGCGGAGTCCAGTCCGGAAGACCCGGCGGTGTGAACCCGCCCCTCCCCGCCCCCAATCACCTGCCCGGATATCCGCAATGATCCTGACCGTCTTCCTAGTCGTGCTGCTGGGGCTGATCGCCCTGGGCATGCCGATCGCCTTCGCGCTCATCATCAGCGCGATCGTCATGATGTTCCAGCTGGACTTCTACGACACCCAGCTCCTCGCCCAGAACATGCTGTCCGGCGCCAACAGCTTCACGCTGATGGCGGTGCCGCTTTTCATGCTGGCTGGCGAACTGATGAACGCCGGCGGCATCTCGCGGCGCATCGTGCATCTGGCCAACACGTTCGTGGGCCACATCCAGGGCGGCCTGGGATATGTGGCCATTTTCGCCAGCGTGCTGCTGGCGTCGCTGTCTGGCTCGGCCGTGGCAGACGCCGCGGCGCTGGGATCACTGCTCATCCCGATGCTGCGCGAGAAGGGTTATGAGGCCGGCCAGGCGTCGGGCCTGATCGCCGCCGGCGGCATCATCGCGCCCATCATCCCGCCGTCGATCTCGTTCATCATCTTCGGGGTCGCCACCAACGTGTCGATCACCAAGCTGTTCTTCGCCGGCATCGCACCGGGCCTCATGATGGGGTTGACGCTGGTGGCGGTGTGGGCCTGGGTGGCGCGCAAGCACGGCAGCATCAAGCCTGCGCCGCGTGAGCCCTGGAGCAACCGCCTTAAGGCGCTGCGCGGCTCGCTGTGGGCGCTCTTTCTGCCGGTCATCATCATCGGCGGCCTGCGGGGCGGCATCTTCACCCCCACGGAAGCGGCCGTCGTCGCCGCCGTGTATGCGTTGCTGGTCAGCCTCTTCGTCTACCGCGAAATCGGCTGGCGCGACCTGGGACCGCTCTTCATCAACGCGGCGCGCACCACCGCCGTGGTCATGTTTCTGGTGGCAGCCGCCATGGTCTCGTCCTACATGATCACGCTGGCGGACCTGCCGCAGGACCTGATCGCATTGCTTGAGCCGGTCATGGATCAGCCAAAGATGCTGATGTTCGCGCTGCTGATCCTGCTGACGCTGGTCGGCACGGTGATGGATCTGACGCCGACCATCCTGATCCTCGGGCCCGTACTCATGCCCGTCGTCATCAAGGCAGGGATCGACCCCGTCTACTTCGGCGTCATGTTCGTCATGGTCGGCAGCGTCGGCCTGCTGACGCCCCCGGTGGGCACGGTGCTCAACGTGGTTTGCGGCGTGGCCCGCATCAATATGGAAACCATCTGCAGAGGGGTGTGGCGCTACGTCGTGGCCTACACACTGCTGCTGGTCCTGCTGGTGATCTTCCCCGAACTGATCACCGTACCCGCACGCTGGATGCACTAGCGGCACTTGAAAACCCCCGAGGAGAAACACCATGATCAAGCAATTCAAGACCCGCATTCTTGTCCTGGCGACGGTGCTGTCCTGCACCGTCGCCGGGGTGGCCGCGGCCGCGGACGTCAAGCCGCGCCTCATCCGCTTTGGCTACGGACTGAACGAGGAAAGCGTACAGGGCCGCGCGGCCCGCCATCTGGCGCAGGAACTGGAAAAAGTCAGCGGCGGCAAGCTCAAGATGCGGACCTTCGGTTCGGCCAACCTGGGCTCGGACGAGCAGATGCAGAGCGCGCTGGTGGGCGGCGCGCAGGAAATGATGGTGGGATCCACCGCGCCGCTGGCGGGTATGGTCAAGGAATTCGGCGTGTTCGACCTGCCTTTCCTGTTCAACAGCGAAAAAGAGGCCGACGCGGTGCTGGACGGCCCGCTCGGGCAGGATCTGCTGAAAAAACTGGAAGCCAAAGGTCTGGTCGGCCTGGTCTATTGGGAAAACGGCTTTCGCAACATGACCAATTCCAAGCGGCCGATCACGCGCGCCGAGGACCTGCAGGGCATCAAGCTGCGCGTGATGCAGAACCAGATCGCGCTGGGTGTGTTCAACACGCTGGGCGCCAACGCGGTGCCGATGCCGTTCTCGGAACTGTTCACCGCGCTGGAAACGCGCACGGTGGACGGCCAGGAAAATCCCATCACCACGATCCAGAGCAGCAAGTTCTACGAGGTGCAGCCCTACCTGACCATCACGCGCCACGTCTACACGCCGTGGGTGGTGCTGGCGTCCAAGAAGTGGTGGGACACGCTGTCGCCCGACGAGCAGAAGCTGATCCGCCAGGCCGCCGCGTCGTCGCGCGACTTTGAACGGCAGGACAGCCGCGCCGATTCCACCAAGGCCATGGGTACGCTTGAAAAGAACGGCATGAAGATCAACACCGTCACGCCGGAAGAAGTGGCCCGCATGCGCCAGAAGGTGCAGCCCGTGGTCGACAAGTACACGCAAGAGCTCGGCCCGGAACTGGTCAAGCAGCTGAACGACGAAATCCAGAAGGCGCGCAACTAGCGCCAATGGTGGCCCGGATCCGCTTTTGGTCCGGGCCAGTAAGCAACCGAAGCGAGACAGCCATGTCCCAGACACCCCGCCGACTGCGCAGCCAGAAATGGTTCGACGATCCTTCGCACGCCGACATGACGGCGATCTACGTCGAGCGCTATCTCAACTACGGCCTGACGCGCCAGGAACTGCAGTCGGGGCGGCCGATCATCGGCATCGCGCAGACGGGCAGCGACCTGGCGCCCTGCAATCGCCATCATCTGGCGCTGGCCGAACGCATCAAGGCGGGCATCCGGGACGCCGGCGGCATCCCCATGGAATTCCCGGTGCATCCGCTGGCCGAACAGGGCCGACGGCCCACCGCGGCGCTGGATCGCAATCTGGCGTATCTGGGTTTGGTGGAGATCCTGCACGGCTATCCGCTGGACGGCGTGGTGCTGACCACCGGATGCGACAAGACCACGCCCGCGTGCCTGATGGCCGCGGCCACCGTGGACATTCCGGCCATCGTGCTGTCCGGCGGACCCATGCTGGATGGCTGGCATGAGGGGCAGCGCGTGGGGTCGGGCACCGTCATCTGGCACGCGCGCAACCTGATGGCCGCAGGCAAGCTGGACTACGAAGGCTTCATGACGCTGGCCACGGCATCGTCGCCGTCGATCGGCCACTGCAACACCATGGGCACCGCCCTATCCATGAACTCGCTGGCCGAAGCGCTGGGCATGTCGCTGCCCACCTGTGCCAGCATTCCCGCGCCGTATCGCGAACGCGGCCAGATGGCCTATGCCACCGGCATGCGCATCTGCGACATGGTGCGCGAGGACCTGCGGCCTTCGCACATCATGACGCGGCAGGCGTTCGAAAACGCCATCGTCGTTGCCTCGGCACTGGGCGCGTCCAGCAACTGCCCGCCGCATCTGATCGCAATTGCGCGCCACATGGGCGTCGACCTGAGCCTGGACGATTGGCAGCGGCTGGGCGAAGACGTGCCGCTGCTGGTCAACTGCGTGCCGGCCGGCGAGCACCTGGGCGAAGGCTTTCACCGCGCGGGCGGCGTGCCGGCCGTGCTGCACGAGCTGCTGGCCGCGGGCCGTCTGCATCCTGACTGCGGGACCGTGTCGGGCAAGACCATCGGCGACATTGCCGCAGCGTCCAAGACCCATAACCCCGACGTCATCCGAAGCTGCGACACGCCGCTCAAGCACCGCGCCGGCTTCATCGTGCTGTCCGGCAACTTTTTTGATAGCGCCATCATCAAGATGTCGGTCGTGGGCGAGGCATTCCGCCGCGCGTACCTGTCGGAGCCCGGCTCGGAAAACGCCTTCGACGCGCGCGCCATCGTCTTCGAAGGCCCGGAGGACTATCACGCCCGCATCGAAGACCCGGCCCTGAACATCGACGAACATTGCATTCTGGTGATCCGCGGCGCGGGCACCGTGGGATATCCCGGCAGCGCGGAAGTCGTGAACATGGCGCCGCCGTCGCATCTTATCAAGCGCGGCATCGACTCGCTGCCCTGCATGGGCGACGGCCGCCAGAGCGGCACGTCGGCCAGCCCTTCCATCCTGAACATGTCGCCCGAAGCTGCGGTGGGCGGCGGGTTGGCGCTTCTGCGCACCGGCGACCGGATCCGTGTGGACCTGAACCAACGGTCGGTCATTTTGCAGGTGGATGAATCAGAACTGGAACGGCGCCGCCAGGAACCGGCGTACGAAGCGCCGCCGTCGCAGACGCCCTGGCAGGAGCTCTACCGGCAGACCGTGGGACAACTGTCCACGGGCGGGTGCCTGGAAGCGGCGACGCTGTATTTGAAAGTGGTGGAGACGCGCGGGGATCCGCGGCATTCGCATTGACGTATGCGGGCCGTGCGGGCTATTTGCGAGCAGGCGTGTCGGCCGGGTCCGAGGCGGATTCTGTCGTTGCGTCGGAGGGCAGTTCGGTCGTCGATTCGGTAAGCGGTTCGGCAGTCGGTTCGGTGAGCGGTTCGGCTGCGGGGTCAGTGGCCTGGCTAACGGCACGCGGGCTGGGCCGGCTGAGCACGTAGGCCGCGCTGGCCAGAAAGAAGATGCCCACGCCGATGGCCAGCAACGGCGAGGGATTCGCGCTCCAGTAGAACAACACATAGCCCGCTGCCATGCCCAGGCTGGCGTACGTTTTGCCCTTGCGCGATACCGCGCCCTGTTCACGCCAGGCGCGCAGCGATGGACCGTATGTCGGACTGTCCAGCAGCCATTTCTCGAGCCGGGGCGACGAGCGCGAAAAGCAGCCCACGGCCAGGATCAGGAAGATCGTCGTCGGCATCACCGGCAGAAAGGCGCCGATGACGCCCAGCGCCAGCATCAGGCAGCCCAGGCATAACCAAAGTGCTCTCATCATGATGGTGTGCAGGATATCGCAAATGGGCGGGAGGGGAACCGGCTGCTTCGTGCCGCGTCCATTGCCTGCTCCGCCCGGATCGTCTGCCGTGCCCGCAACGTCTGCCCTGCCCGCATTATCTTCGACGCCCCCCGCATCGACCGGCTCAGGATGCGGCGGGCTCCGGCATGCGGGCGCGCAGCATCCTGACGAATTCCGCATCAGGGCTGCCGCCGGCGTCACGCGACCGGTGAACCATGGCCCACGCCTCGCCATACTGGCCGCGCCAGTAGTAGGCAGTGGCCCATGACGCATACAGATAACCCTTGTCCGGCTCGACGGCCTCGCCCTTGCGGTACCACTCGTCCGAACGCGTCGTGGCCGCGATGCGCGCCTCGGGCGGCAGCGTCTTGTCTTCTGCCGCACAACGCGCCGCGATCCGGCCCGCGTCCGCATAAATGCCGCGAAACGCGGGCGGATTCAAACTGATCGCGCGGTCCATCATGCTCATCGCCTGGCAGACTTTGCGCTGGCTTTCCAGAATGACCGCGAAACCCGCGTATACCTCGGCGTTGTCGGGATTGAGCAGCCAGGCCTGATTGAAGCGCCGCATGGCTTGGCCGGGCTGGTCTTCGCGAAAAAGACGATAGCCCTCTTCGACCCGCGCCTGCGCCGCCGCCGATGGCGATGCAAACGCTTTCGCGGCCTGTGCAACCTGTTGTTCATCGCCCGCGCGCAACGCTGCGGCCGCGCGGCGATCTGCGCCCGCATACATCGGCGCCTCGTCGCTAGCCGTTTGCGCCGGCGACGGCGCCTTGATTGCGCAGCCGGGCAGCCACAGCAACTGAGCCAGAACGAACGCCTTCAACGTGCAGTGCATGGGCGGGCTTTGAATTGGGAAAGCAGGAATATACCTGCGTGGGTATTGATGCGACGCTATTGCGATACCAAGGCAACAGCGTTGCGATACTGATGCGGCGATGGTGCGAACCCATGCAGCGATGTTGCGAACCGATCCGACGATCGCGCCGCGCGCTTGATTTGTTAAAAGCACCGTCGCACGCGGAAAAGCAAAAAGCCGCGAAGTCATAAGACTGTCGCGGCTTTTCAGGTCTGTGTCCGACTAGCTCTATCGAACACACCTTTGCAGGAATTTGGTAGGCGGTATTGGAATCGAACCAACGACCTCCACGATGTCAACGTGGCGCTCTAACCAGCTGAGCTAACCGCCTGCAAAGAAGAAGAATTATATAGTGCTTTTTTAAACTGTGCAAATCGTCTTGGAAGATTTTTTGCAGTTTTTATTGCGTTTCGGGTTTTGCGGCATTTACCTTGCGGCCTTGCCAAACTGCCCTTTCGCAACACGCTCTAAAGCGCTTTAAAGCACTACTTCTTTTCCTTCAGTTTCGTGTCTGCGTCATGTGCCGCAGCAACGAAGAACGAGATTCTATCAGAACTTTTTATTCCTTGCTCGACTTCGACGCCACTACTCACATCAATCGCCCAAGGCCGCACGGATTCGATGGCCGCGCCGACGTTTTCTGCATTCAAGCCGCCGGACAGAATCAACGGACGGGACATGGGATCGGCCCGCACGTCATCCAGCAACGCGTAGTCGAAACCGTGTCCGCTGCCGCCATAACCGGAGCTGTAGCTGTCGAACAACCATCCCGCGGCCTGGCCGTATGCGCGGCAAGTGGCTGCCAGGTTTTCCGCCGTCTCCAGGCCGGGCGCGCCGGCACGGAAGGCCCGCAGGTGGCGATGCCCGTAGCGCGCGCATTCCAGCGGCGTTTCGTCGCCGTGGAATTGCAGCAGGTCGGGCCCGACTTCGCCCAGCACCGTGCGCACCTCTTCCTCTTGCGCATTCACGAAGAGCGCGACGACGTCGACAAACGCCGGCACCCCGCGGCGCAACTGCGCGGCGCGAACAGGCGTGAGACAGCGCTTGCTCTTGGGATAGAAGACGAAACCGATCGCGTCGGCGCCTGCCGAAACGGCGGCTTCAATGTCTTCTTCGCGGGTCAGCCCGCAGATCTTTATGCGTGTACGCATGGCATTTTCTGGATGTGTCGCCCCGCGGCGACTGGATAGGCCAGTATATCCGGCCCCTACGCCCCGGGCGCGCCCAGCGTCGCCACCATGTTGTCGAAGCTGCCCTCGGCCATGCGGAACCACGGGACCTGCTTGCCGCGGAAAGCCAGCATGCTGTCGTAGAGCTTCTTGAACGTCGCGTCTTTCGCGCTTAATTCATTGCAGGACGCCACCGTGGCTTCGTGCGCAGCTTGCAGCACTGGCCGCGGATACGCCTTCAATTGCGCACCCTGCGACACCAGCCGGCGCAGTGCATCGGGATTGTTGGCATCGAACGCGGCAATCATGTCGTTGCATGCGGCGGCGCAGGCCAGGGACAGCGCGGTCTGATAGGCCTTGGGCAGCTCGCCATACGCGTCTTGATTGACGTACAGCGACAACTGCTGCGTGCCGGCCCACCAGCCCGGAAAGTAATAATTGCGCGCGACTTCGAACAACGCAAACCGCTCATCGTCGAACGGGCCGATTGTCGCCGCCCCGTCCACCACGCCTTGCGCCAACGCGGCATGCACATCGCTCGCGGGTATGTCGACCGGCGTCGCTCCCAGTCGCGACAGGATATGGGCGGCAAAGCCATCGGCCGCTACCTTCAGGCCGCGCAGGTCATCAACGGTCTTGATCTCGCCGCGGAACCACCCGCCCATCTGCGCGCCGGTATAGCCGCAGGGAAAGTTCAGGATGCCGAACTTGGCGAAGGCCTCGCGCGTCAGCGTCAGACCCTCGCCTTTCCGCATCCATGCGTTCATCTGGCGCGTGTTCAATCCAAATGGCACGCCGCCATCAAAGCAAAGCGCCGGATCGGTAGTGAAATACTTGGCCGATGCCGCATGGCCGCATTCGACGATGCGGTGCTGCACGGCTTCCAGCGCCTGGCCCGGTTGGAACAACTGGCCGGCCGGAAAGACCTCGATGTTGAAGTGCCCGTCCGTGACCTCGGCCACATAACGCGCGACGTCGGCGGCCCCCGCAAACAGCGTTGCCGCGTCGGCCGAAAAATCCGAAGCCAGCCGCCAGGTGAGGTTGGGCGCTTCCTGCGCAATGGCGGGAGCGGCCAGCACGGCGCTGCCGGCGGCGGCGCCCAGGGCGGTCTGCTTCAGAAACGCGCGGCGTTGCATGGCGCATGCCTCCAGAAAGGCGCGGGATCCCGCCGGCTGCGCGGCGGCTTCCCTAATAGGTTTGAGTAAAGGGCGACAGCAGCGACGCCCCGCCATCGAGTTCGCGCAGCCCGAAGGCTTCCGGGTAATCGATGCTGGCAAGGTACAGGCCATCCGGCGCAAAGGTGGGCGCGCCGCGTTTGCGGTCACGCCACGCCAGAAGCTGCGTCATCCAGTCCACCGATTCCCTGCCCTGCCCGACCTGCAGCAGCGCACCCATGATGTTGCGCACCATGTGATGCAGAAAGGCATTTGCCTTCAGCGTGAAGACGAGGAACGGTCCGCGCTCTTCGATCTCGAGGCTGTGCATGTGCCGCACCGGATGCTTGGCCTGGCATTGCGAGGAACGGAAGCTGGAAAAATCATGCTCGCCGACCAGCGCCTTGGCGGCCGCGCGCATGGCGTCCACATCCAGCGGCTGAAAGCACCAACCCGCACGTCCTGCCCACAGCGCCGGACGCACTCGGCCGCGCCAGAGCAGATAGACGTAAGTGCGGGCGCGCGCCGAAAAACGCGCGTGGAACTCGTCGGAGACTTCTTCGGCCCATTGCACGGAGATACTGGGCGGCAAAAACGCATTGACGCCACGCACCCAGGATTCGGTCTTGCGGTTCAGCGTGGTGTCCAGATGGACCACCTGCATCGCGCCATGCACGCCGGTATCGGTGCGCCCGGCGCAGATCGTGGGCACCGGATTGGCGACGCCACAGAAACTGGCCAGGGCGGATTCCAGCGAATCCTGCACCGTCTGCCGGTGCGGCTGTGTCTGCCAACCCTGCCAGGCGGAGCCGTCATACGCCAGCCCCAATGCAACTCTAGACATGCTTCAAACCCGAGGACCGCCGATACGGCGCGGTTCGTCCGTGGGCGGTACGTCCAGGTCGAGATTGATGGTGTCGAGCTTGCGGTTCAGCGCTGCCGTATCCAGCGCGGGCTCGTTGTAGGTAAAGCTGTCCTCGTCATCATCGTCACGCCGCGCGGCGGCCCGGCGCAATAGCCAGGCAATGGCGAAGGCAACCAGCGCCAGCACCGCGGTAACGATCACGAGAAGATTGTCGGCCAGCCAGCCGGGCATGCCAGTTTGCACAGTTTTGTCCGGAAGCGTGCCGACGGGCTTGTCGGCGTCGGAGGGTGAGGAGGTTGTGGCGCCGGGCGTGCTTGCCGCGTTCGGGGTGCCTGCTGCGCCCGGAGTACTTGCTGCGCCCGGAGTACCTGCTGCGCCCGGCGTGCCTGCTGCGCTCGGAGTACCTGCTGCGCTCGGAGTACCTGCTGCGCCCGGAGTGCCTGCTGCGCCCGGGGTACCTGCTGCGCTCGGAGTACCTGCTGCGCCCGGAGTACCTGCTGCGCCCGGAGTACCTGCTGCGCCCGGAGTGCCTGCTGCACCCGAAGTGCCTGCGGCACCCGGCGTGCCTGCTGCGCCCGGAGTGCCTGCTGCGCCCGGAGTACCCGCTGCGCCCGGAGTACCTGCTGCGCCTGGAGTACCTGCGGCACCCGAAGTGCCTGCGGCACCCGGAGTACCTGCTGCGCCCGGAGTACCTGCTGCGCCCGGAGTGCCTGCTGCGCCCGGAGTGCCTGCGGCACCCGGAGTGCCCGTTGCGCCAGCAGTGCCTGCTCCACCCGAAGTGCCTGCTCCACCCGGAGTGCCTGCCGCGCCGGGAGCGCCGGCTGCACCTGTCGCGCCCGGTGCACCCGACGTACCTGTCGCTCCCGGAGTGCCTGTCGAGCCCGGCGCACCGGCCGCACCGGCGCCGCCCGAAGCGCCAGCCGCACCTGCACCAGCCGCGCCGGCCGCAGCCGATTGCTGCGCAACAGCCTTCGTCAGTTCATCCACATTGGCCTGAAGCTGATTCACCCGCCCTTGCGTGTCCGCGAGCGCGCGGTCGGCGGACGTCTTGGCGTCTGCCTGCACCTCGGCCTGCGCGGCGGCGCTGTCCTGGGCCTGGCCGGTCGACAGACGCACGCGATCTTGCGTCGGTGCAGCCGTGGCGACGCCCGAATCGGCCGGCGGGGCGACCGTGCCGGAGGCGGCGTCCTGGCCCTTGACCACCGACGGATTCGCACCTGCCGCTGCACCCACCCGTCCGCGGTACTTCGCGTACGCCTCGGCATGCTCGTTGAAGATGCGGCGGGCTTCGGCCGGATCGATGGCGCGCACCGTGGCGGCGTCCGGGATCTTGAGCGTCTGGCCGGAACGCACCAGATTCATGTTGTTCTGAATGAAGGCCTGCGGATTGGCGCGCCACAGCGCGACCAGCATCTGGTAGACCGACGCGTTCGGCACCGCGTTGCGCTGGGCAATGGCAAACAGATAATCGCCCGACTTGACCGTGACCGTGCCCGACGTGCCGCCCGTGCGGCCAGGGGCGCCCACGGCGGCGGGCGTGACATCTGCGCTGGTGCCGCGCAGCGGCACCAGGATGCTGACCTGTACCTGCCGCTGTCCCGAGCTGGAATTGATGTCGAGCAGCAGATCCACGGCTCCGCTAGCCGGCGCCTGCGTGGAACGCACCCGCAGATTCTTGCGCGTCGGGTCGATTCCGTCTTCGACGCGAACCACCATGCTGGCAAGCGGCACCGGCGGCTTGACGCCCGCGCGCTGCCAGGCAGCTTCGTCGGCAATCGAAACCTTGAGTGAGCTGATTTCTTCGGGCGTCAATTCCTGCAGACCCACGGTCGCCTGCAGCGGCGCGCCCGGCACGGAAACGACGCGAGAATGCCCGACGCGCATGGCCAGCGCCGACCCGCAGACGCTTGAGCCGATCGCCAGCGCAATGGCCCACTGAAGGGCTTTCAAACGGCGGGCATGCTTCACGTGGCGCGAACGCTGGGTCATAAGCTGGAATTCCGTTCTTGTAATCGAATTACGGGCCTTGGCCCATTCGCGCCATTTGCCGCGCAAAAATGGGCCTCAATTCACCCGAAAAGTGTAATGGATCAAGCGCATTTCACAAACCTGAACGGGGCACGCACGTTGGCCGACGGGCACACCCGGGAGGTTTTGCGAACCGGGCCGCGCGCCGCGCGCTTCCCGGCTGCGCCACGTTGGTGCACCCAACGCTTTCGCACATCCCACCGCGCGCCAAAAAACAAGGGCACCCGAAGGTGCCCTGACCGCATCGTTGCGCGAAACGGGCAGCTGAAACCGCCGCCCGCCCCGGCATCAGGCTTCGTTCAGCGCGATGCGCAGCATGCGGCGCAGCGGCTCGGCAGCGCCCCACAGCAGTTGGTCGCCGACCGTGAAGGCGCCCAGGTATTGCGAGCCCATCGACAGCTTGCGCAGGCGGCCCACCGGAATGTCCAGCGTGCCGGTGACAGCGACGGGCGTCAGCGCGGAAACGGTGGCTTCCTTGGTGTTGGGAACCACCTTGGCCCACTGCGTGCCTTGCGCGATGAGGGCTTCGATCTCGTCCAGCGGCACGTCGCGCTTGAGCTTGATGGTCAGCGCCTGGCTGTGGCAGCGCATGGCGCCGATGCGCACGCACAGGCCGTCGATCGGGGTGGGCGCCGTGCCGAAGGCGGCGCCGCGGCCCAGGATCTTGTTGGTCTCGACTTCGCCCTTCCATTCTTCCTTGGACATCCCGTTGCCCAGGTCCTTGTCGATCCAGGGAATCAGGTTGCCGCCGAGCGGCACGCCAAAGTGTTCGTGGGGCAGCGCGTCGTCCTTCTGCTTGGCCAGCACGCCGCGGTCGATTTCCAGGATGGCCGAGGCCGGGTCGTCCAGCAGGGACTTGACCGACTGGTTGATCTCGCCGAACTGGGTCAGCAGTTCACGCATGTGCTGCGCGCCGCCGCCGGATGCGGCCTGGTAGGTCATGGAGGTCATCCATTCCACCAGGTCGTTGTTGAACAGACCAGCCAGGCCCATCAGCATGCAACTGACGGTGCAGTTGCCGCCGATGAAGTTGCGCACACCGCGCTTGAGCGCCGCGTCGATCACCGGGCGGTTGACCGGGTCCAGCACGATGATGGCGTCGTCGGCCATGCGCAGGGTGCTGGCCGCGTCGATCCAGATGCCGTTCCAGCCCGCGCCGCGCAGCTTGGGATAGACCTCGGACGTGTAGTCGCCGCCTTGCGCCGTCACGATGATCGGCAGTTTTTTCAGAGCGTCAATGTTGTAGGCATCTTGCAGCGGACCTGCGCCAGTTGCCCAAGTGGGCGCGGCGCCGCCAGCGTTGCTGGTGGAGAAAAACACCGGTTCGATCAGTGCGAAGTCGTTCTCGTCGCGCATGCGTTGCATGAGCACCGAGCCGACCATACCGCGCCAGCCGACAAGGCCTACTGCTTGATTCATTTCAATCGCTCTTTAAAGGGGGTGACAAGATAAGGAGGGGGAAATTTCGTGCAATTCAACAATTTATCAGAATGCACGCAGGGATGTTGCACTGCAGCTCGAAAAAAACGGGGCCGCAAGCCCGGGAGGAAGAGTCCGGCGCATCGCGGCAACAGCAATGCATGCCCCCCCAAAACAGAGGGGCCACCCGCCGGGCGGCCCCTCTGTATATATACCGCTGCACGCTTTTAACGCAGCGCGCGTTGGTCAGGACCGCCTCGCAGCAGTCCAACGCGAGGGATCAGCCCAGGGCCTTCAGGACGGCGTCGCCCATGCCGGCGGTGCTGACCTTCGTCGTGCCAGGCTCGAAGATGTCGGCGGTACGCAGGCCGCTGGCCAGCACGCTGCGCACAGCCGCTTCAATGCGATCCGCCTGCGGCGCCAGGTTCAACGAGTAGCGCAGCAACATGGCGGCCGACAGGATCGTCGCCAACGGGTTGGCGATGCCCTGTCCCGCGATGTCCGGCGCCGAACCGTGGCTGGGCTCGTACAGGCCCTGGCCGCTGGCATTCAACGAGGCCGAGGGCAGCATGCCGATCGAACCCGTCAGCATGGCCGCTTCATCGGAAAGGATGTCGCCGAACAGATTGCCGGTGACGATGACGTCGAACTGGCGCGGGTTGCGCACCAGCTGCATCGCCGCGTTGTCGACGTACATGTGCGACAGCTCCACGTCCGGGTACTCGCGCGCCACTTCGATCACGATGTCGCGCCAGAACTGCGAGGTCTCGAGCACGTTGGCCTTGTCGACGCTGCACAGCTTCTTGTTGCGCTTCTGCGCCGATTCGAAGCCGATGCGCGCGATGCGGCGCACTTCGGATTCGGCGTAGCGCATGGTGTCGTAGCCTTCGCGCTCGCCGGTGAAGGCGCCGTCCGGCGACGAACGCACGCCGCGCGGCGTGCCGAAATAGATGTCGCCGGTCAGTTCGCGGATGATCAGGATGTCCAGACCGGACACGATCTCAGGTTTGAGCGACGAGGCGCTGGCCAGTTCCGGATACAGGATGGCCGGACGCAGGTTGGCAAACAGGCCCAGCGCCTTGCGCAGGCCCAGAATGGCTTGTTCGGGACGGAACTCGCGCGGCAGCGTGTCGTACTTCCAGTCGCCAACCGCGCCGAACAGCACGGCGTGCGATTCCTTGGCCAGGTTCAGCGTGGCGGGCGGCAGCGGGTGCTCGAACTTGTCGAAAGCGGCGCCGCCGACTGGCTGCTCCTTGATGTCAAAGGGAACGTCCAGCGCCTTCAGGACGCGCACGGCCTGTTCGACGATTTCCGGGCCGATGCCGTCACCCGGCAAGACTGCGATGTTGTGGGTCATTGAAAAACGATCCTGTTTCGATGGTTTGATCAGGCGATGGGGCGGCTTTCCAGCCACGGATGACGGGCCAGGCGCTCGGCCTCGAAGGCGCGGATCTTGTCCGAATGGCGCAGCGTCAGGCCGATGTCGTCAAAGCCGTTCAAGAGGCAATACTTGCGGAAGGGTTCGATGTCGAAACCCATGGCGCGGCCGTCCGCGGCAATGACGACCTGGCGGTCCAGATCGATGTTCAGCTTGTAGTTCGGGAACGCCTTCACTTCATCGAACAGGCGCGCCACTTCCAGCTCGGACAGCACGATCGGCAAGAGGCCGTTCTTGAAGCTGTTGTTGAAGAAGATGTCGGCGTACGACGGCGCGATGATGGCGCGGAAACCGAACTGCGTCAGCGCCCAGGGCGCGTGCTCGCGGCTGGAGCCGCAACCGAAGTTCTTGCGGGCCAGCAGGACCGAGGCGCCCTGGTAGTGCGGCTGGTTCAGCACGAAATCCGGATTGACCGGACGCTTGCTGTTGTCCATGCCCGGTTCGCCGTGATCCAGATAGCGCAGCTCGTCAAACAGGTTGGGGCCAAAGCCCGTGCGCTTGATGGACTTGAGGAACTGCTTGGGGATGATGAGGTCCGTGTCGACGTTTTCGCGGTCGAGCGGCGCCACCAGGCCTTCGTGAGTGGTAAATGCTTGCATGATGTCTACTCGGTGCTTGTCGCTTAACGGAACGTGCGGACGTCGACGAAATGGCCGGCGACGGCCGCGGCGGCGGCCATGGCCGGGCTGACCAGGTGCGTGCGGCCGCCCTGCCCTTGCCGGCCCTCGAAGTTGCGGTTCGAGGTCGAGGCGCAACGCTCGCCGGGTTCGAGGCGGTCGGCGTTCATGGCCAGACACATCGAACAGCCCGGTTCGCGCCATTCAAAGCCGGCCTCGATGAAGATCTTGTCCAGGCCTTCGCGTTCGGCCTGTTGCTTGACCAGGCCCGAGCCCGGCACCACCATCGCCTGGCGCACATTGGACGCCACGCGCTTGCCACGCGCCACGACGGCCGCGGCGCGCAGGTCTTCGATGCGGGAGTTCGTGCACGAACCGATGAACACGCGATCCACGCGGATGTCGGTCAGCGGAGTGTTGGGCTTCAAGCCCATGTATTCCAGCGCGCGCTCCATGCCGCTGCGGCGCACGTCGTCTTTTTCGCGGTCGGGATCCGGCACGCGGGAATCCACCGGCAGCACCATTTCGGGCGACGTGCCCCACGTGACCTGCGGCTTGATGTCGCGCGCGTTGACTTCAACCACGGTGTCGAACTTGGCGCCTTCGTCGGTGTGCAGCGTGCGCCAGTATTTGACGGCCTGGTCCCAGACGACGCCGGTGGGCGCGAACGGACGGCCGCGGAAGTAGTCGATGGTCTTGTCGTCGACGGCGACCATGCCGGAACGGGCGCCAGCTTCGATCGCCATGTTGCAGACGGTCATGCGGCCTTCGACGGACAGCGCGCGGATCGTGCTGCCGGCAAATTCGATGGCGTGACCCGTGCCGCCGGCCGTGCCGATGATGCCGATGATGTGCAGCACCACGTCCTTGGCCGTACAGCCGAACGGCAGCTCGCCGTCGACCTTGATGAGCATGCTCTTGGCTTTCTTCATGAGCAGCGTCTGCGTGGCCAGCACGTGCTCGACTTCGGACGTGCCGATGCCGAAGGCCAGCGCGCCCAACGCGCCGTGTGTGCTGGTGTGGGAGTCGCCACAGACCACGGTCATGCCCGGCAGGGTCGCGCCCTGCTCCGGTCCGATGACGTGGACGATGCCCTGGCGCAGGTCGTTCATGCGGAATTCGGTGATGCCGTACTTGCCGCAGTTGTCGTCCAGCGTGTCAACCTGCAAACGCGAGATCGGGTCGTCGATGCCCTGTGCACGGTTCATCGTGGGCACGTTGTGGTCAGCCACGGCCAGGTTGGCGCCGGTACGCCACGGCTTGCGGCCTGCCATCGTCAGCCCTTCGAACGCCTGCGGGCTGGTGACCTCATGCAGCAGGTGGCGGTCGATATAGAGCAGACAGGTGCCGTCTGATTCCTGATGGACGATGTGGGCGTCCCAGAGTTTGTCGTAAAGGGTTTGGGCCATGGATGCGCTCTGCAAATAGACAATCCGGCTTGAGTCCGGCGCGATGGGTAAAACGCTTCCCTGCCGCGCCGGCTGCTGCGGCATGAAAAGGATTATGCCCAGCCACCAAACCTAGTACAAGCACACCTTATATACCAGTACCACCACTACCATGCTGACGGCGCTTCCCCGCCGAAAGCGACCGCCATGTCAACTTGTTGCATAACAAATAAACCACGCTCATATTTTTGAGACGGATACAAATTGGTAAACAAAATAGATACAGAACTCTCAAATAGATATAATCGCCACACGCTCCGAACGCTGTTACTTCGAAATAATACGTAATAATCCGTATTAATAGAAATAAGCCGCGTTAGGTTAAGCGATGTTCGTGCAAATTCGAGGAAGTAGTTAGATGTTGCGCGAAATTCACCTTATGGACCGCCAGCAATAATCCTCAAGAGTTAACAAATCTTGACTCGCCAAAGCTGACATTTACATACAACATGGCGGCCATTCAATCTCAACTTGACTCGCGAATAATCACTATGGCTTCGTTTTTGCTCAAAAGCACGACCTCGGTCCTTGCCCTTGCATTTGCCCCTGCCGTTTTTGCACAGTCCGCGACGCCCGTCGCTGCCGCACCCGCCGGGCAACCGCAAGTGACGTTGAATCAGATCGTTGAGCAGACCCTGCTCAGCAATCCCGAAATCCAGGCCAAATACCACGACTTCCAGGCGTCCCTGGAAGGCCAGGCCGTCGCCCGCGCCGCCTACTTCCCGCAGATCAATGCGCAGGGTTACCTGGGCCGCGAATGGCGCAACAACGTGCCCGGCGTCGGCTCGCAGAGCTGGAACCGCCCCGGCTGGAGCGTCGAACTGCGCCAGCTGATTTTTGATGGCTTCCGCACCACCAACGACGTCAAGCAGGCCGGTTTCGACAAGCTGGCGCGCTTCTATGACGTGCTGGCCACCAGCGACAACACCGCCTTCACCGCCGTGCAGGCCTATATCGACCTGCAGCGTTATCGCGACATGGAGCTGCTGGCTCGCCAGAACTACTCGCTGCACGAAAGCACCCTCAAGCAGATCGGCGAGCGCACGGAATCCGGCGTCGGCCGGCGCGTCGACCTGGAACAGGCCGGCGGCCGTCTGTCGCTGGCCCAGACCAACCTGATGACCGAAACGGCCAACCTGCTGGACGTGCAACAGCGCTTCCAGCGCGTGACCGGCGCCTTCCCGCCTGAATCGATGCTGCCGGCGCCTGACATCGCCGACAAGCTGCCCAAGGCCCCGGGCAATTTCAATGAATCGCTGCGCCGCAACCCCAGCTTCCTGTCCAAGCAGGCGAGCCTGCAGGCCGCGCAGGCGGGCGTGCAGTCGTCCAAGGGCGCGTTCTCGCCGAAGTTTGAATTCGTGGCCAACACGGGCCGCGACCAGAATGATCCGACCCCGCAAAGCCGCGACATCCAGAGCTCCAGCGTGCAGGTCGTGATGAGCTACAACCTGTACCGCGGCGGCGCGGACTCCGCCCGCGTGCGCCAGACCGCCAACCAGTCCTACGCCGCCCGCGACATCCGCGACTACACCTGCCGCAACGTGCAGCAGGACCTGGCTGTGGCCTGGAACAACATCACCAGCCTGAGCCAGAAGCTGCCCTTCCTGCGTGATCACGAGGTGGCCACGACCAAGGTGCGTGATGCGTACGCGCAACAGTTCCAGATCGGCCAGCGCTCTCTGCTGGACCTGCTGGACACGGAAAATGAACTGTTCGAATCGCGCCGTGCGCTGACCAATGCCATTTATGATCTGCGTCTTGCGCAGTACCGCTGGCTGGCCCTGTCCCACACCCTGCTGCCGGCGCTGGCGCTGCAACCCGCGCGCAATGAGATGCCCGAGGAAAACGGCAAGCTGGAAGTGTCGGACGAAGTGATCAAGCTGTGCAATTCGACCGTTCCGGATACCGCCCGACTGGCTCCCGTGCGCGTGCATTACAACGAAGGCACCCTGCCCCCCACGCTGGTGCCGGTGAACGCGCCTGCCGCCCGGCCCTGACCGGCGCAGCCGCAAGGAGGCCCAATGGCAAACAAGGGCAGTGATTTCTCGCAGTTGGACGCGGATTTTGTCCGCGTCCTTGAAGACTTAATTGACGCGTTGATCGCCAACGGCACCTTGCGGATGACAGACCTGCCTGTCCAGGCCCAGCAAAAGCTCACCCAGCGCAAGCAGCAGCGTGCGCGTCTCTCGGAACACCTCGACCTGTTGGATGACGAAGATGGACAAGTTATCTGAGAAGGCCGCCCGGGATTGGCGCGCTGATGCCCGCGCCGCGCACGACGATCCGCTGCTCGATTGCCTGGTGGAAATCACCCGCCTGCATGGCGTGACGGCCACCGCGCAAGCTTTGTCCTCGGGCCTGCCCCTCGAAGAACACCGCCTCACGCCCGCCCTGCTGCCCCGCGCAGCCGCGCGGGCGCAGCTTTCGGCACGCGTGGTCAAGCGCACGCTGGATGACATCTCGCAGGACCTCCTGCCGGCCATTCTGCTGCTCAAGGGCGAACGCGCGTGCCTGCTGCTCAAGAAGGACGGCGGCAAATTCGTGGTCAGCCATCCCGAACTGGGCGGCAGTTCCTTCGACATGGACCCGGCCGAACTGGCCGAGCAGTACAGCGGGCTGGTGTGCTTCGTCCGCCCGCAATTCCGCTTTGACGCCCGCGCCCCGGAAGTCGCCAAGGTGCGGGAGCGCCATTGGTTCTGGGCGGCCATCATGGAGAACCGCCGGCTGTACCGCGACGCCCTCGTCGCGGCGCTGCTGATCAACGTGTTCGCCATGGCGATGCCGCTCTTCACCATGAACGTATACGACCGCGTGGTGCCAAACAACGCCGTCGAAACGCTGTGGGTGCTGGCCATCGGCATCACGCTGGTGGTGATCTTCAACATGATCCTGAGCACGGCGCGGTCCCATGTGGTGGACAGCGCCAGCAAACGGGTCGACGTGCGCCTGTCCGCGCAGATCATGGAACGCGTGCTGGACCTGCGGCTGGAAGGCCGTCCGGTCTCGGTCGGATCCTTCGCGGCCAACCTGCGCTCGTTCGAATCCATTCGCGACTTCATCGCCTCGGCCACCATCACGACGCTGGTCGACCTGCCCTTCATCCTGCTGTTCCTGGCCGCCCTGGCCTGGATTTCACCGTGGATGATCCTGCCGCCGCTGGTCGCCATCGTGCTGATCCTGCTGGTGTCGCTGGCGGCGCAGGCGCGCATGGAAGCGCTGACGATGGCCTCGTTCCAGGCCTCGTCGCAACGCAACGCCACGCTCGTCGAAGCGCTGACCGGCCTGGAAGCCGTCAAGACGCTGAACGCCCAGGGCGCAATCCAGCGCAACTGGGAGCGCGCCACCGAATTCATTGCGCAGACGGGCGGCAAGCTCAAGCTGATCTCGTCGTCCACGGTGGGCTTCGTACAGGCGGTCCAGCAGCTCGTGTCGATCGCGGTCGTGATCATCGGCGTGTATCTGGCCCAGGAATCGGCGTTGTCGATGGGCGGCATCATTGCCGCATCCATGATCGCCGGCCGGTGCCTCGCGCCGCTCGGCCAGGTTGCGGGCCTGCTGATGCAGTACCAGAACGCGCGCACGTCGCTCGGTTCCATCGACAACTACATGAAGATGCCGATCGAGCGTCCGGCCGAGGCGGAATTCCTGCATCGCCCCGTGTTCCACGGCGGCCTGGAGTTCCGCGACGTGACCTTCGCGTATCCCGGCAGCACGCAGCCGGTGCTCAAGAAGGTGTCGTTCAAGCTCAAGCCGGGCGAGAAGGTCGGCATCATCGGCCGCATCGGTTCTGGCAAGACGACGCTTGAAAAGCTGGCGCTGGCTCTGTACCAGCCCACCGAAGGCGCCGTGCTGCTGGACGGCGTGGACGTGCGCCAGATCGACCCGGCCGACGTGCGCCGGGCCATCGGCCACGTTCCGCAGGATCCCCTGCTGTTTTACGGCAGCCTCAAGCACAACCTGGCGATGGGCGCGCCCTACGCCGACGACGCCAGCATTCTGGCGGCGGCCAACATGGCGGGCGTGACCGAGTTCGCCAACCTGCACCCCAATGGTTTCGACATGATCATCGGCGAGCGCGGCGAATCGCTCTCCGGCGGCCAGCGCCAGTCAGTGGCCGTGGCCCGCGCGCTGATCAACGATCCGCCGATCCTGCTGCTGGACGAGCCCAGCAGCAACATGGACCACCAGAGCGAAGCCCAGCTTCGCAAGCGCCTGGGTGAAGCCAGCGCGACCAAGACGATCCTGCTGGTGACGCACCGCACCGCGCTCCTTGAACTGGTCGACCGCCTTATCGTGATCGACAACGGCCATATCGTGGCCGACGGTCCGAAGGAACAAGTTGTCGAAGCCCTGCGTCAAGGACGCGTTGGACGCGGAAGCTGAGAAGACCATGCTCAACAATCCTGGAGCCCCCAAGCACGGTTTCTTTGGCAACCTGCTGCGCGCCCCGCGCAACCTTTTCGTCTTCTTCTTCGATCGCATCCTGGACGGCGCCGACAAAGGCAAACCCGTCCAGCGGTCCGACTACATCGGCAACGCCGAATGGGTCATCCACGAGTCCCAGGCCCGCGGTTCGCGCATCCTGCTGTGGACCTCGCTGCTGGCCACCATGGGTCTGCTCGTCTGGGCGGGCTTCGGCAGCATCGACGAAGTGGTCCGCGGCGAAGGCAAGGTCGTGCCGTCCCGCCAAGTGCAGATCATCCAGAGCCTGGACGGCGGTATCGTCCAGGAGATCCTGGTCCGCCCCGGCCAGGAAGTCGAGGCCGGCGAGATCCTGCTGAAGATCGACTCCACCCGCTTCACCTCGTCGCTGGGCGAGAACAATGCGGAGTATCTGTCGCTGCTGGCCAAGTCCGCCCGCCTGAAAGCGCTGGCCACGGGCGAGCCCTTCGTCACGCCTGAGGAAGTGCTCAAGCAGGCGCCCGGCCTGGGCGAAATGGAACGCAACGCCTGGCAGGCACGCAACACCGAGCTGAACGCCACCGTCAACGTGGCCCGCGAACAGCTCAAGCAACGCCAGGAAGACCTGCGCGAAACCATCGCCAAGCGCGACCAGGCCTCGGCAAGCTGCGGCCTGACCTCGCGCGAGCTGCAGGTGACCCGGCCGCTGCTCAAGAGCGGCGCCGTGTCCGAGGTCGACCTCCTGCGTCTGCAACGCGATGTCGCCCGTTATTGCGGCGAGCAGAAAGGCGCCGAGGCGCAGATCGACCGCTTCCAGGCCTCCATCAAAGAAGCCGAAAGCAAGATCCAGGAAGCCGAGCTGAACATCCGCAACCAGGCCCGCAGCGAACTGTCTGAAACCAACACCAAACTGGCAACGCTGCGCGAAGGCAAGGCCGCGCTGGTCGACCGCGTCAAGCTGGCCGAAGTGCGCGCGCCGGTGCGCGGCACCGTCAAGACCCTGTTCAACAACACGGTCGGCGGCGTGGTGCAGCCGGGCAAGGACATCATCGAGATCGTCCCCAAGGACGACACGCTGCTGCTCGAAGTGCGCATCCAGCCGCGCGACATCGGTTTCCTGCACGCGGACCAGAAGGCCGAGGTCAAGTTCACGGCCTACGACTTCGCGATCTACGGCGGCCTGGAAGGCCGGGTGGAACAGATCGGCGCGGACACCGTGACCGACGAGAAAGGCAATTCCTACTACGTCGTGCGCGTGCGCACGGACCGCAGCACCGTAGGCGACAAGCTGTTGCCCATCATCCCCGGGATGGTGGCAGAGGTTCATATCCTGACAGGCAAGCGCACGGTGCTCCAGTACCTGCTCAAGCCCATTCTGCGGGCGAAGTCGAACGCCTTCACCGAACGTTAATGGAGAGCTTCAAGGCCTTATGAAACCCATTCCCGTCCTGTTGATTACGCACGACGACCTGCTCTGGCAGCACTGGCGCGCGCTTGACCCGGCGCGCTGGATGGCAGCCCGCGGGCGAGGCCTGGCGGATCTGCAACGCTGGCGAGAACAAGGCCGTACGCTGGCGGTGCTGGATGCCGACGTGCCCAAGCTCCCCTCCTGGCACGATCCAGCATGGACGCCGACGCTGGCCGGCCTGCATGTCGTGGTCGCCAGCGCCAGCCCCAACGACGAGCAAGGCACGCAGGCGCTGGGCGCCGGGGCGCACGGCTACTGCCACAGCTATGCGCAGCCCGCCGCGATGGCGCAGGCGCTGGAAGTCGTCGCCTCCGGCGGCATCTGGATGGGACGCTCGCTGGTGTCCCGCCTGCTCAAGCTTGTCACCGAGCGCGCGCAGGACGCGCACGCCTGGGACGGCGGCCGGCTGACCGAGCGCGAAATCACCGTCGCGCGCTACGCCGCCAGCGGCCAAGCCAACGCCCAGATCGCCGAGGCGCTGGGCATCACGGAACGCACCGTCAAGGCGCATCTGTCGGCGGTGTTCGACAAGCTCGGCGTCACCGACCGCCTGCAGCTCGCCCTGCTGGTCCACGGTATTTCCGCACCCACTGACGCACGCAGCAAAATCACTGCGTGAACCTGTCCTCAAGGACAATATCCGCCGGCATCGGCGACCCGTAGTATCTGGCCATCTTGGATAACTCCCTGAAACGGAACCAACATGGCCAACTCCTCCCCCGCAGTCGTCAACGAAATCTCCGGTCGCGCGTGGATACGCAATAGCGACGGTTCCCTGACCGAACTGCATCAAGGCAGCAAAGTCCCGGCCGGCAGCGACATCGTCACTGCCTCGGGCGCCACGGTTTCGCTTCAGGTTGAAAACGGCATGCCGATCGTGATCGGCGAAGGCCGCGAAGTCGCCGTCAACGGCGACATGACCGGCCCGCTGGCCGATCCGACGGAAGCCGCCGTCGCGCCGCCCTCGGGCACCGATTCCGATCGCCTGCTGGCCGCCCTGCAAGCCGGCCGCGACCCGTTCGATGAATTGGATCCCACGGCCGCGGTCGTGGCCGGCGGCGGCGAAGCCGGCGGCAGCAGCTTCGTGCGCCTGGCCCGCATCCTGGAAACCACCAGCCCGCTGGACCTGGCCTACCCGAACCCGGCGCGTGGCGACGACACGCTGCCGCGCGTGTCGGGCGCTGCCCTGACCGGCGATGACGGCGACGCCGCCGCACCGGTTCCGGGCAACACGCCCCCGAATGCCCTGAACGACGCCGTCTCCACGCGCCAAGACGATTCGATCCGCGGGAACCTGCTCTCGAACGACGCGGACGCCGATGGCGACGCACTGACGCTGGTATCCGTCAACGGCCGTCCGATGACCGGCGCCGGACTGACCGTGCCCGGCTCGAACGGCGGGTCGTTCACGATATTTCCTGACGGATCGTACGTTTTCAATCCCAACGGCGAATACAAGGGCCTGGGCGAAGGCGAAACCGCGACCTCGACCATTTCCTACACGATTACCGACCCGTCGGGCGCCACCTCGACCGCAACGGTCGCCGTCACCATCGTCGGCGTGCTCGACGTGCCCACGATCGCCGTGTCGGATGCCGGCGTCATCAACGAAGGCGGCAACGCCACGTTCAACATCACCCTGGGCAACACGGTCGATCTGGACCGTGAAACGACCATCACGCTCAAGGTCGGTGGTCAGGTCGAAGCCCAGGATGTCGGCGTGCCTGTCGTCACCATCGGCGGCGTGGCCGTGGCCGTGACTGCCAATGCAGACGGCACGTACAGCTTCAAGCTGCCCGCCGGCGTCACGAACGGCATCGTGGTGACCTTGCCCACGACCGACGACAACACTTTCGAGGGCCGCGAGACCCTGACGCTGGAGGCCACGCTCAGCGGCCAGGCGGCCAACGGCGCCCAGCTGCCCGCCGGCATCTCCGACACCGGCAACGCCACGATTGTCGATACCGATAGCACCGACCCGACCAACCCGAACCCGGGCGCCGACGTGCCGGCCCTGACCGTCTCGGACGCGGGCGAAGTCAACGAAGGTAGCGACGCCGTCTTCAACGTCGCGCTGACCAAGTCGGTCGACGCCGACACCACCCTGACGTTCACGCTGGGCGGTCAGATTGAAGCCGGCGACGTGGGCACCCCCACCGTCATGATCGGCGGCCGGCCTGCCACCGTCACGGCCAACGCCGACGGCTCCTTCAGCGTCACCGTGCCGGCTGGCACGACCGGCGGCATCGTCGTCACCGTGCCGACCACCGACGATTCGGTGTTCGAAGGCCGTGAGCAACTGACCCTGAACGCCACGCTTTCGGGCAATACCGCCAGCGGCGTCGCGCTGCCGGGCAACATCACCGATTCGGGCAGCGCCGTCATCGTGGACGACCGCGGTCCTGGCGCCGACGTGCCGAGCCTCACCGTAGCCGACGCAGGCGATGTCAACGAAGGCAGCAACGCGGTCTTCAATGTCGCGCTGACCAAGCCGGTCGATGCGGACACCACCCTGACGTTCAAGCTGGGCGGTCAGATCGAAGCCGGCGACATCGGCACCCCCACCGTCATGATCGGCGGCCAGCCCGTCGCGGTCACGGCCAATGCCGATGGCACCTACAGCATCACCGTGCCGGCTGGCACGACCGGCGGCATCGTCGTCACCGTACCGACCACCGACGATTCCGTGTTCGAAGGCCGCGAACAGCTGACGCTGGACGCCACCCTCTCGGGCAATACCGCCAGCGGCGTCGCGTTGCCGGGCAACATCACCGACTCCGGTAGCGCGACGATCGTCGATACCGAAAGCACCGACCCGTCGAACCCGAACCCGGGCGCCGACGTGCCGGCCCTGTCCGTCTCCGACGCGGGCGATGTCAACGAAGGCAGCGACGCTGTCTTCAACGTCGCGCTGACCAAGCCGGTCGATGCCGACACCACCCTGACGTTCACGCTGGGTGGTCAGATCGAAGCCGGCGACGTCGGCACCCCGACCGTCATGATTGGCGGCAAGCCCGTCACGGTCACGGCCAACGCCGATGGCTCCTACAGCATTACCGTGCCGGCTGGCACGACCGGCGGCATCGTCGTCACCGTCCCGACCACCGACGACTCGGTCTTCGAAGGCCGTGAACAGCTGACGCTGGACGCCACGCTCTCGGGCAATACCGCCAGCGGCGTTGCGCTGCCGGGCAACATCACCGACTCCGGTAGCGCCACGATTGTCGATACCGAAAGCACCGACCCGTCCAACCCGAACCCGGGCGCCGACGTGCCTGCGCTCACCGTTTCGGATGCCGGCGACGTCAATGAAGGCAGCGATGCGGTCTTCAATGTCGCGCTGACCAAGCCGGTTGATGCCGACACCACCCTGACGTTCACGTTGGGCGGTCAGATTGAAGCCGGCGACGTCGGCACCCCCACCGTCATGATCGGCGGCAAGCCCGCCACCGTCACGGCCAATCCTGACGGCACGTACAGCGTGACCGTTCCTGCCGGCACCACCGGCGGCATCGTCGTCACCGTCCCGACCACCGACGACTCGGTTTTCGAAGGCCGTGAGCAGCTGACGCTGGACGCCACCCTTTCGGGCAATACCGCCAGCGGCGTCGCCCTGCCTGGCAACATCACCGACTCCGGCAGCGCCGTCATCGTTGACAACCAGGGCGAAGGCGCCGACGTGCCTGCCCTCACCGTCTCGGACGCCGGCGACGTCAACGAAGGCAGCAACGCGGTCTTCAATGTCGCGCTGACCAAGGCCGTCGACGCCGATACCACGCTGACGTTCACGCTGGGCGGGCAAATCGAAGCCGGCGACATCGGTGTCCCCACCGTCATGATCGGTGGCAAACCCGCCGTCGTGACTGCCAATGCCGATGGCTCCTATAGCATCACCGTGCCGGCTGGTACGACTGGCGGCATCGTCGTCACCGTTCCGACCACCGACGACGCGGTGTTCGAAGGCCGCGAACAGCTGACGCTGGATGCCACGCTGACCGGCAACTCGGCCAGCGGCGTGGCACTGCCGGGCAACATCACCGATTCCGGTAGCGCCACCATTGTGGACACCGAAAGCACGGACCCGTCGAACCCGAACCCGGGCGCCGATGTGCCGGCGCTCTCTGTCTCGGATGCCGGCGACGTCAACGAAGGCAGCGACGCCGTCTTCAATGTCGCGCTGACCAAGCCGGTCGACGCCGACACCACGCTGACATTCACGCTGGGCGGCCAGATTGAAGCCGGCGACGTGGGCGTTCCCACCGTCATGATCGGCGGCAAGCCCGCCACCGTCACGGCCAATCCGGACGGCACGTTCAGCGTTACGGTGCCTGCCGGCACGACCGGCGGCATCGTGGTCACGGTGCCGACCACGGATGACTCTGTCTTCGAAGGCCGTGAACAGCTGACGCTGGACGCCACGCTCTCGGGTAATACCGCCAGCGGCGTCGCCCTGCCTGGCAACATCACGGATTCCGGCAGCGCCACGATTGTCGATACCGAAAGCACCGACCCGTCCAACCCGAATCCGGGCGCTGACGTGCCGGCCGTGTCCGTCTCGGATGCCGGCGACGTCAACGAAGGCGACAACGCCGTCTTCAACGTCGCGCTGTCCAAGCCGGTGGATGCCGACACCACCCTGACGTTCACGCTGGGCGGCCAGATCGAAGCGGGTGACGTGGGTGCGCCCACGGTCATGATCGGCGGCAAGCCCGCCACCGTCACGACCAATCCGGACGGCACGTACAGCGTTACGGTGCCGGCGGGTACCACCGGTGGCATCGTTGTCACGGTCCCGACCACGGACGACTCGGTCTTCGAAGGCCGCGAGCAACTCACGCTGGAAGCCACGCTGTCCGGTAATACCGCCAGCGGCGTTGCCCTGCCCGGCAACATCACCGACTCGGGCAGCGCCGTCATCGTTGACGATCACGGTTCGGGCGCCGACGTGCCGTCCCTGAGCGTCTCGGACGCCGGCGACGTCAACGAAGGCAACGACGCCGTCTTCAACGTCGCGCTGTCCAAGCCCGTCGACGCCGACACCACGCTGACGTTCACGCTGGGTGGCCAAATCGAAGCCGGCGACGTGGGTACGCCGACCGTCATGATCGGCGGCAAGTCTGCCGTCGTGACCGCGAATGCCGATGGCTCGTACAGCATCACGGTGCCGGCTGGTACGACCGGCGGCATCGTCGTCACCGTCCCGACAACCGATGATTCGGTGTTCGAAGGCCGCGAGCAACTGACCCTGGACGCCACGCTGACCGGCAGCTCGGCCAGCGGCATCGCCCTGCCAGGCAACATCACCGACTCCGGCAGCGCCGTCATCGTTGACGATCACGGTTCGGGTGCGGATGTGCCGTCCTTGAGCGTCTCGGACGCCGGCGACGTCAACGAAGGCAGCAACGCCACCTTCAACGTCGCCCTGTCCAAGCCGGTTGATGCCGACACCACCCTGACGTTCACGCTGGGTGGTCAGATTGAAGCGGGCGACGTGGGTGCCCCAGCCGTCATGATCGGTGGCAAGCCTGCCGTCGTCACGGTTAACGCCGATGGCTCCTACAGCGTCACCGTGCCTGCCGGTACGACCGGCGGCATCGTTGTCACGGTTCCGACCACCGACGATTCGGTGTTCGAAGGCCGTGAACAACTGACGCTGGACGCCACGCTGACCGGCAGCTCCGCCAGCGGTATCGCGCTGCCGGGCAACATCACCGATTCCGGTAGCGCCACCATTGTCGATACCGACAGCACCGATCCGTCGAACCCCAACCCGGGCGCCGACGTGCCGGCCCTGTCCGTCTCGGATGCGGGCGATGTCAACGAAGGCAACGACGCCACCTTCAACGTTGCGCTGTCCAAGCCGGTCGATGCCGACACGACGCTCACCTTCAAGCTGGGCGGCCAGATCGAAGCCGGCGACGTGGGCACGCCCACCGTCATGATTGGCGGCAAGCCCGCCCCCGTCACGGCCAACGCCGATGGCACTTTCAGCATCACCGTGCCGGCTGGCACCACCGGCGGCATCGTGGTCACGGTCCCGACCACGGACGACTCGGTCTTTGAAGGCCGCGAGCAGCTCACGCTGGAAGCCACGCTGTCCGGCAATACCGCCAGCGGCGTCGCGCTGCCCGGCAACATCACCGACTCCGGCAGCGCCGTCATCGTTGACGATCATGGCTCTGGCGCGGATGTGCCGGCCCTGACCGTCTCGGATGCGGGCGATGTCAACGAAGGCAGCGACGCCGTCTTCAACGTTGCGCTGACCAAGGCTGTCGATGCCGACACCACCCTGACGTTCACGCTGGGCGGTCAGATCGAAGCCGGCGACGTCGGCACCCCCACCGTGATGATTGGCGGCAAGCCCGCCACCGTCACGGCCAACGCCGATGGCTCCTACAGCGTCACCGTGCCTGCCGGTACGACCGGCGGCATCGTCGTCACGGTTCCGACCACCGACGACTCGGTCTTCGAAGGCCGTGAACAGCTCACGCTGGATGCCACGCTGACCGGCAGCTCGGCCAGCGGCATCGCCCTGCCTGGCAACATCACCGACTCCGGCAGCGCCGTCATCGTTGACGACCATGGCTCGGGCGCCGACGTGCCGTCCCTGAGCGTCTCGGACGCCGGCGACGTCAACGAGGGCAACGACGCCGTCTTCAACGTGGCCCTGTCCAAGCCGGTTGACGCCGACACCACGCTGACGTTCACGCTGGGTGGTCAGATTGAAGCGGGCGACGTGGGCACCCCCACCGTCATGATCGGTGGCAAGCCTGCCACGGTCACGGCCAATCCGGACGGTACGTACAGCGTTACGGTTCCTGCCGGTACGACCGGCGGTATCGTTGTCACGGTCCCGACCACGGACGACTCGGTCTTCGAAGGCCGCGAGCAGCTCACGCTGGAAGCTACGCTGTCGGGCAGCTCGGCCAGCGGCGTCGCCCTGCCGGGCAACATCACCGACTCCGGCAGCGCCGTCATCGTTGACGACCACGGTTCGGGCGCGGATGTGCCGTCCTTGAGCGTCTCCGACGCCGGCGACGTCAACGAAGGCAGCGACGCCGTCTTCAACGTCGCACTGTCCAAGCCCGTCGACGCCGACACCACGCTGACGTTCACGCTGGGCGGTCAGATCGAAGCGGGCGACGTCGGCACGCCCACCGTCATGATCGGTGGCAAGCCTGCCACGGTCACGGCCAATCCGGACGGTACGTACAGCGTCACCGTTCCTGCCGGCACCACCGGCGGCATCGTTGTCACGGTCCCGACCTCCGACGACTCCGTGTTCGAAGGGCGCGAACAGCTGACGCTGGATGCCACGCTGACCGGCAGCTCGGCCAGCGGAATCGCCCTGCCGGGCAACATCACCGACTCCGGTAGCGCCACCATTGTCGACACCGACAGCACCGATCCGTCGAACCCGAACCCGGGCGCCGACGTGCCGGCCCTGTCCGTCTCCGACGCGGGCGATGTCAACGAAGGTAGCGACGCGGTCTTCAACGTTGCGCTGTCCAAGGCCGTTGACGCCGACACCACCCTGACGTTCACGCTGGGCGGCCAGATCGAAGCCGGCGACGTCGGCACCCCCACCGTCATGATCGGCGGCAAGCCCGCCACGGTCACGGCCAATCCGGACGGTACGTACAGCGTCACCGTGCCGGCGGGTACCACCGGTGGCATCGTTGTCACGGTCCCGACCACCGACGACTCGGTCTTCGAAGGCCGCGAACAACTCACGCTGGAAGCCACGCTGTCGGGCAATACCGTCAGCGGCGTTGCCCTGCCTGGCAACATTACCGATTCCGGTAGCGCCGTCATCGTTGACGACCATGGCTCGGGCGCCGACGTGCCGTCCCTGAGCGTCTCGGACGCCGGCGACGTCAACGAAGGCAACGACGCTGTTTTCAATGTCGCCCTGTCCAAGCCGGTTGATGCCGACACCACCCTGACGTTCACGCTGGGTGGTCAGATTGAAGCGGGCGACGTGGGTGCCCCCACCGTCGTGATCGGTGGCAAGCCTGCCGTCGTCACGGTTAACGCCGATGGCTCCTACAGCGTCACCGTGCCTGCCGGCACCACCGGTGGCATCGTTGTCACGGTTCCGACCACCGACGACTCGGTCTTCGAAGGCCGTGAACAACTGACGCTCGACGCCACGCTGACCGGCAACTCGGCCAGCGGCATCGCTTTGCCTGGCAACATCTCCGACTCCGGCAGCGCCGTCATCGTTGACGACCATGGCTCGGGCGCCGACGTGCCTTCCCTGAGCGTCTCGGACGCCGGCGACGTCAACGAAGGCAACGACGCTGTTTTCAATGTCGCCCTGTCCAAGCCGGTTGATGCCGACACCACCCTGACGTTCACGCTGGGTGGTCAGATTGAAGCGGGCGACGTGGGTGCCCCCACCGTCGTGATCGGTGGCAAGCCTGCCGTCGTCACGGTTAACGCCGATGGCTCCTACAGCGTCACCGTGCCTGCCGGCACCACCGGTGGCATCGTTGTCACGGTTCCGACCACCGACGACTCGGTCTTCGAAGGCCGTGAACAACTGACGCTCGACGCTACGCTGACCGGCAACTCGGCCAGCGGCATCGCCCTGCCTGGCAACATCACCGACTCCGGCAGCGCCGTCATCGTTGACGACCATGGCTCAGGCGCCGACGTGCCTTCCCTGAGCGTCTCGGACGCCGGCGACGTCAACGAAGGCAGCAACGCCGTCTTCAATGTCGCGCTGTCCAAGGCCGTCGACGCTGACACCACGCTCACCTTCAAGCTGGGTGGCGAAATCGAAACCGGCGATGTGGGTGCACCCACCGTCATGATCGGCGGCAAACCCGCCACGGTCACGGCCAACGCCGATGGCACTTTCAGCGTCACCGTGCCTGCTGGCACCACGGGCGGCATCGTCGTCACGGTCCCGACCACCGATGACTCGGTCTTCGAAGGCCGTGAACAACTGACGCTGGACGCCACGCTGACCGGCAATTCCGCCAGCGGCGTCGCTCTCCCGGGCAACATCACCGATTCCGGTAGCGCGACGATTGTCGATACCGAAAGCACCGATCCGTCCAACCCGAACCCGGGCGCCGATGTGCCTGCGCTCACCGTCTCGGATGCCGGCGACGTCAACGAAGGCAGCAATGCCGTCTTCAATGTCGCGCTGACCAAGGCCGTCGACGCCGACACCACGCTCACCTTCAAGCTGGGTGGCGAAATTGAAGCCGGTGACGTGGGTGCTCCCACGGTCATGATCGGCGGCAAGCCTGCCACCGTCACGGCCAACGCCGATGGCACTTTCAGCGTCACCGTGCCGGCTGGCACCACCGGCGGCATCGTCGTCACGGTTCCGACCACCGACGACACCGTCTTTGAAGGCCGCGAACAGCTGACGCTGGACGCCACGCTCTCGGGCAATACCGCCAGCGGCGTCGCCTTGCCTGGCAACATCACCGACTCCGGTAGCGCGACGATCGTCGATACCGAAAGCACCGATCCGTCCAACCCGAACCCGGGCGCCGATGTCCCGGCCCTGACTGTCTCGGATGCCGGCGACGTCGATGAAGGCAACGACGCCGTCTTCAACGTGGCCCTGTCCAAGGCCGTTGACGCCGACACCACCCTGACGTTCACGCTGGGAGGTCAGATCGAAGTCGGCGACGTGGGCGCGCCCACCGTGATGATTGGCGGCAAGCCCGTCACCGTCACGGCCAACGCCGATGGTTCCTACAGCATCACTGTGCCGGCTGGCACCACGGGCGGCATCGTCGTCACGGTTCCGACCACTGACGACGCCGTCTTCGAAGGCCGCGAACAGCTGACGCTGGAAGCCACGCTCTCGGGCACCACCGACAGCGGTGTCGCGCTGCCGGGCAACATCACCGACTCGGGCAGCGCCGTCATCGTTGACGACCGCGGTCCGGGCGCCGACGTGCCGGGCCTGACCGTCTCGGACGCAGGCGATGTCAACGAAGGCAGCAATGCGGTCTTCAACGTCGCGCTGACCAAGCCGATTGATGCCAACACGACGCTGACGTTCACGCTGGGCGGTCAGATCGAAGCCGGCGACGTGGGCACCCCCACGGTCATGATCGGCGGCAAGGCCGTCACGGTCACGGCGAACGCCGATGGCTCGTACAGCGTCACCGTGCCGGCGGGCACCACCGGCGGCATCGTCGTCACCGTCCCGACCACCGACGACACCGTCTTTGAAGGCCGCGAACAACTGACGCTGGGCGCCACGCTCTCGGGCACTACCGCCAGCGGCGTCGCCTTGCCGGGCAACATCACCGACTCGGGCAGCGCCACGATCGTCGATACCGACAGCACCGATCCGTCGAACCCGAACCCCGGCGCTGACGTGCCCGCGCTCACCGTCTCGGATGCCGGCGACGTCAACGAAGGCAGCAACGCCGTCTTCAACGTGGCCCTGACCAAGGCCGTCGATGCCGACACCACGCTCACCTTCAAGCTCGGTGGCGAAATCGAAGCCGGCGACGTGGGTACCCCCACCGTCATGATCGGCGGCAAGCCCGCCCCGGTCACGGCCAACGCCGATGGCACTTTCAGCGTCACCGTGCCGGCTGGCACGACCGGTGGCATCGTCGTCACGGTTCCGACCACTGACGACACCGTCTTTGAAGGCCGCGAACAGCTGACGCTGGATGCCACGCTGACGGGCAACTCCGCCAGCGGCGTCGCCTTGCCAGGCAACATCACCGACTCCGGTAGCGCGACGATCGTCGATACCGAAAGCCCCGACCCGTCGAACCCGAACCCGGGCGCCGATGTCCCGGCCCTGACCGTCTCGGACGCAGGCGACGTCAACGAAGGCAGCAACGCCGTCTTCAATGTCGCGCTGACCAAGGCTGTCGACGCTGACACCACGCTCACCTTCAAGCTCGGTGGCGAAATCGAAGCCGGCGATGTGGGAACCCCCACGGTCATGATCGGCGGCAAGCCTGCCACGGTCACGGCCAACGCCGATGGCACTTTCAGCGTCACCGTGCCGGCTGGCACCACGGGCGGCATCGTCGTCACGGTTCCGACCACCGACGACACCGTCTTTGAAGGCCGCGAACAGCTGACGCTGGACGCCACGCTGACGGGCAACTCCGCCAGCGGCGTCGCCTTGCCTGGCAACATTACCGACTCCGGCAGCGCCACGATCGTCGATACCGAAAGCACCGATCCGTCCAACCCGAACCCGGGCGCCGATGTGCCGGCCCTGACCGTCTCGGATGCGGGCGATGTGAATGAGGGCGGCAACGCCGTCTTTAATGTCGCGCTGTCCAAGGCGGTTGACGCCGACACCAAGCTGACCTTCAAGCTGGGTGGCGAGATCGAAACCGGTGACATCGGCACGCCCACCGTCACGATCGGCGGCAAGACTGCCACTGTCACGGCCAACGCCGATGGCACCTTCAGCATCACCGTGCCGGCTGGCACCACGGGCGGCATCGTCGTCACGGTTCCGACCACCGACGACTCGGTGTTCGAAGGCCGTGAACAGCTGACGCTGGACGCTACGCTCTCGGGCAACACCGCCAGCGGTGTCGCCCTGCCGGGCAACATCACCGACTCCGGCAGCGCCGTCATCGTTGACGACCGCGGTCCGGGTGCCGATATCCCGGCCCTGACCGTCTCGGATCCCGGCAACGTCAACGAAGGCAGCAACGCCGTCTTCAATGTCGCGCTGACCAAGGCTGTCGACGCTGACACCACGCTCACCTTCAAGCTCGGTGGCGAGATCGAAACCGGCGACATCGGCACGCCCACGGTCACCATCAGTGGCAAGACCGTCGCGGTCACGACCAACGCTGATGGCTCCTACAGCGTCACCGTGCCGGCTGGCACCACGGGCGGCATCGTCGTCACGGTTCCGACCACCGACGACTCGGTCTTCGAAGGCCGCGAACAGCTAACGCTGGACGCCACGCTCTCGGGCAATACCGCCAGCGGTGTCGCCCTGCCGGGCAACATCACCGACTCGGGCAGCGCCACGATTGTCGATACCAACAGCACCGATCCGTCCAACCCGAACCCGGGCGCCGATGTGCCGGCCCTGACCGTCTCGGATCCCGGCAACGTCAACGAAGGCAGCAACGCCGTCTTCAACGTGGCCCTGACCAAGGCCGTCGATGCCGACACCAAGCTCACCTTCAAGCTTGGTGGCGAGATCGAAACCGGCGACATCGGCACGCCCACCGTCATGATCGGCGGCAAGGCCGTGACCGTCACGGCGAACTCCGATGGTTCCTACAGCGTCACCGTGCCGGCTGGCACGACCGGCGGCATCGTCGTCACCGTCCCGACCACCGACGACGCGGTCTTCGAAGGCCGCGAACAGCTGACGCTGGACGCCACGCTCTCGGGCAACACCGCCAGCGGCGTCGCGCTGCCCGGCAACATCACCGACTCGGGCAGCGCCGTCATCGTTGACGACCGCGGCCCGGGCGCCGATGTGCCGGCCCTGAACGTGTCCGACGCAGGCGACGTCAACGAAGGCAGCAGCGCCGTCTTCAACGTGGCCCTGACCAAGGCCGTCGATGCCGACACCAAGCTCACCTTCAAGCTCGGTGGCGAGATCGAAACCGGCGACATCGGCACGCCCACGGTCACCATCGGTGGCAAGACCGTCACGGTCACGGCCAACGCCGATGGCTCCTTCAGCATCAATGTGCCTGCCGGCACCACCAGCGGCATCGTCGTCACGGTTCCGACCATCAACGACACCATCTTTGAAGGCCGCGAGCAACTGACGCTGGACGCCACGCTGTCGGGCAACACCGCCAGCGGCGCCGCCCTGCCTGGCAACATCACGGATTCCGGCAGCGCCGTCATCGTTGACGACCGCGGTCCGGGCGCCGATGTGCCGTCGCTCAATGTCTCCGACGCGGGCAACGTGACGGAAGGCAACACGGCGAGCTTCAACGTCGCCCTGAGCAAGCCGGTCGATGCCGAAACCACCCTCACCTTCACGTTGGGAGGCCAGGTCACCGCAGCCGACTACGGCAAGCCCGTCGTGATGATCGGCGGCGTGTCGGTGGCGGTAACGGCCAACGCGGACGGCTCGTACAGCGTCAAGGTTCCGTCCGGCACCACCGGTGGCATTGTGGTCCAAGTGCCCACGACCGCCGACGGCGTCTACGAAGGCACCGAGAGCATGGTTCTGAACGCCACGCTCTCCGGTCAGACCGCAAGCGGCACGGCCCTGCCGGCCGGCATCTCGGACAGCGGCAACGCTGCCATCGTGGATATCAACAAGCCGCCTGTCGTTGGCAACGCATCCGTCGCGGTGTCCGAGGAAGGCTTGACCGGTGGCATCAAGGACGGCAATGGCACGTCCGACACGACCGACTCGGCGAAGGCCAATGGCCAGTTGAGCATCTCCGACGACAACAGCGGAGCCGCCTACACGATCACGCTGGTGGCGCCGGCCAATGGCAGCCTCGTCTCCGACGGCGTGCCCATTGTCTGGACCCTGTCCGACAATGGTCATACCCTGACCGGCCGCGCCGGCTCCGCCGACGCGATCATCATCAAGATCGACAACGCTGGCGCCTACACGGTGCAGATGTTGGCACCGGTGGACCATCCTGACACGACGCGGGAAGACACGGTCAGCCTGTCCGTGACCGTCAAGGTTGCTGACGGCGTCAATGCACCGGTCACTACCAACCTGAACGTGACGATCGAAGACGATTCGCCTGTCGTGCAGCAGAACGCGCCCGTCAACGTCGAATCCGCCGGCATTCCGGACGTCTACACCGGCAAGGTGTCGTTTGCGGGCAACTCCAGCAGCGACAGCCAATGGAAGTTCACGTTCGGCAACGGCGCGGTGGAAGTCTCGGCCAAGGGATTCACCTCGAGCAACGACCTGACGCTCATCGACGCCAAGGTCAACCAGAGCACCGCTGGGCTGGGTGTGGCGAGCACGGGTTCCCCGTATCACAACATTGCGAACGAGGTGGACTACCGCGAACTGAACGGCAAAGGCGCGTCGGAAGAACTGACGATCCGCCTCACCGGCGGAAAGATCGCCTACGGCGCAACCATCGACTTTGCCGCCATGTACGGTGGCGAAGTGGAAAGCGGCGTTGCACGTTTCTATCGCGATGGCGTGTTGATCGCCGAACGCACCTTCACCTCCGACAAGAGCGGCGGCGACTACGCGGCGAACTTCCGGGTCGAGGAAGGCGGTTTCGACACGATTGTGGTGTCCGCCACGGACAACCACAAGAATTCGTCCAGCGACAACAGCGACTTCACGGTCACGGGCGTGACGTTCCTGGGCAGCCAGGACGTCCATGCCATTGCCTACGCCGACGGCAACCTGCAGTTTGCGTACGGCGCTGACGGCCCCGGCACGCTGAAGCTGACGGGCGTGGAAAGCGGCCTGACGACGCGTGATGGCGGCGCAATCAAGACCAATGTGGCTTCGAACGGCAACCTGATCCAGGGTCTGGATGCATCGGGCAATCTGGTGTTCGAGATCCGTCTGACACCGGCCACCGGCAAGTGGGAGTTCTATCAGTACCAGCCCATGAACGGCACGGCCAACAAGCTGATCGACTTCACGTACCAGGTGACGGACGCGGACGGCGACTATGCCAACGGCCAATTCCAGGTCGGTGGTGTCGAGCCGACGGGACCGACCCTGACGATCGAAGACACCAACGCCGGCGCCCCTGGCGTCCTGAGCGTGTCCGAAGCGCAGGCCACCGGTAGCGGGTCCTTCGTGATCACGGCGGCAGCCGGACTGAAGTCGATCTCGATCGACGGCACGGGCAACGCCGATGCCACGCTGACGTTGGACCGCCTGGCGGGCCTGTCGAGCAACCCGCTCACGCTGACCACCAGCAAGGGCACGCTGACGCTCACCGGTTACGACGCGGCCACCGGCAAGGTGACCTACACGTACCAGACCAGCGGCGCGCAGCAACACACCGGCGACGACACCAACGTCCAGGACCACTTCACCGTCACGGTCGAAGACAAGTTCGGCGGCAAGGCCACGGGCGACCTGGGCGTGTTGGTCACCGACACGGCGCCGACGCTGGTTCCGATCGCCGACGGCGCCGCGCTGTCGTCACGCGGCACCAACATCATGCTGACGCTGGATACGTCCGGCAGCATGAACTTCGGCAGCGGCGTCTACAGCGGCAAACGCGAGCTCTCGCGTCTGGAGGTGCTGAAGTCCTCGGTCGGCAAGCTGCTCGACCAGTACGGCGAGTCCGGCGACGTGCGCGTCATGATTCTGGAGTTCAACTCGTCGGCAAGCCAGAAGGGAGGCGGCTGGATGTCGCTGGCGCAGGCCAAGACGCTTGTCGATGGCTTGAGCTACGGCGGCGGCACCAACTACGAAGCTGCGCTGAACGCCGCCATGACCGCGTGGAACAACTCTGGCACGGGCAAGCTGGAAGGCGCCTCTGTCCAGAACATTTCCTACTTCTTTACCGACGGAAACCCCGAAAACGGTCCCGTCTACGCCGCTCAACAGGCGACGTGGGAGAAGTTCCTCACGGACAACCAGATCAATTCCTACGGTATTGGTCTGGGCACCGCAGCCACCGGCACGTACATCGATCCGGTGTCCTACAACCCCAGCAAGCCGCAGGACAGCAACACGATCATCGTGAAGGACCTGAACGGTCTGGATACGGCGATTTCGGACACCATCGCGCCGCCGATCGTCGGCGACATCGCGGCGGGCGGCACGCTGGGCGCCGACCTGGCCGGTGCGCGCATCACGCAACTGGTGATCGACGGCAAGACGTACAACTACGACGTTGCGACCAACAAGGTTACGGCCAGCGCCGGCGCGACCTTCACCTTCGATTCGGCCAAGTCCGAACTGACGGTGACGACGTCGCACGGCAAGTTCACGATCGATCTGGCAGGTGAAAACCTGGGCGATTACCGCTACCAGCCGCAAACCGCCGGCACCGACACCGTCCAGTACACGGTCAGGGATGGCGACGGCGATACGGCAAGCGCCAGCCTCACGCTGACGGTCACGGCGCCGGTCCATCAAAACCCGGATGCCGTGAACGACACGGTGATCACCAACATCCTGAGCTCGCAATTGACGGTTCAGGCCGGATCGCTGCTTGCCAACGACGTGCGCGGCACGGGCGCGTTGACGGTGGGACCGCTGACGGTGAATACGGGCTGGAAGGAAAAGGGAGCCGATTTTGCTGCCTCGTCGGTCAAGACGCTTGGGTTTGACGGCACCAGCAGCACCAACAACGCGAACAAGTTCCTGACGGTCAACCGCGCCGACCTGGCCCAGGTTGGTCAGAATCGCGCTCAGATCAAGGTGGACGGATATCTCGGTAGCGTCGGCGCCGCCCGCGGCAATGACCAGGATTCGATCACCTTCGCCCTTCTGGCCGGAGAAGTTCTGACGCTGAATCACAACCTGCAACCCAATTGGATCCGGATGGAATATCGCCTGGCCGGAAGCTCTGACGACTACGTCGTGCTCAAGAGTGGCGACTCCATCCCTGCCACGACGAGCGGCGCCAGCTACGAGATCCATATCGTCAACATCGACGACAACGGATCGGCGTGGGGCGGCACGGGAGAAGAAGACTACATGCTCACCATGACCGTCGACTACTCCGGCGCGTCACACGTTGCCGACACCGCGAATTCGTCGTACACGATCAACACGGCGGATGGCCTTAGCGATAGCGCCAATGTTTCGGTGGCCTATCAAGCGGGTAGCACGCTGCTGGGCACCGACAAGAGCGAGATCCTGCTTGCGGGCGATGGCAACGATACGCTCAACGGCGGCAAGGGCAACGACGTGCTGGTCGGCGGCAAGGGCAACGACACCCTGATCGGTGGCGACGGTTCGGATACGTTCCGCTGGGAGTTCAACGATCAGGGCACGACGTCCAACCCTGCCGTGGACCGGATCAAGGACTTCTCCCTGGCCAAACCCGCGGACGGCGGCGATGTGCTGGACCTGAAGGACCTGCTCGTGGGCGAGAAGGACGGCAACCTGTCCAACTATCTCAACTTCAAGCAGGATCCGGCAAACTCCAACAATACGATTCTCGAGATCAACACCAAGGGCCAGATCGGCCAGGGTGCCGATCAGAAGATCGTGCTGGAGGGTGTCGATCTCACCCATGACGTCAACGGTCATGCCGTCAGCAACCAGGCCATCATCAACGACCTGCTGCAGAAGGGGAAGCTGAACGTCGATCATCATTGATCATCGACCTGACGGGAGGGCCGGCTTCGGCCCTCCCTTCCCGACCGACACATTTTTTCAAGGGCACGTCTAAGCGACCCGAAAAAATGTGAAAATCCGTTTCATGCCCTTAACCCGCCGTTACCGTAGCGCGCTGACTCTGTGCCGTGTGGCGCTGCTATGCCTGGCTTGCGGGTGGAGTGGCAGTTCGGCGCTGGAAATCAACACCGACAGGCTGCAAAGCCTGTCGTCCAGCCGCTATGGCGCCAAGGGCGCAAAGTCCGTATCGAACTGGCTGCAACTGTTGCGCAGCCCGGCCCCCGCAACCGACCGCGACCGTCTCACCGTCGCCAACGATTTCTGGAACCGCGCCCTGCTCTCCGGCGAGGATTCCATCATCTGGAAGCAAGCCGATTACTGGGCAACGCCCCTGGAGTCGCTGGGCAAAGGCGCCGGCGATTGCGAAGACTATGTCATCGGCAAGTATTTCACCCTGCTCTCGATGGGCGTACCGGCCAACAAGCTGCGCTTCATCTACGTGCGCGCCCGCATCGGCGGCGCGGCCAGCAGCAGCCAGGTGGCCCACATGGTGCTGGGCTATTACGAAACCCCCAATGCCGTCCCGCTGGTGCTGGACAGCCTGATCTCAACCATCCTGCCGGCCACGCAGCGGCGCGACCTGACGCCGGTTTTCAGTTTCAACGCCGACGGCGTCTACGTGGACGGCAAGGCGGCCGCGCCCGTCGACCGCCTTAGCCGCTGGCGCGACCTACTTCAACGCATGGAACGGGAAGGCATCCGCCCCTGATGTCCGGAAACAAGACTATGTCCATACTTCGTCAGCTACTGCTCAGTGTGACCCTCGCCATCAGCGTGATTTTGCTGGGGACGCTGGCGCTCAGCGTCAATTCGGCGCGCGAGTACCTGTCGGGCCAGCTTCAGGTGCAAAGCACCGACGCGGCCGTCTCCCTGGCCCTGTCCCTGTCGCAACCGGCGAACAACGATCCGGTCGTGCAGGAACTGCTGGTCTCGGCGCTTTACGACGGCGGGCACTTCTCGCTGGTGCGCCTGACGGATCCCGACGGCAAGGTCCTGATCGAACGCAAGTCGACCGCCACCGCCGCCTCCGTGCCGGCGTGGTTTCAGGCGCTGGCGCCGCTGGACAGCCAGGCGGCCAGCCACGCGGTCAGCGACGGCTGGCGGCAGATCGGCGAAGTCACCCTGATCGCCAACGACGCCTACGCCTGGGAGGCCTTGTGGCGCAGCAGCCTGAAGATGATCGCGCTGGTCGTGGGTGCGGGCATCCTGTGGGCCATGTTCGCCTTCGTGCTGGTCGGGTGGATCAAGAACCGTCTGCTGCGCGAGATCAGCGACCACGTCCGCGGCATCGGCCGCGACGCGCCGGGCGAACAGGTCGAGGCGCGCGTGCCGGAGTTGTCCGGCGTAGTGCAGGCGCTGAACCAGACGCGCGAACGCATCCATGCCAGCGTCGAAGAACAGAACGCAAAGATCGAGTCGCTGGAACTGGAGCTGAACCAGGACCCGGTGACCGGCCTGCCCAACCGCAAATACTTCGTCAACGAGTTCCGCCGTGCGCTGGAAATCCGGCCCGCGGCCGGCACGTCGCGGATCGACGGCGGGCACGTGCTGGTGTTCCGCCAGCGCGATCTGGCCGACCTGAACCGCCACATGCCGCGCGAATTCATCGACCAGTGGCTGCGCACCGCGTGCGAACGCATCCAGGGCACGCTCAAGCGCATGCACGTCGCCGCCCCCATGCTGGCGCGGCTGAATGGGTCGGACTTTGCACTGCTGCTGCCCGGCTGCGCGGCGCCGCAGGCCATGATGGTGGCCGAGCAGGTGCGCGCGGATCTGCATGCCTCGCGCATTCCGGTTGGTGAGGGCCATCTTTGCCGGTGGGCGCAGGCCATGACCGATTACGGCCACGGCAGCCAGGCCGGCGCCGTGCTGGCCCGCCTTGACTTTGGCTTGATGCGCGCCGAAAGCGCCGGCAACGACCAGGTCGTGATCGCGGGCGCCACCGACATGCAGTCGCCGTCGGAAGCGGGCGAACGCGCCTGGAAGGACGCTATTCAGACGGCGTTGGAGAACCGGCAGTTCGAACTGTCCACCGAACCCTTGCTGGCGCTGGATGGGCGCACCGTGCGCACCGAAGCCATGCTGATGCTGCGCACCGCGCCCGACCAGGAACCGATCCCCGCCACGCTCTTCATCCCGCCGGCCGTGCGGTTGGACCTGGTGGCGGAATGCGATCTGGAATCCGTGCGGCTCGGCCTGGAATGGCTGGCTAGCCATTCGGGCGAACTTGCGGTGCGCGTGGCGCTGCCCTCTTTGCGCGGCCAGAAGTTCCTGCGCCAGCTTGCACTGCTGCTGACCGAAAACCGTCCGCTGGCGCGCCGTCTGTACGTGGAAATCGACGCGCACGGGCTGGTGGAATGCCACGAGCAGATCACCGCCTTTGCGCGGGTCGCAGCGGAATTTGGCGCACACATCGGCGTGCGACGCCTGGCGCAGCAATTTGGCGCGGTGGCGCAACTGCACACGCTGCCGTTGTCCTACGTGAAATTGGGCGGGGGGTTCGTGGGCGGAATGTCGCAAAGCCCGGGTAGCCAGCAGTTGACGGCGTCGGTGCTGGAAACGGCCCGCTCACTGGGAATTGCGGTTTACGCGGAAGACGTGCCGGACGCGGAGACGCAGCGCATTCTGCATGGCCTGGGCATCGAGATCATGCGCGGCCAGGGCGTCAAGGCCGCGAGCGGCGTGTAAGTCGAAGGGATATCGCAACGGCCTGCGATTGGGGCAACGAGACACGCCCCACCGCAGGGCACGGACCATGGAAAACGGCCCGCGCAGGCATTGCCGCGCGGGCCGCGTCGTCAGCGTAACGCCTTGCCGCCTTAACGCGCGGCCTGGCCCTTGGACTGTTCGTAAAGCGGCATCACTTTCTGCGAAGCCGATTGCAGATCACTGATGCGCGAGGCGGCCGACGGATGGGTCGACAAGATCTCGGGCGGGGCACTGCCTTGGCTGGCCACGCCCATCTTCTGCCACAGCGTCACGGCAGCACGCGGGTCGTAGCCCGCCCTGGCCGCCAGTTCCACGCCCATCCGGTCCGCTTCGGTCTCGTGCGTACGGCTGTTGGGCAAGGTGAACATCACGCTGGTCAACTCACCGCCCAGGTCCGACGCGGCCTTGGATCCTGTGGCAATGGACAACACCTGCAAGCCCAGATTGGTCGCCATCTGCTGGGACACGCGCTCGCGCGCATGTTCACGCAGCGCGTGGGCGATTTCGTGGCCCAGCACCGCGGCCAGCTCATCGTCGGTCGGCTTGATCTGCGAGATGAGGCCGGTGTAGACGGCGATCTTGCCCCCCGGCATGCACCAGGCGTTGACCTCGTCGCTGGACAGCACGTGGACTTCCCATTTCCAGTTGGCCGCATCGGGACGGAACACGCCGGCCTGCGCGATCAAGCGCTGCGAGATCTCGCGCACGCGCGCCACTTGCTTGGCGTCGCGATCCAGCAGGCCCTTGGACTTGGCCTCCTGCAGGATGTCGGCGTACTGCTGGTTTGCTTCCTGTTCCAGCGCCTGCGCCGGCACCATGGTGGACATGTATTGCTTGCGGTCTACGCCCACGGCGCCTGACTGCGTGGTGTTCATGCTGGTACAGCCGGCCAGCACGGCCAGCGACAGCACGGCCCCGGCATTGCGCAGAAAATGACGCTTCTGTTTCATGTCGGCCTCCAAGCCAATTCAACTACGGAAAAACGTATCAGACGGGCGCCGAGCCGCACTGACCGCGATGGCGCAGCGCGTGGTCGATCAGCACGAGCGCCAGCATGGCCTCGGCGATGGGCGTCGCGCGGATGCCCACGCACGGGTCGTGGCGGCCCAATGTTTGCACCATCACCGGCTCGTTGGCGCGGTTGACCGAGCGGCGCTCGACGCGGATGCTCGACGTGGGTTTGATCGCGAGCGACACGGTGATGGGCTGGCCGGTCGAAATGCCGCCCAGCACGCCGCCGGCGTGGTTGCTCAGGAAGCCGTCCGGCGTGATCTCGTCGCCATGTTCCGAGCCGCGCTGTGTGATGCAGTCGAAACCCGCGCCAATGGAAACGCCCTTGACCGCGTTCAGGCCCATCATGACGTGGGCGATGTCGGCGTCCAGGCGGTCGTAGATGGGTTCGCCCCAGCCTGCCGGCAGGTTCTCTGCCACGACTTCGATGCGCGCGCCGATGGAATCGCCGTCCCGGCGCAACTGGTCCATATAGGCTTCCAGTTCGGGGACGACCTCGGCGTTGGGGGCATAGAAGGGATTGTTGGGCACTTCGTCCCACGAAACGAACGGGATGGCGACAGGCCCCAGCTGGCTCATGTAGCCGCGCACCTTGACGCCGTATTGCTCGGCCAGCCACTTTTTGGCGATGGCGCCGGCCGCCACGGTGGGCGCCGTCAGCCGGGCCGAGGAACGTCCGCCGCCGCGCGGGTCGCGCACGCCAAATTTGCGCCAGTAGGCGAAGTCGGCGTGGCCCGGACGGAAGGTGTCCTCGATGTTGGAGTAGTCCTTGCTGCGCGCGTCGGTATTGCGGATCAGCAGTCCGATGGGCGTGCCGGTAGTGACCCCGTTATAGACGCCGGACAGGATCTCGACCTGGTCGGCTTCCTGGCGCTGCGTCACGTGGCGCGAGGTGCCCGGGCGGCGGCGATCCAGTTCGTACTGGATATCGGATGCGTCCAGGGCCAGTCCCGGAGGACAGCCGTCCACGACGCAACCGATGGCCGGCCCGTGGGATTCGCCGAAATTCGTGACGGTAAAAAGAGTACCTAGGGTATTGCCGGGCATAAGGAGTCAACAGGTCGGGTTTGCAAGCAACCCCGATTATGACACCGCCGCGGCCAAAGCCTGGATTTCGGCGGCGGGCGCCGGCCGCCCCAGCAGAAAGCCCTGCATCACGCGGCATCCCAACGACTTCAGGATTTCGCGCTGCCCTTCGGTTTCGACGCCTTCGGCCACGACCGGCAGGTGCATGGCTTGGCACAAGCCGAACAGCGCAGAAACCACCTCGCGGCTGCCGGCGTCCGATTCCAGGGCGGAAATGAAGCTGCGGTCGATCTTGACCCAGTCGATGGGCAGATGGCGCAGATGGTTCAGGCTGGAATAGCCGCAACCAAAGTCATCCAGCGCTACCCCGATGCCCATGTCGCGCAGCGTGTTCAGGATCTTCACGTGCCGCTCGTAGTGCAGGATGAAGATGGATTCGGTGATCTCCAGCACCAGCTTGCGCGGCGACAGCCGGGCGGCCGCCAGCACGTCCGATACAAGCTGGACCAGCCCGTCTTCGTTCATCTGCTTGACCGACAGGTTCACGTGGACGCGCCACGCCGACGGCCAGAGCGCCGCCTGCGTGCAGGCGCGCTCCAGGATCCAGGCGCCCAGCGGCACGATCAGTCCGCTGCGCTCGGCCAATTCGATTGTCACGGCGGGCGACACGCTGCCCAGCACGGGGTGATGCCAGCGCAGCAGCGCCTCGCACCCCTGCACCACGCCGGTCGCGCTGTCGCAGACCGGCTGGTAATAGAGTTCAAACTGCTCCATGGCCGGTGTCGTCAGCGCCAGCCTCAGGTCATTTTCCAGGCCCTGCTGATCCCGTTGCCGCGCCAGCAGCCGGAAGTCGAAGAGATTCCAGCCCTCGCCGCCCCGATCCTTGAGGGGCACCATCGCCACCTGCACGCAGCGTTGCAACTCCTCGACACTGCGGCCGTGGGCGGGATACAGCGCCGCGCCAATCCGGAAGACGGCAATCAGGGGACGGGCGCCCAGTTCATAAGGCGCGCTCAGGTCGGCCAGCAGCTTGGCGGACACCTGGGCAGCCCCCTCCTCGTCCACGCCGGGGACACAGACCGTGAACGAATCGGCCCCGGAGCGCGCGGCCATCCCACCGAGCGCGCGTGCGACCAGGCTGATGCGATCGGCCACCTGCACCAGCAATGCCTGGTCTTCGCCGGCGCGCAGCATGGCGCTGATCTGCGCGTAGTGTTCGAAACTGACGAGAAAAAAGGCGCCGCGGCGCGTCGTACCCTGGGGTTGGCCCAGCCAGGTACGCACGCGACGATGCAACTCCTGTTGGCTGAGGAGGCCGGTCAGTTCATCCCGCGTCAGGCGGCGGCGCAGCGCGCGGTCCCGGCGGAAGAACAGCAGACTGATCGCTGCAAGTGCGCCCGCGAGCGTCAGGCACAGTGCGAGCAGGTAACTCTCACGCACGGAGCCCCCCTATCCAAACGCCCCCGGCGTTGCGGCCCGATCACGGGCCCGGAGGCTGTAACATATTTTAAATTATGCATTGTTTTCGCAAAAAAACGCCACATTTCGGAGGCAACGCGCCTCCTTCTCCTGACTTTCTTCGGATCCTATGTTGCTCGCAGCGGTCATGGCGGGGTCCCGGATTGGCGATCTCTGGCCGGTCCTTTCGCCACGCCTCGACCCATCTACGACACCGCAACCCGAAAAATTAATACGCAGTGTCTCAATAGTTCTCAAAGGGCCAATTCTCACGAGCGAAATAATTGCACACCTTGTCGGATACGACCGAGCATTTCGTAATATTCTGTGCGTTCTGTGACAGGTCCCAGTACCGTGACACCGCTGCTGGCTGTTGTTTCGTAACGTGTGTCACGTTTGATATCCAGGTTTTTATCCCGTACAGGCCCAGGAAGGGATTCTCCGATACATGCCCACACTACGCCGGCTGCTTTTATGCTCCGCCCTTCTGGTCGGCTTTATCCTGCTGGGCGCCCAGGCCCTCGGGATGCTGGCGGCGCACCGCTATCTGAATACGCAGCTCGCCCAGCAAAGCGAATCGGGCGCCAATGCACTCGCGTGGGCCTTGTCGCACAGTTCCGGCAGCCATAGCGAGCAGGTCGCCCTTGCCGATGAATTGTTCGGGCAGGGCCTGTATTCGCTGGTCAATATCACGAACGAAGGGAACGCGCTGCGTGTGGAGCGCCGGTCGGGACCGGCTGCCGCAGGCCGGGAGCGCGATTGGCGCGCCGGCTGGCTGAACATGGAAGCACCGGCCATTTCCCGGCCGTTCGTCATTCCTGGCGGACAAGGCAAAGGCACCCTCACCGTGCAGGCCGATGCTCGTCTGGCTCGCGACACGCTGTGGCAAGGCGGCATCCGCGTTCTGGGTCTGGTGCTGGCCGCGGCCGCGTTCTGGGCGCTGTTCGCCACCAATCTCGTGCGCTGGATCGAAGCCCGCACGTCGCGCGACATCTGCGAACGCGTGCGCGCGCTGGCGCCCGGCGCCGATGCGCCACTGAGCGGTTCGTGCGAAGTGCCCGGTGTGGACCAGGCGCTGGTCGATGCGCAGCGCCGTGTCGCCGCCACGGTCGAGGAGCAGAATGCGCGCATCGAATCGCTGCAAAGCGAAATCTACCGGGATCCCATCTCGCGCCTGTCGAACCGCAAGCATTTTGTCGACCAGTTCCGGCTTGCGCTGGCAGATAAATCCGACGAGGCCGGCGGCCATCTGCTGATGTTCCGCCAACGCGACCTCGCACAGATCAATCGGCACCTGTCGCGGGCCTTCACCGACCAGTGGCTGCGCTCATCGTCGGACCGCCTGCGCAAGCTGGTGCAGGAATTCGGCGGTCCGGGCACGCTGATCGCCCGGATCAGCGGATCGGATTTTGCCCTGCTGCTGCCGCGCACTTCGGCGCCGCAGGCCAGCGTGCTGGCCGAACGCGTGCGGCGCGAGCTGCGGTCGCTGCGCGTGCCGATGGACAAATACGGATGGTGCCGGTGGGCGCTGGCCATGGCAGCCTTCGCGCCGGGCGACAACATGAGCGACATCCTCGCGCGTCTGGATCATGCGCTGATGTGCGCCGAAAGCGCGGACGACGACCAGATCACGCCGGCAAGCCAGGCCGCCGACAGCACCCGCATCGGTGAATACAGTTGGCACGACGCGCTGGTTACCGCGCTGGAGCAGCACCGGTTCTCACTGACGGCACAGCCGTTGCATGACCTGTCGGGCGCCCTGCTGCACCACGAGGCCTGCCTGACGCTGCACGATGCCTCCGGCACCGATCCCGTGCCGGCTTCGATCTTCATGCCGCCAGCCGTGCGCCTGGGCCTGTCCGCCGAATGCGATATCCAGGCGATCCGTCTGGGTCTCGATTGGCTGTTCACTCATGACGGCGCACTTACGGTGCCGGTATCGCTTGCCACGCTTGCCCAAGGATCCTTCTTCGCGCGTCTTGAACGCATGCTCGACGACCGGCCCACGCTGTCGGCGCGGCTGATCCTGGAAGTCGACGCCGCGGGACTCGTCGAACAAGGCGCCGATGTGCGCCAGCTCTGCGACATCGTCATGGGCGCCGGCGGACGGGTCGGGGTAGCGCGGCTGTCGCAGCAATTCGGCGCCATGGAGCACCTGCATGAATTTCCCGTCTCGTACGTGACGCTGAGCGGCAGTTTCATCGGCGGTCTCCTGCAAAGTCCCGGCAGCCAGCACCTGGCCGCCACCGTAGTCGCGACCGCGATGACGCTCGGCATGTCGGTCTATGCGGCTGACGTGCCGGACACGGCGACGCAGCTCGTGCTGGAAGGGATCGGCGTCCGCGCGATAAGCGGAGCTGTCGTAAACTCCGCCCACGCGCAAGACCTCGCGCATGATCACCAATGGGTTCCTAGTTGACGGAAGGATTGTTTCTTCGCACCCGCTGGCGTTTTCGCCACCTTCGCGCAAGCCAGCCCGGCTTCTTCCGGACAACCATCTGGTCGGGAGTCGGTCTGCTGCTGTGCGCCTGCTTCTGGCCGGCCTACGCGCTCGCTTATGGGTTGAATGCCGACGGGGGACATGCCGGCTACGAGAACCTGCACTCAGGCTTGACCGCCGGCGTCGCCATCGCCTGCGCGATAGTGTGCGGCGTGGCCTGGGCGCACACGCGCAACGCGCTGTATGCAGCAGGCATGGCCTTCGCGCTGGTCGAAGGGTTGTTCCGTTCGCTGCCCGATCTGATGCCGCCGGGCGCGCTGCAAGCTGCCTCTTATGCCGCCCTGCTCGCCCTGACCGCGCCCCTGCTGCAGGGATCGCGCATTGCAACCGGACTGGGCGTTGCGTGCCGGTGGATCAGCATTGCGCTGTCCGGCGTGGCGGCGCTGGCGCTGATCTTCGTATATGAAACGGAATCGGGAATGCTTCCTGCGGCCATTGCCGGCGTGTGCGCTGCGCTGAGCGTGCCGTTGGCGCTGTGGTTCCTGGCCAGCGCGGTGCGGCAGCGGTCTGGCCGCCCGGCCAACCTTGCGCTGATGCTCGCGTTTGGCGCATCAGCCTGGATTCTCGGACACGACGCGTGGCACGCAAGCGGCGCAGACGCCACGGATGCGAGCTTCGAAATGCTGCGGCTGATGCTGGTGTCGGGCACGCTGGTCTGGCTGGCGCTGGATGCCTCCAACAGTGCCGCGCCCGCGCGCAACAATGGCGCCGGCTCGGACGCCGAACACCTGGCGCAAGGCGAACTGCGGCTGGCCGAACTGGCCGGTGCGCTGGACACGCAACGGCAGATGAACGCGCTGATCTCGCACGAGCTGCGAGCGCCCTTGGCCACCATCAGCGCCGCGGCGCAATCGCTGGACATGATCCTGTCGGACAGTGGCGAAACCGTGGACACGCGGCTCGCGCGCATTCATCGGTCGGTTGCGCGGATGACCGAGCTGATGGATCAGTTGCTGAATCAGGATCGCCTGGAGGAACATGCCTGGAGTCCGCGCGGCGAACAGACAGACATGGCCGACCTGGTGCGCGACGTGGTGAACGCCATGCGCCCGGATACTGCGCATGCCCTGGTGCTCGAAGCGCAAGCGCCGCAGCCGGTGTTCTGCGATCGCCCGCTCACCAGCGTCGTCGTGCGCAACCTGATTCACAACGCCATCAAGTATTCGCCGGCCAACGAACCGGTGCGAATCGAGACGGGTCATACACGGGTCGGCGACACGGCCATGACCTGGGCAGCCGTCGTGGACCGCGGCCCGGGGATTGGAGAAGAGGAACAAGCCCGGATCTTCGAGCCACGCTTTCGGCGGTCCGCGCATCGCGAAACCCAGGGCATGGGGATCGGGCTGTATCTGGCCCGGCGCATCTGCCAGAGCCAGGGCGGTTCGCTGACGATGCAAAGCAAGGTGGGCGTGGGCACGCGCTTTGTCATCACCCTGCCCGCCAACGGGCAGTCGGCTTAAGCGCTGCACGGGCCTTGGCGTCAGCCGCAGCCGCGGCCGGGTCAGGCCGCGAACACGTAGCCCTGACCGCGCACCGACAACACCGGCAGTTTGAGTCCGGCGCTCTGCGCCTTGGCGCGCAGACGGCTCACCAGCACGTCGATACGCCGCAACTCAAATCCGCCCGGGCTGTCGGGCAGGAAGAGCTCAGCCAGCGCCTGCCGGCTGACGGCACTGCCCGCGGCATCCATCAGGGCTACCAGGAACGTCCGTTCCTGCGCGCTCAGGTGCAGCGAGGCGCCGTCGGGCGCCACCAGGATCCAGCCGCCGTCCTGCAGCGACCAGTTCGTATCCGCCGACGCGCGCGTCTCGGCGTCAGCCGGGCGTGGCGCCTTGGCCAACCGCATGCGGCGCGCCAGGCTGCGAATGACGGAGCTGAGTTCCAGCAAATCCACCGGCTTGGTCATGTAGACGTCGGCGCCGCCCTCCAGGCCGCGGACGCGGTCTTCCAGGGCGCTGCGGCCCGTCAGCATGACGATGCCCACCGGGCTCAGGGCACGCAGGCGCGTCGCAACGGAAAAGCCGTCTTCGCCGGGAAGATGGGCGTCGAGAATGACGATGTCGCACGGCTGCTCTTGCAGGCGGCGGTAGAACGCCACTGCATTGTCACAAGCGAACGCCACGCGAAAACCGTAGCCGCCCAAGCCCAACGCCAGTTCCTCGCGGAAATCGGCGTCGTCCTCGAGCAGTCCTATACATAGCAAACCATCTGCACCAGGCATATTCAGAGTGCTTTACATTGAAATTGTCGACAAATAACCCTGGAGCGCCCACGCGATCAAAAATGCCCCGGAGCCGGCAATCTTACGACTTTTACAATGGAAACGAATGATTGCAGCGAAAAAAATGGCGATATTTCACATTTTTACCGAGATTTTTTTGTTAATCCCGGGAATGTCGCAGGATTAATGCCGTGGACGTTATCGCAAAATTATCTTCATGACGAGCAACTCACTTCGATTCCACCAGCCCAATCCGGGGGCAGGCCGGCATAGCGTTCAAAACCATCCTGGGCGACGAAGGGGCTTCGCAGCAGTTTCATGAGCGTTTCAATTTCGCTGGCGTCGCCGGCTTTGGCCGCACGAATCGCCTGTTCTGCCAGGTGATTACGCAGCACGTACAAGGGATTCACGCCGTTCATGGCGGCCGCCGTATCCGCCGCAGGCCGCCCGTCCTGCGCATGCCGGGCCAGCAGCTTGTCGAGCCAGGCGCCAGCTGCGGGACGGTCGATAAACAAATCCTCAAAGGCGCTGCGCTGTCCCTGCGTGGCGTCGGCCAGCCGGCGCCAGGACAACGTGAAGTCCGCCTGATTGGCGTCCATCAGTTTAAGCAGATCGTCCAGCAACGCCTCATCGTCAGGACGCCACGCCGCCAAACCCATCTTGGCGGCCATCTTGTCATGGAACGCGCGCGTGAAAATGGCTTCGTATTCATCCAGCACGGCGCGCAATGCGTCAGCGTCCTGCACCAGCAGGTGCAGACTGCCGCCTAGCCGATACAGGTTCCAAAGCCCCACGGACGGCTGCCGATTCCAGGAGTATCGACCTTCGGCATCCGAATGGTTGCAGATATGACCCAGCCGGAATCCGTCCATGAAACCATAAGGGCCGTAATCCAGCGTCAGCCCCAGGATCGACATATTGTCGGTATTCATCACGCCGTGGCAAAACCCGACAGCCTGCCAGTCCGCCATCAGCAACGCCGTGCGCCGCGTGACTTCACGCAGCAGATTCACGTACGGGGCCGTCTCGGACGCCGAATCGCCAGTCGGCACGTCGCGGCACTCGGGGTAATAGCGGTCGATCACATAATCGGCCAGCGTTTTCAGCATGTCGGGCTGACGCCGTGACGACCAATGTTCAAACGAGCCGAACCTGACGAAACTGGGCGACATCCGGGTCACGATCGCGGCGGTCTCGACGGTTTCGCGCATGACCGGATCATCGGAAACGACCAGCGCCAGGGCGCGCGTGGTGGGCACGCCCAACCCGAACATCGCCTCGCTGGCCAGGTACTCCCGAACGGAAGACCGCAGCACGGCCCGCCCGTCGCCCATCCGCGAGTACGGCGTCATGCCCGAGCCCTTGAGCTGCAGTTCCCAGGCGCCCTCGGGCCCTTGAACCTCGCCCAGCAGATGCGCCCGACCGTCGCCAAGCTGCCCTGCCCACACGCCAAACTGGTGGCCGCTATAGACGGCGGCCAGCGTATCGCCGCCCGGCAATGGCTGCCCGCCGGAAAACACCTGCAGGAATTCGGGGGTGGTCAGGACCGACGGATCCAGGCCGATCAGGGCGGCCGCCTGTTCGTTGGCGTGCAGCAGACGAGGATTGTTCAGCCCGCGCGGCGCCAGCCGGGTGTAGAAAGCCTCGGGCAGGGCCGCAAAGGAGTTGACGGCTTGCAGTTCGGACAGGGACTGGGCATTCATGCGCGTTGACTCCGGGCAGCGCGCTTGGCGGGCCGCACATAAAAGATGGCGCTGAGGAAAAAGGTGGTGGACAAGATGATCTCGCCCCACGCCATCAAGACGGACAGCGGCGCCGGATCCGACATGGCGCGCACCACGCCTTCCATCAGATACAGCAGCGACAGCATGGCCGCCCACTGGTAGGTGTAGAGATTGCCTCGCACGATGCCCCGCAGCGGAAACGCCAGCGGCAAGGCTTTCAGCAGCATCCAGGAACCGCCCGGCCGCACCGGCGCTACCACGGTTTCCCAGGCGACGCACAGCACGATCAGGGCAAACAATGAAACCGAGGCGACGAGGCGCAAGCGGGGGTTGAGTTCGGGATTCATGCTGCTATTATCGCCTGATGAATCGCCCCGCCGAGCCCGCCGCCGCTACGCCGGCGGTCAAAGAACGACCAACCTCGCGCATTTCCCGGGTCGCGAGGACCGGACGCGTATTTCGTTTCGTCCTCCAACGCGCCAACGAAGAAAAGCTGCTGCAGGTTGCCTCCAGCCTCACCTTCACCACCGTTCTGGCAATCGTCCCCATGCTCGCGGTGGTGCTGTCGCTGTTCACGGCCTTTCCCGTGTTCCAGGAATTCCGGGTCGCCCTCGAAGACTTCCTCACCACCAGCCTGATGCCGCCGTCCGTGTCGGACAACATCATGGACTACCTGAACCAGTTCGCGCACCAGGCGTCGCGCCTGACCGCCATTGGCGGCGCGTTCCTGCTGGTCACATCGCTGCTGCTGATCATGACGATCGATCAGGCCTTCAACGACATCTGGCGCGTCTCGCGCCAGCGTCCCCTGCCGCAGCGGGCGCTGGTGTACTGGGCCATCATCACGCTCGGACCCGTCCTCGCGGGCGCCAGCTTGTGGGCGACCTCGTTCGTGGCCCGCGAATCGCTGGGTCTCATCAAGGACGTCCCTGAAGTCATCAGTGTCGTCGTCTCGTTCATCCCGCTGGTGCTGACCGGCCTGGGCTTTGCCGCGCTCTTTGTCGTCGTACCCAACCGCGATGTGCTGTGGCGCGACGCGCTGATCGGGGGCTGTGTCACGGCCATCGTGCTGGAAATCATGAAGTCGGCGTTCGCCTTCTACCTGACCCGGTTTCCCACCTACACGGTCATCTACGGCGCCTTCGCCACGCTGCCAATCTTCCTGCTGTGGATCTACCTGTCCTGGCTGGCCGTGCTGCTGGGCGCAACGCTTGCTTCCAGCGCGCCGCTGATCCGGCTGGGACGCTGGCACATCAACCGCTACCCGGGCGCCTCGTTCGTCGACGCGCTGGATGCGCTGCGCGCACTGCGCCGCGCGCAGCTCTCGACGCCCGGCGGCGTGGCCGCCAACACGCTGGCCTCGGAGCTGCGGCTGCATCAGGATGAACTCAATGAAGTCCTGGAAACGCTGAGCAAGATGGGACTGGCCACCCGCAGTCCCGAAGACAACTGGATGCTGACGTGCGACGCGCGCGAGACCTCGCTGGCGCCCGTCGTGGATCGCTTCCTGCTGGACCGAAGCCAATCCCGCGTCCGCAATGACCCCGACATCCTGCGCATCGCATCGTCCGTAAATTCGCCGCAAACCACGCCAACGCTGGAAGAACTCTGCGGAGAAGCGCAAAATACCGGAAATGGAGTCGCCCCAGTGTTGCAACTGGAAGCGAACAAGAAATAGCAAAGCATAGGGCGCAGTCCGCCCCAGGAGATACCGATGTTGAAGGTCAGTGAGATTTTGCGCGTCAAGGGCGATACGCTCTATACGGCGTCGCCCGACATGCCCGTGGCCCAGGCCGTGCAAACCATGAGCGAACAAGACATAGGCTCGCTGGTCATCATGGAATTCGGCACCCTGACCGGCATGCTCACGTTCCGCGAAATCATCCGCCACATGCACGCGCACGGCGGCGCAGGCGATACGACCATCCGTTCCATCATGGACGACGCGCCGGTCAGCGTTTCGCCCAACACCAGCGCCGACGAAGTCCAGCGCCTGATGCTCGAAAAGCACGCCCGCTACATCCCCGTCATGGACGGCCCCACCCTGATGGGCGTCATTTCGTTCTACGACATGGCGCAGGCCATCGTCGCGGCGCAGCAGTTCGAAAACAACATGCTGAAGGCCTACATTCGCGACTGGCCTGCCGAAAGCGCGGAGCCCGCCCAGTCCTGAGCCCGCCGGCGCCCTTGCGGCGCCGGCTGCGTATTCACATCCCGGCGGACGCGGCCTCGCGCGTCGCGTCGCGCGCACCCGGCGCATGCCGCTGGCTGCGCCACGCGTCGTAGATCAGTTCCGGGTTGTTCGCGGTCAAGAGGGCCGGATCCGACAACATCCGGCGCCACCGGCGCGCCCCTGACTGGCCATTCACCAGCCCCAGCATCGGACGCGTCATCACCCGCAACGGCACGCCCTTGGCAACCTGACGCGCGGCGTATTCCGTCATCGCGTCCACGACCTGCGCATCGCTGGGCAGCCGCACCGACGGCCACAACTGCATTGACACTTCAGACAGCACGCGCGGCGTATGCCACGCGGCGCGACCCAGCATCACCCCATCAAAGGCTCCGGCCGCCTGCACGGACTGCCCGGCATCGGCCAGACCGCCATTGAGCACGAACGTGCAATCCGGAAAATCGCGCTTCAATTGCGCAACTACGTCGTAGCGCAGCGGGGGGATCTCGCGGTTGTCCTTGGGCGACAGGCCCTTGAGCACGGCATTGCGCGCATGCGCGATGAACACGCGGCAACCGGTGTCATAGACCTTGCCCACGAAATCGCGCACGAACTCATAGGATTCGTCGTAGTCCAGTCCCAGGCGATGCTTGACCGTGACAGGAATGTCCACGGCGTCCTGCATGGCCTTCATGCAGTCGGCCACCAGGGCCGGCTCGGCCATCAGGCAGGCGCCAAAGGCGCCCTTCTGGACCCGTTCGGACGGGCAGCCGCAATTCAGGTTGATTTCGTCATAGCCCCATTGCTTGCCAAGCTTGGCGGCGTGCGCCAATGCGTCGGGCTCGCTGCCGCCCAATTGCAAGGCGACGGGATGCTCGGCCTCGTCAAAGTCCAGGTGGCGGGCCACGTTGCCGTGCAGCAGCGCACCGGTGGTGATCATTTCGGTGTACAGACGGGCGCGCGGCGCCAGCAGACGGTGAAAGTACCGGCAGTGGCGGTCAGTGACGTCGATCATCGGGGCGACGCAAAGCCGCCAGTCGGGGGAGTCCAAGAATCACTCTACAAAACAAGGGGATGCGGTATTTTACGGTGCTTGGCGACATTGTGCCCGCCGGGATCGGCGCCCCACGTGGAACCGCTGCCCGAGGCCGCCCGCCATGTGGTCTAAAATTGCGGCGCCGCGACCCTGCACGCCCGTGCGCGCGTCCGTTCAACCCTCATACCGAAGATCCATGGCCGTATTCACCCCCGTATCCGATGACGACGCGCGCGCCCTGCTGGCGCATTTCGATCTGGGCGAGTTCGTCTCGCTTCGAGGCATTACGGCGGGTATCGAGAACACCAACTATTTTCTGTACACGACGCGGGGCGAATATGTCCTGACGCTGTTCGAGGTGCTGACGCAGGCGCAGCTGCCCTTCTACATTGAGCTGATGTATCACCTGGCCGAACGCGGCATCCCGGTGCCGCAGCCGCAGACGCTGCGCGACGGCACCCGCTTGACCACGCTGCACGGCAAGCCGTGCGCCATCGTGTCGCGCCTGCCCGGCGGGTACGAGCCGGCCCCCGGCCCCGCCCACTGCGCGCTCGCCGGCGCCACCCTCGCCCGCGCCCACGTCGCGGCGCAGGACTTTCCGATCCACCAGCCCAACCTGCGCGGGCTGTCGTGGTGGCTCGAAACCGCGCCCAAGGTCCTGCCCTTTCTCAGCCCCGCCCAGGCCGAACTGCTGACGTCCGAACTGGCCGCCCAGCAGGCCGCCATCCAGACTCCCGCATGGCAGGCCTTGCAGTCCGGCCCCGCCCACTGCGACCTGTTCCGGGACAACGTCCTTTTTGCCGGCACCTTCGAGGATCCGCTCATGGGCGGCATCATCGACTTCTATTTCGCGGGCTGCGACACCTGGCTGTTCGACGTGGCCGTCAGCGTCAACGACTGGTGCATCGAGCGCGACACCGGCGAATTCATCCCCGAGCTGGTGCAATCCTGGCTGGCTGCCTACGCGGCGGTGCGCCCCTTCACGGACGCCGAGCGCGAAGTCTGGCCCCAGATGCTGCGAGCGGCAGCCCTGCGTTTCTGGCTGTCCCGGTTGTATGACTTCTTCCTGCCCCGCCCGGCGCAGACGCTCAAGCCGCACGACCCACGCCACTTCGAAAGAGTGTTGCAAGCGCGCCACCGCTCGGAACTGCCCGTCTTGCCGTAACCGCTACGCCCCCCATAATGGGAACAGCATCCCCTATTTGAGAGACCTCCCCTCTAGAGAGCCATGCAAGCAGCATTTCTACCCGCGACGTCCGGCTGGCTTTGGGTCCGCGACGGATTCCGTCTGTTCCGCAAACAACCCCTGGCCATGTTCACCTGGGCCATGGCGATCAGCCTGCTCGTCGTCTTTGCATCGGCAACGCCGCCGGTCGGCCCGATGCTGGTCGTGGCCCTGATGCCCATCATCACCCTGATGACGCTGTCCGCGTGCAAGCACGTCGAGGCCGACCGCGTCATGCTGCCGTCCATGTGGGGCAAGCCGCTCAAGCAGCCCGGCGTGTTCCGCAAGCTGTTCCTGATGGGTCTGCTGTATGCCGGCCTTTGCCTGGTGACAGGCCTGGCCATCTTCCTGCCCTTTTCCGATTCGATGATGGAAGGCATGCGCATCGCCTCGGTCGAAAAGAGCATGGAGCCAATCCTGTCGGCCATGGCCATGCCGCTGATGCTGTTCGCAATTTGCTACGTGGTGATCGCGGCGCTGTTCTGGCACGCACCCGTGCTGGTGGCCTGGCACGGCCTGCGCCTGACGCAAGCCCTGTTCTTCTCCGGCATCGCGTGCTGGCGCAACAAGCTGCCGTTCATGGTGTATGGCGTTTGCTGGATCATGGTGTTCCTGTTCATCGACCTGTGCGCCGGATTGCTGGTTGCCGTCGGTTTATCGCCCCAATTTGCCGGCACGCTGCAGATTCCGTTCAACATCGCGGCGGGCGGCGTCCTGTACTGCAGCTTCTATCCGGCCTATACCTCCGTGTTCGGCATCAATAACCCCGGCACGCATCTCGACAACGGCAACGGCGCGCAGGCATAGCGTCACCCGCCACGGCGCAAGCGCCCGGCGCAATCCCACCACCCGGCCGTCCCGGCCGATAAACGCCACGTCGATGGCGTAACGCATGCCGAACGTATGCACCGCGGCGCAGGGAGTCAGTAGCACGCCTGCCCGCGGCCCCGGCGGGGCCCGCCCCAGCAACCCACGCATACGCCCACACCACCGCTTCACGGTCAGCAACCGCAAGCGCCCTTCGCATAATGGCGTGGGGCGGCTCATTGCACGCTCTGCAACAACTGAACCGCAATCGGAAACGCCAGCACGATGAACGTGCACGGAAAGATGCAGCCGATCAACGGCAGCAGCATCTTCACCGGCGCCTGCATCGCCAGTTGCTCGGCCCTCGTGTGGCGATCGCTGCGGCATTGCGCCGCTTGCGCGCGCAAGACCGGCCCCAGGCTGGCCCCAAGCGCCTCCGCCTGCGCCAGAGCCGCCGCCCAGTTTCGCGCCAGCGCGCTGTTGCTGCGCTCGGCCAATGTCTTGATCGCCACGGTTCTGGACACGCCCGCCCGCATTTCTGTCAGGGCATCCGTGAGCGCGTCGCGCAGCACACCCGGCGGACCGCTTTGTGCAGCCAATTGCAGCGCGCCCTGCACGCTCAAGCCCGCTTCGACGCACAGCGTCATCATGTCGAACACGAAGGGCAGATCCCGTTCGATGGCGCGGCATCGCTGCGCACCCAGCCCCTTCAACCACAACGCCGGCGCCATGCCGGCGGCCAGCGCACACGCCAGCGCCCAGGGCAGCAGCGCCGCGTCGCCCGGCGGCGCCAGCGCAAGCGCTCCGGCGGCGGCCATGCCGCCGGCAGCGATAGCCGCGCTAGCGCACAACGCCGCGATGTGCGCATACCCGACTTCCCGCGGCAACGCCGCCCGTTCTATTGCCTGGTCCAGCCGTAGCCGCCACCGCCACGAGCAGAGCCGACCCGCCAACGGCGCCACCGCGGCGATCCAGGGCCATGCGACGCGCCACCACCACGGCATGGCGCGCGCCGCATTCTGTTCCGCCTTCAACAACGGTCTCAACAGCACCCACGCAAGCCAGGCCGTCCCGGCCGCCGTCGCGGACATGCTCAGGTATAGCCACATCCCGCCCCCGCTCAGATATCAATCCGCATGATTCGCCGGATCAGCAGCACGCCGGCCGTCTCCAGCACCGCCACGATGGCCAGCACGCCCCACCCCATCGGCGTATGCCACAACAATCCCATGATTTCCGGCTCCAACCGGTCGAGCACCGCCAGCAGCAGCAAAGGCAATGCGCCCACGATCCATGCCTGCAGCCGCCCCTGGGACGTCAACGCCAGCAGCTTTGCCTGCAATTGAAGGCGGACACGCAATGTCTGCGCGATGCTTTCCAGGGCTTCCGCCAGATTGCCGCCGGTCTTTGCCGCGATGCGCATTGCCGCCACCACCAGCGAGGTCGAGTCAGCCGGCATCCTGACCTGCAGGTTGTCCAGCGCAACGTCCCACGGCACGCCCAGACGCTGTTCCCGTAGCATCAGACCGAACTCCTGAGCGAGCGGTGCGCTGCTCTGTTCCACGACATGGCGCAAACCGGTCGTCATGGCCACGCCGGCCCGCAACGCGGATGCCAGCATCAACAGCGCCATGGGCAATTGCGCTTCAAAGCGTCGCGCACGCCGTCGCCGCAAACCTTCTACAACCATTCGTGGCAGCCGCGCCGACGGGAGAGCGAACAAGACCGCCGCCAGCGCGCTGCCGGTGGCCGTGAACGCGGCGACCGCGGCCGCTACACCGCAGCCAACTGCGCCCACCCACAATTGGCGCGGGTCGATGAACAAAAACACTTCGCTCAAGCGCACGCTCGCGTCCTGGGTGTAGACCTCGCGGTAGCGCCGAAGCGCCGGCGCAAACCAGTTCTGCGCACGCCACGCCAGCAACCCGGCGCACACCATGGCGGCCGCTGCCGCAAGCCAGATCATGGCAAGCCCTGCGCAAAAGCGCCGAAGTCAGGCACCCGGCCCGCCGAGTCCGAAAACCATGCGGTATCCAGGCTTACGCCCTTGTCCCCCCATTCCTGCGCGAATCCAGGTAGCGCGCCGCATCCGCGAAACCCATGGGCTCGATCAAAGCCGAACAGGTCCTGCAACTGAATGCGGCCGCTTTCCATGCCTGCCACTTCAACGATCGCGGTGATGACCCGGCGTCCATCCGACAACCGCGCCTGCTGCACGACCACGTCCACACTGGCGGCAATGTGTTCGCGGACCGCCGACAGCGGCAGGTCCAGCCCCGCCATCAAAATCATGGATTCCAACCGGGCCAAGGCGTCCCGTGGAGAATTGGCGTGCAGTGTGGTCAGGGAGCCTTCATGGCCCGTATTCATGGCCGTCAGCATGTCGAACGCCTCGGCGCCCCGGCACTCGCCCACCACGATGCGGTCCGGCCGCATACGCAACGCGTTGCGCACGAGTTCCCGGATGTCGACTCGGCCCCTGCCTTCCTGGTTTGCCGGCCGCGCCTCCAGCGCGACCAGATGCGCATGGTGCAGCCGCAACTCCGCCGCGTCTTCAATCGTGACCACGCGCTCGCCGTCAGGAATCTCGTTCGACAGGATGTTCAGCAGCGTCGTCTTGCCGGAACCCGTACCGCCCGACACGACCAGGTTCTTGCGCATCCTGACGCATAGCGACAGAAATCGTGCCATCGGGTCGCTCAGCGCGCCCAGCGCAATCAGGTCTGGCATCTGCGGCCGCCGCTGCGGAAACTTCCGGATGGTCAGGCTGGCGCCCTTCATCGCCACGGGCGGAATGATGGCGTGCACCCGTGACCCATCGGGCAGCCGCGCATCCACCATCGGAGAACTTTCATCGATGCGGCGTCCCAATGGGGTCACGATGCGTTCGATCACCCAGCGCACCGATTGCTCGCTGGTGAACGCAGCCGGTTCGCGCCACAGGCGGCCCGCACGCTCGACGTAAATTTCGTCGTAGCGGTTGACCATGATTTCCGTGATATCCGGCGCAGCGAGCAACGGTTCCAGCGGCCCGAGCCCCACCGCTTCATCCAGCACCTCGCGGCAGAGCGCCGCCTTGTCAGCTTGCGACGGAAGTTCGGCGTCCGTGGCCACGATCTGCATCAAAAGACGCTCGGCCTCGGCGCGGAGCATGCCATCGCTCATCCCGGCCACATCGCGCCGGCGCAGGTCCAACGCGTTCAGCAGGGCCGCATGGAGGCGGCGGCGGTCGTGCAACCGATGAGCGGGGGCCGGCGAAGCCGCCGCCGGGACGCAAACAGCATCGTACGTTGGAGGTTGTCCGGATTGCGCGGCGCCCCGAGGCGCGGCATCCGGAGTGTCGACGCGATCGGCTGCCTGGGGCGCAAGCCTCGACACGCGTAGCCTGCAAGGCCCGATAAGGATCTCGTCGTGAGGCAGCACCGGCGCGTGCCGCACCACCCTGACGCCGTTGACCATCGTACCCGCCAGCGTACCCAGGTCTTCCAGGACGATGACGTCTGCTTCGCAAACCAGCCGGGCATGTTGCCGGCCGATCCTCCAGGTTGGAATCCGCAACGCGCAATCAGCGCCCCTTCCAATCAGCACCGGCGCGGGCAGCTTGAGCTGCTGCTGCGCGGCGTCCTCAAAGGTCAGTTCAATATTGAGCATCACGGCCCTTTCGCCAATGTCGAACCTGCACCCGCCGAACGCGTGACCCATTGCGAGCCGGCGCCCGCGTAGGGATCCCACCCAGCCGCATCGGAAGGCACCGCCGTTCCCAGTTGGGGAGGATCCGGAAACGTCGACTCAAGCATCTCGCGTCCGCGCCGAACGCGATCCGCCATGGCGGGCTCGCCCTGCGACACGATCTTTGGCGTCACGAAGATAGCCAGTTCGGTCTCGCGGCGCTGATAGCGGGTAGAGGAAAACAACGCGCCCAGGATCGGGATGTTCCGCAGACCCGGCAAGCCGCTGACGTCGGAGCCCTGCTCGCGCGAGAGAAAGCCGCCGATGACAAGCGTGTTGCCGGAACGCACATTGAACTCGGTGGACGCGCGGCGTGTCCGCAGCGCCGGGCCGCCCGGAAGGCTTAGCGAGGTGTCGACTGAACTGGCCTCCACTTCGATGAGCGACCGGATGACGCCGTTGCGGTCGATCCGAGGCGTGATGTTCAGCGACACGCCATAGGGTTTGAATAGCGTGGTGGGATTGCCTTGCGCATCGGTGGAAGCGTAAGGCACTTCCCCGCCTGCAAGAAAGGTCGCGCTCGCGCCGCTTCGGGCAAGAAGCTGCGGTTGCGCGAGCATGACCGCTTCTCCGGTTTGCGCCAGCGCGGCAATACGTGCCGACAGCAACGCGTTGACGCCGAAGTAACCCGCGGCCGACGAGACCGGTGCCGCCGTCTCGATGATCTGCTCGCCCGGCCGGGTCATGCGGCCACGAGATCCGCCATCCCACGCCAATCCTGCATTGACGCCCCCCTGCGTCAGGCCATCCCAGCGCACGCCAAACTCCTGCAGCCGCGACGTGGGAATTTCGACCACCTGCACGTCCAGCAGCACCATGCGGTCCCACCCGACCTGTCCCGTGAAATCCACGACCTCCGGATACCGGTCCGCCAGCGCCGCGATGCGCGAGCGGTCATCGTCGGACAGATCGTCGCCTTCGATCAAAATGCGGCCGCCCACGCTCGAGCTTCGCGCACCCGGAATGCGGGAGAGCAGGCTAAGAACCTCTTCGCGCAAGCGCGGCGTACCGGCGGCCACCACGCGCAGCTCGTAGGCCGCGATGCGATCGCGGCCTGCCCAGACATGCACGGACGACACGCCTTCCGCCCTTGCGAACACCACGATCTCGCGCCCTTCGGCAGCCACGGCGTTGACCACCTGGCTATTGCCGATGGCCACCCGCCTCACGCCAGGGTGCGGCAACACGCGGGTCTCGCCGACCTGCAGTTCCAATGTCTGGGTGTCAGACCATGCGGGGTGGCAAACCAGGCACAGCACGAAGACCAGGAAAGCTCTTATTGGCGTCATGGCCCCTCCGAGTCGATGCTTGCCCACGCGTCCAGGCGATCGCCATAAAGAATGGCAACGCCCGGCGCGGGCTTGGGTTCAGCGTCCAGTCCGATAAGCGAAGCCAGATCGCTTTGCGCGGCGGGGTTCACGGATGCTGCGTCATCGCGATGACGCAACATTGCAGTCAACACCCCAGCCTGCCGCGCGGCGATGAACCGCATGGCTTCATCGAGCGTCGCCGCCAAGGTGATGTTGCCAGCGCCGTCCTCGCCCCCGACGGTCAGGACGCGCATGCTCTGCAGCACCGGCACGGTGAGCTCGCGTTGGCGGTGATTGAAGGTCACATAGATGTCGATCGCGTCGCCGCCCTTCAGCATGTCCGCCAGCCCGCCGAGATCCGTGGCGGCAACCGTGAGAGCGCGCTGCCCCGCTCGGAGCCGCGCCGCCAGCGAGGGCTGCGGCGCTTCGAAGGTCATGAAACTTCTGAGCAGGGGTTCGCCATGCGCGACTTCAGCAAGAAGCGTGGCGCCGATCACGCTGCCGACCTCAAGGGGATCCACACTGGCCCCCGGCGCCCAGGGCTGCGGAATCTGGCGCACAGCAAGGTGCACCTCTTCGAGTAGCGTGCCGGCCGGCAGGTCATAAGCAGCCACCAAGCGACTGACCGACGGCGTGTGCGCCTCGGCCTCCAGCGCCTGGACGCGCTGCTGGACGTGTTCCCGCACGGCCCAGGCGGCCACCAGTCCTGCCAGCACGGCCAATCCGTATACGCCGGTACGGCGCAGCCGCGCGGCGCCGCGAATGATCCAGGGATTCATGGCGCCCACCCCAGTGCACGCAGCCCGCTGCCGCCGTCCAAAGGCACCAACCACAGCTTCATCCGCTCGCGTTCACGCGCCCACCATTGATCGGCGCCATCGCCCTGCTGAACCCATCCCGCCCGCCGCATTCCGGCATCGAGGAGTTCGGCCAGTTTTTGCGGCGGCACCGCGTACTGCCAGATGCGGTCGGAAACCTTGACGCCGGACTCCATCACGGCGACATCCGATTTGACGCGCGCGCCCTTCGGCAGCCACCCGGGCAACTGCGCGGTGGGAGCTGCACGAACACTGATCGCCGAAAGGCTGCCGACAGTACGGTCCATTCCAGCACTTTCCAATTGCGCAACCCAGCGGTCATTGCCGACGCGGCCGGACAAGACGAGTTGTCCGGGCAGCACGTGCAGATCTGCCAATGCAGGCTGCTGGGCAGCCAGCGTTTTGGCTACGGCCGACGGGCTTTGGGGCACATCGAGCACCCATACCTGCGCCGGCATCCCGTGCAGCCACATCCGGTCCGCCAGGCGCTCGCGCACAGCCCCCGCGGGCAATCGCAGGCCCTCAAGACTGAGGACGCCCGCTGACGCACTGGCGCGCTGAGGCAGCAACAATCCACCGCACAGGCCAACGCCGACAGCGAGCAAACCAACGCGGCGCCACATGCCCCACCGCTTGGGAAACGTTCGTGCCCGATTCATCTTCCGTCCTCCGCACGCTTGCCAAGCCGATCATTCGGCACCACGTCATGCCACGCCGAAAGCCAATCCAGCGATAACGCAGGCCGCCCCCATGGGACCTCGACCTTGCTGACTTGACGCTGCATGCGCTCGGCCTCGGCCAGCGACGTGCGGCCGGCCTGCAACCACCCTGCCGACGATGCGCCCACGCGTCGTTGCGCGTCGGCGTCGCCATGCGCATAGCCCGCTCCGCTTGCGATACTGATGTGACGCGAGATCGGCAATCCAAACATGGCGTTCCCCGGAAGCGGCAGCGAACGGGTCCGCACGGACAACAACTGCATTGCCCCGCCGAACCAGTCGTTCTGCAACGCCGCGGCGCCGGCCGCGGCGTTCCCCGGCCAACTCTGGGCCGCGTCAGTCAGGACCATTCCTGACGGCGCACGCAGCGTTGCCGCCGACTGCCCCAAGGCCACCGCCATGGCAGCCTGCCGGCTGGCTTGCGTGGTGCGCTGCGCCGAGAACTGCATGGCGCCGATATCGGAGACCGCCCAGAGCAGCACTGCCATCAGCGGCAACATCAGCAACGCCTCGACCACCGCCTGCCCGCGTTCGGTTGACCCGCGCCTCTTCATCGAAGCCTCCCGGCCTGCACGGCTTCCTGCTGCGTAAGCGCGGACAGGCGAGCCTGCCAATAGGGCCGAAAGAGCGTGGCCAGTTCCGACCTGCCGTCGGCGGGCCGTTCCGGCCGCGCAAAGTGCGTCTCGGCCGCCGTGCTGACCGTGACGGCGCCGGTCCGCCCCAATGCGGTGTAGCGAAACTGACCATTTGGCGCGGTGACGGCACTGTCGGCATCCGTGGTTTTAACGACGGAGGAATCCAGGCTGACCGCAATGGCAAACCGTAAGGGCTCAGCAAGACGCTTCGACGCGACTTCCCGATACGCCGGCAGTCCGCGCCCCGGCCAGCGCCGGGTCGACGCCATGGCGTAGGAGTTCGCCATCGGATTGGTGGCCCCGTCAAAGATGTTCCACGAGGTGGCGTGCTCGACCCACCGCCAGAAGTCCTCCTGCGAAAAGTCCGCGGGCGGATCCTCGACATATTCCACGTCGTCTGGGGCACGGCTTTTTTCGCCCTGCACGGTTCCCCATCCCATCGCGTACTCGCGAAAATAGCAGCCGATCCAGCGGTTCGAGCGCAGCGCGTGGTAGGACTGCGTGTCCAACGCGCCCCAATGGCCGTCCGGTCCCAGCCACGTCGAACCGCGCCGCCTGAGCTCGTGCCGATGCAAGGGACAACGTGAGCTGACGGCCCAAGGATTGCGACGTGTGTCGTTGCGGCGATCCAGGAACCCATAGCGAGCCACCGCGTCTTCCGTTGCAGGGCGCAAGCCGGCCTTGCGCGTCGCGGCGTGGCGCTCCGTGTAGCCAGGCCACCCGTCGGTCAGCAGTCTCAGATCAATTGGCGACGCAGCAGCGGACGCCCCGCCAGCGTTGATCTCACCGATCGCCGGATAGTTGGCAGCCAGCACCTCACGCATTGCACGATCCCGTGATGCCGTAAGGTCACCCACAATCTCTCGCGCCGCCATTTCCAGCACCTGATGCACGACGCGATCGTGTTGCGCGAAAGCAGAGGCGAGCCGGCCTTCGGCATTCGAAGGCCCCCGCGCGCCCTGATAGGCCGCCCCGGCGTCGGGTCCGAAAAGCATGGCGATCAGGCTGGCCGGCGGATTGCCTCGCTGGCGCTGCGATTGCATCGCATCGAGATAGTGCGCGGACGCCCCCAACGTCACCAGATGTGCCATGGCAACCTGATGCGCGATCTGACTGCGATTCACGTAGGCAATGGCATTGAGTGCGCGCGCCTGAACCAGCGCGCCGCTATAGGCGGCCGCGTCGGCCGCATGGGTGAGGCGGCTTCGAGCCTCGATGGTCTGGCCAAAGTTGTACAGGACCACCAGCGACGCCGCACCGACGGCCGCAATGACGATACCCAAGACCAGGGCTTGGCCGCGCTGTTGATCGGCGAACATGATGGGATGCGCCCTCAATTCGCGATCTCGGCATTGCCGGTAAATGACTTGAGCGACCGCGCCTTGGTCTGCGCGGCGGCCTTCTGGGCCGCCTGCTGCGCGGCTTTGGATTGCGTGCTGCCATCTTCGCCGGCCAGCTCGCGGGCCATCGCTGCCGTCTGCGAACGCACCACTTGTCCGAAATACTGATAGACCGCGATTGCCGCGACGGCGACCAGCGCCACCACGACAATGTACTCGGTCATACCTTGGCCCAACTGGCGTTTTCGATGCCCCCACATGTCTGCTCTCCCGTGCAATGAACGTGGAGGCCAGTGTCGCCAGCCCGCGGTCGGCGGACAATTCGTGGATGCCGAGACGGACAAATTCGCCCCCGCATCTTGACGCGCGCGCCCGTCGGGGAACCTGGAGAAGAAGATGATTCAACCCCGTTTATCGCAAGGGTTTCCCCTATTGCCGGGCCGGATTGCCAGCAGTAGATTTGAGTTGCCGGGCTGTCTGACACCCATCGCGTGCGAAGCCGGGCAGGAGCGCCTCAGACTCATCTTGAGCTGGGGCGCTCTTCAATTTGGGGGGTCTGCTGGCGGGGCTTTGCTATTCGCGGGAGCTATTGCCCTTTCGCGTACGAGCCTTGGACGGTCCCTACCATTGCACGCGAAATCCGATCATGCCGCCCACGGAATGGTTGTCGCTCATGTTGTTGGTGGCGCCGGCTACGCTCAGGTTGCCATACACACCGTAGCGCCCCTTGTTCCACAGATAGGTTCCACCGACGCCAAGCTCGGCCCACAGACGCTCATCCCGGCTTCTAAAAGACACGCCAGCCACGTTGACGTTTGTGCCATTCATGAACTCGTTATAGAGATTCGCGATGGCGTACACATGCGTTCGCCCCGCCGCGCCCCTTGCACCAGAAGATTCAGGTTCATAGTCGAGCGACACGCCTAAACGTCCGGTCAGACTGTCGCCATCGTCAAGCCGCACCTTCGCGCCGAACGGGTCCGTGAAACTGTCGAAGTCCACGCGAGACCGAATCAACTGCGCCTGCGGAGTCAGCGAGAACCCCTTGCCGATGTCATAGCGATAGCCCGTCTCCACCGAGATGGCGACGCCGTTTCCGTTGTTGCCCTTCACCTCATCACGCCCGATCGTGCGCGACGAGATATCGCTGTCGAACCACATGGCCTGCAATTGTCCATCCACGTAGAACCCGCTGGCCCCGTACCACGTCAGGCTGGCGCCCACGCCCGTGCCGGTCGTGTCGATCTTGCCCCGGCCATACGGAGACGCGATATCGGCGGACGCGTTGCCATGGGAAAGATTCACGCCGGCCACCAGCATCGACCCATCCGGCCGGCGGTTCGCCACGACGTCAATGCCGGTTTGCAACTTCCACAGATCGATATCCCGGCTCGACTTCGTCGCCGACTGTGCCGGGTTCATTGAACTGGTGGAGCCTTGGATGCGAGCCCACCCCCCGTATTTTTCTCCGGCTGCGGGCAGTTGACCGTCAGTTCGCCAGAACCGGTTTCCGATGCGTTGCTGCAACGTCGGCACCGTATTGAGGGAAGCGAGCACCTGGGGATACTGCTCGAAAAGCGGTATGCCAGGCTGATAGCGCGGCCCCTCTTCGGGCATGCCGGGAATTTCCTCCACCGGTGCGCCAGGCCCGGGTTCGGGTTCCGGAATGGGTCCGGGCCCTGGTTCCGGTTCGGGAGCCGTCCCGGGCTCCCTGAACTCGGATACGAGGTACCAGTGACCGTCCGCGGGCGTCTCGCTTCCGCCCTGTTCAAGCGTGTACGCATACGCGCCGGCGATCACGGCTTGCTGACCGTTTTCGGCCCGGTAATCGCCCTGAAGGGTGAAGGCATTTGCGGGCGACGCGCCGCCGACCTCTATAACTCGAATGCCGTTTACCGTCTGCGCCCCGCTGCCACTCAGGTTGGTGACTTTGACAGCGGTATTGCCCGCAACATTGCCTGTCACAACCAGTTTGTCAGCGGGCGACGCATCATTGCCAAGCACCGTCTCCAGTTGCAGCAACGAACCGCTGCTACCCGTGTAGTTTCCGCTGATGGTCAGCGTGCCCAACGATGCCCCGGGCGATACGGTGCCTGCGTTGACGACACTGCCCACCCGTCCGCGCCCTTCCAACGTACCGCCCGTAAGAATCTGCATCGACGCGCCCGACAGATCGCGATTGACCTGAAGAATGCCCGCGCCGCCTATTCGCGCGACACCCGTAAAGTCCCCGTGTTCCGCATTCAGGATCGTGCGCCCCTCCATCGCTTCGAGCCGCCCGCCGCCGACCAATCCAGTATTGGACCCCGCGGCATTGTTGGCGCCATTGTTGATCGTCGCATCGAACTCATAACTGGAAGACGTGTGATTGAAAATCACACGGCTGTCGCCCGGGCCAAATGAAACGCGCGTGGTTTCCAGCGTGCCAGGCGCGACCGGCGCAGTGCCCGCATCGCTGCCGATGACAAGCTTGCCGATCCCGGAAGCTGTCGAGCCTATCAACGCGCCGGGAGCGATCACCTTCCCGCCTTCGGAGATCGTCAGGCTGCCACTTCCGAACGAGCCAATCTGAATGGGCGAGGCGGAAAGCCACTGAGAATTGGCCCCGCTAACCGTCGCCGCTCCTTTGCCGCCAAAGACGCCAATGGAGCCTGAACCCGTCGAAACATAGCCGCCGTCGGCGATGTTCAAACTCCCCACACCCGACATCCCGATGAAGAGCAGCTGATTGTTTATCCATTGCGAGCCCGCACCAGTGACGGTCACAACGCCTACGCCATCGTCGAATTCCCCGAGGGTGGCGCGCTGACTCTGGACCACGCCGCCACCGGCAACCGTCAGCGTCCCTGCCGCACTCCACCCTACATTCAGCATGCTTAAACCGTTGAAGGACACCTCCCATCGCGCGTTCGGTCCGGTCACCGAGACCAAGCCGGCGCCGCCGGAAATACCCCCCAGATAAGCGTCGGGGCTGCTCACCAGGCCGCCACTCAACACATTCAGCGTGCCGGTTCCCGCGTTACCGACAAGGAGAGAAGTATTTATGTTCCAGGGGGAGGCCTGCGTGCCCGGGACGGATACCGTCTGCCCGCCCTCGATGGTGATCTGAGCGGCCGATAGCCAAGGAAATGCCAGGAGAGGGAGCAGCGACGAGCGAGAAAGCACACCGGCGTGCAGAGCGTTGTTTTTCATGAAACTTCCTCCGATCGGGCTTCGGTATCAGCACATGCCAAACATCGGACGGGGCGGATGGGCCCTCCCCTCATCGCCCACAGCCGTGGGCGGTTTCGAGGATTATTGAGGAATAGTCCTTTTGGACGAGGAAGTGTTACGCGGGGTTACCAATACGGAACGGTCAACGATGCGCGGTCATTGAGCCTTCTCGTACGCCTGGACGCCAAAAACAAAACAGCCGCCATTGCTGGCGGCTGCGGTACCTGATTGCTCAGGTTTCTTTCGTAGCCTTCCGAAAAGCTCGTCGTCACAGTGGCCACCGCGGACCCGTTCCTCTTCCGTCCACCCCTGGAGACGCTGGAGTACTCATTCCCCTCCCCCGAGCGTGTGGGCGAAGGTACTTCTGCTAAATGAGATGCTGGCTCAGCGCAACACACCCGCCGAGCTGGCACGCCGCTTGACACCCTTCCTCAAGATGTCACCCGCATCGTCAATCTTGGGCACTCCACGAGGATCGACACGATCTCAGCGGCCTTGCGAACTATGGGAAAGGATTTCGATATTTCTGTTCGTGAAGCGTAACCAGACGCGCCCAGCTAGATCTAAGGGCACCGTGGAAAAGTAGAGGTCAATGCTTGGCTGGGAAATCGGCCGGCCACCGCATGCGACGCGGCGCGTCTGGCGCGTCCTTGGGCTGAGGAGTTACCGGCCGCTCGGGATCTTGAGGCGGGGTTGGCCGCTGGGTATTGCCATCCTTCGGGGTATCGCTCATCGGGGAACCTCGCACGCAGTAGCGCCTACCCGGCGCTGTCGTGGTCATCATCGCATGAGCGAATGCTACTTGGTAGCCCCGATGGCCCTCGCGTAATCCTGAAGCCCGTTCATCTGATCAGCCCATCCTGCAACATCCTTTCCCACCTCGCCAAGTCGTCGTCCGAGGCTTTGAACTTGGCCGAGACACCTCCAAATAGGCCGATCCAATCGGGGCCGGCGCCATCAGGTCCGCCGACGGCGTTGGTGTCCCGGTCCGCCGGCCATTAAACTGCTTGAGCAACCCGCCAACTCGGAGCGAACGCGGCATCACGATCGCGCTCCGCTTGAGTCAGCTTCGACTCAGCTTGTTGTCACGCCAGGACGGCGCTGCGGTATTTGGCATCAGCACGGTCTCTTTCCTCCTGTCAGGCGCGCTAGATGGCCGCCTGGCGCTTCTCGATTTCCGCCAGTCTGGCGTCGTCGGCGTCGCGGTACTGGTTTGCGCCGTAAATGTTCCAAGCGATCACTCCGCACGTACTCAGCAGCGCGACGGTGGATGGTTTTCTCTAGCCCCGCTCTCTGGAAACAAAAAAGCCGCCCAGAGGCGGCTCAAAGATAATGCGGCTGTCTTAGAAGTTCAGCGGCGCGATGAACTTGCCGGCGATGACGATTCCTTGTCCTCCGACCGGCGAGGCACCAGTAAGGCGGAATGACGAACCATCGGTGGTGCCATTCAGCTTCAGGGTAAACGGCCGGGACCCCGTGTTGAACACACTGTTTGCGCCGTCTACGTACGCGCGCACCGAGAGTTCGCCCGTCATGCTCATCTTGGCGTTAGGATCGGATCCAGACAAACTGTATGAGCCGCTATAGATCATCTGGTTATCGCCGCCGCGGATAGTTCCATTCTCCAGCACGACGACACCACCAGCGCCAGGGATAGACGCAGCGAAATCCACCTTCCAAAAGCCTTCAATCAGCATGTGCTTCTCCTGATGGTTGGATTGCGGCATTGCAAGCCAGGAAAAGTATTGCTGTCGCGTACAGCAAAGTCCATGCGAAGGATCAAACGAAAGCGCCGGCTTTCGCTCGGAGCGTCGGTTCTTCAGGGCGCAAGAGCCCCGCGCGTATAGTGATGATTGTTGAAAGTATTTACCAGGAACCGATGTTAGGACGGGCCACCAATACTCGGCGTGCACGCGGGCGCTGGCGTCGTCTCTGGTGCTGCTGATCTGCACGCACTCTTCCTGTGCGACTAAGACACGCCGGACTCCGGTGCGCAGGACCGCGCGCTGCCGAGTGTCGGCCCTCGCGTCCACATGGTTGATGATCTGCTTCGTCTCGAACCATCGCCCAGGGTAGACGGCCAGTAGGTCAATCACTTCCTTCGCGTTCTTCACGGCAGCCTCCTTTCGACCTGGCCGCGGAACAGTTTAGGTACAGTTTTTATTCGGTTTCCATCAGCGCCACGCCTGCCGTAGTGGCGATGCAAGCGCGCGCGGCCTTGCGCCGGCTTTTCGGATCCAGGCCGCCGAACTTGGCGTTCCTTTGCGGGTACTCGGCGATGATCATCATGCGCTCTTGCCACGGCAGCGCCGAGTGCATGGCCTCCACCACCTGGACTTGGTCGTGCAGGATCGGCCTGTGCTTGCCCTCCCAAGACACATCGACCTCCATATTGCCCAAAGTGGCGCTGGACCCGGTCCAGCGGGCTCAGCTCCACAACACGAATGCCATCAAAACTGCGCTCAGCCAGATTGGCAAAAAATTCCCCACACAAAAGAAAACGCGGGCTGCATGAACTTCATGCAAACCCGCGTCAATTCTTGGTAGGCCCCCCGAGAGTCGAACTCGGCACCAACGGATTATGAGTCCGCTGCTCTAACCAGGCATGAGCTAGAGGCCCAGGAAATTTACTGCCCTTCCAGGAAGCTCTTCAGCTTGTCGGCCCGGCTGGGGTGACGCAGCTTGCGCAGCGCTTTAGCCTCTATTTGGCGGATGCGCTCGCGCGTGACGTCGAACTGCTTGCCCACTTCTTCCAGGGTCTGGTCGGTGCTCATTTCGATACCGAAACGCATGCGCAGGACCTTGGCTTCACGCGGGGTCAGAGAGTCTAGCACTTCCTTGACCACGTCGCGCATCGAACCATGCAGCGCTGCATCCGAAGGCGCCAGCGTGGACGTGTCTTCGATGAAATCACCCAGGTGCGAATCGTCGTCGTCACCGATGGGCGTTTCCATGGAGATCGGTTCCTTGGCGATCTTCAGGATCTTGCGGATTTTGTCCTCGGGCATGTCCATCTTCTGCGCCAGCGTCGCGGGATCCGGCTCAGCGCCGGTTTCCTGCAGAATCTGACGGCTGATGCGGTTCATCTTGTTGATCGTTTCGATCATGTGAACCGGAATACGGATGGTGCGTGCCTGGTCGGCGATGGAGCGCGTGATGGCCTGACGGATCCACCACGTTGCGTAGGTCGAGAACTTGTAGCCGCGACGGTATTCGAACTTGTCCACGGCCTTCATCAGGCCAATGTTGCCTTCCTGGATCAGATCCAGGAACTGCAGGCCACGGTTCGTGTACTTCTTGGCGATCGAGATCACCAGACGCAGGTTGGCTTCGGTCATTTCGCGCTTGGCCTTGCGAGCCTTGGCTTCGCCGGTGGCCATGCGCTTGTTGACGTCCTTCAGGTCCTTCAACGGCAGCACGACGCGCGTTTGCAGGTCGATCAGCTTTTGCTGCAGTTCCTGCACGGCGGGAATCTGGCGCTCCAGCGTTTCGGCGTACGGATGGCCAGCGGCCACTTCGTCGACGACCCACTGCAGGTTCGTTTCGTTGCCGGGGAACACCTTGATGAAGTGCAGGCGCGGCATGCCGGCCCGGTCCACACACGTATGCAGGACAGCGCGCTCAAGCTGACGGACTTCTTCAACCTGGTTGCGCAGCGTGTCGGCCAGCTTTTCCACCATCTTGGCGGTGAAGCGGATGCCCATCAGTTCGTTCTGGATGGATTCCTGGGCGCGCACGTAGATGTCCGACTTGTAGCCGTCCTTCTCGTACGACAGGCGCATCTTGTCGAACTGCTTGTTGACCTCGTCGAACTTGGCCAGAGCCTTGACGCGCAGGTCTTCCAGCTGCTTGCTGGACATGCCGCCGGCGGGGCCGTCGTCGCTTTCGTCTTCGTCCGCGGTGACACCGGCGCCGGCGTATTCTTCGCCGTCTTCCGGATCGACCAGGCCGTCGACGACTTCGTCGATCTGCGCCTGGCCTTCACGCACGCGGGTGATGTGGGCCAGGATTTCGTTGATGGTGGTCGGGCAGGCCGAGATGGCCATGACCATGTGCTTCAGGCCGTCTTCGATGCGCTTGGCGATTTCGATTTCGCCTTCGCGGGTCAGCAGCTCGACCGAGCCCATTTCGCGCATGTACATGCGGACCGGGTCGGTGGTGCGGCCGAAATCGGAGTCCACGGTCGTGAGCGCGGCTTCGGCTTCGTCTTCGACGTCGTCGTCGTTGGACGCCACCGGCGCGTTTTCGCTCATCAACAGGGTTTCGGCATCTGGCGCCTGGTCATAGACCGCGATACCCATGTCGCTGAAGGTGCTGATGATGCCGTCGATGGCTTCCGCGTCGACCAGATCGTCGGGCAGATGGTCGTTGATTTCGCCGTACGTCAGGTAGCCGCGGTCCTTGCCCAGCTTGATCAGCTGCTTCAGGCGATTGCGGCGCGCTTCGTATTCTTCCGGCGTGACGGGACCGCGGGCGATCAGATCCTTGGGATCGGCCTTGCCACGTTTGCCGCCGCGCTTCGGCGGCTTCAGGTCGGGCAGGACTTCGCCTTCGCCGTCCATCGGATCGTCGAAACCATCGGAGTCGTTGTTGGCGTTCTTGGCGGGGCGGCCCGGACGGCGACCGCTCGGTGCGGGGCGTGCGCTGCCGACCAGGTCGGCAAGCTTGTCTTCGGCCTTCTTGGCGCGGGCCTTCGTCACCTTTTCAGGCTTGTCCGCGGCAACGGCCGTCTTGGCTGCCTTTTTGGCGGCCGTCTTGACAGCGGGCTTGGCGACCTTCACCGCCGTCTTGGCGGGCGCTTTTTCCGCGGCCATGCTGACGGCGCGCTTGGGCGCCACAGCCTGGGTTTCGGCCGCATCAATTGCAGAGGAGGATTTGCCGGTGGATTTGGTCATAGTCGCTTCCGTGGTCGTCGCAACCCGTTTGGGCATGTTGCACCGCATAACGCCGCGCCGGGTACGGACCCGGGGCGGCTTGGAATACGGGTAAATCTGGTGGATCGGCGGAGTTCACGCGGCTGCGTTGTTCGCAGCACCGGCTCTTTCGAGCCCTTCTGGCGCCGTACAGGGTGCTTTACCGTTCTGGCGCAAGACGTGCATGACCTCATTCACCGGCGGATTCCGGACGTTGGGGGGGCTGCCTGCCTATAAATAGGCTTTGCTCGCTTATCGGGCCATTGCCCCAAGCAGCTAGGTATACACAGCACCCGAACCACTAACGCCACGCGGAATGACCGCCGCTGAACTGCTTTTGATCCACCGCTCAGCTATATTAATTAACCATGTAACAATTCAGACACACGCATCCGGATTTTTTGAAGCGTTCAACTACCGGGTGCCCGAGCGGCTTGCCGCTCTCGTCCAATTGGCACAATAAGTATTAGATTCCGGCATCCGGAATAGATTCCGATGCCAACTACATTTCACGTTCCTGCTACTGCTGTATCGGTATGGCGAACAATCAACTTCCATACCGACCTTCAATTTTGTCGATCATGCAACAGTCGGGCCGCAACTGGCAATGGCGGTAAGCCTTGACCAGCGCACTTGGGTGCCCCGCATGAGCGGAAAACCTTTGATTTTAGCGTATTTAGCGCAACCCAGCACCTTTCAAGACCGTCATACGGCTAGACAGCTCCAGATAGCGTTTGCGCGCCTCTTCCGAAGCAAGCCCTGAAGCGGCCAGCTTGGCCATTTCCGTTTTCGCCGAATCGAATTCGATTCGCCGCAAGGCGTCGTCCCATTCGGTCTGGGGATCAGGCAGGTCTTCCTGAGCGAGGATGTCCGCCCGCAACCCTTTCAAGACAGTGGCCAGGTCCGAGTCCGGCTCAGCGGCCTCCAGTAACGCACCGACATGGCGCGCACCGCTGGTTTGCGCCAGCATGATCAGGTCCCGTACCAATCCTAGATGGGGGCCATGGTCGATGACTTCAAGCTGCTGGTCGCCCATGGAGTCCACCAGTTCGGGATGGGCAAGCAGCAGACTCAACAGCCGCTTGGCCAGGGACGGCATGGTGCGGCGCCCCTCGAAGCCGCCAACGTCGTTGTCGCGCCGGCCTTTCCAGTTGCCCTTGCCACCTTTCCAATCGCCCTTGCCCTTCCAGTCGCCCTTACCTTTCCAGTCGCTTTTGCCCTTCCATTCCTGCTTGCCGCCTTGTTGCCAGCCGCCCGCGCCGCCGCTCGGCTCGTCTCCGTGCGAGGCGTACTGGCCGTAATCGGTGAAGTCCGACTCGTCTGCCGGAATGTCGCTGAAGTCGTGGTTGCCGAAGTCGTAGCCCATGTCGGGCGGACCGCCGTCATGACCGGGCTCGCTACCCGAAGGCATTCCGGCTTCACCCGCGCCGGGCGCTGGCCGCGGGCCGGGTGCGAACGGTTTGGCGGGTTGCTGCGCCAAGACCTGCGCCATTTCCTCGGGCGTCAGCTGAACCAGCTTGGCCATTTCCCGTTCGATCTGCACGCGCAGCGCACATTCGGGAATTGCCGACAACAGCGGCTTGGCCTCGTGAAGGCAACTGGCGCGGCCTTCGGCTTCGTTCATGTTGTGGTGCGATGCAAGCTCGTCCAGGAGGAACCGGGACAGCGCCACGGCATCGCCCAGACAGGCACGGAATGCTTCGGCCCCCAATTCGCGCACATACGAATCGGGATCATGCTCGGCCGGAAGGAACAGAAAGCGGATCGCGATATCGTCCCTGAGCACCGGCAGACAGGCCTGCAGCGCGCGCCAGGCTGCACGCCGCCCGGCCTTGTCGCCGTCGAAGCTGAAGATGACTTTGTCGCTGGACCGCAGCAGCTTCTTGACGTGATCCGGGGTGGTGGCGGTGCCCAGCGTGGCGACGGCATTGGCGATGCCCTGCTGCGCCAGCCCGACCACGTCCATGTAGCCTTCGACGACGATGACCTGACCTTCCTGCCGGATGGCTTGGCGCGCCTCCCACAGGCCGTAGAGCTCCTGCCCTTTTGAAAACAAGGGCGTCTCGGGCGAGTTCAGGTACTTGGGCTCGCCTTTGCCGATGATCCGGCCGCCAAATCCGATGAGACTGCCGCGCGCGTTGCGGATCGGAAACATCACCCGCTCGCGGAAGCGGTCGTAGCGGCGCCCGTCTTCGGACTCGATGACAAGTCCGGACTCCACGAGCGTGGGGTCCTCGTAGTTGGGAAAGACCTGGGACAAACCGTGGCGGTCCGTACCGGACCAACCCAATCCAAAATGCGCAGCAATTTCGCCGGTCAGACCGCGCTGCTTCAAATAGCGGACGGCCGCGGGAGAAGCACGCAACTGTTTCAGGTAATGGGCTTGGGCCGCATCGAGCACCTGCGTATGGCGGGACTCTTCGGCCTTGCGGCGCGCCGATTCCTGCTGCTGGCGGGGACTGCGGTTTTCTTCGGGGACCGTCATTCCCGCCGACGCCGCGAGCGTGCGCACGGCGTCGGGGAAACTGGCGCCCGTATGTTCCATCAAGAAGGTGATGGCGCTGCCGTGTGCACCACATCCGAAGCAGTGATAGAACTGCTTGGTGGGGCTGACAGTGAACGAGGGGCTTTTTTCGTTATGAAAGGGGCACAGGCCAAGCAAGTTGGCCCCACCCTTTCGCAACTGCACATATCGCCCGACAACGTCGACGACGTCGACTCGGGCGAGCAAATCCTGGATGAATGATTCTGGAATCAATAGATTCGGGAATCAGAAATCAATACAGGCGCGGGGGCAGTTGTTGGCTACGGATGCGCTTGTAGTGGCGCTTCACGGCGGCGGCATGCTTGCGCTTGCGCTCGGCGGTGGGCTTCTCATAGAACTCGCGCGAGCGCAGTTCGGTGAGCAAACCGGTCTTTTCGATGGTGCGCTTGAAGCGGCGCAGAGCGGCTTCAAACGGTTCGTTTTCCTTCAGTCGAACGATAGGCATAAAGTAATTGGCCTGCTTGTAGGGTAACAAAGTTGATGACAAACCTGGCTTGCTTTTCCAGCAACGCCTTGAAAGCGCAACCCGGGCACGCTTTCGCCCGGGTTTGAGCTGGCTGTTTCCGTTACCCAAAGACTACCCAGAGAGTAACAAGCCAAGTTCGGTTTAGCGATAACCAGCGATTCTAGCATGGGTAAGGACGGTTTGCCTACTGCCAGCGCTCGACTGCGGCCAGCACCCCGTCCCTGCCCCGCCAGCAATCAGCTCTGGGAACCCTTGCGGATCCAGGCTTCCAGCTGATGGGGACGCAAGCTGTCGTAATCTTCAAACGGCTGGTGAATCCAGGGATTCGTGGGAAGCTTCTCGACGTAATAGTCGGGCGTTGCCAGGGAATGCCCCTTCCACCACAGCACGGCGCTGCGCAATTCGGTGATGTCGGCGAACTGGCTCTTCAGGTGATCGAACACCTTGTTGAACGTCTTGCCGGTATCAACCATGTCGTCCACCAGCAACACCCGGCCGGAAAGCGTGCCGCGGGTGATGGTGATGAACTGGGCGATATCCATGTCGCCTTGCTTGGTGCCGGCTGCCTCGCGATAGCTGCTGGTGGCAAGAATGCCCAGCGGCACGTCAAAAATGCGCGACATGACGTCGCCTACACGCATACCGCCGCGCGCCAGGCAAAGAATCTTGTCAAACTTCCAGCCCGACTGATGCACCTGCAAAGTAAGGCGCTCGATCAAGCGGTTGTAATCGTCCCACGTTACCCACAGATGGCTATCGTCACTGGTCGGCGTGCTCATAGGCAAGCATCTCCTGCACAAAAATACGAAAAGGCCGCCGCCGGTATGACCGGCGGCGGCCTTGGGAATAATAACCCGATGTCAGCCCTTCAGGGGATGACGCAAAACAATGGTCTCGTTGCGGTCCGGACCGGTGGACACCAGGTCGATCGGCACACCGCAGACTTCCGCCACGCGCTCGAGATAGCGGCGGGCCGCGGCGGGCAGCTTGGCGTATTCGGTGATGCCGACGGTGGACTCGCTCCAGCCGGGCAGCTCTTCGAGCACCGGTTGCGCCTGCGCCACGGCGTGCGCGCCATAGGGCAGCACGTCGCGGAATTCACCATTGACGCGATAACCGACGCCCAACTGGATGGTTTCCAGGCCGTCCAGCACGTCCAGCTTGGTGATGCACAGACCGGAAATGCCGTTCAGACGGACCGAACGCTTCAGCGCCGCGCCGTCGAACCAGCCGCAGCGGCGCGGACGGCCCGTGACCGAACCGAATTCCTTGCCGATGGTGGCCAGGCGGGTGCCGATCTCGTCGACCAGTTCCGTGGGGAACGGGCCGGAGCCGACGCGCGTGGTGTACGCCTTGGTGATGCCCAGGACGTAATCCAGTTGCTGGGGACCCACGCCGGCGCCGGCCGAGGCCGCACCTGCCACGCAGTTGCTGCTGGTGACGAAGGGGTACGTGCCGTGATCGACGTCCAGCAACGCCCCTTGTGCGCCTTCGAACAGGAGGCGCTTGCCTTCCTGCTGCATGGCGTACAGGTTGCTGGAGACATCCTTGACCATCGGGGCGATGGCCGGTGCGAGCGCCATGGCTTGATCGCGGACTTCGTTGGCCGAAACGGCTTCCGCGCCCAGGTACTTGGTCAGCACGAAGTTGTGGTAATCCAGCACTTCGGCGAGCTTTTCGTCGAACAGCGAAGGATTGAAGAGATCTTGCACGCGCAGGGCACGGCGGGCGACCTTGTCTTCGTAGGCCGGGCCGATGCCGCGACCGGTGGTGCCGATCTTGCCCTCGCCCTTGCGTGCTTCACGCGCCTTGTCGATGGCGACGTGGTACGGCAGGATCAGCGGGCAGATTTCGGAGATCTGCAGGCGCGAACGCACATCCAGGCCGGCGGCCTCCAGCTCTTCGATTTCCTTGAGCAGGGCTTCCGGGGACAGCACGACGCCATTGCCGATGAAGCAGGTGACGCCGGGGTGCATGATGCCCGACGGGATCAGGCGAAGAATCGTCTTCTTGCCATTGATCCACAGCGTATGGCCGGCATTGTGACCGCCCTGGAAGCGGACCACGCCCTGGACGGATTCCGCCAGCCAGTCGACGATCTTGCCCTTGCCCTCGTCACCCCATTGGGTGCCGATTACGACTACGTTCTTGCTCATGATACGAATCAATTTCGAGTTTCTCGGGAAATCCGGAAATCTCCCCGCGGCCCCCTCGTTTCCGAGAGGGAGTTAGTCACAGCGTTTTGACCGTCCAGACGCCATCCTGCAGCGCCAGCTCGCGATCGCAAACGAATTCGTCCTGATCCTGCTCGTGACCGGGCAATACCTGAACGACGATTTCCCCTGACCGGCGCAAGCGGCGAACCGCCTCGGTCAGAGCGGGGGCTTGCCCCCAGGGCGCACGAACCGCTCGCGCCCTTTCCGCCGGCGGCAGACCCGCCGCCAGCTTGCGTAAATCAAGACTGAAGCCCGTGGCCGGACGCGCGCGGCCGAACGCGCGGCTGACGTCGTCGTAGCGGCCACCACTGACCAACGCGTCGTGCCAGCCTTCGGCGTACAGGGCGAACTTGACGCCCGTGTGGTAAGCGTAACCGCCCACGTCGGCCAGATCCACACTGAACGACACGTTCGGCATCGCATCCACCACCGCCTGAAGCGCGTCGAGCGCCTCGGCGACACCCGGCAGTGCCGGCAGGTCGCGACGGGCAACCTTGAGCACTTCGGGACCACCGTACAACGTGGGCAGCAACTGCAGCGCCTTCAACGTTTCCGGACGAATGCCGGGCGCGCGTGCCACGAGCTCACCCAATCCGGGCACATCCTTGTCGCGCATCAGCCGGATGGCGTCCTGCGCCAGTTCGGCCGCTGCCGGGTCCGATTTCAGGATGGCGCGCAGCACGCCGGAATGACACAGATCCAGTCGCGGATTGCGCACGCCAGCGATGGCAACCGTTTCCAGCACGAGCTGGATGATTTCGAGGTCGGCTTCGAATCCGGCATGGCCGTAGATTTCAGCGCCGATCTGCAGCAGTTCGCGGCTGGACAGCAAGTCCGAGGGGCGCGCATGCAGCACGTTGCCGCAGTAACACAGGCGGGTGACGCCCGCGCGGTTCAGCAAGTGCGCGTCGATGCGCGTAACCTGGGGAGTCATGTCCGCGCGCACGCCCAGCGTGCGGCCCGAAAGCTGGTCGACCAGCTTGCAGGTGCGCAGATCCAGATCGCTGCCGGTGCCCGACAGCAATGAATCGATGTACTCGACCAGGGGCGGCGCGACCAGCTCGAACCCGTAAGTACGGTAAAGATCGAGAAGTTCGCGGCGCAGTTCCTCGATGCGCCGAGCCTCTGCCGGAAGTACGTCGGCAAGGCTTTCGGGCAGCAGCCAGTTACCCATGAATGTGTTTACCTGAATAACGCCAAGTGATGCGTGGGCGTCGCCCAAACGAAAAGCGGCTGAGGGGCGTAAGCCCGCTCAGCCGCTGCGGAATGTTTTCTAGCTTACGCGGTATTGTACATGGTTCAGCCGCGAGCGCCAGCCGTGGGTCGGGCGTGGCCGGACTGCCCGGCCGCGCCCTGGATACCGGGCGGAAATCGTCCCGCCTGAAGCAGAAAAGCCCCTCGGGGACCCGAGGGGCTCTTCGTTCGTGCTAGCTGGGCAAGATCACTTGGCCGGCACGGTGACCGGCGCCAAGGCAGCGCCCGCCGGATCCTTCATGAACTGGAAGAAGCTGGAGCTGGGGTCCACGACCAGTACATCGCCCGGCTTGGAGAACGATGCGCGATAGGCTTCCAGGCTCTTGTAGTACGTGTAGAAGTCCGGGTTCTTGCCATAGGCTTGGGCGTAGATGGCTGCCGCTGCGGCGTCCCCCTCACCCATGATGCCCTGGGCCTTGGCGTACGCCTGAGCCACGATGACCTCGCGCTGGCGATCTGCTTCGGCGCGAATCTTCTCGCCTTCGGCGGCGCCGATGGAACGCAGCTCGTTGGCGACGCGGGTACGCTCGGCTTCCATGCGGCGGTAGACCGACTCGGAGATTTCCGGTGCGAACTCGATGCGGCGCAGGCGCACGTCGACGATCTGCACGCCCAGAGGCTCGGCGCGCTTGGCGACGTTTTCCAGGATCTCCGTCATGATCTTGTCGCGTTCGGTCGAGACCACGTCCCGCACGGTACGCACGTTGACCGACGCGTTCAGGGCGTCGCGGATCTGAGCCTGCAGACGCTCTTGGGCCGCGCGCTCGTTACCGCCGAACGTCACGTAGAACACGCGGGGATCCGCAATGCGCCACTTGACGTAGGAGTCGATCAGCAGGTTCTTCTTTTCGGAAGTCTGGATGCGCTCGGCTTCGTTGGTTTCGATGGTCAGAATGCGCTTGTCGAGCGTGACGACATTCTGGAAAGGCGGCGGAACCTTGAAGTAAAGGCCAGGTTCGCTGATGACGCGGCGGACCTCGCCCAGCGAGAACACCAAGGCATAGTCGCGCTCGCGCACCACGAAAACGCTGGAGGAAAGGAGGGCCAGCACGATGAGCAGGCCGACCAGGATGGGCATAAGACGATTCATGTTCAGGACTCCTCCGGATTAGCGCGACATACGGTCGCGAGGCAGCGTGTTGCTATTGCTGCTGCCGGAAGGCTGCGGCACCGGCGCGGCCGTACCGCGCGGAGGCTGCTGGACAGGCGCATTGGACACGGGCGAGCCAGAGCTGCCGATGTTCGACTTGCCTGCGTCCTGAGCGGCCAGATGCATGATCTTGTCCAGGGGCAAATACAACATGTTGTTGTTGCTCTTGGTGTCGACCATGACCTTGCTGGCGCGGGTGAAGATGTCCTGCATGCTTTCCAGGTACATGCGCTGGCGCATGACTTGAGGCGACTTTTCGTATTCGCCCAGGATGCTGGTGAAGCGCGACGTATTACCTTGCGCATCGCCGACGACCTTGGCCTTGTAACCTTCAGCCTGTTCCGTCATGCGCGATGCCTGACCGCTGGCCAGCGGCACGACCTGATTGGCGTAGGCCTGGCCTTCGTTGATCTGGCGCTCGCGATCCTGACCGGCCTTGACGGCGTCGTCGAACGCGGCCTGCACCTGCTCGGGCGGCTGCACGTTCTGGATGGCGACAGTACTGATCTGCACGCCCGTCTGGTAGCGATCGAGGATCTGCTGCATCAGCGCCTGGACTTGGGAAGCCACCGTCGTACGCCCTTCGTACAGCACGAAGTCCATCGACTGTTTGCCCACGACTTCGCGCATGGCGGTTTCGGATGCCTGGCGCACGGACTCGTCCGGGTCGCGCGTCTTGAAGAGATAGTCGGGCGCGCCGTCTGCCTTCAGGCGGTACTGGACGACGAACTGCATATCGACGATGTTCTCGTCCGTCGTGAGCATCAGCGCTTCGGGCAGAACCTTGTTGCGCGCGCCGCCACGGAATCCGACTTCGAACGTGCGCAGTTGCGACACGTTGACGATTTCATGGCTTTGAATGGGGTACGGCAGACGCCACTGGAAACCGGCTTGCGACGTGCTCTTGTATTTGCCGAATTGGGTCACGACCGCGACCTGGCCTTCTTGCACGATGTAAAAGCCGCTGGCCAGCCAAATGCCCGCCGCGACCAGCGCAATGACGCCCAGGCCGATGCGTGTGCCGCGCGGGGATGGCGGCGTCATGCCGCCACGGTTGCCGGGGCGGTTATTGCCGCCACCGCCCTTGCGCCCGAACAGGTTCCCGATGCGATTGTTGAAATCGCGCCAGACCTCGTCCAGGTCAGGAGGGCCGTCTCCGTTGCCTTGGGGCCGCTTGGGCGGCGGCTCGGAGCCATTGTTGTTTCCACGACCCCAACCGGGGTCATTCAGATTGAAGAGTTTGATAATTCGCGGCATTGTTTCCCACAATCTGTCCGGTCTCCGCAATTGCCCCGCGCAACGCATCCAAACCGGCGCGCTCGGTGGCGCTTACAAATACTCGCGCAATCGTACCATGTGCATCGCGCTCCACCCGCGGTTCCAATCCCGCCCGGTCGATCTTGTTGTATACCAGAATGGTTGGAATCGCGGCAGCGCCTATTTCGGCGAGGACCTTGTTCACTTCGAAAATCTGCTCATCCCGCTGCGGGCTGGCCGAGTCCACCACATGCAGCAGCAGGTCGGCGTGCACGGTTTCTTCGAGGGTGGCCCGGAAGGCAGCAATAAGGTTGTGAGGCAGGTCGCGGATGAAGCCCACGGTGTCTGACACCACCACCGATCCGGCGCCTTCGATCCAGATGCGGCGCGTCGTCGTGTCCAGCGTGGCAAAGAGCTGGTCGGCGGCGTAGGCGTCGGCCCGGGTCAGCGCGTTGAACAGCGTCGACTTGCCGGCGTTGGTATAGCCGACCAGGGACACCGACAGCGCCCCACCCCGCGCGCGGGCGCGCCGTTGGGTGATGCGCTGGCGCTCGACTTTGTCCAGCCGTTCGCGCAGCGTCTTGACCTTGGCGCCGATCATGCGGCGATCCATTTCGAGCTGGGATTCGCCGGGGCCGCGCATCCCGATGCCGCCACGCTGCCGCTCCAGGTGGCTCCACATGCGTGTGAGGCGCGTGGCCAGATGCTGGAGCTGGGCCAGTTCGACCTGCAGCTTGCCTTCGTGGCTCTTTGCGCGCAGCGCGAAGATATCAAGGATGAGCGCCACGCGATCCACCACGCGCAGGTTGAAGGCGCGTTCAAGGTTGCGTTGCTGGGCGGGCGACAAAGGCTGATCGAAAAGGACGATATCGGCGAGCAGCGCCTGCGCCATCGCGACGCCCTCGTCGGCCTTGCCGGAGCCGATGAAGAACTTGGCGTCGGGACGATCGCGGCGGGCCGTCAGGGTGCCGACGATTTCGGCGCCCGCGCCCTTGGCCAGCATGGCGAATTCCTCGGCGTGCGCCGTGAAGTCCGGATCACCGAGATCCACACTGATGATCAGAGCGCGCATACATGCACCATATTCGAGCCAAAGCGAAAATGCCCGCCGACGGGAACCGTCTGGCGGGCAATAAAAGGTAAAGCTGGAGCGAGATTACTCAGCAGGGACTTCCACTTGAAAATTGACGGCACGCGCGGGAACGACGGTCGAGATGGCGTGCTTGTAGACCATTTGGGTGACCGTATTGCGCAGCAGCACCACGTATTGGTCGAAGGATTCGATTTGCCCTTGAAGCTTGATGCCGTTCACGAGGTAGATCGACACGGGCACATGATCCTTGCGCAGCGTGTTGAGGAACGGATCTTGCAGAGTTTGCCCTTTATTGCTCATTGGCCAGGCTCCATTTGATTGTTATTGAGTGATGACGCGCTTTTTGTACTGGTGGAGCACGCCGAAACACGTACTCTACAGGGTTTTCCCGGCCCGTGCTACTTGGCCGGGAAGCAAAAATGAGACCAGAGTTTTCCAGCTGAAAAGCCTCTGAAATCACGCCTGCAGGATCTTGTCGAGCGCTTGCAGAAGCATGTCGCATTGGCCTTCCGTACCCACCGTGATGCGCAGGAATTGGTCGATTCGCGCATGACGGAAATGACGCACGATGATGCTGCGTTCACGCAGGGCGGCGGCGAGCGTCGCGGCGTCTTTTTCCGGGTGGCGTGCGAACACGAAGTTCGCCGCCGACGGGAGCACCTCGAAGCCCAGCGACTCCAGCCCTGCGGTCATGCGCGACCGGGTTTCGATCACGGCTTTGCGGGTCTGCTCAAAATACTCCGTATCCTCCAGCGCCGCCACTGCGCCGGCGGATGCCAGCCGATCGATGGGGTAGGAGTTGAAACTGTTCTTTACCCGCTCCAGGCCGTCAATGAGCGCGGCGCTGCCCACGGCAAAGCCCACGCGCAAACCGGCCAGCGAGCGCGACTTGGAAAGCGTCTGCACCACCAGCAGGTTGTCGTAGCGCGAGACCAGCGGGATCACCGATTCGGCGCCGAAATCCACGTACGCCTCGTCGACGACGACGACCGTGTCAGGGTTGCCGGCGACGATGCGTTCGACCTCGGCGGCGCTGAGCGCACGGCCGGTGGGCGCATTGGGGTTCGGGAAGATGATGGCGCCGGCCTGACCGTGGCGCGCCGGCAGGTAGTCTTCGACGTCGATGCGGAAGTCCGCGGTGAGCGGCATCGTTTCGAACTCGATGCCGTACAGGCCGCAATACACCGGGTAGAAGCTATAGGTGATGTCCGGGAACCGCAGCGGGCGATCATGCTTGAGCAGCGCAAGAAATGCGTGCGCCAGCACCTCGTCGGATCCGTTGCCCACGAACACCTGCTGCGGCTGCGCGCCGACGGCCGTTGCGATGGCCTCGCGCAGGCGGTCCGAGGACGGATCCGGATAGAGCTTGAGCGTGTCGTCGCAGGCCGCGCGGATCGCATCGAGCACCTTGGGCGACGGCCCGTAAGGATGCTCGTTGGTGTTCAGCTTGACCAGATTCTGAAGCTTGGGCTGCTCGCCCGGCACATACGGACTGAGCGTCCCGACAACGGGACTCCAGAAACGGCTCATGGATCAGCTTTCCTGCGTGTAGGGGTTGTGCGAAGACTTGAATTCAATGCGCAGCGGCGTACCGGCCAGGTCGAACGCATTGCGGAAACGCGTTTCGAGGTACCGGCGGTACGAGTCGGGAATCGCGTCCAGCGCATTGCCGTGGATGACGACCAGCGGCGGGTTCTGTCCGCCCTGGTGCGCGTAGCGCAACTTGGGACGGAAGATGCCCTTGCGCGGCGGCTGCTGCTGTTCGACCGCGGCTTGCAGCTCGCGCGTGAGCTTGGGCGTGGACAGCTTGGCAAACGCGGCGGCGTGTGCGGCATTGATGGACTTGAGCAAGGGCTTGATGCCCTGCCCGCGCAGCGCCGAGATCGTGTGGACGCGCGCGAACGACAGGAAGCGCAGCTTGCGGTTGAACTCGCGCTCGATGCGTTCCTTTTCTTCGCCGTCCAGGCCATCCCACTTGTTGACGGCCACGACCACGGCACGCCCGGTTTCGAGCACGAACCCGGCGATGTGCGCGTCCTGCTCGGAGATTTCGGTTTGCGCGTCGAGCATCAGGAGCACGACGTTGCTGGCCTCGATGGCCTGCAAGGTCTTGATGACGGAAAACTTTTCGACGGCCTCGAACACCTTGCCGCGCTTGCGCAGGCCGGCGGTGTCGATGAGCGTGTAGCGGCGTCCGTCGCGATCGAAATCGATTTCGATCGCGTCGCGCGTGGTGCCTGGCATGTCGAACGCGATGACGCGTTCTTCGCCCATGAACGTGTTGATGAGCGTGGACTTGCCCACGTTGGGACGGCCCACGATCGCCAGCTTGATGCGATGATCGTGTTCGCCTTCTTCGGCCGGTTCTTCTTCGGCAGGCGGTTCGGCCAGATCCTTGAGCGCGAGCTCGATCAGGTCGACGATGCCATCGCCATGCGCCGCCGAAATCGGATAGGGCTGGCCCAGGCCGAGTTCATGGAACTCGGCGATGGCGGGCCCCAGGCCCATGCCTTCGGCCTTGTTCACCGCCAGCAGCACGCGCTGCTGGCCGGATTTGCGCAGCAGTTGCGCAATTTCGTGGTCGTGCGCGTTGATGCCCGCGCGCGCATCCACCAGGAACACGACGACGTCCGCCTCGGCGATGGCCTGCCGGGTCTGGCGGGCCATTTCGAGCAGGATGCCGTCCTTGGCCACGGGCTCGAAGCCGCCGGTATCGATGGCGATGAACGGAATATCGCCCACCCTGCCCTCGCCGTAATGGCGATCGCGGGTCAGGCCGGAATAATCGGCCACCAGCGCGGCGCGCGATCGCGTCAGGCGGTTGAAAAGGGTCGATTTCCCCACATTGGGGCGGCCGACCAGGGCAACGACAGGCTTGAAAGACACGGTAAAAGGCTTTGTTTTATAAGGTTCAGTTGGTGCCGATCAGGACGAGATTGCCATTGCCCGTCTGGACCAGCACGCCTTGGGGCGTGGTCTGCGGCGGCGACACGACCGCGCCGCCACCCACCGACAGACGCGCCATCAGGCTGCCATCGCTGCGCGACAGGAAATGCACATATCCGTCCAGATCGCCGACAGCCAGCGCCCCCCCCAGCATAGCCGGAGCGGTGACCTGGCGGTTCTTCAGGGCGGCCTGCTTCCAGAGATTACCGCCATTATCCAGCGCAAACGCGTTGACCACGCTGTTCTGGTCGGCGGAAAAGGCGAAGCGGTCGTCCAGGGTGAGACCGCTGACGCTGGAGAAGTCTTTCGTCCAGAGCGGACGGCCGCCGGCGGTGACGTCGAAGCAAACGATACGTCCCTGATAAGCAACGGCGCACAGCAGGTTGCCGGCGATGCGAGGCGCGCCGACCACGTCGGTCAGGCGCTCCAGGTCGCCAGCGCCGCGCGGCGTGGCGACGGTGCCTTCCCATTGCACGTTGCCGCTGTTGGACGCGATGGCAAGGAGCTTGCCGCCAGGCAGACCCGTGATGACCAGGCCTTCGGCCAGGACCATCTGCGCAACGCTGCGCAAGGCGAGCGAGGGGCCGGGACGCTGCACGCTCCAGACGCGCTCGCCGCTGTTGGCGTCGAAGGCCTGGATGCGATAGTCGCCGCTGCGAACAACGACGATGCCATAGCCGACAACCGGCGGGATGGCGACGTCGCTGGTGGCGCGGACCTTCCATTTCACCTTGCCGGTGTCGTCGAAGGCGATGACGTCGCCGTTGGGGGACGCCACGGCGGTGGTGGTGCCGTCGCTGCCAGCGCCGGCAGACAACTTGGTGTCGGCCTTGGCCTTCCAGATGACACGGCCGCTCTGCAGATCGAACTTGCCGACGGAGCCGTCAGGCGTCGCGGCATAGATGGCGTCGCCGAGCACGGTGGGCGCGAAGCCCAGGCCGGAGCCGCTGCCGATGGACGTGGACCAGACCTGGCGCACGGACATGCCGGCCTTATATTCGGTCAAGGGCGCGGGATCGTAACGGCCGTCGTCATGGGAAAACATGCCGCAACCACCCAGGGCAAGCAGGCTTGCCAGCAGAACGGCGCCGCGCCACGTACGGCCAGGTGCAAATTTACGCATTACAGTCACGCTCCGCTCAAGGCATCCAGTTTCAGTTGCACAACCTGGGTCAGGGGATTGGCCAGCCCCAGGCCATCAATGGCGCTCTGCCAGGCCGCGCGCGCTTCCTCGCGCTTGCCTTGCGCAGCCAGCACGTCGCCGCGGCGGTCAGCGAACAAGGCGGCAAAGGCGGCCGGCGGATTGTTCAACTGCGCCAGCGCGGCGTCGTATTGCTTCTGGTCCAGCATCATGCCTGCCAGACGCAGGCGCGCCACGGCTTGCATGGCGGGGTTCTTGCCTTGGCCAGCCAGCCATTCGAGCTGTTCGCGGGCGCCGGCGTCGTCCTTTTGCGCCTGCAGGGCCTGCGCTGCCACAAGGGCGCCGCGCGCGGCATAGCCGGTGTTGGGATATTTTTCGCGCAGCGTCGAGGCGGCGGTCTTGATGCGCACCGAGGAATCGGCGCCGCCCAGGCGAGCGGCGTCTTCCAGCGCTTCGAAGTAACCCATGGCCTGGTTGGCCTGATGCGATTCGTACGCCTTCCAGCCCCACCAGCCGCCCCAAGCCAGGAGCACCACCGTCGTCAGGGCCAGCAGCAGCGTCCCGTAGCGGGCCCACCACGCCTTGATCGCGTCGAGTTTTTCCTGTTCTTCAAGATCGTATGCCATGCCTTAACCCTTGTTGTTCAATGCGTCGGCCAGCTTTGCCAGCGGAACCTGTTGCTGCGCCGCCTCGCCCTGCTCTTCTGCGCGCAGGAACTTGACGCTGGCCGTCTGCGACGCCACTTCGTCGGCGCCAAGGATAACCGCAACGCGGGCGCCGCTGGCGTCCGCGCGCTTGAATTGCGACTTGAAGCCTGCCGATCCGGCATGCACGATGACCGAGAGGCCCGCGTCGCGCAGGTCTTCGCCGACCCGGGCAGCCAGGCGCTGCGCGTCTTCGCCCTGATGCACGATGTAGACATCGCACTCGGCCGGCGCGGTGATTTCAACGCTTTGTTCCCAGAGGTCGAGCAGACGCTCCATGCCGATGGCAAAGCCCACGGCCGGCGCGGTCTTGCCGCCCAAGAGTTCGACCAGGCCGTCGTAGCGGCCGCCGCCGCAAACCGTGCCTTGGGAACCGAGACGGTCGGTGACCCATTCGAAGACGGTGAGGTTGTAGTAGTCCAGGCCGCGGACCAGACGCGGGTTCAAGCGGTATTCGATGCCGGCGTCGGTGAGGCGCTGGCACACGCCGTCGAAGTGCGCGCGGGACTCTTCGCCCAGGAAGTCGAACAGGCGCGGCGCGCTGTCGGCCATTTCCTGCATGGCGGGGTTCTTGGTGTCCAGCACGCGCAGCGGATTGCTGTACATGCGGCGCTGGCCGTCCTCGTCGAGGATGTCGCGGTGCTTTTCCAGATGCTGGATCAGGGCAGCGCGGTGCGCGGCGCGCTCAGCGGGTTGGCCCAGCGAATTGAGTTCAAGGCGCACGTCCTTCAGGCCCAGCAGCTTCCAGAGGCGGGCCAGCATGACGATGAGTTCCGCGTCCACATCGGGACCGGCAAAGCCAAGGGCCTCGACGTCGATCTGGTGGAACTGACGGTAGCGGCCGCGCTGCGGGCGCTCGTGGCGGAAGACGGGACCGATGGAGTAGACGCGTTGCGGACGGTCGTAGAGCAGGTTGTGCTCGATGGAGGCGCGCACGATGCCGGCGGTCATCTCGGGGCGCATGGTCAGCGATTCGCCGTTGAGCGCGTCGGTGAACGTGTACATCTCTTTTTCGACGATGTCGGTGACTTCGCCGATACCGCGCGCAAACAGGCGCGTATGCTCAAGCACCGGCGTGCGCACATTGCGATAGCCGTAGCCGCGCAGCCAGCCGCGCACGATTTCCTCGAATTGCTCCCAGCGGGCGCTAGCCCCCGGCAGCAGATCATTCATGCCGCGTATGGCGGCGACTTTCTGGAAAGCTTGAGTCATCTTGATCATGCCACGGGCGCGCCCGAGACGCGCGCCAGTGGCTACACCCTTACTTTAGTGAGAGGCGAGCGCGCCATAACGGCGCGCAACGTATTCTTCAACGATGGCCTGGAACTCTTCGGCGATATGGTCGCCCTTGAGCGTCACCGTACGCTCGCCGTCGACGAACACCGGCGCGGCCGGCACTTCGCCGGTACCCGGCAGGCTGATGCCGATGTCGGCATGACGGCTTTCGCCCGGCCCATTGACCACACAGCCCATCACCGCGACGTTCATGGATTCGACGCCGGGGTATTGCGCGCGCCACACCGGCATCTGCCGGCGCAGGAACGACTGGATGCTGTCGGCAAGTTCCTGGAAGAACGTGCTGCTGGTGCGGCCGCAGCCCGGGCAGGCGACGACCATGGGCGTGAAGGCGCGCAGTCCCATGGTCTGCAGGATTTCCTGCGCGACGATGGCTTCGCGGCTGCGCTCGCCGCCGGGTTCAGGCGTGAGCGAAATGCGGATGGTGTCGCCGATGCCTTGCTGCATCAGCACGGCAAGCGCGGCGGTCGAAGCCACGATGCCCTTGCTGCCCATGCCCGCCTCGGTCAGGCCAAGATGCAGGGGATAGTCGCAACGGGCGGACAGATCACGGTAGACCGCGATGAGATCCTGGACATGGCTGACCTTGCACGACAGGATGATCGCGTCGCGCCGCAGGCCGAGTTCTTCGGCGCGCTGGGCATTGCTGATGGCCGAAACAACGAGCGCATCGCGCATGACGGCCTGCGCTTCCCAAGGCTGGGCGCGCCGGCTGTTTTCGTCCATCTTGCGCGCCATGAGTTCGTGGTCGAGGCTGCCCCAGTTGACGCCGATGCGCACCGGCTTGTCGTAGCGGCAGGCGACTTCGATCATTTGCGCGAAGTTGTCGTCGCGGCGCTTGCCGCCCCCCATGTTGCCGGGGTTGATGCGGTATTTGGACAGCGCCTGGGCGCATTCCGGAAACTGCGTCAGCAGCTTGTGGCCGTTGTAGTGGAAGTCGCCCACGAGCGGCACGTTCACGCCCATGCGGTCGAGCTGTTCGCGGATGGCGACGACCTCGCGGGCGGCTTCCGGCGTGTTCACGGTGATGCGCACGAGCTCGGAGCCGGCCAGTGCCAGCTCCTTGACCTGGATCGCGGTGGCAATGGCGTCCGCGGTGTCGGTGTTGGTCATGGACTGGACCACGACTGGGGCGTCTCCGCCCACCGTCACGACGCGATCGCCCCACTTGATCGCCACGGAACGCGTGGCGCGGCGCGCTGCGGCTCCCACCGGGGGAGGCGGCGCGTCCTGGCAAGGCAGAGAAGAATCTTGCATCGGGTGGAACCGTGTTACTTGGTCGACTTCGGCAGCCAGTCGGCCGGCAGCCATTGCTGCGGCAGCCAACCTTGCCAGAAGGCATATGCCACGCCGGCGGCCAGCACCAGCACGATGGCGATCAGCCAGCCCCAGGACGTCGTGGACGAGCGGTCGTCGTCGGCGCTGGATTGGGGAATGGAATGCGCCGAATGCAGCGAACTGGGGCTGAGCTTGGCCGGGCCGGTGACGCGGGCCTTGGGGTCGAGCGATTCGACGATGGCCTCGGCGTCGGCGCCCAGCAGACGCGCATAGTTGCGGACGAGGCCGCGCAAGGAAACGCCGGTGGGCAGGTGATCCCACTGTTCGTTTTCAAGGGCTTCGATCTGCTTGGTGGAAAACTTGATGCGGCTGGAGACCTCGTCGAGCGACCAGCCCTTGGATAGGCGCAGGCCGCGCAAGGCGGCGCCCACGCTGCCCACCGCGGCGGCGGACGAGTCGGAAACTGCAGAAGCGAAATCCTGCGTCATGCGTGCACCTGTTTAATTGGTATGGTCTGGCGCTGTGCGGCATTGCGCTCGGTGATCCGAGTGCGGTCCCGCACCTCTCCGGCCAGTTGGCCGCAAGCCGCATCGATGTCGTCGCCCCGGGTCTTGCGGACCGTGGTGATGATGCCGGCGTCCATGAGACGCTGGGCAAACACCTTCACCCGCGCCGAGGCCGATCGCTTCAGGCCGGAGGCGGGGAATGGGTTGAACGGGATGAGGTTCAGCTTGCAGCGCACCTGGCGTGCAATGTGGATCAGTTCCTTGGCGTGCTGGTCGGTGTCGTTGATGCCGTCCAGCATGCAGTATTCAAACGTGATGAAGTCGCGGGGCGCAAACGCGAGATAGCGTTCGCAGGCAGCCAGCAACTCTTTCAGCGGGTATTTCTTGTTCAGCGGCACGAGCTCGTCGCGCAGCGCGTCGTTGGGCGCGTGCAGCGAAACGGCCAGTGCCACGGGACAGTCTTGCGACAGGCGGTCCATCATGGGGACGACGCCGGAGGTGGACACGGTGACGCGGCGGCGCGACAGGCCGTACGCGTTGTCGTCGAGCATCAGGCGCAGCGCGGGCAGGACCTGGTCGTAGTTGAGCAGGGGTTCGCCCATGCCCATCATGACGACGTTGCTGATGACGCGCGTGTCTTCGGTGGTGCGGGCGCTTTCAAGGCGGGCCGTGCCGATGTCGGCTTCGAGCACGCGCTTGGCCCACCACAACTGGCCGATGATTTCGCTGGTCTTCAGGTTGCGGTTGAAGCCCTGGTGCCCGGTCGAGCAGAAGCGGCAGTTCACCACGCAGCCGGCCTGGCTGGAAATGCACAGTGTGCCGCGGTCGTCTTCGGGGATGAAGACGGTTTCGATGGCATTGCCCTGCCCCACATCAAACAGCCACTTGCGGGTGCCGTCGGTCGAGCGCTGCTCGATGTTGACGGGCAATGCCTCGATGCGGCAATGCGACGCAAGCTGACTGCGAAAATCGCGGGCCAGGTCGGTCATGGCGTCGAACGAATCGGCGCCGCGCTGGTGCATCCAGCGCTGCAACTGGCGGGCACGAAACGGCTTGCCGCCCCACTGCCCGACCAATTCGGACAGGGCGGAGCCGTCCAGCCCCAGCAGATTGATTCGTTCGACGGATTCCATAACCAGGTAAAACTTAAAACGCTTTCAACAACTTAAGCCAAAAATTAACGGCTGTGGATGTTGATTTCGGGGAAGAAGAAAGCCACTTCGACAGCGGCCGTTTCCGGAGCGTCGGAGCCGTGGACGGCGTTGGCGTCGATGCTGTCGGCGAAATCGGCGCGGATGGTGCCGGCTTCAGCCTTCTTGGGGTCCGTGGCGCCCATCAGGTCGCGGTTCTTCTGGATGGCGTCTTCACCTTCCAGCACTTGCACGAACACGGGGCCCGAGATCATGAAGTCGACCAGGTCCTTGAAGAAGGGACGGGCGGCGTGCACAGCGTAGAAACGCTCGGCGTCGGCGCGCGACAGTTGGGTCAGGCGGGCGGCGATGACCTTCAGGCCGGCTTGCTCGAAACGGCCGACGATCTGGCCGATCACGTTCTTGGCGACGGCGTCGGGCTTGATGATCGAGAGGGTGCGTTGGATGGACATAAAAGACTCCGAAAACTGATTTCTGACGGGTTTCTAGTTAATTGCTTGGCGGGGCTCGGGCCGTTCTGAACCACCGCCAAAACAGGATTCGACACTGCCGACCTGTCGGACGCATCCTGGAATGCAAGCGGGATTCCGGTTGCACGCGAATCCGATGATTCTGCACGCATTTCCGAAGGAATCCTCAATGAATTCAGGGACTTCTAAAAGGTTTACAGCAACCCGGCATTCTAACACGCCGAGAAGACCGCAATACATCTTAAAATGAGCGGTTTGCTGCCCGCTCCCTACCCGGGCGCCCCTGTCTGCCGGAACTTAGTAATGACTCAAGCTGCTCCCCCGAACGCCGCGCCCATCGCCGGCGAAACCCCGGAACTCTCGAAGAGCTTCGAACCCTCCGAACTGGAATCCCGCTGGTATGCCGAGTGGGACAAGCGCGGGTACTTCGCCGCGGGCCAGCATGTGGAAACGGGGACGGAAAGCCAGCCGTACGTCGTCCAGTTCCCGCCGCCCAACGTCACGGGCACCCTGCACATGGGCCACGCGTTCAACCAGACCATCATGGACGGGCTGGTGCGCTACCACCGCATGTCGGGCGACGACACCGTGTTCATTCCCGGCACCGACCACGCCGGCATCGCCACGCAGATCGTCGTTGAAAGACAGCTCGACGCCCAAAAGGTTTCGCGCCACGACCTGGGCCGCGAGAAGTTCGTCGAGAAAGTGTGGGAATGGAAGGAAAAGTCGGGCAGCGCCATCACCGGGCAGGTGCGCCGCCTGGGCGCCTCGGCCGACTGGCCGCGCGAATACTTCACCATGGACGACCGCATGTCGCGCGGCGTGGTGGAAACCTTTGTCCGTCTTCATAAACAGGGACTGATCTATCGCGGCAAGCGCCTGGTCAACTGGGATCCCAAGCTGCTCACGGCCGTGTCCGACCTGGAAGTGCAGTCCGAAGAGACCGATGGCCACATGTGGCACATCCTGTACCCGTTCGTTGACGGCCCGCAGACCATCGTCGACAAGGATGGCCAGACCGTCACCCTGCGCGGCATGACCATCGCCACGACCCGTCCGGAAACCATGCTGGCCGACGGCGCGCTTTGCGTGCATCCCGATGATCCCCGCTACAAGCACCTGGTGGGCAAGCAGGTCGAACTGCCGCTTTGCGACCGCAACATTCCCATCATTGCCGACGACTTCGTCGACCCCGAATTCGGCACGGGCTGCGTGAAGATCACGGGCGCTCACGACTTCAACGACTACGCCTGCGCGATGCGCCACGATCTGCCCCTGATTGTGATCTTCACGCTGGACGCGCACATCAACGAAAACGGTCCCCAGCAGTTCCAGGGCATGGAACGCTACGAGGCCCGCAAGGCCGTTGTTGCGCAACTGGAGACCGAGGGCTATCTGGTCAAGGTCGAGCCGCACAAGATGATGCAGCCCAAGGGCGACCGTACCGGCGTCGTGCTCGAGCCCATGCTGACCGACCAGTGGTTCGTTGCCATGAGCAAGCCCGCGCCGGAAGGCACGCTTAACCCGGGCAAGAGCATCACCGAGGTCGCGCTGGAAGTCGTGGCCGACGGCCGCATCCAGTTCTACCCGGACAACTGGACCACCATCTACAACCAGTGGCTCAACAACATCCAGGACTGGTGCATTTCGCGCCAGCTCTGGTGGGGCCACCAGATTCCGGCCTGGTACTCGGAAGACGGCCAGGTGTTCGTCGCCCACGACGAAGCCGGCGCGATCGAACAGGCGCGCGCCGCTGGCGTCACGGGTCCGCTCACGCGCGATCCCGACGTGCTGGACACGTGGTTCTCGTCGGGTCTGGTGCCTTTCACGACGCTGGGCTGGCCGGAAAACACGCCGGACCTGCAGCGTTACCTGCCCTCCAGCGTCCTGGTCACGGGCTTTGACATCATCTTCTTCTGGGTGGCGCGCATGGTCATGCTGACCACGCACCTGACCGGCCAGATCCCGTTCAAGCACGTCTACGTGCACGGTCTCATCCGCGACGCCGACGGCCAGAAGATGAGCAAGTCCAAGGGCAACACGCTGGACCCGGTGGACCTGATCGACGGCATCGACCTGGACGGCCTGGTCGCCAAGCGCACCTACGGCCTGATGAACCCGAAGCAGGCCGGCGCGATCGAAAAGGCCACGCGCCGCCAGTACCCGGACGGCATCCCCGCTTACGGCACCGACGCGCTGCGCTTCACCATGGCGGCCTACGCCACGCTGGGCCGCAACATCAACTTCGACCTGAAGCGTTGCGAGGGCTACCGCAATTTCTGCAACAAGCTCTGGAACGCCACGCGCTTCGTGCTGATGAACACCGAAGGCCATGACCTGACAGTGCCGGATGCCGGCGAGCTGTCCTTCGTGGACCGCTGGATCATCAGCCAGATGCAGACGCTGGAAGCCGACGTGGCGCGCGGTTTTGCCGACTACCGCTTCGACAACATCGCCAACGCGCTCTATCGCTACGTGTGGGACGAATACTGCGACTGGTATCTGGAACTGGCCAAGGTGCAGATCCAGACCGGCACGCCGGCCCAGCAACTGGGCACCCGCCGCACGCTGATCCGCGTCCTGGAATGCGTGCTGCGCCTGGCCCACCCGATCATCCCGTTCATCACGGAAGAGCTGTGGCAGAAGGTATCTGTCGTGGCCGGCAAGCGCAAGGAAGGCGTTGCCGCCAGCGTCAGCGTGCAGCCCTACCCGAAGGCCAACCCGGATGCGGTGGACACCGCCGCCGAAGCCGACGTGGCCGAACTGAAGGCGCAGGTCGAAGCCGTGCGCGCGCTGCGCGGCGAGATGAGCCTGTCGCCCGCCCAGAAGGTGCCGCTGTGCGCCCAGGGCGACGCGCCAATGCTGACGCGCAACGCGCCGTACCTGGCCGCGCTGGCCAAGCTGAGCCAGGTCGACGTGCTGGACGTGCTGCCCGACGCCGGCGCGCCCGTGCAGGTCGTGGGCAGCAGCCGCCTGATGCTGCACGTTGAAGTCGACGTGGCCGCCGAGCGCGTGCGCCTGGACAAGGAAATCGCCCGTCTGGCCGGTGAAATCGCCAAGGCCAAGGGCAAGCTGTCCAACGCCAGCTTCGTCGAGCGCGCCCCCGCCGCCGTCGTCGAGCAGGAAAAGGCCCGCATGGCGCAGTTCAGCGAAACCCTGCAGAAGGTGCAGGAGCAGCGCGCCAAGCTGGGCGACTGATCCCAGCGCCTGATGTGAAGCCCAGAAACCCCGGACACCGTTCCGGGGTTTTTGTTTTGGGGGGTTGTTTTTTGATGGGGTTGGCGGGGATCGGGTCGCGGACGCGGCCGTTCCTCAAACCCCGCCGTCCGTCATCCGATACCAGCTCACCACCGCATTGACGTACAGGCGGCGGAGCGGATACAGCGGAAACGGCACGATCGGCGACAGCGGCACGGGCAACGCATTGGCATCGCCGGTGGCGACGTATTCGGCCATGGCCGCGCCCATGCAGGTCTGCAAGCCGACGCCGCGGCCCTGACAGCCGATGTCCACCAGCAACCCGGGCTGCGGCGCATGCAGATGCGGCAGATAGTCGCGCGTGACGGCAACCCGGCCGCACCAGCGGAATTCAAAGGGCGTGCCCGCCACCTGCGGAAACATCTTCACCATCACGCGCTCAAGATGCGCCCAGTCCGACTCGCCCTTGGGCTCGCGGAACGGACCGCGGCCACCCATCAGCAAGCGGCCCTGGTGATCCAGACGAAAGTACAGCAACAGATTGCGCGTGTCGGAAGTGACGTGGCCCTCGGGGAATATGCCCGCGCGGACGCGGTCCGGCAGCGGCGCGGTTGCCACCTGGAACGTGTTGGCGTCGATGATGGACGGCTTGAGACCGGGCCACAGATCGCCGCCGTAGGCATTGGTGCACATCACCACGCGATCGGCGCTGACCGAGGGACCGCGAGCCGTGGACACCGTCCACTTGCCGCCGTCACGCCTCAGACCGGTGACAGGCGTGTCGGTGTGCAGCGTCGCGCCCGCATTCAGCGCGGCGCGCGCCAGGCCCCGCGCGTAACTCAGCGGCTGCACCGCCCCTGCCCGCCGGTCGACCCATCCGCCCAGGTATTTGTCCGCGCCGATCAGGCGCGCGACCTGCGCGCGGTCCAGCGGCTGGGCGTCCACACCAAGGCGCGCCCATTGCGCCGCGCGGCCTTGCGCGATGCGAAGCGCCTGCGGCGTGTGCGCGCCCTGGATCCATCCGGCGCGCACGCGCGGCACGTCCATCGCATGCCGTTCGATCAGGTCAAAAACCACGTCCGCCGTCGCGCCGGCAAACCGTGTCAGCCGCTCGCCGCGCTCGGGGCCGAACATCGAAATCAGATCATCCGGGTCGTACTTCAAACCGGGAATGACCTGACCGCCGTTGCGGCCCGATCCGCCGAAGCCAATCTCGCGCGCCTCCAGCAGTACGACCTTCACACCGCGCTCGGCCAGGTGCAACGCGGTGGACAAGCCGGCATAGCCGCCACCGATCACGGCGACATCGGCCTGCGCGGACGCGTCCAGCGGCCCGGTGGGCGGCGGCGGCGCCGCGGTGGCCGCCCACAGTGACGGGGAAAGCGGAAACGGCGCTGGCTGCATGGGGCTTCCTTCCTTACATGGGATGCAGCACGCGCCGCAGGAAGTCCTGCGTGCGCGGATGCTGCGGATGATTCAGCACTTCGCGGGCGGCGCCCTGCTCCACCATGACGCCGCCGTCAAAGAACATGACACGGTCGGCGACCTCGCGCGCAAAGCTCATTTCGTGGGTGACGACGACCATCGTCATGCCGGCCTCGGCCAGCTTGCGCATGACGCCCAGCACATCGCCGACCAGTTCGGGATCGAGCGCCGAGGTGGGCTCGTCGAACAGGATCGCCTTGGGTTGCATCGCGAGCGCCCGCGCGATCGCCACGCGCTGCTGCTGGCCGCCGGATAGCTGATTCGGATGCGCGTGCTCCTTGTCCGCCAGCCCCACGCTGGCCAGCAATTCGCGGCCGCGCTCCACCGCCTGGGCGCGAGGTTCCTTCTTCACGAAGATCGGGCCTTCGATGACGTTTTCCAGCGCCGTGCGATGCGGAAACAGGTTAAAGCGCTGGAACACCATCGCCACCTGCGTGCGGATCGACACGATGGAAGGCGCATCGCAATCGACGAGCTCGCCGTCCACGGTGATGCGACCGGCGTTGTAGCGTTCCAGTCCGTTGATGCACCGCAGGATGGTCGACTTGCCCGAGCCGGACGGACCCACCACACACACGACCTCGCCCTGCTCGACTTCGGCGTCGATGCCCTTCAGGACCTCGAGCGGACCAAAGCTCTTCCTTACGCCTTGCAGGCTGATCATTTGATGGCGCTCCGCTTTTCCAGATGCCGCACCAGCAGGATGAGCGGCACGCACATCACCAGGTACATCAGCGCCACCAGCGTGAACACCGTGGCGTTCTTGAAGGTGGATACGGCGATGAGCTTGCCTTGCAGCGCCAGCTCGGCGACGGTAATGGTGGACGCCTGCGACGAGTCCTTCAGCATCATGATCATGATGTTGCCGTACGGCGGCAGGACGATCTTGACGGCCTGCGGCAGCACGACGCGCCGCATCGTCAGGCCCCAACCCATGCCCATGGCCATCGCCGCCTCGATCTGACCTCGGTCGATCGCCTGGATGCCGGCGCGGAAGTTCTCCGCCTGATAGGCCGAATAGGCGATGCCCAGGCCGATGATGGCCGCATGCACGGCGCTCAGCGACACGCCCATGTCCGGCATCACGAAGTAGATGTAGAAGAGCAGCACGATGATCGGAATGCCGCGCAACAGATTGACAAGGCCCGCGCTGAAGCCCGACAGATACTTGTTGCCGGACACCCGCATCAACGCCCATACCAGGCCCAGCACCGTGGACAGCGCAAGGGAACCCAGCGTGACCAGAATGGTGAGCTTGGCGCCCTCCAGCAGGATCGGCATGAACTCTGCCGCGTCTTTCAAGAATTCCGTCATGAGTCCACCCGCTCCGAGAAGACAGCCCGCGATGACCGCTTGGGAAACGGCCAGAGAAGTGCCGCGGATGCGCTGCGTCCGCCGACGCGACCGAACGCGCCGGCGGGATGCTGCAAATGCTTGAACTGAGGCGGCCCGACCGGCATCACGCGCCGCCCAGGCCCCACTTCTTCAGGATCGCGTCGATGGCGCCGTCGGCTTTCAGCTTGACCAGCGCCTTGTTGATCCGATCAAGCAGCTCGGTGTCGTCCTTGCGCGTGGCAAGCCCAAGGCTTCCCATGATCGTCGGCTGGTACGACTGCGCCATCTTCAGGTTGGGATAGTTGCCCTGCGACAGGACGTACGCGGCGATGGGATAGTCCATGAAGCCGCCCTGGATGCGGCCGGCGTTGGCGTCGCGCATCATGTCTGGCGGGTTGTCGTAAAGCTTCACTTCCTTGAAGACGCCGCTCTTTTGAATGGGCTCGACAAAGGCAGTGCCGACCTGCACGCCGACGGTCATGCCCTTCATATCGGCGAAGGACTTGTATTCCTTGTTGTCGGTCTTGAGCACCATCAGGCCCTCGCCGTAGCGATAGACGGGCTCGGAAAAACTCACCACCTGCTGGCGCTGCGGCGTGATGAACATCGCCGCCGACACGATGTCGATGCGCTTGGATGTCAGCGATCCGATCAGCGCGGAAAATGCCATGGGCTCGATCTGCACCGAGAAACCGGCCTCCTTGCCCACCGCTTTCACGATATCGACCATCACGCCCTCGATGCTGTTCGTCTTGGTGTCGAGAAAGGTGAATGGGCTGCCGGTGGGCGTGGACCCCACCTTCAATACCGTCTGGGCTTGGGCGCCCGCCGCCATGGACAATGCTGCGAATACAGAGACAACAAGAGTCTTGAATTTCATGACATATCCTCATCGTGGCAAAGAAGGCCGGGCCGCGCGTGACGCGTCCGGTGGCGGCACGCTCCCCGCGCGTTCCGCCGCTTGAGTGCTGCGCGCTCAGGGCGCTTGTGGCGTGTTGTCCTCCGCGGCTTGAGTGATGTTGGAGATGGCCCAGATGACCTCGGTCGTCTGCGTCCCCGGATTGCACCAGCGGCGCGGCGTGCTGCTGGCGTAGCAAAAGCTGTCGCCCGCTTGCAGGCGGATGACGCGGTCGCCCACCCACAGTTCGAGCACGCCCTTGAGCACCAGGCCGATCTGCTCGCCCTGCCCCGTCACGAAGAGCTCGGTGCCGGTGGAGCCGCCGGGCGCGATGGATGCGCGGCACAGGTCCATGCTGCGGCAGGCCGCGGGCGTGAACATCTCTTTGCTGATGCCCTTTTCCTTCAGGTCGATATGGCGGTGCGTGCCCGCGCGGGCTACGCGGCCATCCTCTTCGCCGCCGGTATGCTCGGCGTTGCGCAACAACGCATTGACCGACACGCGAAACTCGCGCGCCAGGAGATGAAGGACTTTGACGGAGGCCGAGCTCAACCCTCTTTCGATCTGGCTCAGCAGGCCGAGCGACATGCCGCAGGCCCGGGCGACGTCAGCCAGCGACCGTCCCTGTTGCTTGCGCAACTGACGCAACTGCTGACCCAGCCACAGATCGACGGCCGACTCCGGCCGCTGCGCGTGGGCGGGCGACGAGGGTGCTGCGCTGGCACGGCGAACGGCGGCAGAGCGGCTCATATGAAAATTTCATGTGCATGTAATTTTCAATACTAAGGAGCCGCAAAAACGCCCACAATCCAGGGACTTCCCTAGCGTTGTGGGCGTGGCGGGCCGGCGCTACCGTCAGGAAGCGTCGGACGAATTGGGCTTGGGATCGGGGCTGGAATCCGGGGTGGTGTCGGGCTGGTTCTGCCCCGTGGGCGCGGCATCCGCGGCGGGCTTGCGCGGGCGACGGCGTCTTGTGCCCGGCTCCGCAGGCAACGGCGTGCCGGCCAACTCGGCCAGATAGCGCTCGTCCAGCTTGCTCAGCCAGCCTTTCGCGCGCGCCGATTCGATGAGTTCGGGCCGGCGTGCGGCAGTCAACGCCAGCGACCGCTCGCGCCGCCAGCGCGCGATATTGGCGTGATGGCCGCTTAGCAGCGGCGCCGGCACCGCTTCGCCCTCGTAGACTTCCGGGCGCGTGTAATGCGGGCTGTCCAGCAGGCCGGACAACGTGTCGTTGAAGGAATCCTGCAGGGCGGAATCGCCGTCGTTGAGCACGCCTGGCAAAAGGCGCACTGCGGCATCGATCACGGCAAGCGCCGCGATTTCACCACCGGAGAGGACGAAGTCGCCGAGCGAGATTTCCTGCGTGACGCAGCGATCAATGAAGCGCTGGTCCACACCTTCGTAGCGGCCGCAGATGAGAATGAGGCCATCGCTGGCAGCCAAGGCTTCGGCGCCCGCCTGGTCATAGCGCCGGCCGACCGGCGCAAGCAGCGCCACCGGGGCGGGACCCAGGCCCTGTCCGGCGCGCGCCTGCTGGGCGGCATTGACGGCGGCTTCGAACGGGCCCGGCATCATCACCATGCCGGGGCCGCCGCCATAGGGGCGGTCGTCCACGGTGCGGTGTACGTCATGCGTGAAATCGCGGGGATTCCAGGCATGGAGCTGCCACCGGCCCTGGGCGTGGGCCCGGCCGGTGACGCCGAGGTCGCGCACCACCCCGAACATTTCGGGAAATAGCGTAACGACGTCGATACGCATCAAAAATCCGCGGGCCAGTCGCTGTCGATGCGGCGGGCAGCCAGATCAACGGCGTGGATATGCGCGCGTACGAACGGTACAAGCATTTCGGCGGGTCGGCCCTTGGCGTCCAGGACGGGTTCGGGGCTTTCGCCTTCACCCTTCTGCAGCAGGACCTTCAACACGGCGTGAGCGCCGTTGTCGAGGACCTCGCTGACCACGCCAATTCGGGCGGGTTCGCCGTTGGCGCTGGTGTACAGCGCGCAACCAATGAGATCGACCCAGTAGTATTCGTCTTCCTCGGGCGCGGGAAATGATCCGCGCGGCGCTTGCACGGTATGTCCGCGCAACGCTTCGGCCTGGTCGCGATCCGTGATGCCCTGCAGTTGCGCCACCACGGTGGCTCCCTGCGAACGGACTTGCAAGATCTTGAATGCAACAGGCGCAGACGCGACAGCGCCCCGCGCCAATTCAGGCACAGGGCGAGTCAACCACCATTGAGACGCTGAGAGCAGCACTTCGGCGTTGGCCGAATGCGGCTGCACTTTAACCCAGCCTTTCACACCGTAGGCTGCAGTGATGCGGCCCAGCTCGACCAAATCCGTAGGCGCCGCGTTTGAGGTTGCGGCATCAGGCATTTATCGTGCTCTTTATCAGGCTTGGATAGCAATGAAGCAGCCAGGAATATCCGCTTTCAAGCGCGAGGCTCTAAGCGTGGAAAAACCTGCTGCTCCAGAATCAGCTAAGGATGTGCGTCGCGGGCAATTAGGCCGCGGCGGAAACCTTGGCCGAGTATTCCTTGACCAGACGCTCGACGGCGGGCGACAGTTGCGCGCCGGTGCCGGTCCAGTACTGCACGCGATCCAGCGCAATGCGCAGGTTTTCCGTGCCTTCGCTAGCCACGGGGTTGTAAAAACCCACGCGCTCGATAAAACGGCCGTCGCGACGGTTACGCGAATCGGTGGCCACCAGGTTGTAGAACGGACGCTTCTTGGACCCACCGCGGGCCAGGCGAATCACCACCATAGGTAATCCCTTGAATTAGTTGTGAAAAACGGGAAATTCTAGCACTGAAAGGAGCCTGCTGGCAAATGCGAGTGCCGAAGAATCTGTGATGCGGTGCGATTTGTATCCTAAAACACCACATCCGGGTATTCTACAAGCACGAGTCCAGCTCTGCTGCGGCTCGATGCAGGTGGCCCCGGCATCATTGGTTCGAGGCTGTGCGCGCGGTTTCGCCGGCGCCCACATCTGCGGCCTACCCCGGTTGTCATGCGTTTGAGCAGTTGGTGCGTCTGAAGAGCAATCTGATTGGAGAGATCGGATTTCATGTCGACCCGCGCAATACGCTACGCCCTGCCCTTGCTGGCCGCCATGAAGCGGCAGCCTCATCCTGCCACCCCGACTTTGCTGCAAGCGCCCGGAAGATCCAGGCTGCGTTGCCGCGCCCCTGCCTGACTCCGCTTTTTCCCCACAAAAAGTCGTTTAACTGGAGTGTGCAAACCATGAAGAACCAAAAATCAGTCTTCTCACCCGTTGCGCGCCTGGCGATGGCGGGATTGCTGGCGGGAGCGCTGGCGTTGCCCACCGAGGCGCCCGCGCGCGTGATCGGGGCGGCACTGACGACGGCCTCCGGCCAGGTGACGGCGGTGGACCAGGCCAGCCGGACCATCACCCTGCGCGGCGCCGACGGCAATACCGTGGACATCGTGGCCGGACCGGACATCCGCAACTTCAAGCAGATCAAGGCGGGCGACACGCTGACGCTGGACTATTACGAGTCGGTGGCCGTGGACGTGCGTCCCGCCGGCTCCGGTGCACCTGAAGTCGTGACCGAGACCGCCGCGACACGGTCGGCCAAGGGCGCGATGCCCGGCGGCGCAGTGGGCCGGCAGACCACGATCACGGCCGAGATCTGGCACATCAACCGGAGCGCAAACCTGGTGATCCTGAAGGGACCCCAAGGCGGCAGGCGCACCATCCAGGTCAGGGATCCGGCGCTGCGCGAAAAACTTCAGCAGTTGAAGGAAGGTGATCTGGTGGACTTCACGATCACGCAGGCGGTCGCCGCGGCCATTCACAGGTAGGCAAGGACACGCCGGTATAAAGGGCCGCCCCAAAAAGGCAAAAAAATTCGCCATACTGACGCCCGCAAAGAACAAGGCCCGCTTTCAAGCGGGCCCTGTTCATGAAGCGACTGCCCGCCCGGCTAGCGCCGGCGCAGGAAATGCACGCAGCGACCGTCGGCCTCTTGCTGCGCGACCAGCGCATTGCCGGTCTGACGCGCAAACGCCTGAAAATCGCGGATCGCATTGCGGTCCGTCGTGATGACGCGCACCACCTGCCCGCTTGCCATCGTTGCAAGCGCCTTCTTGGCGCGCAGGATGGGCAAGGGGCACGTCAGCCCGCTTGCATCGACGTCTTGGTCGAACACCGGCGCCTCGGCGCCGACATCGAGACGGAAATCGACGTCGCTCATCAGAGGCGCTCGTCCACCCACTTCTGCACGCCAGCGATGGCTGCGGGCAGCGCAGCGATATCCGTGCCGCCGCCCATGGCCATGTCGGGACGGCCACCGCCCTTGCCGCCAACCTGGCTGGCGACAAAGCCCACCAGATCGCCCGCCTTGATGCGGTCGGTCAGGTCGGCGGTGACGCCACCGACCACGCTGATCTTGCCATCGGCCGAGCCGGTGGCCAGCAGCACGACGGCCGGCTTCAGGCGATCTTTCAGGTTGTCGACCATGCCGCGCAGCGCCTTGGGATCGACGTCGCCGATGCTGGCCGCCAGAACCTTGATGCCCTTGACGTCGACCGCGGCGCTGGAGGCCAGGTCATTGCCGGCGCTGGCCGCGAGCTTGTTGCGCGACTGCTCCAGTTCCTTTTCGAGCGTCTTGACCTGGTCTTGCACCTGCGCAATGCGCGCCGGCAGATCGGCTGGGGTGCTGCGCAGCATGCCGGCCACCTGGGTCAGCAAGGCGTTCTGGTTCTGCACCCAAGCCAGCGCATTGTCGCCGGTGATGGCTTCGATGCGGCGGACGCCCGCGGCCACGCCGCCTTCGGACACGATCTTGAACAGGCCGATGTCGCCCGTGCGGGTGACGTGCGTGCCGCCGCAGAGTTCGCGCGAGAAGCCGATGTCGAGCACGCGCACGGTGTCGCCGTATTTTTCACCGAACAGCGCCATGGCGCCGCCCTTGACCGCATCGTCGTAGCCCATGACCTGGGCAACGGTGGGATGGTTGGCCAGGACTTCGGCGTTGACGATGGCTTCGACGCGTGCGATCTGCTCAGCCGTCAGCGGCGCATCCTGCGCGAAGTCGAAACGGGTCTTGTCGGGATCGACGAGCGAGCCGCGCTGCTGCACGTGCGCGCCCAGCACTTGGCGCAACGCCTTGTGCATCAGGTGCGTGGCCGAGTGGTTGCGCACCGTGCGGGCGCGGCGGACGGCGTCCACGCGGGCCAGCAGCGTGTCGCCGACGGCCAGCGAGCCGGATTCCAGCGTGCCGTGATGGCCGAACACGCCGGACTGGATCTTGAGCGTGTCGGCGACGGCAAAGCGCACGCCATCGGCTTCGAGCAGACCGGTATCGCCGACCTGGCCGCCCGACTCCGCATAGAACGGGGTGGCGTCCAGCACGACGACGGCGCTTTGGCCGGCCTTGACTTCCTGCACCTGCGTGCCGTCCACGTACAGGGACGTGACCTTGACGTTGTCCAGCTCAAGCTTTTCGTAGCCTTCGAAACGCGTTTCGGCGCCTTCGTAGCTGAGGCCTTCGGCCATCTTGAACTTGCCGGCCGCGCGGGCCTGGTCACGCTGGCGTTCCATGGCGACTTCAAAGCCAGCCATGTCGACTTCGACTTCGCGTTCACGGCAGATGTCGGCCGTGAGGTCGACCGGGAAGCCGTAGGTGTCGTACAGCGTGAACAGCGTGGTGCCGTCCAGCACGCCGCCCTTGGGCACGTTGGCCAAGGCGGTGTCCAGGATGCGCATGCCGTGTTCGAGGGTTTCGCCGAAGCGTTCTTCTTCCTGCTTGAGGACCTGGGCCACGCGATCCGCAGCGGCGGCCAGTTCCGGGTAGGCCTCGCCCATTTCGGCGACGAGATCCGGCACCAGGCGATGGAAGAAGGGTTTGGTCTGGCCCAGCTTGTAGCCGTGGCGCAGCGCGCGGCGCACGATGCGGCGCAGCACGTAGCCACGGCCTTCGTTGCTGGGAATCACGCCGTCGACGATGAGGAACGAGCAGGCGCGGATGTGGTCTGCGATGACCTTGAGCGAGTTGTCTTCGAGGTCCTTGATGCCGGTTTCGCGCGCGGCGGCGGCGATCAGATGCTGGAAGAGATCGATTTCGTAGTTGGAATGCACATGCTGCAGGACGGCGGCGATGCGTTCCAGACCCATGCCGGTGTCGACACAGGGACGCGGCAGGCGCGGCATGTTGCCGGCGGCGTCGCGTTCGAACTGCATGAACACCAGGTTCCAGATTTCGATGTAGCGGTCGCCGTCTTCTTCGGGGGATCCCGGAGGGCCGCCCCAGATCTCGGGGCCGTGGTCAAAGAAGATTTCGGAGCACGGACCGCAGGGGCCGGTGTCCGCCATCTGCCAGAAGTTGTCGGACGCGTAGCGTGCGCCCTTGTTGTCGCCGATGCGGATGATGCGCTCGGTCGGCACGCCCACTTCCTTGGCCCAGATGTCGTAGGCCTCGTCGTCTTCCTGGTAGACCGTCACCCAGAGCTTTTCCGCCGGCAGCTTGTAGACCTGCGTCAACAGCTCCCAGGCGTACTGGATGGCGTCGCGCTTGAAGTAGTCGCCAAAGCTGAAATTGCCCAGCATTTCGAAGAACGTGTGGTGGCGGGCGGTGTAGCCCACGTTCTCCAGGTCGTTGTGCTTGCCCCCGGCGCGCACACTGCGCTGCGACGAGGTGGCACGCGTGTACGACCGCGATTCCTTGCCCGTGAAGACGTCCTTGAACTGGACCATGCCCGAATTGGTGAAGAGCAGGGTCGGGTCGTTGCCCGGGACGAGCGACGACGAGGGAACAATGGTGTGTCCCTTGGACTTGAAGAATTGCAGGAACTGCTGGCGAATCTCGGAGGATTTCATCGTGGATGAAGCAGAATTTAGGGCGAATCGCCAATTATAGAGGGTTGGCGGGGATACGCGGGATATGGGCGGAATGGCCATCATCGGACGCAGACGAAACCCGTGGTCCAGCCCTCGGTTTCCGTCCATTTTCCGCCGGCGGACACGATGACCTCGGCGTAGCCGGGCGGGCAGGAACACTGGCCCGTGCGAGGATTGGCCGTAGACAAGCCCGTGTAATGGAAGCAGCCGAGCGGATAGTTGGTGCTGTAGGCGCCCCCAAAGCCTCCGCTTGCCTGCGTCCAGATGCCGGATTCGCAGGAAAGCAGCTGACCGGCGGCCGAGGTGGCCAGCGTTCCGCCTGAAACGCCGCAGGCATGGCCTGGGATCTCCCGGGCTCCGACGGTGACGTAACCACCGGCGTCCACGTTGCCTGCGACAGATAGATTGCCTTGCAGATCCGGATCGCGGGTGTCGCGCATCTTCACATAGCCGCTCATGTCAGGCTGCCCGGCGCCAGCGCCCGCCCACAGGGCAAGCGTGCCAGGCGGATACGCGAGCGCGTCGACCGCCGGCGGGTTGGGAAACGCATAGGCGGCGCCTCGCAACTGGAACGGCGCTTGCGGCCAGACGGCCCCGCCATAGCCGCCCGCGGACGCGATGACCGAAGCCATGGCGACCTCGTCCGGCAATTGCGTCCCCTTTTTCAGCAAAGGTTTGTCGGCAGCGACGACGCCGTCGATCCGGCAAGGCTCGTCGGGACAGGCCTGGCTGCGCAGGAGCCGGATGTCCGCGCCGAAACCCAGCGCCGACCGGTCGGGAAAGTCCGCAGGCAGGTGGCCTTGCACCCGAAGCTCGGAAAGCGTGGGCCGCTGCGCATCGGCGAACAGCGGCTGGCCCTGGCTGTCCTGAGGAGGCTCCCCCTTGGCCAGCGCCTCGGAGTGCCGGGGCAGCATATCCGTCACCGCCAGCCGGATCTGCGTCAGCCAAACGCCCGTTGAACGGGCGGCAGATGCCTCGATGCCGTGGACGACCGCGTTGGATGCCCAGATGGCGATGGCCGTGGTGATGGCCAGCGCCAGCGCCAGGCCGATGAGCGAAAAGCCTGCCTGCTGCCGGGACACCAACGGACGCCGACGCCCCGCCGGGAAAAGCCGAACCTCCCGGTGCGCGCTCATCGTGCAGTGAAGACAAAAGTGTTTACGTCGCCCTGGCTGCACTGCGCCTGGGCCTGCGCGGCGCGGTATGGCGTCGCGGGATTGGTGATTGAATCCTTGACGACCTTGGCGCCGCTGCTGCCGCTGATGGAGATGATTTCCGACACCCGTTGAAGCACGGACGCGAGCGCTGGGCAGGCTGCGTGGCTGACATTGGTGAGCGTGAGCGTGAACGCCGAGCCCATCCCCGCGCCATCGACGGACGCGGGCTCGACCTGCACTACGCCGCTGCCGCCGGTGCCGGAGCCGCCCAGGCCGTGCGCCACGCTCGCCGCGGCGCCCGCGCCCTGCACCGAGAGCACCGTAGAGTCGCGCAGCGCGTTGGCCAGGGCGCCGGTGTCCAGCCCCGTGTACGGTGTCACGCCACCGCCTTGCGCGTTGATCTTCATGCTGGCGATGAACCGCTGCAATTCTTCGCCGACCTTCGGCACTTTGTTTTCAATGACATACCCGCCAATGGCAGGGATGCCGACGATGGCGATGAGCAGGACGATGGCCGTGACGATGGACACTTCCATCAAGGAAAATCCACGCTGGTTCGCACCAAGGGATCGGGACAGACTGACTGCGTTCATGAATATCCTCATTGATTAAAGTGCGCGGCGAGCCGCGCCGTTTCCGCCAACCCGCGGAGCACTACTGGCTGGCATAGAAATTGGTCAGTGCTTGACGCAGCTCGTCTATCACCGCGTAATGCCACAGCGTGATGCCCAGCACCGAGGCCAGGGAAAGGATCAGCAAGCACCAGCGCAGCACGAGCGCCTGGCGCCGCACCCGGGCCAACAGGCGGACCTCGACGCGCTGGCGCACGCGGGCCAGGCCCGGCTCGACGCCGAGCGCGTCCATCAGGTCCGCCATGTACCACCACGTTTGGGAGTCCAGCAGTCCGGTGCCGAAGATTTCTGCGCCGCTGGCGCCTGCGTCGATGCGGCCAAGCATGGCGTGCAGATGCGAGAGCAGCCACGGCGAGGCGTCGCGCGCCTGCACGGCCAGCGCGCGGCGCAATCGCGTGTCGGCCGCGCCGTGCTGCCGGATGAGCACGGCCAGCAGCGACAGAAAGCGGATGGCCTGGAAATCGCGATACAGCCGCCAGAGCAGCCAACGGTCGAGCACGGCGCGAAGATCGCCGGTGAAGTTCGCCAGCGACCAGAGGGCGAGCATGACCACGCCAAATATCAGGACGACCCACAGCGCAAGCCACTGCTTCAGGCCGCCCGCCAAAGCGAACAGCCCGCGCGTGAGCGACGCATAGTCTTCGGCGGGCACGGCCTGGAAGACCTGCTGCAGCCGTGGCACGCTGAAGAACGGAATGGCGCACAGCAACGCGAGGGCCACCAAGGCGGCAACGACGCCCGTGGCGGCTGCCGACAGCAATGCCGACCAAGCCTCGGACGCCAGGCGGACGGCGCGCGCCAGATCGCGCAGCGCCGCGGGCAGATCGCCGCCTTCTTCCTGCACGCAACTGAGCAGCAGGCATTCGTCGTGCGGCAGCGTGTCGGACCAGGCGACGCCCAGGTCTCCGCCGGCGCCCAGATACGCGGCAGCCCAGTGCTGACAGAGGCGGCCGCGCACCGTCTCGGGCCCGTAACGGCTGGCGTCGTCCTCGAAGATGTCGCGCAGGCTCTTTCGGCCTTGCGTGCCTTCGACGACATCCGCCAGATATTCGTAATAATCCGCGCGCTGCGGCCGAAAGCGCAGCGCGTCCAGCCGTAGCTGGCGTGTACCTGCTGACCGCAAGGACCCGCGCGATGCCCGCAACGCGAGATCAGCCATAGTGCGCTCCATCAGAGAGGGCCGTGCCGGCCTGCGCAAGCGCCGCGGGCTGTAGCGGAGCGGCCGATCCCGTGCGCAGGCTGGGCACGATGGGCAATTCGAACCGGCGCAACAGCGTGCGTGGATCGATCTCTCCCAGGCTCGTCCGATACAGCGCGCAATCCAGCGCCCGCGCGCCGCGCGTGCCGGCGTCTCGCCACGCACTGCGCGTGGCAGGCTGGAACTGTTGCTTCAGTGCGTGGTTGTCGCGCTGCCGCACTTGGTCTAGAAAGCCCGGCACGCGATCGGGTTCGATCATTTCGGCGGCAACGCTGCGTCCCGCCGTTCCGTTCAATTCCGGCATGTGATCCCGCCGGCACGCGGGGCAGCCTGCTTCGTTTCTGACCCGGAGCGACTCGGTGTGCAGATCGAACGCGTCTTGCATCCCCAGCACCCAGCCGCGCCAGTCCCATGCTTGCGCATGCCGAGCGTGGACGCCCGACCACAGGCTGTCGACGGGCAACGCGCAGCCGGGGCACAGGCGTGGCAGCAGCGTCTGATAGATCAAGAGCTTCAGGATGCCGGGCGACGCAAGAAACTCGCGTGACACGCCTATGGCGTCGGACGCCAGGCGCTCGGGAATCATCGCGGCCGATCCGGCGTGTGTCGTGGCGTACAGGCTGACGCCGGAACTGGCGAGATCCATGAACGCGCGGCCGGTCTGCGTGTCGCGGATCTCGCCGATCAGCAGGTCGTTCATCGCCGAGCGCTTGATGGTCTTGAGCTTGGCATCCAGCGTCGGCCACGCCGCGTCCGCCAGCGCGCCCGTCAGCGTGTTCTGCAACGCGTTGCCAATGTGGTATTCCACCGGGTCTTCAAGCGTGATGACCTTGCGCGTGGACGCGATGCCGCGCATCAGCGCGGCGATGGTGGTGGACTTGCCCGAGCCGACCACGCCCGCCAGCACGATGGCCCCACCCTCGCGCTCACGCACTCGCAACAGGGTTTCGGCCTGGCCGGGCAGGTATCCCAAGGCCAGGAGGTCGCCGTTGACGGTTGCGTCCAACCGCAGGATCCGCAGGCACACGGAAGGCCCCGCGTCCGCCGCCAGCGACGCCCAGCGCAGCACGATGGGCGCCGCGTCCACGGTTAGCGAAATGCGCCCCTGCTGCTCGAGCGCCGGATCGAACACGGCGCCATTGCCGCCGCGTACGTCCATCCACGCCACGGCAAGGACTTCGAGCAGCGTGGCGCTGGACAGGCCGGCGAAACGGTCGGAGCCGACGTACTCGCCGTGGATGGTGTAGCGAATTTCGCTGGCGTCACGCCGCTGGTCCACGTTGATGTGGACGTCGCTGGCGCCTTGAACCACGCCCCAGCGGACGATGTCGAGAAACAGGGCAGCGAGCGCCGAGGCGCGTTCGGCCGGGTTGGCCCGCGCTGAGCGCCCGGGACTGGGCGCCGTGTACTGGCCGCGCGCGATCATCAGCAGGAGCGGCGCCGGGACGACGTATCGCGCGGGACTTGCCATGCGATAGCCAGCCGCCTTCACCATGCGCTCGACCTCGTCGATCTGATCGCCGACGGTGTATTCCTTGACGGCGAAGATCGCGGCCAGGCCGCCCTCGAGCAGGACCGGGCACAAGCGTCCGGCCAGCGCAGCCAGATCAAACTGACGGCTCAGAGCGCGCACAAAGGCGGGATCCATGCCAGCGACGTCTTCAGGCGTATGCAGCTCGGGCGGGCGAACGAGCGTGTCCGCGATGGGCTGGGTCTGCGTCGTCATGGGTGTCCGCCCCCGGCGTCAAGGCACGCGGTCTGGTCGCGGCCGTCGCGCTGCACGCGGACGCAGGCGCCGTCGATCGCCAGCAGACGATAAGGCGCGGCCAGGCTGCCTCCTGCCACGGGATCGGCGCGGCCAGCCCGATAGCGCTGCATCGTGCCATTGACGACGATGTCAACGTTCAAGCGGCTGGCCGTGCCGAAGATTGCGGTCACGCGTATGTCGTCCGCCGGGCGTCCCGCGGGCGGCGCCATCAGGCCTTTCCCTTCGTTCATCGTGCAAAGACCCGGGATTTGGCAGTCGGACATCGCGGCCGCCGCGTCCGCGCGCAGCAACGTGCGTACGGTTTCCACCTCGGGCCAAGGTTGCGGCGCGGACGCCGGATCCACGCCTTGCGCATGGCCTGCCGATACCACCGCGGCGCTCAGTGCGATACCGGCAAGCGTTCGCCGGGCTACGCACCGGCGCGGGATGCAAAGCTCATTCCTGTTCATAAAGTTCTCCCTGCAATTCGGCCACTAGCGCACTGGCCACGAGGCTGGGCCGCGGTTGCGGCTGCACGGTCACCACGAGGCGCGACCAGCGTGCCGCGGATACCGGCCCCGGCATCAACGCCATGGACCGCAATGGCCCATGCAAGGCCAGACTGCGCCGCCGCACGACGGGCATGCCCGTCCGTGCTGGATTGGATTGCACTGCGCTCGCCTGCCTGGCCGCCGGCTGCTGGCCCGTAGGCTGGCGAGGCCCATGCGGCAGGAGCGGCACGGAATGCGACAGCGCGACGGAAGCAAATGCTGGGCGTAGTCCTTGCAGTCCGCCCGCCACACGCGTGTCGACGTGCAGCGACGAAGGCAACGTCATGTCGGCAATCCGGATCGGCTCGGACGCCAGGCGCCACGCCAGCGTGGCTTCCTCGAGCGGCTTGAACGACACCTGCCAGCCCGCTGGCAACAACGCGTGCAGGCCATGATTCGTGGCCAATGGGTGAACGCGGGCGTACACGGCCGCGCAATTCCAATGCTGCGCGCCAGCGTCGCAGTGCGCGCGCCGCAACGCCCAGCCCTGCACCTGCACCGGCAGCGCCGCCACGCTTGCGAGCAGGCGCGTCAGCTCCGTCGGCGGCTGGACTGTGGTGGCGCGCAACATCGCCTCGTAGGCATCGGCCACCGGGTCCCGAACGGCAACGGGCTGCGGCGGCGCTGCCTGTCTTTGCGAGAACGTGCTGGCGCCGGCGTTCCATAGCGGCGGCGCTGCCGCGGCAAGCCCGACGCAGGCCAGAAAGAGACGCAATGCGACGGGCAGCTCGGCCCAGCGCGAGGGCAGCGCGGTAAGCGCGGCGCCGGCATCCACGGCCTGAATCAACGCGGACCACACCTGGTCCGGCGCGCGCTCCGCGAGGGACGGACGCTGCGCGAGCAGCGCCCGCTGTTCCTGCTGGGCTTCGTCAAGCGAACCGAACACCCGGTCGGTCTGCGAGAGGACTGCGCCGCCGTGCGCGGCGACAAGCCAATGGCGCCCGTCCGGCAGCCGAACCAGGCTATGACCGCCCTCCGGGTACAGCAAGGCAAACAACTGCGCGGCCGACTGCGGCGGCATCGCGGCCGGTGCGCCGGCGCGGCGCTTGAATCGCGCGCCCCGGATTCCGGCGCGGGTGCGTCCATAGCCCGCGACCATGGCGGGCGATCCGCCCACCACGTAATGCGTGGCCCGCAGGCGCCGTCCGCGCGACCGCGCGAGCTTGGGGACGTTGGAACCGATAAGCGCGAACCAGCGCAAGCCGAATGCCAGCGTTCGTTCGGCGCCCGGGCAGTCGATCAGCAGGAGTTGAGGGGCCCGGTTCACGATCAGTACCCTTCCTCGACCTGAGCCGTCACGAGGATCAGCGTCGTGTGGCGTTCAGTGGCGGCGCGGTCCACGCCGCCCGCGAACAGCGGCAGTCCGGGCGCCAGCCGTTGGCGATCGTGCTGGTCCTGCATGCGGTCAAAGCCGGCCACAATCATGGGCTGCCCCGGCCGCAGTTCGATCTGCTGTACCGTGCCGCTGCCATCGACCGTGATCTGCTGCACTTGCACCTGATTGGCGCTTTCGCCGAAGGTGATTGTTTTCAGGGGCTGCGCGACCGCGTTGTCATACGCGATGGAAAGCAGGATCTGCCCGTCTTCCTGAATGTCCGGCACCAGGGTCAGGAACGAGCCGACGGTTTCTTCTTTTTGGCTGATCGAGACGGCAGGCAGCGATCCGTTCGCGCCAGTGGCGGTCATGCCGGGCATGGCAGTGCTCTGCACGCGATCAATGTAGGAGAACGTGGTCCTGACGGCATGCGAGACCGGCCGGCGGTTCAAGGTGAGAACCGGAATCTTGCTGTGCCGCACGACCGCACCCATCGCACTGAGGGCGGACACGATGGCCTGCGAGCCCTGGAATGGTCCCGCGCTCGATGCGGCTTGGAGCAACCCTGCGCCGGTGGCCGGCACGCCGGGCACGGCCAGCCGCGCCGTGGCGCCTGCGGCTGCATAAAGGGCATTCCAGTCGAGTCCCCCCGTGGCTTCCGTGTTGGCGATAAAGGTGATTTCTTCGAAAAGCAGGCGGACACGGCGGGTCAACGCCTTGTTCTCGCGTTCCAGATAGCGTGCGACCCGGTCCAGTGCGTCCGGCGTATCGGTTACGACCAACGTGGCTGCGCCTTCCACTGGCTCTGCAATAACGCCGGATCGAGTGAGGAAAGGCAGAACGTTTGCGCGCAGGATGGCCAGCGCGTTGTGTTCGCCCGCGGCCAGCGTCGTGTTGGAGGTGCTTTCGAAGCCCTCGCCTTCCGCGCTGCCTGAGCGGCCGAGCCGCACGTCGACCTTGCTGGCGAGCGTCAGGGCGCGCAGATCGAAGACGCGCGTTTCGGTGCGGTAGAACTCGAGCGCGTTGTGTTCGTAGCGCCAGTGCACCGAAAAGCGTGCGGCCAGCGCGTCGAGCAGATCGGCGAGCGGCTGAGGATCCGCCCGCACTTCGATGCGCGCCGGTGCGGCGAGAGCCACCGCGCCGCTGACGGCAAGACGCGGCAGGAATTGGTCGGGGGGAAGCAATGCGTCGGGACGCACTCGAACCGCAATGCCCGTGGCGGCTGTCAGGCGCTGCGCCAGCGTGGAAAGATCTGCGTCGTCGGCCAGCATGAGCGTGGTTTTGACGTTTTCGCGTAATGCGGGCGGCAGCGCGACCTCGCGCGCGAGCGGTTGCGGCTTGCCCGCCAGCCAGGGAGTGGAGACTTCCTGCGCGGCGATGCGAGCCTGCCGATCAGACAAACCGTCCGCAAAGGCCTGATGGCGGGTGGCGGCGTCCGCATGCCGGCCGCTGGCCGCGCGTTGCATGATCGTGACCTGCTCGGACACCGAACAGCCACCGAGAACGCACGAGAGCACCGTGCAGGCAAACGTTCTGGTTGCCGGAGCGCGCGTGGCGCAAGCAAAAGAAAGGAACCTCATGCCGCGGCTCCTTTGGGCGTGGCCGCCCGCGAGCACGATTGCGCAAGCGGCACGACGCGCAGGACGCGGTTGCCATAGAAGCAGGGTTGCAGCGGCCGGTCGGCCAGTTCGGTGGCGCCGAGCAGCCCGCGCACTGCCGTTTTGAAGTCGCCGGAGAATTCGGCCGTGGCCGCCAGCGGGATATCGACGTCTACGGCCCAATGCTGTGGTTCGAACGTCCAGCCCGACGCGCCGGCCCAGCGCGCCAGGACCGCGCGCAGCGTGGCGTCGGGTGGCGCGGCCCGGAACGGGGCAGCCTGCGCATCAACGTGCGTGTCGGTGGACGTTGCGCCCGTAAGCGTGGCGGACTGCGCGGCGTGACGGCTCGACGCTTCTGTGCCGGCCAGCGCGCCCCCATCCGAGCGCGGACCCGAGTCATCGACGAGCTTGGTGTGCGAGGTGAAATCCGCCCGCAGACGCTGCGATGCATCTACGGCAGTTGCCGGGGTCTGCACCATACGCGAGGCGGATTGGGTCAAGGGCGACGAAATGTCCGCCGCACCATGCGCCCGCTGCGCCCGAGCAGTCAGCCTGCCGCCGCGAAAGCGCAGTGCTTTCCATGCACCAGCGACCACGACGTAAGGGTCGCGGCGCACATAAGGCAACGGGAGTTCGCCGCCATCGCCTGCACCGAAGATGGCCGGCAACGGCTGGCCCGGCTGGAATTGCAGCCAGGTCTCGCGCCCGTCGTCGAAGACCTGCAGCGGCGCGACGGCGGGATCGCCGGATAGTTGCCAGTCGAAGCGGAACCCTTGCGAGAACGGCTTGGCCGCCGGCCAGGAGGTTGTGTCTCGGCCTGAGCCCGGGCCCGACCACGTGCATGCGCCCAGGCAAGACAGCCCGGCCGCCAGAAAGAAGATTCGTACCATGCCTCACCGCGAACAAAGCGCGCATCGGAAGCGACACGCTTGAACGGCATGGTGGCCGAGCGCCGGAGGCGCCGCCAGACTGGCATGTACGGACGGATGGATTCATCCACCCGCGCGCGCGACGAATCCGGACAACAAAAAAGCCTGGTCCGTAGACCAGGCTTTCTTCTGCTGCGCGGCGCTGCGAGAGCGCGCCGCTATGCGGCGCGATCAGCGCTGCGTGGCAATGGTGCGCGCCTGCGCGGCGGCGTTGTTCAGCGCAGAAACGGGAGGCACCTTGCCATCGAAGGCATCGGTGAGTTCCTTGTTCAGCACGGGTTCGATGCGCTCGTAGTTGGCCATGCGGAAACCGCGTGCGTTCTGGACGGGCTTGGCGCTCATCGAAGCCACGAACGCCTGCGCGCCCGGGATCTTGCTGTAGAACGACACGTCCGAGGCACGGAAGGCGGCTTCGGTCAGCGGCAGGTAACCCGTGCGCTGATGCCATTCGGCGGCGACCACCGGCTTGGACAGCCACGCCAGGAACTGCGCGGTTGCCTTTTCCTGGGCCTGCGGATGGCCTTCAAGCGCCCACAGCGCCGAACCGCTGACGAAGGGCTTGCCGCCCTCCTTAGTGGCTTGCTCGTAATAAGGCAGCGGCGAGACGCCGAAGGACAGCGACTTGGTGGCGAGGAACTGGCCGAGCGCGCCCGAATTGGCCGTCAGCACGGCGCATTCGCCCTTGGCGAACAGCTTGTCGGAGGCGTTGTCGCCGGAATACGCCGTGAACAGCAGCGAGCGCTTCCAGCTGACCATCAGCGAGATGTGGCGCATGTACAGCGTGTCGAACTGCATGGCAGGCGCGGCGGATTTCTTGGTGACCGCGTCCAGGCCGTTGTTGTTGCTGGTGAACAGCTGGTTGTTGACCGGCGCCAGGTTCTCGAGGTGGACCGCGACCTGATCGCTGGACGCGTAGGGGCAGTCGATATCGGCCACGTCGCGCAGCTTCAGGAGTTCGGCCTGCAGCGCGGTCCAGGTGCGCGCCGGCTTGTTGGGATCGAGACCAGCCTTCTTGTAGGCGGCGGTGTTGTAGAACATCACCGGCACTTCGGCCATCCAGGGGAAAGCCAGCAGGCGGCCCTTGCTGTCGCGGGTAAAGCTGCTGGTGGCCGGCACGAACCAGTTCAAGTCCTTGATCGGATACTTGGCCAGCAGTTCGTAGAGCGGCAGCACGGCTTTGTGCTGGGCCACGACTTCGGGCGAGTGGTTATCGGACAGTTGCAGCAGGTTCGGGCCCTTCTTGGCCTTGACCGCGGACACCGCCTCTTGCTCCAGGGCAGTCGGCGACGCGAAGCCGCGCAGCGTCACTTTGACGTCGTCCTGCTCCTTGTTGTATTGCTTGGCGAGCTTTTCGAACTCGGCCTTGTTTGCATCTGTCAGGGTGTGCCAGACCTGGATTTCGACGGGTGCGGCGTTTGCCACGCCGGCCATCGCCATCGCGGCGCCAAACACCCATGCACGCCGGCTGGCGAACATCGCGCGGGCAACGCCCGCCAATTGCAGTTTCTTCATAGGTTCACAGACCAAGAAAAGGGAATTCCGGTTCTGGCCGCCGTCCACTGAGCAGATCGGCCAATGCCCGGCCCGAGCCAACACCCATCGTCCAGCCAAGCGTACCGTGTCCGGTATTGATATACAAATTCGGAATACGGCTGCGGCCGATGATGGGCACGTTCGAGGGAGTGGACGGGCGCAGGCCCGACCAATAGCTGACGCGCTCGAAATCGAGCGCGTCGGGAAAGAGTTCTTTGGCAAGGCGGGTCAGGGCCTCGCAACGGCCGGTATTCAGGCTGCGCGAATAGCCGGAAAGTTCCGCCGTGCCAGCCATGCGCAGCCGGTCGCCCAGCCGCGAAAAGACGATCTTGTGGCTGCTGTCCGTCAGGCTGACGGTGGGGGTCGCACCCGGATTGCGCACCGGGAACGTGGCCGAATAGCCCTTTGCCGGATACACGTTGCACGGAATGCCGAGGGGACGCAGCATCGCGGGGCTGAAGCTGCCCATGGCGACGACATAGGCGTCGGCCGACAGCGTGGCATAGCGGCCGTCGGGCTGGATGAGTTCGATGCCCGTGACCGCGCCGCCCTGCGTCAGAAGCCGGGTCGCACGCGTGTTGTACTGGAATTCGACGCCCGCGCGGGCGCAGTGTTCGGCCAGCGCGACGGTAAAGAGGTGCACGTCCCCGCTTTCGTCCTCGGGCGTGTAGTCGCCGCCCACGATCGTGCCGCGATGCGGCGCCAGCGCGGGCTCGATGGCGATGACTTCGTCGGTGTTCACGACGCGGCGCTCGACGCCGAAGTCGCGCATCAGGCCGGCGGCACGCTGGGAGTTTTCGAATTCGTGGGGATCGCGGTAGAAATTCAGGATGCCGCGTTCCAGGTGGTCGTACTGGATGCCGAGTTCGGCGCGCATGCCGCGCAGGGTGGCGCGGCTGTATTCGGCCATGCGCACCATGGCGCGGATGTTGGGGGCCAGCCGGCCAGGCAGGCATTCGCGCAGGAATGCCAGGCCCCACATCCACTGCCGCCAGTCCAGTTGCGGACGGAACAGCAGCGGCGCGTCGTCGCGGAACATCCACTTGAGCAGCTTCATCGGCGCCTGGGGATTGGCCCAGGGCTCGGCGTAGGAGACGGAAATCTGCGCGCCATTGGCAAGGCTGGTTTCCTGCGCGGGACCGGTGCAGCGGTCTATGACCACGACGTCATGACCCGCCTGGCTGAGCCACCAGGCGCTGGAGATGCCGATAATGCCGCTACCCAATACCGCTACTTTCATGCCCGCATCGCTCCTTGCATGCCGGTTGCGTGCGCGGACCCGATGTCCGCGTACCCCCGGCAGGCCGCTGCCAAAGCAGTTTACCTTGCCGCTTTGCAGCCGCCTAAGTAATAAAAAAACATATTACTTAAGACCCGGCCTTCGCCAGATCGGCCTCGGACGTGAAGGCGTCCGCGTAGAACTCTTCCGGCGGCAGACCGTTCTGGGCGCTGAACTCGCGGCGGGCCGCATCGACCATCAGCGGCGTGCCGCAGGCATAGACCTGGTGCCCGGAAAGATCCGCGATGTCGTGCATCACGGCTTCGTGGACGAAGCCGGTGCGGCCGGTCCAGTTGTCTTCCTGCAGCGAATTGGACACCACCGGCACGTAGCGGAAGTTCGGCAGTTGCGCGGACCAGGACTGCGCCAGCGCGTCCATGTAGAGGTCTTGCGGACGGCGGCCGCCCCAGTACAGCGCGACCGGACGGTTGATGTTCTTGTGGATCATGTGTTCGACGATCGCCTTGACGGGCGCGAAGCCCGTGCCGCTGGCCAGCAGAACGATCGGCTTGTCGCTGTCTTCGCGCAGGAAGAACGATCCGAAGGGCCCTTCCAGGCGCAGGATCTCGCGTTCCTTCATCTGCGTGTCGCCGGCGCCGAACACGTGATCGGTGAAGAGTCCCCCCGGCATGTGCCGGATGTGCAGCTCCAGCGGGCTGCCGGTGTGCGGCGCGCCAGCCATCGAATAGCTGCGGCGGCGGCCGTCCTTCAGGATGATTTCGACGTACTGGCCCGCGTAATAGCGGAACTGTTCGGAAGCCGGCAATTGCAGCTTGAGGACCGTGACGTCCGGCGCGACGCGTTCCATGGTCTGGACGCGCGACGGCAGCTTGCGAATCTGGATGTCGCTTGCCAGCCGGACCTCGGTGGATTCGACCACGAGGTCGGATTCCGGCCGGGCCTGGCAGAACAGCGTGTAGCCGTCGGCCAGTTCTTCCGGCGACAGGATCTGCGCGGGGTACTGGCCGGCGTCGAACTCCCCGGACACCACTTTGCCCTTGCAGGTGGAGCACGCGCCGTTGCGACAGCTGTAAGGCAGGACGATGCCCGCCGCCAACGCGGCGTCGAGCACGGTCTGGCCGGGCTCGACCGGGAATTGATGCTTGCTGGGTTGGATGATGACCTGGAAGCTCATGATGAAACGGTTCAGAGGCGACGAAGCGCTATCCGGCTGTGCCGGGAAGGCGCTCCGCCCGGCCCGGCGTCATGCCGGGAACTTGCGGATTTCCTTGACGCGGTTGGCGTCGTCCACGAGCACCACCTGGGGCTTGTGCTTGGCCGAATCTTCTTCGGACATCGGACCGTACGTGCAGATGATGAGCAGGTCGCCCACCTGGGCCCGGCGCGCAGCCGCGCCGTTCAGCGAGATGGCGCCGCTGCCGCGGGCCGCCTTGATGATGTAGGTGTCGAAGCGTTCACCGTTAGTCACGTTGTAGAGTTCGATGCGTTCGAACTCGCGCATGCCGGCAGCGTCGAGGAGGTCTTCGTCGATGCCGCAAGATCCTTCGTAGTGAAGGTCGGCTTCGGTGACCGTGACGCGGTGCAGCTTTGCCCGCAGCATGATGCGTTGCATAGAAAATTCCTGGTTTCGCGGCCCGGACCGCGAAGTGTTGCAAGGTTGATGCCCGGCATCCGGATTTGCCGTCGAAAGCCGGTATTCTATAATTTTTGCCGCAGCGGGACGGCCCGTTGCTGCGCACAGTCAAACGGCTGGCGCGTTTTCCGGGGACGACCCCATTTATGCCGGCGCCTTGCCGGCAACGCAACATGGGAGTCGTGAATGACCTGGATCATCCTGGTATTGGCTGGCCTATTTGAAATCGTCTGGGCCGTCGGCCTGAAATACACGCACGGATTCACCCGGCTTGGCCCGTCCGTCGTTACGGTGGGCGGCATGCTGGTCAGTTTCTGGCTGCTGGCCCTGGCCATGAAAACCCTGCCGCTGGGCACGGCCTACGCCGTGTGGGTGGGTATCGGCACGATTGGCGCCTTTGTGGCCGGCATCGTGCTGTTCGGGGAATCGGCGAGCTGGCTGCGAATCGCCAGCGTCGCGTTGATCGTGCTGGGCCTCGTGGGCCTGAAGCTTTCCACGCCGTAAGGCTCCGGCCGGGCTGGGCTTAAGGCTTAGGGGCCAAATGAGACCCCAGCCCCGTTAGGGCGGCGCGTCAGAAATCCAGTTCGATCTCGACGGCGTCGCCCACCTTGAGCCGCGCCCCCGCCGGCGCATCCAGGATGGCGTTCTGGCCGAACACCACGCCGATGTCCAGATTGCGGTAACCCGCCAGCGTACTGCCCGGTTCCTCGTACTGCTTGGCCGTGCGCTGATCGATGTCCGGAATCGAGCAACGCGTGCACGGCTTGACGAACGCCATCCGCACCCCGGCCGCCGAAATCATGGCGGTGTGGTCTTCCTCGAAGGCTTCCCATTCGCCCTCGACCACGATGTTGGGACGGAACCGGTCCATGGGCACGGGGTCGGCGCCCTTGGCCTGCAGGCGGGCATTCAGGTCGTCCAGCGACGCCTGGTTGGCGATCAGCAGCGGGAACCCGTCGGCAAACCCGAAGCAGTGCTCGCCCACGAAGGCGTCGGCCAGGTCCGGGTGCGCATCGACCCAGCGCGACACCCAGTCGGGCTTGGCGTCGCGGCGCGCCGCGGCGTCCACCTTGAGCAGGCCGCACGGCGTTTGCAGGAACTGGGTCAGCCATTGGGCGGCCGCTTCGCTTTCGCGCCGGGCCGTGGTGGTGTCGGCCCAGACGCCGACCGTGAGGGCGTCGCCGTGCAGACCCGATCCGTCCAACGCGATATCCAGGTCAGCCATGCCAGGCGCCGACAGCCGCAGCGCGTCAGCAGTGAGCGCCGTGCGGATGAGCGCCATGGCCGGCCATTGCCGTTGCGTCATGAACTGGCCCGCGGCGTCCACCACCATCCAGCGCCGGTCATGCGCAAGGCCCGCGCGATCGATGGGAGATTCGGTCAGATCGATGCCCGCGCAGGATTTGACGGGGTAGATATGCAGGCTGAGGATGCGGGCGGACATGGCGGCGATGGCTCAACGAGTGGCGAATGCCGCAGAGAATACAAGAAATGCGGCGCGTCGGACCGCCCGAAAGAGACAAAAAAAGCCCGGGACTAGCCCGGGCCAGATGAGGTGGCGGTTGCTCAGCCGCCGACCAGCTTCAAGGTGTCCAGCGGCGTGACCGCCTTGAATCCCTTGCGCGTCGCGATGTGCTCGGGACGCGGGGTCAGCCCGTACTTGGGCGGGTTCAGGGTGTTCTCCATGCTGTTGTAGACCATGAAGACATTGGCGCGGGGCCACGGCGAGATGTTGCTGTTCGAGCCGTGCATCGTGTTGCAGTCGAAGAACACCACCGAGCCGGCCTTGGCCGTCATCGTGCTGATGCCGCCCTGCTCCACCAGCAATTGCAGGCTGACAGGATCCGGCACACCGTATTCCTGCTTCTTCAGCGACTGCTTGTAGTGCTCGTTCGGCGTCTCGCCGACGCACGAGATGAACTGCCGATGCGAGCCGGGCACCAGCATCAGCGGGCCGTTGCACTCGTTGTTGTCGGTCAGCAGCACCGAGCAGCTGAGCGCACGCATCGACGGCATGCCGTCTTCGACGTGCCAGGTTTCAAAGTCGGAGTGCCAGTAGAACTCCTTGCCCTTGAAGCCCGGCTTCATATTGGCACGCGACTGGTGGATGTAGACCTCGGAGCCGAGAATCTGACGTGCCACGTTGACCAGGCGCGGATCGCGCACCAGCCGTGCCAGCATCGGATTGAGCACGTGCACCATGAAGATGGAACGCACGGCGTTGCTGCCCGGCTCGGTGATGGCCTCTTCGCGGCGGACGATGGACGGGTCGCGCGTCATGCGCTCGACCTCGGCCGACAGCGCACGCACCTCGGCCTCCGTGAACAGGTTTTCCAGCAGCAGGAAGCCGTTGCGGTCATACTGGCCGACCTGCTCTTCGCTCAGGGCGTTGGCATACTTGCCGTCTTCATAGACGACCGGATCCTGGCGGGAAATGATGGCGGAACTGCGATCCGTACGGGAGGCGTACGGATCCTGCGCGGGTGAGATCATGCGAACCTCCTTTTATCAGGCCGCGACCGCATCGGGCAGTGCGTAGACACCTTCCTTGTCGTGCACTTCCTGGCCGGTCAGCGGCGGATTGAAGACGCAGATGACGCGCAGCGGCTCCTTGCCGCCGCACAGCCAGTGCTCGTCGTTTTCGTTCAGCGCGTAGACCACGCCGGGGCCCAGGTCGTATTTCTTGCCGTCGGCAATGGTCTCGATCGAACCGTCGCCCTCGATGCACCACACCGCCTCAAGATGGTTCTTGTAGTGGATGTGCGTGCGGCCGCCCGGGAAGATGGTGGTCTCGTGGAATGAAAAGCCCATGCCATCCTTCTTCAGCAGCACGCGGCGGCTGACCCAGGTGTCGGTGCGGACTTCGTCGGCAGTGCCGATCACATCTTTGACATTACGTACGATCATTGACGTTTTCCTCCAAATTTCAGGATGCGGGCAGACTGCCCCTCATCGGCCAGCGCTTCGGCCACGCTGGCCTCGATCAGATCCAGGCCCTTGGCCAGCAGGTCTTCCTCGATCGTCAGCGCGGGCAGCAACTTCAGCACTTCATCGTGCGCGCCCGACGTTTCGATCACGACGCCCTTCTTGAAAGCGCATTGGGCGATGCGGTTGGACAGCGCCGGATTGCCGTTGGACACGAGGCCCTGGATCAGGCCGCGGCCACGCGCCGACAGGCCGGCGTTGGGATAGCTGTGCACCAGGTTTTCAAGCCAGTCGCCGACCAGGCGTTCCTTGCGCTGGATGTCGGCCGTGAATGCGGCGTTGGTCCAGTAGGTTTCCAGCGCCTGCGTCGCGGTGACGAACGCCAGGTTGTTGCCGCGGAAGGTGCCGCTGTGCGCGCCGGGCTTCCAGATGTCCAGTTCGGGCTTCATCAGCACCAGCGACATCGGCAGGCCAAAGCCGGATAGCGACTTGGACAGCGTGATGATGTCGGGGCGGATGCCGGCGGTTTCGAAGCTGAAGAACGTGCCCGTGCGGCCGCAGCCGACCTGGATGTCGTCCACGATCAGCAGCATGTCGTGGCGCTTGCACAATTTTTCCAGCTCTTTGAGCCAGCGCAGCGTGGCCACATTGACGCCGCCTTCGCCCTGCACCGTTTCCACGATGACGGCGGCCGGCTTGTCCATGCCGCTGCTCGGGTCTTCCAGCATGCGTTCCATGTACGCCATGGTGTCCACGTCCGGACCGAAGTAGCCGTCGTAGGGCATGAAGGTCGTGTTGCCGAGCGCGTAGCCGGCGGCGTCACGGAACTTCATGTTGGCCGTGGCGGCCAACGAGCCGCCGCTCACGCCGTGGAAGCCGTGCGTGAACGAGATCACGTTGGGACGGCCCTTGACCTGGCGCGCGATCTTCAGCGCGGCTTCGACGGCATTGGTGCCGGTCGGGCCGGTGAATTGCAGCGTGTACTGCCAGTTGCGCGGCTTGAGCAGCACGCGATCCACCGTCTCCAGGAAACGCTTCTTCGCGCTGGTGGCCATGTCCAGGCCGTGGACGACGCCGTCCGCCTGCACATACTCCAGCAGCTTTTCCTTGAGAACAGGATTGTTGTGGCCGTAGTTCAGCGTGCCTGCGCCGCTGAAGAAGTCGATGTATTCGGCGCCATCTTCATCGATGAGCGTCGAGCCACGGGCCTGATTGAATATCACGGGAAACGACCTGATGTAGCCCCGCACTTCAGACTCCATGCGGTCAAAGATCTTCAAGTCCATGATTAATCCTCCCTTTTCAACTCATTAATTGACGGACGGCCTGATCCCGCCAGGTGCGGCAAACGCACCCGGACAGTTAGAACCATCCCGGTAACTCGATAAGCCCTTCAGGCCTGTGACGCCCCTACGGGGACGGCAAGGCGAACGGACCTATCCTTAACAGCATCTCGTCGTCATGGTCCGCGCCGCCGAAGAGTTGCCGGTCGAAGAACGGCTGTTCGGAAACGTGGGCGCCTACTTCGGCGGCCAGGCCGGCGAAGGTGCGGCGCGAAGCCTGGTTGTCAGGCCCCACCGTGGTTTCAAGATAGCGGACATGCGCCAGGCCCTTGCGCTGCAAGAGTTCCCGGAGCATGGCGCGGCCAAGGCGTTGGCCGCGAGCGCGGGCGTGCACCGCAACCTGCCAGACGAACAGGACGTCGGGGCGGGACGGGTCCACATATGCGGAGATGAAACCATTGATGCGTCCCCCGGCGCTTTCAGCCAGGACGCAGGTGTCGCGGAAGTGCTCGCACAGGAGCAGGTACGCGTAGAGGGAATTCAGGTCGAGCGGCGGGCACTCGGAAATGAGGCGGTGGATCGCGGCGCCGTCTTTGCGGTCGGGCAGACGCATGGTATGGGTCTGCGCGCTGACCGCCGGCGCCACGGCACTTGAGAGTATGGGGGAGTCCAGTTCGTTTTTCTTCATGCAACGATTCCCGATTCTGGGGGTGCCCCGCCCGTGGGCACTTCAAGGATGGGCGACGACACGTCTCCATGCGTGTCGACTGCGGCCTGACCGTCCTGTTCCATGAGCGTCACGATGCGCTCCAGGGACAGGGTGATGGTGGCCTGTTCCAATTCCGGCAAGGCATTGAGCGCGTCAGCCAGATGCTTTTGCAGCGGCGACGGCGCGCCTTGCGCCAATTCCTGTCCCGCCTCGGTGGCGGTGACGAACACGATGCGGCGGTCTTCACGGCCCCGCTCGCGGCGGATGAGCGCCTTGTCTTCCAGGCGATCCAGGATGCCGACCACCGTGCTGGGGCTGACGTGCATCTCGCGGCTGATCGCGGTGGCGGTCATCGGACCGTTGGCGATCACGGTGCGCAGGCACATCAGCTGCGGCGCAGTGATGTGACTGACCGCGGACAACTGGCGCGAATGCAGCGCGATCGAACGCGTGATGCGGCGCAGGGCTCGCAAAATGCGCAGGTCGTACTGCTGAGTGGTTTCGGTTTTCGCGGCGTCAGTCATGGATACAGATGGTTCGGGCAAAATCATTTCTACACGAATCATATGCGCCCGATTTATTCGAGTCAAACAAAAACCCGGGCACGATGTAAATAAATGAACGCGGATTTGGCGAGGATGACCGCAGTATGAATGGACTTGTCAGCACGCTGGTTCCGCTATGCCGGGGGCTGTGAGCGGCATCCGCCTGCTGGCTGGCCCGAACAAAAAAACATATGTTTTGTTCATGATGTTTTATTTATCATATGTTTTTACCGTTTATCCGGTCCTGCCAACATGTCCTTGCCCGCTTCCCTGCTCGCCACCCTCCAGGCAAAGCTGGAACAACTGCCGCCCGAATTGCAGCGGGCGGCGCGCTGGGTCGTAGCGAATCCCGCGCAGGTGGGACTCTGGTCGATGCGCCGGCAGGCGCAGACGCTCGGCGTGGCGCCCGCCACGATGTTGCGCCTGGCTCGCGCATTGGGCTATGGCAGCTACGAGGATTTCCGCCAGCCGTTCCAGCAGGCGTTGGCGGCACAGGGCGCGCCGGGCCTGCGCGACCGCGCCGCTGCCCTGCAGGCTGCGGCGGGTGCGTCCGCCGAACCCGGCCACGATGCATTGACCGGGTATCAGGTCCAGGCCATTTCCTCGGTCTGCGCGCTGAACCCGCCCGCAACGTTCGACGCCACCGTGCAAACCCTTTTGGACGCGCGTCAGGTCGGTTTCCTGGGCACGCGCTCAGCCTTCGGCATTGCATTCCAGATGCGCTACGCCTATCAGCTCGTGCGGCGCAACAGTGTCCTGATCGACGGGCTGGGCGGCGCGCCGGCCGAGCAGATCGACAACCTGGGCGCGGGCGATGCGCTGATCGTCATCTCGCAGGCCCCCTACCCCGCCGCCACCGTAGCGCTGGCGCGTCAGGCCGCGCGGCGCGGCGTGGCCGTGGTGGCGCTGACCGACGACCCGCTGTCACCGCTTGCCGGAGACGCCCGCCACACGCTGCGCTTCGCCCCGTCCGACCGCGATGGCGTGCAAGCCAGGCCGGCGCGCCTGGGGCCGGGCTCGTTCTTCCACACGACCGCCGGTCTGCTTGGGCTGGCCGAACACCTGATCGCACGGCTGACGGCCCTCGGCGGCGACGCGGTGCTGGACCGGCTGGCCGAAGTCGAGCAGCGCCTGCGCACTGACAACGTCTATTGGACCGGCGCCCCCGCGCGCCGCCACGGCTGAGGCGCCCGAGCCAACGCCACCCTCAACCTGACCCAGGAACCCGCAGCATGAGCCAAACCCACATCCTGCATCGCTCCCTTCGCCATACGCCCCCCGTCGCCGTGCGCGGCCAGGGCGTCTGGATCCATGACAGCGCGGGCCGCGCGTATCTGGACGGCTCAGGCGGCGCGGCCGTGTCCTGCCTGGGCCACAATCATCCGGACGTCCAGGCGGCCCTGCACGCGCAGATCGACGCGCTGGCCTATGCCCACACCAGCTTCTTCACCACCGAGGTCGCTGAAAAGCTGGCGGCCCGCCTGGTGGCGGACGCGCCCGCCGGCACCTCGCACGCCTACTTCGTGTCGGGCGGGTCGGAAGCGGTGGAAGCGGCGCTCAAGATGGCGCGCCAATATTTCGTCGAAATCGGTCAGCCGCAGCGCCGCCACATCATCGCGCGGCGGCAGAGCTATCACGGCAATACGCTCGGCGCGCTGGCGGTCGGCGGAAATGCCTGGCGGCGCGCACAGTTCGCGCCGCTGTTGATCGAGGTCGAGCACGTTTCGCCGTGCTATGCCTACCGCGACCAGCGCAGCGACGAAACCGCCGAACAATACGGCGAGCGGCTTGCAGAGGAACTGGACGCGGCCATCCTGCGCCTCGGCCCCGACTCCGTCATGGCATTCGTGGCCGAGCCGGTGGTGGGCGCGACGTCTGGCGCGGTGACCGCCGTGCCGGGGTACTTTCGCCGCATCCGCGAGGTCTGCGACCGCCACGGCGTGCTGTTCATCGCCGACGAAGTGATGTGCGGCATGGGCAGGACCGGCACGCTGTACGCCGTCGAACAGGAAGGCGTGACGCCGGATCTCATCACCATCGCCAAGGGGCTGGGCGGTGGCTATCAGCCGATTGGGGCAGTCATGGCGCAACAGCACATCGTGCAGGCGATGCAGCAAGGCAGCGGCTTTTTCCAGCATGGCCACACGTATCTTGGCCACGCGCTGGCGTGCGCGGCCTCGCTGGCGGTGCAGGACGTGATCCGGCGCGACGGGCTGCTTGAGCGCGTGCGGGTTCAGGGCGCAGGCCTGGCGCAGCGTCTGCAGGCGGCGCTGGGCGAACACCCGCATGTGGGCGACATCCGCGGCCGGGGTCTCTTCATGGGCGTGGAGCTGGTTCAGGACCGCGCCAGCAAGCAGCCCTTCGATCCCGAATTGACGCTGCATGCGCGGATCAAGCGCGAGGCGATGGCGCGGGGTTTGATGGTGTATCCGATGGGCGGCACCCTCGATGGACGACAGGGCGATCACGTCCTGCTCGCGCCGCCCTTCATCATTTCCGACGACGAACTGGATCAACTGACGGAACGGCTGACCGGCGCCATCGACGCCGCGATCGCGCAGACGCGGGGTTAGGCGTCCACCGCAACGGCCGCCGGGCGGCGATCCTCCGCCCCGCGCCGCCTGATCAGCCTGCGCCCGCCCGCCGCCAGGGCGGGCGCGCGCCGATGGTGAGCGCGCGCAGGAACCATTCCACGGGTCCATAGGCGTGATGCCGCAGCCACCAGGCAGACAACGGCAACTGGGCGGCAAAGATAGCCACCGCAATCAGAAACGCGGCCAGAGGCGTCACGGCGGCGAACAGCCGCAGGCCCCACGCCGTGAAGAGGAATGCGCACACGACCGACTGCATCAGGTAGTTGCTCAGCGCCATCCGCCCCGCCGGGGCCAGCCAGACCCCAAGGCGCTCGCCTGGCCCCGTACGGAGCGCCAGCAGGAACGCCGCCCCGTACGACAGGCTCAAGAGCGGCGCAGTGAACAGGCCCACGGCCAGGCCCGGCAATTCCCACATCACGCGCGCCTGCGGCAAGGCGCTGGTGGCATACGCCGCGGCGCCGGCCAGTCCGGGCAGGACGCACAGTGCGCACAGCAGTCCCAGGGCGCGGCGCGAGCGCCAAGGATCCGCCAGCGCATTGCGCCGCCCCATCGCATACCCGGCCAGGAACATGGCGAAGACGAACGGCCCTTGCACGAACAGCACCGTGAACCAGATGGCTTCGGTGAGTTCCTTGATGTGCTGCGCGATCGTGGTGCCCACGGTGCCGCGGTACGCCTCGATGGACGCCAGCGCGTCGGCCTTGTACTGCAGCGCGTAGCCGGCCGGAACGGGGTCCAGAAAGCTCAACGCGCCCAGAATCCCCCACACCGCCGACGCCAGCGCGATCAGCCACAGGGCAACGCGCAGCGCCCGGCCCGGGTCCATGCGCCGGCATAACAGCAGCGCAAGGCCCAACAACGCGTAGGTGACCAGGATGTCGCCCTGGTAGAACAGGATGGCGTGCACCATGCCCAAGGCCGCCAGTCCCAATAACCGGCGCAGAAAGCGCGGTGCGAAGGCCGCGTCGGCGCGCTCGGCCGCCGACATCTGCAGCGTGAAGCTGTAGCCGAACAGGAAGGAAAACAGCAGGTAGAACTTGGTTTCGAACAACCAGGCGACCAGCCAGCGGACCGTCACGTCCACGGGGCTGGAATACACCGGATCCGGCACGCCCCCGCCATAGAACGGAAAGGCGAAGACGTTGATATTGACGACCAGGATGCCGAAGAGCGCGAAGCCGCGCAGGGCATCGACGTGCGCAAGGCGCGGCCGGGCGGCGAGGTCGATGCTCATGCGGGCCTCTGGAAGGCAACCCGGCGGCGCAAGTGGCGCGCGCCGCCGGGCGTGTTCGGCGTCAGGCGGCGCGCAGGCGTCAACCCAGCACCGGCGACAGCAACGGCTGCTTGGGCCGCACGTCCAGCGCGCGGCCCTTGCGGGCCCGCTTGCCGACGTAGACGGCCAGGTCCGCACCCGCCAGGATGTCCTCGGTCATCTTGTTGCGATAGATGCCGGTGGCGCGCAAGCCCTTCGGGCCGATCGGCACGGTCTGGTCGAGCTTGTCCGCACCGTCCAGTCCCATCAGGATGGTGCCGCGTCCGCCGCCCGACAGCGACTTGACCTCGTCCAGGCCGAAGACCAGGAACTTGCCCTTTTGCGACAGCAGCGCCAGTTGCTGGGCGCCCGCAAACAGCGGCACCGGACGCAGCAGTTCGTCGCCCGTTTCCAGCGTGATGAACTGCTTGCCCGCGCGCTGGCGGCTGACCATGTCGGACAGCTTGGCCGCGAAGCCATAACCGCCGCGGGTTGCCAGCAGCCAGCGGCTGTCGGCCGAGGCAGCGATCGTATGGACGATGCGCGTGCCGGATTCCAGGTCGATCATCGTGGTGACCGGCTGGCCGTCGCCACGCGCCGACGGCAGTCCGGACACCGGCACCGAGTAGACCCGGCCGTTGTCGCCGACCGCGATCAGCGTGTCGGTGGTACGGCACTCGAAGGCGCCGTACAGATCGTCGCCCTGCTTGAAGCCGAATTGCGAAGCGTCGTGGCCGTGGCCCTGACGCGCGCGCAGCCAGCCCTTCTGCGATACGACCACGGTGACCGGCTCGTCCAGCACCTTGGTTTCCAGCACGGCGCGCTCGGCGGTTTCGATCAGGGTGCGGCGCTCGTCGCCATATTGCTTGGCGTCGGCTTCGATTTCCTTGATCAGCAGGCGCTTGAGCGTCGTGGGGTTGTCCAGCAGCTCCTGCAGCGAGATCTGCTCCTTGCGCTTGTCGGCCAGTTCCTGCTCGATCTTGAAGCCTTCCAGGCGCGCCAATTGGCGCAGGCGCATTTCCAGGATGTCTTCGGCCTGACGCTCGGACAGCTTAAAGCGTTCCATCAGGGCGGCGCGGGGCTCGTCGGATTCGCGAATCGTCTGAATGACCTCGTCCACGTTCAGGTAGACGACCATGCGCCCTTCCAGCACATGGATGCGGTCGATGACCTTGTCCAGACGGAAGCGCGTGCGGCGCACGACGGTGTTGGTGCGGAACGCCAGCCACTCGACCAGGATGTCGCGCAGGCCCTTCTGGCGCGGCCGGCCGTCGGTGCCGATGCACACCAGGTTGACGCTGGCGCTGCCTTCCATGCTGGTCTGCGCCAGCAGCGTGTTGACGAACTCGTCGCGGTCCACCCGCGAAGTCTTGGGTTCGAAGACCAGGCGCACCGCGGCGTCCTTGCCGGATTCGTCGCGCACGGCATCCAGCAGGTTCAGCATCACGGCCTTGGCCTGCGTCTGCTCGGGCGTCAGGCTCTTCTTGCCCGTCTTGACCTTGGGATTGGTGATTTCCTCGATTTCTTCCAGCACCTTCTGGCCGGACGTGCCCGGGGGCAGCTCGTTGACGACCAGTTGCCACTGGCCGCGCGCCAGTTCTTCAAACTGCCAGCGCGCGCGCACCTTGAGCGAGCCGCGGCCCCCTCCGTAGATCTGCGCGATATCGGCAGCCGGGGTGATGATCTGTCCGCCGCCCGCGAAGTCCGGGCCGGGGATCATGGCGTACAGCTCCTCGTCCGGCAACTGCGGCTGCTTGATGAGCGCCACGCAGGCCTGGGCGACTTCGCGCAGGTTGTGCGGCGGAATCTCGGTGGCCATGCCGACCGCGATGCCCGACGCGCCGTTCAGCAGCATCACGGGCAGCCGCGCCGGCAGCATCTGCGGCTCTTGCTGGCTGCCGTCGTAGTTGGGCACGAAATCGACGGTGCCCTCGTCCAGCTCGTCGAGCAGCAGCTTGGCAATGGGCGTGAGCCGCGCTTCCGTGTAACGCATGGCGGCGGCGTTATCGCCGTCGCGCGAACCGAAGTTGCCCTGGCCGTCGATCAAGGGATAGCGCAGCGAGAAGTCCTGCGCCATGCGGACCATGGCGTCGTACGCGGCCTGATCGCCATGCGGATGGTATTTACCCAGCACGTCGCCCACGACGCGCGCGGATTTGACGGGTTTGGCGCCGGAGCCCAGCCCCATCGCCTGCATCGCAAACAGGATGCGGCGCTGAACGGGCTTCTGCCCGTCGCCCACGTCGGGCAGCGCGCGGCCGCGCACCACGGAAACCGCGTAGTCCAGATAGGCCTGTTCCGCGTAGCGCGCCAGCGTGATGGCGGCGTTGCCGTCACCGTCGCCGTCGCCGCCGGGCGGGTTGGAGTCAAACAGGCCGGGTTGATTGCTGTCGGTCATGATGGTTTCAGGTAAACAAATTCATCGAAACGGCGTCAATGCGCCTCAGGCGGACGGGGCCATGAGCTGGGTGTCGGCAACGTGCGCGCGGATCTGGGCGCGCACGGCTTGCAGCGTGGCGGCGTCCTGCCCGCGCTTGGGGATGATCACGCCCTGCAGGGTGCCGAGGATGACGTAGAGATGTTCGGGGGTTTCTTCGACCCGCCGCACGTCGGTCCACGCCATCTGCCCGGAGGCGGAGGCCGTACTGTCGGTGACGCCGTCGGGGCCGAAATCAAGTTCGTGCCGACCCAGATACAGGGTGTCCGGCTGCTTGGCCAGCATGCGGCGCGTGTTCATCCGCACGAGTCCGGGCAGCACGTATTCATAGGCCAGGGCCAGCAGCGCGAGGATGCCCAGCCCGACCGCCAGCCCCTGGAAATACACCGGCAGAATCGCGCCCCAATTGGGTCCCTTGCCGTCCCAGGTCTGCCAGATCAGGTACGCAAGCAGCGCGACGATCATCAGGATGCCGAAGCGCAAATGAGACCGGTAGCGGCGGCGGCGAAGTTCCGGCCGTTTGTACACATAGGCGGCAAAATCCGCGTAGTCGTCGGCGGTCAGGTCGACGACCATGCGGGCTTGCCCGGGCGCGGACGGCGTCATCAGATGTCGAGCTCCGCCAGGTTGCCCTTTTCTTCGATCCACGCGCGGCGTTGCGAGGACTCGCCCTTGCCCATCAGCATGTCGAACATGCGGGTGGTGTCGTCGGGCGTCTGGTCGCCGTAGCCCACGGGCAGCAGACGGCGCGTGTCCGGGTTCATGGTGGTTTCCCACAGTTGCTCGGGGTTCATTTCGCCCAGGCCCTTGAACCGGCTGACGGCCCACGCGCCTTCGCGCACGCCTTCCTTGCGCAGCTTGTCCTGCGCGGCCTCGAGTTCGCCTTCATCAAGACAGTAGATCTTGCGCGCGGGACGCTTGCCCTGCGCGGGCACATCCAGGCGGAACAGCGGCGGCTTGGCGACGTACACGTTGCCAGCCTCGACGAGCTTGGGGAAATGCCGGTAGAACAGCGTCAGCAGCAGCACCTGGATGTGGGAGCCGTCGACGTCAGCGTCCGACAGGATGCAGATGCGGCCGTAGCGCAGGCCGGACAGGTCGGGCGTATCGTTGGGACCGTGCGGGTCGACGCCGATGGCCACGGAAATGTCGTGGATCTCGTTGTTGGCAAAAAGACGGTCGCGGTCGACTTCCCAGGAATTGAGCACCTTGCCGCGCAGCGGCAGGATGGCCTGGAATTCCTTGTCGCGGCCCATCTTGGCCGAGCCGCCGGCCGAGTCGCCCTCGACCAGGAACACTTCAGTGCGCGTGGCGTCGCTGGACTCGCAGTCAGTCAGTTTGCCGGGCAGCACCGCCACGCCGGAACTCTTGCGCTTTTCGACTTTCTGGGCCGAACGCTGGCGCGCCTGCGCCTGCCGGATGGCCAGTTCCGCGAGCTTCTTGCCGTATTCGACGTTGCTGTGCAGCCAGAGGTCGAGCGCGCTCTTGGAAAAACCGCCCACCAGCCGCACGGCGTCGCGGCTGTTCAGGCGTTCCTTGATCTGGCCCTGGAATTGCGGGTCCAGCACCTTGGCCGACAGCACGAAGCTGGCGCGGGCGAACACGTCTTCGGGAAGCAGCTTCACGCCCTTGGGCAGCAGGCTGTGCAGTTCGGCAAAGCCCTTCACCGCGCCGAACAGACCTTCGCGAAGGCCGGATTCATGCGTGCCGCCGGCTGGCGTGGGAATGAGGTTGACGTAGGACTCGCGTACCGCGTTGCCGTCGTCGGTCCAGGCCACCACCCATTGGGCGCCCTCGCCTTCGGCGAAGTTTTCATGGTCGGCGCCGGCGTACTGTTCGCCTTCGAAGAACGGCACCATCAGTTCGGCGCCCGCCAGGGCCTCGGCCAAGTAGCCGCGCAGGCCGTCCTGATACTGCCAGGTCTTGGTGTCGTTGGTTTTCTCGTTGACGAGCGTGACCTTCACGCCCGGCAGCAGCACGGCCTTGCTGCGCAGCAGATGCGTCAGCTCGCCCAGCGGGATATTGGGGCTGTCGAAGTATTTGGCGTCCGGCCAGACACGCACGCGTGTGCCGGACTTCTTGCGGCCGCCCTGATCGTAGGGCGCCAGGGGTTCGGCGACGTCGCCGCCCTTGAACACCAGGCGGCTCACGGCGTTGTCGCGCCAGACGATGACTTCCAGGCGGGTGGCGAGCGCGTTGGTGACGGACACGCCGACGCCGTGCAGGCCGCCCGAGAAGGCGTAGGCGCCGCCGCCCGCCTTGTCGAACTTGCCGCCCGCATGCAGGCGCGTGAACACGAGTTCGACCACGGGCGCGTTTTCTTCGGGGTGCAGGCCGACGGGAATGCCGCGGCCGTCGTCCTCAACGGAGACGCTGCCATCTGCATGCAGCGTGACCTGGATCTGTTTGCCGTAGCCGGCCAGGGCCTCGTCTGCGGCGTTATCAATGACCTCCTGCACGACGTGCAGGGGGTTTTCGGTGCGGGTGTACATGCCCGGGCGCTGCCGCACGGGTTCCAGCCCCTTCAGGACGCGGATGGACGCCTCGTTGTAACGTGGAGTGGCCAAGTTATCCCCAACATCTGTGGAAAAAAACCGACATTTTACGGATAAGCCTAGATTCTGCGCGGCTCCGGGTGGGATGCGCACGACCTGACCAGGTCCGATTTCGGTAGGATGATGACAGTCACAACCGCCGATCCGGGCTTTGACTTCCCGGACCGCGACAGCTGCGCCGCAACATCCTACACAAAAACCTGCAAACCCTGTTGTTATTAACAGTGGTATGCCTGTTGTTATTGACAGTGGTATGCTTGAGTCCATTCCACAAACAAGAACAACGGCAAGGCGCGTTTTCACGCGCCTTTTGCTGCCGAACCGAGAATCACCATCATGAGCGACCAAATCAAGAACGTCAGTGACGCCAGCTTCGATGCCGATGTGTTGAAATCCGGCCAGCCGGTGCTGGTGGACTACTGGGCTGCCTGGTGTGGCCCCTGCAAGATGATCGCCCCGATCCTGGAAGAAGTCGCCACCGAATACGCTGGCCGTCTGACGATCGCCAAGCTGAACGTGGACGAGAACCAGGGTACCGCCACCAAGTACGGCATCCGCGGCATTCCGACCCTTATGCTCTTTAAAGACGGCCAGGCTGCCGCCACCAAAGTTGGCGCGCTGTCGAAGTCGCAACTCACCGCATTCCTGGACGGCGCGTTGTAAATCGCGTGCTGTAAACGAGGGCGCCGCCGCATAGGCGGCGCTCATTCAGTACCGCGCGAGCCCGTCCGTGGCGCGCCGCCAGACCCTCCTTTACTTTTCCCCCAACACTCACCGCGATGCACCTCAACGAACTGAAGGCGCTGCACGTCTCGCAGCTGCTCGAAATGGCCGCTGGCCTGGAAATCGAGAACGCCAACCGCCTGCGCAAGCAGGAACTGATGTTCGCCATCATGAAGCGGCGCGCCAAGCAGGGCGAGCAGATCTTCGGCGACGGCGTTCTTGAAGTCCTGCCCGACGGCTTTGGTTTCCTGCGTTCGCCGGAAACCTCGTATCTGGCCAGCACCGACGACATCTATATTTCTCCGTCGCAGATCCGCCGTTTCAATCTGCACACCGGCGATTCCATCGAAGGCGAAGTGCGCACCCCCAAGGATGGCGAGCGCTACTTTGCCCTGGTGAAGGTGGACAAGGTCAACGGCGTGGCCCCTGAGGCGATCAAGCATCGCATCATGTTCGAGAACCTGACGCCGCTGCATCCGAACCGCGTCATCCGCCTGGAACGCGACATCAAGAGCGAGGAAAACCTCACCGGCCGGATCCTCGACGTCTTCGCCCCCATCGGCATGGGCCAGCGCGGCCTGATCGTCGCCAGCCCCAAGTCCGGCAAGACGGTGATGATGCAGCACATCGCGCATGCCATCACCACCAACTATCCCGATGCGGTCATGATCGTCCTGCTGGTCGACGAACGCCCGGAAGAAGTGACCGAAATGCAGCGCACCGTGCGCGGTGAAGTGGTGGCGTCGACCTTCGACGAACCCGCCACGCGTCACGTGCAAGTGGCCGAAATGGTCATCGAAAAGGCCAAGCGCCTGGTCGAAATGAAGAAGGACGTCGTGATCCTGCTGGACTCGATCACCCGTCTGGCCCGCGCCTACAACACCGTCGTGCCGGCTTCCGGCAAGGTGCTGACCGGCGGTGTGGACGCCAACGCCCTGCAACGCCCCAAGCGTTTCTTCGGCGCGGCGCGTAACCTTGAAGAAGGCGGCTCTCTGACCATCCTGGGCACCGCGCTGATCGAAACCGGCAGCCGCATGGATGAAGTCATCTATGAAGAATTCAAGGGCACCGGCAACTCCGAAGTCCACCTCGAGCGCCGCCTCGCAGAAAAGCGCGTCTACCCGTCCATCAACCTGAACAAGTCGGGCACCCGCCGCGAAGAGCTGCTGATCGCCCCGGACCTGCTGCAGAAGGTGTGGGTGCTGCGCAAGTTCATCCACGACATGGACGAAGTCCAGTCCATGGAGTTCATCCTGGACAAGATGCGCGCCACCAAGACCAACGCCGAATTCTTCGACATGATGAAGAAGAAGTAAGCGGAACGTCCGCGCCAAAGAAAGCCGCCCTTGCCAAGGGCGGCTTTTTTCATGGGCGCCGGCTTAATGTTCGATGAATTCCGGCATCCGGCGCGGCGTGGCATTCGCGGGGCGCGGCGTCTGCTTGGCCGGTTCCTTGCCGGCTTCGATCGGTTCGATGCTGGGATCGTCCCAGCTGCCTGTGACGGCGTATTCCATGGTCATTGCGCGGGCGAGCGGCTGCTTGAGCAACCATTGCGTGACAAAAGCGCCCAGGCCGATCAGCGGATTGACCGCCAGGGCGGTGACCATCGCCGCGCCGCTGGCGTCCAGATTCGGAATCACCACCGCTTTCATGTCCCAGCGTTCCTTGACGAGGTTCACGCCTCCGGCCAGCACGATGGCCGCGACCGGCCCGTTGATCTTGTAGCCTTCGGTGGTCAGCATGCCATCGGCCACCTTCACGTTCCCGCGAATGGTGTCGAACGGAAAGCCGTCGCGCAGCAGGTTGGTGGGATTGACGTCCAGCCGTGCCAACCGCTGCAGCGATTGCAGCGACAGCAACTCCAAGAGGCGCGCGGTGCGGGAATTCACGTGCATGAAGCGGCCGTTGTCCAGGCTGACGACCACGTCCCCCACCACGTCGGCAATGTTGTGTGTCCACGGCAGATTGCGCCAGGTCGCCTTGCCCTGGATCGTTCCCTTGCCGTTGGACACCACGTTCTCGAAGCCGATCCGGCCCATGAAGTCACCGACGTTTTCCAGCTTCAGCAACGCGTCGACGGTCAGGCCGCGGTTCGGACCTTCCAGCCCCCAGCTCCCCGTGGCGTTCAGGGCCGCCGAATCGTTGGTGATGGAGAGCTTGTCCAGCCGCCACTGCCGTCCGCGTTCCAGATTGGTGCCCGTGACCTGAAGCGCCCCCAGGTTCTTGCCGTACAGCATGAACTGGTTGGCTTGCAGGTCGATGGCGGGGATGTCGGACAGGTCGTTGCCGGATGCCAGCGCCTTGTCGGCCTGATTGGCGTCGCCCTCGCCCGCGATCGACAGATGTTTCAGGCGAGCGGTGATCTGGCCGGCGATGGCGCCCTGCGCCTCACGCCACTCCAGCGTGCCCGCCGCCTGCCGCGATTCCAGTTCGACGCGCCAGCGCGCCGGCGCGGGACGCGTGGCGTACAGCGTCAGGTCATTGAAGGTGAAACCGCTGGCGTGCAGCACGCTGGCCGCCAGGCTGATGCGCTCGGGCTGCGGCAGGATGGGCTTGGCGGGCGGCCTGCCCTTGACGGGCGGCTCGTCGAATCCGTCCGAAACCTTTTCCCAGCCGTCCATGTCCAGCTCGGGCAGGCTGGCGTTCAGGCTCAGCCCGCGTTCCGGCAGGCTGGCTGGCCGCCCGACGCCCAGCGCCCCGCGCGAAAAATACGACGACGAGCCATCGGCCGGGTCCCGCTCGAACAACGCATTCACGTTGTCGCCCAGGCTGGCCGTGAGCCAGCGCCGGTCGCGCGCGCCGCGGTCCTGTGCCGGCGACCATTGCAGCTTCAACAGCTGCGCGGACTTGGCGGGTTTGCCGGCCGGCGCGGGCATGTCGATCGCCATGCCGACCAGGTCGGACTCGGCCGAGATGTCGATTGCACCGCCCTTCAGGTAGATCAGCCGGCCCTTGTACGCCGCACGGCCGGTAAAGCGCGACATCGACGGCGCGCGGCTCAACTGCGACAGGCCGGGCCCCGATAGCGTGCCGTCAAAACGCAGCGCGTCCGTGCCTTGCGCCAGCGTGCCGTAGATGTTGACGGGGCCGCCCAGGAACTGCGCGCGGATGCCCTTGGTCTGCACGCCTTTTTCCGAGAATTCCAGATCACCGTGGATCTGGCTGAGCACCGGGATCTCGGGCATGAAGCTGAACGAATTGTCCGAGAACTTGATGCGCCCCACCACTTGCGTGTCATCGGTGTTTAGCAGCGGCACGGTCAGATCGAGCGGCATGCGCCAGTCGCCGGTGCCGTGCGCCTCGTCCAGCGCCCCGTCCAGCAGCTCGCCCAGCGGAGAATTCGCCGCCAGCGCCAGGTACGCCGCCACCGGCCCGGAGGTGTCGCCAGTGACGCGAAGCTGTGAGTCGTGCTCCATGTTCGGAATGGCGGCTTTCACCTTGCCCAGCGTGACGGTATGTCCCTGCCCGGTATGGGCCACAGCGCCGCCCGCGCTATCCAGCGCCAGGCTGACCTTGTCGATGCGAAAACTGCCCGACAGGTTTTCCAGCATCGGCCAGCCCTTGTGGTGCTTGCGCGCCGGCGCGTAATCGACCTTAGCGCCGGAATAGTTGCCGGCGATGACGAACTCGCCGGTCGAGCCCGGTGCGCCATACGGAAAGTCGTCCAGATCGCCCTTGAGCGTGATGGCCGCCGAATGCATCTGCCCGGCGGGCAGGCCGGTCGCCAGCCATTCACGGGCGTCCGCATTCACTTCGAGCGGCAGATACCGGTGAATGGCCGGCATCGACCCGCGGACCATCGTGCCGCGCACGTCAACGCTGCCCGCCGCGGTCTTGCCTTCGGGCCGCCATTGGCCTTGCAGGCGTGCTTCCAGGTCTTCATTGGCAAGGCGCAACTGCGCCACGTCCACGAACCAATGCGCCGGATCCGGCCCCTGGACCTGGGCATCGAGCTCCAGGTCGTCGGCCCGTAGCGTCGGCGTCTCGAAGACGCCGGGCAGCGTCACGCGCAGTTGATGCACCGCCCCCTTGACGGCCACGTCAGGCGCGCCCTTGCTGCGCCCCAGCGGCACGCCTTCGATCTTCACGTAATCGCCAGGCCACACGGAAAAGCGCAACTGGCCCGAGCCGCTCTGGACAGCGGGGCCGTCCGGCGCGGAGATCCAGGACACGCCGCGCACGGCGACATCGCTGGTCAGTTCGGTGAACTTGCCATGATCCAATTGCCACCACGCCCGAGCCGCCAGCCGGCCAGCGACCGCGGGCACGTCGATCCACGGCGCCCAGGCCTGCGGCTCCACGTCATCGGCCTGCGCAAAAATCTGACCGCTCCAGTTGGCGGGCTTTTTGGCGTCGACGCCAAACAGTCCACGGTTGAATTCCCCGCGCAGTTCCAGCTTATGCGCCAGCGCGGGCCCTGCGGAGGCCTGCAGCACGAACCGGTGCGACAGGCTGCCATTGCGCACCAGGAAGTCGACGCCTTCCAGTGTCAGTTCCGGCGCCTGGCGCAATTCGTCCTGCCAGCGCAGCGTGGCGTCGCTGACCAGCAGCTCGCGCTGCGCCGCCAGCCATCGCAGGCCCGGATGATTGAGATCGGAGGCATGGTCGCTCGCATTCAGGTCGATGTCCTGACCGGCGACCCACAGATGATTGGACGCGTCCCGCCGCAGCGTGAGTTCCGGCTTTTCCAGCCGCAGCCGCACCAGCGTGGGCGACAGCGACAGCAGGCTGCGCCATGCCACGACCGCGGACACGGACGGCAGGCTCAATACCGGATCGGCCTCGTCGTCGTAGACCTGGACGGCAGCGAGATCGAGCCTGGGATTGAGCCCTTGCCAGTTCGCCTTGATCGCGCCGATCGTAACGCGGGCGCCCAACGCCTGGCTGGCGTAGGCTTCGATCTGAGGGCGCCACTGATCCACCCGCGGGAGGACCCAGTAGCGCACGCCCAGAAACCCGATGGCGACGACGCCATAGACGGTCAGCGCGGCCCAGAACAGGCTGCGGAGCACTTTTTTTGGAACAGACACGGATCAGTGGGCAGGAGGAGATGTCTTGCAGTATCGTCCCCACTTATACCTGAAACACGTCCATCCGTCTGCCGCCCTTTGCACCATGTCGAAACCATCCTTGATCGCTCCCGCCCTCGCCTGGTCCGGCCATCTGCGCCGCCGCCTGGACGCCCACCCGGACCTGGCCGCCTGGTTGGAAGAGGCCGTGAAACACCCCGTGACACCCGACCTGATGGTGCAATGGCAGAACGAACTGGCCGGCCCCGCCTCGGCCGCCTCCGCCGCCTTGCCGGTGGACGTCTGCCGCATGGTGCTGCGCAAGCTGCGCGAACGCGTCTTCAGCGTGCTGATCGTGCGCGACCTGACCGGGCAAGCGCCGCTTGAAGAGGTGGTGGGCGCCATGACCACGCTGGCGGACATGGCAGTGGCTGCCGCCTACCGCAGCGTGGCGGCGGAACTGTCGGCCGTGCACGGCATGCCGCGCGACCCGGCCACCGGCAAACCGCAGGAGATGCTCATCGTCGGCATGGGCAAGCTGGGCGGCTGCGAACTGAACGTTTCGTCCGACATCGACCTCATCATGCTGTACGGCGAAGAAGGCGAAACCGACGGCCCGCGCCGCATCAGCCATCACGAGTTCTACGGGCGCCTGACCCGCCGCATGATGCCGGTCCTGTCCGAGGTGGACGCCAACGGCCAGGTGTTCCGCACCGACCTGCGCCTGCGCCCGGACGGCGACGCCGGTCCGCTGGCCTGGAGCCTGGATGCCCTGGAGCACTACCTGATCGGCCAGGGCCGCGAATGGGAGCGCTATGCCTGGCTGAAAGCGCGGCTGATGCCCGCGCAGGCGTTCGAAGACAGCGACAGCGCCGCGCAGGCCCGGCAACTGGAAAGCCTGCGCGTGCCCTTCGTCTACCGCAAGTATTTCGATTTTGACGCGCTGGCCGCGCTGCGCGCGCTGCGCGAGCGCATCCGCCAGGACTGGCAGCGCCGCGCGTCGGCGCGCAATGGCATCGACAGCGCCAACAACATCAAGCTGGGCGACGGCGGCATCCGCGAGATCGAGTTCGTGGTGCAGCTTGCGCAATTGATTCGCGGCGGCCGCATGCCGGCGCTGCAAAAGCGGGGGCTGCTCGAAGCGCTGCATGCCGAGTGCGTGGCGGGCCTGATCCCCGAGGACGATGCCCGCCGGCTGGAAGAGGCCTATCGTTTCCTGCGCCGCACCGAGCATGCGCTGCAGTACCGCGAAGATGAGCAGACCCACCTCTTGCCCGGAGACCCCGACCTGCGCGCCGCCCTGGCCGCGGCGCTGGGGATGACGGCCGAAGACTTTGAAAGCACCTTGGCGGCACACCGCGAGTTCGTGTCGCAGACCTTCCGCAACGTCTTCCGCATGGTCGGCATGGGCGAGGAAGAAGCCGCACCCGCCACCGCCCCGGACGCCACCGCAGACGCCACGCCGTCCAGCCAGCCCGAGCCTGACAGCGAATGCGAACTGAGCGAGCAGATCCGCCAGGCGTTCGGCAACGATGCAGACGATCTGCTGCGCCGCGCCGAGACGCTATCGGGCAGCCATCGCGTGCGCAGCCTGCCAGAAAGCAGCCGCCGCCGTATGGAGGTTCTGCTGCCGGCCGCCCTGCGCGCCGCGCTGCAGACGCCGGCGCCGCATGAAGCGGCGGTGCGCCTGTTCGACCTGATCGAAAAGATTGCGCAACGCAGCGCGTACCTTGCCTTGCTCGCCGAATACCCGGACACGCTGGCGCGCGTGGCGCGCATGGTGGCCGCCAGTCCGTGGGCCGCGCAGTACCTGACGCAGCATCCGCTGCTGCTCGACAGCCTGATCGACTGGCGCACGCTCTTCGAGCCGCTCGACTTCGGCCAGATTGCCCGGCAGCTCACCGCAGATATGGACGCCTGCCGCCTGCCGGACGGCGATCCGGACGTCGAACGCCAGATGAACCTGATGCGCGACGTGCAGCGCCAGGCCAGCTTCCAATTGCTGGCGCAGGACCTGGAAGGCGAGCTCACCGTCGAAAAGCTGGCCGACCAGTTGTCGGCGCTGGCCGACCTGCTGCTTACCGAAACCATCCGTCGCGCCTGGCCGCTCGTGAACAAGGTCCCGGGCGCCGAGCCGCACTTTGCCGTCATCGCGTACGGCAAGCTGGGCGGCAAGGAACTGGGCTATGCGTCCGATCTTGACCTGGTGTTTCTGTTCGACGACCCGCGCGACGACGCGGCGGAGGTCTACGCCAAGCTGGGACGGCGCATGTCGTCCTGGCTGTCGACCATGACGTCCTCGGGCCGGCTGTACGAAACCGACCTGCGCCTGCGGCCCGACGGCGACGCGGGGCTGCTGGCGGTCTCGCTGGAGGCCTTCGAGCAATACCAGCACAAGCACGCCTGGGCGTGGGAACACCAGGCGCTGACCCGGGCGCGTTTCGCGGCGGGCGACGCCAACCTGGGCGAGCGCTTTGAGAAGATCCGCGAGGACATCCTGGTGGCGCCGCGCGACACGGCCGCGTTGCGCAACGAGGTGCTGGCGATGCGCGAAAAGATCAATGCCGGCCATCCCAACACCACCGACCGCTTCGATCTGAAGCACGATCGCGGCGGCATGGTCGACGTGGAATTCGTGACGCAGTACCTGGTGCTGTGCCACGCGGGCACGCATCCGGTGCTGGTGCGCAACCTTGGCAACATCGCGCTGTTGCGCCTGGCCGGCGAGGCCGGGCTGATCCCGCCGGACCTGGCGGCGCGGTCGGGCGACGCCTACCGCACGCTGCGGCGCGTCCAGCACCAATTGCGTCTTCAGGGCGTGGAAAAGGCCCGCGTGGCGCCCGACCAGCTGCAGTCAGAACGGGCTGCGGTCCGCGAGCTCTGGACGACGGTGCTGGGCTGATGGCAACTCGTCGTAAAATAAGGGTTTTTCCGCTTTTGCCTGACCGCCATGTCTGAACTCGTCCGCCCCAAACTCGACCTGCCCGCCGGCCGCAGCAAGGTGCTGATGCATTCGTGTTGCGCGCCCTGTTCCGGCGAGGTCATGGAGGCCATGACGGCCTCCGGGATCGATTACGCGATCTACTTCTACAATCCGAACATCCATCCGGTCAAAGAGTACGAAATCCGCAAGCAGGAGAACATCCGCTTCGCCGAGCAGCACGGCATCGAGTTCATCGATGCCGACTACGACATGGACAACTGGTTCGAGCGCGTCAAGGGCATGGAAAACGCGCCCGAACGCGGCGAGCGTTGCACGGCCTGCTTCGACATGCGCTTCGAGCGCACCGCGCTTTACGCGCACGAGCATGGCTTTGACACTATCACCAGCTCGCTCGGGATCTCGCGCTGGAAGGACATGAACCAGATCAACGGCTGCGGCGAACGCGCCGCCGCGCGCTACGACGACCTGATCTACTGGACCTACAACTGGCGCAAGGGCGGCGGTTCGGCGCGCATGATCGAAATCAGCAAGCGCGAGAACTTCTACCAGCAGGAATACTGCGGCTGCGTCTACTCGCTGCGCGATACCAACCGCCATCGCCGCTCGCAGGGCCGCGAACGTATTCACATCGGCGTCAAGTTCTATGGCAAGGAAGACCTGATCAACGAAGAGAATCTCTGATCAGCGGGCGGTGCGCTCCGCACCGCCCATAAAAAAGCCTGGCAGTCCGCGCATCGCGCGTCCTCCAGGCCCGCTGCGGCGCCCCACGGGGCGCCGCAATGCTTTGTGTTGCGATCAGTCCAGCGTCAGCACCGTCGCGCCCGTCGTCTTGCGCGAAGCCAGCGCCGTCTGCGCCTCGCCCGCCTGCTCCAGCGTGTAGCGCTGGTCGATGCGGACTTTGATCTTCTTCTTGAGCACCAGATCGAACAGTTCTTCGGAGGCCGACTGCAGCTTTTCCAGCGTGTTCACGTGGATGCCCAGCGAGGGGCGCGTCACGTACAGGCTGCCCTTCTGGTTCAGGACGGCCAGGTTCACGCCTGCCACGGGACCCGAGGCGTTGCCGAAGCTGACCATCAAACCGCGCGGCTCGATGCAGTCCAGCGAGGTTTCCCACGTGTCCTTGCCCACGCCGTCGTACACCACGGGCACCTTCTTGCCGCCCGTCAGTTCCAGCACGCGCTCGACCACGTTTTCACGCGAATAATCAATGGTTTCCCAGGCGCCGTTCTCGCGCGCCAGTTCCGCCTTTTCCGGGCTGGAGACCGTGCCGATCAGCTTGACGCCGAGCGCCTTGGCCCATTGGCAAGCGATCAGACCGACACCGCCAGCCGCGGCATGGAACAGGATGGTCTCGCCGCCCTGCAGGCGGTACGTCTGGCGGAACAGGTACTGCACCGTCAGGCCCTTGAGCATCAGCGCGGCCGCTTCATCGAATTCAATGCCCTTGGGCACCTTGACGACCTGCAGGGCCGGCACGTTGCGAGCCTTGGCATAGGCGCCGATGGGGCTCTGACCGTAGGCCACGCGGTCGCCCTTCTTCAGGTGCTTGACGTCGGCGCCCACGGCGGTCACCACGCCGGCGCCCTCGAAACCCAGGCCGTGCGGCAGCGGATGCGGATACAAGCCCGTGCGGAAATAGATATCGATGAAGTTCAGACCGGCAGCGTGCTGCTCAATCGTGACTTCGTTGGCGGCCGGCGGCGGCACTTCCACCTCAACCAGCTTCAAAACTTCAGGACCACCGTGCTGCTCGATACGAATTGCCTTGACGAGATTGCTGGCCATGCTGGCCTCCTTTCATTGGAAATAATGCGAATTGACCAAAAATGCAGACTTCACCGCGTGGATTGACTGTCGTCCTGCGGCGTGCGCATGGCGCCGCCCCCCATCAATGCAAACACCCCCGCCAGCACCAGGACGGTTCCGCCCATCTGCCACACGGTGATGGGCTCGTCCAGGAACCACGAGGCCAGGAACAGCACCGACACCGGTCCCACCATGCCCAGCAGCGAAGCAGTGGGTGCGCCGATCAGCGACACTGCCCACATCAGCATGAATACCGGCACCACCGTGTTCAGCGTGGCGTGAATGATGGAATAGCCATAGACCGCGGCGGGCTGGATCAGCATCGACGGCGGGTGCACGACAAAGAACTGGATGATGCAGGCCACGCACGACACCAGCATGGCATACGCCACCAGCCGCGTCGGGCCGATCCGCTTGATCAGTTCCCCGGAGCAAATCAGGTACACAGAATAGCTTGCAGCCGAGCCGAAAACGAACAAAGACCCTAACAGCACCTCGCCGCCCCCGCCGAAGGACAGGTCGTGCGCAAACACCAGCACCACGCCGGCGTACGACAGCACCATGGCCAGCCATTGCCGGCGCTCGATCGGCCGCTTGAACCAAAGGGCCGACAGCAGCACGACGAGCGAGGGAGACAGAAACAGGATCAGGCGTTCGAGGCTGGCGGTGATGTAGCGCAACCCCAGAAAGTCGAGGAAGCTGGACAGGTAATAGCCCAGAAGACCAAGCACGCACACCTGCAGGCGTTCCTTGGTGGTCATCACCACGATCTCGCCCCGCGCCGCGCGGCGCGACTGGCGCCACGCCACCACCGCGAAGAACGGCATCGCGAACAGCATCCGAAACGCGATCAGCGTGACCGCGTCGATTCCGTAGCGGTAGGTGAACTTGACGACGATGGCCTTGGCGGAAAAGAGGATGGCGCCAAGCACCGCCATGGCGATCCCGGCGGCGCGGCTGGAGGCCAGCGGGAGCGCCGTAAGCTTGGCAATACGATTCATGCGATGATTTTAAGTTCACCGCAAAAATAATTGCACGCCTTCTCTGATGCAGACCGCTTCCTTCGCAGCATGACCCGACACCGCGCCCTTACTTATATCCATATTGCCGCCGTGCTATTCGGCCTGACCGGCGTGTTCGGCGAACTGATCCAGGCCAGCGCCGCCGTCATCACGCTGGGACGGGCGCTGTTCGCGGTCGTGGCGCTGGGCATCTTCGCGCGCATGCGCCGCAAGCCGCTGCTGGGCGTGCTGACCCCGGCGCAGCTGTTCGTGCTGGTCCTCGCGGGCGCGCTGCTCGCGGCGCACTGGGTCACCTTCTTCATTTCCGTGAAGGTGGGCGGCATTGCCATCGCGACGCTCGGCTTTGCCAGTTTTCCTGCCTTCATCACCCTGTTCGAAGGCCTCATCTTCCGCGAGCGCGTCCGTCTTGCCGAATGGCTGCTGCTAGGCCTGGTGACCGCCGGCCTGGTGCTCGTCACGCCTTCGTTCAACCTGGCCGACCAGGGCACCATCGGACTCGCGTGGGGCCTGCTGTCCGGCCTGAGCTTTGCGCTGCTGGCCTTGAGCAACCGCCGCTCGGCCTCCGGCATGGATCCGATGCAGGTGGCCTGCTGGCAGAACGTGGTGGTGGCGCTGGTGATGCTGCCCTTCGCGATCGGCCAACTGCCTGCCCTGCCCGCGCTGGACTGGTTCTGGCTGGCGTTGCTGGGCGTCTTCTGCACCGGGCTGTCCCATTACCTGTTCGTCTCCAGCCTGACCCGGCTGAACGCCCGCAGCGCGGGGCTGGTGATTGCGCTGGAACCGGTCTATGCCATTGCCTTCGCCTGGGTGCTGTTCAGCCAGGAGCCGACGCCGCGCATGCTGGCCGGCGCTGCGCTGATCGTGGCCGCCATCGTCTGGTCCGGTCTGCGCAAGCAGGCACCGGCGGCCGAACCCGCGGCAAAGATACAGCCTTGACAATAACTGACTAGGCAGTAAAATGCGCCGCATGACTGCCGCGCCTTCCCTGCCCACGCCCGTATCCTCCGAGTCGCCCGACACCCCGGTCCATTACCGCAACGACACGCGTTGCATGGCCGAAGACAACGCGGGCTACCTCATCAAGCTGGCTTATCACTCCCTGAACCGCATGCTGGACCAGGAGATGGCGCCGCTTGACCTCACCGCCATGCAATGGCGTCCGCTGGCCATGGTGTTTCTGGGCCGTGCCGATACGCCCGCCGAACTGGCGCGGCTCAACGACATGGACACCGGCGCCATGACGCGTGCGCTGGACCGCCTGGAAGCCAAGGGGCTCTTGCGCCGGAACCGCAGCCAGGAAGACCGCCGCGTCGTCAAGATCGAGCTCACCGAACTGGGCGAGGCCAAGGCCCGCGAAATCCCCGCCAACATTGCCCGCGCGCTCAATCATCACCTGCGCGGCTTTTCGACCGACGAGGTCAAGCAGCTCATGCACTTCATGCGACGAATGATCGCAAACGGGTCCGCGTCCGGCTCCCCGGCTGACCGCTGACCCGACGCCCCGTGCTGGAGCCGGGGTTTTTATTTGGCATAATCGTTGCCTAGGCAAATACAGATTAATCAATTACTTTCAGCTAACAGTCAGGATGAAACGCCTTTTATCTACCGCATTGGTGCTCGCCCTCGCCGGTTGCGCGCTGATGGAGCCGGCGCCCAAGCCCGTCGCCGCGCTTGATGCCGCCAAGCTCGGGCTGACCGGTCAAGCCACCGAATGGCCCGCCGCCCAATGGTGGGAACGCTACGGCGACCCGCAGCTCAACGCGCTGATGACCGAAGCGCTGGCAAACAGTCCGTCAATGAGCGCCGCGCAGGCGCGCCTGGCCAAGGCCAACGCCGCCGTCGGCATCGCGCGCGCCCCGCTGTTGCCGCGCGTGGACGCGGGCTACACCCTCAATCGCGAGCACCTGTCCAAGGACTACATCTACCCGGCGCCGCTGGGCGGCTCCGTCGTCAGCGACAACCGGCTGGCGCTGGACTTCAGCTACGAGCTTGATTTCTGGGGCAAGAACCGTTCGCGCCTGCAGTCCGCCGTGTCGCAACAGGAAGCCGCCAGCGCCGACGCGCAAGCCGCGCGCAACCTGCTCGCCAGCGCGACCGTGCGCGCCTACCTGAACCTGCAGAACGCGTTTGCCCAGCGCGACGTGCTGAACCGCGTGATCGCACAGCGCGCTGAAGTTCTGTCGCTGACGCAGGGCCGCTACTCGGCCGGGCTGGACACGCAGGTTGAAGTCAAGCAGGCCGAGTCGTCGCTGGCCTCCGGCAAGGTCGAACTGACCCAGACCGACACCACGCTCGCCCAACTGCGTAACCAGGTCGCCGCCTTGGCCGGCGCCGGCCCGCAGCGGGGACAGGATCTGGTTCAGGTGTCGCTGACCGCACCGGCCGGCGCGGTCCCGGCCAGTGTTCCGCTCGACCTGCTCGGTCACCGGCCCGACGTCACGGCCGCCCGCTGGCGCGCCGAGGCGGCGCGCCACGCCATCGACACGGCCAAGGCCGAGTTCTATCCCAACGTGAACCTCGCCGCGTTCGTCGGCTTTCAGGCGATCGGCACCGGCAACCTGCTGGGCGCCGACGCCCGCATGGCCGGCATCGGTCCGGCCATCACGCTGCCCATCTTCCACGGCGGAGAACTCAACGCCAATCTCGCGGGCCGCCGCGCCGATGCGGACCTGGCGGTGTCGGACTACAACCAGACCGTGCTGGACGCCGCACATCAGGTCGCCGACGCCCTGGACGGCCTGCGCCTGCTGGACCAGGAAAAGGCCCAGCAACGCCAGGCGCGCGAGGCCATCGAGGCCGCCTACGCCCTGGCCGTCGACCGCTACAAGGCCGGCATGGGCAACTACATCACCGTGCTGATTGCGCAGACCGGCGTGCTGACGCAGGCCCGTCTTGAAACGGACCTGCGCATCCGCGCCTATCAGCTCGACGCCAACCTTGCCACCGCCCTGGGCGGCGGCTATGCGGCGCAGGCCGAGCCTGCCCCGAACTCCATTCATTGAACGATCCCGGATTCAGACGTCATGAACGCTGCCACTCCCACCACCCATCCCGCCCGTAAACGCCTCCTGCTGACGGCGACCGGCGTTTTCATCGTTGCCGGCATTGCCTACGGCATCTGGTGGGCGCTGTTCGGCGCCCATTTTGAAAGCACCGACGATGCCTACGTGCACGGCAACCTGGTGCAGATCACGCCGCAGGTGCCCGGCACCGTGGTGGCCATCGAAGCCGACGACACCGAAACCGTCACCGCCGGCCAGCCGCTGGTCCGCCTGGACCCCGCCGACACCGACGTCGCCCTGCAGCAGGCGCAAGCCAAGCTGGCGCAGACCGTGCGCCAGGTGCAGACCTACTACGTGCAGAACGATGCGCTGGCGGCCGACGTCGACCTGCGCAATGCCGACATCCTGCGCGCCCAGGCTGAACTGACCCGCGCGCAGAGCGACGTGAAGCGCCGCCAGCAGCTCGCCAAGTCGGGCGGCGTCAGCGGCGAGGAAATCCTGCACGCCGAGGTCGCGCTCAAGTCCGCGCAGTCCGGCGTTGCGCAAGCCAAGGCGGCGCTGGCCGCCGCGCAGGCCAAGCTGGCGACCAACCAGGCGCTGACGCAAGGCACCTCGGTGGCCGATCACCCCGACGTGCGCCAGGCGGCCGCCGAGCTGCGCAACGCCTGGCTTGCGCAGTCGCGCACCGTGCTGCCCGCCCCCGTGGGCGGCGTGATCGCGCGCCGCAGCGCGCAGGTCGGCCAGCGCGTCGCCCCCGGCGCCGCGCTGATGACCGTGGTGCCGCTGGACCAGGTCTGGGTCGAGGCCAACTTCAAGGAAGGCCAGTTGCGCAAGATGCGCATCGGCCAGCCGGTCAAGATGGTGGCCGATCTGTACGGCAGCTCGGTCACCTACCACGGCACCGTCGCCGGACTGGATGCCGGCACGGGCGCCGCCTTCGCCCTGCTTCCCGCCCAGAACGCCACCGGCAACTGGATCAAGGTGGTGCAGCGCGTCCCCGTGCGCATCACGCTGGATCCCGAAGACCTCAAGCAGCATCCGCTGCGCGTGGGCCTGTCGATGGACGTGGAAGTCGACGTCGGCAAGGACGATGGCGCCCCGCTCACGCAGGTGGCGCGCAAGGAACCGGCCTGGTCGACCCGCGCCTTCGAGCCCGCCCACAATGAAGTCGACGCAATGATCGCGAAGATCATCGCCGCCAACGTCGCATCATGAGCACGGCCGCCCAGCCCGCGGGCGCCGGCGCGCCCCAAGAAGCCGCCCGCCCGCCGGGCACCCATCCGCCATTGGAGGGCGCGACCCGCATCATCGGGTCCATTGCCCTGTCGACCGCGGTCTTCATGAACGTGCTGGACACGTCCATCGCGAACGTGTCCATCCCCACCATCTCCGGCGACCTGGGCGTGAGCACCAGCCAGGGTACGTGGGTCATTACGTCGTTCGCGGTGGCCAACGCCATCACCGTGCCGCTGACCGGCTGGCTGACGCAGCGCTTCGGACAGGTGCGCCTGTTCCTGATCTCCACGCTGCTCTTCGTGCTGGCGTCCTGGCTGTGCGGCTTTTCGCCCTCGCTCGAGGCGCTGATCGCGTTCCGGGTGCTGCAAGGCGCGGTGGCCGGCCCGATGATCCCCCTGTCGCAGACGCTGATGCTGGCCAGCTTTCCGAAGTCCAAGGCAGGCATGGCGCTGGCGGTCTGGTCTATGACCACACTGGTGGCGCCGGTGGCCGGCCCGCTGCTCGGCGGCTGGATTTCCGACAACTACACCTGGCCCTGGATCTTCTACATCAACGTGCCGGTGGGCCTCCTGGCGGCCTGGATCAGCTGGCGCATCTACGGCAACCGCGAATCCGTCACGCGCAAGCTGCCGATCGACAAGCTCGGCCTCGTCCTGCTCGTGGTCTGGGTAGGCGCGCTGCAGATCATGCTGGACAAGGGCAAGGAGCTGGACTGGTTTGCCAGCCCCACCATCATCGCGCTGGCGGCGATTGCGTTCGTGGCCTTCGTGTTCTTCCTGATCTGGGAGTTGACCGACGCGCACCCCGTGGTGGACCTGCGCCTCTTCAAGGTCCGCAACTTCACGGTGGGTGCGCTGACGCTGGCGGTGGCCTATGGCGTCTTCTTCGGCAACGTCGTGCTGCTGCCGCTCTGGCTGCAAAGCAACATGGGCTACACCGCGACCTATGCGGGGCTTGTGACTGCCCCGGTCGGACTGCTGGCGATCCTGCTCACGCCCATCGTGGGCAAGATGCTGGCCACGCGCGACCCCAGGCAGATCGTCACGGTCGCCTTCCTGATTTTTGCGCTGGTCTGCTTCATGCGCGCGGGCTTCAACACCCAGACGGACGTGCGCACGCTGATGATCCCGACCATCATCCAGGGCGCAGCGATGGCGGCGTTCTTCGTGCCGCTCACGTCGATCACGCTGTCCAGCATGGAGCCTTGGCGCATCCCGGCGGCATCCGGGCTGTCGAACTTCCTGCGGCTGACGGCGGGCGCGTTCGGCACGTCGATTTCGACGACGCTGTGGGAAAACCGCGCAACGCTGCATCACGCGCAGCTGACCGAGATTGCCCGCCCCGGCCAGCAGGCGTTCGACCAGACCATGAACAGCTTGCAGAACGGGCTGGGCGTCTCGCACCAGCAAGCGCTCACCATGGTGGACGGGCTGATCAATGCGCAGGCCTTCACGATGTCGGCGACGGACGTGTTCTACGCGTCCGCCGTCATCTTCCTGCTGCTGACGGGCCTGGTCTGGTTCGCGCGGCCGCGCGCGTCCAAATCGGGCGGCGGCGGTGCGGCGGAAGCGGCTGCCGGCGCGCACTGATACGATCGCATCGGCAAAAGCACAAGGCGCCTCGCGGCGCCTTGTTTTTTTCTGATGCTCGGGTTGGCCTGGCGGCGTCCGCACCGCCGGATCAGTCCTTGAGCAGCGTGCGCCAGTCCTTGCGTTCGATGATGTCAGCCGACAACGCGCTGACCGGCGACAGATTGAACACGGACACCCCCCGCGCGCGCCACAGCGGCGATGCAAAGCGGAAAGACGGTTCGATGTAGCGCGGAAAGTTGCGTGTCAGACGGCTGGTCTGTGGCTTGCCGCCCTCATCGTAGAAACGCAATCCGCCCTGCACGGTCAGGTCCAGCCCGTGCACGTAGACTTCGCGCACCCCGCCGGACATCAGGACCTGAAGGGCCGCATACGCGACGGTATCGGCATCGAATACCCCCAGCGAGGCATCGAAGCTGTAGCCCAGCCCCTGCTTGGCGTCCAGCAGTTCGACGTCAGCCGAGGCCGCCGCAATGCGCTTGAGCACTGCCGGCGCGGCGCTACGCTCGTAAGCGCGCTTGGATATCAGTTCGATGATGCAGATGCGGCAGCGGATGTGTTCCTGGGGGATGCCCTGCATGATGTAGCGCAGCACCTCCGGAAACACATACAAGGTCAGGTCGCTCGCGACGATCTCTCGCACCAGGTCGATGCGGTCGCGCACGAAGTTCTGGTCGATGATGCAGTAATACTTGAACTTCAGACCAAACTTGCGCGACAGCGCGATGGCGCCATTGACGCCCATCGCCACGCCGATATCCATCCGGTCATAGGGAATCTCGGCGATCGACGGGCCGCTCAGGATCAGATGCACCACCTTGTCGGCGGGATCGTAGCCTTGGGATAGCGGCGTGACGGGCAGCGAACGACCGAAGGCGCGATACCCGCTGATCGCGCCTTCCTTGTCGCGCCAGATACGGACGAACGGCCACAGGTGCTGATTGTGCCGCTGCGTGCGCGAGCGCAGCATGCGAAAAAGCTTGCGCACGAAGCGGTCGGCCCGCCCGCCGCCCACGTGATCGGAGGGGGGAGAAATAATCGAGTCGTTCATCAATTAATCGGACGGGCCTGCCGCCAATGCAATCAGCCGGCTCGGACCAGCGCAGCGATCGCGTCGCCGACTTCGGCCGTTGAAGCGTTGCCTTTCATATCCCGCGTCCGCGGACCTTCGGCCAGCACGGTCTCGATTGCCTTGACAACGGCGGCCGACGCGTCGGGATACCCCAAGAAATCCAGCATCAATGCCCCGCTCCAGATCTGACCGATGGGGTTGGCGATGCCCTTGCCATAAATGTCCGGCGCCGAGCCATGCACCGGTTCAAAGAGCGACGGAAACTTGCGTTCCGGGTTGAGATTGGCGGAGGGCGCGATACCGATGGTGCCCGTGCAGGCCGGTCCCAGGTCCGACAGGATGTCGCCAAACAGGTTGGAAGCCACCACGACATCGAACCAGTCCGGATGCTGCACGAAGTGCGCGCACAGGATGTCGATGTGATATTTGTCCCAGCGCACGTCGGGATAGTTCCCGGCCATCTCGGCCACGCGCTCGTCCCACCACGGCATCGAAATCGAAATGCCATTGGACTTGGTGGCGGCGGTAAGGTGCTTGCCGCGCTTTTGCGCCAGTTCAAATGCGAACTTCAGCACGCGCTCGGCGCCGATGCGCGTAAAAACACTTTCCTGGATGACCACTTCGCGGTCGGTGCCCTCGAACAGGCGGCCACCGCTGTTGGAGTATTCGCCTTCGGTGTTTTCACGCACGATGAAGAAATCGATCTCGCCGGGCTTGCGGTCGGCCAGCGGCGACGGCACGCCGGGCATCAGACGCACCGGGCGCAGATTGATGTATTGATCGAATTCACGGCGGAACTTGAACAACGAGCCCCACAAGGCCTCGTGGTCGGGCACGGTAGCGGGCCAGCCGATCGAACCGAAGAAAATGGCCTCGTGCTGGCCGATCTGGTCCTTCCAGTCGTCCGGCATCATCTTGCTGTGCTTGGCGTAGTAGTCGCAGCTCCAGTCGAAATGGTCCCATTGGAACTCGATTCCGAACCGCGTCGCCACGGCATCCAGCACCTTCAAACCTTCCGGCACGACTTCCTTGCCGATCCCGTCTCCTGGGAGCACCGCAATCTTGTGTTTCTTAGCCACCACGTCTTCCTTTGGTTTTCATTGATACACCGCCCGCAATGTCAGGCATAAATGCCGGCCACACAATACCCCACTTTACGAAACGGACGGTCGGACTAACCGATACGCCACGTTGCGCCGATGAGGCTTAGCGCCGGCCCTTCGATCCCAGCAACGACCCGAGGATCCCTCGCGTGAGTTCCCGCGCGATGGAGCGGGCCGAGCTTTTGGCAATGGTCTGCACCACGCCGTCGCGTTTGCCGCCGCGCGGTCCGGTCGACCCGAACAGCACGTCCTTCAGGCTGTCCATCAGCCCGCCGCTCTCGTCGGCAGGCTGCTGGGACGTCTTGGCGGACGGCTGCCCGGCCCGGGCCGGTACATCCTTGGCGACCGGAGGTTCTGCCGGCGCCGCCGCGCGGCCCGCCAGGATTTCGTAGGCGGACTCCCGGTCGACCGCCTTTTCATATTTGGGCGCCAGGGGATTGCCCTGGCGCAGCGCCTGACGTTCCGCGTCCGTCGCCGGCCCGATACGGCTGCCCGGCGGCACGATGTAGGCGCGCTCGGTCGGCATCGGGCGGCCCTTGGCATCCAGGAGCGACACCAGCGCCTCGCCCACGCCCAGCTCGGTGATCGCGGCCTCGATGTCCAGGCCGGGATTGGGCCGCATGGTCTGCGCCGCAGTCTTGACGGCCTTCTGGTCGCGCGGCGTGAACGCCCGCAGGGCATGTTGGACGCGGTTGCCCAACTGGCCCAGCACGGTGTCGGGGATATCCAGCGGATTCTGCGTCACGAAATAAACGCCCACGCCCTTGGAGCGGACCAGGCGCACGACCTGCTCGATCTTGGTCAGGAGCGCCTGCGGGGCGTCGTTGAACAGCAGGTGGGCCTCGTCGAAGAAGAAGACCAGCTTGGGCTGGTCCATGTCACCCACCTCGGGCAGCTTTTCATACAGGTCGGCCAGCAGCCACAGCAGGAAGATGGCGTACAGGCGCGGCGCCTGCATCAGCTTGTCGGCCGCCAGCACGTTGACGATGCCGCGGCCCTGCGCGTCGGTGCGCATCAGGTCGGCAACGTCCAGCATCGGCTCGCCGAAAAACCGTTCCGCGCCTTGCGATTCCAGCGCGAGCAGACCGCGCTGGATGGCGCCGACGCTGGCCGAGGACACATTGCCGTAGCGTGTCTTCAGTTCGCCGGCGCGATCGGCGACGTCCTGCAGCATCGCCCGCAAATCCTTCAAGTCCAGCAGCAGCTGTCCCTCGTCGTCCGCCACCTTGAAAACCAGGGTCAGGACGCCTTCCTGCGTGTCGTTCAGTTCAAGAATGCGCGACAGCAGCAGCGGCCCCATATCGGTAATGGTGGCCCGCACCGGCAGCCCCTGCTCGCCAAAGACGTCCCACAGGGCGACCGGGCTGGCGCCCCAGGCGGGCTCCGGCAGCCCCAGATTCTTCAGGCGTTCCTGCAGCTTGGGGCTGGACACGCCCGCCTGCGAAATGCCGGTCAGGTCACCTTTGACGTCCGCCATGAACACGGGCGTGCCGATCCGGGAAAAAGACTCGGCCAGGACCTGCAGGGTGACGGTTTTGCCCGTGCCGGTGGCCCCCGTAATGCACCCGTGGCGGTTGGCCAGGGCCGGCAGCAGCGCCAACTCGGTCTGCGCGTTCTTGGCGATGACAAGGGGGTTGGGCATGGGCGGCTCCGGACCAGGGATCAGATGGATGCCCAAGTGTAGAGCCTGCCGCCCGCCTTGTGCGCGTGGCTATATGGACACAAGCGTCCCTCTTGCCGGACGGGAGGGCCGCCGGCACGGTAAAATGCCGTCTTTGCAGACACATTACCCTGGGAAGCCATGGCCGGACACAGCAAATGGGCCAATATTCAGCACCGCAAAGGGCGCCAAGACGCCAAGCGCGGAAAGCTCTGGACCAAGATCATTCGTGAAATCACCGTGGCGGCGCGCGCCGGCGGCCCCGACCCGGACAGCAACCCCCGTTTGCGCATGGCCTGGGACAAGGCCACCGACGCCAACATGCCCAAGGACAACATCCAGCGCGCCATCCAGCGTGGCGCGGGCGGCGCCGACGGCGAGGCCTACGAAGAAGTCCGCTACGAAGGCTACGGCATTGGCGGCGCAGCGGTCATCGTCGACTGCATGACCGACAACCGCACCCGCACCGTCGCCGAAGTCCGCCACGCGTTCTCCAAGAACGGCGGCAACCTCGGCCAGGAAGGCTCGGTCGCCTTCATGTTCAAGCACTGCGGCCAATTCGTGTTCGCCCCGGGCACCCCTGAAGACAAGGTCATGGAAGCCGCCCTCGAGGCCGGCGCCGAAGACGTCACCACCGACGAAGAAGGCGTGATCGAAGTCGTCTGCGCCCCGTCCGATTACGCTGCCGTGCGCAAGGCCTTCGACGAGGCCGGCCTGAAGGCCGAAGTCGACGGCATCGTCATGAAGGCCCTGAACGAAACCGAACTCGCCGGCGACGACGCCGCCAAGATGCAGAAACTGCTCGACGCCCTGGAAAGCCTGGACGACGTGCAGGAAGTCTATACGACCGTCATTTTCGACGAAGCGCAGTAACTCTCCCTTTCCTGGCGCGCCGGCGGTTCCGTCTGCCTGCGCGCCTCTTCAGACTCACGCAACATGAAACTCCTGGTAATTGGCTCGGGCGGCCGCGAACATGCCCTCGCCTGGCGGCTGGCCCGCTCCCCGCGCGTGCACAAGGTGTATGTTGCTCCGGGCAACGGCGGCACGCAACGGGCCGAGCAGATGGAGAACATCCCGCTCACCAATGCCGAGGAACTGGCCGATTTCGTCCAGCGCGAGGGCATCGCCCTGACGGTCGTCGGCCCCGAGGCGCCCTTGGCCGCCGGTGTCGTCGACGTCTTCCGCGCCCGTGGCCTGAAGATCTTCGGGCCCACCAAGGCTGCCGCGCAGCTTGAAAGCTCCAAGGATTACGCCAAGGCCTTCATGGTCCGGCACAACATCCCGACCGCCCGCTACGAAACCTTCACCGACCCGGCCAAGGCTCATGCCTACATTGACCAGGAAGGCGCGCCTATCGTCATCAAGGCTGACGGTCTGGCCGCGGGCAAGGGCGTGGTCGTCGCCGCCACCCTCGAAGAAGCGCACGCCGCCGTCGACGCCATGCTGGGCGACGGCTCCATGGGCGAAGCCGGCGCGCGCGTCGTCATCGAAGAATGCCTGATCGGCGAAGAAGCCAGCTTCATCGTCATGTGCGACGGCCGCAACGTGCTCGCCTTGGCCACCAGCCAGGACCACAAGCGCCTGCAGGACGGCGACCGCGGTCCCAACACGGGCGGCATGGGCGCCTACTCGCCCGCGCCCATCGTCACGCCCGAACTGCATCACCGCATCATGCGCGAAATCATCCTGCCCACCGTGCAGGGCATGACGCGCGACGGCATTCCGTACACGGGTTTCCTGTACGCCGGCCTGATGATCGCCCCGGGCGATGACCCCGACCGCGAAATCAAGACGCTGGAATTCAACTGCCGCATGGGCGACCCCGAAACCCAGCCCATCATGATGCGCGTCAAGAGCGACCTGCTGGATGCCCTCGAGCACGCCGTCGAAGGCACGCTCGACCAGGCTGACATCGTCTGGGACCGCCGCACCGCCCTGGGCGCCGTGCTGGCCGCTCACAACTACCCCAACACGCCGCGCACCGGCGACGTCATCCGCGGCCTGCCCGCCGACGCCGAAGACTGCATGGTCTTTCACGCCGCCACCCAGCTCGATGGCGAAGAAGTCAAGACCACTGGCGGCCGCGTACTGTGCGTCACTGCCCTGGGCGATTCCGTCAAAATGGCGCGCGACCGTGTCTACGAAGCCATTGACCGCATCCACTTCGATGGCCGCCAGTACCGCTCCGACATCGGCTGGCGCGCGCTCAAGCCGTCGCAGCAAAAGCCCAAGTCCAACGCGTAACCGGAACCGCCCATGACCGCTCTGCCCGTCTCCGCTGTCCGGGACTACCTCACCGGCTTGCAGGCCCGTATCGTGGGCGCGCTGGAAGCGGCCGAAGGCGGCCCCTTCCGCGCCGACGAATGGGTGCGGCCCGAGGGCGGCGGCGGTCTGTCGCGCCTGCTCGAAGGCGGCCAGCTCTTCGAACGCGCCGGCGTGCTGTTCAGCCACGTCAAGGGTTCCAAGCTGCCGCCGTCGGCCAGCGCGCACCGCCCGGAACTTGCCGGCCGCTCATGGGAAGCCATGGGCGTGTCCATGGTGCTGCACCCGCGCAATCCGTACGTGCCCACCACGCACATGAACGTGCGCATGTTCGTCGCGGCCGCGCGGCCCGGCCATGACGAGGCCGACGTCTTCTGGTTCGGCGGCGGCATCGACCTCACCCCGTACTATCCCTTCGAAGAAGACGCCCGCCACTTCCACACGGTGTGCCGGGACGCGCTGGCGCCCCACGGGCCCGATTACTATCCGCGCTACAAGCGCTGGTGCGACGAATACTTCTTCCTCAAGCATCGCGACGAAACCCGCGGCATCGGCGGCGTCTTCTTCGACGACCTGAACGCACCCGGCTTCGACGCGTCCTTCGCCCTGACCCGTTCAGTCGGCGACGCATTCCTGGACAGCTACCTGCCCATCGTCGACAAGCGCCGCGGCATCGCCTACACCGAACGCGAGCGCGATTTCCAGGCTTACCGCCGCGGCCGCTACGTCGAATTCAACCTGGTCTTCGACCGCGGCACGCTCTTCGGCCTGCAATCCGGGGGCCGCACCGAATCAATCCTGCTGTCCATGCCGCCGCTCGCGCAATGGCGCTACGACTGGCAGCCTGAAGCCGGCACCCCCGAGGCCGAACTGGCCGCCTATCTCAAACCGCGGGACTGGGTTTGAAACGCATCGGCCTCTTCGGCGGCAGCTTCGACCCCGTTCACGTCGCCCACATCGCGCTGGCGCAGAATGCCCTGCAGTCGCTGGGGTTAGACCAGGTGCAGCTCATCCCCGCCGCCAACCCCTGGCAGCGCGCTGCGCTGAACGCCGCCGCCGAACATCGCCTTGCGATGCTGGAACTGGCCATCGCCGGCCATCCGGGACTGGCGGTCAACCCCATTGAAATCGAGCGGGGCGGCGCCACCTACACCATCGACACGCTGCGCGCCCTGCCGCAGGACGCGCGCTATGCATGGCTGCTGGGGGCCGACCAGCTCGCCAATTTCTGCACCTGGCGCAACTGGCGCGACATTTCCAGCCTGGTCGACCTGGCCGTGGCCACCCGCCCCGGCACGCCCCTCAGCGCACCGCCGGAACTTGCGCAATGGCTAGAGGACCAGGGCCGCACGCTGCAAGAACTGCCTTTTCCGCCCATGCCGGTGTCGGCTTCCGAAATCCGCCAGCGCCTGGCGCAGGGCGAATCCACCGACGGACTGCTCGACGCGTCCGTCGCCGCCTATATTGCGGCGCACAAACTCTACCGATAAACCCTTCCCGCCCGGCGCGGCCGGTCAGCCGCCGCCGCCCTCGAGCGGGTTATATTTGCACCTATGGATATACAGAAACTCCAACGCGCCGTCATCGACGCCCTCGAAGACGTCAAGGCGCAAGACATCAAGGTCTTCAGCACCACGCATCTGACCAGCCTGTTCGATCGCGTCGTGATTGCAAGCGCCACCTCCAACCGGCAGACCCGCGCGCTGGCGTCCAGCGTCGCCGATCGCGGCCGCGCCATGTCGCTTACCGGCATCACCATCGAAGGCGAGGACACCGGTGAATGGGTCGTTGTCGACCTTGGCGACGTCGTCGTGCACATCATGCAGCCGGCCATTCGCCAGTATTACAACCTCGAAGAAATCTGGGGCGGCAAGCCGGTACGCGTGAAGCTCCTGCCCGAATCGACCCGCGTCGCGCCTGTCCCCAGCGACAGCGGCAGCGGTTACGACGACACCGAAGACTGATCACGCCGTGAAGCTGATCGTCGTCGCGGTGGGCACGCGGATGCCGGACTGGGTGCAGACCGCCTGGGACGACTACGCCAAGCGCCTGCCGGCCGACTGCGCGCTTGAACTGCGCGAAATCAAGCCCGAGCCCCGCACCACAGGCAAGACCCCGGCCCAGATGATGGCGGCCGAGGCCAAGCGCATCGAGGCGGCTTTGCCCGCCAATGCGCTGCGCCTGGCCCTGGACGAACGCGGCCGCGACCTCACCACGATGGCGCTGTCGCAAAAACTCGAACAGTGGCGCGCGGGCGGGCAGGATGTCGCGTTTCTTGTCGGCGGCCCCGACGGCCTGGATCCCGCCCTCAAGGCATCCGCCAGCGGCCAGTTGCGCCTGTCGTCCCTCACGTTGCCCCACCCCATGGTGCGCGTGGTCCTGGCCGAACAGCTCTACCGCGCCTGGGCCATCATGACCAACCATCCCTACCACCGCGCGTGACCGCCGCCCGGCGGCGCCTGCCCTGCTGCGCATGACCGACACCGCCACTCTCTCCCGTTCCTCCCTGCGCCTGTATCTCGCCTCCGCCAGCCCGCGCCGCCGCGAATTGCTGAATCAGATCGGCCTCGCGCACGAGGTCCTGCTCGTTCCGGCCCCGCCCGGCGAGGACGAACCGCAGCATCCGGGCGAAAGCGCCGCTGATTACGTGCAGCGCACCGCCCGGGACAAAGCCCTGCGCGGCCGCGACTGGATGCGCGCGCACGCCATGCCCGTCCTGCCCTTGCTTGCCGCCGACACCACCGTCATCCTGGCGGGCGAGGTCCTGGGCAAGCCCGCAGACCGCGACGACGCGATCCGTATCCTGCGAGCGCTGTCCGGCGCCTCGCACGAAGTCCATACCGCGATTGCCGTGTGCAGTGGCGACCGCCTGCTGGAAGCCGTCTCCATCACCGAAGTCCACATGCGCACCCTGCAAGACGACGAAATCAGCCGCTATTGCGACAGCGGCGAACCCTTCGGCAAGGCGGGCGCGTATGGCATTCAAGGCCTGGCGGGCACATTCGTCTCGCGCATCGCCGGCAGCTACACCGGCGTGATGGGCCTGCCGCTCTTCGAAACCGCCAACCTGCTCCGCGAGGCCGGCATCCAGGTGCCCTGACGTTAATCCCGCCCGAAAAAAATCCCCCGCGCCGCAAGGCTTTCGGGGGATTTTTTTTGACCGGGGCGCGATTCGGCGCAGGCCATGTTTCATTCGCCGCCGGGCGTGCGCGGCGAAGAAGTTCAGCTCTGGCGGGCAGGTTCGCCGATGGCGACTTGCGGCTGCGATTGCGTCTGCGCCGCCGCGGGCGTGCCTGCGCTGTCCAGCGTGGCATGCAGTTGCTCCTGATCGAGCTCGCCTTCCCAGCGCGCGACGACCACGGTGGCGGTCGCGTTGCCGACCAGGTTGGTCAGGGCGCGGCATTCCGACATGAAGCGATCCACACCCAGAATCAGCGCCATGCCGGCGACCGGCACCGAAGGCACCACCGACAGCGTGGCCGCCAGCGTGATGAAACCCGCGCCGGTCACGCCGGCCGCGCCCTTCGAGCTCAGCATCGCCACGAGCAGCAGCAGGATCTGATCACCCAGCGACAGCGGAATGTCGCACGCCTGCGCAATGAACAGCGCGGCCATCGTCATGTAGATGTTGGTGCCGTCCAGGTTGAACGAGTAACCGGTAGGCACCACCAGGCCGACCACCGACTTCGAGCAGCCAGCGCGTTCCATCTTCTGCATCAACGTCGGCAGAGCGGCTTCCGACGAGCTCGTGCCCAGCACCAGCAGCAGTTCTTCGCGGATGTAGCGGACCAGCTTGAAGATCGAGAAGCCGTTGTAGCGGGCAACCAGGCCCAGCACGACCACCACGAACAGCACCGACGTCGCGTAGAACGTGCCCACCAGCATCGCCAGGTTCACGACTGACTTGATGCCGTATTTGCCGATGGTGAACGCCATCGCGCCAAAGGCGCCGATGGGCGCGGCCTTCATCAGAATCGCCACCATCTTGAAGATGGGCTGCGCCAGCGCCGTCATGAAATTCAGGATCGGTTTGCCGCGCTCGCCGACCATGGCGAGCGAAATGCCGAACAGCACCGCCACGAACAGCACCTGCAGGATGTCGCCACCGACGAACGGGCTGAAGATGGTCGTGGGAATCACGTTCATCAGGAAGCCGGTGATCGTCGAATCATGCGCCTTGGCGACATATCCGGATACGGCCTTCTGATCCAGCGTGGTCGGGTCGATGTGCATGCCGGCGCCGGGCTGCACGATATGGCTGACCACCATGCCGACGACCAACGCCAACGTCGAGAACACCAGGAAATACAGCATGGCCTTGCCGGCCACGCGCCCGACCTTCTTCAGGTCGCTCATGGCGGCAATGCCGGTTGCCACGGTCAGGAAGATGACCGGCGCAATGATCATCTTCACCAGCTTGATGAAGGCGTCGCCCAGCGGTTGCATCTGCTGGCCGAGTTCCGGCTTGAATGCGCCAAGCAAGATGCCCACCACGATGGCGAAGATCACCTGCACGTACAGGATTTGATAGAACTTGAGCTTGCGCGCGGGCGCGCTTTGATCCACTTCGATCATTGGGATTGTCCCCACCAGGGCCCCTTGCTCCGCGCAGCGTGGCGCGTGCGACGTCGGGGCGTTATCTGTTTTATGGCCATGCGATCCTGCCGCCGGCCGATTTCACCGCGGGGGTGTGCCGCGCAGCTTGCCGGTATAAACGCAATACCCATGCCAAGTCAGGCGACCCCGCAGCGATTCAGATAAGGCATTGAAAAATATAGGGTTTCGAATTCGCCGCTTGTCCGCCGAGAAGCATTAATAGGCGAATCTCCGCACAGAAACCAGCTAAAATGTGCGGAAAACCGCACACCATGAACGGCTCCCCTTCCTCCCCCCTCCCCCCGCCCACCGCTCCCCGCGCCTGGTCCTGGCCATGGCGCGTCGCGCTGACACTGCTGGCCGTCGGCATCGTCGCGATCACGCTGCACGCGGCCGCCCAATGGGCGCGCGACGGGGCGCTGCGCGAGGCCGCCCTCCAGGCCCGCAGCACCGGCCAGATCAACGCAGCCCTGCTGCGCAACAACCTCGACAAATTCCGGGCGCTGCCCTTTGTGCTGACCCAGGACGTCGACCTGCGCGCGGCGCTTCAAGGGGCCAGTTCAAGGCAGATCGAGGCGTTGGACGAAAAGCTCGAAGCGCTCAGCCGCGGCGTCGGCGCCTCCGCCATCTACGTGCTCGACAAAAAAGGGCTGGCGATCGCCGCCAGCAATTGGCGCGAACCGGCCACCTTCGTTGGCGTGGACTACGAATTCCGCCCCTACTTCCAAGGTTCGGTCCTGCACGGCTCGGCCGAACACTTCGCACTGGGCACGGTCAGCCACGAAGCGGGCCTGTACCTGTCGCGGCGTGTGGACGACGCGCAGGGCGCAATGCTGGGCGTGGTGGTCTTGAAGGTCGACTTCCGGGATCTGGAGGCCGATTGGCGCCAAGCCAACGCCGTCATCTTCGTGACCGACGAACATGGCGTGGTGTTGCTGGGCAATATTCCAGACTGGCGCTTCAGGGTACTGGCGCCGCTGTCACCCGCGCTGGCAGAGACGCTGCGCACCAGCCTGCAGTTTGGCGACGCAAAATTCCAACCGCTTCCCGTCACACCGCCCCTGCAGCCGGCCAGCAACGGCCAACTCATCCGCACTGACGACGCGCTGCCCCGCGCCGCCGCCGGCGCCCCATTGCTGCACACCACCCTGCCGGTCATCGAATCGCCAGGCTGGACGCTGCACCAGCTATCTCCGGTGCAGGCGGCCATGAATCAGGCCAGCGCCAATGCCCAACTCGGCGCATTACTTACGCAGAGCGTGCTCGCCGCGCTGATCGGCGTGGTGCTGTACCGCCGTCATCGCAACCTTGAACGCACCGAGCAACAGGCCGCGATTCAACAACAGCTCGCAGCGCTGGTGGACGAGCGCACAGCGCAGCTGCGAGACGTGAACGCCAAGCTCGTCGACGAAATGGACGAACGCCAAAGCGCCGAATCCCAGCTTCACACCATGAAGGACGAACTGGTCCAAGCCAGCAAGCTGGCATTGCTGGGCCAGGTCGCGGCTGGCGTCGCGCACGAGGTCAACCAGCCCGTCGCTGCCATCCGCGCCTACGCCGACAACGCCGCCGAGTTTCTGCGACGCCGCGACGAAAGCGCCGTCCAGGCGAACCTGGGCACCATCGCCGCACTGACCGATCGAATCGGCCACATCACCGGCGAGCTTCGCGCCTTTTCGCGCAAGGCAGGTGCAACAGTCGGCCCGACCGACCTGATGGAAGCTCTGGAAGGGGCGATTCTCCTCGTGGGTCCCCGCGCCCGCCGCCAAGGCGTCACGCTGCAAAGCCCGCCTCGCAACCAGAACTGCCACGTCCTGGCCAATCGCGTTCGGTTGGAGCAGGTTTTGGTCAATCTGCTGCAGAACGGGCTCGAGGCGCTGGAAGGCGCCCAGAACGGGCGAATCATCATCGCCTTGCAAGACCTCGGCGACACCGTGCAGCTGCAGGTTCACGACAACGGCCCCGGCCTGTCCGACCAAGCCCGCGCCCACCTCTTCACCCCCTTTCACACGACCAAGCCGGACGGCATGGGCCTGGGCCTCGTCATCAGCCGCGACATCGTCACAGAGTTCGGCGGCGAACTCCGCGCCGCCCGCCCAGGCGATGCCAGCTTGCCGTCCCCTCATGCGCCCGCGACCGGCGCCTTGTTCATTCTGACCCTGCGCAAAGCGCCGGATCAAACTCACACCCCGAGCACTCACCATGACGCGTGCCCCTGATCCTCAATCCCCCGCCGCCGAGGCCCCAACTGCCGCAAATTCCGCAAATGCCCGGAATACAGCAAAGGTCGCGGACGTGACGGACGACCGCATGCAACGGCCCGTCGCGCCCCACGCCGTGTTCATTGACGACGACGACGAACTGCGCCGCGCGGCCCAGCAAACGCTGAAGCTTCACGGCATCTCGGTCGAGGCGCACGCCAACGCGCGTGCTGCGTTGCCGGCCCTGGACCGGAATTTCGACGGCGTAGTGGTCACGGATATCCGCATGCCTGATATCGACGGCCTCGAGCTTTTCCAGCGGCTACGCGCCATCGACCCTGACATTCCGGTCATCCTGATCACAGGCCACGGCGACATCGCCACAGCAGTTCAATGCATGCGGGAAGGTGCGTACGACTTCCTGTCAAAGCCCTATCCGGCCGATCGACTGGTAGCCGCCATCAGCCATGCCGCCGAAAAGCGGCGCCTCGTTCTCGAAAACCGCCGCCTGCGCGAAGCCGCCTTTACCGTCGAAGCCGACGAAGTCCCGTTCATCGGCACCACGCCCGCGATGCAGCGCATCAAACAAACGCTGCGCCACATTGCAGACGCCGACGTCGATGTGCTCGTTGAAGGTGAAACGGGCACCGGCAAGGAAGTTGTCGCAACCGCACTGCACCGCCTAAGCCGCCGCCGGCACCGTGCGTTGGTCGCCATCAATTGCGGGGCCTTGCCCGAAAGCGTCATCGAAAGCGAACTCTTCGGTCACGAGCCTGGCGCTTTCACGGGCGCCCAAAAGAAACGCATCGGCCGCATCGAACATGCCAGCGGCGGCACCCTGTTTCTCGATGAAATCGAAAGCATGCCGCTCGCGGTCCAGGTCAAACTGCTGCGCGTGCTCGAATCACGCCAGATCACTCCGCTCGGCAGCAACGAAGTCCGCAATCTCGACCTGCGCGTTGTCGCCGCCACAAAAGAAGATCTGGGTAGCCCCGCCATACGCGCCAAGTTCCGCGAAGATCTGTTCTACCGCCTCAACGTCGTCACGATCCGCCTCCCACCGTTGCGGGAACGCCGTGAGGACATCCCGCTACTCTTCGCCCACTACCTCGGCCACGCCTCACGCCGATTCCAGCGCGACATCCCCGACATGCCCGCCTCGATCCGCCAACACCTGATGACGCACGACTGGCCCGGCAACGTTCGTGAACTCGCGCACTTCGCAGAACGTTTCGTGCTTGGGGTCCTCAATAGCTCCACACCTGAGCCTGTCCACCCGCAAGGCGGCACCCTCAGCCTTCCGGAACGCATGGAGCAGATCGAAGCGCAAATTATCCGCGACGCCCTCACCGCCCACCGCGGCGACATCAAGGCCACGCTCGACGCGCTAGGCATTCCGCGCAAGACGTTCTACGACAAACTCCAACGCCACGGCATCGACCGCCAGGATTACGTCGGCGGATCCCGTAGCCCTCTCTAAAGCAGCCAAGTCGAGAATCCTCTGCTGCGCAGCCATCCCCCGCGCAACAAAACAAAAACCCCTCGCGGCGCCAGCCGCGAGGGTTTCTTAATTAAAGCGATATACCCAGGAGGTTTTGAGGCCAGCAGCGCATAGCCGCGCCCCGCGCCGACGTATTAGCGCTCCGCGCCCGACCAGCTTCTGTTGTCAGGCATAGGCACCGCTCGACACGCGCCGGCGATGCAGCTGGGCACTT
>NZ_JCAXDP010000008.1:0-308406 GCF_059759315.1 Achromobacter sp. GQ309
CCATCGGCGGACGATCTCGCCAAACTCAACCAGTACCGACGCTAATCGCCACTTGAACTCAAGTGCCCGATGGGCGGCGCGCGTACGGGTCGGCAAGTTGTGGCTGGCCGTCGACGCGCGCCGCCCATCACCGCCTCTTCCCCGTCGGCGAGCACCATTAGCAAACCGATCCCCGCCATCGCGCAAGCGCACACCACCCCGACGTCCCACGGGACAGATGCTGGGTTGCCGCCGCCCGGGCGGCAGCAACCCGGCGGCCCCGCAGATCTCCTGCCCTGACCACAGGTCTTGCAGCGCCCCATACCAAAGACCCTAGCAGCACGGCGTCGCGGTCACCGTGGGCGCGAGCGCCGTCGATGCGCCCGAGGGAATCTGAAGGGAGCCGAAGGCGGACGAAGATGACGACGGGGCAGTCCGGAGCGAAGGCTCCGGACCGCAATCGTGGGCGATCGTGCCCACGGGGACCGCGGCGTCGGGCGACCTACGAAGATCTGATGAGACCTACGAAATCCGACGCAGCCCACCAAACCCAAAAGCCATCACCGAACAACCACACCGATCAGAAAATTCCAACGATGCCTACAACAACTTCCCAGGATTCATGATCCCCGCAGGATCCATCACCTTCTTGATCTCCCGCATCAACCGCAACTCCACCGCATCCTTGCTATGCAAGAAATGCTCCCGCTTCAACTGCCCGATCCCATGTTCAGCAGAAATACTCCCGCCATAACGATTCACTTCATCCAACACCGCATCCGTGATCGCCGCCCCATGCTCTGCGACCCAGTTGCGGTCTGCGCCTGCGGGGCGGGACAGGTTGTAGTGCAGGTTGCCGTCGCCGAAGTGGCCGAAGATGAAGGGGCGGATGTCGGGGTACAGCGCGCGTACGCGGGCCTCGGCGGTCTGCATGAAGTCGGGGATGCGTTCGATCGGTAGCGACACGTCGTGCTTCAGATGCGGGCCGTCGGCGCGTTGGGCTTCGGAGATTTCCTCGCGTAGCTTCCACAGCGTCTGCAACTGCGCCAGCGACGCCGAGACCGCGGCGTCCAGGCACAGGCCGCGTTCCAGCGCCGTGCCGATGACGTTTTCGAGCAGCGTGTTCAGGGCGGTTTCGTCCGTCGTGTCGGCCAGTTCCACCAGCACGTAGGCCGGGTAGCGCTGTTCGAACGGTTCCTGCACGCCCTCGGCGTGCGTCAGCACCAGGTCCAGGCAATCGCCGGTGAAAAATTCAAACGCCTGCAGGCGCGCGCCGCATTGTTCGAACAGGATCTCGAAGAGTTGCAGCGCTTGCGCGGGCGATTCGACGGCGGCCAGCACGACCGATCGCACGTCGGTGCGCGGGTAGAGGCGCAGCGCGACGGCGGTGATGATGCCGAGCGTGCCTTCGGAACCGATGAGCAATTGCTTGAGGTCGTAGCCGGTGTTGTCTTTGCGCAGGGTGCGCAGGCCGTGGAAGATTTCGCCGGTGGGCAGCACCGCTTCCAGGCCCAGGACCAGTTCACGCGCCATGCCATAGCGCACCACGTTCACGCCGCCGGCATTGGTGGCGACGTTGCCGCCGATCTGGCTGGAGTCTTCGGCGGCCAGGCTGAGCGGCAGCAGGCGGCCGGCGTCCTGGGCGGCGCGGCGCAGGTTGCCGAGGATGGCACCGGCCTCGGCAACCATGGTGTTGGCCACGGTGTCGATGGCGCGCACGGCGTTCATGCGGTCCAGGCTGATGACGACGTTGCTGGCGCCGCCGTCAGGCGTGGCGCCGCCGCACAGGCCGGTGTTGCCGCCGCGCGGCACGACCGGCACGCCGGCTTCCTGGCACAAGGAAAGGCACGTGGCGACCTCGGCCGTCGTGCGCGGGCGCACAACCGCCTGGGCCTGGCCGTTGTACAGGCCGCGCCAATCGGACAGCCACGGCGCGATGTCGGCCGGGTCGGTGAAGACGGTGTCGGGGCCCAGGGCTTGGACCAGCCGTTGAGAAAAGTCGGATGCGCTCATGAGATGTGGGATGCGGCGGGAGAGAGAAGATCGAGCTGCAGGCGGCCGGCGGCTTGCTGCAGGTGGCGGATGGCGGCCTGGCGGGCACGGTCCGGATCGCGGGCGCGGATGGCCTCGAACACGGCGACGTGTTCCTGGTGCACGGCGGCGGTCAGGCCGTCTTGCAGGCGGCTGTTGGATCGGGCGGTGCTGACCGCCAGGCGCAGCTGCAGGTTCAGGTATTGCAGCAGGTCCTGGTAGTAGCTGTTGTGCGTGGCGGTCGCGATGGCGACGTGGAAGGCGATGTCATGTTCGACGCCGGCCTCGGGGTGGTCCAGATGGGCTTGCAGCGAGGCGAGGGCTGACGCCATGGCGTCCAGGTCCTCCGGCGTGCTGCGGACAGCCGCCAGGGCGGCTGCGCCGCCTTCAAGTTCCATGCGCAGTTCGTAGACGCTGGCGAGCTTCTTGCGGTCGACCGCGATGCCGGTGGACACCTGAAAGCCTTGCGCCCCGGTGCGCGAGACGACCGTGCTGCCCGAACCCTGCCGGCTCTGGATCAGCCCTTGGGCGCGCAGGCGCTCCGTGGCTTCTCGGATGACGGCAGCGCTGACGCCATATTGCTCGGCCAGCACGCGTCCGGCCGGCAGCTTGGCGCCGACGGCGTGGACACCATCCGCGATGTCGCTGGCGAGCTGGCGGGCAACCTGCTCGGTGAGGGTGAGGCTCTTCGTCAACATGGGCGGATTATAGGCATATTTTTCAGGTTATCTGATAACTTTGTTGTTTTGTGTGGGGGCCAGTGCTGTTGTGTCGTGTGGGGGCCAGTGCAACTCACCGGCGGGATCGGGAAGTGGGAACGCGTGGCGGAGTCGAAGCTGGAATGCGGCCGAACCGCGGTGGGGTTGCGTCTGGAATGCATCCGCTGCGCAACGGGCACGTCACACGCGGTATGCAGAGCTGGACCGATTCGGACCAATTCGGACAGCCGCGCTCCCTATCAAGCCGCGACGGACGCGCTCTGCAATCCTTCGCTTTCCGCGATCTGCCCGCTCTGATCCACCACGCAGCAGCGGCCGCCCTGCGCCTTGGCGCGATACAGCGCGGCATCGGCGGAGTCCAGCGCGCCCTGCGGGGTGCGGTTGGCGCCGGACAGGATCGAGATGCCGATGGACAGGCCCACGCAGACGCGGTTGCCGTCTGCCAGCGTGATGGGCTGCGAGACGTCTCGCAGCAGGTGTTCGCCCAGCCGCAGTGCGGCGGTGGCGTCGATGCCGGTGACCAGCACGATGAATTCGTCGCCGCCGATCCGCGCGGCGACGTCGTCCACGCGGAGCATGGCGCGCATGCGTTCCGCGATGGTCTTGAGCACCTGATCGCCCCCGGCGTGGCCGTGCGTGTCGTTGATGCGCTTGAAGTCGTCCATGTCCATGTAGAGCAGCGCCGCGGCGCTGTCGTGGCCACGTGCGCTGGAGCACACGCGTTCCAGCGCCGCCTGCAGGCCGGCGCGGTTGGCCAGGCCGGTCAGCGCGTCTTCGCTGGCGCGGCGATCACTGTCGCGCTCGGCCAACATGGTGGACACCAGGATGCGGTTCAGGCGGTGCGAGGCGATGACCATGCTGATCAGATAGAACGGAATCTGGATGAACACGATCGCCATGACCCATTCGCCGGTGAAGAGCGCGCCCAGACACATGGGGCCAAGACTGAGGAAAATCATGGCGCCCACCAGGCGGGGCGCGCCGTAGTTCCGGAAGCAGATCCCGCCGGCCATGGCGCCGCAGGACACGCCGGCCAGTGTCGCGGCCAGCCAGTCGCCGTTCAACAGGGTGATGAAGACGCCATAACCCACGCTGAACGCCCAGAACAGCGCCAGCAGGATGTAGAGATCGGTGTGGGTATTGCCGCCCTTGGGGGCCGCTCGCAGCGCGGATCGGAGGATGACGACGCGCACCAGCGCGAGCACCACCTCCAGGATCAGCCACGAGATATACAGCGGTTCGGGCCGCCGCCACGCGACGACGCCCGAGATCATCAGGGTGTTGATGACCCCGCCGGCAAAAATGGGAAGCGTGCCGAACAGACTGGCGATGAGCGCCGCGCGGATGTCCGCCGGCGTGTCATGCCCGGAATGCGTCAGCCAACGTGTCAGCCGCCACTTGGGCAGGCTGAACTTCAGTCCTGTATCCACGCCGTCATGTCCATGCCCCTCTACCCGAAATCAGTAGGCTGGCTGGCGTTATAGCAGGTATTTGAAACCTTTAGTATTGTTCTTGGGTTCAATACCCACAGACTTCAGGCGTGCCCCCGGTGGCCGCAGACCGCGCATTCGGGGTCACGTTGCACGTTGACGCTGCGCCATTGCATGGTGCGCACGTCCAGCCAGAGCAAGCGGCCGGACAGGCTTTCGCCCACGCCGGACAGCAGCTTCAGGGCTTCGGCGGCCTGCATGCTGCCGATGATGCCGACCACCGGCGCGAAGACGCCCATGGTGGCGCAGTTGGCTTCCTCGACGTCGTCGGCTTCGGGAAACAGGCAGTGGTAGCACGGCGCGTTGTCGTCGCGCAGGTCATAGACGCTGACCTGGCCGTCGAAACGGATGGCCGCGCCGGACACCAGCGGCTTGCGGTGTTGCACGCAGGCGCGGTTGATGGCGTGGCGGGTAGTGAAGTTGTCGGTGCAGTCCAGCACAAGGTCCGCCTGCGCGACGGCATCGGACAAGGCCTGGTCCTTCAGGCGCTCGACCCGGGCGTGAACGCGGGTCTGCGGATTGAAGGCGCCCAGCATGTCGCGGCCGGACTCGGCCTTGGGCCGGCCAACGCTTGCGGTGGTGTGCAGGATCTGGCGCTGCAGGTTGCTGAGTTCGACGACGTCGTCGTCGGCCAGCGTGATGTCGCCCACGCCGGCGGTGGCCAAGTAGAGCGCGGCGGGCGAACCCAGACCGCCCGCCCCCACGATGAGCACACGCGCCGCCAGCAGTTTTTCCTGCCCTTCGATCCCGAGTTCGTCCAGCAGGATGTGGCGGGCGTAGCGCAGCAGTTGCTCGTCGTTCATTTGTCCTTGCTGGGCTCGACTCCGGTCGGCGTGATCTTCATGCGCTGTGGCGTTCCGCCGCCGGCCTTGGCGTCAGCCTTGGCCTGGGCGCGGGCCGAGCCCTTCTGCACCGGCTTGCCGGCCAGCAGGTTCAGGGCCTGCTGAAGCTGGAAGTCGTCCTTGCCGCCGAATTCAAACACCTTGGCCGGCAGTTCCACGTTGTCCTGGTCGGCGCTGGACTTGATTTCGTTGGTGGTCTGCTGGTTGGACAGGTGACGTTGCAGGTCGGCTTCGCGCGGCAGGCGGAACAAGTCGCCGTCGGCCGTATCGGCAACGACGTAGTCCGGTTCGATGCCGGTGGCCTGAATGGAACGGCCGCTGGGCGTGAAGTAACGCGACGTGGTGAGCTTGACCGCCGTGGTTTCGGACAGCGGCAGGATCACCTGCACGGAGCCCTTGCCGAACGTGCGGTTGCCCAGCACCTTGGCGCGCTTGTGGTCCTGCAGCGCACCGGCCACGATCTCGGAGGCCGAGGCCGAACCCACGTTCACCAGCACCACCATCGGCACCGTCTTGGTCCAGGCCGGCAGGCCGGACAGGTAGTTGCTTTCGCCGCGGGCGTATTCCGACGGCGTCGCCAGGTACTTGTGGCGGGCGTCCGGCGTGCGGCCGTCCGTGGACACCACGAGCGCATCGGGCGGCAGGAACGCGCCGGAGACGCCGATGGCGCTGGTCAGGAGGCCACCCGGGTCATTGCGCAGGTCCAGCACCAGGCCCTTGGGCGGTTCCTTCGCGCCCAGCTCCTTGAGCTGGCGGGCGAGGTCGGCGCCGGTCTTTTCCTGGAACTGGGCGACGCGCACGTACGCGATGCCGTTGTCCAGCATCTTGCTGCGCACGCTGCGCACCTTGATGATGTCGCGCACGATCTTCACGACGATCGGCTGCGGGCGATCGGCGCGCATGATCGTCAGGGTGATGGGCGACTTGGGCGCGCCACGCATGAGCTTGACCGCGTCGTTCAGGGTCATGCCCTTGGTGGGCGTGTCGTCGATCTTGATGATCAGGTCGCCCGCCATGACGCCGGCGCGGGCCGCGGGCGTGTCCTCGATGGGCGAGATGACCTTCACGAAGCCGTCTTCCGCGCCGACCTCGATGCCCAGGCCACCGAACTCGCCTTGCGTCGCGGTCTGCATTTCGCGGAACGCGTCGGCATCCAGGTAGGCGGAGTGGGGATCCAGGTTCGACACCATGCCGGAAATGGCATTGTCGATCAGGGTCTTGTCGTCGACGGCCTCGACGTAGTTGTTCTTGATGGCGGCAAAGACATTGCTCAGTTGCCTGAGCTCGTCCAGAGGCAGGGGGCTGCCACGCTGGGCGACCGCAGTCACGCCAACACTCAGCAACACACCAGCCACCGCACCGATGGCAATCAGACCGAAACCGCGAAACTTACGAGTGCCCATGCACACTTCCCGAATTTTGTTTTCGCCGATGGGTTTGGTAATTTACCAACGGTATTTTTCCAACGACATTCATTTACCGACAGCGTTTACGCCGATTGCATTCCAGCAAACCGGCTGCACCAGCCGTCACATCTACTGCGCCAGCCATTGGGCCGGGTCCACTGGAGCGCCACGATGGCGAATTTCAAAGTATAGGCCGGATTCCACTTGGCCGCCGGTTGCGCCCACGGTAGCAATAGTATCCCCGCCGGCCACCGCATCGCCCACCCGTTTGAGCAGACTTTGGTTGTAAGCATAGACGGTCAGGTACTGCTGGCCATGATCCACAATGATGAGGTTGCCAAAGCCGCGCAGCCAATCGGCGTAAACCACAGTACCGGGCGCCACTACCTTGACGGGCGTGCCCTCGGCCGCGCGCAGCACCACGCCGCGCCACACGCCGCCGTCCGGACGATCCACCCCGAACCTGCCCTGCACCTGGCCGCGCACCGGCATGGCCAGCCCATGACGCAGGCCGTTGCCGCCGCCGACCGGCGGCGCCTTGGCGGTCTGCTGGGCCGATGCACTGCGCGTTGGAGTGGCGGGCTCTTCAACAGGTTCCGCCTTTTTGGGGGGATCCGCGGGTTTTGTTGAAGGCGGGGTATCGGCCGGGCCGCCGATGCGGGTCTGCCGCTGCTCGGCGGGACGCAGGCCGGCGGCGTCCGGGTCGGCCACGGCCACCGGGCCGCGGTTCTTCTGGGCTGCCGCTTCGACCTGTTCGCGCGCCTGCGCGGCCTCGCGGGCTTCGCTGTCGCGGCGCGCGCCGTCTTCGGCGGCCTTGCGGTCTGCCTCGGCCTTGCGGCGTGCGTCCTGCGACCGGCGTTCGGCCTCGGCGCGCTTTTTGGCCTCTTCGGCGGCGCGGCGGGCTTCTTCAGCCGCGCGGCGCGCTTCCTCGGCACGGCGGGCTTCTTCGGCGCGCTTGCGCGCTTCTTCGGCCTTGCGGGCTTCCTCGATCTGCTTGGCGATGGCCGCATCCAGATCGGTGATCAGCCGCGACAGGCGCTGATCGTCGCGGCCGAGCTTGTTGGCCTCGGCGCGCTGGGCGGCGATCTGGCCTTCAAGCTGGGCAAGCAGGCTGGCGCGCTCTTTTTGCTGCGCGACCAGCGCGGTTTTCTGTGCGGAGGTTTCGGCGACCCCCTTTTCGATTTCGGCGCGGCGTTCGTCGGCCTGCGCCTGCAGGGCGGCCAGCCGGTCGATGTCCGTCCGCAGCGCTTTCACGGCGTCGGCCCGGGCACGGGACACGTAGTCCAGGTAGCCCAGATTGCGGCCCAGCACCTGGGGATCGTCGCCCGAGAGCAGCGCCGTCCAGGGCGACAGGCCGCTGGTGTATTGGGTGCGCAGCTGGTCGGCCAGTTCGACGCGGCGCTTGGCCAGCACGGCCTCCTGCGCGGTGATCTGCTTTTCCAGCGACGCGAGATCGGCCGTCGCCTTGCGGTTGGCGTCGGCCAGTTCCTTCAGGCGCAGGTTGATGCGGGAAATCGACGATTCCGACTGCTTGAGCGCGTCGGCGGCCTCTTTGCGGGCCGCCTCGCGGTCGTCGATGTCCTTTTGCAGACTCTCGATGCGGTCGCGCAAGGCGGCCTGCTGTTTTTCGGCGTCGGACTGACGCCCGGCGAGGTCACTGGGCGCGGCGCGCGCAGGCAGCGTCCCACTGGCCAACATGACCGCCAACAACAACCCCGCCGTGCGACGCATAGAGATATCAGTCCTTCTTGGCCTTGCCCTGAGCTGCGACCGCAGCCATGGCCGCCTCGATCTCGGCGGCATCGCCCAGATAATAGTGGCGGATCGGACGCAGGTCATCATCCAGTTCGTAGACCAGCGGCTGGCCGGTCGGGATGTTCAGGTTGACGATGTCGTCGTCCGACACGTTGTCCAGGTGCTTGATGAGGGCGCGCAGGCTGTTGCCGTGGGCGGCGATCAAGACCTTGCGGCCCGAGCGGATAGCCGGGGCGATGGAGTCGTTCCAGAACGGCAGCACGCGGGCCACGGTGTCCTTCAGGCACTCGGTGGCGGGCAGCTGGTCGGCCGGGATCTTGGCGTAGCGGCTGTCAAAGCGCGGGTGGCGCTCGTCGTCCAGCGACAGCGGCTCCGGGGCGATGGCGTAGGCGCGGCGCCAGATCAGGACTTGCTCGTCGCCGTACTTGGCGGCGGTTTCGGACTTGTTCAGGCCCTGCAGGGCGCCGTAGTGGCGTTCGTTCAGGCGCCAGTTCACGCCGACCGGGGTGTACATGGCGTCCATGGCGTCCAGGGCGATCCACAGGGTGCGGATGGCGCGCTTGAGGACTGAGGTGTAGGCCAGGTCGAAGGTGAAGCCTTCTTTCTTGAGCAGTTCGCCCGCCTTGCGGGCCTGTTCGCGGCCGGTGTCGGTCAGGTCGACGTCGGTCCAGCCGGTGAAACGGTTTTCAAGATTCCACTGGCTTTCACCGTGGCGCATCAGTACGAGTTTGTGCATGGTTTGGGGCGCCCGCCGGGCGGGTTAAAGTTGGAGGATGGTTAAGGAATGCGCTCATTTTATAATTGAGTGATTTTGCCCGTGATTTTGCCCCGGCGCACCGCGTCCATGTCCTGGACGCGTCGCATCAGGGTTCGCCCCTACCAGGCTGGCCGGAAGACTTGCCCACCCGCAAGCCGACGTAGCGCCCGCCGACGTACTACAGGAAGCCTTCGTGGACCTTTTGCAATTCTTGCTCGATAAAAACAACATCTTCATCGTCGCCGTCGCCGTGGTTTCCGGCGTGATGCTGATCATTCCCGCCCTGCGCAAGGGCCGGACCGGGTCCGCCATCAGCACGACTGAAGCCATCCAGATGGTCAACCAGCGCAATGCCGTGTGGGTCGACGTGCGCCCCGTCGAGCAATTCCAGGCCGGTCATATCGCTCAGGCACGAAACGTGCCGGCAGCCGACCTCGAGCAGAAGGCCGGCTCGCTGCCCAAGAACAAGCCGCTGGTGGTGGTTTGCGACAATGGCCGCGATTCGGCCCGCGCCGCCGCCAAGCTGCGCGCCCAGGGATTCACCGACGTCGTGCCGCTGGAAGGCGGCATGCGTGCCTGGTCGGCCGCCAGCCTGCCGGTAACCCAGAAGGGTTGAAGCAGGGGGACTCGCCCCCATCTACCTATTCTTGTACCCACAGGAGCGCCCTATGAACAAAGTCGTCATGTACAGCAAGGACTATTGCCCCTATTGCTCCCGCGCCAAGGCGCTGCTCGAGCAGCGTGGCGTGGCCGACCTGGAAATCATCCAGATCGACCGCGAACCGTCCCAGCGCGATGTCATGATCGAACGCACCGGCCGGCGCACCGTCCCGCAGATCTTCATCGGCGATACCCATGTCGGCGGTTGCGACGACCTGATAGCCCTGGACCGCTCGGGTGGACTGACCCCCTTGCTGAACGGCTAATCGCCCCTTTTTGCCTCTCCCACCAACGGAAACACTCATGGCTGATCAAGACCAAAACACCCAGCAAGAAGGCGGCAACGACGCGCCCTCGTTCAATCTGCAGCGCGTCTACCTGAAAGACCTTTCGCTGGAAATGCCCAACGCGCCTCACGTGTTCCTGGAGCAGGAAGCGCCGCAGGTCGAAGTAAGCATCACCGTGGGCGGCCAGCGCCTGGCCGAAACCGTGTTCGAAACCACGGTCACCGTCACCGTCACCACGCGCATCAACGACAAGGTCGTGTACCTGGTTGAAGGCACGCAAGCCGGCATCTTCGAAGCGGCCAACATCCCCGAAGAGCAACTCGACCCGCTGCTGGGCATTGTCTGCCCCACGATGCTGTACCCGTACCTGCGCGCCAACATCGCCGATGCGATCACCCGCACCTCGATGCCGCCGCTGCACCTGACCGAAGTCAACTTCCAGGCTCTGTACGAGCAACGCATCGCCGAACTGCAACAGCAGCAGGCCGCCGGCGCCAACGGTGCCGAATCGGGCATCATCCTGCCCCCCGGCGCCACCCGCCAGTAAGCACCCCGCGGCGCCCCATGAACCAACCCGCCGAGCCGCGCCTGCGCGTCGCCGTCCTGGGAGCGGGCAGTTGGGGCACCGCCCTGGCGGCGGCCGCCAGCCGCCGCCACCCCACCCAGCTCTGGGCGCGCGAAGCCGCGCAAGCGGCCGCCATGGCCGCCACCCACGAAAATGCCCGCTATCTGCCGGGCATTTCTCTGCCCAAGACGCTGCAATATTCCTCTGATCTGGACGCCACGCTGCGCACCCTGCAGGACGACGCCGCGCGCCGTCTGATCGTGCTGGGCGTGCCCGTCGCGGGTCTCACGTCCATCTGCGAGGCGCTGTCGCAACGGCTGCCCGCACTGGGACTGCAAGACACGCCCATCGTCTGGACGTGCAAGGGCTTTGAGGCCGACACGGCCAGACTGCCCCACGAAATCATGCGCGAGGCCCTGCCCGGCGCGACCGGCGGCGCCCTGTCGGGCCCCTCGTTCGCGCGCGAAGTCGCACAGGGCCTGCCCGTCGCCCTGACGGTCGCCAGCAGCAGCCCCGCCCTGCGCGAAGCCACCACCGCCGCCTTCCATGGCGCGGCGCTGCGCGTCTATGCCAGCACCGACCTGGTTGGCGTCGAAGTCGGCGGCGCGCTCAAGAACGTCATTGCAGTTGCCTGCGGCATTGGCGATGGCCTTGCGCTGGGCACCAATGCCCGCGCGGCCCTGATCACCCGCGGCCTGGCCGAGATGACCCGCTTTGGCGTCGCGCTGGGCGCGCAGGCCGAAACCTTCGCCGGGCTGACCGGCCTGGGCGATCTGGTGCTGACCGCCACCGGCGAGCTGTCGCGCAACCGGCGCGTGGGCCTGGAGATCGGCGCGGGCCGCAAGCTGGCCGACATCCTGGCCAGCGGCATCACCGCCGAAGGCGTGCGCTGCGCCCGCGCCGCGCTGGACCGCGCCCGCGCCATCAATGTCGAATTGCCGATCACCGAAGCGGTGTGCGCCGTGCTGTTCGAAGGCGTCGCGCCCATGACCGCCGTCTCGGCCCTGCTGGCGCGGGATGCGCGCTATGAAGGGCTGGGCGCCGGCTCCGGCGAGGCCATCGGCGCCGCCTAGATCGCGCCCGTCCATCCCGCTTCCACAACAAGACACGACACCCACCCCGAGGAGACATCCTTCATGACGCAAACCCGCAAGTTCCGGGTCGGCCCGCTGCTGCGTGGCCTTTGCCTGAGCCTGGCCGCCATCCTGCCCGTTGCCGCCCACGCCGACTGGCCCGAGCGCCCGATCCACATGGTCGTGCCCTTTCCGCCCGGCTCGTCGCCCGACATCCTGGCGCGCACGATTTCCGAGCCGCTGTCCCAGGCCCTGGGCCAGCCCATCGTGATCGACAACAAGCCGGGCGCCGGCGGCAACATCGGCACGCGCATGGTGTCGCAGGCCAAGCCCGACGGCTACACCCTGCTCTACACGATCAACGGCCCGCTGGTCACGGCGCCCACGCTCTATAAGAAGACGCTGGGCTACGACCCGCTGACCGACCTGGAGCCGGTATCGCTGGTCGGCACCAGCCCCAACGTGCTGGTGGTGCCGGGCAACCTCAAGGTCGACAACGTCCAGGACTTCGTCAAGCTGGTCAAGGGCCGCGGCAACTCGCTGAACTACGGATCGGTCGGTCCCGGCAGTTCGGCCCACCTGGCCATGGAGATGTTCAAGGAACGCGCGGGCGTGGACCTGGCCCACATCCCGTATTCCGGCTTTCCGCAGGTCATCACGGCCATCATCGGCGGCGACGTGCAGGCCGGCTTCATGGTGCCGGCGATCGCCGTGCCGCAGGCGCGCGACGGCAAGGTCAAGCTGCTGGCCGTGACCAGCCTGCAGCCCAGCGACGCCCTGCCCGGCGTGCCCACCATGGCCTCGCAGGGCTATCCGGACTTTGAAGCCATCTCGTGGAATGCGATCCTGGCGCCGGCCGGCACGCCCACGCCGATCATTGAACGGCTCAACAGCGAACTGGCGCGCATCATCAATAGCGAGGCCGTGCGCAAGCAGCTGGCGCTGCAATACTTCACGCCGGCCCCGTCGACGCCGGAAGCGCTGACCAACCGCATCAAGAATGAAAAGGCGCGCTGGGACCAGGTGATCGACAAGCTGAAGCTGTCGCTGGACTGATCTTCAGACCGAGGGGCGGCGTCTATGCGCCCCCTTCGTAGCCCTGCTGGCGCCAGGCCTCGAACACCGTGACCGCCACGGCGTTCGACAGGTTCAGGCTGCGCTGGCCGGTGCGCATCGGCAGCCGCAGGCGCTGCTGCGGCGGAAACATCGCCTGATGCTCGTCCGACAGGCCCGCGCTTTCGCGGCCAAACACGAACACATCTCCCGGCTTGAAACTGACATCGGCCACGCTGCGCTGCGCGTGCGTGGTCAGCGCATAGATGCTGGACGCGACGGCGCCGGTGTCGTCCAGCGCCTCCTGCAGCGTGTCGTGCACGCGCACAGGCTGCCACTCGTGATAGTCCAGCCCCGCGCGCCGCATGCGGGCGTCATCCAGCTCGAACCCCAGGGGACGCACCAGATGCAGTTGCGCGCCGGTATTGGCGCACAGGCGAATGGCGTTGCCGGTGTTGGGAGGGATCTCCGGGCAGACGAGAATGACGTGGAACATGGTGCGGGCAGAGGTGGAAAGGTCCGTGGCCGGGAAGCGGCCGCGCGAGCGTGATTGTCGCCGATTTGGCGACGGGGCCAGGAACCGCGACCCGACGGCGGTCTGGTGAAGGCGCGGATGCGGGCGCGGTTGCAAACGGCGGATGCAGGCCAGGATGCATGCGGGGGCACGGGCGGGGATGCGGGCGGGAAGCCAGGCACGATCCAGACGGCGATGCAGGCAGATCATGGCGTACGCGCGGCCACCAATACCGTCACGCTGGCCGCGCCTGCCGCCATCAGGGCAGTGGCCGCCGCGCCCACGGTACTACCGGTGGTCATCACGTCGTCCACCACTGCCACATGCCGCCCGCGAACCGGGCCGGTGCAGACAAAGAGACCCGCCGCCCCCCGCTGCCGCGCCCGCCGGCCTAGCGTGGCCTGGCGGGGCGTTTCGCGCCGCCGTGCAAGCAGGAGACGCGGCGCCGGCAGCGCCAGTTCGGCGGCCAGACTGCGCGCGATCTCGGCCGCCGGGTTCATGCCCCGCTGCCGCAGCGACGCCCGGCTGGCGGGAATGGGGACCAAGAGAAGATCGGGCGGCAGGAACCCGGTGCAGCGCCCGCAGTCGGCGGCGGTGTCAGAACCGCTTGATCCGGAGATGCCGGCGGCTTGCGCGCCGGACTGCGCCGCCGCCTCCCGCACCGCCTGCGCCATCATTCGCGCCAGCACCGGCGCCATGCTGAGCCGCAACTGCGTCTTCAGCATCAGCACCAGCGCATCGCCGGGCGGCGCATAGTCAAACGCCGTGATCGTGCGGCTGAACGCCTGCGGCTGCGCCAGACACGCCGCGCAATGCTGTCCGCCCCCTTGAAGGCGCAGCGCGCATCGCGGGCATCTTGCCAAGCCCCCCGGCGGTCCGGCCATGATGTCCGCCTGACACCCGGCGCACAGCCGCGCGCCCGCGACCCGTGCCCCACACAACGGACAATCGCATCCCAGGCGCGACAACAACCGTCGCCCCATGTTCAGTAGGGACAATCGGAGTCTGCCGCCGGGATGGGCAATAATGTGAGCCATCCCAGATCAAACCATGCTCCGCCCCCGGGAGATCCCGCGAGCGCGACCGAAATGTCCCTGCCAGAAACCGCAACGCCCCCCTCCCTGCCCCTCGTCAGCGCCGACGTGCCGCGCCAGTTCGCGCGCCGCGGCGACCTGGCCGACGCCCAATTCCTCTATGGCGAAGTGGCGCGCCGCATGCTCGGCCGCCTGCAGTACATCCGCGTGCAACCGCAGGCCATGCTGGACGCCGGTTGCGGCGCCGGCGACAACCTGCCGCTGCTGCGCGAACGCTATCCCGACGCGGCCTACACCGGCCTGGACAACTGTGAGCCCTTGCTGGCGCAGGCGCGCCAGCGTCACGCGCCAGGCGGCCTGTCGGCCTGGATCGGCAAGCTGGCGCGGCGCGGCCCGGCCGCCCCCGCGTTCGTGAACGCCGATCTGGCCAACACGGGCCTGCCGCCCGAATCGCTGGAACTGGTGTGGTCGAACATGGCCATGCACTGGCACCGCGAACCGCACGCCGTGCTGGCCGAATGGCGCCGCATCCTGAAAGTGGGCGGCCTGGCGATGTTTTCCTGTCTGGGACCGGCCACGCTGCGCGAACTGCGGCAGGCGCTGGCGGATGCCGGCCTGCGCACGGCCACGCCGTCCTTCGTGGACATGCACGACTTCGGCGACCTGCTGGTGGAAAACGGCTTTGCGGATCCGGTGATGGACCAGGAGATCCTGACGCTGACCTACCGCAGCCCCGAAAAGCTGCTGCAGGATGTGCGCGCCCTGGGCGGCAACCCCGCCGAAGGCCGCCGCGGCGGACTCGTGGGACGCGACTGGCGCGACCGCCTTTGCGCGGCGCTGGAAGCGCAACGCAATACGGACGGCCTGATCGTCTTGAGTATCGAAGTGGCCTACGGCCACGCCTGGCGCGCCGCCGCGCATCGGACCGTGGCGGGCGAAACCCGCCTGTCCATCAGCGCGATCGGCGGCCGGCAGCGCGGAACGCTTTGACGACAGGGCCTGCAAAGCCGCCCTGAAAGATCGGTCTCCGAAAACAGGCCTGCATGCCGCGCCTCCGAAAGCAGGCCTGCATGCCTCGCCTGTGAAAAAGGCCCGCCAAGCGGGCCTCGCACGCACCCCTGCCGCAGCCTAGTGCAAGCGTTCCGGCACGGTCACGCCCGGCTCGGACGCAGACAGACCTTGCATGGGTTCGGACGTTGCCCGGATGCGGCGGCGGAGCACCGCGGTCGGCTCTGCCGGCGGCGCAACGGGCGCCGCCGTACCGCGCCACGCGTTCGACATGGCTTCCACCACCAGCGGCAAGTCGCGCAGGCGATGGTACTGGCTGCGCAGCCAGCGGGCGTCGTTGCCGGCGCGCATGGCGTCGTCGCGCAAGGCGGCGATCATGTCGCCCGTCCCCAGTTCCTCGGCCACCGGCATCAGACGCTGGAACAGTGCACGCATATGGTCGATCAGGCGCACGCGCTGCCCGTCGGGCGTGACGTAGCTGCCCTGCAGGCCAAAGCGGCAGGCCTGGAAGTGGTTGCTGCGATAGGACAGCCAGGCGTTGTCGCTGGGATCTTCCTCGCGCATCAGCAGCACGGACAGCGCTTGGGCAAACGCCGCCACCTGGCAGGCGCGCTCCACCGTCAGCGGCGTGTCGCAGACCCGGATTTCGACCGTGCCGAACTCGGGCTTGGGACGGATATCCCAGTACAAGTCCTTGATGCTCTCGGCCAGACCAAAAGCGCGAAGCTGGGACAGGTGGGCTTCAAACTGGTACCAGTCCTTGACCTCGGGCGGCATGTGGCCGGCGAGCGGGAAGCTGTTGACCGCATTCAGGCGCGAGCACGAGAACAGGGTGTCCACCCCCTCGCAGTACGGCGACGATGCCGTCAGCGCGATGAAGTGCGGCACGTAAGGCGAGAGTCGGCGCAGCAGCTTGATCGAGTCGTCGCCGCTTTTCACGCCCAGATGGATGTGTTGGCCGAACACCGTAAATTGACGCGCCAGGTAACCGTACATTTCGGCCAGGTACTGGAAGCGCGGGGTATCCGAGATGGAGCGCTCTTGCCAGCGCATGAAGGGATGGGCGCCTCCGCCCGCCACCGACACGCCGACCGCATCCGCGGCTTCAACCAGGGCGTCGCGCATCTCGCGCATTTCGGCCAAGAGGCCCATGGGGTGCTCATGCACCGAGGAGTTCAGTTCGATCATGGACCGCGTGATTTCGGGTTTTACGCGGTCGGCAATAGGATGGTTGGCCATTTGGGCCAACAGTTCGTCAGACGCTGCAGCAAGGTCAAAACTGCGGGGGTCGATCAGTTGCAGCTCGAGTTCGATGCCCAGGGTGTTGGGGGCCGACGAAATGAACGGGATTTGTTCCATCTCGGACTCCTTTGAATGTTTGATGAGGGTATGCGCCGTTCGACCTTGAAGCCCGGCAACCTCCCGGGGGGCACTAGACGGCGGCTTGTGAACGCATGATAGCCGCAGGTTTGTGGCAAAACGATTGAAAATCGTGACATTTGTGTGCAACATCGCGAATCATCCGGTTTTTCCCTCTAAGGAAAAGTAAGCAAGCGCTTACCGCCCAGGATTGGCGCGGGTTCTGGGCGAGCGCCCGCCGCGGAGCCAGAAAAGACGGGGATTTCCAAAGGGGACGGGATAACCCTAATTAGGGTTATCCCTGACGATTTCGGGGCGTGGCGGTGCCTATTTGCGCCAGAAGATCGGCGTGAAGAGCACCAGCACCGTCAGCAATTCCAGCCGGCCGATCAGCATCGCAAAGGTGCAGACCCAGATCTGGAAGTCCGACAGCACGGCAAAGGTGCCCATGGGACCCACCGGACCCAGGCCGGGCCCCGTGTTGTTCACGCTGGCGAAAACGGCCGAGAACGCCGTGATCGGGTCCAGGCCCGAGAGCAGCAGCAGGCTGGTGAACACCGCGATGGACAGGCCATAGAACAGCATGAAGGCCAGCACGGACGACATGGTGCGGGTCTCCACCGCCCGGCCGTTGATCCGGACCGGACTGACGGCATGCGGATGCAACATGGTGACCAGTTCATTGCGGGCCTGCTTGATCAGCAGGATGGCGCGGATCATCTTGATCCCGCCCCCCGTCGACCCCGCCGACGTCGCAAAGCCCGAGAGCAGCAGCATCGTCAGCGGCGCAAACAGCGGCCATTGGGCGAAGTCGGTATTGGCATAGCCGGTCGTGGTGGCCATGGAGATGGTGTTGAACATCCCGTAGCGCAGCGCTTCCAGCGGGTCGGTGTAGACGTCCTTGATGAAGAGGTACACCGAGATGACCAGCCCGACCCCCAGCACGACGACCAGGTACGGGATGGCCTCCGGACAACGCCAATAGGCGCGCGGACTGCGCTGGCGGAAGGCATTGAAGTGCGTGGCGAAGTTGATGCCGGCGATCAGCATGAACACCATCGCCACCATTTCGACCGCGACGGAGTCAAAGTGCGCGAAGCCGTCGTCCCAGGTGGAAAAACCGCCCAGCCCCATGGTGGTGGCCATGTGGCACCACGCCTCGAACCACGACAGCCCGGCCAGCCGGTACGCGATGAAGCAGAGGATGGAGAACACGAAATAGACCGCGTACAGCGCCTTGGCCGTGCTGGCGATGCGGGGCGTCAGGCGCTCGTCTTTCATGGGCCCCGGGGTCTCGGCCCGCACCACCTGATGCCCGCCGACGCCCAGCAGCGGCAGAATGGCGACGGCCAGCACCAGGATGCCCATGCCGCCGATCCAGATCAGCGTCGCCCGCCACAGGTTGATCGACGGCGGCAAGGTGTCCAGGTTGGTCAGGACCGTGGCGCCGGTGGTGGTCAGCCCGGACATCGCCTCGAAATAGGCGCCCGTGAAGGACAGCGGCAGCCCCGCGCCATGGAAATACAGCAGCAGCGGAATGGCCGCCAGCAGCGGCAGACCTGCCCAGACGGCCGACACCAGCACGAAGCCGTCGCGCGCCCGCAATTCGCTACGGTTGCGCCGGGTCAGCGCGGCCAGGCCGCCGCCGATGCCGACGGAAATCAGGAAGCCGTCGCGGAAGGCGTCGCGCGCCGCGTCGCCCCCCACATAGGCGATAAACAGCGGGATCAGCATGGTGAGGGCGAACATCACCATGGTGAGGCCCAGGATGTACAGGGTGGCCAGGACGCGCTTCATGGAGGCTTATCCGGCCGCTCGCGGCCCACGCAAGGGGTGAACGGGGCGGCGCATCAGAAAAACGAGGCCGAAACCTGGAACAGCTTTTCCACGCGCGGCATCTGCTGGCGCGAGGGCACGAAGACGATGACGTGGTCGTCGGTTTCGATGACGGTGTCGGCATCCGGCAGGATGATTTCTTCGCCGCGCACCAGCGCGCCGATGCTGGCGCCCTTGGGCAGGCTGATCTTGCCCACCGCGCGTCCCACCACCTTGGACGTGGAGCGGTCGCCGTGGGCAATGGCCTCCAGCGCCTCGGCCACGCCCTGGCGCAGCCGGTGCACGGCCACCACGTCGCCGCGGCGCACGTGGCGCAGCAGTTCGCTCATCGTGGCCTGCGACGGCGACACGGCGATGTCGATGTGGCTGCCCTGCATGAGTTCGCCGTACGCGTGGCGGTTGATCAGCGCGATCACCTTGCGCGCGCCCAACCGTTTGGCCAGCAGCGACGACATGATGTTGTCTTCGTCGTCGCTGGTCAGGGCCAGCCACGTGTCCATGTCCTCGATGTTCTCGCGCTCGAGCAGCGCCTCGTCGGTGCCGCTGCCGTGCAGGATCAGCACGCTGTCCGGAAGCTGGGTCGCCAGGTATTCGCAGCGTTTCAGGTCGTGCTCGATGATGCGGACGCTGTACTTTTCCTCGGCAAGCTGGCGCGCCAGGCGCAGGCCGATGTTGCCGCCGCCCGCGATCATGACGCGGCGCACCGCGCGCTCGGCGTCGCGCAGCTTGCGCACGGCGCGCCGCGCGTGGTCGGAATCGACGACCAGCACGACTTCATCGCCCGGGGCGATGACGGTGCCGCTGCCTGCCCGCAGGGGACGGCCGTCGCGCAGGACGTCGATGACGCGCGCCTTCACGTCCGGCCAGACGTCGCGCAGCTTGTCCACGGACGAATGCGCCATCGGGCTGCCATGCCCCACGCGTACGGTCACGACGCTGACGCGGCCCTCGGCGAATTCCACGACCTGCAGGGCCTCGGGGAACTCGATGAGGCTTTGCAGGTAGGTGGTGACGCTGCGTTCGGGGCTGATGAGCGCGTCGATGCAAAAGCCTTCTTCGCTCATGAGTTCCGGATGCTCGGGAAACTCAGCGGAGCGGATACGGGCGATGCGGCGGGGGATGTTGAACAGCTGGCGCGCGACCTTGCACGCCACCATGTTGGCGGTGTCGGAGGCCGCACAGGCGATGAAGAGATCGGTGTCGGCGGCGCCGGCATTTTCCAAAACAGAAACCTGCGAGCCGTCACCCAGGACGACACGCAGGTCAAAGTGTTCTTGCAGGTATTGCAACTGGGCGGGGTCGGAATCGATGACCGTGATGTCGTTTTGCTCGGACACCAGGTTTTCCGCCACGCTGGTGCCTACGCGACCAGCGCCCATGATCAGGATCTTCATGTGCTGCGCTTGCGCGCGGACTCGATGCCCAATTGCTTGAGCTTGCGGTAGAGGTGGGTGCGTTCCAGCCCGGTACGTTCGGACACGCGCGTCATGCTGTGGCTTTCCCTGACCAGGTGGTATTCAAAGTAGATGCGCTCGAATTCGTCGCGCGCTTCGCGCAGCGGCTGGTCCAGCGATATGCTGCCCAGCTGGCCGTTGGACGTGGCCGGCACATCGTTGGCGGACACGGCGGACAGCGCGGCGGGCGGATCCAGTTCGTCTTCCAGCGCCACGATCGGGCTGGCGACGGCCGGATTGGCGGCGGCGGGCGCCGCATGCGGCACGCGGCCACGCGCCAGGCCCGCGGCAACGGTCTTGAGCAGACGCTGCAGCGTAATGGGCTTTTCGAGGAAATCCATGGCGCCGATGCGCGTGGCTTCGACCGCCGTGTCGATGGTGGCGTGGCCGCTCATCATGATGACAGGCATGTCCAGCAAGCCTTGCGAGCCCCACTCCTTGAGCAGGCTGACGCCGTCGGTGTCGGGCATCCAGATGTCCAGCAACACCAGATCGGGACGCATGCGAAGACGGGCAGCGCGCGCTTGCGCCGCGTTTTCGGCCAGCTCGACCGTGTGTCCCTCGTCGTAAAGGATTTCCGACAACAGTTCGCGTATACCGACTTCGTCGTCAACCACCAGAATTCTGGCCATAAAGCATCCACCTATTGCGTAGCCGCATTATCCTTTTCTTGCGCGGTGGCGTCCATAGTGTCGGACCCGGGCGCGAGCCGGGTCAACAGGATGGAAATCCGCGCCCCTCCTTCCTTGCGGTTGGCAAGGTCGATACGTCCGCCATGCTCTTCCACGATCTTGCGGACGATTGCCAATCCTAACCCAGTCCCGTGGGACTTTGTGGTTACGTAGGGCTCAAATGCGCGTTGCATGACCTGCGGCGGGAAGCCGGGACCCGTGTCCGCCACCGTGAAACGCAGCGCCTGATGCGCCACACGATCAGGCTGTTCGCTGCGCATGAGCTGGGTCGTCACGCTGACGCGGCCCTGCCCGCCCAGTTCCGCGATCGCATCGCGCGCATTGGAAAGCAGGTTGTGGATCACCTGCCGGAGCTGGGTCGGATCGCCTTCGATATCGGGCAGGTCGGCGCCCAGGTTGACGTCCAGATTCAAGGCCTTTTCCGTCAGGCGCGACGGGGCGCCCTCGGGTTCCCAGCCATAGAGCGACAGCACGTCCGCCACCAGCGCGTTGAAATTGATGCGCTGCATGACGGCCGGCGGCGTACGCGCATACTCGCGGAAGTCGTCCACCATCTGCTTGAGCGACGCCACCTGGTTCACGATCGTGTTGGTGGAGCGCGCCACGATCTGCGCCTCGGCGGGCGGCAGCTTGCCTTCCAGCTTCATGGCCAGGCGCTCGGCCGAGAGCTGGATCGGCGTCAGCGGATTCTTGATTTCGTGGGCCAGGCGGCGCGCCACCTCGCCCCACGCCACGGTCCGGTTGGCGGAAATCACTTCGGTGATGTCGTCGAACACCACCAGATAACCGTTGCCGCGCCCATCGACGCGCAGGTGCGTGCCCCGCGCCAGCAAGGTCAGCGGCTGGGATGCGGTCTCGCCTTCGGTCTGGGCGGGCGCAATTTCAAATTGCTGTTGCCAGTGCTGGCGCTCGGAGCCGACCGCCGCGTGCGTGGAAAACGCCTGGCGCACGATATTCGCAAATTCCAGCATGCCGTCCGCCGTTTCGAGCGGGCGGCCGATGACCGAGCGCAGGTCCGCGCCCAGGATGGTCTGGGCGCCCTGGTTCACGGTGGTGACGCGGAACGCTTCGTCGAACACCAGCACGCCGGAAGACAGGTTGGACAGCACGCTTTCCAGATAGACGTTGGAGCGTTCGAGCTGCTGGCGGTTGCTTTCGACCATGCGGCGCGCTTCGTCGAGCTGGCGGGTCATGGCGTTGAACGACCGCGTGAGCTGGCCGACTTCGTCGCGTTCCGGCGGCTCGGGCAGGGGCCGGTAGTCGCCCACGCCCACCGCCTGCGTGCCGCCCGCCAGGCTGAGCAGCGGGCGCACCAGCCGCTTGGACAGGGACAGCGCCACCGCGATGGCGCCAAACGCGGCCAGCAGCAGGGCCAGCGTCAGCGTGATGCCATAGAGCTTGCGCAGGCCCAGCCGCGACAGCGCCAGTTCCTGGTAATCCCGGAAGCCCTGCTGCACCAGGTTGGCGTTGTGCGCGATCTGCTCGGGCACCGGCTGCAGCAGTTGCAGCCAGCGCGGCTCGGAGGCCGGACCCAGCAGGTTGTCGTAGCGGTCCGGACCGTTCAGCGGAATCACCACGCGCAGATGCAGGCCGCCTTCGGCGCCCGCGGTAACCGGATCGTCGGCTTCGGCCGCGGAATAACCGCGCGCCAACCGCAGCTGATTCATCACCGTGGAAGGCGGCATGGCCGGCAGCAACTGGCCGTACTGGCTGGTCGAAAACGCCACCATCCGGCCGCTGCCCGTGAACACCATGGCTTCCTGCACGCCGTTGGCCTCGCGCAGCCGGGTCAGCGCCAGCGTCACGCCGCTGTCGGTGCTGCGGTTCAGTTCCACGGCCATCGAGCGGGCGCGGGCGTCCAGGTCGGCCAGCAGCGAATCCAGCGCCGCGCGACCCAGGTTCAGGCCGGCTTCCAGCGCCGTGTCCACGCGCACGTTGAACCAGGATTCGATCGAGCGCGACATGAACTGCACCGACACGGTGTAGATGAGCGCGCCGGGCACCACGCCGATCAGGGCGAAAGCCAGTGAAAAGCGCGCGGTGAGCCGCGCGCCGAACTGCCGGCGCCGGATCTGCCGGGCCAGCCGCACCGTCAGCGCGACAACCCAGACAAAGAGCGCCAGCGCAAAGATGCCGTTCAGGACCAGCAGCGTGTCGTAGTAGCGCGCAAAACGCGAGGCGTTTCCGGTGGACCAGGCCAAGAGGCCCAGCAGCGCCAGGCCGCTCACGGCGCCGACCATCAGCGCCAGCCGAAGCAAAAGCCTCATGAGGGATCTTTCTCCTTGTCGCCCAACATGAACGAGAAGTCCATCCACGGCGTCGCCTGCGCCCACGAGCTGCTGTTCAGGGCGTTGACCTGAAACGGCCTGGGCAACAGCGACGTATCCAGCCGGAGGCGCAACTGCCCGTTGTATTGCGACCCCGCATCAAACTCGCCGGCCTTCGCAACCCGCCAATTGCGGATATGCCGGATGGCGCTCATGGCGTCGTCCAGCGAGGCCACCGGAAAGGACAGCTCGCCCACGCCCGCCCGCCACTGGCGGGTCAACGCGTTATAGACCACACGCCAGGTGCGCGATGTGTCCACCAACGACTCGTCGAACCAGTACCAGCGCTCTCGGGTGATGGTCAGGTCAGCCGTGAAATACAGCGCGACGCCGCGCTGGGCGGCGTCGCGCAACTGCTGGTTCAGCTCGAATTCGATGTCCGCGTCGATTTCCAGGTTGCCGTCGCGCACCACCGGCTCCACGCGCGTCACGCGCGGCTCGGACGCGTGAGCCACACCACCCGGCGCAGTCAAAAGCACGGCAGATACCAGCAACAACCCAAGAAATACGCGCGAAATAATGGACATACGGCACCGGAACTACGTCATGCCCCTATTCTTCGGGATTCAGGACTGCTTGGCAAACAAGGCGTAGAAAAACCCGTCGTGTTGCGCCGCGGGTGTTGCATCGACCGCAACTGGCAGCAATTGGCCGGGCGCGTCCAGGCGGGTCGCGTCGGAATGGCGCTGCAGGAATTCCAGGGCCTGGCGCGTGCCTTCGATCGGGAACACCGAGCACGTCACATAGAGCAGCCGGCCGCCGGGGGCCACGGTGGACCACAGCGCGTCCAGGATCCGGGTCTGCAGGCTGGCGGTGCGGCGCAAGTCGTTTTCGCGGCGCAGCCAGCGGATGTCGGGGTGGCGCCGGACAATGCCCGATGCCGTGCACGGCACGTCCGCCAGCACGGCGTCAAAGGGCTTGCCGTCCCACCAGGCGTCCAGGTCGGCGGCGTCGGCCGCCTTCAGACGGACATGGCCGCCGCCCAGGCCCAGCCGTTCCAGGTTCTGTTCTACGCGGCCAAGACGGTCGGCGTCGGCATCCAGGGCGAGCAGGTCGATGTCGGCAAGTTCAAGCAGGTGCGCCGTCTTGCCCCCGGGCGCCGCGCAGGCGTCCAGCACGCGCATGCCGTCGGCAGGGGCCAGCAGTTCGGCCGCGAGCTGGGCGCCCGCATCCTGCACCGACCACCAGCCCTCGGCAAACCCCGGCAACTGCGTCACCGGTTTGGGCGTGGCCAGCACCACACCCGACTGGCCCACGGCTTCTGCCGCCAGGCCCGCCTCTTCAAAGGCGGCCAGCACCTGCTCGCGGGTGGCGCGGCGGCGGTTGACCCGCAAGGTCAGCGGGGCGGGCAGATTGGATGCCGCCAGGATCTCGCGCCATTGCTTCGGATAGGCCACGGTAAGTTGTTTGACCCACCAGCCGGGATGATTGAATTGCGCCTCGGGGCTGTCGGCCACCGCGGCCGCCAGCGCGGCGCGTTCACGCAGGAAACGGCGCAGGCAGGCATTGAGCATCCCCTTGTAGGACGCCAGGGCGCGCGACCCGGCGGCCGCGGTCACCGCCTGGTCGACGACCGTGTGCGGGGCGTAGACCGGCATGCCGGGCAGGGCGACGGCCGCATCGCCCTCTTCCTTGAGCAGCGTCAGCGACACCAGCAGCAGGGATTCGAACAGCACGCTGGGGTAACGCTGCACCATCTCGCGGCCGACGGCGTCTGCCCAGCCCAGGTAGCGCATCGCGTGGAACGACACGGCCTGCGTGGCCGGACGCAGCGCGCCATCGACCTCGGCCAGCGCCTCCGTGAGCGAGCGCCCGTCGAGCACGTCCTCCACCACCCCCGCGCTGGCAAGAAGTACGGAAGAAAGCGGGGGGGCCAGATTGGGGGAGTCAGAACGGGTGGACATGGTGCGAAATCAAAGAGTAAGACCGCTATGGTAGCCCGGACCTGGACGGACGGCGGCCCGCGCGGCACACTGGCTCCCTGCCCTGGAGCCCCGTCATGACCCTCGCCACGCTGCTGCTGTTTGTCCTGGCCTCTGCCGTCGCCATCGTCACGCCCGGCCCCACCACGCTGCTCGCCATGAGCAACGGCTCGCGCCACGGCGTGCGCGCCGCCTGCTGGGGCATGGGCGGCGCGGTGCTGGCGGATCTGGTCCTGATCGGCGCAGTGGCCTGCGGCCTGGGTGTGCTGCTGGCCGCCTCCGAGGTCGCCTTCCAGATCGTCAAATGGGTGGGCGCGGCGTACCTGGCCTGGCTGGGCTGGAAACTCCTGCGTTCGGACGCGGCGCTGACGCTGCCGTCCGAACACGCCCGCGATAGCCGCCCCGCCGGTCTGTCGCTGGGCCTGCGCAGCTTCGTCGTGGCCCTGACCAATCCCAAGGCCCTGCTGTTCATGTCGGCCTTCCTTCCCCAATTCATCAACCCCACGGCTCCCCTGCCCGCCCAGTACGCCATCCTGGCCGGCGTGCTGGCGCTGCTGAACGTGGCGACGATGCTGGCCTATGCGGCGCTGGGCGCGCAGATGGTGCGCGCCTTCCGGGCAGGCGGCCTGCGCTGGCTGAACCGGATCTGCGGCGGCATGCTGATCGGACTGGCGGGCACACTGGCGCTGTATCGCCGCACTGCGGCCTGAATCGCGGGCCCCGGTTCCACGCGGCTTTCCGTCCCCCGTTGCCAGACCGGCGCCGTCATCTCGCGCTATCCCCGCCTACGGCAATGCCGTATAATCCTGCGCTGCCCCGCTATCCCCATCGGTGCGGCCGCCGGCCGAATGCCCGCCGGCGCGAATGAATGCCGCACCGCCCCCTCCCAGTGATTGAGTTATGAAGAAGGCTGTACCGCCTGCCCGGTCCGTCCGGTGGCAGGCGTCGCATATCAGCGAAGCGCGCAATCGCGTGGGCCTGCCGCAGGCGGATTTCGCGGAGTTGTTGGGCGTAAGCGTGCGCACCTTGCAGGATTGGGAGCAAGGCCGGCGCAACCCCTCCGGCGCCGCGCAGACCCTGCTGCGCGTCGCCATGCTTCATCCGGAAACGCTGCGCCACCTGTCCTCCCAGGACGCTCCGGCCTGGCCCTGAATCTTTGACGATGACCCCGCCGCACGCCGAATGCCCGTGCGCGAACCTACGGTGAATTAGATTGGAAGTTATTGAACATTCCCGCCCCGGCAAAGGCGCCGGCGCTGCCCCCAGCAACGGCAACAACGCCACGCTCGATGCCATCACGGCCGCCGCGCAAGAGGCCAACCCCGGCCGCGCGCCGCGCGTGGGCTTCGTATCGCTGGGCTGTCCGAAGGCACTGGTCGACTCCGAACGCATCCTGACCCAGTTGCGCACCGAAGGCTACGAAGTCACGCCCGAGTACAACGATGCGGACGTGGTCGTCGTCAACACCTGTGGCTTCATCGACAGCGCCAAGGCCGAGTCGCTGGAAGCCATCGGCGAGGCCCTTGCTGAAAACGGCAAGGTCATCGTGACCGGCTGCATGGGCGTCGAAGAATCGGTGATCCGCGACGTGCACCCCAGCGTGCTGTCGGTGACCGGCCCTCAGCAATATGAAGAGGTCGTACGCGCCGTGCACAGCGCGGCGCCCCCGCGCACGGACCACAACCCCTACGTGGACCTGGTGCCGCCGCAGGGCGTCAAGCTCACGCCGCGCCACTACGCCTACCTGAAGATCTCCGAAGGCTGCAATCATCGCTGCAGCTTCTGCATCATCCCCTCGATGCGCGGCGACCTGGTCAGCCGTCCCGTGGGCGACGTGCTGAACGAAGCCGAGCGTCTGGTGAAGGCGGGCGTCAAAGAGCTGCTGGTGATCTCGCAGGACACCAGCGCGTACGGCGTGGACATGAAGTACCGCAGCGGCTTCTGGAACGGCCGCCCGGTCAGGACGCGCATGACCGAGCTCTGTATGGCCTTGTCCGAGATGGGCGTCTGGACGCGCCTGCACTACGTGTATCCGTACCCGCACGTGGACGAAGTGATTCCGCTGATGGCCGAGGGCAAGATCCTGCCGTACCTGGACATCCCGTTCCAGCACGCCAGCCCGCGCATCCTGAAGCTGATGAAGCGCCCGGCCTTCGAGGACAAGACGCTGGCGCGCATCAAGCGCTGGCGCGAGATCTGTCCGGACCTGACGATCCGCTCGACCTTCATCGTGGGCTTTCCCGGCGAAACCGAGGAAGACTTCCAGTACCTGCTGGACTGGATGCAGGAAGCGCAGCTCGACCGCGTGGGTTGTTTCCAGTATTCGCCTGTCGAAGGCGCGCCCGCCAACCTGCTGGACGATCCGGTGCCGGACGACGTCAAGCAGGACCGCTGGGAACGTTTCATGGCGCTGCAGCAAACCATTTCAGCTGAGCGCCTGGCGCTCAAGGTGGGCCGCGAGATCGACGTGCTGATTGACGAGGTCGACGAAGACGGCGCCGTGGGCCGCAGCGCCGCCGACGCGCCTGAAATCGACGGCTGCGTCTACGTCAGTTCGGACAAGCCCCTGCAGCCGGGCGACATGGTGCGCGTGCGCGTCACCGACTCCGACGAATACGATCTCTGGGCCGACGTGGTCTGATCCAGGGCGTCTTCAGAACAAACGCCGTCCGGCGCATCGCGCGCCGGACGGCATTTTGCTTTGGCGGATCAGCGCCGCGTCACTTTTCCAGGAAGTCCGACAGATCGTCGGCGTGTTCCTCTTCAACGGCCAGGATTTCTTCCAGCAGACGGCGCGTGGTCGTGTCCTGTTCGCCGATGTACTCGATCATCTGGCGATAGCTGTCGATGGCGATCCGCTCGGCGATCAGGTTTTCCTTGATCATCTCTTCCAGCGTGTTGCCTTCGACGTATTCCGAGTGGCTGCGCTCCAGCAGCCCCTTGGGCGACAGATCCGGCTCGCCGCCCAACTGCACGATACGCTCGGCCAGCTTGTCGGCGTGTTCCTGTTCCTGCGTCGCATGCTCGGCGAACTCGGCGGCGACAGGTTCGGCGTTCAGGCCGCGGGCCATGAAGTAGTGGCGCTTATAGCGCAGCACACAGACCACTTCGGTCGCCAGCGCTTCATTCAGGAGCTTCAGCACGGTTTCGCGGTCTGCGCGGTAGGTGTCCGTGATGGCGCCGGATTCGATGTCCTTGCGCGCCTTGGCGCGAATCGCCTGCACGTCCATGTCGAAGGGACGTTTGGTTTGCTGCGGGGTGCGGGTTGCTTGTTCCATATCGTTAGCTCCTCTAGTCAGTGAAAGCAGCACGACGCTGGACTTCCAGTCGTTTTCGCAATATTCAGTCTACCGGCCATGCCGGAACATGCTGTGTCCAAACATTGCCCGCGCCGCGCGGCCGGACCGCGCCGGCCGCAAAAAGGCTCCTGCGCAACCTTGCGTAAACTATCGGCTTCGCGAAAGGCATCGTGACGCAATCTGTAACGCGGCCGGCAATTTCCCACCGTTTTTATGACCCTGAAGAATATCTGCGTGTATTGCGGCTCCAACCCGGGCACGCGCCCGGACTACATCGAGCAGGCCCGCGTGCTGGCGCGCGAACTCGTCAAGCGCGACCTGGGCCTGGTGTACGGCGGATCGATCGTCGGCATCATGGGTGTGGTGGCCAATGAAGTGCTGGCCGGCGGCGGCCGCGTGATCGGCGTGATTCCCGAACTGCTCCTGAAGAAGGAACAGGCGCATCTGGGGCTAACGGAGCTGCACATGGTGCAGAACATGCACGAGCGCAAGGCCATGATGATGGAGAAGTCAGATGGCTTCATCGCCTTGCCCGGCGGCGCCGGCACGCTGGAAGAGTTCTTCGAGGTATGGACCTGGGCGCAGTTGGGCATGCACCAGAAGCCCTGCGGACTGCTGAACGTCGCCGGGTACTACGATGCCCTGATGCAATTCATCGACCACACCGTGGAAGAAGCATTCATCCGTCCCCAGCATCGCGACATGCTGGTGGTGGAAGAAGACCCCGCCTTGCTGCTGGATCGCTACGCCATCTACGAGCCGCCCAACGTCTCGAAATGGTTCGATCCGGTCAGAAAGCCCTGACACCGACGCTTGAGACCTGAACGGAAGCCCCCCGCAATGCCCACCGATTCGTTGTTCCCCGCCTGCACCGAGTCCGTATTGCGCGACTATTTTCACGCGAAGGACGAGAACCGCCCGCACTACATGGCCCGTGCCTTTGCGCCCGACGCTGTGCTGAAGATGGCCCTGCGCACGCAGGCCATCGCCTTTCCGCCCGAATCACATGGCCTGGCCGCCATCACCGACACGCTGGTGCGCAAGTTCGGCCAGACCTACGACAACGTCTACACCTTTTACCTGTCGCGCCCGGACGCCGATGCGCGCCTGTCCGAGTACCACTGCGACTGGCTGGTCGGCATGACGGAAAAAGCCACCGGCAACGTCCGCGTGGGCTGTGGCCGCTACGACTGGGCGTTTCAGCCCGACCCGTATCGCGCCAAACGCCTGACCATCACGATCGAAACCATGGTCAGCCTGCCGCCCGCCAATTCGGCCGCGGTGTTCGGCTGGCTGCTGGCCCTGGACTATCCCTGGACCAGCGCGGCGCGCGTGGTCGCCGGCGCCCCGCCGCTTGAAGACCTGGCGCCGGTCGTGCACTATCTTCTTCACCCGCACGGCGTGTAGGGCTCGCGCAAGGCGCCTGTGAAACGGGCGTTCTTGACCGGCCTGCCGGCACTGGATTCAAGAATTGAAATACGACATCGCAGCCTTCGACTTTGACGGAACCCTGGCAGACACCATGCCGTGGTTCAACTCCATCCTCAACACCGTCGCGGACAAGTACAACTTCCGCCAGATCGATGCGGCCGAGCGCGAGCAACTGCGCAGCCGCGACGCGATGGAGATCCTGAAGTACCTGAACATCCCGCTGTGGAAGCTGCCCGCGATCATGACGCACGTGCGCACGCTGATGCAGGACATCGACCCCAGCGTCCAGTTGTTCGACGGCATCCCCGACGCGCTGGCCCGCCTGAAGGCGAGCGGCCTGCGACTGGCGGTGGTCAGCTCCAACTCCGTCGAGAACGTGCAGCGCGTGCTGGGCGAAGAAACCGCCGCGCTCTTTGACGACTACGAATGCGGCACCGACCTGTTCGGCAAGGCCGCCAAGATCGACCGCCTGCTCAAGCAGCACGGCACCGCGCCGGAGCGCTTTCTGCTGGTGGGCGACGAAATGCGCGACATCGATGCAGCCCGCAAGGCGGGCGTGCGCGTCGGATCGGTCGCCTGGGGCTACAACCACCCGGACGCCCTGCGCGGCCGCGGCCCTGATGAACTCTTCCTGACGGTCGAAGACCTTCCCAACGCACTGGCGTAACGCCCAGATCCCATGCACACCGATCCCGCCCACCTGATTACCGACGCCGACGCCCTGCAAGCGCTTTACGGTTCGCCCGGCGAAGCCTCCCTGAAAAAGGAGGTCGACCACGTGCATCCGCACTACCGCGCGTTCATCGAAGCCGCGCCCTTTGCGCTGCTGGCGACCGCGGGACCGGACGGGCTGGACGCCTCGCCACGCGGCGACCCCGCCGGGTTCGTCGTGGTGGAAGACGAAAAGACGCTCTTGTTGCCCGACCGCCGGGGCAACAACCGCGTGGACAGCCTGCTCAACGTCATCGCCGATCCGAGGGTGGCCCTGCTGTTCCTGGTGCCGGGCGTGGGCGAGACGCTGCGCGTGAACGGCACGGCGCGCATCAGCGTCGACCCGGCCCTGCTGGCGCGCTTCGAGATGGACGGCAAGCTGCCGCGCTCCGTGCTGATCGTCGACGTGCACAAGGTCTACTTCCAGTGCTCGCGCGCGCTGCTGCGCTCGCGCCTGTGGGATCCGGACACGCAGATTCCCCGCACCGCGCTGCCCAGCGTCGGCCGGATGCTTTCCGACCTGACGTCCGGCACCTTCGACGGCGTGGCCTACGACCGCGACCTGCCCGCGCGCGTGGCCAGCTCGCTTTACTGAACTCCGAGGCGCCCATGGCACGCAACGTCGAAATCAAGGCGCGGGTCGACAGCCTGGACGCCATCGAACACCTGGCCGCGGCGCTGTCCGGCCAGGAACCGGCGTTCATCGACCAGGACGACACCTTCTTCACGTGCGCCAATGGCCGCTTGAAACTGCGCGCCTTCGCAGATGGCTCGGGCGAGCTGATCTTCTATCAGCGCGCCGACGACAGCGGTCCCAAGGAAAGCTTCTACGTCATTTCGCCCACGGACGAACCCGACACCCTGCGCGAGGCGTTATCGCACGCCTACGGCGTGATCGGCCGCGTGAAAAAGCACCGTACGGTCTTCATGGCCGGGCGCACCCGCATCCATCTGGACCGGGTGGAAGGCCTGGGCGAATTCCTGGAACTGGAAGTGGTGCTGCGCGAGGGCGAGACCGTCGAGGCGGGAATGGAAGAAGCCCGCACGCTGATGGCCGGGCTGGGCGTCGCGCCCGAGCAGTTGCTGTCGGGCGCCTACCTGGATCTGCTGGCGGCGCGCCACAAGGGCTGATGCCTCGCGTGCCGCCGGGCGTGATCCGTCTTGGGGCGGGTTCAGGCCGGTTGCCAGCCGCGCACGAACACATCCACGGGTTGGCGCTTGCCGCCCGCCTTTTGCAGTTCAAGCAAACGCAGCACGCCCTGACCGGTGGCAATGTCGATGCCCGACGCGCCGGCGCGCAATACGCTGCCCGGCGCGGCCGTGGTGGCCTCGTCCAGCGCCTGCGCCCGCCAGACCTTCACCGCATCGGGCAGTCCCGGCAGGCGGATGCTGGCGCCGGGCACCGGATTGAACGCACGCACGCGGCGCGCCAGCAATTGGGCGGGCTGGGTGCAATCGAGCGCGGCTTCGGCCTTGTCCAGCTTGGCCGCGTAAGTCACGCCGTCTTCCGGCTGCTTGCGCGCGGTCAGACCGCCCTTGGCCAGCGCGTCCAGCGCCTCGACGATGGCTTCGCCGCCGGCCTCGGCCAGCGCGTCGTGCAACTGCGCCGCATTGGTATCGTCCGAAATCGGCACGATGCGTTCGAGCAGCATGTCGCCCGTATCCAGGCCCTCGTCCATCTGCATGATGGTGACGCCGGTGCACGCATCGCCCGCTTCGATCGCGCGCTGGATCGGCGCCGCGCCGCGCCAGCGCGGCAAGAGGCTGGCGTGGATGTTCAGGCAGCCCAGACGCGGCAACTCCAGCACCCATTGCGGCAGGATCAATCCATACGCCGCCACCACCATGACATCGGGCGCCACGCTTTCCAGCAGGGCGCGCGCTTCGGCGGCCTCGTCGGGATAGCGGCCATCCAGGCGCAGGCTGCGCGGCTGGGCGACGGCGATGCCGGCGTCCAGCGCGGCCTGCTTGACGGGGCTGGGCGTGAGCTTCAGGCCCCGCCCCGCCGGCCGGTCCGGCTGCGTCATGACCAAGGGGATGTCGTGGCCGGCGGCCCGCAGGGCGTCGAACGCGATACGGGCGAATTCCGGGGTGCCGGCAAAAACGATGCGCATGAGGTGGACTGCTGAAGAGGTGAACGAAGGCGCGAGGGCGGGAATGGGCCGAAGTCAGGCCCCGGGATCAGGCGCGCAGCGCTTCCCGCTCCGCCTTCTTGAGCCTCGTTTTGATGCGATTCTGCTTGAGGTTCGACAGGTATTCCACGAACACCTTGCCTTCAAGATGATCCAGCTCGTGCTGCACGCACACGGCCAGGAGGCCGTCGGCTTCGAACTCGAACGGCTTGCCGTCGATGTCCAGCGCCTTGCAGCGGATGCGCGACGCGCGTTCCACCTCGTCGTAGACGCCGGGGACGGACAGACAGCCTTCTTCGTAGATCTTGTAGTCGTCGCTGCGCCAGGTGATCTCGGGATTGATCAGCGTCAGCAACTGATTGCTGTCTTCGGACACGTCGATCACGACCACGCGCTCATGCACGTCGACCTGGGTCGCGGCCAGACCCACACCCGGCGCGTCGTACATGGTTTCGGCCATGTCGCGCACGAGTTGGCGGATGCGGTCGTCGACCTCGGCAACCGGCTTGGCCTTTTTGTGCAAGCGCGGATCCGGGTAGCGAAGGATGGGAAGTAAAGCCATTGAATGGGGATGCCAGTAGGAATGCTTGTCCGAGAGTTTAATTCATTAGAGTCTTGATTTCTAATAGTTTTCGGCTAATTCCGGCATTGCGGACATTGCTACGGCACCCTTTTTTCGAGCATTCCGGCGACGGCTCGCTGCGCGCGTATCGATCCACCCGTCGCCCGCTGCCGCACACGACGCATGCGACACTCTCGGACCCCCGACGCGTTTTCCGCGTCCTTTTCCGCCCGTTTCATGCCGCTGACGCAATCCTCCGACGAACTCGCCGCCTGGCTGCGGTTGTCCCTCGAACCCAACATCGGTTCGGCCACCGCCTGCATGCTACTTAGCGCGCTGGGTCTGCCCGACCAGATCTACGCGCAACGCGCCACTGCGCTGTCGCGGCACGTGCCCGAAGCGCTGGCGCGCCAGCTGGCCGCGCCCATGCCGGCCGACATGGCGGAACAGGTGGCGCGCGCGCTGGAATGGGTGCAGGCGCCCGGCCGCCACATCCTCACGCTGGCCGATCCCACCTATCCGCAAAGCCTGCTGACCATCGCCGATCCGCCGATCCTGCTCTACGTCGCAGGCGACCCGGCCTATCTGCAGGGACCATCGCTGGCGGTCGTTGGCGCGCGCAACGCCACGCCCGGCGGGCAGGAAAACGCGCGTGCCTTTGCGCGGCACCTTGCCGGCGCGGGCTGGCGGGTCGTCAGCGGCCTGGCGCTGGGCATCGATGCCGCGGCGCATGAGGGCGCGCTGGACGCGGGTCCCAAGGGTGCAGGCACCGTGGCGGTCATGGGAACGGGTATCGACCGTATCTATCCGGCCAGCCACCGCGATCTGGCGCATCGCATTGCGGCGCACGGCGCGCTGGTGTCCGAGCTGCCGCTGGGCACGGGCGCGCGGCCGCAACACTTTCCCAAGCGCAATCGCATCGTGGCGGGCCTGGCGCGCGGCGTGCTGGTGGTAGAGGCGGCCAAGCAGAGCGGATCGCTGATCACGGCGCGGCTTGCCGGTGAATGCGGACGCGAGGTATTCGCCATTCCCGGCTCCATCCATTCGCCGCTGTCGCGCGGCTGCCATGCCCTGATCCGCCAGGGCGCCAAGCTGGTCGAGACGGCCATGGACATCACGGATGAATTGGGCGGCGGACCCACGCCGCCGCAGCCCGCCCGCAAGGAGGCGCCCGTCGTGCTCCCCGCGCATCCCGTGCTGGACGCATTGGGCTTTGACCCGCTGCACCTGGACGCCATCCAGGCGCGCTGCGGGCTGGAAACCGCCGCCCTGCAGACGCAACTGGTTGAACTGGAATTGCAGGGCCGCATCGCCCGCCTGGATGACGGCCGCTACCAGCGTTTGCACTAGCACCGCAACGGGGCCGGATGCGATGGCGCTAATATGTTCGGCAGCGCCGCAGCCTTGTAGCGCCGGTCACCCAATACCGATACAGGAAGAGACATGGCATTGCCCTCCCGCGTGAAGATCGTCGAGGTATCGCCCCGCGATGGTCTGCAGAACGAAAAGGAATTCGTCCCCACCGACATCAAGGTGGAACTGGTCAACCGCCTGACTGCCGCAGGCTTCCCCAATGTGGAAGCCGCGTCGTTCGTGTCGCCCAAATGGGTGCCGCAGATGGCCGACGGCGCCGACGTGATGGCGCGCATCGAGCGCCGGCCCGGCACCATCTACTCCGTGCTGACGCCGAACATGAAGGGCTTTGAAGGGGCGCTGTCCGCCCGCGCGGACGAGATCGTGATCTTCGGCGCTGCCAGCGAGGCCTTTTCGCAGAAGAACATCAATTGCTCGATCGCCGAATCCATCGCGCGCTTCGAACCCGTGGTGCAGGCGGCGCGCGAAGCCGGCATTCGCGTGCGCGGCAGCATCAGCTGCGCGCTGGGCTGTCCCTACCAGGGCGAAGTCCCCGTCGAAGCGGTGGTCGACGTGGCGCAACGCTACCTGGCGATGCAGGTCGACGAGATCGACGTGGCCGACACCATCGGCGTGGGCACGCCCAAACGCGTGCGCGACGTCATGGCCGCAGTCACGCGCGTCGTGGACCCGGCGCGCATCTCCGGCCATTTCCACGACACCTATGGCCAGGCGCTGGCCAACATCCTGGCGGCGCTGGAAACCGGCATCTCCATCTTCCACACCTCGGTGGCCGGCCTGGGGGGCTGCCCTTATGCCAAGGGCGCCACCGGCAATGTCGCGACAGAAGACGTGCTGTACATGCTGCGGGGTCTGGACATCGACACCGGCGTGGACTTCGACGCCGTGGTCGACATCGGTCAATGGATGTCGGCGCATCTGAACCGCAAGGGCTCCAGCCGCGCCGGCAACGCCATCGCCGCCAAGCGCGCGGCTTGATCTGCGCCGCATGACCCGCACCGCATGACCACGCAGAATGCCCCCTCCGCGCCCGAAGACCTCGCGGCGCTGCTCCGCGCCATCGGCCCGCTGCCCCTGGCGGGCCAGGCCTGGCCGGACTGGGTGCGCATTCTGACGTGGGTGTTGCTTGCCGTGCTGGGCGTGCAGGTCGTCACCACCGCAATCCGCGCGCCCTCGCAGCCTTTTGACACGCTCTTGGCGGTGGCGGTGGTGCTGTGCTTCGTCGCGCTGCTGTTCGTGTCGTGGCACATGCAGACATCCATCACCACGATCGACGACCGCGGCATCCGCCAGACCTGGTTCACCCGGCGCGAAGTCGCCTGGGAAGACGTGCGCTTCGCGCGGTTTGTCCCCATGGTGTTTTCAAAGCGGCTCGTCGTGTTCACGCACCGTGGAAAGCCGGTGATTTTTCAGGGCGGCACGCGGGAACTGCGCGTGGCGTTCGTGAAGATCGCTCAGGTGTATCGGCGCGGCTAACCAACGCGGTCAACCAGAAAAAACACCCCGAGTCCGGGGCGTTTGGTCATACAGGGCGATCCAGCTACGCGCCGCACTGGGCGTGTAGCCGATGCCGCCAAATCATCGAATCGGCAACGCGTACATCAACCCGCCCTGCGTCCACTGCGCATTCAGGCCACGCTTGATCTTCAGCGGGCTGCCCTCGCCCACATTCCGCTCAAAACTCTCGCCGTAGTTGCCCACCTGCTTGACGATGTTGTACGCCCACTTCTCGTCCAGCCCCAGGTTGGCGCCGCCACCCGGCGTCACCCCGAGGATGCGCTTGATGTTGGGGTTGGCGCTCTTGGCCTGTTCGTCCACGTTCCTGGACGTCACGCCGTATTCCTCGGCTTCGATCATGGCCGACAGCGACCAGCGCACGATGTTCAGCCACGCGTCGTCGCCCTGGCGAACGAACGGGCCCAGCGGCTCTTTGGAAATGATCTCGGGCAGCACGACGTAGTCGTCGGGATTCTGCAGCTTGGAAATACGGATCGAGGCCAGGCCCGACGCGTCGGTCGAGAACACGTCGCAACGGCCGGACGCGAACGCGTTGACGACTTCGTTGAAGGTCTCGATGACGACCGGCTTGTACGACACGTTATTGGCGCGCGCCCAGTCGGCCAGCGTGTTTTCGTTGGACGTGCCGGTCTGCAGGCAGACCGTGGCGCCGTTGATTTCCTTGGCGCTGTTGACGCCCAGCGACTTGGGCACCAGGAAGCCCTGGCCGTCGTAGAAGTTGATGCCGGCGTGGATGATGCCCAGCGCCGTGTCGCGCTGCTGCGTCACGGTGGTGTTGCGCGTCAGCACGTCGACTTCGCCGGATTGCAGCGCGGTGAAGCGTTGCTGCGAATTGAGCGGCACCACCTTGATCTTGTTCGCGTCGCCGAACACCGCAGCAGCGATGGCGCGGCACAGGTCCACGTCCAGGCCCTGCCATTTGCCTTGCGCATCAGGGGCGGAAAAGCCGGCAAAGCCCGTGGTCGTGCCGCACGCCACGGCGCCGCGCTGTTTCACGACGTCCAGCGTCGCCGCCTGCACGCCCTGCGCGGCCGCCATCAAGAGCGCCGCGCCCACCAACCCTTTTGCAATGTTCATGACCTGGATTCCTTTCTGCTACCGGGCGCGAAAGCGCGCCAAGGCAAGAAGCTTATAGACATGAAGCGCCCCCGCCAAATAACGAGCGCTTATTTAGGTATGCCGCCGGCGGATGCCGGCGGCCTGCGCAGAAAGGATAGCAATGCGGGGCGGGCGTGGCGCTGCGCGCCGTCAAGCCGCCAGCGAGATCGACACCGGTTCGTTGGCCTGGCACGCGTCCAGCGCGCGGCCGAGGCGGACCATGCCCTGCGCGATCTGGCTTTCGTTCATCGTCGCAAACGACATGCGCATGGCAAAGAGATCCGCCTTCGCCGGGTCGGCGTAAAACGCCTTGCCCGGCACGTAGACCACCTCGTGCTCGATCGCGTAGGGCAACAGGCGCGTGGCATCCACGTCGCCCGTCAGCCGCGCCCAGAAGAACATGCCGCCCTCGGGCTTGCTGAAGGTGATGCGCCCGTCCAGTTCCCGCGCCAGCGAGTCAGCCATGGCCGCGCAGCGCAGGCCATAGGCAGCGCGGATGCGCGGCACGTGTTCGTCGTAGCGGCCGTTGGCCAGGTACTGGGCAACGATTTCCTGGATCCAGGCCGAGGACGCCATGTCGTCGGCCGCCTTGGCGCCGACGCAGCGGCGGCGGATCTCGGGCGGCGCGACCAGCCAGCCGATACGCAGCGCGGGCGCCATCGTCTTGGACATGCTGGCCATGTACACCGCCCAGTGGCGGGCCTCGCCCTCTGCCAATGCCGCGATGGGCGGCACGGCTTCGCCGGCGAAGCGCAGTTCGCTGTAGGGATCGTCCTCGACGATCAGGAAACGGTGCTTGACCGCCAGTTCAAGCAAGCGCAGCCGGCGCTCACGCGTCAGGGTGGCGCCGCAGGGATTCGAGAACGAGGCGACGACGCAGACCATCTTGGGTTTCACGCGCGCGGCCAGTTCGTCCAGCGCGTCCACGTCGATGCCATCAGGGCCCGACGGCACGGTGTGCACCGTGGCGCCCGTGTAGCGCAGGGCCTGCACGGAATTCGGGAAGGCCGGCGACTCGATGATGGCGTGGTCACCCGGCTGCAGCATCACGCGGGTCAGGAGCGCCAGCGCCTGCTGCGAGCCGCCCGTCACGACAAGTTCGGTGTCGGCATTGCAGTGCAGGCCACGCGCCGCGGACAGCCGCGCCAGCTCATGCCGCAGGCTGGCTTGGCCGTCGATGTTGGAATACTGCAGGCAGGCGCCCAGCCGGGCCGTGACCTGCGACGAAGCGATCGACAAGCCGTCGACGTCGAACAATTCCTGGGCCGGATAGCCGCCGGCCAGCGAAATGGTGCCCGGACGCATGGCGTAGGGCATGAGCGATCGGATGGGCGAGGCGGGGGGATTCAGGAAAGGCGTGGCAAAGACGTATTCGGGCGCTGCACTGGACATGGCGTGGGGGCTGATTAAGAGGGAAACGTGTCGCCCGAATGGGCGGCGCCGGACGGCATAGAACTTTGAAATATAAACAAATCTCCGCAAATTCTAAGCCTGCCGATCAGACAGGGTCAACGGCGGGATTCGGGGCGGCGGATACCCGCCCGGCGGCGGGCCCGAAACACGTCCTACACTATGGGACTTCCTGTTTTTGCCAGAGAGCTGCATGACCGCCGAAGACACCATGGCCGGGCGCCTCGCCCAGATCCAGCAACGCATCCACGAGGCCTGCGAGCGCGCGGGCCGCGCACCGGGCAGCGTGACTTTGCTGCCCGTCAGCAAGACGTTCGGCGAGGACGCCATCCGCGAGGCGATGGCGCTGGGCCTGACGCGCTTTGGCGAAAACAAGACGCAGGAGATCCGCCAGAAGGCCGCCGCGTTCGAAGGCGACGGGCTGCAATGGGTGCTGATCGGCCACCTGCAGACCAACAAGGCCAAGGATGCCGCGCGCGACGCGGCGGAAGTGCAATCCCTGGACCGCGTGGAGCTGGCCGATGCCCTGCACCGCCGTCTGCAAAATGAGGGCCGCACGCTGGACGTGCTGGTGCAGGTCAAGACCTCGTCCGAGCCCAGCAAGTTCGGCATGGAGCCCGAGGAGGTCGGCCCCTTCCTGCGCCGCATTGCCTCGGAATACCCGACGCTGCGTGTGCAGGGCCTCATGACCCTGGCGGTCAACTCGCCCGATGCCGACGAAGTCCGCGCGTGCTTTCGCGCGCTGCGCGAGCTGCGTGATGGTCTGGTGCAGGAGAACATTCCCGGCGTGGCGCTGGACCGTCTGTCGATGGGCATGAGCGGCGACTTCGAACTGGCCATCGAGGAAGGCTCGACGGAGGTGCGCATCGGTTCGGCCATCTTTGGCGCGCGGCACTATCCGGATCCGCAATAACGCGGACCCACGCGGACTTGTCGCAGCGGCAATAGGCTGGCGCGCGACGATTTTAGGGGGCCCAGATCACGGGCCCCTTTTTGCGTAGGCGCAAGGCATAATAGCCACGCAAAAAATATGCGGCGCAAGTTGACGTCGATCAACACGCGGACGCCGCGCTCACGATACCCCGCACGAGGAGACACTCCATGCACAAGCACGCAAAGCGCCTGCTGGCGCTTGCCGCCCTATCGCTGGCCGCCACCGCGGCCGCAGCCCAGTCCTGGCCCACGCAACCGGTCCGCTGGATCGTTCCCTACCCCGCCGGCGGCGGCACCGACGTGGTCGCACGCACGGTGGCCAGCAGCCTGGAAAAGACGCTGGGCCAGACCATCGTGGTCGAGAACCGTCCGGGCGCCGGCACCATCATTGGCGCCACGGCCATCGCCCAGGCGGAACCGAACGGCTACCTGGTGGGCACCGCCGACTCGGGCACGCTGGCCTTCAATTCGTCGCTGTACGCCAAGCTGTCGTACGACCCCGCCAAGTTCACCTACATCGGCGGCATCGCCAAGTTCCCGCTGCTGCTGGCCGTGAACGTCAACTCGCCGTACAAGACGGTCGAAGACGTGCTCGCCGCGGCCAGGAAGGAACCCGGCAAGCTGACGTCGGCCTCCGCCGGCGCAGGTTCGCCGCATCACCTGGCGCTGGAACTGTTCAAGCAGCGCACCGGCGCCAACGTGCTGCACGTCCCGTACAAGGGCGCCGCGCCCGCCATCCAGGATCTGCTGGGCGGCCAGGTGGACATGATGTTCATCGATCTGGGTTCGGGCCTGCCCAACGTCAAGGCCGGCAAGCTGCGTGTGCTCGCCGCCGCCACGCCCGAACGCGTGACGGTGCTGCCGGATGTCCCGACGATGGCCGAACAGGGCGTCGCCAATTTCACGGCCTACGCCTGGCAAGGCCTGGTCGGCCCGGCCGGTCTGCCTGAAGCAGTGGTGAAGAAGCTGTCCGCGGATCTGGACGCCACGCTCAAGTCGCCCGCGGTGTCGCCGAAGATGCTGGACATGGGCGTCATCCCCATGCCGATGTCGGCGCAGGACTTCAAGACGTACGCCGATCAGGAGCGCAGCGCCTGGGCGGACGTCATCAAGAAGGCGAACATCAAGCTGGAGTGATCGCCTCGGCGTCATGCAGCAATGGGAAAGCCGCGGTCATCGGACCGCGGCTTTTTTCATGGGCGTGTTTGAGACGGTGTCAGACACCCGGCGGAGAGGGTCGTCAGCTTGCGCCGCCATCTCAACGGGTGTCTGACACCTGTGTCGCAAATGGCGCCCTTATGCCCGGATCACCCCGCCACGACAGGAATCTGCCGCGGCTGCGCCTCGCGCACGCGCGGAATGCGCAGCGTCAGAAGGCCCTGCTTCAGGCTCGCGCTGATCTGCGCGCGGTCGAACTCCTGTCCCAACCGGAACGACCGGCGAAAGAGCGGCGCGCGCATTTCGCCCAGCACCAGCCGCAGGTCGCTGGGGGTCTCGACGGCAGCTTCGCCTTCGATCTGCAGCACGTCGGCCTCGACGTTGATGCGCAGCCTTTCCTTGGACACGCCCGGCAGATCCGCAAGCAGCGTGATGCCTTCCTTGTCCTCGTAGATGTCCACGGCCGGCACGGTCACGCCGCGCCCGTCGCGCTTGTCAGACACGGCCGCTTCGGCGGGCACGGTCAGGTCTTTGCGTTCATTCATGATCGATACTCCTATGCGGTTGCGTTGGCGGGTCACTGCACGGTCACGGTGCGCGGCTTGGCCGATTCCTTACGCTTGATGGAAATGGCGAGGCAGCCGTCCGTATAGCGCGCCTGCACGTTGTCGGGATCCGCGTCTGCAGGCAGCTCGATGATGCGCGTGTAGCGGCCCTGCGTACGTTCGCGCGCGTAATAGCGGGCGCCTTCGGGAAGCTCCTGCGGCTTGCGTTCACCGCTGATGGTCAGCAGGCTCTTCTCGATCGACACGTTCAGGCCTTCGGGGTCCATGCCGGGCACGAAGGCGACGACTTCGATGGAATCGCCCGACACGCCGACGTTGACGGGTGGGAAGTACGCCTGCGGCGTCGCCCGCAAGGCAGCAGGTACGCCGGCATTGCGCAGCACGCGGCCCATGTGTTCCTGGATCGCGTCGAACGCGCTGGCAAAGCCGTTATCGCTGAAAGGAAAGTTGCTCATGAAGGTCTCCTCGAACGAAAAAAGGGACCGATGCAGGCCCATCACAGCCGCGACTTGCGCGACCGCAGGTCTGATCGCTTCAGTCCGAGTATGGGATCGGTTTTTGGAGTTTCAAGAGGGCTTTTCAGTCCGGCAAAACACGCCCGGCCCCCAGTCCGACGGCGCAAAAAAAACCGCGGCCATCGCTGGCCGCGGTTTCCGTTTGGCGCGTGCTGAGGCCTACACCAGGACGCGTTCGATCCCGCCTGCGTTCGCCCGGCGCACGTAGTCTTCCATCCAGCCTTCGCCCAGGATGTGGCGGGCCATCTCGACCACGATGTAGTCGGCTTCCATCTTGGTGTCGCCCTCGTAACGCGACAAGCCCTGCAGGCACGACGGGCACGAGGTCAGGACCTTCACGTCGCCCGTGAAGCCGTCGCTGCGCATCGCGGCATCGCCCTTGAGCAGTTCTTCCTGCTTGCGGAAGCGCACCTGCGTCGAGATGTCCGGACGGCTGACCGCCAACGTGCCCGACTCGCCGCAGCAGCGGTCGCTCTTGACCGCGCCATCGCCCACCAGCGCCCGCACCGTCTTCATGGGTTCCTGCAGTTTCATCGGCGTGTGGCAGGGGTCGTGGTACATGTAGCGCACGCCCTTGGCGCCTTCCAGCTTGATGCCTTTTTCCAGCAGGTATTCGTGGATGTCGATCAGCCGGCAGCCGGGGAAGATCTTTTCGAATTCATACCCGGCAAGCTGGTCGTAGCAGGTGCCGCAGCTGACCACCACGGTCTTGATGTCCAGGTAGTTCAGCGTGTTGGCCACGCGGTGGAACAGCACCCGGTTGTCGGTGATGATCTGCTCGGCCTTGTCCGTCATGCCGTTGCCGCGCTGGGGATAGCCGCAGCACAGGTAACCCGGCGGCAGCACGGTCTGCACGCCCGCATGCCAAAGCATCGCCTGCGTAGCCAGGCCCACTTGCGAGAACAGGCGCTCGGAACCGCAGCCCGGGAAGTAGAACACCGCTTCCGTATCGGCCGTGGTGGCCTTGGGATCGCGGATGATCGGCACGTAGTTCGCGTCTTCGATGTCGAGCAGCTTGCGTGCGGCCTGCTTGGGCAGTCCGCCGGGCATCTTCTTGTTCACGAAGTGCACCACCTGCTCGCGCAGCGGCGGTTTGCCCACCGTGGCTGGCGGCTTGGCGGTCTGCTTCTTGACCAAGCCCGAGAACAGGTCGTGCGCGGCGCGCTGCACCTTGTAGCCCACGCCCACCATCGCCTTGCGGGTGGCGTTGATGGTGGCCGGATCCTTGGCGTTCAGGAAGAACATGGCGCTGGCCGTGCCCGGATTGAACGACTTGCGGCCCATGCGGCGCAGCACGGCGCGCATGTTCATCGACACGTCGCCGAAATCGATATCGACCGGACAGGGGTTGTAGCACTTGTGGCAGACGGTGCAGTGGTCGGCCACGTCCTCGAATTCTTCCCAGTGCTTGAGACTCACGCCGCGACGGGTCTGTTCTTCGTACAGGAAGGCCTCGACCAGCAGCGACGTCGCCAGGATCTTGTTGCGGGGCGAATACAACAGGTTCGCGCGCGGCACGTGCGTGGCGCACACCGGCTTGCACTTGCCGCAGCGCAGGCAGTCCTTGATGGATTCCGAGATGGCGCCGATGTCGCTCTGCTGCATGATCAGCGACTCGTGGCCCATCAGATTGAAGCTGGGCGTCCAGGCGTGGCGCAGGTCCGCGCCGGGCATGAGCTTGCCGGCATTGAAGTGGCCGTTGGGGTCCACGCGCCGCTTGTAGTCCTGGAACGGGGCCAGTTCGGCTTCGGTCAGGAACTCGTACTTGGTCAGGCCGATGCCGTGCTCGCCCGAAATCACGCCATCCAGGTCGCGCGCGATCTGCATGATGCGCTCGACGGCCGCGTGGGCCTCGCGCAGCATTTCGTAGTCATCCGAGTTGACCGGGATGTTGGTGTGCACGTTACCGTCGCCTGCGTGCATATGCAGCGCGACGAACACGCGGCTCTTAAGCACGCGGGCATGGATGGCGACGAGCTCGTCGACGATTTTCTTGTACGCGGCGCCCGAGAAGGCGCGCTGCAGGCCGGCCAGCACTTCGGTCTTCCAGGAGACGCGGATGGTGCGGTCCTGCACCACGTCGAAGACGCGGGCCCCGGGTTGTGCCGCCAGGCGGGCGGTCAGCGTGGCGTGAAGCTCGCCCAGGCCAAGGCCTTCGAGTTGCGGCAGCGCATCGCCCAGCGGCAGGTCCAGGTTGTCCAGCAGCCACTGCCAGCGCTGGCGCGTGGCGGCGATCAGTTCGATGGCCTGTCGGGTACGTTCGGCCAGCACCTCGGCGCGCGTGGTCTCGATGTCGGCGTCGTCGATCTTGCCGACCGGCAGCGGCGTGCACAGGTACGCGTCAAGCTCGCCCAGCAGCTTGAGCTTGTTGCTGGTCGACAGTTCGATGTTGATGCGCTCGATGTGATCCGTGTATTCGCCCATGCGGGGCAGCGGGATCACGACGTCTTCGTTGATCTTGAAGGCGTTGGTGTGACGCGCGATCGCGGCGGTGCGCGAGCGGTCCAGCCAGAATTTCTTGCGCGCCTCGGCGCTGACGGCGACAAAGCCCTCGCCGTGACGCGTGTTGGCCAGGCGTACGACTTCGCTGGCGGCCGCGGCCACTGCGTCGTCATCGTCGCCGACGATGTCGCCGATCAGGACCATCTTGGGCAGCACGCCGCGCTTGCTCTTGGTGGCGTAGCCGACCGCGCGCAGGTAGCGTTCGTCCAGATGCTCCAGGCCGGCCAGGATGGCGCCGCGCGCCTTGCCTTCGCCGTCCAGGTAGCCCTTGACCTCGACGATCGACGGGATGGCGTCGCGCGCCTGCCCGAAGAACTCCATACAGACGGTGCGCGTATGGCGCGGCATGCGGTGCAGCACCCAGCGCGCCGACGTGATGAGACCGTCGCAGCCTTCCTTCTGGATGCCGGGCAGCCCCGCCAGGAACTTGTCCGTCACGTCCTTGCCCAGGCCTTCCTTGCGGAACACGCGGCCCTGGATTTCCAGCGTTTCGGTTTTGAGCAGGCGCTCGCCGGGCTTGCCCTTGCCGTCGAACCACTTGAGCTCGAAACGGGCCACTTCCACGTCATGGATCTTGCCCATGTTGTGGTCCAGGCGCGTGACTTCCAGCCAGTTGCCGTCCGGATCAACCATGCGCCACCAGGCCAGGTTGTCCAGCGCGGTGCCCCACAGCACGGCCTTCTTGCCGCCGGCGTTCATGGCGATGTTGCCGCCCACGCACGAGGCTTCGGCGGACGTCGGGTCCACGGCGAACACGAAGCCGGCGGCCTCGGCCGCTTCGGAAACGCGCTTGGTGACCACGCCGGCGCCGGCATGGATGACCGCGACGGGCTCGGTGAGGCCGGGCAGGATACAGGACTCGACCTTGCCCAGCTTGTCGAATTTTTCGGTGTTGATGACCGCCGACTTCCAGGTCAGCGGAATGGCGCCGCCGGTGTAGCCGGTGCCGCCGCCGCGCGGCACGATGGTCAGGCCCAGTTCAATACAGGCGGTGACCAGCGCGGCGATCTCGTCCTCGGTGTCCGGCGTCAGCACCACGAAGGGGTACTCCACGCGCCAGTCGGTCGCGTCCGTGACGTGCGACACGCGCGACAGGCCGTCGAACTTGATGTTGTCGCGCGCCGTGATGCGGCCCAGCACCTTCTGCGCCTGCTTGCGCATCATGGCGGTCTGGTCGAATTCGCCCTCAAACGCCGCAATGGCGGAACGCGCCCGGGCCAGCAGACCGACGACCTTTTCGTCGCGATGCGGATCGTGGCCGGCTTCAGCGGGCGCGCTCGGGTCGCGGCGCTTGTCGATTTCGCCCAGGCGGTGATGCAGCGCTTCGATGAGCTGCTTGCGGCGCTTGGGATTGTCGAGCAGGTCGTCCTGCAGATAGGGATTGCGGCGCACGACCCAGATGTCGCCCAGCACTTCGTAGAGCATCCGGGCGGAACGGCCGGTGCGGCGCTCGCCGCGCAGGTCGCTCAGCAGGCTCCAGGCGTCTTCACCCAATAACCGGCCCACGATTTCGCGGTCGGAAAACGACGTGTAGTTATAGGGGATTTCGCGCAATCGCGCGGGTGCGGCGGGCGGCATCGCCCCGTTCAAGATGTGGCTGGCGAGTGGGGCGTTCATGGCGGCAAGAGGGGGCCCTTAAAAAAGTATTTTATGCCATTGTCCCGACTTGACCCCTAATAAGTCTGGCAAGGCGTCCAAAAGCGCGCCGGGGACGGCATGTACCGTCCCCGTTTAAGTCCGGCGTCAGGGCTAGATTTTTCCAGGAAAGAACCAGAGCAGCCCGGCGGTCATGAACAGATAGCGCATGAATTTGCCGATGGCCATGTAGAACACGCAGGGCCAGAACGACAGGCGCAACCAGCCGGCAACCGCGCATAGGGGATCGCCCACCGCGGGCAACCAGGACAACAGCAGCGCGGGCGGTCCCATCCGGTGCAGCCAGTCATGGGCGCGCTCGTTCCAGCGGCCGCGCATGCGGCCACCCTCGGTTGCCTTCGGATGCGGATGCGGGTGCTTTTCCTTCCAGCGCTCGACCGCCTTTTCGGCGCCCAGTCCCATGGCGTAGCTGATGGCCCCGCCCACGGTGTTGCCTGCGGTGGCCACCAGGATGGCGGGCCAGAACATGTCCGGCGAAAGCTTGATGTAGCCGAACACCGCCGGCTCGGAGCCCAGGGGCAGCAGCGTCGCGGACACGAGCGAAACGGTGAAGATGGCCGACAGGCCGACTGAGGGCAATGCCAGCACGCCCAGGAGCCAATGAACTGCGGATAAGAGACTTTCTTCCATGGTTGCGGCAGTGTAGCCGCGGGAATCCCGGAAGGCGACACGCATTTCCCTGCAATAATCTTGGCCAGTCCTCACTCTTGCCTGTTGCGCGGTCCATGTCCACTGATTATCTGAAACGCATCCTGACTTCCAAGGTTTACGACGTCGCGGTCGAATCCCCGCTCGAGGCGGCGCCGCTGCTGTCGCAGCGGATGTCGAACACGATGTTGCTCAAGCGCGAAGATACCCAGGCGGTGTTCAGCTTCAAGCTGCGCGGCGCGTACAACAAGATGGCCAACCTCACGCCGGCGGCGCGCAATCGCGGCGTGATCGCGGCCTCGGCCGGCAACCACGCCCAGGGCGTTGCGTTGGCGGCAAGCCGGCTTGGCTGCCGCGCCGTGATCGTCATGCCCACGACCAGCCCGCAGGTCAAGATCGACGCCGTGCGCCGCCTGGGCGGCGAGGTCGTGCTGGCCGGTGAGAGCTTTTCGGACGCCTACGCGCATGCGCAGGTGCTGGAAAAGAAAGAGAAGCTGACCTTCGTCCATCCGTTCGACGATCCCGACGTGATCGCCGGCCAGGGCACCGTGGGCATGGAAATCCTGCGCCAGCATCCCGGCCACATCGACGCGATCTTCGTGGCGATCGGCGGCGGCGGCCTCATCGCCGGGGTGGCGGCCTACATCAAGCAGCTGCGCCCCGAGATCAAGATCATCGGCGTGCAGACCGAGGACTCCGACGCCATGCTGCGCAGCGTGCGCGCGGGCCGCCGCGTTCAGTTGAACGACGTGGGCCTGTTCTCGGACGGCACAGCAGTCAAGATGGTGGGCGCCGAGACCTTCAAGCTGGCGCGCAAATATGTGGACGACTACGTGGTGGTCAACACCGATGCGATCTGCGCCGCCATCAAGGATGTCTTTCAGGACACGCGCAGCGTGCTGGAGCCGGCCGGCGCGATGGCCGTGGCCGGCGCCAAGCAGTACGCGGCCGAACACAATCTGAAAAACAAGACGCTGGTGGCGATTGCCTGCGGCGCCAACATGAACTTCGACCGGCTGCGCTTCGTGTCCGAACGCGCCGAGGTCGGCGAAATGCGCGAGGCCGTCTTCGCGGTCACCATGCCCGAGCAGCGCGGTAGCTTCCGCCGCTTCTGCGAACTGGTGGGCGAACGCAGCGTCACCGAATTCAACTACCGCATCTCGGACGCGGACCGCGCCCACGTATTCGTCGGCATCCAGGTGTCTTCGGCCGCAGAACCTGACAAGATCGCGGCGAATTTCCGCCGCCACGGCTTCGACACGCTGGACCTGACCCACGACGAAATGGCCAAGACCCACTTGCGCCACATGGTGGGCGGCCGTTCGGCGCTGGCGCGCAACGAACTGCTGTACCGCTTTGAATTCCCCGAGCGGCCGGGCGCTCTGATGCGCTTTCTGAACGCGATGAATCCCGACTGGAACATCAGCCTGTTCCATTACCGCAACCAGGGTGCCGACTATGGCCGCATCCTGATCGGCATCCAGGTGCCGCCGGCGGACAAGAAGCAGTTCCGCAACTTCGTGGCGGAACTGGGCTATCCGCATTGGAACGAAACCGACAACCCGGCGTACAAGCTCTTCCTGTAGCCGCTGCGATTCAGATGTCCTGAATGCGAGAGGGCCTCCTTGCGGAGGCCCTTCCCTTCTGTGCGCAAAGCGCGCCCGGCTGAACCCGATCTAGGGGGGGTTCGCTGTCACTCAGCGGTCCACGGAGAATGGCCCGCACATTCAGCAAGGTCCAGCCGGACGTCCTGACGCTTAGAAACGGTGGCGCAGGCCGACGGCGACAGCCGTGTCGGTCGCGTCGTGCTGGAACGCGTAGTTGTCGCCATACGAGGCGTACGCGTACAGGTTCGTGCGCTTGGTGAAGTCGTACGTGTAGCCAAGGCTGTACACGTTGAACGTTGCGTCGTCGCCCGTCAGCTTGTCGTTGCTGGCGGTGGCGCGCTGCCACGAGCCGAACACGGCGTGGCGGCCCATCGGCACGGTGGCGCCGATCATGTACGAATTGGCGCGGAAGCCATCTGCCAGCTTGAACGAACCCAGCTTGTTCATACCGTCGGGCGTCGTGCCCATGTTCTGGCCGACGAACCAGCCATCACGCGTCTGGCCGAAAGCCGCCGCGATCTTCACGACTTCAAAGTCGTACGAACCGCCGACGATGTATTCCTGGATGCGCGCTGCGTCCTTGCCGCCGACGCGGTCGTTGGACGGGTTGAAGCGGTCATAGGCGGCCGCCAGATTCAGCGGGCCGTTGACATATTGCACACCGGCGGTGATCACACGGTTGTTGTTGCCCGTGGCAAAGCCCTTCTGCGTCGTGTCCGTGACGGTGTCGTCCGCGCTGAACGCGTAGCCGAGGCCGACCTTCAAACCGCCCAGGCTGGGGGTTTGATACAGGACCATGTTGTCCAGGCGCATCGTGTTGGCGCTGCCGAACGTCGTACCCATGTTGGCGTTGTTGTAGCTGATCGAGAACGGGTCGATCGAGCCGAAGTACTTCGACGCCAGGTTCGTCTGACGGCCGAATTCCAGACGGCCCCAAGAATCACTGTCCAGGCCAACCGTCGCTTGGCGGCCGAACAGACGGTCGTTCTGCAGCGACTTGCCGTTCAGGGGACCGAAGCCGCCTTCCAGCGTGAACACGGCGCGCAGGCCGTCGCCCAGGTCTTCCGTGCCGCGCAGGCCAAAGCGCGAACCGCTGCTCACGCCCTGAACCGCACCGATGCGGCTCTGCGAATTGCCCTTGAACTTCACTTTTTCGTAACCGAGGCCAGCATCGATCAGGCCGTACAGCGTCACGGAATCGGCGGCCTGCGCGGCGCCGGCAAAGCCGGTCAGCAACGCGACGGCCAAAAACGTCTTCTTCATTTGAATCCCCAAAATGGCGAGATGAAAGGCGCATTGCGGGGCGCCGCCGAACACCGCGGGCCCTCGCATGCCGCAACGTTGAATCGAGCGGCGATGCACTGGGCGTAGTGTCCGGCTTGTAGCAGTTCGTAGTAACCCGGATTTCGACGAACTACTTTCCATGGCTGGGATAATGACGCGAAACTGAAGGCTCGCCTTGTTCCAAAAAGCTCGGTAAGGCCTTGATCTCAAATATGAATCATTGCTCGCATCAGAATATCGCGAGATCAGATGCGGCTTTCCTTGCCCTTCCGGCCGGCAACATATGTAGTGCAGGCGGAATAGTTGTGCGGCGTAAACGCCACACTGTTTCCGCACAGATAAAAACCCGGGGCGCAAAAAAACCCCTCGGCGTCACAAGGGGTTCTTTCGGTGACCTGCGGGGCGGCGCGGCGCGCCAGCGCTGGAAATCAGCGGCCCTTGGGCGGGTAGTCCAGTTCGCCAAACGTGTATTCGCCGCGCGCCTTGGCGTCGGCCAATTCCTGGCGGACTTCTGCACGGCTCTTGCCGGCGGTCTGCGCCACGGTCTTGGGCGGGTAATCCAGTTCAGCGCTCGTCACCTGACCTGCGGCCTTGGCGCTTTGCAATTCCTGCTGAACCTGTTCGCGCGACAGGCTGGTGGTCTGGGCGACGGCGGGCGGATAGTCCAGTTCACCAAAGGTGACGGTGCCTGCGGCCTTGGCGGCTTGCAGTTCCTGCTGGACTTGTTCACGCGTCTTGCCATCGGCGTGAGCGGCGGACATGCCGACCAGGGTAGCGGTAACCATGAGTGCGGTTGCTAGGGCTTTCATTGAGATGACTCCATCCTAAACGTTGCACATCGTCTTGCGCCGGGTTGGCGGCATTCGATATGACAATTTGATTGCTGGGACGAAGTATCTGGCTATTAGGCCCTAGTAAAAACCCTTAATTTGGTGAACATATTTGCACGGATGGGACAATTGCAAGTCGTATCCGTGCGGGACACGGCATATGAACCTGCTCGCCAGACTGATGCACCATGCGCGCAGGCGTTAAGTTAATTCAGTTTCGCGCAAGCTAGGTAACGCAATCTGAACGCGGCGCGTAATGGAACTGTTGTGCAATCCGGAGAAATAGACATTTCTACTGGCGGGACAATAATTCCATTTATCATACGAATCTGCCAGAAATGGAAATTTGAGTCTCGAGGGCATTCATGGACATCCAGCTTAACGACATCGCGCTATTCGTCGAGGTCGCCAAGCGCAAGAACTTCAGCCACGCCGCCGAAGCCCTGAATATCCCGACCTCCACGCTGTCGCGCCGGGTCAGCGAGCTGGAACGCAGCGTCGGCATGCGGCTGCTCAATCGCAGCACCCGCAAGATCGACCTGACCGAAGCGGGCGCAATCTATTTCGAACGCTGCCGTCACATCGTCGAAGAGGCGCGCATCGCGCACGATCAGTTGCTGGACATGGCAGTGCAGCCCAAGGGGCGCCTGCGGATCTCGCTGCCCACCAGCCTTGCGCAGTTGTTCCTGCCCGCCGTGATCCGCGAGTTCCGCGAACAGCATCCCGATATCGAGTGCGACTTCGACCTGAGCATGCGCCCGATCGATCCCATCAGCAATCCGTTCGACCTGATCCTGCGCTTTGGGCAGCAGCCCGATTCCAGCCTCATCTCGCGCAAGATCGTGCTGATGGCGCACCAGCTCTATGCGTCGCCCGAATACCTGGCGCGCCATGGAGAACCGCGTGTGCCGGCGGACCTGACGCACCACGAATGCCTGCGCCCGACCATGCGCGAGGAGTCGTCCTTCTGGATGCTCCATTCGGGCGACAAGGTGGAACGCGTTCAGGTGTCTGGCCGCCTGTCGGCCAATAACGTGGGGATGCTGGGGCGATTGGCCGGCCAGGGGTTGGGCATCACGCCGCTGCTGGTGTTTGATGCGATGGAGCGCGCCATCAAGCAGACGGGCCTGGTGCGCGTGTTGCCGGAATGGAGTCTGACCCCCCTGCCCTTGTTTGCGCTGCTGCCTTCGCGCATGCTGCCCGCCAAGACGAAGGCGTTCCTGGACTTCATCCAGCCGCGCTTGTCGGAGGCGTAACTGGCAAATGGTGCTGAAGGGCGGCGCCGAGCTGCGGCGCCATCACGACAACACGGACTACGGCGTCGTGTCCGCGCCGTACTGACAGACCGTGTAAAGCGGCGTGCCGGTCGCGGCCACCTTGGCCGAGCCGCCGAGATCCGGCAGGTCGATGATGGCGGCGGCTTCCACCACGTTGGCGCCCAGGCGCTGCAGCAGCTTGATGGCCGCGAGCATGGTGCCCCCGGTGGCGATCAGATCGTCCACCAGCAGGACGCGCTGGCCCGTGCGGACCGAATCGGTATGCATCTCGACGGCGGCATTGCCGTATTCCAGCGAGTATTCCTCGGCCACTGTGCGATAGGGCAGCTTGCCCTTCTTGCGCACGGGCACGAACCCCAGATTCAGTTCATAAGCCAGCACGCTGCCCACGATGAAGCCGCGCGCGTCCACACCCGCCACCAGATCCAGGCGCTGGCGCATGTAGCGATAGACGAAGAGATCGATCAGGACACGGAACGCACGAGGGTCCTGCAGCACCGGCGTGATGTCGCGGAACGTGACACCGGGTTGGGGCCAGTCCGGAACGCTGCGGATGGTGCGCCGGATGAACTCGGCGTTGTCGGTCTGCATGGAATCGGCCCTGAAGAATTGAAGCAAGGCGAACTATAACCGCGCCGCTGCGCTTAAGCCAGGATTGCCGCGCGCGATGACATGTCATGCAATTGCCCATCGCGCAACACATGGCAACGATGCACCGCACCGTCGGGCAATGCCGCATGCGTGGCCAGCACCACGGTGCGCCCGCGTACCGCCTGCGCAAGATCCGCGAAGAACGCGGTTTCGGCCGCGGCGTCCAATCCCGCGGTCGGTTCGTCCAGCACGATGACGGCGGCAGGCGCCAGCAAGGCTCTGGCCAGACACAGGCGCCGTGCCTGCCCGGCCGACAACTGCGAACCCGTCTCGCCGGCCCACGTGTCCAGGCCATCGGGCAGGCCGCGCACGAAATCGCCAAGCCGTGCCGCATCCAGGGCGCGCCACAACGCGGCATCGTCGGCATCGGGATCGCCGATCAACAGATTGGTGCGAAGCGTACCCAGAAACACCGGCGCGTCCTGCGACAGCAGGACGATCCGCCGATGCCAGTCCGCCTGTGCGCATTCGCGCGCATCGCGACCGCCGAATCGGACCTGCCCGTCCTGCGGATCCTCGAGCCTGAGGATCAGATGCAGCAGCGTGGACTTGCCCGCGCCGCTGGCGCCCACGATCGCCACGCGTTCGCCCGGCTCGATCCGCAGGTTGACGTCCTGCAGCACCGGCGCACTGTCGCCTGCTGCGCGGGCCGGGTACGCAAAGCGCACACCCGCCAGCTCCAACGCACCGTGAGTGGGCAGCGGGCGCGGCATCGCCGGATCCTGCATGTCAGGTTCGCTTTGCGTGATCTCGCGGATGCGCGCCGCCGCCGACATCGCGGAACCCATCCGGGATGCGCCCCGCATGATCGGGCCGGCAACCTCGAAGATGCCGATGACGGCCAGCAGCAGACCGGCCAGGAGAGGGCCTTCGATCCGTCCCGACTCAAGCCCGGCGAGACCGAACCACAGCAGCGCCAACACCGCCACACCTGCGGCCACCTGCAGGAACCATTGTCCGCGCACCGCCACCCGTGCCTGGCTGCGTCGCGCCAGAGCGCTTGCCTCGCACAGACGCTCGAAGTGCGCCAGCGTCTGCTCCTGCGCATGCAGGGCAACCATGTCCGCGTGACCCTCCACGGCGTCCAGCGTGGCGGCGCGCAATCCTGCCGCACTTTCCTGCGCCGACACGCCCGGTTTGCGCGCCGCGCGCAATAGCCACAAGGGCACCACCACGCACGCGGTCAACAGGGCCAATGCAAAAATCAGCGCCGCGGCCGGCACCCATTGCCCCAGCACGGCGGTGAGCACCGCCCCGGCAAGTATTGCGGTGGCCAGTGGCGCCAGCACAAACAGAAATACCGTATCCAGCGCATCGACGTCGTTCGTCATGCGGGCGACCAGGTCGCCGCTGCGATAACGCGAAAGCTGGCGCGGCGTCAGCCGGGTCAGCGCCGCAAACACCATGGCGCGCAGATCCGCTAGCAGGCGCAAGGTGGCGGCATGCCCGACCACGCGGTCGGCGTAGCGCGACACGATGCGCAGGAATGACAGCCCGCGCACCAGCGCGGAGGGCGCGAACAGGTTGAATACGCTGCCGGCGCCGGCCAGGAACGCGCCGGTCAGAAACCACCCCGACACGCCCAGCAACCCGACGCCGGCCGCGACGGTCGCCAACGCACAGAACAATGCGAGTAAAAGCCCGCCTTTGCGGCGCGCGTACAAGGGCAGGAGCAACAACAGATTCTTCATGCGTCTTTCACCGCGCCGTTGGCGACGCGCGCCACCCGGCCAAATCGCGCGGCCACTGCCGGCGAATGCGTCGCCAGCACCAGGGTGCGGCCAGCGGAGAATTGCAGGATCTCGTCCAGCACCCGAGCCTGCGTCGCTTCATCCAGATGCGCGGTAGGTTCGTCCAGCAGGATCAGGCCAGGGTCCCGCAGGAACAGACGGGCCAGCGCTACGCGCTGCGCCTGTCCGCCGGACAAGCCATGGCCGCGGCTGCCCAGAGCGGTGTCCAGGCCGTGCGGGAGGTCTTGCGTGAATTCCAGCACGCAGGCGCGGCGCGCGGCGTCCTGCACCTGTGCATCCGTGGCGCCGGGCTGCCCCAGCCGGATGTTGTCGGCGATCGATCCGGCCAGCAACTGCGGCCGCTGGCCGATCAGCGCCACGCGCTGACGCAAGGCGGCTTCATCCCATTGCGCCAGCGGCAAGCCATCAATGCGGATTTCGCCGCTGGCCGGCCGCAGACGGGCGATGGCCTCGATGAGCGTGGATTTGCCGACGCCGCTCGGTCCCATCAGCGCCACGTGCTCACCCGGCGCCAGGACCAGGGCAGCATTTGCGAGCACCGGCTGGCCACGGCCCGGCGCCTCGGCGCGCAGACCTTCCACGGTAACCACCGCGCCCTTGCCCGCGTGCGCGGGTTGGCCGCGCAGTGCGGACGTGTCTTCGGCATCGGCTTGCGGCAGCCCATCGAACAGGACGGCGATCTGCGTCACGGCAGCCAGCGCCGTCGCGCGGTCGTGATAGTGGGCGGCAAACTGGCGCAGCGGCGCATAGACCTCGGGCGCCATCAACAGGCAGAACAGTCCGGCCTGCAAGGTCAGCGGTGACCAGCGCACGTCCAGGAATCCCAGGTACGTCAGGCCGATGTACACCGCAACACCCGCCACGCCCAGCGCGGCGAAGAATTCCAGTACGGCCGACGACAGGAACGCGATGCGCAGCACCGACATCGTCCGCTGGCGCAGCGCATCGCTGGCCGCCACGACGGACTGCGCCTCGGCCTGCGCGCGCCCATACAGTTTCAGGGTGGACAGCCCGCGCAGGCGGTCCGCGAAAAAGCCCGACAGGCGGGCGAAGGCACGCAGGTGACGGCGGCTGGCGCCTTGCGCCCCCCACCCCACCAGCGCCATGAACAGCGGAATCAGCGGCGCGGTGATCAACAGCACCAGGCCGGCGATCACATCCACCGGCAGCAGCACCACCGAAAACGCCACCGGCAGCATTGCCGCCGCGGCCATCGCGGGCAGGTATTTGGCAAAGAAGCCATCCAGCGCCTCTACCTGGTCGACCACGGCGCTCGCCAGTTCACCCGACGCCTTGCCGCGGCTCCAGTAAGGGCCCTTCTGCACCAGCCGTTGGAACAGGGACTGGCGCACGTGGCGCTTGATGCGTTCGGACGCATCCGCGCCAGCGCGCTCGCCCGCCCACGTGATGCATGCGCGCACCAGCATCAGCCCTGCGATGGCGGCGATGCCGCCAATCAGTTCATGCCGCGGCACATGACCGACGATGGCCGAATCGAGCACCCTGGCCAGCAGCCAGGCCTGCACGACCAGCAGGGCGCCGCTGACCAGCGGCGCGGCGCCCGCCAGCATCAGCGGGAACCGTGCCGACCGGGCCAGCCCCATCAGCCACCGCGACTGCTCGCGCGGCGGCTTCTGCAGAGACGCCGACGGGTCGTGCTCGAGGCTGCTTGCGCCGTTACTCACTCGACGTCGCGGCTGGCTTTCGGGTCATGCGTCTGACCTTCGCGCAGCTCGAACCACATCGCATTGAGAATGGCGAATGCGCACGCCAGGCCGAGGCCGAGGATCCACGAGAAATACCACATGGTGGAGGCTCCTTTATCAGTACGAGTTGGGCGTGTCGCCCACCGATTCATGGGTGACCTTGCCGCGCATGACGCGATACACCCAGCCGGTGTAGAGGGTCACGATGGGCAGGAAGATCGCCACGGCGATCACCATGATCCACAGCGTCAGGTGGCTGGACGAACCGTCCCAGACCGTCAGCCCGGCCTTCGGATTCGACGACGACGGCATGATGAACGGGAAGAGCGAGAAGCCCACCGTCAGGATCACGCCGGCGATGGACGTCGAGGACGCCAGGAACGCCAGCATGTTGGCGCGCACGGTAAGCAGCAGCGCCGCGAGCACGGCGCCGGCCACGCCCAGCGCGGGCGCGATCCACATCCACGGCCACTTCGCGTAGTTGGCCATCCAGGCCCCGGTCTGCACCGACACGGACTTGAGCATCGGATCCGACGGCGCAGCCATGTCGATCGCGCTGGTGATCGTGTGTCCCGCCACGCCGCCCGCGACCCAGAAGCCGCCGGCCACGAACAGCGCCGCCGTCAGCACCGCGCACAGGCGGCCCCAGTTGCGCGCCCGCGAGGACACGGGATCGTCCGTACGCCAGGCCAGCAGCACCGCGCCGTGCATGGCAAGCATCACCACGCTCAGCACGCCCGCCAGCAAGGCAAAAGGCATGAACAGCTGAAAGAAGTGCCCTTCGTACATCGGACGCAGCGTCATCGCGTCATACGTGAACGGTACGCCCAGGATGATGTTGCCCATGGCCACACCGAACACCAGCGACGCCAGCACACCGGAGAAGCACAGCACGGCGTCCCAACGGTTGCGCCAGCGCGTGCCTTCCATCTTGCTGCGGTACTTGAAGCCGACCGGCCGCAGGATCAGCGCCAGCAGCACCAGCATCATCGCCAGGTAAAAGCCCGAAAACGAGGCGGCATACAGCAACGGCCACGCGGCGAAGATGGCGCCGCCCGCCGTGATGAGCCAGACCTGGTTGCCTTCCCAGACCGGCCCCACCACGTTGATCACGATGCGGCGCTCGGCGTCCGTCTTGGCGACCACCGGCAACAGCGCCGCCACGCCCAGGTCGAAGCCGTCCATGACGGCAAAGCCGATGAGCAATGCGCCCAGCAGCACCCACCACACCACGCGCAGCGTGCCGTAGTCAAAAGGAATCAGGGTATCCATTTGCGTTTCTCCCCTTACGCGCGCACGGCGGCGTGGACGGGATCGGCGGCGGCATCACCCGGCGCCGGCCCGTCGGATTTCGGTCCTGCCTTGATGGCATGCAGCATGACCTTCACGCCGATGATGAGCAGGATCGTGTACAGCACCAGGAAGATCGACAGGCTGATGACCAGGTCGGTCATGGTCAGGCCCGATGCCGCGTAATAGGTCGGCAGCACGCCTTCGATCACCCAGGGCTGGCGGCCGTATTCCGCGACGAACCAGCCGCTCTCGATGGCGACCCACGGCAGCGGCAGACTCCACAACGCCACCTTGAGCAGCGCCGGACGCTTGTCCAGACGGCCGCGCGAGGCAAGCCAGAACGCGACGCCGAAGAACACGATCAGGTACATGCCCACCGCGACCATGATGCGGAACGCCCAGAACAGCGGCGCCACGGTCGGCACGGTATCGATCGCGGCCTGCTTGATGTCGGCCTCGGTGACCTTGCTGATGTCGGGCTGGTGACGCTTGACGAGCAGCGCGTAGCCCAGGTCCGGCCAGGTCTTGTCGAACACCATGCGGGCATCGACGTCCTTGGGGTTGGCGCGGATCTTCTGCAGGGCCTCGTAGGCCACCATGCCGTCGCGGATGCGATTCTCGGCGCGCAGGATCAGATCGTTGATTCCCAGCAGCGGCGTGGTCAGCGACCGCGTGCCGATGATGCCCATGACGTAGGGAATCTCGATCGCGAAATCGTTGCGGCGCTCGGCCTGGTTCGGGATGGCGAACAGGTTGAACGACGCAGGCGCGGGCTCGGTGTGCCACATGGACTCCATGGCCGCGATCTTCATCTTCTGGTGTTCGGTGGTGAGGTAGCCGCTTTCGTCGCCCAGCACGACCACCGACAGGGCGCCGGCCAGACCGAAGCTGGCCGCCACCGCCATCGAGCGCTTGGCCAGATCGATATGACGGCCGCGCAGCAGATACCAGGCGCTGATCGACATGACGAACATGGCGCCCGCCACATAACCGGCGCTGACGGTGTGCACGAACTTGGCTTGCGCGACCGGGTTGAAGATGACCGCAGCGAAGTCGGTCATTTCCATGCGCATCGTGTCGGGGTTGAAGATCGCGCCGACCGGGTTCTGCATCCAGCCGTTGGCGATCAGGATCCACAGGGCCGAGAAGTTGGTGCCGAAGGCGACCAGCCAGGTCACGGCCAGGTGGCTGACCTTGGACATGCGGTTCCAGCCGAAGAAGAACAGGCCGACGAAGGTGGCTTCCAGGAAGAACGCCATCAGCCCTTCAAGCGCCAGCGGCGCGCCGAAAATGTCGCCGACGTAGTGGCTGTAGTAGGACCAGTTCATGCCGAACTGGAACTCCATCACCACGCCGGTGGCCACGCCCAGCGCAAAGTTGATGCCGAACAGCGTGCCCCAGAACATCGTCATCTTTTTCCAGATGGCGCGTCCGGTCATGACATACACGCTTTCCATGATGGCCAGAATGAACGACAGGCCAAGGGTGAGCGGGACAAAGATGAAATGGTAGAGCGCAGTCGCGGCGAACTGGAACCGCGAGAGATTCACGACATCGAGATCAATCATGAGGCTGCTCCCAAGGCGTCGACGCGCTGCGGCAACCGGCATGGTTCCCAGGCCGTCTGACGCGCCATATTAGGGGCGTTGCATAACAACTTCATAGAGGTTTCCTGAAAAATCGAGGCGAGACGGATCAGCCCTTGCCCCGCAATTTGCCGGCGAATCCCAGCACCTTCTGCACCTTGGAACCAAGTTTCATGAGGCTTTGGAGGGTTTCGGGCGGCAGCCGTTGAACCTCATCGAACCACCCCGTGGATAGTTCGATGAGCTCCAGCATTTCGGTCATTCGTTGTTGCGCGTAAGCCTCGTCCGCGCCGGACGGCGACTCCAGCAGCGTGTCGCGCAGGAGCGTGAGGGTGGGATCGACTTCGCGCTTGCGCTTTTCTTCCATGAGGATGCGGAAGATTTCCCAGACGTCCTTGGGAGTCTCGAAGTAGTCGCGGCGGTCGCCCACCTGATGGATCAGCTTGACCAGGCGCCAGGACTGCAGCTCTTTCAGGCCCAGGCTGACGTTCGAGCGCGAAAAGCCCAGGGCTTCGGCGATGTCGTCGGCATTGAGCGGCTGCGGCGCGAGAAAAAGCAGGGCGTAGATCTGGCCGACCGTGCGATTCACGCCCCAGCGGCTGCCCATTTCACCGAAGTGCAGGACAAAACGTTCAATTTGGGGGGAAAGCGCCATGAGGATCAGCCGGTAACACAACGACGCGCTGCACGACATATGCAGTTACGTTGATTTCAGAAATTTCTGAAATTATCGAACAAACGATGAGAAAGCGCAAACCACACTTGCCGCAGGGGCAAGGGCGCAAACCCACGTCATTCAGAGGACGCGCAGGGAAAATTAGCCGCCGAACGTGACAGCCATACAACACATGGCGGGCGGCGCCGGACAACAAAAAAGCCACCGGCCGGGTGGCGGGTGGCTTTCTTCGGGGGAAAAAGCGGCGGGAACGGCGGGCGTTATTCCGTTAGCAACGTTGGGGCGAAGCGGTCAGCCGGCCTTGACGGTCACGGCGGCCGACACGCGCTTGGCCTTGGCGCGGGCGGCGGCAACGTCCTCGGCCACGGCCAGCCCCACGCCCATGCGGCGCTTGACGAAGGATTCGGGCTTGCCGAAGAGTCGGATGTCCGTGCCGGGCTCGGCCAGCGCCTCGGCCACGCCGTGGAAAGTCACGGCCTTGGCTTCCACGCCGCCATAGATGACGCTGCTGGCGCCCGGCTGGCGCAGGCTGGGGTCGACAGGCAGCCCCAGGAGCGCGCGGGCGTGCAGTTCGAATTCGTTCTGCACCTGGGTGATCATGGTGACCATGCCGGTGTCGTGCGGACGCGGACTGACCTCGGAGAACCAGACCTGGTCGCCGGCCACGAAGAGCTCGACGCCGAAGATGCCCAGCCCGCCCAGTTCGGACGTGACGGCCAGTGCGATGTCGCGAGCGCGCTGCAGTGCTGCGGGCGACATGGGGTGCGGCTGCCAGCTTTCGACGTAGTCGCCGTCGACCTGCTTGTGGCCGATGGGCTCGCAGTACCGGGTCTCGACCTGGCCGTCGGCGCCGCGGGCACGCACGGTCAGAAGCGTGATTTCGTAGTCGAAGCGGATGAACCCCTCGACGATGGCGCGGCCGCCCCCGACCCGGCCCCCTTCCTGGGCATAGCGCCAGGAGGAAGCGACATCGTCGGCGCTCTTGATGACCGACTGACCCTTGCCCGAAGACGACATGACCGGCTTGATGACGCACGGATAGCCGATGCCGCCGTCGATGGCCTGGCGCAGTTCTTCCTCGGTGTCGACGAAGCTGTACGGCGAGGTGGGCAAACCCAGAATCTCGGCCGCCAGGCGGCGGATACCCTCGCGATTCATGGTGAGCTGGGCCGCGCGGGCCGTCGGGGTAACCCGCGCCACGCCGGCCGCTTCCAGTTCCACCAGCAGGCTGGTGGCAATGGCCTCGATTTCGGGGACAATAACGTGCGGCTGCTCCTGCTCGATGACCTGCCGCAGGGCTTGCGGGTCTGTCATCGAGACCACATGCGCCCGGTGCGCCACCTGATGGCCCGGGGCGTCCGCATACCGATCCACCGCAATGACTTCGACGCCCAGACGCTGCAGGGCGATGATGACCTCTTTGCCCAGCTCACCGGAACCCAGCAGCATGACGCGGGTGGCCAAGGGGGACAGTGGCGTGCCAAGGACGGGACTGGAAATGCTGGACATGGAGCGGGCCTGGAAGGAAAGTTTGAAAGCCGTTGAAAGACTCGCCAGCATGCCATACGCCCCTGCGCGGGGCAAACTAGCATACTGCGATTAAAATCCGCCCATGACCGACCATCCCACCTCATCGTCCGGCACCGCGCTGGCATCCGCGCGCAGAACGCTACAGATCGAAAGCCAGGGCCTGCTGGACCTGTCCGCCCGGCTGGATGACAGCTTCACGCGGGTCGTCGACCTGCTGCTTGCCTGCCGCGGCCGGGTAGTGGTCAGCGGCATCGGAAAAACGGGACATATTGCCCGCAAGATCGCCGCAACGCTGGCCTCGACCGGCACGCCTGCCTTCTTCGTGCATGCCGCCGAGGCCGTCCATGGCGACCTGGGCATGATCACCCGCGACGACGTCCTCATCGCCATCTCCTATTCGGGCTCGGGCGAAGAACTGCTGACCATCCTCCCCGTGGTGCGCCGCATGGGCGCCGGCCTGGTGGCGATCACCGGCAACCCGCAATCCGAACTGGCCCGCCAGGCCGACATCCACCTGGATGCCAGCGTGGCGCAAGAGGCCTGCCCGCTGAACCTGGCGCCCACCGCCAGCACCACGGCCGCGCTGGCACTGGGCGACGCCCTGGCCGTCGCCTGCCTGGAAGCGCGCGGATTCGGGCCGCAGGATTTTGCCCGCTCGCATCCGGGCGGCGCGCTGGGCCGCCGGCTGCTCACCCATGTGCGCGACGTCATGCGCGAGGGAACGGCCCTGCCCATCGTCACGGCGGGCACCTCGGTGTCGCAGGCCCTGGAGGTCATGTCGGCCAAGGGCATGGGCATGACGGTCGTGACCGACACGCAGCACCGCCCGCTGGGCATCTTTACCGACGGCGACTTGCGCCGTCTCATCGCGCGGCACGGCGACATCCGCAGCCTGACCGTCGAGGCCGGGATGACGCGATCGCCACGCAGCATCAATCCCGAGGCGCTGGCCGTCGAAGCCGCCCGGCAGATGGACGAACAACGGCTCAATCACATGCTGGTGATGGACAATGACGGCGCGCTGGTCGGCGCATTGCACATGCACGATCTGATGGCCGCTAAAGTGGTATGACTATGAACCTCTCTGCTTCCCTGAATCACCCGGCCGAAGCGCTGGTGCTTGCCCGTATCCCCGCCATCGTGCGCGAACGCGCCGCGGCTGTGCGCCTGATGGTCTTTGACGTGGACGGCGTGCTGACCGACGGCAGCCTCTATTACGGCGAAGGCGGCGAACTGCAAAAGCGCTTCCACGCGCTGGACGGCCACGGGCTGCGGCTGCTGATGGAAGGCGGACTGAAAGTCGCGCTGATCACGGGCCGTTCCGGCCCCATCGTCGCGCGCCGCGCGGCCGAACTCGGTATCGCCGAAGTCATCCAGGGCGTACGCGACAAGGGCGCCGCCCTGACCGAACTTGCGCAGCGCTGCGGTGTCCAACTGAATCAAACCGGCTACATGGGCGATGACATCATCGACCTGCCGGCCTTGCAGCGCGCGGGCTTTGCCGCCAGCGTGCCCAACGCCCCCGGCTACGTCAGCCAGGCCGCGCATTGGGTTTCGACCCTGCCCGGCGGAAGCGGGGCCGTGCGCGAATGCTGCGATCTCCTGTTGGCCTCGCAAGGCCGCCTGGGCGCCTTCCTGGCTGCGCCGGGCCTGCTTGGCCCTGGGGCGATCCAGTGATTCCGCCCGTAACGAATACGCCTTCGCGGCGCACCCGATGAAAGAACGCTTTCCCTCACTGATCGCGCTGTTCCTGCTGCTGGTGCTGGTCACCAGTTCGTGGTGGGCGGCCGATTACGCGCAACGCGCCATCCAGGTGGACCCGCCGCGCCGCGTCACCCATGAAATGGATGCATGGTCGCGCAATTTCGTGATGTTGCGCACAGATCCCACGGGCAAGCCCATCAACCGCCTGGAAGGCGAGTACATGGAACACTTCCCCGACGACGACTCGTATCACGTCTCGGCGCCCCGCGCCGTGGGCCAGCGCGAGACCAATCCGATCACGGTGGCGGTGTCCAAGACGGCCGTGATGGAACAGGGCGGCAAGCGCATCGTCATGCAAGGCGACGCCCATGTGCTGCGGCAGCCGGACCCCGAGAACGACATGCTGGACGTGCGCAGCCAGCAACTCATCATCCTGCCCGATGAAGACGTGGTCTTCACCGACCTGCCTGCCACCGTCCTCAAGGGCCGCTCGCGCATGCAGGGCACGGGCATGCACTACAACAACAAGACTCGCCAATTGCAGGTTTCGGCATCGACCGACGTGGAAATTGCCGGTTCGGAAGGCAGACAGCAACGCCGCACCGAAATTCCAGCCAACAACACTGACCAGAAAAAACCATGACCGACCTTCGGACCCTCCTCGCCCCGACGACCCGCCTGATGGGCGCCGTGCTGTTGACGGCCTGCGCGCTTGCGCCGGCCCACGCGGCGGAACCGAAAGCGGCCGCGCCGGCCGAAGAGCCCAGCACGCTGATCCTGTCGGACACGCTGCACTACGACGACGTGAAGAAACAAAGCGTGTTCACCGGCAACGTCAACATGACGCGCGGCCTGATGACGCTGACCTCCGACACCCTGCAGATGAACGAGGATGCCAAGGGCAACCAGTACGGCACGGCCACGGCCAACAAGGGCAAGGTCGTCACCATCCGCCAGGAGCGCCCCGAAAACTTCGAACTCATCGAAGGCAAGGGCCTGCGCGCCGAATACGACGGCACCAACAGCACGTTCGACCTGATCGGCCAGGCCATCGTGACCCGCTACGTCTGTGGGAAACCGTTCGATACCATTCGCGGCGAACGGGTACGCTACAACGAGAAGTCCGGCACTTACGAAGCGCAAGGCGGCCCGAACTCCGCCGCGGCCGGTGGACGCGTGCGTTCCTTGGCCGAACCGCGCGCCAAGCTGGACGCAGCCGTCGCCGAATGCCGCAAGCAGCAGGCAGCCAAGAAAGGGCGCTGAAGCGCTTCTCCCGCAACACCAATCGCAGCCACGATGAATCAACCTTCAGTGCCGACCCCCGTGACCTCCGCCCCTTCGGGCGTCAAGCAGGGCAGCCTGCGCGCAACCGGACTGCGCAAGACCTACAACGGCCGCACCGTCGTGCAGGACGTGTCCCTGTCCGTGGTCAGCGGCGAAGTCGTCGGCCTGCTGGGCCCCAACGGCGCAGGCAAGACCACCAGCTTCTACATGATCGTCGGCCTGGTGCCGGCGGACGCGGGCCGCATTGAAATCGACGGCTCCGTCATCACCGCGATGCCCATCCACAAGCGCGCGCGCATGGGCCTGTCGTACCTGCCGCAGGACGCCTCCGTGTTCCGCCGCCTGACGGTGGAGCAGAACATCCGCGCGGTGCTTGAACTGCAAGTGGGTGCGGATGGCCGTCCGCTGTCGACCCCCAAGATCAACGAACAGATGGAATCGCTGCTCGAAGAACTGCAGATCGGGCACATCCGCAGCAACGCCGCCATCTCGCTGTCGGGCGGTGAACGCCGCCGCGTGGAAATCGCGCGCGCGCTGGCCACCAGTCCGCGTTTCATCCTGCTGGACGAACCGTTCGCCGGCGTGGATCCCATTGCGGTCATCGAAATCCAGCGCATCGTGCGCTTCCTGAAGGGCCGGGGGATCGGGGTGCTGATCACCGACCACAACGTGCGCGAAACCCTGGGCATCTGCGACCGCGCCTACATCATCAGCGAAGGCAAGGTGCTGACCGACGGCCACCCCGACGAAATCGTGGGCGACCCCGCCGTTCGCCGGGTGTACCTGGGCGAACACTTCCGTATGTAACCACTGCCTGAAAGACCCCGTAACGCATAAAAATAGACCGCCATACGCCCTCGGGCTCAGCCATAAAAATGCCATGAAGTTGCGGTAGGTCAGCTTGTTTTATCGGCCCGAGTCTATACACTAGAGCTAAACGAACCCTGCTTATTGAAGGAGAACGCCTACGACCCCACCGCGCCTTTTGCGCAATTTTTTCCTCTTTTAGAAGGAGAGCACACTATGAACCTGAGCATCTGCGGTCGTCACCTCGACGTCACCCCGGCCATCCGGGAATATGTCATGAATAAACTGGCGCGAGTGCTGCGGCATTTCGATCACGTCATCGATACCCAGGTCATGCTCTCAGTAGAGCCCCTGCGGCATAGAGCCGAAATCACCATGCGTCTGAGCGGCAAGGACATTCATTGTGAAGCAACCGATGAAAACCTCTATGCAGCCATAGACCTTCTTGCTGACAAAGTCGACCGTCAGGTCATCAAGCACAAGGACAAGGTAAGGAGTCATTCAGCAGAGTCCGTGAAGCGGCAAGCGGCGACCCTCTCGCCACCCCAGCAGTAACGCGCTTCATGACCGCTCACCTGAGCGACTAGCAGTACAGCGATCCCAGGATCCTGCCTAAGTCCCGGTGTCCCGCTAGACCTTGCGTCCAGCCGGGGCATCGGCAAACTCCCCTCCTGCACTACCCAATCCCATTTGTTTCATCCGCTGCCGCCTGACGGCCTCTTGGCGTTTTCCCTGGCTTTGTCCGATACGTGCCTCTGCGGGAACCCTCGGAGGCCCAGGAATGTCCACAAGGTATCGCGATCAGACTATGCTGTCGCTCTTGTGGTCCCGCTGGCATCTCGGTCTTCCGAGGCCCGGGTCGGTTGATTGTTGCAGTGCGTCATATAACCCTATAATGCCCCGATGAATCATTTGTCGCGCATCCTCCCCGCCGGCAACGTCGTGCTCGATATGCTCGCCACGAGCAAGAAACGTGCGTTCGAACAGGCCGGTCTGCTTTTTGAAAACAACAACGGCTTGGCACGCGCCCTCGTGTTCGACAGCCTTTTTGCCCGCGAGCGCCTGGGGTCCACTGCCCTGGGTCAGGGCGTGGCCGTACCGCATGGCCGTGTGAAGGGTCTGGAGCAGGCACTGGCGGCGTTCATCCGCCTTGCCCAGCCCATCACCTTCGACGCGCCCGACGGACAGCCCGTGTCGATGCTGCTGTGCCTGCTGGTGCCTGAAAACGCCACGCAGCAGCACCTGGACATCCTGGCCGAACTTGCCCAGCTGATGTCCAACAAGGCATTGCGCGAGGCCCTGGCCACCGAGCCCGATCCGGCCATCGTCCACAAAATGCTCACGACCGGCCAACTCTGATCCCACGCGGAATCGCTGCCATGCTCACGGTGCAGGAACTCGTCGACGACAACGCCGACAAAATCCCCTTTAACTGGATCTCGGGCCAGGGCGCCGCAGACCGCGCGATTCCCGACGACGGCATGGCAGCCGCCGACCTCGTCGGCCACTTGAACCTGATCCACCCGTCGCGCATCCAGGTGTTCGGCCAGGAAGAGCTGGCGTACTACACGCGATTCGACCTGCGCCGCCGCATGCACCACATGGACGAGCTGCTGATCGGCGGCGTGCCGGCGATTCTGCTGGCCGATGGCCTGACGCCGCCGCAAGATCTGGTCGACCAGTGCGACCAGCACCAGGTGCCGCTGCTGTCCACGCCGGTGGCCGCCGCGCAGCTCATCGACCTGTTGCGCATCTATCTCGGCAAGAAGCTCGCGCCCACCACCACGGTGCACGGCGTGTTCCTCGACGTGCTGGGACTGGGCGTGCTGATCACCGGCGAATCGGGTCTGGGCAAGAGCGAACTGGCCCTTGAACTGATTTCGCGCGGCCACGGGCTGGTCGCCGATGACGCGGTCGAGTTCTCGCGCACCGCGCCCAACATGATCGAAGGCCACTGTCCGCAACTGCTGCAGAACCTGCTCGAAGTCCGCGGCCTGGGCCTGCTCGACATCCGCACGATCTTTGGCGAAACGTCGGTGCGCCGCAAGATGCGGCTCAAGCTCATCGTGCACCTGGTGCGCGCCACGGCGCAGGACAAGTTCGAACGCCTGCCGCTGCAGGACATCACGCAGGACATGCTGGGACTGCCCGTGCGCAAGGTGATGCTGCAGGTGGCCGCGGGCCGCAACCTGGCCGTGCTGGTCGAGGCTGCAGTGCGCAACACGATCCTCAAACTGCGCGGCATCGACACGCTGGGCGAGTTCATGGAGCGCCAGGCCATGGCGATCCTCCAAAGCAGCAAATGAGCCCGCAACGTCGCCCTGCGGCATCGTGAGCCTTTACGAAACTCTAGCCGACGAGATCGCCGCGTCGATCGCAAGCGGCGTCCTGCGTGCCGGCGACAAGCTGCCTTCGGTGCGCGACGCGTGCGCCGCGCGCAGCGTCAGCCCTTCCACCGTCTTTCAGGCGTATTACCTGCTAGAAGCGCGCGGCCTGATCCGCGCGCAGCCGCGCTCGGGCTACTACGTCAACGCCCCCGCCGAATCGCTGCCACCCGAACCGGGCGCCTCGTGTCCCGACGGCGAATCCACCGAACTGGCGATCAGCGAGCGGATCTTCGACATCCTCGGCTCGGTGCGCAATCGTGACGTCACACCGCTCGGTTCGGCCTTCCCCTCTCCGCTTCTGTTTCCCTTGCCGCGATTGGCGCAGGCCATGGCCGCGCATCTGAAGCGCCAGGATCCGCGCGACACGGTCGAAGACCTGGCGCCCGGCAATCCGCGCCTGCGCCGGCAGATCGCGCTGCGCTACCTGATCGGCGGCATCAACCTGCCCGCCACCGATATCGTCGTCACCAACGGCGCCCTGGAGGCGTTGAACCTCTGTCTGCAAGCGGTCACGCAGCCGGGCGACACCGTCATGGTCGAGGCGCCCACCTTTTATGGTGCGCTGCAGGCGCTGGAACGACTTGGCTTGAAAGCGCTGGAAGTCCCTACCCATCCGCGCACGGGCATCGACCTGGACGCGATGCAGGCTGCCATCCTGCGTCACGCACCGCGCGCCTGCTGGCTGATGACGCAATTCCAGAACCCGCTGGGCTGCCTGATGCCCGACGACCGAAAGCGGCAACTGGTCGAACTGCTTGCGCGGCACGACATTCCGCTGATCGAAGACGACGTCTATGGCGAGCTGTACTTCGGCACGACGCGGCCCGTGCCCGCAAAGGCGTACGACACGCGCGGACTGGTGCTGCATTGCTCGTCGTTTTCGAAATGCCTGGCGCCCGGCTATCGCATCGGATGGGCCAGCGCCGGACGCTACGCCCAACAGGTGCAACGCCTGAAATTGTCATCGACGCTGTCGGCATCGGGCCCCGCACAGGGCGCGATTGCCGAATACCTGGAACAGGGTGGCTACGACCGCCACCTGCGTCGCCTGCGCCAGACCTTGCAGGCGCAGCAGGAGCGCATGGCCGACGCCATCGCACAGGCCTTTCCCGCCGGCACGCGCGTGACGCGGCCACAGGGCGGATTCTTCCTGTGGCTGGAACTGCCCGCCGCCGTGGATGCGTTGTCGCTGCACCGCCAGGCGCTGGCGCGCGGCATCAGCGTGGCGCCTGGCCCGATCTTCTCGGCCAGCGGCCAGTTCGGCAGCGCGCTACGTCTGAACTACGGGCATCCCTGGGAAGCCGGCATCGAGGCCGCGATCCGCACGTTGGGCGATCTGGCGCACGAAGCCTGCCGCGCGGCGACCGCCGCACGCTAGCGCGCCTGTCCGGCCGCGCGCGGGACATCCGCCCGCGGCCTTCATCAGCGCTAATTCAACGTCGACGACGCCCGCGCGCGCTTGACCTCCAGCGCGCTGACCCCGCCCGCCTCGTTGCCCCAGCTATTGCGGATGTACGTCACGAGCATCGCAATGTCGTTGTCGTTCAGCACCTGGCCAAATGGCGGCATGCCGTGAGGACGCGGGTTTGCAGCCGTGGCGGGCGCGTACCCGCCGTCCAGCACCATGCGGATGGCGTTGACTGGCGACGGCGCAGTCACCGTCGGATTGCCGGCCAGCGCGGGCCACGCCGTGCCGCTGCCCTTGCCGTCGGCCTGGTGGCATTGCGCGCATTGCTGGCTGTACAGCTTGCCGCCCAACTCCATGGCCGCGGGCGCAGGCGCGGCGGCACGCGCATCGGTTGCGGGCGGCGTGGCGGGCAGCGATTTCAGATACACGCCGATGGCCAGCGCGTCATCCTCTGTCAGGTGCTGCGTGCTTCCCAGCACGACTTCCGCCATCGGCCCGCTGACCGTCGAATGCGCCGCAATGCCGGTCTTGAGCAGCGTGGCGATGTCCTGCGCCGACCAGCGCCCCATGCCGGTCTGCATGTCGTTCGTCAGCGGCGGCGCGTACCAGTCCAGCACGGGAATCACGCCGCCGGCCAGCGCGTCGCCGCTGCGCGTGGCGCCCAGGCTGTTGCGCGGTGTGTGGCAGGCCGCGCAATGGCCCAGCCCTTCGACCAGATAGCGGCCGCGATTCCATTGGACCGATTGACCGGGATCGGCGTCTTGCACTCCCGGCTTGAAATACAGCGCGCGCCATGCCGCCAGCAGCATCCGCTGGTCGTACGGAAAGGCCATCTCGGGCGGTCGGTTGGCCTGCCTGACGGGCGAAATGCTGCGCAGATAGGCATACAGCGCATCCGAATCGCTGCGCGTGACGCGCGTGTATTCGGTGTAGGGGAACGCCGGATACAGCAGCGTGCCGTCCTTCGACTTGCCGTTGTGCAGCGCCTGCCAGAAGTCGTCGGCCGTCCAGGCGCCAATGCCGGTCTCCGCGTCGGGCGTGATGTTCGGGCCGTACACCGTGCCGAACGGCGTAGGCACAGGCGTGCCGCCGGCAAACGCCTTGCCCCCTCGGCTGGTGTGGCAGGCCATGCAGTTGCCAGCCAGCGCCAGGTAGCGGCCACGCTCGATCTGCGCCGCGCCGTCGGCCGCCGCCACGGCGGGGCCGGTGCTGGCATCGTCACGCGTGCCGAGCCAATACAGCGTGCCTGCGGCCACCACGACCACCAGCAGCAGAACAACCAGGATTCTTTTCATCAGCGTCATTCGCGGCCCCGTTCAGCGTTGCGCCTGGCTGCCGCATTCCGCGGGGAGCCGGACCGAATTCGCGGCGTCGGGCACGTAGGGCTCGACGACGGGCTGCGACGACAGCCACGCCGCCAGGGCGCCGATGTCGTTGGGGGTGAGCTTGTGGGAGATGTCGGCCATGCAATCCGGCGCGGCGGCGCGGCGCAGGCCGTTCTTCCAGCCGCCGATCTGCGCGCCGATGTAGTCGCGCGGCAGACCCAGCAGGCCTGGGATCGCGGGCAGCATGCCGGAAAGGGCCGCGCCGTGACAGGACGCACAGGCCGGCAGGCCGCGCGCCGCATCGCCCTCCTTGGCAAGCCGGCGACCGGCCTCCAGCGTGGCGGCGGACACGTCCGCGCGAACAGGCGCCGGATACGGCACATGCTGCTCGGAAAAGTACGCGGCCATCTCGCGCAGGTAGTCGTCGGGCAAGCCGGCCAGCAGGTGCGTCATGGGCCGGTACTGCCGCCGCCCGTCGCGAAAGTTCAGAAGCTGGTGATAGAGGTAGTCCTGCGGCTTGCCGGCCAGCCGCGGATAGTAGCCGTCGGCGCCCGCCCTGCCCTGTGCGCCGTGACAGGCGGTACAGGCCGCGACCCGGGCCGCCATGGTGTCGGGCTGCAGCGTAGGCGGCGCCGTCTGCTGCGCCAGGGTCGGCGCGGACATAAACACAACAGCCGCAGCCGCCAAAGCGCTGCGGAAGGCCCAAAACCGCGGCAGTGAAACACTACAAGAGGAAATGAGGGCTAACATCTATCAAATTCCAACCCCCCGAATCGTGATGGCGGGGCGCGTAAAAGTGGAACTGCGATGGAACTGCGGCGTCTGCGGCCCCTAGCTTACGTCAGGGCATGCAGCGGGGAACAGGCGCAGATCCTGAGTTTATGGCCATATCAGATGCTATCCCGCCGGCATCGTCCTGGAAAAGCGTGCCACAATCATGTCCATGTTGAAAGTCGTCCTCGTCACCGGCATTTCCGGTTCCGGCAAATCCGTCGCGCTGCGCATGCTCGAGGACGCGAGCTACACCTGTGTCGACAATCTTCCCGTCCGTTTCCTGACCGAGTTCATTGCGCAGGCGCGCGATGACGGCATGGAACGCGTCGCCGTCGCAATCGACGTGCGCTCACCCGGTGAACTGGCCGAACTGCCCGACGTGGTCACCGCGCTGCGCGCCATGGGCACCAGCCTGCGCGTGGTCTTCCTGGATGCCAACACGGCCACCCTGGTGCAGCGCTATTCCGAATCGCGCCGGCGCCATCCGCTGACCGACCGCCTGCAACGCGGCGGCACGGCGCCGTCGCTGACCGAATGCATTGCGCTGGAAAGAGAGCTGCTGGCGCCGCTGCGCGAGCAGGAACACGTCATCGACACGTCAGAGCTGACGCCCGGCCAGCTTCGTGCCTGGATCCGCGACCTGATCAAGGCGGACCGCGCGCCGCTGGTGCTGACGTTCGAATCCTTCGCCTACAAGCGCGGCGTACCGGGCGACGCGGACCTGGTGTTCGACGTGCGCTGCTTGCCCAATCCCCATTACGACCGCAACCTGCGTCCGCTGACCGGCCGCGACGAACCCGTGGCCACGTGGCTCGCCGGGTACGAGCAGGTGGGCCTGATGATCGACGACATCGCGGGCTTCCTGAAACGCTGGCTGCCGCTGTACACCCAGGACACCCGCAACTATCTGACCGTGGCCATCGGCTGCACCGGCGGCCAGCACCGCTCGGTGTATGTCGTGGAGCAACTGGCGCTGCGCTTTGCCGACCACGACCCGCTGCTGGTGCGCCATCGCACGCAACTGCCTGACGAAACCGCATGACGCTTTCCCGCCCGCTACATTTCCTTTTCATGCTGCTGCTGGCGATCGCCGTGGCAGGCTGCTCCACCAGCGGCGGACGCAAGAAGGGCGGCTACTACAAGGACGACGGGCCGGACGCCAATCCCCCGTCGAACCTGGACCAGATCCCCGACGCGGTGCCCAAGCTGGAACCCTACGCCAGCGGCGCGAACCGGCCTTACGTCGTATTCGGCCAGCGCTACGTACCCGACACCAGCGGCCAGGCCTACAAGAAGCGCGGCATCGCCTCGTGGTACGGCAAGAAATTCCATGGCAACTCCACGTCGATCGGCGAGACCTACGACATGTATGCCATGACCGCCGCGCACACGACGCTGCCGATCCCCAGCTACGCGCGGGTGACCAGCATGGTCAACGGCAAGACGATCATCGTGCGGGTGAACGACCGCGGCCCCTTCCATAGCGACCGCATCATGGACTTGTCCTACGTCGCGGCCTACAAGCTGGGCATCATCGGCCCGGGCAGCGGACAAGTGGTCGTGGAAGCCATCCAGGCCGAGGAGATCCGTCGTCTGGCCTCGCAAGGCGCGCCTGCAGCCCCCGCGCCGGAACCGGAATCGGCCACGGGCTCCACGCCGGTCATGGCGCCGGTGACGTCCACCCCCGTGGCGCTCGCGCCCGAGCCCCTGGCGCCTGCCGCGCCCAGCCCCGCCCCGATGCGTCCGGCTGTCGGCGCCGCCACGGGCAGCGTCTACCTGCAGGTGGGCGCGTTCAGCCAGCCCGGCAACGCGCAGTCGCTGGTCAGCCGCATCAATACGCAGCTCGGCGCCGAAGGCGCGCCGCCGGCGTCGGTGGAACAGGCCAATAATCTGTACCGCGTGCGGATCGGTCCGTATCCCGATCGCCAAAGCGCGCTCAATGCCGTGCCGCTGGTGTCCGACCGGATCGGCATCCTGCCGACGATCGCGTCGCAGTAAGCGGAACGACGGCTACCAGGGCAGCTCTGCCTGCCCGTCGCACACCCGGCGCGCGTGCGCGCTGCGGCTCACATAGCGGTTGCCTTCATGCGCCAGCAGCGCCTGCTTGCGCGGCAATCCACCGCCAAAGCCCGTCAGCGAGGTGTCCGCGCCGATCACGCGGTGGCACGGAATGATGATGCTGATGGGATTGCGGCCGACCGCGCCGCCGACTGCCTGCGCGCCCTTGGGCCGGTTCACCGTGCGGGCCAGTTCGCCGTAGCTGGTGAGCGTGCCGAATTCCAGCGCGCACAGCGCATGCCAGACCTGGTGCTGAAAGGTCGTCCCCACCGGGTCGAGCGTCACGTCGAACAGGCGGCGCTCGCCAGCAAACCATTCGTCAAGTTCGCGCCGCGCCTGCTCCAGGAACGGATCGCTATCGGTCAGCGTCCATCCATCCGGCGGCGGCAGCAGCGCCTGATCGGTGAACCACGCGCCGCGCAATCCCTTCGGGCTGGCCACCAGGCGCAGATCACCGAGCGGCGTGGGCATGTCGCGATAGGTCAGCCGCTCTTGCGGGTCGGCAGGCTTGTTGGACACGACGGTCGAATACACCATGGCTTACTCCTGCCCCTTCTTGCGGGTCAGGGCCCGGTTGTAGAGCACGTCGCGCGGCTGACCGGTGACCTTGGCCGCGACCCGCGCGGCGTCGCGCACGGACAGCGACTCCAGCAAGGCGTCCAGCAGGACGTCGTGGGCCGGATCGACGTCGTCAGACTCAGGCGCGTCCGCCTCGGCATGGACGATCAGCACGAACTCGCCCTGTTCGCGATGCGCATCGGCGGCCAGCCATGCCGCGGCCTCGCCCAGCTTGACGGTGCCGATCTCTTCGAAGCGTTTGGTCAGTTCGCGCGCGACGGTCAGTTCACGTTCCGGACCGCAGACCTCGAGCAGGTCCGCAAAGGTGGCCGCCAGCCGGTGCGGCGATTCGAACATCACGACGGGCGCGGGCAACGCGCACCATTGGCGCAGCCAGCGCTGCCGGGCCACCGCCTTGGACGGCGCAAAGCCCGCGAAGGCGTAGGCAGGGTTCTCGTCCGTGGTGACGCCGCTGCCCATCAGGGCGGCGATCACGGCGCTGGGGCCGGGTACAGGCACCACCGCATAGCCGGCGGCGCGCACGGCGCGGACCACACGGGCGCCGGGGTCGCTGACCGCGGGCGCGCCGGCATCGGACACCAAGGCCACGCGCTGGCCTTGCGCCAGTCGCTCGCAAATGGCTTGCGCCGCGGCGGCCTCGTTGTGGCGATGCGCCGCCATGAGCGGCGTGCTGACGCCCCAGGCATCCAGCAGCGTGCGGCTGGCGCGCGTGTCCTCGGCAGCGATCACATCAGCCCGTTGCAGGGCGTGCCAGGCGCGCAGGCCCAGATCGCCGAGATTGCCGATGGGCGTGGCCACGACATACAGCGTCGAGGCGGGCCAATGCTGGCCCGCCACGCGTTCCGACACGCGGGACCAGGCATCGCCGGCAATGGGAGGTGAGACGTTTTGATTCATTGCTGCCTGCTGACACGAAAAACCATGTCAGTGTAGCCGCCTATGCCCGCTGCTTTCGGAATCCCATGACGGACGACACCCTGCGCTTGGCCTGCGAACTTGCCCTGGCGGCACGCCGCCGCGCCGCAAAACGCCGGCGGCGCACCGGGCGCACGCCTGCCGACCGCCCGCCCCCGCGCCGCTCGCCCACCCAGCGGCGCGGCGACCATCATGAAGCGGCGGCGTTGCGCCTGCTGGCGGCCCAGGGTCTGACGCTGCTGGCGCGCAACCTGGCCTGCCGCGCCGGGGAAATCGACCTCGTCATGCGCGAGGGCGACACACTGGTCTTCGTCGAGGTCCGGGCGCGCGCCGCCAGCCGCTTCGGCGGCGCCGCCGCCAGCATCGGCCCCGAAAAACAAACGCGCCTTGCCCGCGCGGCGGCGTATTGGCTGCCCGAACTGGCCCGCCGGCACTGGGGCGGCCTGGTCCCGCCCGCCCGCTTCGACGCCGTGGTTTTCGACAGCGGCGACCCCGCCTGGCTGCGCGGCGCATTCTGGCTGCCATGACCCGGCAAGTCTGGCGTGACATCCCCCCTCGCCCACGTTGCGCATGGACAGAACCGCGGCCCTGCCCCGTGAGATAATCGCGCCCATGGATATGACCTCTCGTATGACGTCGCACTTTCGCGACGCCATGGCCGCTCACGAACAAAGCATGAACGTCCTGGCCGAACCGCTGGCCGTGGCCGTGGACGTGCTGTTCGGCGCCCTGGCGAACAACGGCAAGATTCTGGCTTGCGGCAATGGCGGCTCGGCTGCCGACGCGCAGCATTTCATCGCGGAACTGGTGGGCCGCTTCGAACGCGAACGCCTGCCGCTCGCGGGCATTGCGCTCAACACCGACACCTCGATTCTCACGGCAGTCGGCAACGACTACGGCTTTGACGAAATCTACGAACGGCAGGTCAACGCCTTCGGACAGGCCGGCGACGTGCTCGTGGCCATCTCGACCAGCGGCAATTCGCCCAACGTGGTCCGCGCCATGGAAGCCGCCAGCGCGCGCGAAATGCACGTCCTGGCCCTGACCGGCAAGGGCGGCGGCGTCATGGGGGAACTCATTACCCCGATGGACGTCCATCTATGTGTTCCCAGCGATCGCACCATGCGCATCCAGGAAGTCCATATTCTGCTGCTGCACGCGCTGTGCGACGGCATCGACGCTCTTCTGCTTGGAGACACCGAATGATTCTTGACGTCAGACCCGCTGTCCGCCCGCTGATGCTTGCCGCCGCGCTATCGACCGCGGCGCTTTCGCTGACGGCCTGCGCGCCCTTGATCGTGGGCGGCGCCGCCGCCACCACGGCGGTCGTGGTCACCGACCGCCGCACGTCCGGCGTCCAGCTCGAAGACCAGAACATGGCGTTCAAGGCCCAGAGCCAGATCGCCCAGAAGCTGGGCGACACGGCCCGCGTCAACGCCATGGCCTACGGCGGCCACCTGCTGCTGACCGGCGACGTGCCCTCCGAAGAAGCCAAGAACCAGGCCACGGCCATCGCGCAAAGCGTGGAAAACGTGAAGCAGGTCATCAACCAGCTCAACGTCGGCCCCATCGCCTCGTTCGGCCAGCGCTCCAACGACACCTGGCTGACCTCCAAGGTCAAGACCGCGCTGCTCAACACCAAGTACGTGCCCTCGGGCACCATCGCGGTCACCACCGATCGCGGCGTCGTCTACCTGATGGGCAAAGTCACCCAGGCAGAAGGCGAATACGCCGCCAATGCCACCGCCGACGTCGGCGGCGTGACCAAAGTCGTCAAGCTCTTTGAAATCATCAGCCGCGAAGAAGCCATCCGTCTGTCTGGCAGCGGCTCCAAACCCGCCACCACCGAAAGCAAGGCGCCCATCGAAACCGGAACCGGTCCGGCCACCGACAACGCGGCTGGCACCGGCGGCACGAGCAGCGGCGTTGAAGCAATGCCCATCAAATGAAAAAAGCCATCGTAGCCCTCGCAGTTCTCGTGGCGGTCGGCATCGGCGCCTGGTTCGCCATGCGCCCGGCCCAGACCGCCCCCGACGTCACCTTCACCACGCTGGAAGGCAAGACCTTCTCCATGCAGGACCTGCGCGGCAAGGTCGTGCTGGTCAAATTCTGGGCAACCAGCTGTGTGACTTGCGTGAAGCAGATGCCCGACACCATCTCCGCCTACAACGAGTATGCGGACAAAGGATATGAAGCCATCGCGGTCGCCATGAACTACGACCCGCCCAACTTCGTGCTCAACTTCGCCGAAACCCGCGAGCTGCCGTTCCCGGTCGCGCTGGACACCAAGGGCGAGATCGCGCGCGCCTTCGGCGACATCCGCCTGACGCCCACCGCGTTCCTCATCGACAAAGAGGGACATATCATCAAGCGTTACCTGGGCGAATACGACAAGGCCGAGTTCCACGCCACTGTCGAAAAGGCCCTGGCCGCCGGCTGATCCGCCGCATCGGCCCAGCCCCAAGGGATCGCCCGCTGCAAGCGGGCGATTTTTTTTGGGCGCGCGTCCCGCTTCGACTGTGTTCATGCAAAAAGCCGCCCGGGGTCAACGGGCGGCTTTTCGGCAATGCGGCGGGCTGATCCTGACAGGCGCGGGCGGTTCAGACCGCCCGCGACAGGTGCGTCAAAATCAGAAGGCGGGAACCACTGCGCCCTTGTACTTTTCCTGGATGAAGGTCTTGACCTCCGGCGAGTGCAGCGCGTCGACCAGCTTCTTGATGCCGGGCGCGTCCTTGTTGTCGCTGCGGGTGACCAGCACGTTGGCGTACGGCGAATCGGCGCCTTCGATGAACAGGGCATCCTTGGTCGGCACCAGGCCGGCTTCCAGCGCGTAGTTGGTGTTGATCAGCGCCAGATCAACGTCGTCCAGCGCGCGCGGCAGCATGGCGGCTTCGAGTTCGCGGAACTTCAGCTTCTTGGGGTTCTCGACGACATCGGCGGCGGTCGCCAGGATGTTGGCCGGATCCTTGAGTTTGATGACGCCCTGCTTCTGCAGCAGCACCAGGGCGCGGCCGCCGTTGGACGGGTCATTGGGGATGGCGACCGTGGCGCCGTCCTTCAGGTCGGACAGGCTCTTGATCTTCTTGGAATAGCCGCCGAAGGGCTCGACGTGGACCAGCGCCACCGGCACGAGCGTTGCCTTGCGATCCTTGTTGAAGCTCTCCAGGTACGGCTTGTGCTGGAAGAAGTTGGCGTCCAGTTGCTTGTCCGCCAGTTGCAGATTGGGCTGCACGTAGTCGCTGAACACCTTGATGTCGAGCTCCACGCCTTCCTTGGCCAGCTTGGGCTTGACCACTTCCAGGATCTCGGCGTGCGGCACCTGCGTGGCGCCCACGACCACCTTTTCGGCGTGAGCCGCGTTGGCGGCAACCAGGAGGACCGACGCCGCCAGGGCGGAACGGACAAAGTTCAAACGCATGTGTTGCCTCTTTTATGGTGAAAACCGGGATCGATGTCCCGCAGGTTCGGGCAGGCCCCCTTTTGCGGGGCGTGCCGTTGTGAAAACGCCCCCAATTTACCTGAATGCCGGTTATTTGTCGGGCATATGGACATGGGTTTGCAGCATAAGAAACCTGTGGGGACTACAATCCGTCGTATGCTTGCGCTAGGCGCGTTCCAACCGCGTTCTTGTGCAGGCATTTTTTTAACGCCCATCAACTTTTTTGTTATTTATCTGCCGACTTAGCTGCCATGACCGACACCCCCGACCCTGCTGCCGTTTCGTCTCCCGCCGTCAAAGCCGCCGTGCTGTCCGAGGCTCTGCCGTATATCCGACGATTTCACGGCAAGACCATCGTGGTCAAGTACGGCGGCAACGCCATGACGGAAGAGCGATTGCAGCGCAGCTTCGCGCACGATGTCGTGCTGCTCAAGCTGGTGGGCCTGAACCCGGTGGTGGTCCACGGTGGTGGTCCGCAGATCGATGACGCCCTGCGCCGCATCGGCAAGCAAGGCACCTTCATCCAGGGCATGCGCGTCACCGACGCCGAGACCATGGAAGTCGTGGAATGGGTGCTGGGCGGCCAGGTCCAGCAGGACATCGTCATGATGATCAACGAGGTCGGCGGCAAGGCCGTCGGCCTGACCGGCAAGGACGGTGGTCTGATCCAGGCCCAGAAGAAGCTGATGGCCAACAAGGACAACCCGTCCGAGCCCATCGACATCGGTTTCGTCGGCGACATCACGATGGTCGAGCCGGCCGTTGTTAAGGCGCTGCAGGACGACCAGTTCATTCCCGTCATCTCGCCCATCGGCTATGGCGAAGACGGCACTGCGTACAACATCAACGCGGACGTGGTCGCCGGCAAGATGGCCGAAGTGCTTGGCGCCGAAAAGCTGCTCATGCTGACCAACACCCCGGGCGTGCTGGACAAGGGCGGCAAGCTGCTGCGCAGCCTGTCGGCCCAGACCATCGACGAGCTCTTTGCCGATGGCACGATCTCCGGCGGCATGCTGCCCAAGATCTCGTCCGCGCTGGACGCCGCCAAGAACGGCGTCAATTCGGTGCACATCGTCGACGGCCGCGTGCCGCACTGCCTGCTGCTCGAAATCCTGACCGACCAGGGCGTCGGCACGATGATCAGCTCGCACTGATGACGCACACCCCCGCAGCACGGCGCGCCGCGCGAGCCTCATGATGCAAGCGCGACGCCAGTTGCTGCGGCCCGCGGTGCGGATGCGCCGCTCCCGCGGGATTGCCACAGGCGCGCCCGAGCGCCTGTGGCTGTTCGATCTGGACAATACGCTCCACGACACCTCGCACGCCATCTTCTCCAAGATCGACCACGGCATGACCATGGCGGTGGCCGAGGCGCTGAACGTGGACGTGGATGCCGCCAACCTCGTGCGCAAGCAGTACTGGAAACGCTACGGCGCGACCATGATCGGCATGGTGCGCCACCACGGCGTGGATGCCCACGAATTCCTGCATCGCAGCCACGACTTCGACGTCGCGCCGTTGATGCGCTCGGAAAAGGCGCTTGCCTACAAGCTGCGCCGCCTGCCCGGCCGCAAGGTCCTGCTGACCAACGCGCCGCTGCACTATGCGCGGTCCGTCCTGTCGCATCTGGGCATCCTGCGCCAGTTCGACAGCCTGTGGGCCATCGAGCACATGCGGTTGCACGGCGAGTTCCGGCCCAAGCCCTCCGCGGCGCTGCTGCGCTACGTGCTGGCGCGCGAAGGCGTTCCCGCCCACCGCGCCGTGCTGGTCGAAGATACGTTAGCCAACCTGCGGGGCGCCCGTCTGGCTGGCCTGAAGACGGTCCACGTGTATCACCCCGGCACGCCCTTCGGCCGCGGACGCTCGCACCGCCCGGCCTACGTCGACTTGCGGGTAAACTGCGTCAGTGATTTATTGTTACGCCGACGCCCCCTGCGGGGCTGACGGCTCGCAGCATCCCCTCCACCCGTCATCCTGCGCGAAGCAGTCCCTCCCATGGCGAGCAAACCCGGCGAGCGCAAGACCCAGATTCTGCAGACTCTGGCCGAAATGCTGGAACAGCCGCACGCGTCCCGCATCACTACGGCCGCTCTGGCCGCGCGCCTGGAGGTCTCCGAAGCCGCCCTCTACCGGCACTTCGCAAGCAAGGCGCAGATGTTCGAAGGACTGATCGAGTTCATCGAAACCAGCATCTTCACGCTGGTGAACCAGATCGCCACCGCCGAGCCCTACGGATTGCCTCAAGCCCACAAGACGGTCTCCATGCTGCTGACGTTCTCGGAGCGCAACAAGGGCATGACCCGCGTGCTGACCGGCGATGCACTGGTCACGGAAGACAACCGGCTGCAGGAACGTATCAACCACATCAACGACCGCATCGAGGCGTCGTTGAAGCAATCGCTGCGCATCGCCATCACCGACGGCGGCCTGCCGCAGGAAGCCAACGTTGCCGCGCATGCCAGCCTGCTGACGCATCTGGTGCTGGGCCGCTGGCTGCGCTACGCGCAAAGCGGATGGCGCGTCACGCCCACGCTGCATCTGGACGAACAGCTGCGTCTGGCCTTGGGCTGATGCGCCCGCATTAGCGCCGTTTCACGTACCAATCCCGGTTCTTTTCGCGGGTCGGCCGCACGCATCGTGATCCGATTGGTTCGCGCCGATGCAACACTCGCATGCTTGCCCCGCGCGGGGGGCGACGAGCATAATGCCCAGGACGAGTTTTCCACAAGCGCTGTTCTCCACCTTCTTGACGTTCATCAATACGGGTTTTCCACAATGCCGTCACGATCATCCTGTAGCGTCGACACACCGATTTGATTGACCCCGTGCTCGCGGGCGGTGTTTCGTCAGTTTGACCTCAACCGGAGAAGGATATGGCCGCGGAAACCGCAGTCCCCGCCTCGCAAGCCCCCAAGAAAACCAAAATTCCAATCGGGCTCATCGCCGGCATCCTCGTGATGATCGGCGTTTTAATGATGCCCCTGCCCGCAGACCTGCCCGTTGCAGGCCACCGCATGCTGGCAATCCTGGCGTTCGCCGTGGTCGTGTGGATCACCGAAGCCGTGTCGTACGAAGCCAGCGCCATCATGATCACGACGCTGATGGCTTTCCTTCTGGGCACCGCGCCCACCATCAAAGACCCCAACGTTCTCTACGGCACGTCCGCCGCCATCAGCATGGCGCTGACGGGCTTTGCCAACTCGGCGCTGGCGCTCGTCACCGGCGCCTTGTTCATTGCCGCCGCCATGACATTTACCGGACTAGACCGGCGCATCGCGCTGGTAACACTGTCCAAGGTGGGCACCAGCACGCGCCGCATCCTCATCGGATGTATCGCCGTGACGATCGTGCTAAGCCTGGTCGTGCCCAGCGCCACCGCGCGCAGCGCCGCCGTGGTGCCGATCATGATGGGCGTCATCGCGGCCTTTGGCGTGGACAAGCGCTCGAACATCGCAGCCGGCATCATGATCATCGTGGCCCAGGCCACCAGCATCTGGAACGTCGGCATCCAGACCGCCGCCGCGCAGAACCTGCTGACGGTCGGCTTCATGGAAAAGATGCTGGGCGAACGCGTGGCGTGGTCGGACTGGCTGATCGCCGGCGCCCCCTGGTCGTTGATCATGTCGGCCGTGCTGATCGTCATCGTGCTCAAGCTGCTGCCGCCTGAAAGCAACAGCATCGCCGGCGGCAAGGAAGCCGTCGAGAAATCGCTGCTCGACCTGGGTCCCATGACCGGTGCGCAAAAGCGCCTGATGGCCGTGTCGGTCATGCTGCTGCTGTTCTGGTCCACCGAAGGCAAGCTGCACAAGTTCGACACCACCTCGACCACCTACTTCGGCCTCGTGCTGCTGATGCTGCCGCGCTTTGGCGTGATGACGTGGAAAGACGTGCAATCGCGTATCCCATGGGGCACGGTGATCGTGTTCGGCGTGGGCATCAGCCTGGGCACGGCGCTGCTCACAACGCAGGCTGGCCAGTGGCTGGGCAACCAGGTGGTGCTTCACACCGGCCTGGACCATCTTGGCCCGCTCGCCATCTTCGCCATCCTGGCGGCCTTCCTGATCGTCATCCACCTGGGCTTTGCCAGCGCCACCGCGCTGACCTCGGCCATGCTGCCCATCCTGATTTCGGTGCTGGCAACGCTGCCGGGCGACTTCAGCCGCCTGGGCATGACGATGCTGCTGGGCTTCGTGGTCAGCTACGGCTTCATCCTGCCCATCAACGCACCGCAGAACATGGTGTGCCTGGGCACCGAAACCTTCAACGCCAAGCAGTTCGCCAAGGTCGGCATCATCGTGACCATCGTCGGCTACCTCTTGATGCTGCTGATGGGCATGACGTACTGGCGCTGGCTGGGCTGGCTGTAAGGAGTCGTCATGAAAATCACGCTAGCCCAAGCCAACGAATACGGCCGCCGGGTGCTGATGGCACAAGGCGTGCCGGAAGACATCGCCCGCGACGTGGCCGAGCATCTTGTGGAATCCGACCGCGTCGGCTACACAAGCCACGGCCTGTCGATCCTGACAAACTACCGCCGCGTGCTGTCCGAGGGCCTGGCTCAGCCCGACGGCCGCCCCGAACTCCTCAACGACCGCGGCGCCATGCTGGCCTACGATGGCCACCACGGACTGGGTCAATACGTGGGCAAGGTGGTCATCGAAAAGGCGATAGAGCGCACGCAGGAACACGGCCAGTGCATTCTGACCCTGCGCCACAGCCATCACCTTGGCCGCATGGGCCATTTCGGTGAAATGGTGGCGGCCAAGGGGCTGATCCTGCTGGCCTTCACCAACGTGATCAACCGCTCGCCCACCGTCGCCCCGTTCGGCGGCGCGCAAGCGTGCCTGACCACAAACCCGCTGTGCTTCGCGGGCCCGTTGCCTGGCGGCCGCCCGCCGTTCATTGTGGACATGGCGACCAGCTCGATCGCGGTGAACAAGGCGCGCGTGCTGGCTGCCAAGGGTGAACAGGCGCCGCCAGGGTCGCTGATCGATGCAGACGGCAACCCGACGACTGACCCGGGTGCGCTCTTTACCGATCCTCCCGGCGCGTTGTTGCCATTCGGCGGCCACAAAGGTTACGCACTGGGGCTGGTGGCCGAACTGCTCGCGGGCGTCTTGTCCGGCGGCGGCACGATCCAGCCTGAACATCCTCGCATCGGGGTGGCGACCAACAACATGTTCGCGCTGCTGCTGGATCCGCAGGTGGACTTCAATACTGACTGGCGGTCGATGGAAGTCGGCGCGTTCATCGACTACCTGCATGCGTGCAAGCCGCAGCCTGGGGTTGAGTCGGTGCAGTATCCGGGTGAATACGAAGCTCGGAATCGGGCGGTCAATGCGGATTCGGTGGAATTTGATAGCCGGATCTGGGATGGGTTGACGAAGTTGGCTGTGGAGCTTGGGGTGCCTGAAGCGTTGCCGTGAGGAAGGTTTTTGGGCTGGCATTGTGCGGGGTTCTTTAGACGCCCGCCGCAGCGGGGGCTTGGGTGCGCGGGGCTACGATTGCGGTCCGGAGCCTTCGCTCCGGACTGCCCCGTCCTCAACCTCGTCCGCCTTCGGCTCCCTTCGGTTTCCGTCGGGCGCATCTACACGCCCCGCGCACCCAAGCCCCCGCTACGACGTGCTCCGGTTGCTTCAGCTTTGCCGGCGGCGGGGCGAGTTGGGTTCTTTAGGTTCTTGCCCACGGTGTGGGAGAGAGAAAGATCTTGCGGGGCCCGCCCCCGGCCGGCCGCGCGGGCGGCCTTTGGGGGCTTACGCGGCGTCTTGCGTCGGGGCGATGACGCTTCGCGTGTAGCTGCAATTGCTATAGGTGCCTGACGCCAGCAAACGCGTAAGACTGATTCCGGTGTTTGACACCAGCAAACTCGTAAGACCGTTTCCGGTGTCAGACACCAGCAAACTCGTAAGACCGTTTCCGGTGTCAGACACCAGCAAACTCGTAAGACCGTTTCCGGTGTCAGACACCAGCAAACTCGTAAGACCGTTTCCGGTGTCTGACACCGGCAGAAGATCGAAACCCGTCGCTCATTCCGGTGCCTAAAACCAGCTGCAAATCGCGCTAGCCTGGCCATTAATCGTCACTTGAACTCCAGTGCCCGATGGGCGGCGCGCGAACGGGTCGGGAAGCTGTGGCTGGCGGTCGACGCGCGCCGCCCATCACCGCCCCTCCCTCTTGATCGTGATGCCATCAGCACACCGATCTCCACCAGCGCGAAGCGAACATCGCGACGACGTCCCACCACCCCGATGCCGATTGCCGCCGCCCGGGCGGCAGCAATTCGGCGGCCCCGCAGATCTCCTACCCTGACCACAGGTCTTGCAGCGCCCCATACCAAAGACCCCGGCAGCACGGCGTCGCGGTCACCGTGGGCGCGAGCGCCGTCGATGCGCCCGAGGGAATCTGAAGGGAAGGCCGAAGGCCTGGACGAAGATGACGAAGGGGCAGTCCGGAGCGAAGGCTCCGGACCGCAATCGTGGGCGATCGTGCCCACGGTGACCGCGGCGTCGGGCGACCTACGAAGAACTTCTTGGCGCCAAGATCACCGACCTGCGAAGCGCCCCAGGCAACAGGAGCCAACAAATGCAGGAGATAAAGACTACGCAGCGACCAAGGAATTCGATCAGCAAACCACCATCAAGTCTTCACAGACCGATGCCGACTAATACTCATCATGATCCCAAACGCAATCCCCATCGTGAACAACGCCGTCCCCCCATAACTCATGAACGGCAACGGCACCCCCACCACGGGCAATATCCCCGTCACCATGCCTACGTTCACGAACACGTAGATGAACAGCATCATCGTCAGCGCTCCCGCCAGCAGCCGGCCGAATTGCGACGCAGCCCGGGATGCGATCGTCAGACCGCGCGCCATCATCAGGCCGTACAGCACCAGGATCGCAATACCGCCGTACAAGCCGAATTCCTCGGCGTACACGGCAAAGATGAAGTCAGTCGTGCGTTCCGGGATGAAGTCCAGGTGCGTCTGCGTTCCCTTCATGTAGCCCTTGCCGTAGACGCCGCCCGAGCCCACTGCGATCATTGACTGGATCGTGTGAAAGCCCTTGCCCAGCGGATCGGAGCTGGGGTTGAGCAGTGTGCAGACCCGGTGCTTCTGGTATTCATGCAGCACCACCCAGTCCACATCCGGCTCGCAGAGCTGATCTTCGTAATAGACCAGTGTGCCGATGGCAATGACGCCGGCCAGCATCACCGGCACCAGCAGTTTGAACGACAGTCCCGCGAAATAGATCACGAAAAAGCCCGCGCCGAACACCAGCAGCGCCGTGCCCAGGTCGGGCTGCAGCACGATCAGGCCAAAAGGTGCGGCCAGCATCGCGGCGGCGGCGAGGAAGTCGCGCACGCGGACCGCGCCTTCGTGGCGCTGGAAATACCAGGCCAGCATCATCGGCACCGCGATCTTCATCATCTCGGACGGCTGGATGCGGGTCACGCCCAGGTTCAACCAGCGGGTTGCGCCCTTGCTGGTTTCGCCGAAGAACTCGACGCCCAGCAGCAGCACCACGCCCACCACATAGAACGGCAACGCCAGCTTCATCAGCAGCTTTGGCGGAATCAGCGCCATTGTCCACATCGCGAAGAACGCGATGATGAAGTTGCGCGACTGTTCCGCGAAGCGCCAATCCGTGCCACCGACGGCCGAGTGCATCACCGTCAGGCCCAGCGCCGCGAACATCATCAGGATCGCGAGCAGCGGCCAGTCGAAGGCCGTGAACACGCGCAGCAGAATCAGGCCAAGACGTTTCATTGTTGGCGCACCAGGTCGGAGGCGATGTCATCGACGGTCGCCATGGTGTCGGCGGGCTGGGGACGCGCGATCTTGTCCTGGCGATCCTTGGCCAGCCAGTAATCGAAGACCTTGCGCGCGACGGGGGCCGCCACGCTGGCGCCCCAGCCGGCGTTTTCGACGATCAGCGCCACGGCGATGCGCGGTTGCTCGAGCGGCGCGAAGCCCATGAACAGCGCGTGATCGCGCAGGCGTTCGTCGATCGCGCTGGCCCGGTAGTGGCCGCCACGCAGACTGAACACCTGCGCCGTGCCAGTCTTGCCGGCCGCCTGGTACGGCGTGTTGGCGAACGCGCGCCGCGCCGTGCCGGCGCGCACCACGTCGGCCATGGCGTTCTTGATGACGTCCACGTTGGCCTGCTTGAGGGGTATGCGGTAGTCCGGCGGTGCCTCGGTGGGCTTGGCCACGCCCGAGCGCGAATCGCGCACCGCGTGCACCAGGTGCGGGCGGCGGTACAAGCCGTTGTTGGCCAGCGTGGACGTGCCCTGTGCCAATTGCAGCAGCGTAAAGGCGTTGTAGCCCTGACCCACCGCCACGGAAATCGTTTCGCCCGCGTACCAGCGCTGGCGCTCCTTGTCCTTGTAGGCCGAGCGCTTCCAGTCGGTGGACGGCAGCACGCCGCGTTTCTCGCCTTCCAGGTCGATGCCGGTGATCTGGCCGAACCCGAACTGCTTGGTGAAATCGTGCAGGGCGTTCACGCCGATTTCAGGGCCGAGCGAATAGAAATAAGTGTCGGACGACACGACGATGGCCTTGTGCATGTCCGTCATGCCGTAGGCCGCGCCGCCCGCGTTGCGGAACTTCTGTCCGCCGAATTCGTAATAGCCCGGGTCCGAAACCCGGTCGGTCGCGCGGCGCTTGCCCAGTTCCAGCGCGGCCAGCGCCACGAAAGGCTTGTAGGTGGAGCCGATGGGATACGTGCCGTACAGGGGACGGTTGATCAGCGGATGGTCCGGCGATTCGTTCAGCATGCGCCAGTTGTCGACGTCGATGCCATCCACGAACAGGTTCGGGTCGAACGACGGCTGCGACACGAACGCCAGGACCTCGCCCGTATCCGGGTCGATGGCGACGAGTGCGCCGCGCTGGCCCTCGAAGGCCTCTTCGGCCACCTTCTGCAGGCCCATGTCGATGGACAGCATGATGTCCGAGCCCGGCACCGGATCGATGCGGCGCAGCGTGCGCATGGGCCGGCCGCCGGCGGTGACCTCGACTTCTTCGAGGCCCGTGCGGCCGTGCAGCTGCTCTTCCCAGGTCTTTTCGATGCCCTTCTTGCCGATGACCTCGGTGCCGCGGTAGTTGCCGAGCTGCCCGGCTCGGTCCAGCTCTTCGATGTCGTTGTCGGCGATGCGGCCGATGTAGCCGACCACGTGCGCGGCCGACACGCCCTGCGGGTACTCGCGCACCCAGCGGGCGCGCAGTTCGACACCCGGGAACTGGAAGGCGTGCGCGGCAAACCACGCGGCTTCGGTTTCGTTGAGGTTGTTGCGCAGTTGCAGGCTGGCGTAGCGGCTGGATTCAGCCGCGCGGCGCTTGAAGCGGCGCTGGTCGGACGGGCTGATGTAGACGACTTCGGTCAGGCGCTCGAAGAGTTCGTTCATGTTGCCCGCGTGGGCCGGTACGACTTCGAGCGTGTAGGTGCGGTAGTTGCGGGCCAGGACTTCGCCGTTGCGGTCCAGGATCTCGCCGCGGCGCGGCGGAATCGGCACGACCGCGATGCGGTTGCGGTCGGCGCGTTCGGACAGGCCCTCGTAGCGGTCGACCTGCAGATACCAGAAACGGCCCACCAGCACGCCGAAGCAGACCAGGGCGAAGGCGCCGCCCACCCAGGCGCGCAGGCGAAAGCGCTGCTTCTGCTGCTGGCCGGTTTTCTTGAATTCAAACATGACGCAACGCCGCCGTCAGGCGGATGAGGATTCGGCGTCGTCGACACCGCGTTGCGGCAGGTGCAGCACCCAACCCGCCAGCGGCCACAACGCAGCCGTCAGCAGCACGCTGATGCCCCAGTCCCAGCCCGGCCATTTCCCGGCCAGCCACGCGTGGATGATCTGGGTGACGAAGCGCGCAATGAAGAACACAGGCAGCATGTGCATCGCCTGGCTCCAGAGGTCGAACCGTTGCAGCCGGCGGTGCAGGACCACCGCGCCGTAGGCGACGAGCGTGTACGACAGCGCGTGCTCACCCAAGAGGCCCGCGTCGTGCACGTCCATCAGCACGCCGAAAAAGAACGCGGTAAAGAGGCCGACGCGGCGCGGCTCGTGCACGCACCAGAAAGCGATGATGAGCAGCAGCACGTCGGGCGCGCCCTGCCACAGACGCCACGGCAGCAGCGACACCAGCCAGGCGAGCAGGACGGTGCCCCACACGAAGAAGGCATGCGCGGGACCCGACAGCCGGTCGGGATGCACGTTGCTGGGCGTGCCAAGGCGGCGCGGGGACTGCCCCGCAGCGTGTTGGTTAGTCCGATCCACCGGAATCGACCTCCTGACGGTTGGACTCGGCGCGATCCACATCCACCTGCAGAACCAGGAAATGGCGATAGCGTTCGGGATGGGCCAGCGGTTCACATACGGCGCGCGCGAAACCTGAGGCGGTATCGCGTTCCACCGAGGTCACCTTGGCCACGGGCAGGCCAGCGGGAAAGAGGCCGCCGACGCCGCTGGTGACAATAGTATCGCCTTCCTTGATGTCGGCATTGGCCGCTAGGTAACGCACTTCCATCTTGCCGGGCGAGTTGCCGCCGAACGCAATCAGACGAAGTCCGTTGCGCAGAAGTTGCACGGGGATGGATACCTGCTCGTCGGTGACGAGCGCCGCCTCGGCGGTCATGGGCGTCACGCGAACGATCTGGCCAACCACACCGCCTTCGTCGATGACGGGCATGCCGGGCGCCAAGCCAGCCTTGCTGCCCTTGTTGAAGACCAGGCGCTGCGTGAACGCGTTGGTGGGTTCGTACATGACTTCAACGACCACGGCGGACTGCGCCACGGTGTCGGTCACGCCAAGCAGGCGGCGAAGCTGGGAGTTTTCGGCGGCAAGCTGCGCCGCGTGGGATGCAACCTGGGCGAGTTCGATGCGCTGACGCTGCAAGGCTTCGTTTTCGCTGCGGATGAGGTTGGCCGCGTTAACCCATTCGTTGACTTGCTGGACGAGATCGCGCGGCGCCATGACGGCACGCTGGAACGGATAAAGCCCTACGGCAATCGCGCGGCGCGCCGGTTCCAGCATGCGCCATTGGGAATCCATGACGATCAGGGCCAGAGCAAGGACGACCAGAACGACCAGCCGCACCTCTGCCGGTGGGCCGCGCCTGAATAGGGGGGGAGTCCCTTGTCGTTGCATGAATCTCAGCCCGGGCGCCCGCGTCCGAGGCCCCCGCAGCGGCCGGAGCCAGAAAAAAGCGGGGCTCCGGGCTGGCGGGCAATATTAGTCGTTGATGAAGATGGCGCCCAGTTTCTCAAGGTGTTCCAGCGCCTCGCCGCAACCGCGCACGACGCAGGTCAGGGGATCGTCGGCCACCACGACCGGCAGGCCGGTTTCTTCTTGCAGCAGGCGGTCCAGGTCACGCAGGAGCGCGCCGCCACCAGTCAGGGCGATGCCCTTGTCGGTGATGTCGGCGCCCAGTTCGGGCGGCGTCTGTTCGAGCGCGATCTTGACGGCGGAAACGATCTGGTTGAGCGGATCGGTCAGCGATTCGAGGATCTCGTTGGACGAGACCGTGAAGCTGCGCGGCACGCCTTCGGCCAGATTGCGGCCCTTGACTTCGATTTCGCGGACTTCGGAACCCGGGAACGCCGAGCCGATTTCCTTCTTGATCAGTTCGGCCGTGGGTTCGCCGATCAGCATGCCGTAGTTGCGGCGGATGTAGTTGACGATGGCTTCGTCGAACTTGTCGCCGCCGACGCGCACGGAACCCTTGTAGACCATGCCGCCCAGCGAGATGACGGCCACTTCGGTGGTGCCGCCGCCGATGTCGACGACCATCGAGCCGCTGGCGTCGGACACGGCCAGGCCGGCGCCAATGGCGGCGGCCATGGGTTCTTCGATCAGGAAGACGTGGGAAGCGCCGGCGCCGAGCGCCGATTCACGGATGGCGCGGCGTTCAACCTGGGTGGAGCCGCAAGGCACGCAGACGATGATCCGCGGGCTGGGCGCCAGCATGTTGCGGGGGTGCACCATGCGGATGAACTGCTTGAGCATCTGTTCGGTGACCGTGAAGTCGGCAATCACGCCGTCTTTCATGGGCCGAATGGCCTCGATGTTGCCGGGAACGCGACCGAGCATCTGCTTGGCTTCGTGCCCGACGGCCTGAATGATCTTCTTGCCGTGGGGGCCGCCTTCATGACGGATTGCGACCACGGAAGGCTCATCGAGAACGATGCCCTTGCCGCGGACGTAAATCAGCGTATTGGCGGTACCTAGGTCAATCGCCATATCGCTGGAAAAATAACTGCGCAGGAATCCGAACATGGGAGCTCAGCTAAATTCTGGGGGGAATTGGGGTCAAGCCGCGGGGCGTTTGGCCCGTGAAACAACGGGTCCGCCTGTCATCACGGCGATTAAACCGTGAATCATAACTTATAATTTCCCCGGAAATAGCGCATAAATGCAGGCTATTCAAGCTTTGTAACGGGTTTGGCGTATGCATACTGCCCACTCCCGCCCCGCGGCCTTCGCTTACCGATTTTTGCAATCCCCCATGGCGCTCAACGACAAAGATGTGGCCCGCATTGCCCGGCTGGCCAGAATCGAACTGACCCCCGACCAGCGCACCGTCGCGCAGGCCGAACTCAACGGCATCCTCCACCTGATCGAACGGCTTCAGTCCGTCGATACCCAAGGCGTCGAACCCCTGGCTCATCCCCTGTCCGCGCACGAGGATATCGTATTGCGCCTGCGTGAAGACGCCGTGACCGAAGCCGGATCGGAAGCCCGCCGCCAGGAACTGCTGGCCAACGCGCCCGATGCCCAGGACGGCCTGTTCCTGGTTCCCAAGGTCCTGGATTAAGTCATGACGAAACCTGCCCTGCATACCCAATTCGAGGGGATCGCCGCGTTGCGCGCGGCCCTCGCGCAACGCGAAGTCAGCGCGGTAGACCTGGCGCAAAGCGCCCTGTCGGCCGCCGAAGCGGCCAGCGGCCTGAATTCCTTTTTACATATTGACGCCGAATTGACGCTGGCCCAGGCCCGCGCGGCCGACGCTGCACTGGCAGCCGGCACCGCGGGTCCGCTGGCCGGCATCCCGATCGCCCACAAGGACGCGTTCGTGACGCGCGGCTGGCGCACTACCGCGGGCAGCAAGATGCTCGACGGTTACGTCAGCCCGTTCGACGCGACCGTCGTGGAACGCCTGGGCGCGGCCGGCGCGGTGTCGCTGGGCAAGCTGAACTGCGACGAATTTGCCATGGGCTCTGGCAACGAGAACTCGGCATACGGCGCCGTGAAGAACCCCTGGGATCACGCCGCCGTACCCGGCGGCTCGTCGGGCGGTTCGGCCGCCGCCGTGGCCGCCCGCCTGGTCGCCGCCGCCACCGGCACCGACACCGGTGGCTCGGTCCGCCAACCCGCCGCGCTGTGCGGTGTCAGCGGCATCAAGCCCACTTACGGCACCGTGTCGCGTTACGGCATGGTGGCCTTCGGCTCCAGCCTGGACCAGGCCGGCCCGCTGGCCCCCAGCAGCCGCGACCTGCTTGAAATCCTGGACGTCATCAGCGGCTTCGATCCGCGCGACGCCACCAGCCTCGAAAAATGCGATGGCGCGGTCAACGAACCCGGCCGCGTGCGCCGCGACTTCGACGCCGCGCAAGCCCGTTTTGACGCCGCCGGCAGCCAGCCGCTCAAAGGCCTGCGCATCGGTGTGCCCGAAGAGTATTTCGGCGCCGGCCTGGCCCCCGATGTGGCCGCCGCCGTGCAGGCCGCGCTTGAGCAATTCGAGGCGCTGGGCGCCGTGCGCGTGCCCGTCTCGCTGCCGCGCACCGAGCTGGCCATTCCGGCGTATTACGTCATCGCCCCCGCCGAAGCGTCCAGCAACCTGGCCCGCTACGACGGCGTGCGCTACGGCCATCGCGCCAAGCAGTATGGCGACCTGAACGAGATGATAAGCCGCTCGCGCGCCGAAGGCTTCGGCGACGAGGTCAAGCGCCGCATCCTGATCGGCACCTACGTGCTGTCCCACGGCTATTACGACGCCTACTACCTGCAGGCGCAGCGCCTGCGCCGCCTGATCGCGCAGGACTTCCAGCGCGCCTATGCCGACCAGTGCGACGTCATCATGGGACCGGTGACGCCGTCGGTCGCCAAGAACATCGGCGACAACCGCGACGACCCGACCGCCGACTGGCTGGCCGACGTCTACACGCTGGGCGTCAGCCTGGCGGGCCTGCCCGCCATGTCGATCCCCTGCGGCTTCGGCGGCGAAAAGCAGAATCGCCCCATCGGCCTGCAGATCATCGGCAACTACTTCGACGAAGGCCGCCTGCTGGCCATCGCCGACCGCTACCAACACGTGACGGACTGGCATCAGCGTGCCCCTGTCCAGCAAGGCTGAGAACATGAACTGGGAAATCGTCATCGGCCTGGAAACGCACACGCAGCTTTCCACGGACTCCAAGATCTTTTCGGGCAGCAGCACGCAATTCGGCGCCGCACCCAACACGCAGGCGAACGAGGTTGACCTGGCCCTGCCGGGCAGCCTGCCGGTCATGAACCGCGGCGCGGCCGAACGCGCCATCCGCTTTGGCCTGGCCGTGGGCGCCAAGATCGCCCCGCGCTCGGTTTTTGCGCGCAAGAATTATTTCTACCCTGACCTGCCCAAGGGCTACCAGATCAGCCAGTACGAGCTGCCGGTGGTGGTGGGCGGCTCGCTGTCATTCTTCGTCGGCGAAGAAGAAAAGACCGTCAACCTGACGCGCGCCCACCTTGAAGAAGACGCCGGCAAGTCCCTGCACGACGACTTCAACCTGGGCAATGGCAGCCCGGCCAGCGGCATCGACCTGAACCGCGCCGGCACCCCGCTGCTGGAAATCGTGACCGAGCCCGAAATGCGCTCGGCTGCCGAGGCCGTGGCCTACGCGCGCGCGCTGCACAGCCTGGTCGTGTGGCTCGGCATTTGCGACGGAAACATGCAGGAAGGCTCCTTCCGCTGCGATGCCAACGTGTCGGTCCGCCCGGTAGGCCAGAAGGAATTCGGCACCCGCACCGAGATCAAGAACGTCAACTCGTTCCGCTTCCTGGAACGCGCCATCACCTACGAAGCGCGCCGCCAGATCGAGCTGATCGAGGACGGCGGCACCGTCGTCCAGGAAACGCGCCTGTACGATGCCGACCGCGACGAAACGCGCAGCATGCGCAGCAAGGAAGACGCGCACGACTACCGCTACTTCCCCGATCCCGATCTGCCCACGCTGGTGATCTCCAGCGCGTGGGTGGACGAGGTCCGCGCCGCCATGCCCGAACTGCCGGCCGCCCAGCGCGCCCGCTTCGAAACGGAATACGGCCTGCCCGCGTACGACGCCGCGCAACTGACCATCAGCCGCGATCTGGCCGCGTACTTCCAGGCGGTCGCCAACGCGCTGCCAGCCGGCCAAGCCAAGCTCGCGTCCAACTGGGTCATGGGCGAAGTCGCCGCCGTGCTCAACAAGGAAGAAAAGACCATCGCCGAATCGCCCGTCGCGGCGCCGGCGCTGGCGGCCCTGATCGGCCGCATCATCGACGGCACGATCTCCAACAAGATCGCCCGCGAAGTCTTCGGCGCCATGTGGGCTGGCGAAAACGGCGGCGATGCCGACGCCATCATCGAATCGCGCGGCCTGAAGCAGATCAGCGACACGGGCGCCATCGGCGCGATGATCGACGAGGTGCTGGCCGCCAACCCGGCGATCGTCGAGGAGTACCGCGCCGGCAAGCAGAAGGCGTTCAACTCCCTGGTCGGCCAGATCATGAAGGCCGCCCGCGGCAAGGCCAATCCGCAGCAGGTGAATGATCTGCTGAAGCAGAAGCTGGATAGTTGATGGACCGCCGGTTCTCCTCGCGGAGAACCGGCGCAATATCAGACTGAATCGGGGGCCGCGGCATATTGCCGCGGCCTTTTGTTTGGCCAAGAATGATCTGGTCGATTTCGCCGGAGGCTTGGCCATGAACTACACCGAGGTCAGCAGCAACGACTTGCTGCACCGATTCACCGATTACCTGCAGGCCCTCAGCCAGGGGCAGCACTTCATCATCGCTGTCGACGGCGTGCGCCGCGCAAGGCTGACGCCCGTCCTGCCCGATACCTCACTGAACGCGCACGATGCCCTGGAGGCCATGAAGCGCCTGCACACCGCGGCTCCGGTCTCCCACGACATCATCCGCGCCTGGATTGAAGAAGGCCGGGAATGAACACCATCCGTCTGGTGCCGGACGCGTCGGTCGCCCTTGCCTGGCTGCTGTACCGCGTGGATGTCCACAAATCGCTGCTTGCCCAGCATCTGCTCGACGTCGCGCACGGCTCGCAAAACACCGTGCCTCACATCTGGCGCGTGGAAGTTGCCAATGGCGTTTTGCGTGCAGAGCGCAGCCAGCGAATTTCGCGGGCCCAGGTCGCTGCGTTCAATCAACTTCTCGACAACCTGCCCATCGCCGCCGACAACGACGATGCGGCTTCCAGCATCGCGCGCACCTGCCAGCTTGCCCGCGCCCATGGGTTGACTGCCTACGACGCCAGTTATCTCGAACTCTCGCTGCGGCAGCGCGCGTGCCTGGCCACCTTTGACCGCAAGCTGGCGGACGCGGCGCGGGCCAGCGGCGTCACCGTGTTCGGGCAACCGCACGGCGTCGCCGAACCCGTTGCGCCCTATCTGTGGCAATGACGTTTTGGCAATCGCATCTTTGCAATGACAAAGGGCGGCCCATGGCCGCCCTTTGTCATTGCTTTCAGCAACGAGACGCTTACTTCACCCCGTACTTCGTCCGATACGCCAACACGGCATCCCGGTTCTCCGCAAACGACGCATCATCCTGCAGCAGGGCCAGGATGTCGGTCAGCGAGGCAATCGCCACCACGGGGATGCCGTAGGTCTTGGCCACGTCCTGCACGGCCGAATGCGGCGACAGGGCGTCGTCCGGGCCGGCGCGTTCCATGCGGTCCATCGCGATCAGCACGGCGGCCGGTTCGGCGCCGGCGGCGCGGATGATTTCCACGGACTCGCGCACCGACGTGCCGGCCGTGATGACGTCGTCAATGATGACGACCTTGCCTTTGAGCGGAGCGCCGACCAGCGTGCCGCCTTCGCCGTGATCCTTGGCTTCCTTGCGGTTGTAGGCGAACGGTACGTCGCTGCGGCCCTGCATGTCCGGGTGGCCGGCCAGCGCCACGGCGGTGGCGGTGGCCAGCGGGATGCCCTTGTACGCGGGGCCGAACAGCATGTCGAACTCGACCCCGGAATCCAGCAGCGCCTGTGCGTAGAACTGCGCCAGCTTGCCGACCGAACGGCCATTGTTGAACAGGCCTGCGTTGAAGAAATAGGGGCTGATGCGGCCCGACTTGACCTTGAAGCTGCCAAAGCGCAGAACGCCCTCGTTCAAGGCGAAACGGACGAAATCCAGGGCGGTGACGGAGGACGGGGCGGCGGGCATGCAGGGTGATCCGGTAGGTGGCAGACCCCGCATTTTATCCGCTGTCGGGGCTGTTCCAGGTGGCCGCGGCGGAGTCGGTTAAATTCCTGGCATTGTCCGCCCCCCTTGCGGCCGCATTACAGGAGTTTCGCTTTGCTGCGCATCACGTCGATCAACCTCAATGGCATCCGGTCCGCCTTCAAAAAGGGCCTGCAACCGTGGATGGAAAAGCACGCCGCCGACGTGCTGTGCCTGCAGGAGATCAAGGTATCCCACGAGGACCTGACCGACGAACTGCGCCATCCGCCCGGCTACACCGGCCACTTCCACCACGCCGTGAAGAAGGGCTACAGCGGCGTGGGCATCTACCTGCGAGATGCCGCCGAGCGCGTGAACAACGGCTTTGATTGTGAAGAGTTCGATAGCGAAGGCCGCATCATCCGCGCCGACTGGAAGGATCTGTCGGTCATCAGCGCCTACCTGCCTTCCGGCTCCAGTGGCGACGAACGCCAGCAGGCGAAGTACCGCTTCCTGGACAGCTTCGGCCCGTGGATCGATGCCCTGATGCACGAGCACAAGACGACCGGCCGTGAATTCGTCATTTGCGGCGACTGGAACATCGCGCACAAGGAAATCGACCTGAAGAACTGGAAGGGCAACATGAAGAATTCGGGCTTTCTGCCCGAAGAGCGCGCGTGGCTGACGGACGTCTTCGACAAGCGCGGCTTTGTGGACGTGTTCCGCACCATCGACGACCGCCCCGACCAGTACACCTGGTGGAGCAATCGCGGCCAGGCCTGGGCCAAGAACGTCGGGTGGCGCATCGACTACCAGATCGCGACCCCCGGCATCGCGGCCAAGGCGCGCAGCGTCGCCATCTACAAGGACGAACGCTTCTCGGATCACGCGCCGTTGACTATCGATTACGACTTCACTTTGCGCGCGTGATTTTTCTCAAAATAAATATAGGGACGCATTAAGGGCGCCGAGCGGGCGGCGGCGTCTTTGCGACGCTGCCGGATGCCCCGCCGCGGCGTATCAGAAGGCGCCCTGCCCTATGCCGCATCGGCGAAATTAAACGGGGACACTTCAAAAACCCCTGAATTTTCAAGCTCCCCCGTTTGATCAGCCCGGTTTCCATCCACGGGCGATCAACACTCCGCTTTTATACGTCCCCGTTTATCGTCTGGAAAAATCCGTTTGTTATCAAGGTGATGGCGCAGTTTTTCGCTTTGCGCAGGGCAACATTTTGCCCCTACAATCCCCGCACCATACAGGTGCAGCCATGCACCAAAACAAACTGATCGCGCCCCAATTTGGCGCAATTTCCGCACCTATTCGAAGCACCCCCGAGGAGATCATGGTGAAAGTGCAGAGTCTGGACGACTTCCTGCGTGGCGTCGCCGCGCGCGACCCGCAGCAACCCGAATTCATGCAAGCCGTCCAGGAGGTGATGCTCAGCTTGTGGCCCTTCGTCGAGAAGCATCCCCACTACGCCGAGCACGCTCTGCTGGAACGCCTGGTCGAACCGGAACGCGTCATCCAGTTCCGCATCTGCTGGACCGACGATCAGGGCCGCGCCCAGGTCAACCGCGGCTTCCGCATCCAGCACAGCTCCGCAATCGGCCCCTTCAAGGGCGGCATGCGCTTTCACCCGTCGGTGAACCTGTCGATCCTGAAATTCCTCGCCTTCGAACAGACCCTGAAGAATTCGCTGACCACGCTGCCCATGGGCGGCGGCAAGGGCGGTTCCGACTTCGATCCCAAGGGCAAGTCCGACGCAGAAGTCATGCGCTTCTGCCAGGCGCTGATGATCGAGTTGTATCGCCACCTGGGTCCGGACACCGACGTGCCCGCCGGCGATATCGGCGTGGGCGCGCGTGAAGTCGGCTTCATGGCCGGCATGATGAAAAAGCTGTCCAACTCGACCGCCAGCGTCTTCACCGGCAAGGGCCTGACCTTCGGCGGCAGCCTGATCCGCCCCGAAGCCACCGGCTACGGCACCGTCTACTTCGCCGAAGAAATGCTCAAGCGCGTCGGCAAGTCCTTCGACGGCATGCGCGTGTCCGTGTCGGGCTCGGGCAACGTGGCGCAGTACGCCATCGAGAAGGCCATGGCGCTGGGCGCGCGCGTCATCACTGTGTCGGATTCGAACGGCACCGTGGTCGACGAAGCCGGATTCAACCACGAGAAGCTTGTGGCGCTGATGCACATCAAGAACGACCTGCGCGGCCGCCTGGACACCTACGCCCGCCAGTTCGGCCTGCAGTACGAAGCCGGCAAGCGCCCGTGGCACGTGCCCGTCGACGTCGCCCTGCCCTGCGCCACGCAGAATGAGCTGGAACTGTCGGACGCCCAGACGCTGATCAAGAACGGCGTGCTGGCGGTTGCCGAAGGCGCCAACATGCCCGCCACGCTGGACGCCGCCAAGGCCTTCATCGCCGCGCGCGTGCTGTACGCGCCGGGCAAGGCCAGCAACGCCGGCGGCGTCGCCGTGTCGGGCCTGGAAATGGCCCAGAACTCGGCCCGCCTGTCGTGGACCCGCGAGGAAGTGGACACCCGCCTGCATGCCATCATGCGCGACATCCACGAAAACTGCGTGCGCCACGGCCATTCGGAGCGCGAGTACGTGAACTACCTGGACGGCGCCAACATTGCCGGCTTCGTCAAGGTCGCGGACGCCATGCGTCAGCAAGGGCTGTATTGATCGCCGCCCGCTGAAGCGCGCGCGACAACGCGCGGGCCCGGCATGCAAAAGGCCGACTCGGATGAGTCGGCCTTTTGCATTGCGGCGATGGCGGGCCGCGGATGGGCCCGCGCCCGCGCCTGCGCCGCTAAAAAAGCGCGCAGCCTGGCGGGGTGGCGCAAAGATCAGTGCTTCATCGCGCCGTGATCGTGGCTCATGCCGGGATTATGCGAAGCCGGCTTGACCTTGAATTCCACCGCCACTTCGCCTGCCTTTTCAAACTTGAGCGTGGCGGGCACGGTGGCGCCATCCTTGAACGGCGCCTTCAGCTTGATGAACATGACGTGATAGCCGCCCGGGCTGAGCTTGACCTCGGTGTCGGCGGGCAGCGCGATGCCGCCTTCGACCTGACGCATCTTGGAGACGCCGTTTTCGGTCTGCACGGTGTGCAGTTCGACGCGTTCGGCGGCATCCGACGAGACCGACAGCAGACGGTCCGGCGCCTTGGCATCGTTGTCGATATCCATGTACCCCGCACCGTTGGCCTGTCCGGGCGCCGAGGCGCGGACCCAGAGATCGTCGACTTCGACCTGGCCGACCTTGTAGTCCTTGGCCCACGCCGAACCGGCGGTGCACAGGCCGATCGCGGCAACAACGGCAAACTTGCGGATGTTCATGGGTGTCCTCCTGAGACGTTAGCGGCGCCTGACCAGGCTGCGGGCGGCTGACAGCACCGAGTCGGTCAAGGCTTCCATGGCCTCGGAGTTTACCCGCCAATGCTGCCAGTAGAGCGGCACGTCCTCCCACGCCCGGCCGCGCAGCAGAACGAGTTGACCGGCATCAAGATGTTCCTGCACGAGTGGCAGCGGGTTCATGGTCCAGCCCAGTCCGCCCAGCGTGGCCTGCACGAAGGCGCGCGTGGACGGCACCCACCAGACCGGCGGCTCCCACGGCGCGGGGTCGGCGATCTTGTGCGCAAAGCGCGCCTGCAGCGCGTCCTTGCGGTTGAAGACCAGAACGGGCGCCTGAGCCAGCGTCTGCGCGTTGACGCCCGAGGCGAAGTAGCGCTTGTGGAAGTCCGGCGTGCACGTGGCCACATAGCGCATGCTGCCCAGCGCGTGGATGCGGCAGCCCTGCACCGGATCGGCCAGCGTGGTCACGGCGCCCAGCACGGAGCCGTTGCGCAGCAGCGCCGCCGTGTGATCCTGGTCTTCGGACAGCATGTCCAGCGTGGCGCGGGTGCGCGCCGCGAATTGCAGGGCGGCGTCGACGAACCAGGTTTCCAGGCTGTCGTGGTTGACCGCGATGGGGATGCTGGCGTGGGGCACGTCGTCGTCGGCGACGCCCAGCCGGTTCAGCGCGTCGTGCTCCAGCAAGGCGGTCTGCTCGGCCAGTTGCACCAGCACCTGTCCGTCTGCCGTGGCGGCGGCCGGCACCGTGCGTTGGACCAGCAGTCGGCCCATCCGGTCTTCCAGCGCCTTGATCCGCTGCGACACCGCCGACGGCGTGACGCTGAGCGACAGCGCCGCGCGCTCGAAACTCCCTTCGCGCACCACCGCGGCCAGGGCGCGCAGGTTGCCGTGATCGATTTTCATGAGATTAGAAATACTTAATATAGTGAAGGAAAATTAGCTGTATTTCATATACATGGCAAGGGAAAATGGCGCATTGCCGATCGCTCTCAGCATTCGGCCACCCATCAAAGCGCCGCTACAGGCGTTGCAGTCACAGGTCTTTTTTCCATGTTTGCCACCTTGTCATCCCCCGCCTTCCTTACCGCCTGGGCCAGCGGCACGGCCACGGGCCTGGGCCTCTTTGCCGTCGTGGGCGCGCAAAGCGCGTTCATCCTGCGCCAGGGCCTCATGCGCGCGCATCTGCTGAGCGTCGTTGCCATCTGCGCGCTGATCGACGCGGTCTTCATCTTTGCCAGCGTGTCCGGCCTGCAGGCGCTGACCGCGTGGTTCCCCTGGCTGACGACCGCCGTGCTGTGGTTCGGCGTGGCGTTCCTGACCTGGTACGCCGCGCAATCCGCGCGCCGCGCCTGGACCGCCACGGGGGGGCTGGCCGCCGCCCGCGACGTGGTGCCGTCGCGCCGCGCCGCCATGCTGGGCGCGCTGGGTTTCTCGCTGCTGAACCCGCACTTCTGGCTGGACATGGTGGTGGTCGGCTCACTGGCGCACGGCTTCGAAGACGCCCGCATGGCCTTCGCCGCCGGCGCTTTCACCGCCAGCCTGCTGTGGCTGGCGGTACTGGGCATCGGATCGCGGCTCTTTGCACCCTTCTTTGCCAGCGCGTCGGCCTGGCGCGCGCTGGACGGCATCATCGCCGTGGTCATGGCTGGTTTGGCGATCAGCCTGGCGCTGAAGGGCGTCTGAGCCTCGCCATGTACACCTCCACGTTCATCTTCGCCATAAAGCAGTTCGACGACGCATTCCACCGCCTCGACCAGCGCATCGCAGAGGCGGCGCGCGCGATGCCGGGCTACCTGGGGGAAGAATCCTGGGAAGACACCACGCGCGGGTTGTTCGCCAATGTCTATTACTGGCAATCGCTTGAAGCGTTGGACGCGCTGATCCGGCATCCGGCGCATCAGCAGGCCAAGGCCGCGCAGTCACAATGGCTGGACGGATACCGGGTGGAGATTGCCCAGGTGCTGCGCCAGTACGGGCACGGCGTGCCCGCGCCGGCACTTTTATAATCGGCGCCTCACCACTTTCTGTCGGGCGCCGGGCCGGCCCGCCAACGCGCCATGCGTGGACCTTCGCCTTCCAAAGACGTGCGCCTGCCGCCGCTTGCCGCCATCCAGGCGTTCGAAGCGGCCGCGCGGCTGGGTTCCTTCGAGCGTGCGAGCGAAGAACTCTTCGTCACCGCCAGCGCCATCGGCAAGCGCATCGCCTCGCTGGAAACCCTGCTGGACGTCACGCTGTTCATTCGAAGCAGCCGCGGTGCGACGCTGAGCGCGGCCGGACACGAGTACCTGGAACAGGTGCGTACGGCGCTCGATCTGCTGTCCGACGCCTCGCTGCACAAGCGCAACGAACCCAAGCTGGAAACGCTGCGCGTCGTGTCCACGCCGACATTCGCCCGGCAGGTGCTGATTCCTGCCCTGCCCGGCTTCACCGCGGCAAACTCCGGCGTCGAACTTGAAATCATGCTGTCCATTCCTTACCTGGACATCATGCCGCCCAACGCCGACGTCTGGATCCGCTTTGGCAGCGGCAAATATCCCGGCCTTCATGCGCATCCGCTCACGCACGATCCGGTGTTCGCGGTGTGCGCACCGAGTTATCAAGCGGCGCGCGGCCCGTTCAAGCGGCCCGCCGATCTGGCGCGCACCGACCTGTTGCGTTGCCCGATGGAACCCTGGCGTCCGTGGCTGGCGGCGGCGGGCCTGGACTGGCCCGAGCCGTCGCGCGGCGTGTGGCTGGTAGACCTGGGCATGATGCTCGCCGCGGCGCGCGCCGGCCAGGGCGTGGCGCTGACTCGCCGATCGCTGGCCGCCGAGTGGCTGGACGAAGGCAAGCTCGTTCGCGTGCTGGATGTGGAGATCCCTGGCGAGTCGCAGTACTACCTGTGCACCGAAGCCACACGCACACCGGGCGGCGCGGCCCAGGCGTTTTCCCTATGGCTCGCCGAGGTCTGCAAACGCGCAGCCCAATGGCCATGCGGGCCGCAGGCCGGTCAGGAATAAATTTCCAGTTATCTGCGGAATGAATTTCCGCACGACGCCGCACCCTGATCGCTAGGATGCGGCCAGCGTGACTGCGCACGTCCCGGAGACACGCTGTGTGGACAAGCGGAAGCGGACGCATTGCGAACGCAACACCGACGCACGCCCATCTCACCGCCCATTCCACTCACAGCATTCAGCAAGCTGAAAGGAACCTTGCATCCGCACTAGGTATTTACGCGGAAAAGCACCGCCGGGTCAGATTCGCGTAAGCGATTAAGCAGACAGTCACGACACGCAACAAAGGAGCGCGCCAACAAAACACCATCCGCCGATTGGCGCCGGCACACGGCTTTCCACGCAGTTCACCCAATTACAACGGAGACATCCATGGATTTTCGTTTGAAGCTGCTTGCAGGAACCCTTGCATTTGCCGTATCGGCCGCGTCCCACGCCGCCGACCCCATCAAGATCGGCGTGGCCGGCCCCTACACGGGCGGATCGTCCTCCATGGGCGTCAGCATGCGCGACGGCGTTCGCCTTGCCATTGAAGAGATCAACAAGAACGGCGGCGTGATGGGCCGTCAGCTCGTCGCGGTCGAACGCGATGACGAAGCCAAGAACGAGCGCGGCGTACAGATCGCGCAGGAACTGATCAACAAGGAACAGGTGACCGCCACCGTCGGCTACATCAACACCGGCGTCGCATTGGCCTCCCAACGTTTCTACCAGGACGCCAAGATCCCGGTGTTCAACAACGTGGCCACCGGCAGCGTGATCACGCATCAGTTCAAGGCGCCTGAATACCCCGACAACTACGTGTTCCGCAATGCGGCCCACGACAGCATCCAGGCCCCGATGATCGTGGAAGAAGCGATCACGCGCCGCGGCTTCAAGAAGGTCGCGATCCTGGCCGACTCCACCAACTACGGCCAGCTCGGCCGCGAGGACCTGGAAAAGGCCCTGGACGCCAAGGGCATCAAGCCGGTCGCCGTCGAGAAGTTCAACATCAAGGACGTCGACATGACGGCCCAGCTGCTCAAGGCCAAGGCCGCGGGGGCCGAAGCCGTGCTGACCTACGGTATCGGCCCGGAGCTGGCCCAGGTCGCCAACGGCATGACCAAGCTGGGCTGGAAGGTGCCGATCATCGGCAGCTGGACGCTGTCCATGGCCAACTACATCGACAACTCCGGCGCCAACGGTGAAGGCGCGCGCATGCCGCAGACCTTCATCCAGGACCCGGACACGCCCAAGCGCAAGGCGTTCATCGACGCCTACCTGGCCAAGTTCAAGCCCAAGAACAACCGCATCGATTCGCCGGTGTCGGCGGCGCAGGGCTATGACTCCATCTTCCTCTTGGCCGCGGCCATCAAGCAGGCGAACTCGACCGACGGTCCCAAGGTGCGCGAAGCACTGGAAAACCTGCAGACCCCGGTCGAGGGCGTGGTGATGACCTACAACAAGCCCTTCTCGCACGACAACCACGACGCGATCACCGCGAAGGAAGTGGTCATCGGCGAGGTCAAGGGCGGCCGGGTCATCAAGGCCAACTAAATCCCGACAAGCAGGAAGGCGGCGGCTGCCCGGCCGCCGCCACCCGCGCCTGAAGCTTCGGGCGCGGGGCATGCAGCCGCCTGAAAACAGCGTTCTGCCCAAGGGGGTTGGGACGGAACACAGCGCCTCAAGACACACACCATGATTCTTCTACAGCTCATCTATAGCGGTATCGCGCTAGGCATGATCTATGCGGTCATTGCGTTCGGCTACCAGCTCACCTTCGCCACATCGGGCACCTTGAACTTCGGCCAGGGCGAAGCCCTGATGCTGGGTGCGCTCGTCGGCCTCACGCTCGTCGGACTGGGCGTGAACTACTGGGTCATGATTCCCATCGTCTGCATCTTCGGCTTCGCGCAGGGCGCGCTGGTCGAACGCGTGGGCGTACGGCCCGCCATCAAGACGCGATCGGAATTCGGCTGGATCATGGCCACCATTGCGCTGGGCATCATCTTCAAGAACGTGGCCGAAAACATCTGGGGCCGCGACGACCTGCGCTTTCCCTCGCCGCTGCCCGAGGCGCCGATTCAGGTGCTGGGCGCCAACGTGCTGCCGATGGAGCTGCTGGTGGTGTTCGGCGCGCTGGGCATGATGATTCTGGTGGAAATCTTCAACCGCAAATCCATCTACGGCAAAGCCTTCGTCGCCACGTCCAACGACCGCGACGCGGCCGGCCTGATGGGCATCAACACCGGCATGGTCATCACGTTCTCGTACGCACTGTCGTCGCTGACCGCGGCGTTTGCCGGCGTGCTGGTCGCGCCGCTGACGCTGACCGGCGCCACGATGGGCGCTGTGCTGGGCCTGAAGGCATTTGCCGTCGCGATCATTGGCGGCCTGTCCAGCGGGATGGGTGTCGTGGTGGGCGGGCTGATCCTGGGGATCGCCGAAACGACCACCGGTTTCTATCTATCAACGGGATACAAAGACGTGCCGGGATTGGTATTGCTGCTGCTCGTTCTGACCTTCAAGCCCGCCGGCCTGTTCGGCAAGACCGCGATCAAGAAGGTGTAAGCGATGAAACCCCTGCATCTTCTCCTATCCATCGTGGCCGTGGCCTGCCTGGCCGCCGTGCCGCTGGGCGTGACCAACACGTATTACCTGCACTTGATTGAAACCATCATGATCTATTCGATCCTGCTGTTCGGGCTCGATATCGTGGTGGGCTACACCGGCCAGGTGTCGCTGGGCCACGCCGGCTTGTTCGGCATCGGCTCGTACGTGGCCGGCGTGCTGGTCTTTCACCTGCAGATTCCCATCTGGCTGACACTGCCCGCCGCCATCGTCATCGCCGCCGCCTTTGGCGCAGTGCTGGCGCTGCCGGCGCTGCGCGTCACCGGCCCCTATCTGGCGATGGTGACGCTGGCCTTCGGCACGATCATCCAGATTCTGATCAACGAGATGACCTTCCTGACCGAAGGCCCGCTGGGCATCAAGGTCACCAAGCCGTCCATCGCCGGCCACGTGCTGACCAAGGCCGAGTACTTCTGGCTGGTCGCCGCGCTGCTGGTGATCTCGCTGATCGTGGTGCACCGGATCTTGAAGTCGCACCTGGGCCGCTCGTTCGAAGCCTTGCGCGACAGCCCGATCGCATCCGATTGCATGGGCGTGTCGGTGTACCGGCACAAGGTGATCGCCTTCGTCATCAGCGCCGGCTTTGCCGGCCTGGCGGGCGCGCTGTACTCGTATTCGGAACAGTACATTTCGCCGAACACGTACAACTTCGAACTGACGATCCTGTTCCTGCTGGCCATCATCATGGGCGGCCGCAAGAGCCGCACCGGCGCGCTGCTGGGCGCCTCGATCATCGTGCTGCTGCCCAAGATGCTGGACGACATCGGCACCTTCCGCCTGATCGCGCTAGCGGTGGCGATCCTGGTGACGGTGGGCAGCGTCGTGGCCATCTCCAAGGGCCGCACCGAGCCGCGCAAGGTCGCGGTGCCGGTAATCGGCACGATCGTGCTGGCCATCTTCTCGTACTGGCTGGACGCCGTCACCGATTGGCGCCTGACCATTTTCGGCGCGATGATCCTGTTCGTCGTGTACTACCTGCCCGACGGCATCGTGGGCTTCGTTCGCAACCTGTTCTTCTCGACGCGGCGCGCGGCGCTGGCGGTGAAGAAGGACCTGGTGAAGGAACAGGATGCGGTGCCGGACGCCGTCGCGGGCAAGGGCGAGACCCTGCTGGCGGCCAAGAATGTGCTGATGCAGTTCGGCGGCCTGAAAGCCCTAAACGAGGTGGACCTGACCGTCAAGCGCGGCACCATCCACGGGCTCATCGGACCCAACGGTTCCGGCAAGAGCACGATGATGAACGTGCTGACCGGCATCTACGTGCCCACGGCCGGCGCGGTGGAGTTCGGGGGCAAGTCGCTCGTCGGCCTTCCGCCCGCGGACATCGCCGAAGCCGGCATCGCGCGCACGTTCCAGAACGTGCAACTCTTCGGCGAAATGACCGCGCTGGAGAACGTGCTAGTGGGCCTGCATCACACCTTCACGACGGGTCTGGCGGGCATCGCGCTGCGCACGCCCAAGTGGAAGACCGAGGAACAGGGCGCACGGGCACGGGCCATGGCGCTGCTGGAGTTCGTCGGCCTGGAATCGCTGGCCAGCGAAGAGGCGCGCAACCTGCCCTACGGCAAGCAGCGCCTCCTGGAGATCGCCCGCGCACTGGCGCTGGATCCGCAACTGCTGCTGCTGGACGAACCGGCGGCAGGCCTGACGGCGCCTGACATCGTGGAGCTGCTGGCGATCATCCGCAAGGTGCGCGACCACGGCATCACGCTGATCCTCATCGAACACCACATGGACGTGGTGATGGGGGTGTGCGACACGGTGTCGGTGCTGGACTTCGGCCAGAAGATCGCCGAGGGCCTGCCTAACGAAGTGCAAAGCAACGCCAAGGTGATCGAGGCGTATCTGGGCGGCGCGCCCGCCTGACGCCAAGGGGACAAGAAGATGCTATCGATCAAGAATCTGGAAGCAGGCTACGGGAAGGTGAAGGTGCTGCACGGCATCAGCATGGAAGTGCCGAAAGCCAAGGTGGTGACGCTGATCGGCTCGAACGGGGCTGGGAAGACGACGACGATGCGGGCGCTGTCGGGGATGATCCGGCCGACTGCGGGGGAGATCACGCTGGGTAGCAAGCGGATTGATGGGATGGAGTCACATCGCATCGCGCGGCTGGGACTGGCGCATTCACCGGAGGGGCGCCGGGTGTTTCCGACGCTGTCAGTGACCGACAATCTGCTGCTGGGTGCGTTTCCGCGTCTGACGGGTAGCCGGCCTAAGGGTGACGTTCAAGCTGATCTGGGGCGAGCGATGGATCTGTTCCCGCGGTTGAAGGAACGGCGGGATCAGCTGGCTGGGACGCTGTCGGGCGGTGAGCAACAGATGCTGGCGATGGCGCGCGCGGTGATGCTGAATCCGGAATTGGTGCTGCTGGACGAGCCTTCGATGGGACTGGCGCCGATTCTGGTTGAAGAGGTGTTCCGGATCATTGCGCGGCTCAAGGAAGAAGGCGTGACGATGCTGCTGGTGGAGCAGTTTGCGGCGGCGGCGTTAAACGTTGCGGATTATGGGTATGTGCTGGAAAACGGGCGGATTTCTGTGCATGGGAGTGCGGAGAAGTTGAAGCATGATCCGGCTGTGGTGGCGGCTTATTTGGGTGGGGGGCATTGAGGGTGACGATTGGTCGGCTGGCGGTGAGGCGGGTTCTTGAGACGCCCGCCGCAGCGGGGGCCTGGGTGCGCGGGGCTACGATTGCGGTCCGGAGCCTTCGCTCCGGACTGCCCCGTCCTCATCCTCGTTGCCGCCTACGGCGGCTGCCTTCGGATTCCGTCGGGCGCATCTACACGCCCCGCGCACCCAGGCCCCCGCTGCGACGGGCTCGTGTGGTTTCAGCTTTACCGGCGGCGGGCCGAGTCGAGTTCTTTAGGTTCTTGCCCACGGTGGGGGGAGAGAGAAAGATCTTGCAGGGCCCGCCCGCGGCGGCCGCGCGGGCGGCCTTCGGGGGCTTACGCGGCGTCTTGCGTCGGGGCGATGACGCTTCGCGTGTGGCTGCGGTGTGGTCGGGTTCTTGCCTATGGCAACGTCGAGTGTCTGACACTGACGAGCACCATTCGCAAGCCGCTCTCCGCACGCGCGCAAGCGCACACCGCACCGACGACCCACAGCTCCGATGCCGATTGCCGCCGCCCGGGCGGCAGCAATTCGGCGGCCCCGCAGATCTCCTGCCCTGAACACAGGTCTTGAAGCGCCGCATACCAAAGACCCTCGTAGCACGGCGTCGCGGTCACCGTGGGCGCGAGCGCCGTCGATGCGCCCGAGGGAATCTGAAGGGAAGGCCGAAGGCCTGGACGAAGATGACGAAGGGGCAGTCCGGAGCGAAGGCTCCGGACCGCAATCGTGGGCGATCGTGCCCACGGTGACCGCGGCGCCGGGCGACCTACGAAGAGCTTCGTGGCGCGGCAAAAGGAAATGGGCCTCGCAGGCATCCGACCAAATCAGTCTTCACCTGCGAGGCCCACTCTCACGTCACATTGATCAATGCGACGTCACCCTCAGATGATCGTCAACGTCACATCAATGTTGCCGCGCGTTGCGTTCGAGTACGGGCACACGATGTGTGCGGCCGCGACCAGCTTTTCGGCTTCTGCGCGGTCCAAGCCCGGCAGCGAAATCTTCAGTTCTGCTTCGATGCCAAAACCCGTCGGAATCGCGCCGATGCCGACGATGCCGTTTACCGACACGTCCGCCGGGATCGCGATCTTGTCGCGGTTGGCGACGAACTTCATCGCGCCCAGGAAGCAAGCCGAGTAGCCGACGGCGAACAGTTGTTCCGGGTTCGTGCCTGCTGCGCCGGCGCCGCCCAGTTCGCGGGGGGTGGTCAGCTTGACGTCAAGGTTGCCGTCGTCGCTGACGCCACGGCCTTCACGGCCTCCGGTGGCGGTGGCGTTGGCGCGGTAGAGGACTTTTTCGATCGACATGGTGTGGTTCCTTTGAATGAAAGTTTGTACTGCTTGCCTTGCGGGACCCTTCCCGGGTTGGCGGTCAACGATGAACTTGCGACTTGCTTAAGAGTTTAAATCGTGAACAACAATATCGTGCGCTATTTATAAAACCGGATGATGACAGTCATCACCCACAACCTCAAAGACTTCCGGCCAGCTTCTCCCGCAGCGCGTGCAGCATCTTCGTCATGCCCTGCGCTTCGTCCAGCGAACACTGCGCTGCCGCGCCCACCGCGTGCGGCACCGCTTCGGCCTTTTCGCGCAGATCGCGGCCCTGTTTCGTCAAACCCACGATCACCTGGCGCTCGTCGCTCACCGCGCGCTTGCGCGTCACCAGTCCCGCGGCCTCCAGGCGCTTGAGCAGCGGCGTCAGCGTGGCCGAATCCAGAAACAGGCGGCTGCCGATATCCGTCACCGTAATTTCGTCGCCTTCCCACAGCACCAGCATCACCAGGTATTGCGGGTAGGTCAGGTCCAGCTCGCTCAGCAGCTTGCGGTACACCTTGTTCATCGCCAGCGAGGTCGAGTACAAGGCGAAGCACAACTGGCTGTCCAGCAGCAGCGGGTTGAAAGCGGCTTTGGTCTTGTTTCTGGATTTCATGGTGCGATATTAAATAGCGCGCGATTTATCGTCAACACTTTTTTTAAGTCCTGATGACGATTACGCCGCCTGCTCCGCTTCCACCGCGCCGCGGTCCGAGCCGTATTGCTTCAGCCCGTCCAGGTCCAGCACCCGAACCGCCCCGTATTCCACGTTCAGCAGCCCCGCCTCCTCCAGCTTGCGCAGCGCCTGGTTCGCACGCTGGCGTGACACCCGGGCCAGATAGCCGACTTCTTCCTGTGTAATCGTCAGTCGCATCCCCATGCCCGGATACAGCAAAGGGTTGAAGAGCTCGGCCAGACAGCGGGCCACGCGCGCATCGGGATCGAGCAGACGGTCGTACTCCGCCTTGCCGATGAACTGCGCCACGCGCTCGTTCAATTGATGCAGCAGGTACCGGTTGAACGGAATACTGGTATCCAGCAACCAGTCGAACGTCGTGCCCGGCAGGCGCGCCACCACCGAATCGCGCAGCGCCACGATGTCGTACTTGCGGACCTCGCGTTTCAGCAGCGAGCCCTCGCCGATCCAGCCCCCGGCGGGCACGCCCGTCAGCGATGCGACCTTGCCTTCCGAATTGCCCACCGACACCTTCACCAGTCCCGCCAGCACGCCGATCCAAGCCTGGGCGAGTTCGCCTTTGCGCTCTATGATCGATCCGGCAACGACCTGCTGCACGGAAAGGTCCCGCTCCACGCGCGCTTGCTGTTCGGCGTTGAGCACGCGGAACCAGGCGGCGGCGAGTTGCAGGGAGTCGGATAGCTGCATCGGGAATACCCTAAAAGGTCCTTGAATGTCGCGATGGTGACAGTTGGTAGCAACCCAACCTTATACCTTAACTCCTGCCGTAAATCTAAAACCAACTGGTCAAGCACACCGCCGCAACCGCCGCTTCCATTGCAGGCACTGCGCGCGATGCGCCCAAACCGGAGGAGACAACGTGGCACATTCATCGCCCGCATCTGCACAGGTGCCGGCGGCGCCGGACACCTTTCCGGCGCTGCTGCTCGCGCATGCCAACGTTCGTGGGTCGCGGCCCGCGATACGAGAGAAAGACCTGGGGATCTGGCAAACCCTGACCTGGTCCGAAGTGGCGGAGCATGTCCGTCACGTCGCGCAGGGTCTTGCATCGCTCGGCATTCAGCCCGGCATGCACGTCGCCGTCATCGGTGAAAACCGCCCGCGTCTCTATATGGCCATGATGGCCGCGCAATCGCTCGGCGCCATTCCGGTTCCGCTCTATCAGGACGCGGTCGCGCAGGAAATGGTTTACGTGTTGCAGGATGCGGAGATCAGCGTTGCGATCGTCGAGGACCAGGAACAGGTCGACAAGATGATCGAAGTGCGCGAACAGTGCCCTGCGCTCAAGCATGTCGTGTTCGACGACCCGCGCGGCCTGCGCCATTACGCCGATCCCATGCTGCTGTCGTATGAGCAACTGGAAGCGCTGGGCAGCGAATATGCCGCCAAGCATCCCGACTTCTACGCGCGCGCCGTCGCTGCCGTGCAGCCGCATGACCCCGCGGCCATGTTCTATACGTCCGGCACGACGGGCAAGCCGAAGGGCGTGGTGCTGACGCACCATGCGCTCATCGACCGCGCGCGCGCCGTGTCGGAAATGGAAAAGCTGACCGACCAGGAAGACGTGCTGGCGTACCTGCCGCCCGCCTGGATCGGCCAGAACATGTTCTCGTACACGCAGTTGCTGGTCACGGGCTTTACGGTGAATCATCCCGAGTCGCCCGACACTGTGTCCATCGACATGCGCGACATCGGCCCCACCTATTACTTCGCGCCGCCGCGCGTGCTGGAAGGCTTGCTGACGCATGTGATGATCCGCATGGAGGACGCGGGCTATCTCAAGCGCAAGCTGTTCGCGGCCTGCATGAAGCTGGCGCGCCGCGTTGGCACGAAGATCCTGGACGGTAAATCCGTCAACGCCTGGGACCGCATGCGCTACGCGGTGGGCAACGTGCTGATCTACGGTCCGCTGCGCAACGCGCTGGGCATGAGCCGCGTGCGCGTGGCGTACACGGCCGGCGAAGCCATCGGTCCGGACCTCTTTGTGTTCTACCGCTCCATCGGCATCAACCTGAAGCAGCTGTACGGCTCCACCGAAACCTCGGTGTTCGTCTGCGTGCAGCCCGATGGCCAGGTTCGCGACGACACCGTCGGACCGCCGGTGGCGGGCGTGGAGATTCGCGTGGCCGACAACGGCGAGATCCTGGTCAAGAGCCCGGGGCTCTTCAAGGAGTACTACCGCAATCCCGACGCCACGGCCGAGGCGCGCAGCGCCGACGGCTGGTTCCACACGGGCGACGCCGGCTATCTGGATACCGACGGGCAGCTCAAGATCATCGATCGCGCCAAGGACGTGGGCAAGCTGGCCAACGGCAGCCTGTTTGCGCCCAAGTACATCGAGAACAAGCTCAAGTTCTTCCAGCACATCAAGGAAGCGGTGGCGTTCGGCGCCAACCGCGAAGACGTGTGCGCGTTCATCAACATCGACCTGGAAGCCGTGGGCAACTGGGCTGAACGCCGTGGCCTGCCCTATGCCGGCTACACCGACCTGGCGGGCAAGGACGAGGTCTACCAGCTGATCGCCGAGTGCGTGGAGCAGGTCAACGCGGATCTCGCGACCGATCCCAAGCTGGCGGCGTCGCAGGTCAGCCGTTTCCTGATCCTGCACAAGGAACTGGACCCGGACGACGACGAGCTGACCCGCACGCGCAAGGTGCGCCGCGCCTTCATCGCGCAGAAGTACGGCGTGCTGATCGACGCGCTCTTTGGCGGCAAGCAGTCGCAGTTCATCGAGACCGAAGTGAAATTCGAAGACGGACGCACCGGCAAGATTTCGGCGGATCTGCGGATCCATCCGGTCAAGACGTTTCCCGCCATCACCGCCCGAGCCGCGTAAAGAACATGAGCACTAACGACCGCGACCAGCGTATCGGCGATGTCATGCTGGACATGCAGAACATCTCCCTGTCTTTCGGCGGCGTGAAGGCGCTGACCGATATTTCCTTCAACGTGCGCGAGCACGAGATCCGCGCCATCATCGGGCCCAACGGCGCGGGCAAGAGCTCCATGCTCAACGTCATCAACGGCGTGTACACGCCGCAGCAAGGCGGCATCGCCTTTCGCGGCGAGCGGTTTTCGCGCATGAACCCGCGCCGCGCCGCTGAAATGGGCATCGCGCGCACGTTCCAGAACCTGGCTCTGTTCAAGGGCATGAGCGTGCTGGACAACATCATGACCGGCCGCAACCTGCGCATGAAGAGCGGCCTGCTGGCGCAGGCGTTCCGCCTGGGGCCGGCCGAGCGCGAAGAGATGCAGCACCGCGAGTTTGTCGAGAACATCATCGACTTCCTGGAAATCCAGGCCTATCGCAAGACGCCGGTGGGCCGCCTGCCCTACGGGCTGCAAAAGCGCGTCGACCTGGGTCGCGCGCTGGCGATGGAGCCGCGCCTGCTGCTGCTGGACGAGCCGATGGCCGGGATGAACATCGAGGAAAAGCAGGACATGAGCCGCTTCATCCTGGATGTGAACGATGAGTTCGGCACGACCATCGTGCTGATCGAGCACGACATGGGCGTGGTCATGGACATCTCGGATCGCGTCGTGGTGCTGGACTACGGCAAGAAGATCGGCGACGGCAAACCCGACGAAGTTCGGGCGAATGAAGACGTCATCCGCGCCTATCTCGGCGTGTCGCACTAAGCCGGACAACCAAGGCGGAAAGACATGGGATTTTTTCTAGAGACCTTATTCGGCGGCTTGATGAGCGGCATGTTGTACGCGCTGATCGGCCTGGGCTTCGTGCTGATCTTCAAGGCGTCGGGCGTCTTCAACTTCGCGCAGGGCGCGATGGTGCTGGTGGCGGCGCTGTCTATGGCGCGCTTCTCGGAATGGCTGCCGCGCTGGCTGGGCTTTGACAACATGATCCTGGCCAACGTGCTGGCGTTCATTGTCAGCGCGATCGTGATGTTCCTGCTGGCGGTCGCGATCGAACGCTTCGTGCTGCGCCACCTGGTCAACCAGGAAGCGACGACGCTGTTGATGGCCACGCTGGGCATCAGCTATTTCCTGGACGGCCTCGGCCAGATCACGTTCGGCAGCTCGGTGTACTCCATCAACGTCGGCATGCCCAAGGATCCGCTGATGATCCTGGACTCGGTGTTCGAGGGGGGGCTGCTCATCAACCTTGAAGACCTGACCGCGGCGGTCATCGCCGCGCTGCTGGTGGCGACGCTGGCGCTGTTCTTCCAATACACCTCGACGGGCCGCGCGCTGCGTGCCGTGGCCGACGACCACCAGGCCGCGCAGTCGATCGGCATTCCGCTGAACCGCATCTGGGTGATCGTGTGGAGCGTGGCCGGGCTGGTGGCGCTGGTGGCGGGGATCATCTGGGGATCGAAGTTCGGCGTGCAGTTCACGCTGTCCACCGCCGCGCTGCGCGCGCTGCCGGTGGTGATCCTGGGGGGTTTGACGTCGGTGCCTGGCGCCATTCTGGGCGGCCTCATCATCGGCGTGGGGGAAAAGCTGTCCGAGGTCTATCTGGGGTCGCTGGTGGGAGGCGGCATCGAAATCTGGTTCGCCTACGTGCTGGCGCTGGTGTTCCTGCTGTTCCGTCCGCAAGGGCTGTTCGGCGAGAAGATCATCGACCGCGTCTAAGCCTGCGTCACCGAGGATAAAAAATGTTCTATCGCGAAAACGGCCAATTCAAGACCAGCTATCGCGCTGACCAGCAGATCTTCCCGATCCGCCAGGACCGCGTCTTCATCTGGCTGCTGATGGCGGTGGCGTTCATCGTCGTTCCGGCCATGGCCAGCGACTACCTGCTGCGCGCCATCCTGATTCCGTTCCTGATCCTGGCGCTGGCCGCCGTGGGCTTGAACATCCTGGTCGGGTACTGCGGACAGATCTCGCTGGGCACGGGCGCTTTCATGGCGGTGGGTGCGTATGCGGCCTGGAACTTCGGCGTGCGCTTTCCCGGCATGCCGCTCGTGGTGCAAATCCTGTTGGGCGGCTGCTTTGCCACCATCGTCGGCGTGATCTTCGGCATCCCCAGTTTGCGCATCCGCGGCCTGTATCTGGCGGTGGCAACGCTGGCGGCGCAGTTCTTCGTGGACTGGGCGTTCCTGCGCATCCCCTTCTTCACCAACTATTCGTCCTCGGGCAGCGTGTCGGTGCCGCCGCTCACGGCCTTTGGCCTGCCGGTGCAAAGCGCCATGGAGAAGTACCTGTTCGTGCTGATCCTGGTTGTCATCTTCAGCTTGCTGGCCAAGAACCTGGTGCGCGGCGCCATCGGCCGCCAGTGGATGGCGATCCGCGACATGGACGTGGCGGCATCGGTCATCGGCATCCGGCCCATGTACGCCAAGCTGACGGCGTTCGCGGTCAGTTCGTTCATCGTGGGCGTGGCCGGCGCGCTGTGGGGTTATATCCACCTGGGCTCCTGGGAGCCGCTGGCGTTCGACCTGGGCCGTTCGTTCCAGCTGCTGTTCATGGTCATCATCGGCGGGCTGGGCTCGATCATCGGCAGCTTCTTCGGCGCAGCGTTCATCGTGCTGGTGCCCGTGGCACTGGCGAACATCCCGCACATGCTGGGTCTGCCGCTGTCGGTGGACACCGCCGCGCACATCGAGCACATGGTGTTCGGCGCGCTGATCGTGTTCTTCCTGATCGCCGAGCCGCACGGCCTGGCGCGGCTGTGGAGCATCGGCAAGGAGAAGCTGCGGATCTGGCCGTTCCCCCACTGATCTTTTTTCGTTTTGATTTCCGCGGGTCCCACGCGGCACGACCGCGCTGGACCACCGCCCCGAATACCCGGCTCAAGACCGGGCCAATCCCGGTGTCCCAGGGTTGAACCGACCCAAGCACCACGCAGGAGGTAAATGGAGATGAAGCGTCTTAACCTGAAGTTGGCGGCAGCCTTGATGGCCGCAGCCGGCGCCGCAGGCGCCGTGGCCACGCCGGCAATGGCGGCCGAAGAGCAGTTCGTTCCGTTGCTGGTGTATCGCACGGGATCGTTCGCGCCGCTGGGCATTCCCTGGGCCGACGGCAAGCTGGATTACCTGAAGCTCGTCAACGAACGCGATGGCGGCGTGAACGGCGTCAAGATCACGTACGAAGAATGCGAGACCGCCTACGCCACGGACCGCGGCGTGGAGTGCTACGAGCGCCTGAAGGGCAAGGGGACGGGCGCCTCGGGCTTCGATACCCAGTCCACCGGCATCACCTTCGCGGTCAGCGACAAAGCCATCATCGACAAGGTGCCCGTGGAAACCATGGGCTACGGCCTGTCGCAATCGGTGGACGGCAGTGTGTTCGAGTGGAACTTCCCGCTCCTGGGCACGTACTGGACTGCCGCCGACGTGATGATCCAGGACATCGCCAAGAAAGAAGGCGGCATGGACAAGCTCAAGGGCAAGAAGATCGCGCTGGTCTACCACGACTCGCCGTACGGCAAGGAGCCGATCCCGCTCTTGCAGAAGCGCGCGGCCAAGGAAGGCTTTGAGCTGCTGCTGTATCCGGTGACGGCGCCGGGCGTGGAGCAGAAGTCCACCTGGCTGCAGATCCGCCAGGCGCGTCCGAACTATGTGCTGCTGTGGAGCGCGGGCATCATGACGCCCACCGCCATCCGCGAAGCGCAGGCCAGCGGCTATCCGCGCGACAAGATGTACGCGATCTGGTGGGCAGGCTCGGAAGGCGACGTGAAGGACCTGGGCGATGTCGCCAAGGGCTACAACGCCATCACCATCCACAACAGCGGCGCCGACAGCGACAAGGTCTATGACGATCTGAAGAAGTACGTCTACGACAAGGGCCAGGGCGCGGACAAGACCGGCAAGACCACGCTGGGCACCATCGCCCACACGCGCGGCATGATGATCTCGATGCTGCAGGTGGAAGCGATCCGCGCCGCGCAGGAGAAGTACGGCAAGGGCAAGGCGCTGACGCCGGAGCAAGTGCGCTGGGGCTTCGAGAACCTGGACCTGACCCAGGAAAAGCTCGACAAGCTGGGCTTTGGCCAGATCATGCGTCCGGTCAAGACCTCGTGCGCCAACCACAAGGGCGACGACTGGGCCCGCATCGTGCAGTGGGACGGTTCCAAGTTCAAGGTCGTTTCCGACTGGTATCAGGCCGACAAGACGATCCTGGACCCGATGGTCAAGGAATCGGCGGCCAAGTACGCCAAGGAAAAGAACATCACGCCGCGCAAGTGCGAGTGATGCTTCTGGAGCACCCGCGGCCCCGCGCCGCGGGTGCGCAACGCAGGTTGATATGAACCGGCGGCCGGCTTTCCGGCCGGCCGCCGCCACGCCGCAGGAAGGTTTATGAACGACGCCAATATTGCCGCCGCCGACGCCCCCCAGGTGCTGCTCGATGTGAACGGCATCGAGGTGATCTACAACCACGTGATCCTGGTGCTCAAGGGCGTGTCCCTGCAGGTGCCGGAAGGCAGGATCGTGGCGCTGCTGGGCGCAAACGGCGCCGGCAAGACCACGACGCTGCGCGCGATCTCGAACCTGCTCAAGGGCGAGCGCGGCGACGTCACGAAGGGCCACATCCAGTACCGCGGCCAGCGTATCGAACGCCTGACGCCCGCCGAATTGGTCAAGCGCGGCGTCGTGCAGGTGATGGAAGGCCGGCATTGCTTTGCCCACCTCACCATCGAGGAAAACCTGCTGACGGGCGCCTATACGCGCAGCATGAGCCGGGGCGACACCACCGCCGCGCTGGAGCGGGTCTACCAGTATTTCCCGCGCCTGAAGCAGCGCCGCACCAGCCAGTCCGGCTACACCTCGGGCGGCGAGCAGCAGATGACCGCGATCGGCCGCGCGCTGATGGCCAACCCCAACATGATCCTGCTCGATGAGCCGTCGATGGGTCTGGCGCCGCAGATCGTCGAAGAGATCTTCGAGATCGTGCGCGACCTGAACCAGCGCGAGCGCGTGAGCTTCCTGCTTGCCGAGCAGAACACCAACATCGCGCTGCGCTACGCCGACTACGGCTACATCCTGGAAAACGGGCGCGTGATGATGGACGGCGCGGCCGCCGACCTGGCGCAGAACGAGGACGTAAAGGAGTTCTACCTGGGCATTTCCAGCGGCGAACGCAAGAGTTTCCGAGACAACAAGTTCTACCGCCGCCGCAAACGCTGGCTGGCCTGATTCCCGACGCGGGCAAGCCAGCGCTTGCCGCATGGCGCCGGCAACGGCGCCGCCAACCGGCACACGAGAAGGTGCGATTCCATGTCCGAGTTTTTCGATGACCGCGAAACCCGCGCGCCCGAGCAACGCGAGCGCGATCTGATGGCCGCCCTGCCTGGGGCGATTGCGCGGGCCATCGCGCGCGCGCCGGCCATTGCCGAGCAACTGCGCGGCGTGGACCCCGCCACGATCACCTCGCGCGAGGCGCTGGCCCGGCTGCCGGTCCTGCGCAAGCATGAACTGCTGGAACGCCAGCAGCATAGCCGCGACGACGGCGCGCGGCCCGCCGGTCCCGAGAAAGCCTTCGGCGGCTTCTCCGCCATCGGTTGGGGCGAAGCGATGCGCGTGTTCGCCTCGCCCGGTCCGATCTATGAACCGGAGAGCGCGCGGTCGGATTACTGGCGCTTTGCGCGCGCCCTGTACGCGGCGGGCTTTCGCGCCGGCGAACTGGCCTATAACTGCTTTTCGTACCACTTCACGCCGGCCGGCTCGATGATGGAAACGGCCGCCCACGCCGTGGGCTGCACCGTGTTCCCCGGCGGCACCGGGCAGACCGAGCAGCAGGTTCGCGCGATTCAGGACCTGGCGCCCAGCGGCTACACCGGCACGCCGAGCTTCCTGAAGATCATTCTTGAGAAATCAGACGAACTGGGCGTGAAGCTCGATTCGCTGCGGCGCGCACTGGTCTCCGGCGAAGCCTTTCCGCCGTCGCTGCGCGACTGGCTGGCGGCGCGCGGCATCGACGGCTACCAGGCCTACGGCAGCGCCGACCTGGGCATGATCGCGTTCGAGACGCCCGCCCGCGAAGGGCTTGTGGTGGGCGAGGACATCATTGTCGAGATCGTGCGCCCCGGCACCGGCGAACCCGTGCCGGCAGGCGAAGTCGGCGAGGTCGTGGTGACCACGTTGAATCCGGATTACCCGCTGGTGCGCTTTGGCACCGGCGATCTGTCGGCGGTGATGTCCGGCATCTCGCCGTGCGGACGCACCAACACACGCATCAAGGGCTGGATGGGACGCGCCGACCAGACCACCAAGGTGCGCGGCATGTTCGTGCATCCGTCGCAGGTGGCGGACGTGGCGCGGCGGCACCCGGAGATCCTGCGCGCGCGGCTGGTCATCAGCGGCAGCACCGGGTCGGACCGCATGGTGCTGAAGGTGGAGTCGCGCGAGCAGAACGACGCGCTGGCCCGCCGGATCGCCGATTCGGCGCGAGACGTGACGAAGTTGCGGGCCGATGTCGAATGGGTGGCCGAGGGTGGCCTACCGAACGACGGCAAGGTCATCGACGACATCCGGACGTACGAATAGGCGATTCGACTCGAGTGCAAGCGCGAGGGCAAGCGCGTGAGCAGGCGCGCGGGCAAGCGGCCGCTACGCGCGCGGTCCGGTTGCGTCGCCGTCGCGACGCCCAGCCCGCGTGATGTACGCGTGGATGCCCATGCCAGCGAGCATCGCCCCCGCAAACACCGCTGCGTCGCCGATGCCGGCCGCGGCAGCGACGAGCGCCGGGCCGGGGCAGAAGCCCGCCAGCCCCCACCCCACGCCAAACGCCAGGCTGCCGGCGGCCAGGCGCGCGTCGAGCCGGGTGGCTTGCGGCCAGCGCATGGGCTCGCCGGACAAGCTGGCCCGGCGACGCCGCAACAGCGCATAACCGACACTGGTCGCCAGCACGGCGCAGCCCATCACGAATGCCAGGGTAGGATTCCACAACCCGGCCAGATCCAGAAAGCCCAGCACACGCGCCGGGTCCGCCAAGCCCGATGTGAGCAGGCCCAGTCCGAAGACGAGCCCGGCGGCGAAGGCGTAGAGCGCGGCCATGATCAGACGCCCGCCACGTGCCGCAGCACGTAGACCGTGGCAAAGCCCGCGGCCATGAAGATCAGCGTCGCCACGAGCGACCGGCGCGAGCCGCGCGACAGGCCGCACACGCCGTGTCCGCTGGTGCACCCAGACGCATAGCGCGTGCCGATGCCGACCAGCAGGCCGGCGACGATAAGGCGCGGCGTGCTGGCCTCCACCGTGATGGAAGGCAGTTCGGAAAAGAGGCGGAACAGCCAGGGCGCGGCGCACAGCCCCAGCAGGAAGGCGATGCGCCAGCCGCCGCCGCGCTCGGGCGCCAGCAACCCGCCCACGATGCCGCTGATGCCCGCGATGCGTCCCGCGCCCAGCATCAGCAGCACCGCGCCGGCGCCGATCAGCAGGCCGCCCGCCGTGCCGGCGGCCGGGGTGAAGGCGGACCAGTCCACGTTCACTTGAGTGACTCCATAGCGCGTCCGCAGTACAAACTGGATAGCGTTTTCATCACCTGGCTGACCTCGAAGCTGGCCATCTGGTAATAGACGTATTTGCCCTCGCGCCGCGTCGCGACCAGACCCTCGTCGCGCAGCACACCAAGCTGTTGCGAGAGCGTCGGCTGGCGGATGCCGGTCAGCGATTCCAGCTCGCCGACGTTGCGTTCATTCTGGACCAGCTGACACAAGAGCAGCAAGCGGTCTTCGTTGGCCAGCGCCTTAAGCAGCGCGCAGGCCTGGGTGGCGGACTCGCGCAGGACGGCGACTTCGCAATCGGTAAGGGGAGCGTTCATGACGAGGTGTCGCACACGTGGGGGATAGCGGCGTCATTATATTTATGAATAAACTATGCGCAAATATTATTTATTTTCGTAAATTGACCTGATCGGGCCGCCCGTGCGGCCTTCACGCGAGCCCTCATGACCCCGCACATCCAGGCCTTCTTCGACACCGTTACTGCGACCATCACCTACGTCGTCCACGAACCCGCGCCCGGCGGCGCGTGCGCCATCATCGATTCGGTGCTGGACTACGATCCCAAGTCCGGCCGCAGCAGCACCGCCAGCGCCGATCGCGTGGCCAATTACGTGCGCGAACGCAGCCTGCGGACGGTCTGGCTGCTGGAAACCCATGCCCACGCCGATCATCTGTCGGCGGCGCCCTACCTGCAACGGCAACTCGGTGGCGTCATCGCCATCGGCCAGAGCATCCGCACCGTGCAGGGCGTCTTCAAGACCATCCTGAACCTGGAGCCGGAATTCCAGCTCGACGGCTCGCAGTTCGGCCACCTGTTCGCCGACGGCGAGACCTTTCAGATTGGTTCGCTGACCGCCACGGCCATCCACGTGCCCGGCCATACGCCGGCCGACATGGCCTATCTGATCGGCGATGCGGCATTCGTGGGCGACACGCTTTTCATGCCGGACGTGGGCACGGCGCGCTGCGATTTTCCCGGTGGCGACGCGCATCTGCTGTATCAGTCGATCCAACGGCTGCTGAGCCTGCCAGACGACACGCGGCTCTACATGTGCCACGACTATCCGCCCGCGGGCCGCGAGGCCGCCTGGCAAACCACCGTGGCCGAACAGCGCCGCGGCAACATCCACGTGCGCGACGGCATTAGCGAGGAAGAATTCGTCGCCATGCGCACGCGGCGCGATGCCACGCTGTCGATGCCCACGCTGATCCTGCCGGCGATCCAGGTGAACATCCGCGCGGGCCATTTCCCGCCCCCCGAAGACAACGGCGTGCGCTATCTCAAGATTCCCGTCAACGCGCTCTGACCCCCGGCCGCGGCGCACTTGCGCCGCGCGGCCTTATCCCGCAAGATCGCCCGATCGCAGCCACCCGATCCGACGCGCATCCATGTTTGCCGAAGCCGAAGCCGACCCCATCCTGTCCAAAGACGAATTCAAGGCGCTCGAAACGCGGCTGCGGGTCGCGTTGCTCAATGCGCAGTACGAACGGCTGCGGCAGGCCGACAAGACGCTTCTGATCGTCGTGGCCGGCATCGATGGCGCCGGCAAGGGTGCGACGATCAACCTGCTGAACGAATGGATGGACCCGCGCCACATCCGCACGCTGGCCTACGGGCCGCGCGAAGGCGACGAGCTCGAGCGCCCGCCGTTGTGGCGCTACTGGCGCGATCTGCCGCCCAAGGGCAGCACGGGCATCGTGTTCGGGTCCTGGTATACGCCGCTCGTCATTGAAGCCGTGCGCAAGAAGCCCAACGCGGACGCGATCGAGGCGCACTCGGCGGCGATCATGCGCTTTGAGACCATGCTGGCCGCCGAAGGCGTGCAGATCATCAAGCTGTGGTTCCACCTGTCCGCCAAGGCACAGAAGACGCGTGCGCAGCGCCTGCTGGCCAACCCCGATACGGCCTGGCAGGTCAGTCCGGTCGACATGAAGGTCAACAAGCGGTTTGACCGCATCCGGGCCGGCGCCCAAGTCGTCCTCAATCACACGGACTGCGGCCATGCGCCGTGGGTGGTGATTCCCAGCGCCGACGAAAACATGCGCGCCGCCCGCACGGCCGAGGCGGTGCTCGGCGCGCTGCGCCGGCGTGGGGTGCCCCGCCTGCCGCCCGCTTTCGTGGCGCACTCCAGCACGACGCGCATCGTGGACCGGCTGGGCAAGCTGGACTACGACGCCAAGGTGGACAAGGAAGACTACGAGACCGAACTCGGCCTGCTGCAAGGCCGGCTGGCGCGCGCCGCCCGGTCCGACAAGTTCAGGAATCGCTCCCTGATCCTGGTGTTCGAGGGGCAGGACGCCGCCGGCAAGGGTGGCGCCATCCGCCGCGTCACACACGCGCTGGATATCCGGCAAGTCGACATCACGCCGATATCCGCGCCCACGACCGAAGAGTTGGCCCGGCCCTATCTGTGGCGTTTCTGGCGCTGCATTCCCAGCCATGGCCGCATCGGCATCTTCGACCGCTCGTGGTACGGCCGCGTGCTGGTCGAGCGCGTCGAAAAGCTGATACCGCCCGCCCGGTGGCGCCGCGCGTATGCCGAGATCAACGACTTCGAGGAACAGCTTGCCGCCAGCGGCGCGCTGGTGCTGAAGTTCTGGCTGGCCGTCACGCCCGACGAGCAGCTCAAGCGTTTTCACGAGCGCGAGAAATCGCCGTTCAAGAATTTCAAGATCACGCCCGACGACTGGCGCAACCGCGACAAGTGGAAAGAATACGCGGCGGCGGCCAACGAGATGATGACGCGCACCGACGTGGCCCACGCGCCGTGGCATCTGGTGTCGGCCAACGACAAGCGTTACGCTCGCCTGCAGGTGCTGCGGCATATCGTCGACGCCATGGAAACCCAACTCTGAAGACCCCAGGAGGCCTTGCGCCATGAGTACCGCAGAAATCCGTCCCATCGTCGCCACCGACTTCGACGCCTGGCTGCCCCTGTGGAAGGGCTACCAGGACTTCTACCGCGTCAGCATCGACGACGCCGTCACGCGCAACACCTGGGCGCGCTTCCTGGACCCCGCCGAGCCCATGCACGCGGCGCTGGTCTATGAAAGCGGCCGCGCTGTCGGCATGGTGCACTGGATCTTCCATCGCTCCACCTGGACCGCCGGCGACTACTGCTACCTGCAGGACCTTTATGTGGACCAGGACGCGCGCGGCACGGGCGCGGGCCGCAAGCTGATCGAACACGTCTACGCCGAAGCCGCCGCGGCCAACTGCGCCCGCGTCTATTGGCTGACACACGAAACCAACGCGACCGCCATGCAGCTCTACGACCGGATTGCCGACCGTTCCGGCTTCATCCAGTACCGCAAGGTGATGGCTTGAGCGCGCGCGATCCCAATTGTCCGCTGTGCCAGGAAGACGGAGGCACGCTGCTGTGGCGCGGGCCGCACCTGCGCATCATCGAGGTCGACGACGCCGACTATCCGGGATTCACGCGCGTGATCTGGAACGGTCACCTGGCCGAGATGACCAGCCTGTCCACGCATGGCCGCGACCTGCTGATGCGGGCGGTGTATGTGGTGGAGGAAACGCAGCAGGCGATCCTGACGCCGGACAAGATCAACCTGGCGTCGCTGGGCAACATGGTGCCGCACCTGCATTGGCACGTGATCCCGCGCTGGCGCGGCGACCGGCATTTTCCGGATCCGATCTGGGCGGCGCCGCGCATCGCGCCGGGCGCTGAGCCGGATTCCTGGAAGGACCGGCAGGCGCAGGTGCAAGCGCTGCTGCCTCGCTACCGCGACCGGCTGGTGGAAGCCATGAATGCGTTGCTATGGCATTGAGCCTGCGTGGGCGTTGAGGCTGTCAGGGCAATGAGCCGCCAGGCGCCACGGCCGCAGTCCCGCGCCGCTCCCCCAGCCAGCGTGCGTACGCCGATTCGACCAATTGCGCGGTGCGATCCGCGCTGAACAGACCCTGCCCGCGGATGAATTCGCGGCCCGCCTCGCCCATGCGGCGTCTGCGTTCGGGATCGGCCAGCAGGCTTTCCAGCGCCGCGGCCAGCGCAGCCGGGTCTCGCGGCGGCACCAGTAGCCCGGTCACGCCGGCCTGCATGGTTTCCGGCACGCCGCCCACGTCGGTGCCGATCACCGGCACCCCCATGGCGGCCGCCTCGACGAACGCCGTGCCAAAGGCTTCGCGGTGGGTCGGCAACGCAAACACGTCGAACGCCTGCAATACGTTGCCGATGTCATGACGCCGGCCCAGGAAATGCACGCGCGATGCGAGGCCCAGGGATTGCACCTGCGCCTTCAGGCGCTCGAACACCGGCATGCCATCTCCGGCCAGCACCAGGTGGACATGCGGAAACGTGGCCACAACCTGGTGGAAGGCGTCGATCAGGTCCGCGTGCCCCTTTTCCGCACGCATCACGGCCACGCAACCCACCACGAGGGCATCGTCAGGCAGCCCGAGTTCTTGCCGGACAGAGCCCTGGCCATCGCTTTCGGGCAGGACGATCGGGGAATGGATAGTGGCGATGGACTGCGGCGCCGCGCCGCCATCCAGCAGTTGGCGGTGCACGTGCCGGCTCACCGCGATGACGCGGTGGGCCAGCCACGTGTAGGCGTACAGCGAGTTGATCGGCTTGGCCAGGTGGCGGGTGCGCACAATGAGCGGCGTGCGCGCCAGGCGCGCGCCCATCGCGGCCCGCACTGTGTCGCTGCGGCTGTGGGTGTTGACTACGTCGAACCGGCCACGAGCCGCCACGCGCCGCACGAATGCCACGCTGCGCATGAAATTCACAGGGCCGTCCATGTTGATGGTGTGCACGGTGAACCCGGCGTCGCGCAGGCGCTGCGTCAGTTCGGCGTGCGGCTGGCACACGGCTTCCAGGTGATGGCCGCGCTCGCGCATGGCGACCATCTCCTTATAGATGCAGAATTCCTGTCCGCCGAACGCCGTAGCCGCCTCCGTATGCAGAATGCGCAGGCGGTCGGTGGTAACGGGCGAGGGATGCAGGTCTGAAGGGTTGCGTGGCGGCATGACGGCGAAGGGCGCCAGGCGGCCTGGCGAAGCCACGACAGAATCGTGGGTTCAAAAAAGGCCGACGGTGTCGGCCTGTAATAGGGTTGTTACATAGAGGTTAAGTGAATGTAATCGACAAACCGCTGGCGCGACAAGCCGGTCGGATTCGCGGTGCTTCGCGCCGCCGGTGCGCAGCGTCAAACTTCCGGTACGCCGTGATCCGGCGCGTCGCGGGCGTTGCAGTAGACTGGCCGCACCGTCAGTTGCAGGAGCCGGCATGAAATCGTCCAACATCATCGTGCAGCGTGTCTATGAAGGCACCGGTCCGGAAGGTCACTACCTTGCCCTGGTCGACCGCATGTGGCCACGCGGACTGCGCCGCGCAGACCTGGGCCTGGACGAATGGGCCCGCGACATCGCCCCCAGCGCCGAACTGTGCAAATGGTTCAGCCACATCGAGGACCGCTGGGATGACTTCCGCGCCAAGTATCTGGCTGAACTCGCCACCCCAGCGCAGCAATCGCGCATGGCGGCGTTGCTGGACGCCGCGGGGGATCGCCCCCTGACCTTGCTTTTCGGTGCGCGCAATACCGAACACAACCAGGCGGTGGTGTTGCGCGACGCGCTTCTCGACTACGCCCGGCATCACCGCAAACGCGCAGCCTGATCCAGCCGTCCCCGCGCCGCGATCCGCCTGCGCTTCCGCCTTTACCCCCTTTACCCTTATGCCCCGCCGATGGCGCGCGCCCCGCGCGCCCGAGCCTACCCCAGAGGAATTCCATGTCTTTCAGTTCCGATGCCTGGACCCGCAACGCCGCGCTCTATGAGAAGACGCGCGACATGCCGTTCAACCGCGAGTTGGCCAGCGGCCAGCTCGCCGAGGACGCGTTCAAGCACTACATGATCCAGGACGCGCACTATCTGGTGGCGTTCGGACGCGCGCTCGCCATCGCCGCCGCCAAGGCCGGCGATGCCGATGGCGTGGTGCAGTTTGCCGAGGCCGCCAAGGGCGCCGTCGTCGCCGAGCGCAGCCTGCACGCCGGGTTCATGCAGCAGTTCGGCATCGACGCCGCTACCTTCGAAGCCACGCCGCTGACGCCGGCGAGCCATCACTACACCAGCTTCCTGATTGCCACCGCCTGGAGCGCGCCCTATCCGGTCGTCCTGGCCGCCCTGCTGCCCTGCTTCTGGATCTACGCCGAAATCGGGCGCGACATCCACGCACGCGCCGTGCGGCCCAATCCCTACGCGGCCTGGATCGACACCTACGCCGGCGACGATTTCCACGCGCTGGTCCGCGCCGTGATTGCCGCCGTAGATCGTGCGGCGGATACGGCGTCGCCGCAGACCCTGGCCGCGATGCACCAGGCCTACACGCACGCCGCCCAGCTTGAATGGATGTTCTGGGATTCGGCGCACCGTCAGGCTGGCTGGCCAGTCTGATTGGGAAGGCGGTCAGATCGCACAAGCGGGCCAATCCGGCTGACCGGGCTGTGCCAAAATCGCGCCCATGCCGATCGACAACCGCCTCACATCCAACGCCCTGGCCGCCCAGGCCGCGCAACTGCCTGCCGCGTGGCAGGCCGCCCTGTCCGCCGACCCCGCCGTCGCCGCCGCGCTGGCTGCCGCCACCGCCCACGTGGAGGCGCGCCTTGCCCAAGGCGCCGTGGTGTATCCCGCCACGCCCTTCCGCGCGCTGCATGGCCTGGCGCCGTCGGACGTGCGCGTCGTGATCCTGGGCCAGGATCCCTACCATGGCCCCGGCCAGGCGCAGGGCCTGGCGTTTTCGGTGCCGGACGATTGCAAGCGCCCGCCCAGCCTGCGCAACATCTTCAACGAGATTGCGCGCGACTATCCGGCGCTGAGCGTCCCGGCGGGCAACGATCTGAGCCCCTGGGCCGACCAAGGTGTGCTGCTGCTCAACACGGCACTCACGGTCGAAGATGGCCAGCCCGCCTCGCACGCGAAGCGCGGCTGGGAAACGGTGACGGATGCGCTGATCGCGCACGTGGCACGCGATCCCTCGCCCAAGGTCTTCATGCTGTGGGGCGCCCACGCGCAGGCCAAGCGGCTGTTGCTTCCGCCCGACAGTGGTCATCTCGTCCTGATGTCCAACCATCCATCTCCGCTATCCGCCCGCCGGCCGCCTGTGCCCTTCCTCGGATGCGGGCATTTCCGGGCCACCAACACCTGGCTGCAGGACCAAGGGAAAAACCCTATTGATTGGGGACTGGACAAAAAAATAATTCCATTGCAGGGCGAATTCGGGTTATGATCGCCGCACTGCACAAAACGAGTTCGGCATTTACCGCCTTGATTTAGCGGAATTTTTTGCAGACTGCCGGGAAGCCTATCCCCGGCCTCATGCCGAACTATCATCGATTCCTGACCCCTTTCCTTTCGCCCTGCGTTCCATCAGTACAAGAGAACGCGCCACGCGCATGGTTGATCCGGTCGGCACGATGCTCCATCAACCGTCGCCTGGATCCGGCCGCCTAATCCCCTGGCCCGACCAAGCACTGCGTCGCATTGATTGCGGCAAGGGAAAGTAATGTCTTTCGATACCCTGGGTCTCGCGCCCGCCCTGTTGTCGGCCGTTCAAGAAGCTGGCTTCACCACCCCCACCTCCGTTCAAGCCGCCGCCATTCCGCAAGCACTGGCCGGCCACGACCTGATGGTGTCCTCGCAGACCGGCAGCGGCAAGACCGCCGCCTTCATGCTGCCCGCCCTGCACCGCATCGCCCAGATGCCCGCCAACAAGGGCGTCGGCGTGCAAGTGCTGGTGCTGACCCCGACCCGCGAACTGGCCCTGCAAGTCACGGAAGCCACCGCCACCTACGGCCGCAAGCTGGCCGACCTGCGCACCGCGACCGTCGTGGGCGGCATGCCCTACGGCGCGCAACTGAAGGCGCTGTCGCGCCGCGTTGACGTGCTGGTCGCCACCCCGGGCCGCCTGATCGACCACCTGCAATCGGGCCGCGTCAAGCTGAACACCGTGCACACGCTGGTGCTGGACGAAGCCGATCGCATGCTGGACATGGGCTTCATTGAAGATATCGAGACCATCGTCGAGCGCCTGCCCGAAGGCCGCCAGACGCTGCTGTTCTCGGCCACGCTGGACGGCACCGTCGCCAAGCTGGCCTCGCGCATGATGCGCGAGCCGCAGCGCATCGAGATCGCCGGCGCCAAGGAAAAGCACACCAACATCACGCAAAGCCTGCTGTACGCGGACGATGCCAGCCACAAGATGCAACTGCTGGATCACGTGCTGCGCGACGCCTCGCTGGATCAAGCCATCGTCTTCACGTCGACCAAGCGCGGCGCGGACGACCTGGCCGACCGCCTGGCCGACCAAGGCTTTGCCGCCGCTGCCCTGCACGGCGACATGAACCAGCGCCAACGCACCCGCACGCTGTCGCAACTGCAACGCGGCCAGCTGCGCATCCTGGTTGCCACCGACGTGGCTGCCCGTGGCATCGACGTGCAAGGCATCAGCCACGCCGTCAACTTCGATCTGCCGATGCAAGCCGAAGACTACGTGCACCGTATCGGCCGCACGGGCCGCGCTGGCCGCAACGGTCTGGCCTTCACGCTGGCCACGCACTCCGAGCGCCACAAGGTCCGCCGCATCGAGCACTACATCGGCCAGTCCATCACCCCTGAAGTGATCGCCGGCCTGGAACCCAAGCGCACCCCGCGTCCGTCCACCGGCGGCGGCGGCGGTGGCAAGCCGTATGGCAAGCCTTTCGGCAAGCGTCCCGGCGGTTTCGGCGGTTCGCGCCATTCGGGCGGCTTTGCGGGTAACCGCGACAGCGCGCCGCGCGATGGCGCACCGCGTGAAGGCCGTTCGTTCGGCGGCCCGCGTGGCGAGTTCAAGCCGCGCGACGGCGGCTACCAAGGCAACCGTTCGTTCGACGACCGCCCGTTTGGCGACCGCCCGCAGCGTTCCTTCGGTGACCGTCCCAGCTTCGGCGATCGTCCCCAGCGCGAAGGCGGCTACCAGGGCAATCGTCCCTTCGGCGACCGTCCTCAGCGTGAAGGCGGCTTCCGCGGCGGCGACCGCGATTCGCGTCCCAGCTTCGGCGACCGTCCCAGCTATGGCGACCGTCCGCAGCGCGATGCCCGCCCGTTCAGCGAGCGTGCCCCGCGTGAAGGCGGCTTCCGTGGTGGCGATCGCGACGCGCGCCCCAGCTTTGGCGACCGTCCCAGCTTCGGCGACCGTCCGCAGCGCGAAGGCGGCTTCCGCGGCGGTGATCGCCCCGAAGGCGGTTTCCGTGGCAAGCCCTCGTTCGACAAGCGTCCTGGCGCCCCCGCCAAGCGCTTCGGCAAGTCGAACGATCGCCGCGGCTGATCCCCACGCCTGATTCAAAAAAGCCCCGCGGCCATGCCGTGGGGTTTTTTTTTGGGAAAATGCCGGTTTACCCACGTCTCTGCCGCCCATGCAACGCCCCGCCCCCGCCAATCTGCCCCCACTTTCCCCCGCCGCGCGTGAGCACAGCGACGCCGCCGCCGCCCACCTGCGCGCCGCGATCGCGTCCAACGGCGGCTGGCTCCCGTTCGATCATTGGATGGCGGAAGCCTTGTATGCCCCCGGGCTGGGCTATTACGCGGCAGGCAACGTCAAGCTGGCCGATGCAGACGACGGTGGCAAGACGCCAGCCGGCGACTTCGTGACCGCACCACAGCTCACGCCGCTGTTTGCGCGCACGCTCGCGCGCCAGGCGGCCGAGGTGCTGCGTCAGACCGGCACGCACGACGTGCTGGAGTTCGGCGCCGGCACCGGCGCGCTGGCCGAAGGCGTGCTGCATGAACTGGATGCGCTGGGCCTGGCCGACACGCGCTACTGGATCCTGGAAGTGTCGGCGGACCTGCGCGCCCGCCAGGCCGAACGGCTGGCGCCTTTCGGCGACAGGGTGCAGTGGCTGGATGCGCTACCGAACGCGTTTCCGGGCTGCGTGCTGGCCAACGAGGTGCTGGACGCGATGCCCGTGTCGCTCTTTGCCTGGAGCGAAGCGGGGCAGGTGCAGGAACGCGGCGTGACGGTGGATGCGAACGGCGGGTTCACGTGGGAAAATCGGCCGGCCCCGGCGGCCCTGGCCACCGCCGTTGCGGCACGCATGCCCGCGCTGCCCGGCTATGTGTCCGAAATCAATCTGCAGGGCGAGGCGTGGATCGCCGCGATGGGCAGTTGGCTCGAGCGCGGCGCGGCCTTGCTGGTGGACTATGGCTTTCCGCGCAGCGAGTACTACCATCCGCAGCGCGCGGGCGGCACGCTGATGTGCCACCTGCGTCACCATGCGCATGGCGACCCCTTCACCGCGCCGGGCCTGCAGGACATCACTGCGCACGTGGACTTCACCGCGATGGCGGAAGCCGCCCTTGAGGCGGGCATGCAGGTGCTGGGCTACACCTCGCAGGCCCGCTTTCTGATGAACGCCGGATTGATGGATCTGCTGGCCGGGCTGGACCCGTCCGATGCCCAGGCCTACGCGCAGGCGGTCGCGCCCGTGCAGAAGCTGCTGTCGGAGGCCGAGATGGGCGAGTTGTTCAAGGTGCTGGCCATCGGCCGCGGCATGACGGCGCCGTTGTCCGGGTTTTCACGCGGCGACCGGCTGGGCAAGCTGTAAGCGACGAGTAGTGGCCGACGGCGCTGAGCGGCTGCGGCGAGTAACTGCGGCGAATAACTGTGACGAGTAACTGCGGCAAGCGGCTGCGATGTGCAACTGCGGCAAGCGCCGCAGCGGCCGGCCGAATCAGCCCGCCTGCAGATCCACCAATCGCGCCAATCGCGCCTGGCGCACGCTTTCCTTGATGCGCGCCGGCTCGCCCGCGCACGCCTTGGCGATGGCGCCCGCGTCCACGCCGCGCACCGCCGCCACCCGTTCCTGCCAGGCGGGCATATCCACCGCGCGCAACACGGCCGCGGCATCCAGCAATTCAAAAAAGCGTTCGGGTTTGCGCAAGGCGTCGGCGCGCTCCATCAGCGCAAGTTGCGCGTCGGCGCCGTCCGGCATGCCGTCCAATGCATCGAGCGCGTCCAGCACATCAGGCAGCAACCGCGCATAGTCGTTGCATTCCGTGGGCACGCGCATCCGGCGACCAAGCGCCTCGCGCTCGGGCGTCAGGCGACACATCAGCGCGTAGCGGCTTGCCAGCGGCAAGCCCTGCTGCGCGGCGCGGTCGACCTGCGGCCCCACTTCCTCCACGCCCTGCAGTTCGGGCATCACGCGCGCCAGCGCGCCGGATTCGGCTAGCACGCCCAGCATGCGCGAAGGCGTTTGCGCCATCAGGCCGCGCGACAGTTCCTTCCAGACGCGCTCGGCCACCAGCGCATCGGCCTCGCCAGCCGCCACCATGCGCCGGCACAACGTCATCGTTTCCGGCACCACGCTGAAATCGCCAAAGCGCGCCGCAAAGCGGGCGAGGCGCAGGATGCGCACGGGGTCTTCCTCGAACGCCTCGCCCACGTGCCGAAAGACGCGGGCGCGCAGGTCGTCGGCGCCGTTCAGCGGGTCGACGAGCTGTCCATTCTCGTCCTGCGCAATCGCGTTGACCGTGAGGTCGCGGCGACGCAGGTCTTCCTCCAACGTGACGTCCGTGCCCGTATAAAAAGTGAAGCCCTTGTAGCCTCGCCCCGACTTGCGTTCGGTGCGGGCCAGCGCGTATTCCTCTTTCGTGCGGGGATGCAGGAAGACGGGAAAATCGCCGCCGACCGGGATGAAGCCGCGGCGCGTCATGTCCTCGGGCGTGGCGCCCACCACGACCCAATCGTGATCGCCAGCCGGCAGGCCCAGCAGCGCGTCGCGCACGGCGCCGCCGACGATGTAGGCGCGCAGGCCCTCGGTGGCCGGGTCCCGCGTCATTGCGCCGCGGCGGTTTCAGTGCCGACCGGCACGATGTTGCCCAGGCGTTCCTTCAGCGATTGCGGCTGGCCGGTGAACATCGCCGCGTAGTACGTGGCGTTGGACATCACGTTCTTGACGTACGTGCGCGTTTCGGTGAACGGGATGGTCTCGGCAAAGATGGCGCCTTCAACCGGATGCGTGAACGTCGAGCGCCAGTTGCGCGGCCGGCCCGGACCGGCGTTGTAACCTGCGCTGGCCAGCATCTGCGAACCGTTCAGGTCGCGCAGCACGATGTTCAGGTAGTTGGTGCCCAGTTCGGTATTGGTGTCGAAATCATTGACGCTGCCAGGGGTGAAGTCGCTCATGCCGATCTTGCCGGCGACCCACTTGGCCGTGGCGGGCATGAGCTGCATCAGGCCCGAGGCGCCCACATGCGAGCGCGCATCCATGATGAAGCGCGATTCCTGGCGGATCAGCCCGTACACCCACGCCGGATCGAGCGCGATGGCGTTGGCCTTGGCGGTGACGCGGCCCTCGAACGGCGCGATGAAGCGCTGGCTGAAGTCGAATTCCTTTTCCGTGCGGTCCGACGTGTTGACCACGCGGTCGTAGATGTTTTCGGCGCGGGCCAGTTCGGCGGCCGCCATGAGCTGACGGTCGTTCATGCCGCGCAGCGTGAAGTTCCATTCGGGCACGGCCTCGGCACGCCAGCCCAGACGGAACAGCAGCACGGCGCGCTGCAGGCCCGGATTGGCGCGCGCCTCGGCGATCTCGCGGTCGCTGATGGGCGCCGGACGCGGCGGCACGTTGATGCGCCGGCCCAGTTCTTCGGCCGCGAGCTGGCCGTAGAAATCGAAGCGGTCGGAGATGCTGGCATAGGCGGCCTGGGCCTTTTCCTTGTGGCCCTGCGCGGCCTGGCCGCGGGCCTTCCAGTACACCCACGCGGTCTCGGCCTGCTGCGAGGCCGGCATCTCGTCGATGGATTCGATGACCCACTTCCAGTCGATCTTGGGCTGGCGCAGCGCCGCGCGCACCTTCCAGGCGGCGTTGTATTCCGTCATGCGGATGTGGCCGGCCTCGCGGTACCAGTCGTTGGCCCGGCTGTCCAAGCCCAGCGCGGCGGCCAGCGCGTACTGCCCCCGCACCCAGGCCAGGTTCTGCTTGGACATCGACTTGGCCCATTCGCGGCGCAGATAGGAATCGGCGACGCCGACGTCCGACCGCGCCAGGCGGGCCAGCGCGATCGTGACCAGTTCCTTTTCGTTGCGGCCCACCGGCATGCGGTCCTGGCGCGTGAGCCACTTCATGGGGTCCTTCATCAGGACGTCGTAGGTCTTCACGTCGCGCGGCTCGAACATGTACTGCACGAACTTGCGCGCGTCGGTGGTCTTGTTGGCCTCGATGGCGTCGCGCAGCTGCGGTTCAAGCTGCTCCCAGCCCAGGATGCCGTCGGCCACCAGCTGGTCGTACAGCGCCCAGCACGCGCTGCCGGGCGCGAAGACGGCCATCGCCTGCGCGGCGGTGGCGCGCTGGCCGGTCATGTGCTTGGCGTCAAGAATGGCGCATTCGATCTGCGCGTTGCTGTTCTTCACGGGCGCCAGCTTGCGCACGGTTTCGAAGTCGCCGCTGCGCGCGGCAGCCAGCAGCCAGTCGCCGCGCAGGCGGTCGGCCAGGTAGGCGTCGCCATTGCTGTTGATGAACTGCTGCAGGGCCGCGACGGGACGGCCCGAGGCGGGCGGCGTCCAGAGCTGGTAGCGCAGCAGCCAGTATTCGGGGTACATGCCCAGCGGATCGCCCTTGGCCTGCGGCACGAGCACGCCCAGAACGGACCACTGCTTGCGGCTCATGGCCTCGCGGGCGGCGACCACGGCGGCCAGCGCGGGGGTTTCGGCAGTGGGCGGCAGGCCTGCCAGCGCCACGGGCGGCACCGCGATCATCGGCTGGGCGGCCTGCACGGCGGGCTGGGGCTGAGGATTGACGGCGGCGCTACGCTGCTGCGCATCAACGGGCGCACAGGCGGCGGTGAACAGCGCCACCAGCGGGAGAAAGCGGTGCAACCCGCGGTACAGCCCGGAGCGGGCGTCGGCGGCTTGGGACGAGGATTTCTGATACCGTGGTGGCTGCTGGGCGCCTGTCTCTCGACGCACCCGCATGCTGAGCCTACGCAAGTTCGTCTTCAGCATGTTTGCCTTCATCTTCAACCCCCCGGTTACAGCCACAGCATGACTACGCAAAATACTCAAGAGGATACCGCAGTCCAGGAGCGCACGCGATTGCGAAAATTGCGCGCCGACCTGCCGGAAGACCAGCGCAGCCGGGGCGCTTTGCTCATGCGCGCGCGCCTGTTCACATGGCTGAACGTCGCCCGCGACCAGGCCGTGCAGGCGGGCAATCCGGCCCCCACAACCGTCGCCGCGTTCTGGCCCATGGCCGACGAACCCGATCTGCGCCCCCTGCTGACGCAATGGAGCGAGGCCGGCATGACCGTCGCCCTGCCCGTAGTGCGCGAGCGCAACGCGCCGCTCGCGTTCCTGCCCTGGACGCCCGAGGCCGAGCTACGCGCCGGCCCCTACGGCATCCAGGAGCCCGTGGCCGGTCCCGAACTGCTGCCTGATGTCGTTCTGGTGCCCACCCTCGGTTACACCGAACAGGGCGACCGCCTGGGCTACGGCGGCGGCTATTACGACCGCACGCTCGCCGCCCTGCGCGAACGCGGCCACGCGTTCACCGCCATCGGCATCGCCTGGAGCTGCGGTGAGCTGGCGCCGGGATACGTCCCCGCTGCGCACGACGTCCGGCTGGACGCGGTGCTGACCCAGGACGGCTGGGTGCCGCACGCCCCGCTCGAGGAAGGCAAGACAGGCGGATCGGTCCTGCATTCGTATCGGATGAACTGACACGCCGGTCTGCGGGTGCAACCAACGCACCCGTCCGATGCCCCCTCTGACGCACCCGTCGGCGCACCCGGCGACGCACCAGCCTGACGCATCAGCAGCTTCGCGAGGGCGCACCAGCGTGGTGCGCCTTCCAACGCCCCCGCGCCCGCCGTGGCGCGGCCTGTCCCCCGATCTCCGCGTCGTCCGCCGTGGGGATGGCAATTCCCCCGTCCGCAGCGCATATTGACTCCGTGGCGCCCGCCAACCGCCAAACCTGGCATGCGGGTTGCTTGTAGTTATGCATCTGCACCGGAGGAGCCATGATGGACAGACCCGCCCGCCCATCCGCCTATGACGAAATGCGCGACGGCGAAAACCGCATCCGCGCGCACTATCAGGCATTCGAGCGCTGGCACAACGAGCAGTCGGCCGAGGCCATGTCCGTGCGCCGGCTCGAGGCCGACCTGAGCTTTCGGCGGGTCGGCATCACGTTCTCGGTGGCGGGCGACGCCGCCGGCACCGAACGCCTCATCCCTTTCGACCTGATCCCCCGCATCATCCCCGCCGACGAATGGCGGCTCCTGGAGGCGGGCCTGAAGCAGCGCGTGCGTGCGCTGAACCTGTTCATCCGCGACATCTATCACGGCCACGACATCGTGCGCGCCGGCATCGTGCCAGCCGAGCAGGTCTTCCTGAACGCGCAATACCGCCCCGAGATGCAGGACGTCGACGTGGCCGAAGACATCTACTGCCACATTGCCGGCGTGGACATCGTGCGGGCGGGCGCCGGCGAGTTCTATGTGCTGGAGGACAACCTGCGCGTGCCGTCGGGCGTGTCGTACATGCTGGAAAACCGCAAGATGTCGATGCGGCTGATGCCCGACGCCTTCGGCCGCATCAAGGTCGAGCCGGTGGCCCACTACCCCGACCTGCTGCTGGACAACCTGCGCGAGGTCGCGCCGCACGGCGGCGACGACCCCACCGTGGTGGTGCTGACGCCGGGCATGTACAACTCGGCGTACTTCGAGCACGCGTTCCTGGCGCAGCAGATGGGCGTGGAACTGGTCGAAGGCCAGGACCTGTTCGTCGAACAGAACACCGTCTACATGCGCACCACGCGCGGGCCGCGCAAGGTGGACGTGATCTACCGCCGGCTGGACGACGATTTTCTGGATCCGCTGGCGTTTCGCGCCGATTCCGCGCTGGGCGTGCCGGGCCTCTTGTCCGTGTATCGCGCCGGCCGCGTCACGCTGGCCAACGCCATCGGCACCGGCATCGCCGACGACAAATCCACATACCTGTACGTGCCTGACATGATCCGCTTCTACCTGGGCGAAGAACCCATCCTGTCGAATGTGCCCACCTGGCGCTGCGGCCGGCCGGACGAGCTGTCGCACGTGCTGGCCAACATGCACGAACTGGTGGTCAAGGAAGTGCACGGCGCGGGCGGCTACGGCATGCTGGTCGGGCCGTCCGCCTCGCGCGCCGACGTGGACGCGTTCAGGGACCGCGTACGCGCCAACCCCGGCAACTACATCGCGCAGCCCACGCTGGCGCTGTCGACCACGCCGACCTACGTGGAATCAGGCGTCGCGCCGCGCCACGTGGACCTGCGTCCGTACGTGCTGTGCGGCAAGGAGATCCGCACCGTGCCGGGCGGCCTGTGCCGCGTGGCGCTGACCGAGGGCTCGCTGGTGGTCAACAGCAGCCAGGGCGGCGGCACAAAGGACACCTGGGTGCTGGAGGACTGACCATGCTGAGCCGAACCGCCGACAACCTGTTCTGGATGTGCCGCTACACCGAGCGCGCCGAAAACACCGCCCGCATGCTGGACGTGAACCTGCAGATGTCGCTGCTGCCGCAGGACACGCACACGCGCGAAGGCTCGTGGCTGGGCGTGCTGCGCATTTCCGAGTTGCAGGGCCTATACCAAAGCAAATACGCCTCCATATCGCCGCACGACGTGCTGCAGTACATGGTGCGCGATCCGGAAAATCCGTCATCGATCTATGCCTGCATGCGCGCCGCTCGCGAAAACGCGCGCGCGGTGCGCGGCAGCCTGACGACTGAAGTCTGGGAAACCTACAACACCACCTGGCTTGAACTCCTCAAGCACCTGCACACCGGCCTGCTGGAGCGCAATCCGGGCGAGTTCTTCGAGTGGGTGAAGTTCCGCTCGCACCTGGCGCGCGGCGTCACGATCGCCACCATGCTGGAAGACGAGGCGCTGTACTTCATGCGCATCGGCATGCATCTGGAGCGCGCCGACAACACCGCGCGCATGCTGGACGTGAAGTTCCATGAACGCGGCGGCGCGGGCGCGCAGGACAGCCGTGCGGAACCGGCCGGCGCGGCCGCCGTGCAAAGCGAGTTCTACCGCTGGTCGGCGCTGCTCAGTTCCGTGTCCGGCCTGGAGATCTACCGCAAGGTGTACCGTGATGTCATCACGCCCGACCGCGTGGCCGAACTGCTGATCCTGCATGGCGACATGCCGCGATCGCTGCTGGCCGCGATGCGGGCGGTGGCCGGCGACCTGGCGCGCGTCTCGAATCAGCGCTCCACGGAAACCGAGCGCCGCGCGGGCATGCTTTGTGCGGAGCTGCAGTACGGGCGCGTCGAAGACATACTGGCGAGCGGACTGCACCGCTACCTGGATCGCTTCCTGGACCGCATCAACGACCTGGGCAACCGGATCAGCCAGGACTTCCTGGTGCCGCTGTCGGCCTAACACGGGAGAGGCAATGAAGCAGATCATCACGCACGTCACGCATTACCGCTACACGGCGCCGGTCAACTACAGCATCCAGACCCTGCGCCTGACGCCGCGCGACGACGAGCACCAGCGCGTGCTGCGCTGGCACATCGAGGCTCCGGGCGAACTGGACAAGCAGGTCGACGCCTACGGCAACATCACGCATACCCTGACGCTGAACCAGCCGCACAGCGACATCGAACTGCGCGTCTCCGGCCAGGTGCTGGTGGCGCCGCTGACGCGCGGCGTGCTGGGCAGCGAAGACAGCCGCCTGCCGGTGCACGCCTATTGCGTGCCGACGCGGCTGACGCAGGCGGACGAGACGATTCTGGCCTTTGCGCGGGCAGTGTTGCCGAATGGACTGTCGACGTCGGACGACATCCTGAAACTGGCGGCGGCGATCCACGGACGCGTGGCCTACGTGCCCGGCACCACGGACGTGACGACCGCCGCCGATCAGGTGCTGGCCCTGGGCCTCGGCGTGTGCCAGGACCACGCCCACCTCTTCCTGGCCTGCGTGCGCGGGCTGGCGGTGCCGGCGAGGTACGTCAGCGGTTACCTGTACACCACCGCCGAACATGCGGCCAGCCACGCGTGGGCGGACGTCTGGCTGCCCGACGTGGGCTGGACCAGCGTGGACATCACCAACAACCAGTTCGCCTCCGAATGTCATTGCCGGCTGGCGGTGGGCCGGGACTACGACTCGGCCTCGCCCGTGCGCGGCGTGCGCACCGGCGGCGGCGAGGAATCGATGGAAATCAGCGTCCAGGTCCAGGCCGGCGCGCAGCAGTAGCCGGCAGCAATAAGCCGCCGCAGTATGCCGTTACATCCGCCCCGCCGCGCCGCAATACAATGCGTGGTGGTTTTTCCCTCTTTCCGATCATGACCTACTGCGTAGCCGCCCGCCTCGACGCCGGCCTGGTGTTTCTCTCCGACTCCCGCACCAATGCGGGCGTCGACCAGATCAGCGTCTTTCGCAAAATGACCGTTTTCGAACTGCCGGGCGAGCGCGTCATGGTCTTGATGACCTCCGGCAATCTGGCAGTCAGCCAGGCCGTGCTGAACGTGCTGACCCGTCAGCGCGAAGAAGGCGCCGACACCCTCTGGAACGCGCCCGACATGTTCGCGGCCACGCGGCTGGTGGGCGCGGCGGTGCGCGAGGTCTACCGCAGCGAGGCCGCCGCCCTGCACGAGCAGGGCGTGGATTTCAACGTCAGCATGATCTTCGGCGGCCAGATCGGCACCGAACAATGCCGCCTGTTCCAGGTGTATTCGGCGGGCAACTTCATCGAGGCCGGCCAGGAATGCCCCTATTTCCAGATCGGCGAGGCCAAGTACGGCAAGCCCATCCTGGATCGCGTGCTGCAGCCGGACACCTCGCTGGACGAGGCCGCCAAGTGCGCGCTGATCTCCATGGATTCCACGCTGCGCTCCAATATCTCGGTCGGCGTGCCACTGGACCTGCTTGTGTATAGCGCCAACTCGTTGCGCGTGACGCACTTTGCCAGCATCGACGAACACAACGAATACTTCCGCATGATCCGCGGCACCTGGGGTGAACGCCTGCGCCAGGTCTTCGCGGAAATCCCGGATCCGTCGTGGACCAATCCCGACGCCCCCGGCTCACTGGTGCCGCCGTCGCGCGTGCACCAGCCGCTGCGCATGGAGCCCGTCAACACCGCCCACGCCCCCTACGTGACGCCGCAGGTGCTGGCCGAAGAGCCGGGCAAGGACCAGCCTAACTGAAAGGCGGTTCAGGCGCCGCGCGGGGCGCCTCCCTCACATCAGCGCCGCTCGAACTTCGGCGCGCGCTTTTCTTCAAACGCCTTGCGGCCTTCCTTGGCGTCGGCGGTGGCAAAGCAGATCGCCTGCAGATCGCGCTCGTATTCCACGGCCTTCTCCAGCGGCATCGACAGCGCGGCGCGCAGATTGACGCGGGCCGTCTCGGCGGCGATGGGCGCGCGCGAGGCGATGGTGGCGGCGAGCGCATGCGCGCGCTCGCGCAGTTGTTCTTGCGGCACCACCTCGCTCACCAGGCCCCAGGCCAGCGCCTGCTCGGCGCGGATGGGGTCGCCGGTCAGCACCATCAGTGCGGCGTTGCTCGGGCCGATCGCATGGACAAGCTGCGCCGTCATGCCGCCGCCGCCGATCCAGCCCAGCTTGATCTCTGGCGCGCCGAGACGCGCGTTGTCGGCGGCGATGCGGATATCGCAGGCCAATGCCATCTCCAGGCCGCCGCCGAACGTGTAGCCGTTGATCGCGGCCACCGTGGGCTTTTTCAACATGCGCACGCAGTCGCAGTAGTCGAGCCGGTTGCGAAAATCCCAGGGCGTGGCGTAGCGGTCCAGCTCGGTGATGTCCGAGCCGGCGCAGAAGGCCTTGGGACCCGCGCCGGTCAGGATCACCGCGCGCACCTGCGCGTCGGTATTGCATTGCTCCACCGCCGCGATCAGCAAATCGGCCATCTCGGGCGTCATCGCGTTCAGCTTCTCTGGGCGGTTGAGTTCGATGATGGCGACATGGCCATCGATACTGAGATTGACGAGTGCGCTCACGTCGACATCCTTATTGCGGAGTGCTTGGGGTGGCGGCCAGGCTGGCCTCGAAACGCTTGGTCAGGCCGCGCGCCAATGCATGGGACGATGCGCCGGCGGCGACGCCATCGCGCAGGAACTGCGAGGCCTCGCTCTGAAAGGCGATGTAGCCGTCGTGCCGCGGCCGGATCGAGGCCGCTTCCAGCGTGCGGGCCGTGTTGGCGTAGAAGTTGCCGCTCGCCGCATTCACGTTTGCATCGGCCCAGCTGCCGCGATGGCTGGGCTGTCCGTCGTGCTGCGGGATGAAGCGGCTCTGGGTATCGGCTGCCAGCAACCACAACAGATGCGCGCGCAGCTCTGGTCCCACGATGCAGCGCCGCGATATCGCAATGCCGGTGCCGCCCAGGATCGACCCGGGCCGGCCAGCGTCGGCCTGGGGCGCGTCACGGAACGTGAGCGGCTTGGCGACGGCGGCGGTGGCGTAATTCACATAGCCATAGACCAGCGGGCAGAGCGTGATGTCATCATGCGAGCTCATGTGACCAAGCAAGGCGATCGGGTTGTACGCCAGGGCGTGCGCGGGCGTGCGCCGCGCCAGTTCAGTGAGCACATCGCACGCGCCGGCGAGCGTCGCTTCGTCGTGCCAGGCGCCGTGCGGCCGCAGGTCGGTGTCGGGCGCGATGGCGGCGGCGATCGACAGCAGCGACAGAAACGGATGCGGTCCCCCCCAGCTGAGCGCGACCGAGCCGCTGCGTTGCGACAGCGTCAGCACCTCATGCCATGTGCGCGGCGCGGGGCCGTCGAGCCGATCCACGCGCGTGGCCATCACCTGCGTCGCAGCGTCCAGCGGCAGCGCCCATTGGCGGTCGGCCATGCGATAGCTGTCGTACGACAGTCCGATGCTGTCGCGCGCGATCCGCGCCAGCTCGTCGGGCGCGAACACGGTGTCCAGCGGCTGCAGGCAATCGTGCGCCAGGGCTTCGCCCAGATGCGGATGATCCAGCACCACCAGGTCATAGCGGGCGCAGAGCTCGGCAATCGGCGCCGACTCGAACCCCTCGAGCGACTGCTTGTCCCAGTGCACCAGCGGCGTGTGGGCGGTCGCCGCGTGCAGCGCATTGAAGCCGCGCGGGTGATCCCAGGTCAGGCCACGATAGGGTAGCTGGCTCATTCCGAGGCTCCACGCAACACCGCGCCCGAGGCCGCATGTGCGGCGATCTCGTTGTCTCTGAAGCCAAAATCACGCAGCACTTCGTCGGTGTGCTGACCGGTGAGCGGCGCACCGCGCACCACCTGGCTCGGCGTCTTGGAAAAGCGGATCGGAAAGCCTGGCGTCTTGATCCGGCCTTCGGTCGGATGGTCGTATTCGACGAACGTGCCGTTGTGCGCGATCTGCGGATCGTCGACCAGATCGGCATAGCCATACACGGGGCTGCACCAGATGCCGGCCGCATCCAGTTTGGCGAACCAGTCGGCGGTCGAAGCCTTGGCCAGCGTATCGCGCACCAGCGCGTAGATCTCGTCACGCTTTTCCCAACCGTCGCGCTCGGTATACGCCGCCAGGCGCGGCTCTTCGGTCACGCGCGCCAGCACCTTCATGTCGGGCATGGCCAGCGCCAGATAGCCGTCAGTCGTCGCGAAGGTGCCATAGGGCGCGCGGATGTACACGTGGGCATGCGGCTCGGCGCTGCGCACCTGCGGCTTGTGCCCCACGGTAAACACCGAGAGCTCCTGCATCTGGATCGTGGTGATCGCATCCAGCATGTTGACCTCGACCTTCTGGCCCTCGCCGGTGCGCTCGCGGTGCAGCAGCGCGGCCAGCACGCCTTCGAAGGCGCAGTACGCGGTGACGGCGTCGACCACATACTGGCCCGCCGCACGCGGCGCTTCGCCGGCCCGGCCCGACGACAGCATCGCGCCAGACATCGCCTGCAACAGCAGATCCTGCCCGGGGCGCGTGGCATAGGGGCCGTCTTCGCCGAAGCCCGACATCGATACATAAATCAGGCGCGGGTTCAGGGCCGACAGGGTCTCGTAATCCACGCCCAGGCGGCCGGCCACACCAGGCCGATAGTTCTGGATGAACACATCGGCCTGCGCCGCGAGCTTCTGGATGATCTCCTTGCCGCCGGCGCTCTTCAGATCGATCGCCAGCGAGCGCTTGTTGCGGTTCAGCGAAAGAAACGACACGTTGATCTTGTTGCCCGTGATGCCGCCGGCGGGCGCGTGCCGCTGCCATTCGCCGGTGGGCGGCTCGATCTTGATCACGTCGGCGCCCAGGTCGCCCAGGCGCTGCGCCGCGAACGGCCCCGCCATGGCGATGGAGCAGTCCAGAACCTTGTAGCCAGAAAGAATGCTCATTGCTTCTACCCTTTGCGTGGCGCCGATGCGCCTCAGTGCATGACCCAGCCGCCGTCCACCGCCAGCGTCTGTCCGGAAATGAAACCCGCCTCGTCCGAGGCCAGGAACAAGATGGCCGCGGCGATGTCGCCGGCGTGCCCGCGGCGCTTGACCGATTGGCGTTCGAGCACCATGCGGTTGTAGCCCTCGGGATCGGGATGGATCTTCTCGGCGTCGGTCGGAAACGCGCCCGGCGAAATGGCGTTGACCGTGATGCCCCACTTGCCGAACTCGCGGGCGAAGGCGCGCGTGGCCCCCACCATCGCGCCCTTGGACTGCACGTAGGGCAGCAGGTTTTCCCAACCGCCCGATAGGGTGATGGACGAGATGTTGATCACGCGGCCCCACTGCTGTTCGCGCATGCCCGGCAGTGCCGCGCGCACGATCTGCACGGCAGCCTCCACGTTGACACGGTGCACGCGCGCCAGCTCGGCATCGCTGTATTCCTCGAACGGGCGCGACGGATAGATGGCCGCGTTGTTGATGACCACGTCGATCGTGCCCTCGGCCGTCAGCCGCTCAAGGTGCGATTGCAGCGCGCTGGCGTCGGCAAGGTCGGCCTGCAGGATCTGAAGCTGGCCGGCGAGCTGTGCCGGCACGGTGCTGCGCAAGCGATCGATATGCCCGGCGTGGTTGTCCAGCGCAATCACGCGCGCGCCCGCTTCCAGCAGCGCAATCGTAGTGTCCACGCCAAAGCCGCCCGCGGCGCCCGTGTACAGCACGCGGCGGCCTTGCAACGAGAAGCGCGCGCTCATGTGCGCCCCGCGATGGGCGCAAAGCGTCCCGACAACGGCGGATAGTCGGTCTCGGGCTGCACCGCGATTGCGCGGATACGAGCTTCGCAGGCCGCGATGTCGGCGGCCGAGCCCAGCACGCTGAACGTGGTGTCGTAGCGGCGCTCGTCGCCATGCTCGAGCCAGATGAGCTCGTTGCGCTCGCGCGCCGCGCCCTGGCCCAGCACATGGTTGGTGGAGGGCTCGATGCCCATTGCATACTGGCCGGATTGCAGGTTCTGCCATTGGTACTGGCAGGGGAATTGATGCTTGTAGGTGCTGACCTGCATGCCCAGGCCCAACGCATCGTTCACCAGGGCGACCGGCACACTGCCGTCGGCCGCGGCCGCCATCTCGTGCTGCCACACCTGCTCATGAAAGCCCAGCTGCGGCGCCGGCATGCGGCGGTAGCCCACGCCCTGCTTGCGGTAGTCCTGCTCGTGCGCGGCCCACACCACCTCGCGGATCGGCGCCAGATAGCGCGAGTCTGCATCCAGAACCGGATAGCCCAGGTTGATGTGATAGCAGAGCATGTGCGGCGTGCGGTAGAAGCCGCGATTCACGACACGGTCCGACAGCCTGATGTCGTTGGTGCCCACCTCGATCTCGATGCGGCGGTGCAGCTCGAGATGCTCGCCGAACACGGTGCCCTGGCTCACCACGCCTTCGGCCCACAGCACGCAGCGATCGCCATCCCAGCGTTCGCCGTAACCCGTCAGCCGCGCGGGAATGGTGCCGACGCGGCCATGGATGGATTGCTTGGCCGTCTTGCGCGGGCCGTACACATAGTTGTCGGCCGGTGCGTCGTACATGAACAGGATGTGGTCCAGCCCGCAGGTGATCATGAGGCCCGAGAACGAGCGCATCCAGCCCAATCCGCCCTCGCCTTCGTAGTCATGCAGGCCGGGATGGCGAAAGCCCGACGGCGATTGCCATCCCATGGCCATACCGCGATATTCGCAGTCGGCGATGTCCATCGCCCGATCCACCAGCACCGTAAAACGCAGGCCCGTGCCGCTGCGGAACTCCAGCATGCGGATACCGCGCTCCAGCCCGTCGTCCAGCGTCATCAGGCGTACGCCGGCAAACTGCGCAAGCTGTCCGGTGCGCGCCTCTACGTCGCGGCGCGTCATCCAGGTTCCGTAAATGTCAGGCATGAGTTCTCCCTGGCGGATGCGCGGGCGCGCGTCCACCGGTGTCGGTGTTCGGAATCGTGTTCAAGAGGCGCGCCGCGGACGCTGTTCGTTGATGGCTTCGCGGCGCGCCGGTGCTGCTTGGGGCGCCGGCCTACAGACCGTTCGCGCGCAGCCGCTCGTCGAGGAATTGCTTGGCGCGCGGCACGTCGTCTTCAGTCAGGTGTTCGATGATGATGGGAATGTTGGGGTGCTTCTTGGCCAGGCGCTGCAGGTACAGGTCGTAATTGAGCGCGCCCAGGCCCGGCGCCGGCAACTCGATCTCCCCTACCCCACGGAACGTATGGCTTTCCGCCGCACTGTCGTCACCGATGTCGCTGTGCTTTTCCGACTTGTCATCACCCGAACGCTTCACGTCCTTGGCATGCGCGATGCAGATCTTGTCGGAGAGCGCGTCAAACACCTGATTGAGCGTGCGGTCCATCTGGTCGATGTTGTGCGCTTCGAAGAAGTTCGTCGGGTCCATCAGAAGGCCCAGGCCCGGGTGGTCTACTTCGGCGAACATGCGCAGCGTTTCCTCGACCGACCCCACCACGTTGTTCACGTAGGTCTCCAGCAGGAACACCGCCCCATGGTCGTAGGCATGCTGCGACAGCTCGGCGATCACCGCGCGGCACTGGTCCCAGCCTTCCTCGGTCTTGTTCTTGGGGTGATGCACCCAGTCGCTTTCGGTGTCGAACGTGCCGGTTTCCGAGATCACGTAAGGCGAGCCCAACTGGCGTGCGTGCGTGAGGATCTCTTTCAAATAACCGTTGCGGCGTTGGCGCTCGGCGGGATCGGGATGCACGATGTTGGTGTAGGCCGAGATGCAGGACACCGGCAGGTTGTAGTTGCGGAAGGTGTCGCGGATCTGCGTGCATTTCTGCGCGGTCAGCTGCCCCGGGCCGAGTTCCATGTCCTTGAAATGCAGGTCCAGCTGCACGGTGTTGAAGCCGTGCGAGCGGATCACCTTGGCGGTGCGCTCCAGCTCATAGGGAAAGTAGCCCGAGAAGATTCCGGTCTGGATCATGATGGTTGTCTCCGTCTGTTTTTCTGTCTGGTTATTCAACAGCCGGCAGCCGTACCGTGCGGCCTTCGGCGATGGACGTGTACGCGGCCTCGACCAGCGCCATCGTGCGTACGTTGTCGGTCACGCTCAACGCAGGCTCGGTGCCGCTGGCCAGCGCGTACTGCAACTGCTCCATCACGCCGATGAAGGCATGCGGAAACCACATCGTGTCCCACGTGGGCGTCACCCAACGCCCGTCGGTATGGTCATTGGCCGCGCGCGAGGCGTAGCTCAGGGTCGACGGCTCGCCGGTGGGCCAGCCGATGGTGCCGCGCGCGACGCCCTCGGTGCCTTCCACGCGCCAGCGGATGTGCTGGTCGTCGGGGTATCCCTCGGCCCGCGGACCCGACCACACGTCTTCGAGCGACAGCGCGAGCAGGCCGTTGCCAAAGCGCAGCGTGGTGCTCACCAGCCCATCCTGATGCGCGAACTCGGTGCGCGGATCGGGACGGGTGATGCTGGTGATCTCGGTGGGCTCGCCAAACAGATAGCGCAGGGCATCGAGGTGATGCACGCTCATGTTCGAGAGCGTCAGACGGTCGTAGTCGCGCAGAAAGTCCTGCCAGTGCGGGATTGCGTGCATGTCGATCTGCGCGAACACCGGCGTGCCCAGCACGCCCTGGTCGAGCAGCTGCTTGAGCGTGCGCATCGACTGGTCGTAGCGCATGTTCTGGTTCACCGACAGGATCTTGCCGGCGGCCCGGGCCTCGTCGCGCAAGGCGCGGGCTTCATCCAGCGACAGCGCGAGGGGCTTCTGCGCCAGCACGCCGCGCACGTGCGGGGCTCGCAATGCAGCGCGGATCAGCGCGGGCTGCTGGTCGGGCGGATACGCGATGTCCACGATCTCGATCTGCGGATCCGCGATCAGGGCCAGGGGGTCGTCATGCACACACGGGATGCCATAGCGTTCAGCAACCGCGGCCGCTTTGCTGCGGGTGCGTGACGCGATCGCCGCCACGGTGAAGCCGGCCTGCTGATAGGCCGCCAGATGGCACTCGGCCATGATCATGCCGGCGCCGATGCAGCCGATGCGAAAGCGCCGTTCGCGGACGGGGGGGTCGGGCACCAAGGTAGGGTTCGACATGTGCTCCTCCTGCCGGCCTGGTATGCACTGTCGACTGCCTGGCATCCTGCCGTGCTGTGTTTGATGTATTGAGCCGCGATAATCACATCAAAACAATCATGGGTAAAGACGGTCGGCGCTCATAGGGCTGCGGCGTTACCTTTTTGATCTCGAATGATTGCAAATGATGGCTTATGATGGCCGCGCTGCCATCGTCCTGATGGTGTATTGAGAGCCTGATCCCCCATGCGCCCCACCATTTCCCTCATTGCCCGTGAAGCCGGCATGTCCACCGCCACGGTGGACCGGGTCCTGAACGACCGGGACGGCGTGCGCGGCAAGACGCGCGACCGCGTGTTGGCGATTGCCAATCGCCTGGGCTACTTCGTTCCGGGCGCCGAGTCCGCCAGTCAGGACGTCCGGGTCGATTTCGTCTTGCCCGCCGGCACCAACAGCTTCATGACCGCGCTGGGCCGGCACCTGCTCGAAGAAGCCGCCGCCCGCCCCGACGTGCAGGCCCGCCTGCATCTGATCGAAGGATTCGACGCCAACAAGCTCGCGAAAAAACTCTACGAGCTGCGCGAGCAGAGGCAGGCGGTTGGCCTGGTCGGGCTGGACCATCCTCAGGTGCGCGACGCCATCATGGCGCTGCGCGACAGCGGCGTGCACGTGAGCACCCTGGTGTCGGACATTCCGATCTCGGCGCGCCTGGGGTACGTGGGCATCGACAACCGCGCCGCAGGCCGCCTGGCCGCGCTATTGCTGGGCCGATTTCTGCCGCAGCACACCGAACGCAAGGTCGCGGTGTTCGTGGGGTCATTGGCCTATCGCGGCCACGAAGAGCGCGAGATGGGCTTTCGCTCGCTGCTGAGCGAAGAGTTTCCGCACCTGCGCATCGCCCACACGCTCGAGATCGGCGACGACCGCGACCGCGCCTTTGCCGTCACGCAGGATCTTCTGCGCACAGACCCGCCGCACGCGATCTACAACATCGGCGCGGGCAATCAGGGCATCGCGCGGGCGCTGAAGGAGGCGCGGCCGGCCGAGGCGTGGGCGGCCGACGCGTGGCCGGACGCGGCCCGGCCGATCGCGGCCCGCCCGGACAAGGCGTCCTCCGCCCCTCGCATCGTCTTCGTCGGCCACGACCTCACCGAAGCCACGCGCCGCCTCCTGCTCGATCGCACGATGGACGCCGTGATCGACCAGAACCCGCGCGTCGAGGCGCGGGAGATCGTGAAGCTCCTGGTGGCGGCCGTGAAGGGCGCACCGGAACCCAGCTACCTGCCGCGGCTGCAGGTGATCTTCCGGGAAAACATTCCGGAGCCGTGATGGCCCGGCGCGGGCCTGGTCTGGAACCCGTGCGCGCGGTTCGCACCAGCCCGGGCCCAGGCAAAATCCAGCCCATCCGAGGCACTACACGCAGGCTTTTTAGCGCTTCTGCGGGCAAGTCCACGTAAACCCTCCTTTTCGCGTGCCGAAACCCGGCTTGCGAATCCGCGAATTCCCAACCTCGCCCTTGTCGCGCCACACTGCCGATGCCTGCCCGTCATGCGCGGCATCGCGGGCCAAGAGACTACAAGGAGCGAGACATGTCCCACCGATACGCGCGCGCCCTCAAGCGTGCAGCCTGGCCCATGCTGGCCCTGTCGTGCCTGGCCTTTGGCAATGCCGGCGCGCAGGGAACCTACCCGAATCACCCGATTTCGCTGGTCGTGCCGTTTGCCGCGGGCGGTCCCACCGACGTCGTGGCCCGCAGCCTGGGCGCCTCCATGGCCAAGACGCTGGGCCAGAGCATCGTCATCGAAAACCGCACCGGCGCCGGCGGCACGCTGGCCTCGCAACACGTGGCGCGCGCCGCACCCGACGGCTACACCTTCCTGATCCACCACAACGGCATGGCGACGGCTCCGGCGCTGTACCGCAAGCTGTCGTTCAATCCGCTGACCGACTTCTCGTATGTCGGCCAGGTTGCCGACGTGCCCATGACCCTGCTTGGCCGAAAGGACCTGCCGGCCGACGGCATGGCCAACTTCATCAAGTACGCCAAGGAGAACGGCAACAAGATCAACCTGGCCAACGCCGGCTTGGGCGCCGTGTCGCAGCTGTGCGGCATGCTGCTGCAGGAGTCGCTGGGCGTGCAGTTCACGACGGTCCCCTACGCGGGCACCGCGCCGGCCATGACCGCGCTGCTGGGCGGACAGGTGGACGTGCTGTGCGACCAGACAACGCAGACCATCCCGCAGATCAAGGCCGAACGCGTCAAGCTGTACGGCGTCACCACGCTGGACCGCATCAAGGCGCTCCCGGACGCCCCCACGTTGAAGGAAGGCGGCCTGAAGGACTTCGAGGTGAAGGTGTGGCACGGCGTCTATGCGCCGAAGGGCACTCCGCCCGAGGCGATCAACAAGTTCAACGCCGCGCTGCGCACCGCGCTGAAGGACCCGGCATTCACGCAAAAGATGGCCGAACTGGGCGCCGAAATCGTGCCCGAGGCCAAGCAGACGCCCGAGGGTCTGCAGACGTGGCTGAAGTCTGAAGTGGACAAGTGGGGCGGGGTGATTCGGAAGGCGGGTGTGTACGCGGATTGATGCGGGCGGCGCCCGTTCAGGCGCCGCGATTATCAGACGCACCCCGTGCGCCACCAGAAACTCATGATCAGCCCGATTTTTGCCAGCAGGAAAGCGTTGGCGTAAATCGGGCCCTTCTCTGAACTTCGTTCAGAGTCGATTAGGGGTGGGTCCCCGCTCCATGATGAGGATGAAGCCAGGCACGAGAATCCAGGCCCATGACGCCCTCGCTTGCAAGTGCTTTACGGTTTATGGCGGTCGTCGCTGACGCCAATGGCCGGCGATTGGATTTCGTCGAAGCCGCACAACTGGTCAATGTCCGCGGGGAACGGCGTGTACGGCACGTTGTACTGAATGAACGCCTCCACGCTATCGGGAAAAGCGTTGATCAAGAGCCAGCCGAGCCAAAGCGGGATAGTGATCGGCGCTTTCAACATGCCGTAGGGCTTGGCCAACCTACGGCGCAATCCGGCATACCAGTCTCGGTAAGGTTGAAGGGTTTCCTGTCTGCGGGTTAGGCGAGGAGGCAACGGCGCGGGTTCTGGCAAGCCCTCAGGGCCGTGGGCCACAAAAGCTTGAAGATAAGCCCACAGCGACTTGGCTGATCGGTCTCCGTCAAACAAGCCGAGGTTGCCGCATGCAGCACAGATCTCGGTCGGTGGGTTCATCGCGTGGTCGATTCCGATCAAATAAAGCGGGTGTCTGCTGGCGTAGCCGCTTGGCGAAACAGTTGGGATATAGCCGGCTAAAGCCTCAAGTCGATCCCAGTCCAAGACGTGAAGACGCTTTTCCCTTGGATAGATGAAATAGAGTTTGCGAGTGCCGCGATGGATGCGAATGAAAGCGCCGCGACTTTTGTGCGCCCCCCCTGCCAAGTAAAAAATAGAGGCTAGAACGGTCAGGGCGGGAAGCCATGCAAATATGGCTACCAGCGTTTCCCTGTCTAAGTTGTCAACGCCGATTCCTAGTACTGCAGCAACGGAAGTGGTAACGCTGATTGTGATGGACATGCCTATAGAGCCTGCCGCACCGCGCTGGACATAATTGGCGTATGTTTCGAGCTCAACGCACGAGTTGCTGACGCGTCGAACTCCATCTGGCTCTGGCGTATCGGTCGTCGACGAACCTCTGGAGAGGGACGTTCCACCGATACGAATGCTCTTTGGGAGGCGTTTAACATCCCGATTCATTTAGCACGCAGAAGGTTTGGATTTGGACGAGCAAAAGGCCTCCATGAAGAACGGAGCTCAGGCCGCTACCTTTTTTGACCGCTACACGGCTTGTTATGTGTTCCGGTGACACGACCGACGGCCGCGCCCTGCTCATCGAAGCCGCACAACTCGTCGATCTCCTTGGGGAACTGCGCGTACGGCACGTTGTATTGAACAAACGCTTCCACGCTGTCCGGGATAGCGTTGATCAATAGCCAGCCAAGCCAAAGCGGGATAGTGATCGGCGCTTTCAGCATGCCGTGGGGCTTGGCGAGTCTGCGGCGCAATCCTGCATACCAGTCTCGGTACGGTTGGAGGGCTTCCCCTTTGCGGCTTAGTCGAGGAGGTAGCGGTGCGGGTTCGGGCAAGCCTTCGGGACCGTGGGTCATGAAGGCTTGAAGATAGGCCCACAGCGCCTTGGCCGATCGGTCACCGACAGCAACTCCAAGGTTTCCACATGCCACACAGATTTCGGTGGGTGGGGTCATGGCTAAATCCACGCCTAACAGGTACAGCGGATGTCTGGACGTATTGATGGTGCCCGAAAATATCGGTATGTAGCCGGCCAGAGCGTCGACGTGAGCCCAATCGATAACGTGAAGTCGTTTATCTCTGGGAAAGACGTAATACAGCTTCTGTGTACGTCTATTAATCCGAACATAAGCGCCACGGGTTCGATGCGACCCGCTGGCAAAGTAAATCAGTGTCGTGATTGCAGGCAATGCCGGCGCGGCCATGATAATCGAAAGGTAACTCTCGAGATTCGAATTCTCCTCGTTCAGAATAGCCAGCATCAGGATGACCCCCGCTATCGCTACCACCACACCGAGCCCGACATGTCTGGCGGCCCCACTTTGCGTAAAGTTTGCGTATGTTTCGAGCTCGACGCATCGTTCATTGACGCGCCTAACCCCGTCCGGCTGAGGGTGCTCTCCCGTGGGCCGGCGGTGGTACAAAGGCGTACCGCCGAACCGGAGACTTCTTGGCAGGCGTTTGGTGTCAGACATTACTTTGGCCTCCGGACCGGTTCGAGTAAGGGTGAACTGATCGGGTCAGACAGCCATCCGCCCGACGAGAACTGTAACGGCTCTGGCGCGTACGGTTGCCGCAATGCTATGTCAGGGCGCGACTCAGGGTCCGGGAAATAGAGATACTCGAGTTCCACCTTGGCATCTTCATGCATTTGGATTGACCAGCCGCATTCACTTCCTCTAGCGCCCAAGCGCGTAACCAGGCACTCATGGCGGTAATCGACGGGAGTTGTGCCGGGAGCGTACGCGATCGGCCCTTCTACCTGAGCAAGCCGGCTTCCGTTTAAGGTGAAAGCCAATTTTGTCTGGAATTTTTCTCCCGGAATGTCGTTGGTTTCAGGCAATTGGCAACTGATGCGAAGCTGGCCTACGGAATAGCCGGATGCCTTATCCCACTCCGCCGATAATCGTGGTCGGTAGAGCAACCCATGGACTGCATCCAGTTCCTCTTGATTGGAGTAACGTGGGCTGTTGACGCCCCAGGCGCTATGTTTGAGCCATATTTCAACGGGTCCATGCGCCGTCATAATTACTCCAACTGACAACGCCAAGCCACCGAGAACCGCTCCAGCGGCGACAATAGCCCAGCCCCCAGGCGTAAGCCCGAGAACCAGAATAGGCGCACCTGATGCAATGGAAGCGGCTGCCGCCACTCCCCCAGCCCCCATGGCAAGTGCCAGCGTCCCCGCTGCCAGAGCTGAGCCAAATAATATTTTTCCTTGTTCTGGATTACTCTCGCCAATTGCCTTAATCGCTCTGACTACATCTGCTAAGGCCGCAATGCCTGCTCCCGCAGCGCCGAAAACGGCAACGCCGAATTTGGCAGAAACAATTCTTGCACTATTTGCCAAAATAACGTTTCCGCGCTTTTCAAAAATAATTACCGCAATGGCAGAGCGGCTTTCGATTCCAGCACCAATCAAAGTATATAAAGCACCTATCAGCGATATAGCACCCGCGGCCTTTGAAGTAGACGAATTCAGCGACTTCAACGAATCCCTCATCCCCTTGATTGCTAGAAGCCCGCCTAGCCCTGTAAATAGATGCCCGCCGGGACCCTGAACACGATTCAGCATATTTACAAACGGGTTTCCTTTCATCTGAACAGGCCTAGGCGGCGGCAACATTGACCCGTTTGCTATTGCTGCGTCGATCTCGCGGTACGTGGTTTCATCCACCTTCACCCAGTCATAGACTGACGTCCTATTACCCGAATCTGCATGATTGATCTTCGGATTTGGCATCTTCCACCCACGCAATTCGTCTTTCCCAAGTGTTTGATACCCTCGGAGCTCATACGCGGCTCGCTGCAAATCCTCCAGGCCGATGTCATAGCGGACAATGGTGAAGCCGGCCCTGACCTCCATCACATGCCGCAGACGTGGCATCAGTACATCTGCTACTTTGGATTCCGGCACCGCCTGCAGCAGCCCGACTAGCGCGTTGGAGGCCGCAGTTAGTTTGTGCTCCTCCAGAAATTTGTCTGTAACGCTGAAAACATTCTTGGCAATCTCACCCGAGCTCGACTTCAGACGGGCAAGAAGCAGTTCGCTGCCATTTGCAAGCGCGAGCCAATAAGGGCTTTTGTCGACGGGCAAACTGATCAAATCGTTCAAAACCTGTATTCCATCTTTGGAATGCACCAGCCCGCCAATGCACTGAAGAACCGCGTTCTCATAGTCATGTGCGTTGTGAATGACGCTGCGGTCAAAGCAGTGCAGCGCCTTGCCCAATAGCCGCGATGGATCGATAAGACGAACCCACGCAAGCGAGTCCATTACCGCTGCTGCAATAGTGCTGTCGAACGCTTTGATTTCCTTGGCGTAACCGTCCGGAAATAACATTGCGCCGGCGTAATTCACCAGGTTTTTCTGCTTCGCTATCGAATGGCCCAGCTCCGGATTTTTACCCGCCTGCTTCTTCATCCCCTCGAAGTAATCGCGGATAAACGTTGCGCTTTGCAGCTTGTGCGCGTTTCGGCCGGCATATTCCGTCTTGAGCGTGACGGCACGGGTGACCAGGTAATGAAGCTCGCTGGCAATCCCGATCGGGTCCTGCAATGCCACCACCAGAGGTGTGAAATCCTTGCGCGGCAACAATGCGATATACATATTGCCGAGTATGTTGTGGTGGCTTGGCGCCTTTTCTGAGAATTGGATTTCGCTCCATGCGAAACGCTTTGGCGCACCGTGTCCGGATGGCGAGACGAGTTCCGGCGCGGCCTGACCCAGCAGCGTCGCGTCGAAGATGTGTTCCTGATAGGGATTGCCGGCAGGCCTGCATTGCGTGCTCAACGCATCGCGAAGACCGCCCTCGTTGGTCTCGATGGCCCAGAGCTTGCGATGGGACAACAGCGTGTCACTCACCAGGATGTGGACAGTTTCGGCAGTATTCGCATCTGGCGCGAAAAGATATGTTTGGGCGCCGACCGTATCGGGGCGGCTTAGCCTGCCCGGCGTCGCATCCTGGTCGTCGTCATAACTCCACCAGATGCGGGCGAACTTGACGTCATCAGTGACTTGGTAGTGCTGCGTCCACATCCGCCCATTCTCGAAATAGCAGAGGTAGACGTAGGTGCCCGGGCGCAATGTCCGCAAACCGTACGCTTTGCCCGCCGTGAGTGCGGGATAGCCATCGCTATTCAGGCGGGGAAACACTTCCTTGTCCCACGCGTAATCGGCAATGCCATACCGCAACGGATATAGGGGCACGCCGCGTTCGCAGGGCGGTGGAGAGATGGCTTTGCCAAGGCGTTTCTCGTTCGGGCGGATGGCGCCCAGTGCCTTTTTGAAGTTCACGTGACAGGCTTCCTTTACTAAGCCGCGAGCGCCGAGAGTCGTGCTTCGGCATCCATCAATCGCTGCTTTCCGGGAATGTGCCGTTCGCTCAGGATGTCCCGGAGCACGCTATCCTTCGCGAAAAAATCTTGTGGATAGCGAAACCGCAGATCGACGTAGTGGCGAACATCCCGCTCCAGGGTGAGCGCAAGCTGATCAGCGGCCTCGCGAACGAACAGGTCGGTGCGCCGCCACAAGGCCGGTTCATGCTCGGGGTCGTCGTACGCTGGCGTTTGTCGACGAATGCTGCGCACGCAGTCGCGCACGAACCACGCGAGGCTGGCCTGATCGAGTGAGGCCTCGTCGGCTTTTGTCAGGGCGATGGGCTCGTCCAGCGCAGGTGCGGCGTGTCCCTCTACGGGAGAGTCGGCACCTAACCATTCGCCCTGATGCTCATCGCCCGCATACCAGATGAAGCGTTGGATGGGACCGAACAGCCTGCACAGCGAATGCGCCGTCAAGCCTTCGCAGAACTCTTCGAGCACCCGCGTGCCATTAAGGCTGAACCTGATGGGGAATCCGTCAGTGCCCGTCAGTTGATGCAACTGTTGCAGATGGGCGACGAGGGGGTCGATATCGTCGGGGGCCGCCAGGATGATTCCTGCTTGCTGGCGGAGCCAATGTTCGACGGCGTGGTTGAACAAGGCCTTGTCGAGCGGTACCAGCAGGGGTCCGTGTCGATAGCCTGGATTCCGGTATTCCCGAGGCGTGTCGCGCCAGACCCAGCGGTATTCGAAACCACCCTTAATTTGCAGAAGGTCACTTTCGAGCGTGTCGCTGTGCGCACCTTCCAGAAGAAGCCAGGGGCGAGATCCGCGTTCAAGCGTGGCCCAATCCGGGCATGGCAATGCATTTACCACCCGACGTGTCCATCGGGACGCCTCGGCGATCAAGTCAGTCGCTGCACCCGCCATGTGCGTGTCACTCGTCAGTTGAACGATAAGTCGTTCAATCTAAGGCGGGACCGTCCCCTTGGACATATGAATAGTTCGAAAGCTCAGAAGACCAGGTCTGATTGGTCAGAGGGTTGGGACCGGTTAACAAATCGCCGCTCGTTGGCGAGCTTGCCGACGAACCGCTTCCCAAAAAAGAAAAATCCCCACTTAGCGTATAGCTTCGTGGGGATTGGGCTAACCGTCTCATGAATTCCGACGGAACCGCCGGCCTATCGCAAGGGCGGCGGGCGGCAAGCCTGGAGCCGCGCGCAGCTGACGGCTTATACCGTCAGTTCCTTCCAGATCGCCAGCGGCGCTTCGGAACTGTTCAGCGTGTAGAAATGCACGCCCGGCGCGCCGTTGTCCAGCAGGGTCTGGCACAGCTCGGTCACGACGTCCACGCCAAACGCGCGGATGGAGGCCTTGTCGTCGCCGAATTCGGCCAGGCGCAGGCGGATCCAGCGTGGCACTTCTGCGCCGCACATTTCCGAGAACCGCAGCAGCTGCGTGTGGTTCGTGATGGGCATGATGCCCGGCACGATCGGCACGTTCACGCCCTTGGCGCGGGCGCGGTCGACGAAGTCGAAATAGGCGTCGGCGTTGAAGAAATACTGCGTGATGGCGGCATCGGCGCCGGCCTTCACCTTGGTCACGAAATGGTCCAGGTCGGCCGACGGATTGGCGGCCTGGGGGTGCATTTCGGGATAGGCGGCCACTTCGATGTGGAACCAGTCGCCGGTTTCCTCGCGGATGAACGACACCAGTTCATTGGCGTAGCGCAGTTCGCCCGCGTCGCCGCCCATGCCCGAGGGCAGGTCGCCGCGCAGGGCCACCACGCGCCGCACGCCCTCGTTCTTGTAGGCCTGCAGGATGTCGCGCAGATCCTGGCGCGACGCGCCCACGCACGACAAGTGCGGCGCCGCATCGCAGCCCAGATTGCGCAGCGTGCGCACCGCGTCGGCCGTGCCGGCGCGCGTGGAACCGCCCGCGCCGAACGTCACGCTGACGTACTTGGGCTGGATGGCCAGCATCTGCTTGGCCGCACGCACCAGCCGCTCCTGGCCGGCCAGATCACGCGGAGGAAAGAATTCCAGACTAAAAGCAGGAGAGTTCGATTCGGACATATGACTCTTTTTATAACTAAGCGCCGCATTCGGCCGGTGTGACCCCGCGGGGTGCCGCGGATCCGGGCTCCGCCGGTCCGCAGGCACGCCCCTGGGGGAAGCGCGCAGCGCTCGGGGGGGCTCTACCCTACGGGATCAGCTTGGTCAGGAGACCGGAAATGATGCTGTAGAGGATGGCGCCGCCCACGGCCCACCAGAACCCGTTGACCTGGAAGCCCTTGAGCACGGAGCCCACGAACCAGAACAGCAAGGCGTTGATGACGATGAGGAAGAGCCCAAGGGTAACGATCGTGATGGGCAGCGTCAGCAGCACCAGGACCGGCTTGACCAGCATGTTCACCAGGCCCAGCACCAGCGCGGCGATCAGCGCCGAACCGAAACTGGCCACCGTGATGCCGGGCAGCAGGTAGGCAACGGCCAGCAAGGCCACTGCGTTCAGGATCCAGACGAGTATCAGTGTCACCATGTTCGAACTCCTGTATTGACGCTCCGCGGACCCGTCGGCGCCGGGCGGCGACGGGCGTGACCCGCAGACCGGAAAACCCGCGCCGACATGGCGCGGAATTTTCCTATTGTGCTACATCCATCAATAGCGGTAGTGGTTGGGCTTGTAGGGGCCTTCGACCGGCACGCTGATGTAGTCGGCCTGGTCCTTGCGCAGGGTCGTCAGCTTGACACCCAGCTTCTTCAGATGCAGGCGGGCGACCTTCTCGTCCAGGTGCTTGGGCAGCACGTAGACTTCGCCGGACTTGTAGGCGTCGTTGCGCGTGAACAGTTCGATCTGGGCGATCGTCTGGTTGGCGAACGAGGACGACATCACGAACGAGGGGTGGCCGGTGGCGCAGCCCAGGTTCACGAGACGGCCCTGCGCCAGCAGGATGATGCGCTTGCCGTCCGGGAAGATGACGTGGTCGACTTGCGGCTTGATCTCTTCCCACTGGCAGTCGGCCAGGGCAGCGACGTCGATTTCGTTGTCGAAGTGGCCGATGTTGCAGACGATGGCCTGGTCTTTCATGGCGTTCATGTGCTCACGCGTGATCACATGGTAGTTGCCGGTGGCGGTGACGAAAATGTCGCCGTGGGCGGCGGCTTCTTCCATCGTGACGACCTTGAAGCCTTCCATGGCGGCCTGCAGGGCGCAGATCGGGTCGATTTCGGTGACCCACACTTGCGCGCGCAGCGCGACCAGCGCCTGGGCGCAGCCCTTGCCCACGTCGCCGTAGCCGGCCACAACCGCGATCTTGCCGGCGACCATGACGTCGGTGGCGCGCTTGATGCCGTCAACCAGCGATTCGCGGCAGCCGTACAGGTTGTCGAACTTGGACTTGGTGACCGAGTCGTTGACGTTGATGGCGGCAAAGGCCAGCTCGCCCTTTTGCGACATCTGGTACAGGCGATGCACGCCGGTGGTGGTTTCTTCGGTCACGCCCTTGATCAGCGCCAGGCGGGTCGAATACCACTTGGGATCGCGCTTCAGGGTTTCCTTGATGGCGGCGAACAGGATGCGCTCTTCGTCGCTGCCCGGGTTGGCCAGCACCGAGATGTCCTTTTCAGCCTTGGTGCCCAGATGCAGCATCAACGTGGCGTCGCCGCCGTCGTCGAGGATCATGTTGGCGTTCTGGCCATTGGGCCATTCGAAGATCTTGTGGGTGTACTGCCAGTACTCTTCCAGCGTCTCGCCCTTGACGGCGAAGACCGGGGTGCCGGACGCGGCGATGGCGGCGGCGGCGTGGTCCTGCGTGGAGAAGATGTTGCACGAGGCCCAGCGCACTTCGGCGCCCAGGGCCACCAGCGTTTCGATCAGCACGCCGGTCTGGATGGTCATGTGCAGGCTGCCGGCGATGCGCGCGCCCTTGAGCGGCTGCGATGCGGCGAATTCCTCGCGGATGGCCATCAGGCCGGGCATTTCGGTTTCGGCGATGGCCAGTTCGCGGCGGCCCCAGCCGGCCAGCGACATGTCGGCGACGAGGTAGTCGGAAAAGGATTTATCAGTCACAGCGTTCATGGTGTGTAGGCTCCACGTGAAATACGAACGGCGCACGAGATGGCCGGACAACGCGAATACACCACGACAGTCGAGTGCTCGCCTTTCCCGCCATACGCGACAAAGGTGAGCGCCGTTGCTGTAGCGACGCGCGGGGCGCGGCGCTTGAACAAGGATTCCTGAGCCTGGCGAGCCGGGGTCCGCATGGGTAAGACACATGGGGGACCGCAGGGTCGTCGCAACGCTCCTCAGGATTGCCGGGCATTGTACAAGGTTGGCGCGCCGCGCGGCTAGCAAATCCGGGCGGCGCGTGTGTTTCAGGTGGTGGTCGCCCAGTCGTTGGCCGCCCCGCGCGAATCACCCTGGGTCAGCGGCACCAGTGCGTCCAGCAGATCCGACGCGACCGAATCCCAGCTGCGGGTCAGCGCCCGCGCGCGCACCGCGTCCCGGTGCAGCGGCAGCGCGGCCAGGCAGGCCCGCTTCAGATCGTCGTCCAGCCGGCCCGTCACGCCCTCCTCGACCACGGCAAGCGGCGCCTCGCTGCGAAAGGCCGCCACCGGCGTGCCGCAGGCCATGGCCTCCAGCATCACCAGCCCGAAGGTGTCGGTCAGGCTGGGAAAGACGAACACGTCGGCAGCCGCGTAAAAGCCGGGCAGCGCACCGTCCTGCTGCATGCCCAGGAAGACCGCGTCCGGAAAACGCTTCTTCAGGCGGGCCTCGTCAGGTCCTGCGCCCACCACCACCTTGCTGCCCGGCAGATCCAGGGACAGGAAGGCATCCAGGTTCTTTTCCTTGGCCACGCGGCCCACGCTCAGCCAGACTGGCCGGGGCAGGTCCTGGAACGCCTGGCTGGCCGAGGGCTGGAACTTGCGCGGATCGACCCCGCGCGACCAGACGCGCAGATTCGCCAGGCCACGCCGCACCAGGATGTCGCGCACCGTGGGCGTGGGCACCAGCACGCATTGCGATGGCCGGTGGAACCAGCGCAGGTAGCGCCACGGCAGCGCGGCAGGAATGCCCATGCGCGCCTGCAGGTAGTCCGGAAACATGGTGTGGAACGACGTGGTGAAGCGCCATCCCCGCCGCATCGCCATGCGCCGGGCGGCCAGACCCAGCGGGCCTTCCGTGGCGATGTGCAGCGCGTCGGGGATGGTGTCGCCCAGGATGCGGCGCAGTTGCCGGCCGGGTTGCAGGCACAGCCGCAGATCGGGTTCGGAGGGCGCGGGGATGGTTCGGCTGCCCTCGGGGCTGACCACGATCAGCTCGTGGCCCCAGTCGCTGAGGATCTGCCGCATGGTCGACCAGGTGCGGACGACGCCGTTGACTTGCGGATGCCAGGCATCCGTGACGAGAACGATGCGCATGATGGAGCCGGAAGTGGGCAATGGCGCTATTCAGCCTGCGCCATGTGACAAGCCCAAGACGGGGACGCAAGCGCGCGGCTTCGCGTCTTTAACGTGACTTCAATGTGGAGGGCGGCGCGGTCATGCCCAGGCGCGGCGGCGCCTCAGTGCGCAGCGCATCAGTTGTTGCGCCGCGGATACCCTTGCGACTTGATGCGGATCCAGACTTCGCGCTTTTCTTCTTCCGACATGAACACCCAGTTGGCGACTTCCATGGCGGTGCGCCCACACCCGCGGCAGATGTCGTCAAACAGCGTGGAGCACACCGCCACGCAGGGTGAATCCGACGCCTTGAAGGCGCGCTGGGCGTCCTCGGCGTCGGGCAATTCGGAAAGATCGGCGAAGTAACGATTCATGGGCCGAAGGTTACCACCAGGGGTGCGTCCCTTTTTGGATAGCCCTATCGCCTGCCGAGGCTTGATTGACAGGCGGTGCGCCCCCGTCCCTTCATCACCAGCCGAAGAAATTCCCGGCTTCGGCCAGCACCGCGTCCGGCGTTTCCTCGGCCAGATAGTGCGCGCCGGGCAGCGGGCCGCCGGTCACGTCGTCGGCCACCGCGCGCCACAGGGCCAGCACATCGAAGTTTCGGCCCACGGCGCCGCGCTCGCCCCACATCGCGCGAACCGGCATGCGCAGGCGCTCGCCCGCCGCGCGGCCGGCCTTGTCGTGGTCCAGGTCGATCGTGGCGGACGCGCGGTAGTCTTCGCAAATGCCGGTTGCCCAGCCGGGTTGGCGCGCGGCGCGTTCGTATTCGGCCATGGCCTCGGCCGAAAAATGCGCCAGTCCGCCCGGCCGACCGCCCATCACGGACCGCAGATAGAAGACGGGATCGTGCTCGATCATCGTTTCCGGCGCCGGCGACGGCTGGATCAGCCAGAACCAGTGGAAATAGGCCTGCGCAAAGGCGCGCGTCGTGCCTTCATACATATCCAGCGTGGGCGCGATGTCCAGCAGCATCATGCGCGAGACGGCCTCGGGGTGGTCCAGCGCCAGCCGATGCGCGACGCGCGCGCCGCGGTCATGCGCCAGGATCTCGAAATGGTCATGGCCCAGACCGCGCATCAGCGCCACCATGTCTGCCGCCATGGTGCGCTTCGAATGCGCGGCGTGATCGGCACTGGCAGCGGGCTTCTCGCTGTCGCCATAGCCGCGCAGGTCGGCAGCCACGCAGGTCCGATGACGCGTCAGTTCGGGCCAGACGCGGTGCCAGATGACGTGGGTCTGCGGATGGCCGTGCAACAGCAAGAGGGGCGGACCCGAGCCGTCGATGCGCGCGGCGATCTCCACGCCGTTGGCCCGAAAGCGCCGCACCGGCAGGTCGAAAAAGGCGGTCATCTGCGTCATCTCCTTTTGTTGTCGCGCACGTTACGCGCTAGGCGGCGTCCAGCCGGTCGCGCACCTGACGCGCCACGTCCTTCATCCACGGAAAGCGCGCCCAATGGCGGGCTTCAAAACGCTCGACCTCGGGCAGTTGCTGCAACGTTGCACCCACCATGTCCTGTCCCTGCGCGAACATGTGCCGATGCCGCGCCGGCAGGTCAAAGTGTGCGGTCCAGCCGTCGGCCGCGCGCACCTGCCCGGCCATCACGTCGATGCTGACGCGGTTTGCGCCGGCCGCCGTATTGGACACCTTCGAGAGCAAGGCGTCGACCTCGGCCGCTGGCAACGTCACCAGCAAGAGGCCGTTGTTGAGCGCGTTGAAGTAGAAGATTTCGCCGAAGCTCGACGCGATCACCGCCCGGATGCCGAACTGCTGCAAGCCCCAGACGGCGTGCTCGCGGCTGGAACCGCAGCCGAAGTTCGGGCCCGCCACCAGAATGGACGTGCCCGCGTACGCAGGCTGGTTCAGCACGCAGTCCGGACGCGGCGCGCCCGCTTCGTCAAAGCGCAGGTCGTACAGCAGACCCTTGTCCAGCCCGGCCTTGTCGATGATGCGAAGGAACTGCTTGGGCATGATCTGGTCGGTGTCCAGATTGGAATACGGCAGCGGCGCGGCCACGCCTTCGGTCATGGCATTCATTTGGCGTCTCCCCAGGTGCGCACGTCGACGATACGGCCCGCCAGCGCAGCCGCTGCGGCCATTGCGGGACTCATCAGGTGCGTGCGCCCTGCCCGCCCCTGGCGTCCCTCGAAATTGCGGTTCGTGGTGGACGCGCAGCGCTCGCCGGGGCGCAGCACGTCGTCGTTCATGGCCAGGCACATCGAGCAGCCGGGCTGGCGCCATTCGAAGCCGGCCGCGATCAGGTCGGCGGCCAGCCCTTCGGCTTCGGCCTGCGCGCGCACTGCGCCAGATCCGGGCACCACCATCGCGCGCACCCCTGCCGCCACCTTTTTGCCGCGCGCCAGATCCGCCACGACGCGCAGGTCCTCGATCCGGCCGTTGGTACAGGAACCGATGAAGACGCGGTCGATCGACACCCCCGCGATGGGCGCGCCCGCGGCCAGGCCGATGTAGTCCATGGCTTTTTCCAGCGCCAGCCGGGCCAGCGCGTCGGGCTCGTCCCGCGGATCCGGCACGGCGCCATCGACCGGCATTGCCTGATCGGGGCTCGTGCCCCACGTCACAAACGGCGCGATGCGGCCCGCGTCGAACGCGTGTTCCACATCGAAGCGCGCGTCGTCGTCCGAGCGCAGCGTGGCCCACCAGGCGCGCGCGTCGTCCAGCATGGCGCCGCGCAGCTGCGGCGCGTGCGCCGTGACGTAGGCGTCGGTGACGGCGTCCGGCGCGATCAGCGCGGCGCGTGCGCCGGCTTCGACCGTCATGTTGCACAGGGTCATGCGCGCTTCGGCCGACAGCGCGGCCACCGCCTCGCCGCAGAACTCCACGGCATGGCCGCGCGCGCCCTGCGCGCCGATGCGATGCACGATGTAGATCACCAGATCCTTGGCCGACACATGCGCCGGCAGCACGCCGTCGATGCGGATCCGCATGTTGCGCGCCACGCGGTAGACCAGCGTCTGCGTTGCCAGAATGTGCTCGACCTCGCTGGTGCCGATGCCAAAGCCCAGCGCGCCCAACGCGCCGTACGTGGTGGTGTGGCTGTCGCCGCACAGCACCACCATGCCGGGCAGGATCATGCCGTGTTCCGGCGCGATGACATGCTCGATGCCTTGCAGCGGATCGGTGGTGTCAAAGAGCGCGATGTGCTGCGTATCGCAATTGCGCTTCAGGTTCAGCGCCTGCCGCGACGACGCATCGTCCGCAATCACGCGCAGCGCGGAAGGCACGGGATGCGTGGGGATGATGTGGTCCACCACCGCCATCTGCTGGCCCGGGCGCCATACGTCGCGGCCCCGCGCGGCCAGGCCGCTGAAGGCCTGCGGGCTGGTGTACTCGTTCATGATGTGCAGGTCGACGTAAAGCAGCACGTGCTCGGCGTCGATCCGGGCCACTTCATGGCTGGCCACCAGTTTGTCGTAAAGCGTCATGCCGGGCATGTCTGTGCTTCCTTGCTTGAAAGAGGCGCCCGCGGTGCGCGCGGGCGGGTATTGCGGCCGGCGGTATTGCCGCCGGCTATTGCGGGTGCATCCTGCGCGATCAGTTCGCCTCGATGCCGGCTTCCTTGACGATGCCGGACCAGCGCGTCATCTCGGCGGCCACCATCGCGTCGGTCTTGTCCGGCGTGGTGATCAGCGGTTCAAACCCCTCCCGCTGCATGCGTTGCGTCAGCGCGTCCGTTTTCAGCGCCTGCCCCAGCTTCGCGTTCAGCGTGTCGATCACCGCCTGCGGCGTGCCGGCCGGCGCGCTGACGACGAACCAGGTGTTGAATTCATAGCCAGGCAGACCAGACTCGGCGATGATCGGCACGTCGGGCAGCAGCGGCGAGCGCTTTGTGCCGGTCACCCCGAGCGCGCGCAGCTTCTTGCCGTCGACCTGCGGTTTGGCGGCGGACAGCACCGGAAAACTCATCTGCACCTGGCCGCTGATCGTGTCGAGCATGGCCGGGCCGCCGCCCTTGTACGGCACGTGCATGATCTGCGTCTTGGACACGGACTTGAAGAGCTCCGCGGCCATGTGGAACGTGCTGCCGGTGCCGGCCGAGCCAAAGCTCAGTTCGTGCGCGGGACGCGCACGCACGTACGTCAGCAGCTCGCTCACCGACGCAACGGGCAACGAATTGGTGACCGTCAGCACGTGCTGGGACGTGCCCACCGTTCCCACCGAGCGCAGATCCTTCGCGGTGTCGAATGGCATGTTCTTGAAGAGCGCCGGATTGATCGCCAGCGACATGGTGTTGATGCCCAGCGTGTAGCCGTTCGGTTCTGCGCGCGCCACGGCCGACATGCCGATGTTGCCGGACGCGCCGGCGCGGTTTTCGACGATCACGCTCTGCCCCAGTTCCTTCGCCCACGCGTCGGCGATCAGGCGGGCCGCGATGTCCACGCTGCCGCCCGGCGCGAACGGCACGATCAGCGTCACCGCGCGTTCAGGAAAGGCATTGCTGGCCGCAGCGCCATGGGCCCAACAGGATGCGGCAACGGCCGCGCACAATGCGCCGGCCAATCTGGCTATCTTCATTTCGGGTCTCCTCGTGTGGCCGCGTGGCGCGGCTCTGTATCGGTAAACCCAGTGTATAGGCCGGTTTCGTTCTTATAATTCGTTGAATTTATAAATCTTTATTAAATTCAATTTATAAATCGCCATGGACGCGCTCTCCGATCTCGCCTTCTTCTCGCTAGTGGTCAAGCACGGCAACCTCTCGGCCACGGCGCGGGAACTGGGGCTGACGCCGCCCGCGATCAGCACCCGACTGGCCAAGCTGGAGCAGCGGCTGGGCGTGCGTCTGCTGAACCGCACCACGCGCCGCGTCAGCGTCACGCAGGAAGGCGAGCTGTACCTGGCCGAAGGCGCGCGCATCCTGGCCGATCTGCAGGCGCTGGAACGTTCGGTGTCCAGCGCCCGCGCCCAACCGCAGGGGCTGCTGCGCCTGAACGCGACGTTCGGCTTTGGACGCGCGCACATCGTGCCCGCCGTTTCGGATTTCTGCAGGCAGTTTCCCGACGTGGAAGTGCAGATGCGCCTGACCGACAGGCCGCTCAATCTGATCGAGGAAGGCTTTGACGTGGCGGTGCGCTTCGGCGACCTGCCGGACGCGCGGCTGACGGCGCGCAGGATCGCCTCAAACCGGCGCCTGCTGTGCGCGTCGCCGCGCTACCTGGAGATTCATGGCGAGCCGCGCGCCCCCGGCGACCTGCAGCGCCACCGCTGCATCGTCGTGCGCGAGAACGACGTGGCCTACGGCACCTGGCGGCTGGAATCCGGCGCGCGCGCGGAAACAGTGAAGGTGCGCGGCCCGGTCAGTTCGAACGACGGCCAGAGCGCGCTGGAATGGGCGCTGGACGGCCACGGCATCGTCATGCGGTCCGAATGGGAAACGGCGGCGCACCTGCGCGCGGGCCGGTTGCAAGAAGTGCTGACCGACTGGCGCACGCCGCCCGCGGATATTTACGCGCTGTACCCGGAACGCCTGAACCTGCCGGCCAAGACGCTGGCGTTCGTGGACTTCCTGTCGCGACGCTTTGCGCGCCGCCTGCGGGCACCCGGCTCCGACGCCGCCGTGTGGTGAGGCCTCAGATCTCGTCGATGGCCGTGCTGGCCGGCGCGTTCTTTTCCGCGTCGATGGCGTAGCGATCCCGCGTCCGCACGTAAAAGCTGGCGCCAAACCGGCCCACCGGAAAGTAATCCTGCAGGCGCACGCGCCACGTTTCCGTGTCGATCAGGCCGTCGCGCGCATGCAGCCAGCGCACCTGGCCGATGAAGATCTGGCGGCTGGCGGTCTCCATGGTCTCGAACAGCGTGCATTCGAAGGCGACGGGCGCTTGCACGATGCGCGGCGGCGCGACGCGGTGGCTGGGCGCGGCGTCCAGGCCCGCGTGCGCCAGTTCGCTGACATCGGAGGGCAGGCGGTCGCCGCAGCGGTGCATCTTTTCGGCCATGGCTTCGTCGGTCAGGTGAACGACGAACTCGCGGTCGCGCGCGATGTTGACCGCGGTGTCCTTCAGCCTGCCGTCTTCCAGGCGGTTGATGCTGACCATCACGATGGGCGGGTCCTCGCCCAGCATGTTGAACATGCTGAACGGCGCGGCATTGACCACGCCCTTCTCGGACAGCGTCGTGATCAGCGCGATCGGACGGGGCACGATCAGGCTGGCCATCAGCTTGTAGCGCTGATATTCGGTGATAGCGTCGAAGTCGATTTCCATGTCAGGCCAGTCCCAGCATCTGGGCAAGGGTTTGCGCGGGCTGCGGGCGCTCAAGGCTGATGCGCCGCTCCAGGTCCGCCAGGTGGTTGTCGTTGGTCCGCACGGCTTCGGCTACGTCGCCGCGCTCCATCATGTCCACGATCAGCACGTGCTCGCCGTGTTCGCAGGCGGCGTTGCCGGGCGGCTCGTACAGCGCCACGATGAGCGAGCAGCGCGAGACCAGCTCGGCCAGGTAGCCGTGCAGGATGGTGTTGCCGGACAGTTCGCCCAGCCGCACGTGAAACGCGCTGGCCTGCCGTGCCCAGGCCGGTTGCCCGGCGCGGTGCAGCAGCGCATGCTCGTCACGCAACTGCTTGCGCAGCGAGGCGTAGTCGGCGCGCGTGGCGCGGGCTGCGGCCAACGGCAGCAAGGCCGCCTCCAGCGCGCGGCGCGCCTGGAAGATCTGGCGGGTGTCCTCGGGCGTGGGTTCGGCCACCACCGCGCCGCGGTTGTGGTGCAGGTCCACGACGTGCTCGTGCGCCAGCCGCTGCAACGCCTTGCGCGCCACCGATCGCGATACGCCGAACAGCTCGCAGATCGCGGCCTCGGGCAGCTTGGTGCCAGGCGTCAGGCGCTGGCTCATCACGCTTTCGTAGACCGCTTCGCAGATGCGGCGTTCCATGTCGGCGTCGGGCAGGACGTCATCGTCCGCGGCGGGCTTGGGGGGCTTGGACCGCGCGGCGGCGGCGCGGCGGGATTGGGTTGGACTTGGCACTGCGGCTCCTAAACGATCACACCCGGCGGCAAGCCGTCCACATGCCGGCAGATCTCGCCTGGCGTGGTGAACCAGATCTCGCCACGGTCACGGGCGGCGGCCAGTGGCGCCAGCGCGCGCCGCAGGTGACGCAACCGGTAAGGCTGGCCGACGATGTAGGGATGCAGCGCAATGCCCATGACCAGCGGCTGGCGCACCGCCTGCGCGCGCATCTCCTCGAACTGGTCAAGGATCATATCGGCAAAATCGCGCGCGTCCATCTTGCGGCCCATGATCATCGGAATGTCGTTGAGTTCCTGCGGATACGGAATGGCCCACAGGTCGCCCGCGCGGGTGCGCATACGCATGGGCTGGTCGTCGTGGCACCAATTCAGGGTGTAGCGGTAGCCCGCCTCGGCCAGCAGGTCGGGCGTGGCGTGGCTTTCCGAAATCCACGGCGACAGCCAACCCGCCGGCTCGCTGCCCGCGTGCCGCAGGATGCGATCGCGGCAGTGCGCTAGCAGCGCGCGTTCCTCGGCCTCGGGCAATCCGCCCTGCCGGTGCGCGTTGCTGTAGCCGTGTCCGATGAGCTCGTCACCGCGCGCCAGGAAGGCGTCCACCAGATCGGGGCAATGCTCATACAGCGCGGTGTTGATCAGCACGCCGGCCGGCAGGCGCAGCTCGTCGAAGAGTTCCAGGCAGCGCCACGCGCCCACGCGGTTGCCGTATTCGCGCCAGGCGTAGTTCAGGACGTCCGGATGGGGCGAGGCCGGGCCGAGTTCCGCGCCCAGTCCTTCCCCGAACGCGAAGTGCTCGATGTTGAAGCCCAGGTACACGGCCAGGCGTGCGCCGTTCGGCCACGAATAGTCGGCGCGGCCCGCGATGGCGCGGTACGGAAAGCGGCCGTGGCAGGCCAGCGGTTGCGGCGTCCAGGCGGCGTTGCCTTCGCGCCCCGGTTTAGTGCTTGGAAGCGAGGATGGATTCATTTTGGTGCAAATCCTGAAGCATGATTGTGAACAAAATCGCTGCGGTTTTGGCGACAAAATCCTGACATCGGTGTGCACATATCCCGCCTGCACTGCCCGCGCCCAGCGGCGGCGGGGCGAAAGCGGCATGCAGCAATGAACGCGGATCAGGTGGCATGGATCTTGCATAAGGGAACGAAGCAGCACTTAACCCCATGCAAGATTCATTCCACTTTTTCAGGAGTGTCCCGATGACCCCGACCCGTCGTTCCTTCATGCGCCACGCGGCCGCCGCCGCGCTTTTCGCCGCGGGCCTTGCCTCGCAGCCGGCGCTGGCAGCGGACCCGATCAAGATCGGTCTGATCACCGCGCTATCCGGGGAGTCGGCGCGCGCCGGCGAAGCGCTGACGCGCGGCATCACCATCGCCATTGACGAGATCAACGCGCGCGGCGGCTTGTTGGACGGCCGCCAGGTCGTGCTGGTGCGCCGCGACGACGAAGGCAATCCTGCCAAGGGCATGGCCGCCGCGCGCGAGCTGATCTACAAGGAAAAGGTCGCCGTGCTGTTCGGCGGCCTGGACACGCCGGTCTCCATGGCCATCGTTCCCATCGTGAACCAGGAGAAGGTGCCGTTCATGGGGCCGTGGGCCGCGGGCACCGCCATCACGCAGAACAAGGGCAATCCCAACTTCGTGTTCCGCGTGTCGGCGATGGACGAGATCGTCGACAGCGCGATGGTCCAGTACGCGCAGAAGACGTTCCAGAGCGCCAAGCCCGGCATGATCCTGGTGAACAACCCCTGGGGCGAATCCAACGAGAAAGGCCTGAACGCCGCGCTGGCGACCGCCAAGATCACGCCCGCCGGCGTCGAAAAATTCCAGCCCAACGATCTGGACATCGTGCCGCAACTGAGCCGCCTGAAGGCCGCCGGCGCCGACACGCTGTTCCTGGTCGGCAACGTGGGCCCGTCCGCGCAGGTGGTGAAGTCGCTGGACCGCATGGGTTGGAAGGTGCCGATCGTGTCGCATTGGGGCCCGGCCGGCGGCCGCTTTACGGAACTGGCCGGTCCCAACGCCAAGAACGTGCACTTCGTGCAGACCTACAGCTTCTTCGGCAAGCAGGGGCCGGTGGGCGACAAGGTGATGCAGGCGCTCAAGACCAAGTATTCCGACATCAAGGGTCCGCAGGACATCACCCCGGCCGTTGGCGTGGCCAACGCGTACGACGGCATGCAGCTTGCCGCGCTGGCCATCGCGCAGGCCGGCTCGACCGATGGCGACGCGGTGCGCCAGGGCTTCTACAAGATCGGCAAGTACGAAGGCCTGATCAAAACGTATGAGCAGCCTTTCACGCCGGCCTCGCACGATGCGCTGCGTGAGGACGACTACGTGTGGACGCAGTTCATCGACAACCGCATCCTGCCCGTCAAGGGCGTGCAGTAAAGCGGCCAGACGCCGCGGGAGACGCGCATGTTGTTGATGTCCGCCATCGTCAGCGGCCTGGGACTGGGAAGCATGTATGGGCTGATGGCCCTGGGCTTTTACCTGACCTATGCCGTGTCCGGCACAGTGAACTTCGCCCAGGGCAGTTCCATGATGCTGGGCGCCGTGCTGACCTACACGTTCGCCCAGACGCTGGGGTGGCCGCTGGCCGTGGCGCTGCTGTTTGCGCTGGCGCTCTGCGCGCTGTACGGCCTGGTCGTGGAGCGGCTGGCGGTGCGCCCGTTTGCCAGCCGCGGCTCCAATGCGTGGCTCATGTCCACGGTGGCGCTGGGCATCGTGCTGGACAACGTGGTCATGTTCACGTTCGGCAAGGAGCCGCGCAGCCTGCCCTCTCCGCTGGCGCAATCGCCGCTGGAGATCGGCGGGCTGGGCCTGGGCATCTATCCGCTGCAACTGCTGATCCCGGTGGTGGGTCTGGCGCTGGCGGCTGCGCTGCACACCTTGTCACGCCGCACGCGCTGGGGCGTGGCGCTGCTGGCCGTGGTGCAGAACCCGAACGCCGCGCGGCTGATGGGCATTCCCGTGCGCCACGCCATCATGGCCGCCTTCGCGGTGTCCACGCTGTTCGCGGGCGTGGCCGGCGCGCTGGTCGCGCCGCTCTTTAACGTGCAGGCGGACATGGGCACGCTGTTCGGTTTGAAGGCCTATGTGGTCGCCATCCTGGGCGGCATCACCAGCGCGTGGGGCGTGATGATCGCGGGCCTGCTGTTTGGCGTGGTCGAAGCGCTGATCACCGTGGCGCTGGGCTCCGGGTATACGCAGATCATCAGCTTCACGCTGGTGATCGTCATGTTGGCCGTGCTGCCCAATGGCCTGTTCGGGCGCGCCGATGTGAGGAAGGTCTGATGAACAAGCAATCCGCAATGCGCTGGCTGCCGCCGGCGCTGTATGCCCTGCTGGCCGTGGCGGCGCTGATACTGGCCGCCACCGTCAACGGCTACTACGTTTTCGTGCTGGGCAATGTGGCGCTGCTGGCGCTGGCTGGCATCGGCCTGAACGTGCTGCTGGGTCTGACCGGCCAGATGTCGTTCGGCCACGCGGGCTTTTATGCCATCGGCGCGTACACCGTCGCGATCCTGACCGGCCAGGCCGAATGGAGCTTCTGGCTGGCGTGGCCGGCCGCGGCGCTCGTGTGTGGCGCGTTCGGCCTGCTGCTCGCCGTGCCCGCGCTGCGCGTGAAAGGCCCGTATCTGGCGATGATCACCATCGCCTTCGGCTTCATCGTGGAACACGCGCTGATCGAAGGCGGCTCGGTCACGGGCGGGCAGAACGGCCTGATGGGCATTGTGCAGCCGGCCCTCGGCAGCCTGGGCGGCGACCGCGGCGTGGCCATGCTTGCCATCGTGGCGGTGTTTGCCGCGCTGATCGGCTATGCGTTGCTGTCGCGCGGCGCGTGGGGCGCGGCCATGCGTGCGGTCAAGGACAGCGAGACAGCCAGCGAATCCATCGGCATCAATCCGCTGGTGGTCAAAGCGGTGGCCTTCATGGTGTCGGCCGCGGTGGTCGGCCTGGCGGGAGGGCTGTATGCGCCGCTCACGGGCATGATCACGCCGCACAACTTCAATTTCATGCAGTCCATTCTTTTCGTGCTGGCGGTGACCATCGGCGGCGCGGGCTCGCTGGCCGGGCCGCTGCTAGGTGCGGTGGTGGTGGGCCTGCTGCCCGAAGTGCTGTCCAGCCTGGAGGAATACCGGCTGCTGTTCTTCGGCGCCTTCCTGCTGGTGGTGCTATGGGCCGCGCCCGAAGGCGCCGCCGGGCTGCTGGCGCGCTGGCGGCGGCGCGCGCAGACGCAAGGGCTTGCGCCGCGCCACGGCGCGTTGCCTGCGACCGCGCGTGCGCGCCGCACGTTGCAGGCCGACGCGCTCACCATGACCTTCGGCGGCGTGCGCGCCGTGCAGGCCGTGTCGTTCACGGTGCCGCCCGGTGCGGTGACGGCGCTGATCGGCCCCAACGGCGCGGGCAAGTCCACCGTCATCAACATGCTGAGCGGCTATTACCAACCGACCAGCGGCCGCGTGGCGCTGGGCGATGCGCCGCTGGCCGCGCTGCCCGCGCATCGCGTGGCGCGCAGCGGCATTGCACGCACCTACCAGACCTCGCAGCTCTTCGACACGCTGAGCGTCGAAGACAACGTCGCGCTGGGCATGCTGCGCGGACGGTTGGGCGGGCTGCTGGCGTCGCGCCGCTACCTGGCGCCCGACGTGCGCGAACGCGCGCGCGCCCTGCTCGCGTTCTGCGGCTACGAAGGCGCGCTGGACATTCCCGCGGCCGACCTGCCGCACGTGGACCGGCGGCTGGTGGAGATTGCGCGCGCGCTGGCCACCGATGCCGACGTGCTGCTGATGGACGAGCCCGCAGCGGGCCTGTCGCGCGAGGACAAGACGCGGCTTGCCGGGCTGCTGCGGCGCATTGCCGAGGCGGGCGCGGGCGTGCTGCTGGTCGAGCACGACATGACGCTGGTGATGGGCGTGTCCGACCACATCGTGGCGATCGACGCCGGACGCGAACTGGCGCAGGGCAGCGTCGCCGCGATCCAGCAATCGCCGGAAGTGCGGCAGGCCTATCTGGGCGACGAGGCCGCGCGCCGGGCGCCCGCCGCGCGGCGCAGGCCGGCGGGCGAGGCGCTGCCGCCCGAGGTGCTGGGTGTGGGCAATCTCACGACCGGCTACGGCGCCAATCCCGTGCTGCACAGCATCGACCTGCAGGTCAGGCAAGGCGAGATGGTGGCGCTGCTGGGCGCGAACGGCGCGGGCAAGTCCACGCTGATGCGCACGCTCGCCGGGTTGCACCGGCCCGCGCAGGGCGGCATGCACCTGCAGGGTCAGGAGCTGCACGGTCTGGCCGCTGATCGCATCGTGGCGCGCGGCCTGGTGCTGGTGCCGGAAGGACGTCAGGTGTTTCCCGGACTGAGCGTGCTGGACAACATCCGCCTGGGCGCCTTCCTGCATCCGCAGGATCGTGAGGCGCGTGTCGAGGAAATGCTGACGCGCTTTCCGCGGCTGCGCGAACGGCTGCACCAGCGCGCGGGGTTGCTGTCGGGCGGTGAACAACAGATGCTGGCGATCGCGCGCGGCCTGATGGCCAAGCCCGTGATCCTACTGCTGGACGAGCCGTCGCTGGGCCTGGCTCCCAAGATCATCGACGAGCTGTTCGATGCGCTGGACCGGCTGCGCAAGGAGTCGATGACCATCCTGCTGGTGGACCAGATGGCGGCGCTGGCGCTGTCGTTGGCCGACCGCGCGTACGTGCTGGAATCCGGCCGGGTCGCCGCGCACGGCGCCGCGGAAGACATTGCCAAGGACGGCGCGCTGGCGCGCGCGTATCTCGGGGCGTAGCGGACCCGGAGAACCTGGGCGGCCGCCTGGAAATGTGGCCGCCGAAAGGGTCTAAAGGGTCTGAAGGGTCTGAAGGGTCTGAAGGGTCTGAAGGGTCTGAAGGGCCGGAAGGGCCGAAGGCGGCCCCGCGTGAACATCACGCGGCGTCCGCCCCCAGCCGCGCGCCCGCGCGCACGATGCCGCAACGCTTGTGCGCGCGCATCACCACGCCGACTTCGCTGTTCAGCACGCCGTCCAGCTCACCCAGCCGCCGCGTCACCACGTCCCACAGATGCAGGCTGTCGCGGCACAGCACGTGCCAGAAAAGCTGCGACGCGCCGCTGGTGCCGAACAGGCAGCGGGTATTGGGGTCCAGCGCCAGATGCGCGGCCAGCGCGTCTACCGTTTGCGGACGCACCTGCACCGAGATCACCGCTTCCACCGGAAAGCCGACCAGCGCCGGCTCGACTTCCACGCGAAAGCTCAGCGCGCGGCGCTCCACCAGGTTTTGCAGCAGACGATGCGCGGTGGGCTCGCTGACGCCGGATCGTTCGGCCAGCTCCGCCAGGCTGGCGCGGCCATCGCGCATCAGGTGCGACACCATGCGCTGCTCGGGATCGGTCAGCGCGGCTGGCGGGGACAGCAGCGGCGCGTCCGCATCGCCTTCAGACGCCGGTTGAATGCGCCACTGACCCGCGCGCCGGAACGGCCGAAGCACCAGCCGCGCCTCCACGTGCTCCACCCCGTCGATGGACGGCAGCACGTGGGTCACTACGTCCGGCATATCGGCCGCGTCGGCCAGCGTCAGCTCGGCCATCAGATCGGCGGAACCGGCGAGCGTCACCACGAGCTGGCTGATGTCCAGCTTCGCGAGTTGGTCGGCCACCTCCGGCACCCGGCCAGACCGGCAGCGCACCCAGGCGTGCAGCACCACGCCGCGGCCGGTGGCCAGCGGGTCCGGTTCCGCGATGACGCGCAGCGCGTCCGCGTCCATCAGGCGCTTGATGCGCCGCGCGACGGTTCGCTCGGCGATGCCGGTCGCCGCGCCCAGCTCGCGCCAGGACGCGCGAGGCTGCGCCTGCAGCGCGACGAGGCACGCGAGATCCGTGTCGTCCAACGCGGCGCTTAGGGAATTACCCTTACTTGACGTGACCATATCCATTAATCTAACGTTCGCGCATTGATAAAAACACAAAATTTACTGGTCTATTTGACCAAAAAACAAACAAAATTTGAGGACGTCATGAGCAGCACATCCGCAACCTTGCGCGCGGCGCAAGGCGCAAGCGCCCCGCCCGTTTCGCGCGGCCGCACGATTCTGGCCGGTAGTGTAGGCAATGCGGTGGAATGGTTCGATTGGACCATCTACGCGTCGTTTGCCATTTTCTTTTCCAGCCAGTTCTTCCCGCCCGGCAACGAAACCACTGCCCTGCTTGCGACGTTCGGCATCTTCGCGGTGGGCTTCTTCATGCGTCCGGTGGGCGGATGGGTGCTCGGCATCTTCTCCGACCGCTACGGCCGCAAGGCCGCGCTGGGCCTGACGATCCTGATGATGGCGGGCGGCTCGCTCATCATCGCCATCACGCCCACCTACGCCACCATCGGCATCGCTGCGCCGCTGCTGCTGACCGCCGCGCGCCTGCTGCAAGGCCTGTCGCTGGGCGGAGAGTATGCCTCGGCCACGACCTTCCTGGCGGAAATGGCGCCGCCGAACAAGCGCGGCTTCTATTCCAGCTTCGTCTTCTTCAGCGCCGCGGTCGGCATCCTGGCCGCCTCGGCCGTGGGCTGGATCCTGACCACCGTTCTCACCAAGGCCGACATGGCCGAGTGGGGCTGGCGCATCCCGTTCCTCTTGGGCGCGCTGGGCGGCCTGGCCGGCATGTGGATCCGCCGTGCCATCCCGGAAACCGAAGCCTTCTCGCACGCCAAGAAGGCCGGCATCGAAAAGCAGCCGCTGCGCACGCTGCTGCGCGACCATCCGCGCGAGGTGCTGCGCATCGTGGGCTTCTCGGTGCTGACCACGTTCGCGTTCTACATCTTCGTGGCCTACGTGCCCACCTACGCCATCCGGCAGGTCGGCGCCGACCCCAAGACCGCGTTTGCGGCCAACACCGTCGCGCTGATCGTATTCATGCTGGTGCAGCCGCTGTTCGGCATGCTGTCCGACCGCATCGGCCGCAAGCCCCAACTGATCTTCTTTGCCGCCGGCTACCTGATCTTCTTCTATCCGGTCATGACCACGCTCGGGCCGTCATTCGGTTCGATCCTGGCCGTCGAACTGTTCGGTTTGGTGCTCTACGCGATGTACACCGCGATCGCCCCGGCCATCATGTCCGAGCAGTTTCCCACCAGCGTGCGCGCCGTCGGCATCGGCACGCCGTACAACCTGGTCGTCGCGCTGCTGGGCGGCACCACGCCCTACCTGCTGACCTGGCTGCAAAGCAAGGGCATGGAGCGCTGGTTCTTCTATTACGTGCTGGCGGGCGCCGTGATCACGCTGATCACCTTCATCCGCATGCCCGAGACGAAAGGCCAGGTCCTGAAATAGACCAGCCCCGGTAGGCCATCCCGCCCAGCCATCCCGATCAGATCGCTTTCCGGTCCCGCCGAGGACCGGAAGGCTTTTTCCATTTCGACGAGACACATGCCCGCCCAAGACACCACTCTGCATTTCCAGGACGCCCGCCAGCTTGCCCGCGCCATCCGCGAGCGCAAGCTCCGGTCGCGCGACCTTACCCTGCATTTCCTCGACCGCATCGAGCGCGGCGCCGCACTGGCCGCCTACAGCGTGGTCACGGCCGAGCGCGCGCTGGCGCAGGCTGAGGCGGCAGACCGTTTGCTGGACGCCGGCATCACTCTGGGCCCGCTGCATGGCGTGCCGGTCGCGGTGAAGGACAGCGTGCAGTGGGAAGGCACGCCGTGCACCGGCGGCTCGCAGGCGCGCGCCGGCGTCGTCAGCACGGAAACCGCCGCGGCAACGCGCGGGCTGGCGGCGCAAGGCATGGTGATCCTGGGCAAGACGCGCATGACGGAGTTCGCGTTCGGGCTGTCGGGACAGAACCCGACGCAGGGCACCGCCCGCAATCCGTGGGACGCAACGGTGGCGCGCGCGCCGGGTGGCTCGTCCAGCGGCGCGGGCGTGGCGGTCGCGGCCGGTCTGGCGCCGCTGGCGCTGGGTGGCGACACCGGCGGCTCGGTGCGCGCGCCGGCGGCGTTGAATGGCGTGGTCGGCTACAAGCCGTCCTCCGGCCTTATCAGCCGCGCGGGCTGCCTGCCGCTGTCAGACACGCTGGACGTGCTGGGCCCGATCGCGCGCAGCGTCGGCGACGCCCGCCTCCTGACCCAACTGCTGGCCGCCCCGGACGTCGATGACGGCGCCACGCTGGCGCCGCCGGCCGCCCGCTTCACCAGCCTGCGTCACGCCGCCGCGCGCCAACCGGGCGCCGTCGCCGTACTGGCGCCGCAGGCCTGGCCGGCCCCGCTGACCGACGAGGCGCTGCAAACCTGGCACGCGGCGCAGGGACGCCTGGCCGAGGCTGGCTTCACGCCCACCGCCTGGCACCCGCCCGCCTCGCTGTCGTTCGCGCGCATGGCAGAAGACAACTCGCTGGTGCTGGCGTACGAAGCCTTCCGCTATTTCGGCGCCCTGGCCGAAGACGCCTCGCAACCGTTGTGGGACGTGGTGCGCGCGCGCATCGCCGCTGGCGGCCGGATCACGCAGGCGAGCTACGAGGCCGCGCTGCTGCGCCGCCAGGCCGACATGGCGGCTTTCGAAACAGCGATGCGGGGCGTTGACGCCCTGCTCATGCCGGCCAGCGATCAGGTTGCCCAGGCGCTGGACGCGCAGGACACGCGCCACGCCGGCCTGGGCAAGCTGCTGCGCCCGGCCAACTTCCTGGGCGCGGCGGCCATTGCACTGCCGGCGGGCCTGGACATGGACGGCATGCCGTGCGCCGTGCAACTGCTGGCGCCCGCAGGCGGTGACGCCGCGCTGCTGGACTGCGCAGCGGCGCTGGAAACGGTGCTGTCTCCAACCCCGCTGCATCCGGATCTGTCCGCCTGGGGGCTTTGACGCCGCGCGCAGTCACGGCAGAAGCCCGGCCCGGCCGGCGCGCGCCGTGAATCAAGAACCCCGTTCATCGGCGGCACAAAACGAAAAAGCGCCCAATCGGGCGCTTTTCGTTATCCGCATCGCGGATCCTGGATCGCGTCAGGCGGACTTCTTCAGTTCCTGGACCTTGTCCGTGGCTTCCCACGAGAATTCCGGCTCGGAGCGGCCGAAGTGGCCGTAGGCGGCGGTCTTGGTGTAGATCGGGCGCAGCAGGTCCAGCATGTTCACGATGCCCTTCGGACGCAGGTCGAAGTGCTCGCGCACCAGCTTGGCGATCTGGTCGTCGGGGATGACGCCGGTGCCTTCCGTGTAGACGGTGATGTTGATGGGTTCGGCCACGCCAATGGCGTAGCTGACCTGCACCTGGCACTGGCGCGCCAGACCGGCGGCCACGATGTTCTTGGCCACGTAGCGGGCGGCGTAGGCGGCCGAACGGTCGACCTTGGACGGATCCTTGCCCGAGAACGCGCCGCCGCCGTGCGGGCAAGCGCCGCCGTAGGTGTCGACGATGATCTTGCGGCCGGTCAGGCCGCAATCGCCTTGCGGGCCGCCGATGACGAAGCGGCCGGTCGGGTTGACCAGGAACTTGGTCTTGGGCGTGATCAGGCCTTCGGGGAAGCTGGGCTTGATGATGTCTTCGATGACCGCTTCGCGGATGGTCTCTTGCGAGACTTCGGGCGCGTGCTGGGTCGACAGCACCACGGTGTCGACTTCGGCGGGACGGCCGTCGACGTAGCGGAACGTGACCTGCGACTTGGCGTCCGGACGCAGCCAGCCCAGGCGGCCGTCCTTGCGCAGTTCGCTCTGGCGCTGCACCAGGCGGTGCGCGTACCAGATCGGCGCGGGCATCAGGTCGGGGGTTTCGTCGCAGGCGTAGCCGAACATCAGGCCTTGGTCGCCGGCGCCCTGGTTCAGGTAGTCTTCCGAGCTGCGGTCAACGCCCTGCGCGATGTCGGGCGACTGCTTGTCGTAGGCGACGAGCACCGCGCAACCCTTGTAGTCGATGCCGTATTCGGTGTTGTCGTAGCCGATGCGGCGGATCGTGTCGCGCGCGACCTGGATGTAGTCGACGTTGGCGGTGGTGGTGATTTCGCCAGCCAGCACGACGAGACCGGTGTTGCACAGCGTTTCGGCTGCGACACGCGCGTTCGGGTCTTGCGTGAAGATGGCGTCGAGGATCGAATCGGAGATCTGGTCGGCAACCTTGTCGGGGTGCCCTTCGGAGACGGATTCGGAAGTGAAGAGAAAATCGTTGTTGGCCACAGATGCGTCCTTATTGTCCGGTCTTGCCGGCGCATAGGTTCTCGAGGCGCGTTGCACCCCGGTCTGCAATGCAATGCCAACTGGGCGCGACGCTTTAGCGGATTTGGCGCAGGCTGCGCGAAGCGCAGTACCCTTGCCGTCGCCCCGCAAGTTGTCGGTTAACTCGGCGACTGGGCGCATTTTAAGCGAAAATGCCGTTCTTATGCTTGTTGCCGGGGTGTATCCATATGCCTCGATCAGCAGTATTACCCTGCCCGATTTCAACCTTTTGAAGCATGTTGCTGCCCCTGTTCCGACTTTTTGCCGCCCTGCCGCTCCCCGTCGCGCATGCGATCGGAAGGTTCGCGGGACGCGCCATCTACGCCTTGCCGGGCAAGTACCGGCGGCGCCTGCAGGCCAATGCGGCGCAGGCGGGCTACCCCGGCGCGGCGTTCGCCCGGCGCGCGGCGGCTGAAGCCGGCGCAATGATTCTCGAGAATCCCCGCGTCTGGTTCCGCAACCAGGAAAGCCTGGCGCAGGTGGTCTCCGACGATGACGACGTGGTCGCCGCCGCCCGCGCCGAGAACCGCGGCATCCTGTTCCTGACGCCGCACCTGGGCTGCTTTGAGATCACCGCGCGCTACCTGGCCCGCCAGATGCCCATGACGGTGATGTTCCGCCCCCCGCGCAAGGAAGCGCTGGCGCCCTTGCTGGAAACGGCGCGCAACAGCTCGGCCGTCAATGCGGTGCCCGCCAACATGCAGGGCGTGCGGGAGTTCGTGCGCGCGCTGCGACGCGGCGAATCCGTCGGCATGCTGCCCGACCAGGCGCCCAGCGTGGGCGACGGCGTGTGGGTGCCGTTCTTCGGGCGCCTGGCCTACACCATGACGCTGCCCGGCAAGCTTGCATCCCAGACCAACGTCCCCATCATCCTTACGGCCGGCGAACGCCTGCCCAAGGGCCGAGGCTGGCGCATCCACTACGTGCGCGTGCCCGAGCCGCTGCCCGCCGAGCCCGAGGCCCAGGCCGCCCTCATCAACGCCGCGATGGAAACGCTGATCCGCCGCTGCCCAGATCAGTACCTCTGGAGCTACAACCGCTACAAGACTCCGCGCGGCGCCACCCCGGCGCCCGACGCTGAACCGGCGCCCCCGACCGCTTGAACCCTGGCTCATCCCGCCGTCCGGTCTCCATCCACATCCATGAACGATAGAAAAACGCGCACGCTGGTTATCCTGCTGAAATGGTTCGGCCGCATCAAGCCGTCGACGCGCCTGCGCATCGGCGCGGTGTTGGGCTGGCTGGCGCCGCGGCTGGCCAAGTCGCGCGCGCGCATCGTCCGCCGCAATCTTGAACTGAGCTTTCCCGACCAGCCCGAGGCCGTGCGCGAGCAGTGGGTGGCCGATCACTTCCGCGCGCTGGCGCAATCCATCGTCGACCGCGGCGTGCTGTGGTACGGCACGCCCGAGGCCATCAAGGAGATGGTCACGCAGACCGGCGCCGACCGCATCAACGCGCTGACGGCCGAGGGCCGTTCGGTCATCCTGCTTGCGCCCCACTTCATCGCGCTGGACGCCGCCGCCACCCGCCTGACCATGGAAGTGCCCAGCGCGGCCACCATGTATACGCCGCAAAGCGATCCGCACATCGACGCCGTCGTGGCCGCCGGGCGCGCGCGCTTCAACGAAGTATTCCTGGTCAGCCGCAAGGACGGCGTGCGCGACCTGATCCGGCACCTGCGCGCCCCGCGCCCGGTCTACTACCTGCCCGACATGGACTTCGGCCGGCAGGGCTCGGTCTTCGTGCCGTTTTTCGGTGTGCCCGCCGCCACGCTGCTCGCCACAGCGCAGCTCGCCCAGAAATGGAACGCCGCCGTCCTGCCTATCGTGGGGTTCTGGAATCCTGACACCGGCAAGTACCATGTCGACGTGCTGCCGCCACTTGACGACTTTCCGGGCGACGACACGCTGGAAGCGGCCACCGCCCGCCTGAACCGCGAACTCGAATCCTGGGTGCGCCGCTGCCCCAGCCAGTATTACTGGGTGCATCGCCGCTTCAAGACACGCCCCGAAGGCGAAGCCAAGCTGTACTGAACCGCGGCGCGCACTCGCCGCACCGCGAGAATGGGGGATAATCCGCAGATGAACTGGAACTTCACCAAAATGCACGGCGCGGGCAACGATTTCGTTGTGCTCGACGGGGTCCGCCAGACCATCGAGATGACGCCCGAACGCGCGCGCGCCCTCGGCGACCGCCACTTCGGCGTCGGCGCCGATCAGATCCTGCTGGTCGAACGCGCCACGCGGCCGGACGCCGACTTCCGCTACCGCATTTTCAATTCCGACGGATCCGAGGTCGAACACTGCGGCAATGGCGCCCGCTGCTTCGTGCGCTTCGTGCACGAGCAAGGCCTGTCCGACCGCAATCCGCTTCGCGCCGAGATCGCCACCGGCATCCTCGTCCTGGACGAAGGCGACGACGAGCAGGTCACCGTGGAAATGGGCAGCACCCGCTTTGATCCAGCCGCGCTGCCCTTCGACACTGCCGGCCTGCCTTCCGTCACGCAGGGCCAGGACACCCTCTGGGAACTGGACCTCGACGCCCCCGCCGGATTTCCCCGCACGGTCACTCTGTCCGCCGTCGCCATCAGCAACCCGCACGCCGTGCAGGTCGTCGACAACGTCGACACCGCGCCCGTCGCCGTGCTGGGGCCGCTGATCGAAACCCATCCGCGCTTTGCGCGCCGCGTCAACGCCGGCTTCATGCAGGTTGTCGACCGCAACAACATCCGCCTGCGCGTCTTCGAGCGCGGTGTCGGCGAAACACTGGCCTGCGGCACGGGCGCCTGCGCCGCCGTCGCGGCCGGCATCCGCCGCGGCCTGCTCGATTCGCCCGTGCGCGTACAAGCGCTCGGCGGCGTGCTGACCGTCGCCTGGAACGGCGAACAACTCCGCATGACCGGCCCGGCCGAATCCGTCTTCACGGGCCAGGTCGACATCGACAAGCTCGTCTTTTCCATGGCGCTGAACCGATAACTCTATGACCGATACCGCTTTCACCGCCCAGGACATCGCAACCTTCCTGCAAGAGAACCCCGGCTTCTTCGACGAACACGCCGAAGTCTTCGCCACCCTGCAGGTGCCGCATCCGCACGGTTCGCGCGCCATCTCGCTGGGCGAACGCCAGATCCTCACGCTGCGCGAGCGCACCCGCGAACTCGAATGGCGCCTGAACGAACTGGTCCGCAACGCCACCGCCAACGAGACCATCGGTTCGCACGTGGCCAAGTGGTGCTGCCGCCTGCTGTCCGAATGCGATCCTCAGCTGGTGCCCGGCGAAATCGCGCTGGGCCTGGCCGAACAATTCGAACTGAACCACGTGGCGCTGCGCCTGTGGAACCTGTCTGACCTGCCCGATCACGGCTACGGCGAGCCCGTATCCGATGACGTGCGCACCTTCACCGACAGCCTGAAAACGCCGTATGTCGGCGCCGACACCGCCTTCGAAGCGGTGGCGTGGCTGGACGCCAAGCCCAAGTCGCTGGCGCTGGTTCCCCTGCGCCTTGAAGCCGACGGCGCGGCCGTGGGCCTGCTGGTGCTGGGTTCAGACGACCCGGAACGTTTCACGCCGGAAATGGGGACGACGTTTCTTGAATCCGTCGGCCAGCTGGCGTCGGCGGCTTTGCACCGGTTGAATCCGGCCTCGCCCAAGGCGTAAGGCTGCCGGGGCGGACAAGGACAACGCGATGCAGAACGCCGAGCAGAATGCGGAGCAAGAAGCCGAGCAAGTAACCGAGCAAGCCAACAATCCGCCCCCGCTGCCGGATCCGATGCGCGCCTGGCTGCGCCATCTGGAGACCAACCGCCGGTACTCGCCCCATACGCTGGACGGCTACCGGCGCGAACTGCATTTTCTGCGCGAACTGGCCGACAAGGCCGGTCTGCCGCTCGACAAGCTCGGCAACGGCCACATCCGGCAGTTCGTCGCGCGCCTGCACGCGCAAGGCCGCGGCCCGCGCAGTCTCGCCCGCACACTCGCGGCGTGGCGCGGTTTCTATCAATGGTGGGCGCCGGCCGTCGAACTGGCCGGCAATCCCGTCGCGGGCGTACGCGCGCCCAAAGCGCCCCGAGGCCTGCCCAAGGCCTTGTCGGTCGAACAGACCCAGGCTCTGCTGGAAAGCGCGCCGGCACAGGTCGCCACCGAACCGGCCGCGCTGCGCGACCAGGCCATGTTCGAGCTGTTGTATTCCAGCGGACTGCGGCTGTCGGAACTGGTGGGACTGGACCTGCGCTACGAGCGCACCGCCGATTACGAGTCGCGCGGCTGGCTGAATCTGGATGATGCCGAAGTCGTGGTGCTGGGCAAGGGCGGTAAACGCCGCTCAGTGCCGGTCGGTCAGCAGGCCCTGGCCGCGCTGCGCAAGTGGATCGAGGTGCGTCCGCAGCTTGCGCTGCCCTCGCCGCCGCCCGCAGACGCGGCCGCGTTATTCCTGGGCGCCCGCGGACGCCGCATTTCACCCCGCGTGGTGCAGTTGCAGCTTGCGCGCATCGCGCAGACGGCGGGCGTGCCCACGCATGTGCACCCCCACGTGCTGCGCCACAGTTTCGCCAGCCACGTCCTGCAATCCGCGCAAGACCTGCGCGCCGTGCAGGAGATGCTGGGCCACGCCAACATCTCGACCACGCAGATCTACACGCGGCTGGATTTCCAGCATCTGGCCAAGGCCTACGACCAGGCCCATCCGCGCGCTGGGCGCAAGTCCTGACCTTTCTTGGCGGGGCGCTCGTCCAGCCTGATCAAACGCCCGGCCCGCACGCGAGCATCGCCTACCCGCCCGCGGCCAACATGCCGCCCAGCAGCATCACGCCCAGCATCAACACCGCCATTGCGGCCAGCGCCTCGACCGCATAGCGCAGCCGCGCCGCGCCAGCGCCGGACAGGCGGCTGCCCAGACGCGTCGCGGCGCTCCCGGCCGCAACAGCCAGGCAAGCCAACGCCGCCACGGTCAGCCCCGTGCCCAAACCCATCGCCAGCGCCGATGCGACGCCGGCAAGAAAGAAATTCTGCGACAACGCGAACACCAGCACGATCAACGCGCCGCTGCAGGGCCGCAGGCCCACCGCGAAAATCGCCGACCACGCGCGGCGCCAGTTCATCGGACCGGCAACCTGTTCCGGCGCGGGTACGTGCGCGTGTCCGCAACCGCAGTCGTGGTCATGGTGATGATCGTGATCATGGTGATGCGCTTGGACCTGAACCTGCGGATTGCCGTACGCATGCTTGTGCGCGTGTTCGTGATCATGCCGGTGCTCGTGTACGTCCTCTTGTACGTGCTCATGCCCATGCGCATGTTCGTGCGCGTGTTCGTGCACATGCACCGGCGCATCTGCATGGTCATGCGCTGCATGTTCACGCGCCCCAGCCCGCCGCAGCAACGGCCTCACCGCCTTGACCCACACCAGCCACACGCCCAACAGCGTCACCAACGCATACGACGCCAGCTCCAGCCAGCGTGTCGCTTCGTTCATCGTCGCCGCCGTCGCGTTGAAGATCAACGCCAGCACCGCCACCATCACGATCGCCACCAGCGCCTGGATCAGCGAAGACGCCAAAGCCAGCAGCGCACCGTTGCGCGCCGTCTGGCGATTGGCCAGGACGTACGACGAAATCACCGCTTTGCCATGGCCCGGCCCCAGCGCATGAAAGACGCCGTAGGCGAACGACAGGCCGACCAAGGCCCACGCTGCGCCGCCGTCCGCCTGCCAGGCACGGACAGCGCCCGTCAGTTGCCGGTAGAAATGCGACTGCCAGACAGACACGCTGCCAAAAAAACTGGACAGCCAGCCGGGACCGGCAAGGCCGCTCCCGCTTTCCGGCACGCCAAAGGGATGCGTGCCTTGTGCGGCCGCAATCGACAGCCCACCGAGCATCAGCAGGACGATCGCCAGCGCGCGCGCGCAGCGGCTCACGGGCATCGCACCTCGATGCGGTGCGTGAGTCCCTTGGTAATGGCGAACAGTTCGTCGGGCAAGGCGTCCGGGTCGGCCGGGATCGCGGCCAGTTCCTGCATGGTTTTCCAATCCAGTTCCTTGGGCTTGCGGTAGTCGGCCTTGCAGGCCGCGCCTTGCGGACCGCCGAGCGACACCGCCCCCTTCTCTTCAAATGCGTAGGCCACGAAATAGGTGGGGTCGTAGATGTCCACTTGCGCGCCGCCTGCGCCCGGCGCGACGGGCTTGTCCAGCGGCAGCGTGAAGGACAGCGTCAGCCGTGTGGTCTTGGGGTTCCAGTCAACGCGGGCGTCGCGAGGCGCCGCGAATGCCGCGGTCTTGCCGTCAACGGTGACGCGCGTGAAGTAATGCGAGATCGGCTCGCCCAGCGCCTTCATCCAATCCTGCGCCATGCCTTTCAGGGTGTCGGCGGGAAGCGTCCCGTCCTTGGCCTTTTTCAGCCCCTGCGTCGCGTAGGCGCCGAACATTTCGTCGAACAGCCACACCTGCCGCACGGCGGTGATGCGCTGTTCGGCATCGACGTCGATCTGCGCGCGCGCATCGATCCACATGTGCGGGTGCGCGCTGGCGGCCCCCGCCGCCAGCAGCGCCGCCACGGCGCTCAGGGTTGCAAGGCCGCGGCAAGCTGGCGTGCGTTCCATTCAAACATTTCCAGGTAGGTGGCGCCCGGCTGTCCAGGCTTGGACAGGGCATCGGAGTAGAGCGTACCACCCACCTTTGCGCCGGTCTCGCGCGCGATCTGCTGGACCAGCTTGGGACTGCTGATGTTCTCGACGAACACCGCGGGCACCTTGTCGCGCCGCACCTGTTCGATGATCGCGGCCACCTCGCGCGCCGACGGCTCGGCGTCGGTCGACACCCCCATTGCGGGGATGAACGTCACGCCATACGCGTCGCCGAAATAGCCGAACGCATCGTGCGAGGTGACAACCTTGCGGCGATCGGCGCCGATGGCGCCAAAGGTCTTGCGCACGCTGGCGTCCAGCGCCTGCAGCTTGGCGACGTAGGCGTCGGCGCGTTGGCGATACGCCTGCGCATGCGCGGGATCTGCTGCGGCCAGGCCGTCGGCCACGTTGCGCGCGTAGATCACGCCGTTCGCCAGGCTCTGCCAGGCATGCGGGTCGGCGTCGCCATGGTGATGGTGATGGCCGGGCTTGTGGTCGTGGTCATCGTCATGGTCATGGTCATCGCCGTGCTTGTGATCGTGTCCGTCCTTGTGATCATGATCGTGATCAGCCCCGTGCGCGTGCCCATCGCCATGCCCCGCGAACTTGCGCGGCGTCACGCCCTTGGACGCCGTCACCGTCTGTCCGGCGAACCCGGACGCCTTCGTCAGCTTGGGCAGCCAGGTCTCGAAGTCCAGGCCGTTCACCACCAGCACGCGCGCATCCGCAAGCTTTTTCGCATCGCCCGGCGTGGGTTCGTACCCGTGCGCATCACCGTCAGGCCCGACCAGCGTCGTCAGGCTGATGTCGGCGCCGCCCACTTCCCGCACGATGTCGCCCAGGATGGAAAAGCTGGCCACCACTTTCAGCGGCTCGGCCGCCTGCGCGGTTCCCAACATGGCCGACAGGCAGACGCCCGCCATGGCCAGCAGTGCGCGGCGGCGTGCCGGCAGAATCGAACGCATGGTCAATCTCCTTATGAAGTCTCAGGCAGGGCGCGCGCGGCGCGTTGCCCGCAGCAGCCCGCCTTGCGGGCCGCCCACGATGGAAAACAGATAGCAGGCGCCGGCCGCCAGGATGATCGCGGGCGAGGCCGGCACGTCGAAGTGGTACGAGACCAGCAGCCCGGCCACCGAAGACGCCACGCCGAGCGCCGCCGACAGCGGAATCTGACGGGCCGCGCTGCGCACCCAGAACCGCGCCGCGGCGGCCGGCAGCATCATGATGCCCACCACCATCAGCGTGCCCAGCACCTGAAAGCCCGCCACCAGATTCACCACGACCAGCACCAGAAAGCCCATGTGCACCACGCCGCCCATGCCGCCGCTGGCGCGCAGGAATCCCGGGTCCAGGCATTCGGCAACCAGCAGCCGGTAGATGGCCGCCAGCACAAGCAAGGTCACGCTGGCCGTGGCGGTCACAAGCAGCAACGCCGCGTCGTCCAGGCCCAGCACCGTGCCGAACAGCACGTGCAGCAGGTCCATGTTGGAGCCGCGCAGGGACACCAGCAGCACGCCCAGCCCCAGCGATATCAGGTAGAAGGCGGCAAAGCTCGCGTCCTCGCGCAGCGGTGTCAGCCGGGCCACCAGCCCCGCCAGCAATGCCACGGCCAGTCCAGTCGCAATGCCGCCCAGCATCATCGCGCCGAGCGACAGGCCGGCCATCAGAAAGCCCACCGCCACACCCGGCAGAATGGCGTGCGACATCGCATCGCCCATCAGGCTCATGCGCCGAAGCACCAGAAAGACACCCAAAGGCGCCGCGCCCAGCGACAGCGCGCAAGCACCCGCAAGCGCGCGCCGCATGAAGCCGTAGTCGAGGAACGGCGATACCACCCAATCCACGAGCGTCATGCCCAAGCTCCCGCGTGGCGTTGGCGCGCCGTCTTCAGATGCGCCTCGCTCAAGGTGGCGGTGGTGTCGCCCCAGGCCACCACTGAACCGGACAACAGCAGGCTTTCCGGAAAGTGATCGCGCACCAGGTCCAGATCGTGCAACACCGCGATCACGGTGCGGCCTTGTCCATGCAGGCCGCACAACAGCGCCATCAGTTCCTCGGCGGTGTGGCTGTCCACGGCCGCAAAGGGTTCGTCCAGCAACAGCACCGGCGCGTCCTGCACCAGCATCCGTGCAAACAGGGCGCGCTGCATCTGCCCGCCCGACAGCGTATCCACGCCGCGGCCCGCGCAATCGGCCAGGCCCACGGTTTCCAGTGCGTGCATGCACCGGTCCAGCTCGTCATTGCTGAACGCACGCCATGCGCCGACCCGGCGCCACGCCCCCATGGCCGCCAGGTCCAGCACTGTCGTCGGAAACGAGCGGTCCAGTTCCGCCGCCTGCGGCAGCCACGCCAACGCCGATCGTCCGGCGCCCTGGATGCGCACGCAGCCGGTCATGGGTCGCAGCACGCCCATGATGCCCTTGATGAGCGTCGACTTGCCCGCGCCGTTGGGTCCGACCACGGCCGTCATGCCGCCGGGCGCGAAGCTGCCCGAAACCGCGCGCAACGCCGCGCGCCCATGCCAGCCGAACGATGCGTCGACCAGCTCGACCGTGATGGGCGCCGCGTTCATCGCGGCCACCAGTCCAGCGCCCAGCCGGTTAACGCCCACAGCGCGATGCCGGCCATCAGGGCGTAAGCCATGCGGCGCCAGGCGGAAACGAGAAACGCGGAACGGGGCGGCGTGCCCCGGCCGGGCGCGGCGCCGGGCCGCGGGGGCAGGAGCGAGAAATGGGACATGGCAGACAACAACGGAATTCGGCAAAGACGGAAAAGCGGCAACCACAGCAACAACAAACGACGCAGCGTCAGTTTTATTATGTTATATCATAACTAAACCATGACGGCTTCAGAGCCGGTTCCCGCACGCGGGGGTTTTCTGCTACCTTCCAGGCATCTCGCGCGCGCGTCGCGCGCGCTTCCCATTCAGATAAAGCCCGCCATGTCCGCTCCGTCCCGTCCACCCCGCAACGACAGCGTTGGCGCTCAGCTCAGCGTCGCCGAAACGCTGTGCGCGCAGCGCGGACGCCGCCTGACCCCCATCCGCCGCAAGGTCCTCGAACTGTTGCTGCGCCATGGCCGCAGCCTGAAAGCCTACGAGCTGCTGGACGCCATGCGCGCCGTCCACCCGGGCGCTGCGCCGCCCACGGTGTACCGCGCCCTGGACTTCCTGATGGACGAAGGCCTCATTCACCGCCTGGACGCCGTCAATGCCTGGAGCGCCTGCCACGACGCTGGCGGCGCCCCGCATGACCTGCTCGTCGTCTGTACCGGTTGCGGCGCCGTCGCTGAAGTCTCCGACCCGGCCATGAGCCGTCAATTGGCCGAACGCGTTGCCCAGACGGGCTATGCGCTGGCCACGCATGAAACCGAAATCCGCGCGCTGTGCCCGCAGTGTCAGAAGACCCAGCCGGCCGACGCGGGTCATCACCACCATCACCATTGATTGGGCGGGCGCCCCTGAGGCGTTTCATCCATTGGGTGCGCCTCATCCTTGGATTGGCCTCATCCCGGGCATCTCTCATCCTTGGATGAGCCCCATTTCGAGCCGCATCTCATCCTTAGGATGCGCCCCATCGGCCGCGCCATTTCAAGCCCGCCCGCTCCCGGGCCGCCGGCTCGCCCTTGAATTCAGGCAAACCGCCCCAAAATAGAGGTATCGCCCGATACTTGACGGCGATCGGCTGCCATCTGGCGGCCACGGCCCCCCGGGTTGGCCCGGGGTTTGCCCCCTGCCCCCGACTGTGCTGTAATCCTGCGTCCGGCCGCTATCGGTGGCTCTCGCAGCCTGTGGCAGACATCAATCGGCAGGGACTGAAAACCCCGTCAGGCGCTGTGTTTCACGCCCTGACATCACGCTAGCAGCTTCGCCATGAACACCCCGCGCAGTTTGGACAAAATGGTTCCCGTCACCATCCTCACCGGCTTCCTCGGTGCGGGCAAGACCACCCTGCTCAAACGCATCCTGACCGAATTCCATGGCCGCCGCGTCGCCGTCATCGAAAACGAGTTCGGACCCGAAAGCATCGACAACGACCTGCTCGTGCAGGACAGCGACGAAGAAATCATCGAGCTGTCCAACGGTTGCGTCTGCTGCACGGTGCGCGGCGACCTGATGCGTACCCTGTCCGAGCTGCGCGCCAAGCGCGAAGCCGGCGAACTCACTTTTGAACGCGTCATCCTCGAAACCACCGGCATGGCCAACCCCGGCCCCGTATGCCAGACGTTCTTCATGGATGACGACATCGCCGAGTACTACCGCCTGGACGCGGTGGTCACCGTGGTCGATGCCAAGCACGGCATGTCCACGCTCGACGAACAGCCCGAAGCCCAAAAGCAGGTCGGTTTCGCCGACCGCATCCTGATCTCGAAGAAAGACCTGGTCAACGAAGTCGACTACGAAGCGCTGCGCCACCGTCTGGTTCACATGAACCCGCGCGCGCCGATCACCGCCGTCAACTTCGGCGACGTCGACCTCAAGTCCATCATCGACATCAGCGGCTTCAACCTGAATTCCATTCTGGACATCGACCCGGAGTTCCTGGCCGATGAGCATCCGGACGCCGCGCACAACCACGCCCACGGGCACGATCACGACCATGATCACGGCCACGGCCATGACCACGATCACGATCATGACCACGATGGCGAATGCGGCGCGCACTGCAATCATGCCCACCATCACCACCCCAAGCACGACGACGAAATCGGCGCGTTCGTGTTCCGTTCCAACAAGCCGTTCGATCCCGCGCGCCTTGAGGAATTCCTGGGCGGCGTCGTGCAGGTCTACGGTCCCGACCTGATGCGCTACAAGGGCATCCTGTACATGAAGGGCATCAACCGCCGCATGTTGTTCCAGGGTGTGCACATGATGATGGGCGCCGAACCCGGCAAGCCGTGGACCGCGGCCGAAAAACCGTCCACCAAGATGGTGTTCATCGGACGTAAGCTGCCCCAGGAGATTTTTACCCGGGGCTTGGAGCAGTGCCTGGCGGGGTAATCCCCATTCCTGCGTGACGCGATGCGACGAAGGCAGTACTGTGAGGTACGGATAGCGTAGGCAACAAGTAACACGGACCGGGACGGACGCCCGCGCCAGGATCGATTCATAGTGGAGTGTTTACATGGCTACCAAGGCAGCAACCAAAAAATCAAGTAAGTCGACGAGCGATACGGCGATTGATCTGCCCAGCGAAAAGGAATTGCTGGCCATGCCCGAGTCGGACTACATGAACGACCGCCAACTGGCGTTCTTCAAGGAACGGCTCAAACAACTCGAGCAGGACATTCTGGCCAACGCCGGCGAGACCACCGAGCACCTGCGTGAAACGCAATTCGTGCCGGATCCCGCCGACCGCGCCACCATCGAGGAAGAGCACGCCCTGGAACTGCGCACCCGCGACCGCGAGCGCAAGCTGCTCAAGAAGGTGCAGCAATCCATCGCCCGCATCGATAGCGGCGAATATGGCTGGTGTGAAGAAACGGGCGAGCCCATCGGCATCCCCCGTCTGCTCGCCCGCCCCACGGCCACCCTGTCGCTCGAAGCGCAGGAACGCCGTGAAATGCGTCAAAAGCTGTACGGCGACTGATCCGTCCCGCTTCCGCTCCGTCCCTGAAAGGCCATGCCGGTTAACCGCATGGCCTTTTTTCTACTTGATATCCCGGCGACCGCCCCCAGCTAAAACTTTCAACGGAAGGAACGCATGGAACAATTTCACGCCACCACCATCGTGTGTGTGCGCCGCGGCAACCGCGTCGCGCTGGGCGGCGATGGCCAGGTCACCCTGGGCAACATCGTCATCAAGGGCACTGCCCGCAAGATCCGCCGCCTGTACCACGACAAGATTCTCGCTGGCTTCGCCGGCGCCACCGCCGATGCGTTCACGCTGCAGGAACGCTTCGAAGCCAAGCTCGAAAAGCACCAGGGCAACCTGATGCGCGCCGCGGTCGAACTGACCCGCGACTGGCGTACCGACCGCGTTCTGCGACGCCTGGAAGCCATGCTGATCGTGGCCGATGCCGAGCACACGCTGGTTCTCACCGGCAACGGCGACGTGCTGGAACCCGAGCACGGCCTGGCTGCCATCGGCTCCGGCGGCGCGTACGCGCAATCGGCCGCGTTGGCCCTGCTGCGCAACACCGACCTGCCGCCCGAGACGATCGTCAAGCAATCGCTCGAGATCGCCGGCGACCTGTGCATCTACACCAACCAGAACCACGTCATCGAAACGCTGGGCGACTGACGCCTGCCGCGCGGCGCAACCTGCGCCGCGGCGCCCTCCCAGCCCGCCCTAGCTTCAAGGATCCGCCCTCATGTCCGCATCCAACATGACGCCCGGAGAGATCGTCTCCGAACTCGACAAGTACATCGTCGGCCAGAACCGCGCCAAGCGCGCGGTCGCGGTGGCACTGCGCAACCGCTGGCGCCGCCAGCAGGTCGCCGAACCTCTGCGCCACGAAATCCATCCCAAGAACATTCTGATGATCGGCCCGACCGGCGTCGGCAAGACCGAGATCGCCCGCCGCCTGGCCAAGCTGGCCAACGCGCCGTTCATCAAGATCGAAGCCACCAAGTTCACCGAGGTCGGCTACGTGGGCCGCGACGTGGACACCATCATCCGCGACCTGACCGAATACTCCATCAAGCAGACCCGCGAACTGGAAATGCGCCGCGTGCGCACCCAAGCCGAGGACGCCGCCGAAGACCGCATCCTGGACGCCCTGGTTCCGCCGCCCCGCGGCGCCTCGGGTGAGCCCCAGCGCGGCGAGGACAACAGCGCCCGCCAGACGTTCCGGAAGCGCCTGCGCGAAGGCCTGATCGACGATCTGGAAATCGAGATCGAAGTCGCGCAGACCGTGCCGCAAATGGACGTCATGACGCCCCCCGGCATGGAAGAAATGGCCGAGCAGTTGCGCGGCATGTTCGCGGGCATGGCGCGCGACAAGAAAAAGCCCAAGAAAATGAAGGTGCGCGAAGCCTTCAAGCTCATCGTCGACGAAGAAGCCGCCAAGCGCGTCAACGAAGAAGACCTGCGCAGCGTTGCGATCAACAACGTCGAGCAGAACGGCATCGTCTTCCTGGACGAAATCGACAAGATCGCCGCCCGCCAGGAGTCCGGCGGCGCGGATGTCTCGCGCCAAGGCGTGCAGCGCGACCTGCTGCCGCTGGTTGAAGGCACCACCGTCAACACGCGTTACGGCATGGTCCGCACCGACCACATCCTGTTCATCGCGTCCGGCGCCTTCCACCTGTCGCGTCCGTCCGACCTGATCCCCGAGTTGCAGGGCCGCTTCCCGATCCGCGTCGAACTCGAATCCCTCACCGCCCAGGACTTCGTGCGCATTCTGTCCGACACGGATGCGTCGCTGACCAAGCAGTACACGGCGCTGATGGCGACCGAGGACGTCGAACTCGAATTCACCGACGAAGGCGTGCGCCGCCTGGCGGAACTGGCCTTCGAGGTCAACGAAACCACCGAGAACATCGGCGCCCGCCGTCTGTACACGGTGATGGAAAAGCTGCTGGACGAGCTTTCCTTTGACGCCACGTCCAGCCAGGACAAGCACGTCAAGATCGACGCCGCCTACGTCAACTCGCAACTGGCCGAAGCTGCCAGCAGCCAGGACCTCGCCCGCTACGTGCTCTGACGCCCCGGGCTCCCGCCGCAGACGCAAAAAAACCCCGCCGCAACGCTTTGCGGCGGGGTTTTTTCTTTGGGACAGCGTCAGTTCGTGATCGCCGTCACCACGTACTTGCCATCCTTGCGCGTAGCGGTAAACCGCACCTTGTCGCCCGCCTTGATATTGGCCAGCAACGCCGGATCGGCCTGGTAGACCAGCGACATCGCCGGCAGGTCCAGCGCCTTGATGGCATCGTGCTTGATCGTGACCTTGCCCGCCGCGGCGTCCACGCGCCGCACCTCGCCCGTGGCATCGGCCTGCTGCGCGAAAGCGACTGGCGTCGCCAGCGACACGACAGCCATTGCGGTGGCAACGGCCATGGGCGTTGCGTACTTGCGGTTAAAACCCATATGTAACCTCCCTATGCGATCCAAGCGGCCAGACGCGTAAGGCGCTCCTGCCGCTTTTTACAGTGCTAGGATACTGCGCGAATGCAACCATTCCGCCGCCAGTGCGCAACAATCCTGACGGTTGTTTGCGGGGCGGCCCTGCTTGCGGGCTGCGCTTACCGTCGGAAGCAAGCCTCCAACTCTTCTCACTGAATCAAAAAAGCCATGGCCAACCGCTTATCCGTCATTGCCACCCGCACCGGCGACGATGGCACCACCGGGCTTGGGGACGGATCCCGAATCCCCAAGGACGCCCCGCGCATCGCCGCCCTGGGCGATGTGGACGAACTGAACAGCGTCATCGGCCTGCTGCTCACTGAAACCCTGCCGGAGGACGTGTCCGCCGACCTGCTCACCATCCAGCACGACCTCTTCGACATGGGCGCGGAGCTTTGCATTCCCGGCCATGCCGCGATCACCCAAGCGCAGGTTGCTCATCTGGATGCGCGGCTCGCGCATTACAACGCTGCGCTGCCGCCGCTGCGCGAGTTCATCCTGCCCGGCGGCTCGCGACCGGCAGCAGTGGCGCACATGGCGCGCACGGTAGCCCGGCGTGCCGAGCGCGCGGTGGTCGCGCTGGCGGGAGTGGAGAGCGTAAATGCGCCGATCCGGCAGTACTTGAACCGGTTGTCGGATCTGATGTTCGTGCTGGCGCGTTACCTGAACAAGACGCTGGATGTGGGTGACATATTCTGGACAAGCCCAAACGCCGGTAAGGGCACGTAAGCCCTGCGAGGATTTGAAAGCCTTCCCGGGCGCACGGATTTCTCTACACGTCGATTACGGTCCACACTCTGTTTCATCTAGCCGGTCAAACCTGCTCGGTTACGGCATAATGACGGGTTATAGAGCGGGTTTGCGCACCGCGCTCACGGCTCAAGGATCCAATAGAGAATGAGTATTATTGTCACCGGCGGCGCCGGCTTCATCGGTTCGAATTTCGTGTTGGATTGGTTCGTGGAAGGCACCGAACCTGTCATCACGCTCGACAAGCTCACTTACGCGGGCAACCCAGAGAACCTCGCGTCCTTGGCCGGCAACCCCAATCATCAACTTGTTGTGGGCGATATCGGGGACACCAAGCTGGTGGCCGATCTGCTTGCCAAGCACAAACCTCGCGCTGTTCTTAACTTCGCTGCCGAATCGCACGTGGACCGCTCGATTCACGGCCCTGGCGAATTCATCCAGACCAACATCGTCGGCACCTTCCACCTCCTGGAGGCCGTCCGCGCGTACTGGTCGGCACTGCCCGAACAGGAAAAGCAGGACTTCCGTTTCCTGCACGTCTCGACCGACGAAGTCTACGGTTCGCTCAGCAAAGATGATCCTGCCTTCCGCGAGACCAACCCGTACGAGCCCAACAGCCCGTACTCCGCGAGCAAGGCGGCCAGCGATCATCTGGTCCGTGCGTACCACCACACCTATGGCCTGCCGGTTCTGACCACGAATTGCTCGAACAACTACGGGCCGTACCATTTCCCCGAAAAGCTGATCCCGCTGGTGATTCACAACGCACTTGCCGGCAAGCCGCTGCCTATCTACGGCGACGGCCAGCAGATCCGCGACTGGCTCTACGTGAAAGACCACTGCAGCGCCATTCGCCGCGTGCTGGACCAAGGCAAGCTGGGCGAAACCTACAACGTCGGCGGCTGGAACGAAAAGGCGAACCTGGACGTCGTGAACACGCTGTGCGAACTGCTCGACGAGCTCAGCCCGCGCGCCGACGGTCAGTCCTATAAGCAACAGATCACCTTCGTGAAAGACCGCCCTGGCCACGATCGTCGCTACGCGATCGATGCCGGCAAGCTGGAACGCGAACTGGGTTGGCGACCGGCGGAGACGTTCGAGAGCGGGATTCGCAAGACGGTTCAGTGGTACCTCGATAACCAAGCGTGGGTGCATAACGTCACTAGCGGCAACTACCGGGACTGGGTTGCGACGCAATACAACGCGTAAGCATCCGGCATGGCGATCACGACCGTGGCGCGCTTCGGCGCCCATCGGTCGTGAATTCAACCCGCGCTAAAGCCAGCCGACGCATTTTCCGCGCCCGGCGGCCTTAATCATTGGCGCCTCATCTACCCTCAACAAAGCGTTCATCCGCACAGGCAGACCAGTGAGCAAGCAAGTCGCCATCCTTCTCTGTACATACCAAGGCCAGCAGTATCTGGCCGAACAATTGGATTCGTACTCGCGGCAGTCATATGCTCATTGGGATCTTTGGGTATCGGACGACGGCTCAAAGGACGGCACGCGGCCAATCCTTCAGTCCTATAACGAAAGTTGGGGTGACGCGCATCGGGTTGCCGTTTTCGACGGGCCCAAACGGGGATTCGCAGCAAATTTCCTGTCGCTTCTTTGCCAGCCGACAATTCAGGGCGACTATTTCTCGTTTTCCGACCAGGATGACATCTGGGACCCCGAGAAAATTGAACGGGCCGTTCAATGGTTGGATACGGTTCCGGCCGACATCCCCGCGCTTTACTGCAGCCGCACGCGACTGGTGGACGAGAACGATACTGAAATCGGGCTGTCCCCGCTCTTTCAACGGCCCCCTCACTTCAAGAATGCACTCGTGCAGAATATCGCTGGTGGAAACACCATGGTATTCAATCGAGCCGCCCGCGCGCTACTGCTCAAAGCCGGTCCCACTGTCGATGTCGTTGCACACGACTGGTGGGTATATCAGGTCATCAGTGCCTGCGGTGGCGCGCTGCATTACGATGCTCGCCCTGCATTGCGATACCGTCAACACGGCGGAAATCTCATCGGATCCAACAACGGACTCAGTGCGCGTTTACGGCGCGTCAGCATGCTGTTCGAAGGACACTTGAAGGACTGGAACGAGCGGAACATTCGCGCTCTTGGTTTGATTCAGTCCGACATGTCAAATGAAGCTCGTGACACCTTCGTACAATTCAGCGAAGCGAGACGCGGCTCGGCGCTCGGGCGTATATATGGTGTCCGCAGCTCGGGCGTCTATCGCCAAACCGCATTGGGCAATATAGGTCTGCTTGCAGCAGCACTATTCAACAAGATTTGACCTATGAAGATACTTTTGTTGGGAAAGGGGGGAAACGTTGGACAAGAACTGCAACGTACTCTCCTGCCTTTCGGTGACGTAATTGCAATGTGCCGGCAGGATATCGATCTGGAAGATATCCCGTCTCTGAACGAAGCGCTTGCCAGGCAATCGCCGGACGTGATCGTAAACGCCGCCGCATACACCGCCGTGGATCAGGCGGAATCCAATGCGACCAGCGCCCATCGCATCAATGCGGACGCTGTTGCGGCCATGGCCAATTATGCAGGGCTGAGCAATTCATTGCTTGTCCACTACTCGACGGATTATGTATTCGACGGAGCAAAGGATGACGCCTACGTCGAAAATGATTCGCCTAATCCCCTGAGCGTATACGGCAGCTCCAAGCTGGCGGGTGAAATCGCCATCCAGGAGAGTGGCTGCCAAGCCATCGTGCTGCGCACCAGCTGGGTGTATTCGTCACACGGCAGCAACTTCGTAAAAACCATTTTGCGTCTTGCGAAAGAAAGAGACGAACTGCGGATCGTCGCCGACCAGATTGGCGCACCAACCTCCGCCGAATTGATTGCTGACGTTACGGCGCTGGCCCTGGCCGGATACCGCAGCAAGGAACTCCCTCGCGGCGTTTTTCATTTATCAGCGTCGGGTAGTACCACCTGGCACGGCCTGGCCCGTCATATCGTGCAAAGAGCGCTTCAAAATGGGGCGGATTTGAAAGTATCGCCTGATCGCGTTGTTCCGATCACAACTGAGGAATACCCGGTCCCCGCCCGACGGCCAAAGAACTCTCGTCTGGATACCCAAGCGCTGACTAACGCGCTAGGATTGGAATTGCCGCATTGGACCGCGCATGCGGATCGCGTGATAGATCAACTTACAAAATGGGACACTCAGCTATGAAACGCAAAGGCATCATCCTGGCAGGTGGCTCCGGCACGCGCCTGCACCCCGCCACCCTCGCGATCAGCAAACAACTGCTGCCAGTTTTTGATAAACCGATGATCTACTACCCGCTCAGCACTTTGATGCTGGCTGGTATCCAAGATATTCTGATCATCTCCACCCCACAAGACACCCCTCGCTTTGAGCAACTGCTCGGCACGGGCGAAAAATGGGGTCTAAATCTGCAGTATGCCGTACAGCCCTCACCCGACGGCTTGGCCCAAGCCTTCATCATCGGCGAACAATTTATTGGAAATGATCTGTCGGCGCTGGTGCTGGGCGACAACATTTACTACGGCCACGATTTTCATCAGTTGTTGGGCAGCGCCAACGCGCGCACTGACGAAGCTACCGTGTTTGCGTATCACGTCACTGATCCCGAGCGTTATGGCGTCGCCGAATTCGACACAAACGGGAAAATGCTCTCCCTTGAGGAAAAACCCGCCAAGCCGAAGTCCAATTATGCGGTGACCGGCCTTTATTTCTACGACAAGGACGTCGTTAGCATTGCCAAAAGCGTGAAGCCCTCCCCCCGCGGAGAGCTGGAAATTACCGACGTGAACCGCGTCTACCTGGAACGCGAAAAGCTGTCCGTGGAAATCATGGGTCGCGGGTATGCCTGGCTAGATACGGGCACCCACGAATCTCTGCTTGAAGCCGGTCAATTCATTGCCACCCTGGAGAACCGCCAAGGCCTGAAGGTGGCTTGCCCTGAAGAAATCGCCTTCCGCCAAAAGTGGATTTCTGCTGAACAGCTCGAAACGCTCGCAGCGCCGTTGGCCAAGAATGGCTATGGAAAATACCTCCAACGCCTCCTCACTGACACGGTTTACTGATATGAAAGCCACACCGCTATCCATCCCCGATGTCATTCTGTTCGAGCCCAAAGTGTTTGGCGATGAACGCGGCTTCTTCTTTGAGAGCTTCAATCAGCGCACTTTCGAGGCAGCCGTCGGCCGTTCCGTCGAGTTCGTGCAGGATAACCACTCCAGCTCCGCGAAAGGCGTCCTGCGCGGTCTCCATTACCAGATCAAGCAGACGCAAGGCAAGCTGGTGCGCGCGACAGTCGGCACGGTTTTTGACGTAGCGGTTGATCTTCGTCGGTCGTCCCCCACGTTCGGCAAGTGGGTTGGCGCCTTGCTGAGCGCCGAGAACAAACACCAGCTCTGGGTGCCCGAGGGATTCGGCCACGGCTTCGCCGTGTTGTCGGAGCGCGCGGAATTCTTGTACAAGACGACCGATTATTACGCCCCGGAGCACGAGCGATGCGTGCTTTGGAATGACCCCCAGTTGCAGATTGATTGGCAACTGGAGCAGGCTCCCACATTGTCCGCCAAGGATCAAGCCGGGAAGACGCTGGGTGAAGCGGAGGTCTTCGCCTAGCAATAATGGCGCCCGCAGCAAAAAACCCCAACGCTTGGATCGGATCCAACCGTTGGGGTTTTTTTTGCTCCGATTACTGCGGGAGGCTGCGCGTCCTGCCTCGGTACTTGCACCAAGTCATCCAGGCAGCGCTGAACGCGAAGATGATGTACACGACCCTGGAAAACAAAAAGTATCGATATTCCACTTCCGACATGAACGCGGTAATTGCGGCAGAACCGAATGCCGCGATCACCACGATGGAAAGCCACGGTCGCGCAAAAAAAACAGATGCCAGCGAGGCCAAACCTACAACGATGAAAATCGCCTGGAAAAAGAAAAGGTCGGTGCTGCTGTAATCGAGAATATGAGGCGTGTGATCCACTGGCGCAGCGCCCAGCGACGGCGTCCAATAAAACTTGAACAGGCCGTGAAAGAACTTGACTGCCAAAAACTCAAAATCTGACACTGGCCTTGCAAGCGAGGCTGCGTAAGCACCTTCGGCGGGCAACGAGTAGGCTATCAACTCGACGTATGGCTGCTTCGTCGATTCGGCGTATACCAGCATCGCCTGGGGTTCATAAAACCAAGGTATGCCGGTATGCAGATAAACCCAAAACAGCTGCAGCAGACAAGTTCCGGCGCCTAATGCAAAAAGCGTCGCCGACATCGCAGCGGCTTTCGACCTCAGTCTGATCGAATAGGCGAACCAAACGAAAACCATCAAGGCCAGAACTATGACGTAGTTTTGCCTGAACAATACCGAACACCCCGCTAGCGCTCCGCCTATAAGCGCCGCACCCGGACGCGGCGTCAAGCCCCCAGAGGATGCTATGGCAATGCCCGCCATGAGCAGACACAAGCTCTGGATATCGGCTAGACGCAACGGCAAATAACCTACGGTCTGGACCAACATCACCAACCAAAACGCCGTCACCACCGCCCACGACCGCGCTTTCCCTCGAACATTCATCGACGCGCTCGGCGCTTCAAATGCGCTGATTCGAGAAAACAACGTCCATGCAGAGAAAATCAAAACCAACAGGCAAATCAGGTTCAACAGCAGAGTGACGTAGGTCACAGTCACCGGATCAGAAGCCACCAGCGACGGAAATGCGTAGTAGAGCAGGATGCCAACAGGGCGTAGCCCGTTATAGCAACCCATGAAGTCTCCACTCACGATATGGCGACCACACGCGAGTCCGAGTTCCCGATATGCACCAGAATCGGCCGTCCAGGGAAACAGCATTTTAAAAACCCATCATCCTAGAAAGTGCGGCGGCCTATGCGCCAACCCAGATATTTCCAAAGCGTGAGTCCACGACGCGTGTTCTTCTCGAAGAAATGCGTGTATCCGTAAAGACGAGCGAAGAATCTTCCGAGACGCGTGCGCTTTGGCGAATGGCCGTACTGAATGTGGTGTTCTATGACATTCGCGTAGACCGCGGGGTAGCCTTCAATGGAATAGTTCGGAAACGGAACCTCATCGGCATTGTCCGCACCCCAAACCCTGATCATGTCCAGATCCAACGTCTCGATCAACGCCAGATCCGCCTTCCGCACAATGCAGCTGACAGGCACACCGATGATGGAATCATTGAGCCGGCGTATGAGCGGAAAAACCTCACCGACATATAGGGTCATGTCGATGATTGCACTGTTGCCGAGGCCGAGCAGTTGCAGGCATGCTTCGAATTCCAGCTCGGTATTGACGAGATAAAACGTTGCGCCGTAGCCCTTCCTGGAATCTGCCGATAGGTACGCTTGCGGATTGGGAAGATCCACGAGGCCGATACGGGGCAATCTTGAGGCAGCCACTCGAATATCCGCGATCCGTCGGGTCTCCCTATCGGGTTTCGCCGCATCAACTGCGGTGTTGGAATCGCTTCTGAGATCCACCGTCGCCAGATACCAGACCCCATAGTCCGGCATCCAGCTCATGTCCGCCTCCGGAGCCTTGGAAGCACGATCAATCGCCCGGCGCCATCCGGCCAGTTCGTTATCGAACGTGTAGTTGGTCGCGACGTCCTTGCGTGCCGCTTCAACAATCGAACGACGCAACGACTCATCTTCCACAAGGCGTGTAATCGCGTTAGTCCAGGCTTCCGTCGAACTATTCACCAACAAGCCAGACACGCCATCTTTGATCGTGTTCGAGTAAGGAGGAAAGTTGCTATAGACACCCGCAATGCCGCAGCCGCCGAATTCCCGGTACTTATTGTTTGTCTTTGACCGGAAAAAAGGAGTATCCACGCCCGGCGCCAAACCGATGTCAAATCCAGCCTGGAAGAAGGCGCGAATAAAATTGTCGTAGCCCCGAACCGGCTTGTTCAGTACGACGCCAGGAACCCCTCGCAATTCAGCCGGCGGCGCTTTACGCCACAAGTGAAATTCGACCCTATCCGAGTACTTCCTCAAGACATTGGCTACCGCCGTATAAAGCATTTTCTCCAGATGCCGATCATCGAGGCGACCGGTCGGATATGCGATCTTGATCTTTCGATCTGATCGGTTCAACGCAAGACCGTTGACCAAATCCATGTCGAAGTAGCAGCGAACAAACTCGGGATCCGCGCCCCTGCTGCGCGCGCGCTCCTCCATCCGCTCGGAGTAAACCCGCACCACGTCTGCCAATTCAAAAAACCTGCGCACCACATGAAGCCGGAAAAATGCGCGATGATAGATCGCGACATCACTCGACAGCGGAATCTCCTCGAAATTGTCATCGATGTCATAGATGATTTTCTTTCCGAGCCGCTTCAACTCATACAACAATTGAAGATCACCGATTTCGCAATTTCTCGAAAAAACCGCGATATCGCACCACCGGATGTCCGATTCAAGAAACGGAGAAAAATTGGCCAGGCGCAATCGCAGGCTTATCTCACCTTTGCTAGCCAAAGCTCCCAAAGGCCTCATGACGCCAATAATTGTGCTGGGAATGAACCCCGGCACGACAATGAGGATGCGTTTCTTTTTTTGTCTATTCATGCCGCGATGCGCCTCGAGCCGCGCTGAATATTGCGACGCAGCTTGAAATAATGCTGTTTATGTAATTTATCAGGCTGTATATGGCGGTGCGCATCACCGGGCCATGGTCGGAGCTCGCACTTCGTAATCTTTCAGCACGTCCTCGACGGGACCATCCACGATTACCTTACCCTTATGCAGCCATACCACCCGGCTGCAGAATTGACGGATGAGGTCCATGGAGTGCGAACTGATCACGGTAGTACGTCCTCCAGACAAGAGCTTTTCAATGCGCTGCTTGGCTTTCTCGGCAAATTGCGCATCGCCAGCGCCGACAACCTCGTCAGCGATCAAGATCTCTGGATTGATCGCCGTAGAAGTCGCAAATGCCAAGCGCATGAACATCCCGGCAGAATACGTCCGAGCAGGCTGGTCCAGAAATTCACCCAATTCAGAGAACTCGCTGATCTCGCCAATCTTTTCGGCGATGGATTCATTGGACTCGCCCAAGAGCATCAATCTGATGCGGATGTTCTCCAAGCCAGTGTGATGAAGTTCGAATCCTGTCGCGAAATCGAGTAGCGGAGAGACGCGGCCGCGAATGTTCACGGTGCCATGACTCGGATGAAAGATTCCTGACATCACGCGGAGCAACGTGCTCTTGCCCGCGCCATTCAAACCGACAAGTCCGACTTGCTCACCATTGTCGATGGTCAGCGATATGTCGTCGATTGCACGGTAGAATTTTTTCTCAGGGCCGCGCTTTGGAGAAAACTTGCTCAGCAGCGCGCTTTTCAAGCTTGCGCCATCCACATGTTCAAGAGGATAGTCTATCGAAACGTTCTTTAATTCAATCATGACCAAAACGGCACATACCGTCCCCAACGCGACCCGAAATAAAACCTGAGCACGACAAGCACCAGCGCGAAAACGCCGGCGATCGCATAATGAGATCCGTTTGCAAAATCGCCAGTCAGCACCGGCACTCTGACAATCTCAATAAGCGAAGACAACGGATTCATATAGATAGCGAAACTGAGCCCTTTCTGAATCAGCACTTCTGCAGGGTAAATAACGGGGGTAACGACAAACAACAGGCTGAAGATACCTGCCAATCCATGCTGCAGATCCCGATAGCGCAAGCCAAGGTATGCCAACGTGCCAATTGCGCCATAAGAGTAGGCCAGAAGCAGCATCAGCCCAGGCAATGCGTACAGCAGCCCCAACGGATGCAGCTTGCCAAAATAGAGCAACACGCCTAGCGCCGTAGCCAGACCTATGGCCAAATAAATGACTTGCGTGAAAACGGTGCGAAAGATGAATATCGATTGAGGCAACGGCAACTGCTTTAGATAGCCGTGCGCAACGACGAACGATGAACATCCCTCCATCATGGATCCAGCGATGAAGCCCCAAATCGCAAAGCCCATCGTCAGAAAGGGGATGAAATCTTCAGGCTTCAGATGAAAGACGGCCGCCCAAATGACGCCTGCACCAAGTGAAAACGCCAATTGATGGATGACCGGCCAAATTACACCCAGCTTGGATCTGCGGAATTTGTTCTTTACATCCGACGCGGACAGATAACTCCAAATATTGAAGTTATTGACCGCCAGTTTGAATTCTCTGAATAACAGCGTCACGTCTAGGACCTTGATAGAATCTGGACCATTGAGGAATGCACACCCTCTTGCGTCAAGTGATGTTGATACGCGCCCACATCGTAAGAGGCTCGCCGGAAATCCAGCTCTCCGCTAAATGGCAACAGGGACGCAAAACTCGCGCCAGGCTTGCGGTCTCTCACCTGCCCCACCGAACCAGGATTTATTACGTTCAATGCCCCCGCTTGGCGCGACATCGGATGATGGGTGTGTCCGAGCACCAAAAACCCGGGTTCGTCGCTGGCCAGAAAGTCGATCGACGTGTCGGGATAAACATACTCCTCGACATCCCTGGGACTTCCATGCGCAACGCGAACCACGACTGGATCAGCGTTCGTACCGGACTTGTCAGTCAAGAACAACGTCGCTGTATCGGGCAAACCCGCCAGCCACTCGCGGTTCTCAACGCTCAGTGCCTGCCGATTCGCAAGAACCCGATATTTTTCTTCTCGGCTCGCCGGGTAGTCCAGTTCACCCAACACGTATTTATCGTGGTTGCCTTTAATACAGATTACAGACAACTCTCGGAGCCGCTCGCAGACTTCATTGGGCTCAGTGTAGTAGCCGGTCAGGTCGCCCGCGCAGATCAACACATCGTCTGCTTGCGTCTCGGCGAGCACAGCCTCCAAAGCCACCCGATTGGAGTGGACATCGGCCATCAGAATCAGCGCCGACTTGTCGCTGATCGTCAGGTGGCGAGTAAGTGTGGACTCTTTCAATCGAAATAGATCTCTTCGTAGTAGCGCAGGAAGCGTCCGCTTTCGGCTATTTTCCAACCCGAAAACCGCTTCTTCTGAACGATATTACTAACGAAGGCTGCGCAGGAGTTATACCCGTAGTACGCCTTGGACGCCTCGGTAGAACTGAGCCGCCCGTTGATTTCGAAGAGTACCGGTCCCGTTTCGGTCAGGATGAGCTGGACATTCACGTGGCCGAAGTCCATGCCCTCCGCCACCAATGCCTGACCGACGCTGGCCACATATTTTTGAATGGCTGCGTCTTGCACGATCTCCCCGTAGGATGTCGCGCCATCCGGCGTCAACGTACGGCGGAAAATGATCGTATTGATTTCACCGGTGTACCGGTCGACGTAGCAACCGCACGTGTACTCCTCGCCGACCAGCCTTTCCTGAACCAGGAAACTTGCTGGCTTGATGACCTTATCGTCGACCAAACGTTGGGCTTCGCTCTTGCCGCCAAGGCGAAAGATGCTGCGCGACGAAGAGCTATGGTTTGGCTTGACCACCACGGGGCCATCAAACTGTTCAGACGTAAGATATTCCTCTAGCGTGCACGTGAATGGCACCCGGATGGAATGTCGCGACAGAACTGCCGAGGTCTTGACTTTGTCCATGCAGATATCTGCAATCTTGGACGAAATAGTTGCCGCTTTCAGCGTTTCATCGCGATACGCCGAGATCTTTGCAAGCTCATGCTGAGTGCCGGCAAACACGATGTCGATGTCATGATCGGACACGTACTGCCTGAGATGGTCGAGATACCCGCTGTCGGCCGCGAGCGGAAAGATCGGCTTTTGAACTACGGGAGCCGTCGGGAGAGAGAAAAACCGCCCCGCTCCTATCTCTTCGCTATTGGCGAAATGAATATTCAAGGGTTCGCCAAAATCGTACATGGCAAGAGCCTTGTAGATGCTTTGACCCATCACGGATCCAGCGCCCGTAATCAGGATATTCATGAATACTCTTACCTTTTGCTTGCGATTATCTGCCTGACGTATGCGGTCAAAGCATCTTCAAAGTTAGACCAGTTCAACCCTGCGTCATCGGGCAAGGATACCTGCATCGTCCGCACGTCGAGCGCGGAAGAATCTGCCGTCATCGGCACTTCTTCGATTGGTAGCTGCGCAACGCGCGAGACGAGTTCCACGATTTCCGCCACGCTGGCGGAATCCGGGTAACCCGCATTAAAGACCGTATGCGCTTCCCCGATTCCGGAATTACCGGCGATGAAATATCGCAACAGCGCGCAGAGGTCGTCGACGTGAATATAGGTACGGCGCTTAAGGCCGAGTCCGAATTTCTTGAGCGGTGTGCCAGAGGCAACCGATTGCTCAATGGCCCTGAAAAAATTCCCGTGCTTCTGACCGACGCCGAACACGTCGGCGATGCGAATACTAACCGTGGGAACTGGCGAAAACTCCGCCATGAGGCGTTCGCCAAACACCTTGGACGCGGCGTAATGATCATTGCACCGCGTCCGCTCATCAAGCCTGCATTCCAGCGCCCGTGGATAAACGTTATTGGTCGAGGCATAGACGATGCGCGAGAACTTGCCGCCCTGCGCCAACTCAACCAGCCAGCTATCCGCTGCAAGATTCGCCAACATGGCGTCGCGTGAATTTGCGACAGCCGCTCCCAAGTGCACCAAAGCAGTTCCCGGAGCCACGTCTTCGACAGGCGTGGGGGAAAAGCTGTCGGCGCCCAGGATTTCCACCAAGCGATTGCCTATGTAACCCGTGGCACCCGTGACGGCCACGCCCAAGGAAGGCGAATACTTGCAGCGAAGGTCCACTTAGGCCCCCACGCGAACGATCTTCTTCAGCGTCTGGGCAATATAGTCCACGTCGCGTTCGGTGACATTCATGTGCATCGGCAGGGACAGGATCTCCTTGCTTGCCAAATGCGCATTGGGGCAGGTTCCGGCGCCATGGCTGTACTGGCGATACTCGGTATTGTCGCGATAGTGAACGCCAGGGTGGATGTCGTGCTCGTTCAAGGCCATGAGGACTTCCTCACGCTTGTTTACGCGAACCTGAAACAAGTGGCGCGACGATTCGCAGTCCGGAGCAATGGGAACGACGCGAATCAGCTCATCACCGGCAAGCCGCTCTTCGTACCACTTGGCCAACTGGCGGCGGTAGGCATTATCGCGGTCCAGATACTTCAGCGAAACCAGGCCGATCGCGGCCATGATGGAATTGCCGTGATACTTGAAGCCGATTTCCTCGACGTCGTACATCCACTTGTACGAACCCTGATTCACCGTGCGAGCGTACGTGTCTTTATTGATGCCAAGCCAGCTCAACTTGCGCGCGCGCTCATCGCGGGCAGCATCGTTGAAGCAGATCATTCCGGAATCAGCCGTGGCAAGGTTCTTCACCGCCTGGAAACTGAACACCGTGCAATCCGCGTCCGAGCCGACATGCTTGCCATTCAGGCGCGTTCCCGACATGTGCGCAGCGTCAAGAATGAGGGTGAGACCGCGCTCTTTGCACAGCTTGCGCACTTCTTCGTAGCGCCCGGTGTTGCCACCCATGCCGACAAACATCACTGCACGCGTGCGCGGCGTGATCTTGCGTTCGATATCCTTGGGATCCAGGCACAGGAATTCGTCGACATCGGCAAAGACGGGCTTGAGATTGCAGTACATCACCGCATGGTTGGAAGACACGAAGGTCAAGGGCGGCGTGATGACTTCATCGCCGTCGTCCCAACCGAATTCGGTCTTGAACATGTAAAGCGCCAAGTGCAATCCGACGGTATTCGAGCTCAGAAAATGGGAGTGAGCCAGACCCGTGTACGCGGACCACTGCTTTTCCATTTCGATGGTTTTAAAACCGAGACCAGTCCAGCCTTTCTCCAAGCACTCACGAATGCCTTCCAGGCACTCGTCGACACGAAAGTTGGGCACGAAGAGCTGAATCGCCATGAAATTACCTTTAGTTAATAGATAGAGGACGGCGTCTTTGACGCTGAGTGGCCCAAATAAAGGTTGGCCATGATCAATCGCCGATTTTGTTTACCATCAATGGAGTTCGGCGCCTCGTTTCCATTGGGAGCGCACAGAAAAACTTCGCCCACGACCCTGAACGGCGTCGCAGGCGCAGATACCCACCTGGAACCACTTGTGCCTGGACCTCGGGTACGCGCAGTGCAAGGCCCCGGCCGAACCGGTCAATTGTATGCCAACGCGCGCCAACGGTCGCTGCCGGAGACCGTGTGCTGTCAAAAAATTGCAACGAGACTTCTGCTTTGCGACTTTGAGTCTCAGAAGGCAGGGTCGGAGCGAGTTCCGCCCTCGGATTTCTCATGGTGACCCCAATTTTCAGGGCGCCGATCGGACAAGGTTTGCCCGTACGCGAAGCGTCTGCCCCGCTCAGCGCGAATCGTGCCCCCCATCACTTTTCGTCGCAAAGGCGAGGCGCGACAGCAGGTAAGTGATGGGTATCGTCACGGCGACGGCGATCAGCGGCGCCACCTTGGCCGACAAGAGCAGGACGTCTACCCAGAGGTAGATCACCACCATCCCCATCCCGTACTGGACTGCATACACGACCGGCATCATGAATGCGCTCGCCAGGCCTCGGTGCGATTTGAAGACGTAAATCCGATTCAAGACATATGCCAGGATTATGCCCAGGGCATATGCAATCGAATAGCTGACCTGGTAGGAAAATATCCTGAGCAATACAAGATAGATTAAATAAGTGGCTGCGGTATTGAAAGCTCCAGACACCAAAAACCTGGAAAACTTGAATTGCGTCCACTTTTCAATAAAGCTGCGCATCACCAGTCACTTCGTCCGTGCGCCCACCATGGCAAGAAATTCATCATAATCTCGCACATAATCATTTGAATCATAATGATGGGAGGCGAACACCATCAACAGGGCGTCGGGAGAGTATTTATATTGAATACCCCACGTCATGGGCGGCAGGTACACCCCCTTGGTAGGGGAATCGAGCACAAATTCTTCGCGATTTTCGCCGTCGTCGGCGACAACGTGCACCTGCCCTTTCACCGCAACCAGAAACTGGTGGCACTCGCGATGCGCGTGCTCTCCGCGAGTTTCGGCGGTGGGAACGTCGTAAACGAGGAAATAACGCAACGGCGTAAATGGGATATCTTCGCCGAACTCTCCAGCTGTCAGACTGCCTCGGATGTCCGACACTCGGTTCATTGTATGGAGCGTGACGTTCCTGACTTTGGTCGGGACAAGCCGCGTCCCCGCTTTGGCGTCCCTGTCTGCTTCAAAGCCGGTGGCCTGCGCGTCGATATAACCGATTATTTTTGCAGGATTGCCAACCACTATCGCATTCGGCGGCACAGAGCGCGTCACAACGGCGCCTGCACCGATCATTGCATTCATGCCAATCGTAATGCCCGGCAAGATGGTGCAATTTGCGCCCAATGACGCACCGCTTCTTACGATAGTTCGCGCGAAGGATTCGGGATAAACCTTGCTTCGCGGAAACCTATCATTGGTAAAGGTTGCGTTGGGACCAACAAATACGTCATCCTCCAACGTAATGCCATCCCATACTTGCACGCCGCACTTGAGCGTAACGCGGTTTCCAATGACGACGTCATTCTCTATAAAAACGTTGTCGCAGACATTGCAGTCAGACCCGACTTGAGCGCCGGGAAGAATGTGAGCAAACGCCCACACGCGCGTACCGGACCCGATGTTCTCCGATTCACAAAGCGCCCTGTCATGTACAAAAAAATCCATGGTCCCGCTCATGATTGTGCTTCCTGTCCAAACCGCACTATTCTCATAGGAATTGCCAGCGGTCTCTTTTTTGTGTTTTCGTAGGTTCTCCAAGCGTACGAACCAACGATGCCAAGCCCTAGAAGATTCAGACTTCCAAAAAGCAGAATGCTTAGCAATGTGAACGTATAGCCAGGCACTTCGATCACGCCCATGAGCTTTGCTGAGAGAATAAACAAGCCGCACAGGGCGGCTGCTAATACTCCCAGTCCACCAATGCGAATTAGCAGCCTGATAGGCAGATCCGTGAAGGAAAACACACTGTCCATCATGTAATTCACCTTCTTGCGGAACGTCCAGCCAGATTTTCCAACAGTACGTTCCTGCCGACGGTAAGTCACGACTTCGCGCCGAAATCCAAGCCAGAAAATCTGGGCCACGAGGGAGCTGTGCCGTTCTTCCATGCTCAGCAGAGTGTCACGAAAAACACGATTGCAGCCGAACATATCAATTCCGCCGGGCGGCATCTCAGGCACCACATAGCGTCGATACAGCGCCCAAAACAGATTGGAGGCAAGGCTGGAAGTCCACGAATCCTCACGGCCTTCGCGAGCGCCTACCACCACATCACATTGGTCTGAAGCCAGGATGCGCGCCATACTCAACACCAATTCCGGCGGTTCCTGAAGATCGGCCGCCATGACGGCGAATGTGTCACCAGTGCCGTGCTGCAGCCCGACGCGAATCGCCATGAAGGAGCCAAAATTGCGCGACAACAGAATGAGCTGCGACTTGAACTGCGCAGAAGGCAATGCTTCATTCAACACGGCATACGAGCGATCGGGACTCCCGTCCACCACGAAGACAGCCTCGAAATCCCCTTTTAACTGAATATCAAGATTTCTCACCGCTTCCAATAGGGACGGGACATTCGCCTCGTTTTTGTACACAGGAACGACGAGCGTCAACAAGCTCACGCCTCCTGGGCAAAGAATTGGGTCACGGCATCTATCACTTTGCTTACCTCCTCGTCGGTCATGCCAGGAAAGCAAGGGAGCGAAACCGCTGTATCGCATGCGGCTTCTGTTACTGGAAGCGACAGTCCGGCATATTCCCGGTAAGCGGGTTGGCGATGATCGGGAATGGGATAATGGATGTCGCTGCCAATTTCCTGGTCCTTCAAAGCTTGCATCAAGGCCATTCTTTTGGGTGTGCGCATCACGTAAAGATGCGCAACAAAATCCAACCCGCAAGAAGCAGGGAGTTTCACATCCAAAGACGAAAAGGCAGCGGAATACTGCTTTGCAATCTCCCGGCGTCGCTCATTCCACATATCAAGCGACGGCAGTTTTTCGCGGAGCACCGCAGCCTGCAGTTCATCCAAGCGGCTGTTACGGCCGCCCGGCACCGATACGGTGTATTTGCTTGACCAGCCGTACTGCCTGATCTGCTTGACCCGCTGCGCGAGCTCGGAATCGTTCGTCACGACGGCGCCGCCATCTCCCACAGCTCCCAGGTTTTTTGTGGGATAAAAACTGAAGCAGGCTATCGTTCCGAAGCTTCCCGCCAGCTTGGCATCATTACGCGCGCCGTGCGCTTGGGCACAGTCCTCGAGCACCGGGACTCCAGCCTTGGCACACATCTCAACTATCTCTTCAATGTGGGCCAGCTGCCCATAAAGATGCGTGGCGATGACTGCCTTCGGGCGAGATCCGAGGGCTTCGTGCAATGACTTCGGACATATGGTGAGCGTACGGTCATCGACATCCACATAGAGCGGCACCGCGCCTATGGCGTGTATCGCGGTGCTACCGTAAAAGCCGGCATTTGCGACCGTCACCACGTGATCGCCTGCGTGCACGCCCAATCCACGTAAGGCGATTTCCAAGGCATCCGAGCCGTTGGCCACGCTTATGCAGTGCTTCACACCGACGTACTTGGCGAACTCAGTCTCAAAACTGGAAACCTCATTCCCCAGCACGTACCAATTGCTGGTTGCCACCCGATTGAGCGGCGCAATCAGATCGACGTCTTTATTGGCCCTTTCGGCCGAAAATAGGGGGATCATAGGAACGGTATTTCCCAAAGTGTGAATGTAAAGACGGCGGAGAAGCTCCGCCGTTTCATTTGGATCGCCGTCGCCACCAATAGAGAGCGTAAGGACGCGCGGTATCGCTTGTGGTATGCAGCCATCTTAGCGGACGGCTCGCGCAGCGGGAATTCCGCCGTCAATTCACCCCAGCCGCATGCGCCTGCTCGTCGGCGTGGTACGAAGACCGCACCATCGCGCCCACCGCCGCATGCGAGAACCCCATCGCGTAAGCCTCACGCTCGAACATCGCGAACGTGTCCGGATGCACATACCGCAGCACGGGCAGATGATGTTCCGACGGCTGCAGATATTGGCCGATCGTCAGCATGTCGACATTGTGGTCGCGCATATCCCGCATCACCTGCAGGATTTCCTCGTCGGTCTCGCCCAGGCCCAGCATCAGGCCGGACTTGGTAGGCACTTCCGGATGCAGCTTCTTGAACTCGGCCAGCAGCTTCAGCGAGTGCATGTAGTCTGAACCCGGACGTGCCTGCTTGTACAGGCGCGGCACGGTTTCCAGGTTGTGGTTCATGACGTCCGGGGGACCCGCGTTCAGGATGGTCAGCGCGCGGTCCAGGCGGCCGCGGAAGTCGGGGACCAGCACCTCGATGCGGGTGGTGGGCGACAGTTCGCGGATATGCGTGATGCAGTCGACGAAGTGGCCGGCGCCGCCGTCGCGCAGGTCGTCGCGGTCGACCGAGGTGATCACCACGTAGGACAGCTTCATGGCGGCGATGGTGCGCGCCAGGTTTTCGGGCTCTTTGGTGTCCAGCGGGTCGGGCCGGCCGTGGCCCACGTCACAGAACGGGCAACGGCGCGTGCACTTGTCGCCCATGATCATGAACGTGGCCGTGCCCTTGCCGAAGCACTCGCCGATGTTCGGGCACGAGGCCTCTTCACAGACCGTGTGCAGGTTGTGTTCGCGCAGGATGCGCTTGATGTCGTAGAAGCGTGAACCGGGCGCGGCGGCCTTCACGCGGATCCATTCGGGCTTCTTCAGGCGCTCGGCCGGAATGATCTTGATGGGAATGCGCGCCGTCTTGGCCTGCGATTTCTGCTTTTGCGTCGGGTCGTAGGCCGCTTCCGCGGGCGCGGCGGCGGATTCGTTCGAGGGCACAGGAGACTCGGCGAGCGTGGACATGGGACACCTTCGTGACCGGCGCGCAGAACGGCCGGGTCTGGGAGAAAACAGGCATTTTACCCTTCGCGGCCCGATCCGATGCGGGAACGTCCGGCGGCCCGGGGAGCCGCTGCAGTATGTCCGGCGCCCCCAACAGCCCTGGGTTATCGTCTGGCCTGACGCATTTCCAGCCTTTGCCATGCCTTCCCTGCCCTCGCCCGCCCCAATCGCCGTGATTGCCGCCCGTCTCGATGCCGGCCCGACCGCCCGCGCTTTGCAGGCCTGCAGTGAACGCGTCGCGTCAGCGGGTTACTACCTGTCCGTCGGCCCCTGGCACGAGGCCGCCGGCCTCGCCCTGCTGGACGGGCTGCGACCGGCGGCGGCCCTGGTGATTGGTCCCGTGGACACGCCCACCCTGCGCACCGCCCTTAGCGCGCTCGAGGTCCCCATCGTCGAAACCTGGATCGCCTGCCCGCAGACGCTGGACAGCGCGGTCGCCATCGACAACGCCGAAGCCGGCCGCATGGCGGCCCGGCATCTGGCCGAAAAGCGCCATCCGCGCGTCGCCTGCATCAGCGCCGACACGCCGTGGGAGCGTGCCCGCCGCGAGGGCTTCATCAGCAGCGCGGCCGCGTTGGGACTGGAACTGGTTGCGGACATCGTCCAACCGGAAGTCCAGCACATGAACGACGGCCGCATGGCGTTCCTGCGCCTGTTGGCCACCAATACGATCTTCGATGCGGTGTTCTGCACGTCCGACCTGCTGGCGGCCGCCGCCGTGTCGGAGGCGCACAACCGCGATCTGCAGGTACCGCAGGATCTGGCGGTGCTGGGGTTCTCGGACGACGGCAGCGCGGTGCAGTGGGTGCAGGGCCTGACCACGCTGGGCGTGGACGCCGCCGAGCTGGGCCGGCGGGCCGGTCAGCTGTTGCTGGACCGGCTGGACGGCGAACGAGGCGCCGGGCAGCACGACATGATGGAAGTGGTGTTCGATGCGCGCCTGAGCACCTGAGGCGCGTGAGGCGCGTGAGTCGCGTGAGGCTGGTCTACGCTTCGTAAAGCGCCGGAAAGCCGCAGTCCTGCAGCATGCCGTTGGCTTCCTTCAAAAATGCGGGCGTCGCGGTTTCCGGGACGCGGACCAGCCATTGCACGGCTTCCTCTTTCTTGCCCTGCAACAGCAGCATCCGGCCCAGGTGGAACATCCCGCGGAAGTCGCCGCCCTCAGCGCAGCGCCGGTAGCAGTCGAACGCGCGTTCCAGGTCTTGCGGGACCACGTCGCCGGCCTCGTGATAACGGCCCACGACGCCGATCGACTTCACGTGGCCGGCCTGCGCGGCCTGCTGGTACAGGGCCAACGCCGCGGCCTGGTTCTGCGTCACGCCGCCCCGGCCCGTGCGCAGCATATGGGCGTAGTTGTACAGCCCCCAATCCAGACCCGTGTCGGCGGCGCGGCGGAACCAGTACGCCGCGACCGTATCGTCGGCCGCCACGCCCCAGCCGTTTTCATAGCAGCGTCCCACCATGTTGATGGCCATGGGGTGATCAGCGTGCGCGGCACGCTTGAACCAGGCCAGTCCCTCCGCGGGCTGGCGCTCGACGCCCACGCCGTCCAGCAGCATCTGTCCGTAGATGGTCTGCGCCTCGGTCAGCCCCAGGTCGGCGGCGGCGCGGATCCATGCGGCGTATTCCTCTGGCGGTCCGGATTCGCGCAGACGGGCAAGCTGTTCGGGCGTGGTGGCGGCGACCTCGGCCGCGGTGTAGGTCTTCAATTTGCGTTCCTTCGGCGTTGCCAGGCGTGCGCAAGATTCTGCGCCAGCGCATCGCCCGTCTCGGTGGGCGTGCGCCGCACCCCACAGGCCGCCATGTCGACGGTGCGCAAGCCTTCGTAGCCACAGGGATTAATGCCCAGGAACGGCGCCAGATCCATCTCGACGTTCAGCGACACGCCATGGTACGCACGGCCGTTGCGGATCTTGATGCCCAGCGCGGCGATCTTGGCCAGCTCGCCGCCTTCGGGATGCGGCACATAGACGCCCGGCGCGCCGGGCTTGCGACAGGCCCCGTCCACACCCAACTGCTCGAGCGTGTCGATGACGGCCGATTCCAGCAGCGCCACGTATTCCTTCACGTACATGTCAGCGCGGCGCAGGTCGAACAGCGCGTAGGCCATGACCTGGCCGGGGCCGTGATAAGTCACCTGGCCACCGCGGTCGCAATGCACGATGGGAATGTTGCCGGGATTGAGCACGTGTTCCGGCAGGCCCGCCTGGCCCAGCGTGTAGATCGGCGGATGCTCGCACAGCCAGATTTCATCCGGCGTGTTGTCGTCGCGCTGGCTGGTGTACGCCTGCATGTCCTGCCAGACCGGCAGATAGTCCGCCGGTCGCGCGAGCCACTTGATCACAGCGGTCTTGCCTTACAGGACGATAGACACCATGGGGTGGCCATGCAGCGCCCGGTACAGCGCATCCAGTTGCTCGCGCGAGGTGGCGCGCACCGTGAAGGTCAGGCCGAGGTAGTTGCCGCCCTTGCTGGGGCGCATTTCCACCGTCGCGGCGTCGAACCCGGGATCGAACTGCAGCACTACCTCGGTCAGCGTCTGCGCAAACTCGGGATGCTGCTTGCCCATGACCTTGATGGGAAAGTCGCTGGGATATTCGATCAAAGAATCTTCGGGCGGAATGTTCATGATGTGCCTAAAAAGAGTTGCCCCTGAATGTTCTTATATGGGGGCAAGCGGCGTGCCGGCAAGTGCCGGCGGGCGCCGTTGGGGCGGACGGCCGGCCCGCATGCATTGCAGGCAGGCCGCCCCGCGCCAGGACTACAGCGCGGCGATGCGGGCATCATAACCCGCACGCAATTGCTCAAAAACAGGGCCAGGCTTGCCCATACCCACGGGTTTGCCGTCCAGCGACACGATGGCCAGCACTTCCTTGGTAGCGGACGACAGCATCAGCTCGTCGGCCTGCTCCACCTCTTCTTGCGAGATCCGGCGCGACTCGAACGGGATGCCGGCCTCGGCGGCCAGTTCGCCCATCAGGCCGTAGCGGATGCCTTCGAGGATCAGGTTGTTCTTGGGCGGGGCCAGCAGCTTGCCGCCGGAGACCACCCAGATATTGGTGGACGCGCCTTCCGTCAGGTAGCCGTCGCGGAACTGCAGGACCTCGTCGACGTGGGCGTCCACGGCCTGCTGCTTGGCCAGCACGTTGCCCAGCAAGGACACGGACTTGATCTCGCAGTGCAGCCAGCGCTCGTCAGGGATGCTGATGGCGGACAGGCCTTGTTCGCGCTGCGCGGCAGGCGGCGGGGACCAGGGCGCGATCATGCCGAACACCGTGGGCGTGACGGCCGGCATGGGGAACGGATGGTCGCGCTTGGCAACGCCGCGCGTCACCTGCAGGTAGACGATGCAGGTGTCGAGGTTGGAGCGGTCGAGCAGCTGCTGGATCAGGTCGATCCACCCGCTGCGGTCGAACGGCGGCGCGATGCGCAAGGCAGCTAGGCTGCGATCAAGGCGGTCGAGGTGTTCGGCCATGCGAAACGCATTGCCTTGGTACACGGGGACGACTTCGTAGATGCCGTCGCCGAAAATGAAGCCGCGGTCCAGGACGGAGACCTTGGCCTCGTCCACGCGCAGGAATTCACCGTTGAGATACACCTGGCTTTCGCCCGGCACGCCCGGAATCATGAGGCACTCCTGAATTTGAAATGGAACAGGGACGAGCCGCGCGGCTCGCCCCCGAAGAATGCAAAACGGGCGTTTCGCGCACGAAACGCCCGCTGCTAGCTTACACCCGCGGCTGCGGCCGCGGGGCGCCGATTTACTGGAACCAGCGCTTGACGGTGTCGACCATGCGGCCAAAGAAGCCGGCACGTTCGACGGCGTCCTGCACCACCAGCGGTTCGGTGCGCAGAACCTTGCCGTCCAGCGTGAATTGCAGCGTGCCGACCTGCTGGCCCTTGGCCAGCGGCGCGATGAGCGGATCGGTGCGCTGCGCGACCGGCTTCAATTCACCCGCCTTGCCGCGCGGCACGGCGATGGACACCGGGTTGGGCGGACCGAGCTTGACGTTCTCGGCGGTGCCTTCCCAGACGCGGGCGTCGATGCCGGGCTGGCTCTTGTCGAACAGCTTGACCGTGTCGAAGTTCTGGAAGCTCCAGTTCAGGAGCTTGAGGCTTTCTTCGGCGCGCGTCGCTTCGCTGTCGGTGCCCACCACGACCACCAGGATGCGGCGATCCCCGCGCACGGCCGTCGACACCAGGCAGTAGCCGGCCGAATCCGTGTGACCGGTCTTCATGCCGTCCACCGACGGGTCAGCCCACAGCAGGCGGTTGCGGTTGGGCTGCGTGATCTTGTTGTAGGTGTAGCTCTTCTGCTTGTAGTAGTGGAAGAAGTCCGGGTGATCGGTGATCAGGTGCGCGGACAGCGTGGCCAGATCGCGCGTGGAGGTCATGTGCTGCGGATCGGGCAGACCCGTGGCATTCATGAAGTGCGTGTTCTTCATGCCCAGGCGATCGGCTTCCTGGTTCATCAGCGCGGCAAAGGCGGACTCGCTGCCACCCACGGCTTCGGCCAGCGCCACCGAGGCGTCGTTGCCCGACTGCACGATCATGCCCTGGTTCAGTTCGTCCACCGTGACCGGCTTGCGCGGTTCGATGAACATGCGCGAGCCGCCCGTGCGCCAGGCGTGCTCGGACACCGGCACGGTCTGCTCCAGCGTCAGGCGCTTTTCTTCCAGTGCGTTGAACACGACGTAGGCCGTCATGATCTTGGTGAGCGAGGCCGGCTCGACCTTCATGTCGGGATTGGAAGCGGCCAGCGTCTGGCCGCTGTTCACATCGACGACGATCCAGGCCTTGGCCGCGATGGTGGGCGCCGGGACGGCCGAGACGTCGCCGACGGGCACCGCGCCGGTCGGCGACGGAGCCGGTGCCGTCGCGGCCGGCGCGGCGGCGGGTGCGGCTGGCGCCTGCTGCGCCCAAGCTGGCAGGGAGGCCGCCAGCATCGCTGACAACACCGCGCCTGAAATGATGCGACGGGTAAAGACAACGGGGGATTGAGCGGAGTGAGGCAATTTCTTCATCGGCAACGTGGGTCCAGGAATGACGCCCGCCGGCGCGGGGCAAGTGGCTGACAATTATAGGCAGTCGATCAGACCCATCCCGGCCGCGTGGGGTTCCCTGCGCGCCTAAAACATGCAACCTGATGCAACCTGCGAACTGCCGGGAGGCCGGATCAGTCCAGCGCAACCTTCAATCGGGCCTGCACCAGCTGGCGCAGCACGAGCAGCTTGCCGTGGAAGAAATGCGAGGCGCCCGGCACCACCACCACCGGGATCGAGCGCGGCCGCGCCCAGTCCATGGCTTCAGATAGCGGCACCACTTCGTCTTCTTCGCCGTGCACCATCAGCGTGTCGTCCGGCACCTGCACCTCGTGCGACTGGAAGCGATTGACGGCCGGCCCCATTAGCATCAGCGCCGACGGCAGCACGGCCTCGCCCGCATCGGCCAGCGCGGCGTAGGTTTGCGCGGCGACGGCGGTGCCGAACGAAAAGCCCGCCAGCACCCAGGGCGCCTGCGCCAGTTCGGGATGCAGTTCGCGCATCTGCGTAACCACGGCCAGCATGTCCTGCGTTTCGCCGACGGACTTGTCGAACGTGCCTTCCGATTGGCCGACGCCGCGGAAGTTGGGGCGCACCGCCACCAGGCCGTGCTGCACGCAGGCGCGCGACAGGGTCGTGACCACCTTGTTCTCGCGCGCGCCGCCCTGCAGCGGATGCGGATGCAGCACCAGCGCCCAGCCGCGCGGCGTGTCGGCGGGCCAGTCGATGGCGCAATCGATGCGGCCGGCGGCGCCGGTGAAAGCGTGGGTTTCAGTGCGTGCGGACATGGCGGGACTCAGCGTGCGGAAAAAAGAAACGATGTTAACCGCCCGGCCCGCCCGGCGAAATGCCGGTTGACCGCAACCAGCGCGCAGCGCCGCGAGCTGACGCTCACTTTCCGCGCGAGGCGGCTGCGGCGGGCGGCCGCAAGGTGGCGGCAAGCCATTGCGCAAGCTGGTCGCTCGCCTCGTCGGTGGCCTGGCGCAGCGCCGCGACGCCCCCTTCTGCATCCTGCGTGGGCGCGGGCGCGGCCACCAGAATGCGCTTCTGGTCCACGACGTTGCGCCCATCCAGCAGCACCGCCTGCAGCAGGACGCGCCCCTGGCTCGACTGGCCGTCTTCACAGAAAACCTGCTCGAACTGCGCCAGCGAGACCTGCAGTTGCGGCGTCTGCAACGTGACGCGGTCGCTCAGCACCGCGCCTTGGCGCGACAGGCGATCGGTGATGCGCTGCCGGACGAGGTCGGCGGGCGACGCGGCCCAGCGGTACGTGGCATAGGAACGCGGCGCGGCGCTGTCGCCCACGCGCCAGATCATGCCGGTGTCGGTCAGACCGGGGGCCGACTGGAACGTCAGCGCGATCGGATCGCGGGCCGGCAAGGCAGGCACGGGCCGCGCATCCAGCCCCAGGTCGAACAGCGTGGGCGGCGCGTCCACGCGGCCGATGCCGCATCCGGCAAGGGCCAGGGTCAGAATCAGAATGGCGCTGCGCATCTTCATGAGGTCTATCTCCGGAATCCGGCAAAACCGGGTTCGCCGGGTCCCGGCGCGATGGGCGGGGGACCGAACAGGAACGATTGCGGCGTGTTGTCCACACGGCGCAGGGTGATGGCGGCGCCACGCGCGGCCGTGCTGACGTCGTTCGCCATGGTGGTGAAGGCCGGCAGGGTCTCGCCATCCAGCCGCGCGGCGGCCAGGGCGATGTCGTTCAGGCTGCGCGTGGCCACCGCCAGCGGGCCGTCCGGCGCATTCAGGCGCGCCAGCGACTGGCGGGCCTGCTGGGCCAGGTCGCCGATCTCGCGCGCGGCGCGATCGGCCTGGCGCGAGGTGCTGTTCAGCGAATCCATCAGCGGACCAAGCTTGGCCAGCGTGGGCGCGAGGTCGCGGCTGGCTTCCTTCAGGGACAGCGAAATGTCGTTGGCATTCTGCAGGCTGGCCGTAAGCGCCTGCACGTTCTGTTCGCTCAGCACGCGTTTCAACTGTTCGGTCGCGACTTCGACGTTGGAGATCAACTGGTCGCCACGCTTCTCGATGCGGTCCAGAAAGCCCGGGCGCAGCGGAATGGCGGCCGGATGCTCGGCGGTGGAGGTCAGGCGCTTGAGCGACGAGCCGTCGTCGCGCAGGTCCACGTTGGCCATGCCGGTCACGCCCTGCACGCCAAGTTCCGCCCACGTCGATTCGGTGATCGGCGTGTTGGGCGCCACGCCGATGCGGATGCGCACCTGCCCGGGTTTGTTGGGGTTGAGCGCCAAGGACTGCACGCGGCCCACGGGCACGCCCTGGTAGCGCACGGCCGACTGTGGATTCAGGCCCGTGACGGCCGTGGCCGAGATGATTTCGTATGGCTGCAGTTGCGTCCGGTCGCGGCCGATCCAGATGGCCGTCAGCGTCGCGGCAGCCAGCAGGACCAGCGTGAAGATACCGGCCATGAGCGCATGACTACGGTTTTCCATGGTGCATTCCCTTCGGTGCCAGGTCTCCCAGCGCGCGCAGACCGCGCTCGCCCAGGAAGAATGTATGTATGAACGGGTGATCGAACTTCAGGACTTCAGGCACCGTGTCGCAAATGATCACCCGCTTCTCGGCCAGCACGGCCACGCGCGTGGCCAGCGCCAGCAGCGTGTCCAGGTCGTGCGTCACCATGACGACGGTAAAGCCAAGCTGCCGGTGCAGGCTGCGCACCAGGTCCACGAACTCGTCGGACCGCAGCGGATCGAGCCCGGCCGTGGGCTCATCAAGGAACAGCAATTCCGGGTCCAGCGATAGCGCGCGCGCCAGCGCCACGCGCTTGACCATGCCGCCCGACAGGTCCGACGGGCGCTTGTCCGCATCGCGCGACGACAGGCCCACCATGGCCAACCGGCACATGACGACGTCGCGCACCAGGTCTTCCGGCACCGTGCGCAGTTCGCGCAGCGGCAGCGCCACATTGTCGAACACCGACAGCGCCGAGAACAGCGCGCCCGCCTGAAACAGCATGCCCCAGCGGTATGACAGGCGCCGGCGCTCTCCCGCCGTCAATTCCGACAGCGTGTGACCCAGCACCTTCACCGTGCCCGCAGCCGGCACGTCCAGTCCGATGATCTGCCGCAGCAGCACCGTCTTGCCCGTGCCTGAACCGCCGACCAGCACCAGGATCTCGCCCGGAAACACCGTCAGGTCCAGATTGTCGTGCACGACATGGTCGCCGAACGCGGTTCGCAGGCCGCGCACGGTAATGACCGGCTCGACGGTCACGCCCTCTTCAGTGAACAGCCGATTCTGCGTGGCGTTGTTCATCAGATGCCCACCGAACTGAAAATGACCGCGTACACCGCATCCAGCAGAATCACGCCCGTGATCGACGTAACCACCGACGTAGTGGTGCCGCGGCCGAGGCTTTCGGTGTTGGGTTGGATGCGCAGGCCGAAATGGCAGGCGATGAGGGCGATCAGGATGCCGAAGGTCACGCCCTTCAGCATGCCGATCCAGTAATTGGTCAGCGTGATCGCATCAGGCAGCGACTGCAGGAACCACTGCGCGGACACGCCCAGTTGCGCCTGCGCCGCCAGCATGCCGCCCAGCAGCGCCATCGCGCTGGTCCACAGCACCAGCAGCGGCATCGTGATCGCCAGCGCCACCACGCGCGGCAGGATCAGCCGCTGGCCGTGCGAAATGCCCATGACCAGCATGGCGTCCAGTTCCTGTGTGACCCGCATCACGCCGATCTGCGCCGTGATCGCAGACCCCGAACGGCCGGCCACCAGAATGGCCGCCAGCACGGGGCCCAGCTCGCGCACGATGGACACGCCCAGAAGACGCACGATGAAGCGGTCGGCGCCAAACATCTGAAGCTGCTGCGCCGACAGGTAGGACAGCACCACACCAATAAGAAAGCCCACCAGCGCCGTGATGCCCAGCGCCTGCGCGCCGGTCCGGTACACCTGCGCGGAAATCTCGCGCCACGGTCCCAGCCAGGGCCGGCGCAGCATGGCGCCCACGTCCAGCACCAGTTGGCCCAGCATGATGAGCAGCGCCTTGCCGTTCTCGGCGGCCCGCAGGATCGCACCGCCCGTGGTGCGCACCCATGTCCAGGTTTCGGGCTTGGCGGCGGGCGCGGGCGTCTCGCCCTTGTTCATCGCCAGCGCGTTGAAGACGTCCTGCTGCCCCGCGCCCCAGCGCACGCGCTCGGGCAGCTTTTCGCCCCACGCCTGCCAGATGATCAGCGCGCCGATCGTGTCCAGCCGGTGAATCGCGTGCATGTCCCAGCGCGCGCCTTCCTTGGCCGCCCGCGCGAGCGCCGCGCGTCTGCGTTCCACTTCGCCCGACTCGGCCAGCGCCAGGACGCTCCAGTCGCCGCCGACGTGGCAGACCCCGCCTTCATGGCGGAAAGGCGCGGCGGCGGTCGCAAGCAATGCGGAATGCGGCATGTCGTCGGGGTGCGGATGCAAAAATGTATCGCCAATCATAAACGCAGGGGGGCTACGGCCGCGAGCGCGGCCCGCGTGCCCTACAATCGCGGCCATGCCCGCCCCCGTTTGCCCCATCGACCTACCCGCCCCGGAATCGCTTGCCCGGACGCTGGCGCAGCGCCTGCCCGCCTTCCAGGACGTCACCTGGACCGGCAGCACCGGATCGACCAATGCCGACCTGCTGGCGCGTGCGCGCACCGGTGCCGGCGCGGGCAAGCCCTGGCTCTTGGGCACGCATCAGCAGGACGCCGGCCGCGGCCGCGCGGGCCGCCCGTGGCAGAACCGCTCGGGCTCCACGCTGATGTTCTCGTGCGCCTTTGACGTGCACCTGCCCGCCATGCAGCTGGCGGCACTATCGCCGCTTGCCGGCGTGGCCGCCTGCGAAGCGCTGCGCACCGTCGCCGGGCCGAGTTCGCATGACCTGTGCATGAAATGGCCCAACGACATCCAATGGCACGACGCCAAGCTGGCGGGCATCCTCGTCGAGACCACCCGCAATCCGGGCGGCCGCGACACCGGCTACACCGTGGTGATCGGCATGGGCGTCAATCTTGCCGATGCGGCCGAACTGTCGCTGGCGCTGGGCCGCGAGATTGCGGACTGGACGCAGGTGCAGGCCGGCGCAGACCGCGCCGCCGTGGCCGCAGACCTGATCTGCGCCAGCGCCGCGGCGTGGCACGAGGCGGTCCGCACACTTGAACGCGACGGCTTCGGCGCATTCCGGCAGCGTTTCGACCAGGTGGACGCGCTGGCGGGCCGCAAGGTGAACGTGCTGGACAAGGGCGCTATTCTTTTAAGCGGCACCGCCTGTGGCGTGGACGAGCAAGGCCGCCTGCTGGTGCAAACGCCCGAGGGCGCCACACCGATCTCGGTCGGTGAAATTTCGATTCGACGCCAAGCATGATTATTCTCATCGACTCCGGCAACAGCCGCCTCAAAGTGGGTTGGCTGGACGCCACCAATCCGGACATGCCGCGCGAGCCCGCGGCCGTCGCCTTCGACGGCCTGGACCTGAACGCGCTGGATGACTGGCTTGCCGCCCTGCCCCGGCCGCCGCGGCGCGCGCTGGGCGTGAATGTCGCTGGCGCGGCGCGCGGCGACGCCATCGCGGCCATCCTGCAAAAGCACGGCTGCCCCGTCAACTGGTCGCCTTCGCAGGCAACGACGCTGGGCCTGGTCAACAGCTATCGCACGCCCACGCAGCTGGGCGCCGACCGCTGGGCCTCGCTGCTTGGCGTGCTGTCGCGCCTGCCCGGCACCCACCCGCCGTTCGTGCTGGCCAGCTTCGGCACTGCCACCACCATCGACACCGTCGGACCGGACAACGTCTTCGCGGGCGGCCTGATCCTGCCTGGCCCGGCCATGATGCGCACGTCGCTTGCCCACGGCACGGCCAACCTGCCCATCGCCAACGGCCAGGTCGTGCCCTATCCCACGGACACGCACGAGGCCATCGCCTCCGGCATCGCCGCTGCACAGGCCGGCGCCGTCGTGCGCCAATGGCTGGCGGGCCGCCAGCGCTACGGCCAGACCCCGCAGATCTACGCGGCCGGCGGCGGCTGGCCCGAAGTGCACCAGGAAATCGAACGGCTGCTGGCCGACGCGGGCGGGGCCTTTGGCGCCACGCCGGTTCCCGTTTACCTGGACCACCCGGTCCTGGACGGACTGGCCGCCGTGGCGCGCGCCACCTTGAACACCACTCCCTGACGAAGGTCCGGCATGCGCGTGCTCTTCATCCTGATCCTGTTGGCGAATCTGGGCGTCTATGCGCTGGGACAAGGCTGGCTGGGCGCCCGGCCCGAAGACGAAGGCCGCGATGGGCGGCGATTCAGCCAGGAATTGAATCCGGGCGCGGTGACGTTGGCGCCGCGTAAAACGCCTTAACGGCCCGACGCCGCTCCGGCCAGCCAGGGTCCCAACGCATCCATCGTCCGTCCGGTGGCGCCCGCATGCTGGTCGAACCAAGCCCGCGCGGCCTTGCTCGCCAGCTGCCTGCGCGGCGTGTCCCGCAGCAGCGCGATTGCCGCGTCCACCGCCTGCGCCGGATCCTCGGCGCGCAGCGCGGCGCCGGCCTCGATGGCGTCTTCCGCCGCCTGCTTGAAATTGAACGTGTGCGGCCCGACGATGACGGGCACGCCCGCCGCGCAGGCTTCGATCAGGTTCTGGCCACCCAGCGGCGCAAAGCTGCCCGCCACGATCGCGACATCCGAGGCCGCGTAATAAAACGCCATCTCGCCCAACGAATCCCCCACCAGCACGGCGGTATCCGGCGGCACAAGCGTGCCTTCCGAACGGCGCGCAAAACCGACTTTCGCGTCCGACAGCAGGCGCGCAGCTTCTTCAAAGCGCTGGGGATGGCGTGGGATCAACATAAAAAGCGGCGCGCCCGGCGCTGCGGCCTGACGTTTGATCGCCTCGATGAACGGCGCGTCCTCGCCCTCGCGTGTGCTGGCAACCGCAACCACCTGGCGCCCGAGCTGTGCCCGCCACGCGCGTCCCGCCTCTACCTGAGCGGGCGGCAGCACCAGATCGAACTTGAGGTTGCCGGTCACGACGGCCGCCGGCGCACCCGCCTCGGCCAGCCGCCCGGCATCCTCCGCCGTCTGCGCCAACACCATGTCCAGCCCGGCCAGGGCCTCGCGCATCACGCTGCCCATCCGGCGCGCCTGGCGCAGCGACGACGCGGAATAACGCGCGCTGACCAGCGCCATGGGCACCCGCGCCTGCCGCGCAGCGGCCAGCAGGTTCGGCCAGATCTCGCGTTCCATCAAGAGACCGCAGCGCGGCCGGTGCGCCGCCAGGAAGCGGCGGGTCGCGCCCGGAAAATCGTAGGGCAGCCAGACCTGCCGCAGTTGCCCCCGCGCGATGGCATCCTTGAACAGGCGCTCGCCCTCCGCGCGGCCGGTCGCCGTCGTGTGCGTGAGCAACACCGGCAGGCCGCGCGCCAGCAGTGCGTTCAAGAGCGGCAGCGCGGCTCGCGTCTCGCCCAGACTGACGGCATGCATCCAGACCGGGTTGTCCGGCAGCACCGTGGCCGGATCAGGGCGCCCAAAGCGTTCGGGAGAGAAGATTTCCCAGCGGCCCCCGGCGCGCTTGGCGCGGCGGGCCATCCATAGCCAGATCAGCGGCGCGAGCGCCCGAAGCCCCAGCGTGTAGACGCCGCGGTTCATGTCACTGCGCGGCGAGCGCCTGCTCGACCGACGCCATGACGGCCTCGCGCGACGGCGAGGCGCCGCGGTCGCCGAGGCTGGCGGTGTAGTTGGACCCGACCAGGGGGGTGCGCACGGGCGTCGAGGCCCGGTAGATGCCGATCGTGGGACGGCCCAGCGCGGCTGAGAGGTGCGTCAGGCCGCTGTCCAGGCCCACCATCAGGCGGGCGCCGGCCAGCAGCTTGGCCACGGCGGACAGATCCATGCGGGGCATGACCTCGGCCCCCTCCATGCCGGCCACCAGCAGCTGGGCGCGCTCGGCTTCCTGTTCGTTGCCGGCCAGCAGCTTCAACGTGCAGCCGGCCTCGCGCAGGCGGCGGAACACCACGCGCCAGTCTTCCTCGGGCCACAGTTTGTCGTCACGGCTGGCCGACGGCATGATCACCGCATAGCCGCGGTCAGTGTCCAGATGATGCAGCCGCGGCAGCTCGGCGGCGTTCAGACCGCCGCTGCCGACTTCGACGACCGGCTCGGGCGCCTGGGTCGCCTGGCGCGCAAACGCCTGCAAGCCAAAATCGGGCAAGCCGGCATGCTGATAGCCGAACGTCAGCCCGGCCAGCTTGCGCTGACGGATCACCGCGGGCTGCCAAAATTCGACGCGATGACGCACGTTGTAGAACAGCGAGGCCAGCGGCTCGCGCGCGGACCGCCAGTCCAGCCCATGCTTGACGCCCTGCGTCTGACGCACCAGCCACGCCGATTTCAGCAGGGCCTGCATGTCCAGCACTACGTCGTAGCGGACGGCCCGCAGGCGCTCGCGCAGCGCGCGCCGCTCGGCCCGCACTTGGGCAGACCACCACGACTTACGCCAGCGCCGATGCGCGACCTTGATGATTTCGTTGACGGCGGGATGCCACGACGGGATCTCGGCGAAGGCTTCCTCGACGACCCAGTCGATCTGCGCGTCCGGCACGTGCCGGGCGATATCCGTGATCGCAGGCAGCATGTGGACGAGGTCGCCCAGGGAGGACGTGCGAACGATGAGAATTCGTGTGGGCATGGACAAGGATTGGTGCAGGGAGCCGCGCTCGACCCGATGAGAGCAGACACCGATCAACGCAGCCGGAACTTTACATCAACAATGGCAATTGCTGCGCACGCCAGCGCATCCTTTGTCGTGCCGTTCCGGGCAAGCAGGGGCAGGACACCAAATCGGGATTATGACCGCTTCTTTTTCTTCAAGATCATCCACTTTGGCATTCGGAACAAAACCAGGCGGCGGTACAACACGACATACGTCGTCGAGAAAATGCCTGTAAACAGCATCAGCAGCCAGGGATCCTGCCAAAAAAGCACCGCGGGGATAACCGCCAGCGACGAAAGCAGCCACAGGTAAGGCGACGTCATTGAATTACGCTGCGTCTGATGCCGCATTTCACGCGAACCGATGGCCCAGCGGACCAGGCGTTTGTAGATCAGCATATGCAAGTGCACGCCATCCGGCGCGCCTGGCGAGCGCCCTCGGAGGAATTTCTTGCGGTAGATGGAGAAGAGCGTCTCGAACACCGGATAGATGCACAACAGCAGGGGGAACCAGGCGGAGACGTAGGGATGCCGCGCGAGCATCAACACGGACAGTTCACCGATGATGAATCCGAGAAGATATGCGCCACCATCACCAAGGAAAATATGGCCGTGCGGAAAATTCCAGACCAGGAAGCCGATGACGGCGCCCAAGGTGCTCAGGGCAACAATCAGAAGGAAGCGGTCACCCAGGTAAAACGATACGTACGCAAAACCGGCCAATATCATTGCTGACACCACGGCGGCCAAGCCATTATATCCGTCGATAATATTTATCGCATTGGCGGCGCCGCCGATGGCGACGGAAGTAAATACCAGCGAAATCACCCCGAATTGCAGCAGCCAGTCCACGCCAATAATGTCGACACGCGTCACTTCAGCGCCCAATAGATAAAACGCTGCAGCACCCGAGAGCATCGCAAGTCCCAGCCGGACAAGCACTCTCACTCTTTTCGTCAGGTCCTCGGCAAATCCGCCAAGAAAAGCGGGCATGCCTGCCGCAAGCAATAGAACCAGATTCGGGAGTACATCGGGTTCGCGCACGGCGACCAACGCACAAGTCACGCCGGAAGCAACAAGCAGGGACAAGCCGCCGATGCGCGGCACGGGGACAGCATGGTACTTCTGCACCCCTTCAAGATCGTGATCGGCCGTCAGTCCATCGTGCCAGGCGCGGTAGCGAACGATCAGCAAGGTCGAAATGAGCGAAACCAGGAACGCTACGAGGACGTACAGCATGGAAGGGCGCCTAAAAAGTTAGGCGGATTGTAGCGTCAGACGCATTTGTGTAAGGATCGGAAGACTGGCGGGTTTACAAATGGACGGATACGGTGTTCACAGGATAAATGGGGCCTGCATCGACGCCGTCCAAACAGCTAAACTGCGGACCTTTCCTGACGGCAAGAAAGTTCGGGCGACGATTCCGGCGACCCGCTGCCTCGACTCCAGCACCACGACGCATTCCCGAAAATATGCATCCTTTCAAGCCCGCTGAACACGCAAGCCTGCTGCAACTGCCCGAATGGAAGGCATTTTCCGAAGCCGTCCTGGAAGGCGCGTTTTGCACTGACGCGCTGCACCTCGTGCAGGCTGCCGACCTGACCGTTGACTTGAGCGCGCATGTCGACTCGCCCGCCGCGCGGCAGGCCGGCGCCGCCCTGCTCCACGCACGCGGCTTCGACGCCGCGCGCAAGGCCTTGCTGGCGGGCGAGCCTGTCAACATGACCGAGGATCGGGCTGCGTGGCACACGATGCTGCGCGCGCGTCAGCCTATCGCGGAAGTCGCCCACGAACACCAGCGCGTACGCGACTTCGTGCGGGACGCCGATGCGCACGGCAAATGGAAGTCCATCATCCATATCGGCATCGGCGGCAGCGACTGGGGCGTGCGCCTGGCCACAGACGCGTGCGGTGGCTACGGCTGCCGCCGTGACCTCAAGTTCGTCGCCAATATCGACGGCCACGCCATCGAGGACGCGGTCCTGGGCATGGACCCCCGTGAAACGCTCGTGGTGGTGACGTCCAAGTCGTTCACGACGGCCGAGACGCTGGCGAACCTGCGGCGCGCCGTGCAGTGGCTGGCCGATGCGGGCATAGAGAATCCTTACGACCATGTGGTCGCCATCACTGCCAAGCCGGCGGCGGCGGCCAAGATCGGCATTCCCGAAAACCAGACCTTCCAATTCTGGGACTGGGTGGGGGGCCGCTACTCGCTTTGGTCGGCTGTCGGCCTGCCGGTTGCGCTGGCCGTGGGCCTGGACGTGATCGAGGGCATCCGCGCCGGCGCCGCCGCGATGGACGACCACTTCGCCCAGGCCGACATCGCCGACAACGCCCCGGTGCAGCTCGCGCTGGCCGGCATCGCCAACCGCAGCGTGCTCGGCTACGGCTCACTGAGCATTGCCGCCTACGACGCCCGCCTGCAATACCTGGCCCCCTATCTGCAGCAGCTCGACATGGAGTCGCTCGGCAAATCCGTCGATATTGCCGGCCGGCCCGTGGGCGTGCCCACCGGTCCTTCGGTCTGGGGCATGCCGGGCACGGACGGGCAGCACACGTTCTTCCAGTGGCTGCACCAAGGCACGGACGGCGCGGCGGTCGATTTCATCATGTGCCGCGAAGCCGACCATCAATGGGTCGAGGAACACGCCATGCTGCTGGCCAATTGTCTCGCGCAGCGCCAGACGTTGCTGCGGGGCACATCGATCGACGCGGATGAGGCGGCGCTGAAGGCGCAAGGTATGCCGGAAGCCGATGCGCAATGGCTTGCCCGCCACCGCCACCATCAGGGCGGCCGGCCCTCGACGTTGATCGTGCTTCCGCGCCTGACGCCCGAGGCGCTTGGCGCCTTGCTCGCGCTTTACGAGCACAAGGTCTTCGTGCAAGCGCTGGTCTGGGGCATCAACCCTTTCGACCAATGGGGTGTCGAAGCCGGCAAGAAGATGGCCAGCGGCATACTGCGCGAACTCCATGGCGAACCGCAGACGCCGTCGCACGACCAATCCACTCGGCACTGGATCTCGCTGCTGGCAGGCGACCGGCAGGACCGCGACAACCACGATTGACCGCTTGGCCTAGCAGGGTTTTGTCCCCGAGATAGCCAAACCCGCCTTTTGGGCACAGAATGCACATAAAGCGTTTCTACAAGGAGACAGCCATGCGCATTGCCGATGCCCAATGGATTCCTTCGACGCAGCACCAGACATGGGATGCGTTGACCGACCCGCGAGTGTTACAGAAATGCATTCCGGGGTGTGTCGAAGTCGCCATGCGCAGCCCGACCGAATATGCGGTCACGCTGCGCGCCAAGATCGCCGGCATCGACACCGACTACGAAGGCGAGATCCTGCTCTCCGACATGAACGCCCCCGACAGCTGCACGCTGGTGTTCGAAGGCAAGGGGCGCGCCGCCTGCCTGGCGATCGGCACGGCGCAGGTCAACCTGACCACCAAGGACCAGGGCACCCGCGTGGCCTACACGGTGGCTGGCATGGCGGGCGGCAAGCTGGGCGAATGCGGAGAAGGCGTTCTCTTGAAGGCCGGCGAGAAGATCATCGAGAAGTTCTTCGCTTCCTTCATCGACCACATGGCGGCACAGCCGCGGATCGCGCCCCCTCCCCCGCCTCCCGAACCAGAAGCGCGCGGCCTTTCGAATTCACGCTGGTCCTGGATGCTGGTCGTGCTGGTCATCGCGGTTTTCTGGGGATACCACACGTTTTACAAGTGATAACCCTAGGGTGCCGGTGATATCCTTGACGGCATGAATCCGCCGCCGACGCCCCCGCAGCCAGCCACTGATCCCACACGCTCACGACGGGACCTGCTGATGGCGATGGCAGGCGTGTCGGCCACCGTGGTGCTTGCCGCCCTGGATTCCACCATCATCAGCACCACCCTGCCGCGCGTGGCCGAGGCGCTGAACGGCATGGCGCTCTACGCCTGGGTCGGCACGGGCTATCTGCTGGCCACTGCGGCATCCATCCTGATCTTCGGCCGGCTGGGCGACATGTTCGGCCGCAAGCCCTTGATGCTGGTGTCGGTGCTGATCATTGCGCTGGGCTCCATCGCCTGCGGCCTGGCGCAGTCCATGACCCAACTCATCGTGTTCCGCACCCTGCAGGGGGTGGGCGGCGGCATGATGATCGCCACGGCGTTCGCCGCGCCGGCGGATCTGTTTCCCGACGCCAAGCAGCGGGTCAGATGGATGGCGCTGGTGTCCGCGGCCTTTGCCATGGCCAGCGGCATCGGCCCGGTGCTGGGCGGGGCGGCCACGCAGGCATTGGGGTGGCGCGCGGCGTTCTTCATCACGCCGATCGCGGCCGCCGCCGCCTTCTTCCTCTTGGCCCGTTATTTCCCGCGCATCCGGCCCATTCACGATGGCAGCCGCAAGATCGACTGGGTGGGCGCCATCTTGCTCGTGCTGGCCGTGGGCGCGCCGCTGGCCGCGCTGGAGCTTGCTTTCGCCAGCGGCGAACACGCGCACCCGATGCTCGGCCTGACACTGGCGCTGGTCGGCGCTGCCGCCATTGCCATCCTGATTCCGACCGAACGCCGCGTGAAGTCGCCGATCTTCCCGCTGCGCGTGCTGTCCGGCCGCGACCCGCGCCTCTTGAACGTGGCAGCAATGATGGTGGGCGCGGTGATGTTCATCCTGATCTTCTACAGCCCGCTGCTGTTGCAGCAGGTGCTGGGCTACACGCCCAGCCAGGCGGGCCTGCTGCTGACGCCGCTCGTGGCCGCGATCTCGGTCGGCAGCATCATCAACGGCCGCATGTTTCCCAAGCAGACCGAGCCGCAGCGGCTGATGGTGTTCGGCGGCGGCCTGCTGGCCGCGGGATCGCTGATGGTGCTGCTGATTTCACCGGGCACGTCGGCGTGGTGGATCCTGTCCGCCTTTTTCGTCAACGGCTGCGCGCTGGGCTTCCTATTGCCCAACCTGACGCTCTTCATGCAGATGCTGAGCGAGCGGCGCGACGTGGGCGTGGCGTCGGCGCTGGTGCAGACCACACGCGCCATCGGCAGCGCGCTGGGCACTGCCGTGGTCGGCATTCTGATTTCGCACAGCACGGTGCTTTCCGGCGTGCGGACCGGGCTGATCCTGTGTATCGTCCTGTCCCTGACCTGCGCGCTGCTGGCGCACCGGGTGAAGATGAAGAATCTGGTCACGAACCGGAAATAAAGCGTACGCCCGAGACAAATCATGCGTCAACGCAATCTGATGGATTTGCTGCTTCTGGCCGCCGTCTGGGGCGGCTCCTTTCTGTTCATGCGCGTGGCGGTCAAGGAGTTCGGACCCATCGCACTGATCGAGCTGCGCGTCGGACTTGCCGCCCTGTTCTTGCTGCCGGCCGCGATGTGGCGCGGCAAGCTGCCCATCATCGGACGCCACTGGAAGGCGTTGCTGGTGGTCGGCACCCTCAATGCCGCCGTGCCCTTTCTGCTGTACGCCTATGCCGCACAGTCCCTCGGCGCCGGCTTCCTGTCGGTGGCCAATGCGGTGACGCCCGTGTGGGGCGCCGTTGTGGGGTGGCTGTGGCTCAAGGACAGGCTCCCGTGGATGCGGTCGCTGGGGCTGTTCATCGGCTTGATCGGCATCGTCGTGCTGGTCTGGGACAAGCTGAATTTCCAGGATGGCGGCACAGGCCCCGCCGTCCTCGCTGCCGTGTCGGCGCCGGTCTTCTATGGCATCGCGGCCAACTGGACCAAGCGTTTCCTGACAGGTGTCGACGCGCTGGCAAGCGCCACCGGCAGCATGATCGCCGCGTCGCTCGTGCTGTTGCCGCTGGCCATTCCGGCTTGGCCGGAGACGCCGGCATCGGCGCCCGCGTGGATCTCCACCATACTGCTGGCGGTGGTCTGCACCGGTGCGGCTTACATCATCTTCTTCCGGCTGATCGCCAATGTGGGTCCCACTGCGGCCGTGAGCGTGACGTTCCTCGTGCCGATATTCGGCGTGGTCTGGGGCGCAACGCTGCTGGATGAAGCCGTGACGCCGTCCATCGCGATTGGCGCGGCCATCATCCTGGTGGGAACGGCGCTGGCGCTGGGGCTTCTCAAACCCCGTACTTGAGCGCCCGCGTTCAGTACTTGTCCGACGTGCCCGTGAACGCCACGCCAATCCGCAGCAACGCGTAAGACGCCGCATCGATCCACCGCCGCACGAAACCCCGGCGCTGGTAATCCAGCGGCCGGATGAAGCGTCCGCCCTCCCGGATGGCGGTTTCCAGGCGCTCCTGCAGGTCCCAGGCGAACGGCTGGCTGTCGACCACGACATTGGCCTCACGCGCCAGCAGCAGGCTGAAGGGGTCGAGGTTCGATGACCCCACCGTCGCCACGTTGTCGATCACGGCGACCTTCGCGTGCAGGTAGCTCGGCATGTACTCGTAGATCTCGATGCCGTCGCGCAGCAGCTTGTCATACAGCGAGCGCGTGGCGTGATACTGCATCCGGTATTCGACCTTGCCCTGCAACAGCAGCCGCACGCGCACGCCGCGGGCGGCTGCCTTGGCCAGCGCGCGGCGAAAGCGCACGCCCGGGAAAAAGTAGGCATTGGCGATCAGGATGTCGCGCCGCGCGCGCGAGATGCCGAACAGATAGGCACGCTCGAATGTCCTGCGAAAGCGCAGGTTGTCGCGCAGCACCAGCGCGGCGCGCAGCATGCCGCCAGGCGGCGCAGGAACATCGCGCGGCTTGAGCAACTGCAACCGATGCCAGTCGCGCGGATGGCGCCGCAGGCGCGCCCAGTTCAGGCGCACCCACAGGAGATCCTGCGCATGGGCCGCCTGCGTGACGAGCGGGCCCTCGACCTGCACGGCGAAGTCGAAACGCGGACCGGTCAGGCCGTCGGTGGGATCCAGGTCATCGTAGTCGTCGATGACGTTGATGCCGCCGATGAAGGCCATGCGGCCATCGATGATGGTGACCTTGCGATGCAGGCGCCGCAGGCGGCTGCGCGATGGCACGAAACGCGCAAACCAGCGCGGCTCGGGCCGGAAGATGCGGCACTGCGCGCCCGCATTGGTCAGCGCAACGCGCACGCGCTCGCCGTGCAACGCGCTGCCAAAGCCATCCAGGACCACGCGTACCTTGACGCCGCGGCGCGCGGCCGCCGACAGGCACTCCAGCACCTTCGTACCGGTGCGGTCGAGCATGAAGATGTAGGTTTCCAGATGCACGCTGACCGTGGCCGCGTCGATCGCCGCGCACAGCGCGGGAAAGAAGTCGGCGCCGTTCTGGAGCAGACGGATATCGTTGCCCTGCACCCACTCCAGCCTGTCCTGCTCGTCCTTCACGGGAGTTCCAGCTCCGCGAGCAAGGGCGAATGATCGGACAGCTTGGCCCACTCGCGGCCGCGCAGCACCCGGGCGCTGCGCACGGCAAAGCCCCGCTGGTAGATGCGGTCCAGGCGGAACCACGGGAACACGGCGGGAAACGTGCGCGGCGGCGGCGCCAGCAGCCGGGAGCTGCCGTCCATGCCGAGCTGGTTGTTGCGCTCCATGACCGAGACGCCGCTGCTGGGCAAACCGCGCAGGGCGTTGGACAGCCGCTTGACCGAGTCGCGCAGGCGCGGCAGGTCGCCGCCATGGCTGCGCGGGGCATGCGAAAACACTTCGTACAGCCCAAGCTGCTGCACGAACATGGGCGCCAGCCGGTCATTCCAGTCGTTGAAATCGCCGGCGATCAGGATGGGCTCGCCGTCGGGCACCATGCGCTTGATGCGCTCGGTCAGCGCCAGGATCTGGCGGCTGCGGCTGCCGGCAAAGAGGCCCAGATGCACCACGAAGCAATGCACCGCCCGATCGCCCACGTCGATGCGCGCATGCAGCAGCCCGCGTTGCTCGAGGCGATGGTCGGAGATGTCGAGATTTTCGTGGTCGAGGATGGGATAACGCGACAGCAGCGCATTGCCGTGGTCGGTGGCGTGGCGGATGGCGTTGCGGCCATAGGCCACATCCAGCCGCAATGCCGCGGCCAGGGACTCGTGCTGAGCGTCGAGCAGCGACTTCTGCTCGTTGCGGCCCTGGACCTCCTGCAGGAAGACCAGGTCGGGGCGCAGGCCATACAGGCCCAGGCGAAGTTCATTCAGGGAGTCGCGCCGGCCTAGTGCCGAACGGCCCTTGTGTATGTTGTAGCTGACGACTCGGATGAGCGACATGGAAGCAATGGCGCCTTTCAAATCTTGAGAACCGCCGGCCGGGTCCCGGTAGGTCCTCTGGCCAGCCGCCGCCGTGTTTGGCGGCGTTAGCCAGATTACTCCATTTCAGCCGGGCATTCCCATCTTTGCGGCATGCGGTCAGGCCAGACTGACTGATCAGACACTTGAAACCTGCTCATGATTCGGGCGTGGCGCCCAGTGCGGATCGTGCTTCAAGCAGACCGCCGCGGATCCGGCGCTGCCGGTCCGCCAGCGGCCCCCGTGAAGAAGGCCGCCGGGGGGGAGCGCCAACGGCGCTCCGGCGCTTTACGCTTTTTCGACGTTGCGCAGGCGGATGTGCAGCTCGCGCAGTTGCTTCTCGTCGACTTCCGACGGCGCTTGCGTCAGGAGGTCCTGGGCGCGCTGCGTCTTCGGGAAGGCGATCACGTCGCGGATCGATTCGGCGCCGGTCATCATCGTGACGATGCGGTCCAGGCCGAAGGCGATGCCGCCGTGCGGAGGCGCGCCGTACTGCAGCGCGTCCAGCAGGTAGCCGAACTTCTCGCGGGCTTCCTCGGCGCCAATCTTCAGCGCGCGGAACACCTTGCTCTGCACTTCCTCGCGGTGGATACGGACCGAGCCGCCGCCGATTTCCCAGCCGTTCAGCACCATGTCGTAGGCCTTGGCGAAGGCCTTGCTGGGATCGGATTCCAGGAAGTCTTCGTGGCCGTCCTTGGGGCTGGTGAACGGGTGGTGGGCAGCGGTGTAGCGACCGTCTTCCTCGTCGTATTCGAACATCGGGAAGTCGACCACCCACAGCGGCTTCCAGCCGGCCGTGAACAGACCCGTCTTCTTGCCGAACTCGCTGTGGCCAATCTTCACGCGCAGCGCGCCGATGGCGTCGTTGACGACCTTCTCGCGGTCCGCGCCAAAGAAGATGATGTCGCCGTCCTGGGCGCCGGTGCGCTTGACCAGTTCGGCCAGGGCAGCGTCGTGCAGGTTCTTGACGATGGGCGATTGCAGGCCGTCGCGGCCCTTGGCCACTTCGTTGACCTTGATGTAGGCCAGGCCCTTGGCGCCGTAGATGCCGACGAACTGGGTGTAGGCGTCGATCTCGCTGCGCGACATTTCGGCGCCACCGGGCACGCGCAGGGCGACCACGCGGCTGCCGGGCGCCGTGGCGGCGGCGGCAAACACCTTGAAGTCCACGTCGCGCATGACGTCGGTGATATCGGTGAACTCGAGCTGCACACGCAGATCGGGCTTGTCCGAGCCGTAGCGGCGCATCGCTTCGGTCCACGGCATGATCGGGAACGGCGACGGCAGGTCGACGCCCTGCACCACCTTGAACACGTGGCGGATCAGGTTTTCGAAGATTTCACGGATTTCGAATTCGTTCAGGAACGAGGTTTCGCAATCGATCTGGGTGAATTCCGGCTGACGGTCGGCGCGCAGGTCTTCGTCGCGGAAGCACTTGGTGATCTGGTAGTAGCGGTCAAAGCCCGAGACCATCAGCATCTGCTTGAAGAGCTGCGGCGATTGCGGCAGCGCGAAGAAGTGGCCGGCGTTCACACGCGAGGGCACCAGGTAGTCGCGCGCGCCTTCCGGCGTGCTCTTGGCCAGCATCGGCGTTTCGATGTCGATGAAGCCCAGCTCGTCCAGGAACTTGCGGGTTTCGATGGACACGCGGTAGCGCAGCATCAGGTTGCGCTGCATCTGCGGACGACGCAGGTCCAGCACGCGGTGCGTCAGGCGGGTGGTTTCCGACAGGTTGTCGTCATCCAGCTGGAACGGCGGCGTGACCGACGCGTTCAGGATCTCGACTTCCTTGCAGAGCACTTCGATTTCGCCGGAGGCCAGTTCAGCGTTGGCCGTGCCGGCCGGACGCTCGCGCACGAGGCCGGTGACGCGGACGCAGAATTCATTGCGCAGGCGCTCGGCGGTGGCGAAGGCGGCGTTGTCCGGATCGAACACGATCTGCGCCAGGCCCGCGCGGTCGCGCAGGTCGATGAAGATGACCCCGCCGTGGTCGCGGCGGCGGTTCACCCAGCCGTACAGGGTGACGGTCTGGCCGAGATGGTCACGGCAAACCTGGCCGGTGTAGCAGGTACGCATGCGGGATGACTCCGTTTTGTGCTTGGTGTGTAAGGGTTACGAATCGGCGCGGGGTGCGTCCTGCACGCCCGGCGCCGGAGAGAGCGCAGCCGGCCGGACCACGGGCGTTGCCCCCGGGACCGGGGCGACCACGCCCATGGAAACGATGTACTTCAAGGCCGCGTCCACGCTCATCTGAAGGTCGACAACCTCGGCGCGAGGCACCATCAGGAAAAAGCCGGATGTGGGGTTGGGGGTCGTCGGCACGTACAGGCTGATGTGGTCGCCAGGCAGGCTGGCGGCCACTTCACCGCTGGGCGTGCCGGTGACGAAAGCGATGGTCCAGGCGCCTGCCCGCGGATACTGCACCAGCACCGCGCGGCGAAACGCCTGGCCGTTGGGGGCAAGCACGGTATCGCTGACCTGCTTGACCGAGTTGTAGATGGAACGCACGAGCGGGATGCGGCCCAGCAGGCTTTCCCACTGGTCGACCATGGTGCGGCCGATCAGGTTGGCGGCGAAGACGCCCGTCAGAAGCACCACCACGATCACGAGGGCGAAGCGGAAACCGGGAATGTCCAGTCCGAACAGCGATTCGGACGACAGGAAGCCGGGCACGAACCCTTCAAGGGTGGCGACCAGCAGTCCCAGTACCCACACCGTGATGACCAGGGGAACCCAGATCAGCAGCCCGGTGATGAAGTACTTCTTGATGACGCGCATCCGCATCGCGATGCGCTCTAGGAAGCGGCGCTGCCGGCAGCAGGCGTCGCCGGGGCGGGGGCTGCGGCAGGCGCGGCAGCCGGCGCGGCGGCGGGCGTGGCGCTTTCAGCGGAGGCCGGGGCGGCGCCCGGGCTGCTGCTGTTGGCGCCGCTGCTGCTGTTACTGCTGCCGTTGTTACGGAAGTCCGTGACATACCAGCCGGAGCCCTTGAGCTGGAATCCAGCCGCGGTCACCTGCTTGGAAAACGTGCTGTGGCCGCATTCGGGGCAAACCGAAAGCGGCGCGTCGGAAATCTTCTGCAAGACGTCTTTGGCATGGCCGCAGGCGCTGCACTTATAGGCGTAGATGGGCATCGAGGGCTCCCAGGCGCAAGCCCGGCATATCAAATTCCGCCTGCTGCCGCGCGCGGGCGCAAGGCTCGGCGGCTGGGCAAGGCCGGAAAAATACGGGAAAGTCTTGAATTTTAGCGGTTTTTCATAAAGCGTCGGTGTCCGCCCCACCCTGCCGGCCGCAAGCCGGCGCGCGGGGCACGGCCTGCCCGGTGCGGGCGGCCTTGCCCTACACGGGAAGCAGGAACATCACGGCGGCCACCAGGGTCGGTCCCAGGGCGCACAGGAACAGGCGCCCGGACGAAATGCTGCCATCCGGGAAATGGTTCTTCAGGATCGCGAAACCGGCCGGATTGGGCGCGTTGGCGATCACCGTCAACCCGCCGCCCGTGACCGCGCCGGCCACCAGCATGTAGCGCCAGGCCTCGCTGGTGCCTTCCACGAGCGACCCCAGATAGGTGAGCGCCGCGTTGTCGGTGATGGCCGTCAGGGCCGTCGCGCCCCAGAACAGGACGAAGGGCTCCAGCCCGCCGAGCAGTCCCTGCAGCCACCACTTCTGCAATCCGCCCAGCACCACGAGACCGGCCAGGAAGAAGCCGACCATCAGGCCCTCCTTGATCATCAGGCGGTCCTGGTGCCGCTTGTAGGCCTCGGAAAAGCCGATGAACATCATCAAAAGGCCCAGGAAGATGGCCGGATGGTGCGCGGTCAGCACGATGGCGACCAGGAACACCAGGTGCACCAGAATCACGATGGCGGGCACCGGCGCGCGCTTGCCGGCGCCCTCCGGCGCATCGACGCCGCCGCGCGTGCCCACCGCGCCTTCGAGCAGCGCCTTTCGGCAGATGAACGTCAGCAGGCCCGCATTCAGGCACACCGCCAGCGCCGCGCGCCAGCCGAAGTGCTGCAGCATGAAGGCCGAATCCCAGCCGAACGTGCCCGCCACCATCAGGACGGGCGGCGCGGCGTAGGACGTGAGCACGCCGCCGATGGACACGTTCACGAACAGCACGCCCAGCGTCAGATACTTGAACCCGGCCCGGCCGCTGCTGCGAAAGTACGCGTCGCGCAGCAGGATGGCGGCCAGCGTCATCGCGGCGGGTTCGGTGATGAACGAGCCGCCCAGCGGCACCAGGGCCATCACCACGAAAAAGGTCGAGAGCTCGCGCGGCATGGGCAGCGCCCGCGCCACGATGCGGACCAGCAGCCCCACCAGCTCAAGAATCGGCCGGCTGGCCGCCACCACCATGATGACAAAGACGAACAGCGGCTCCGTGAAGTTGCGCGTGTCCATGTAATCGATGGCGGCCGACGGCCCGGCCAGCGCGGCCATGGTCACGATCAGCGCGAAGGCCCACACGCCAAAGACGGCCTCGACCTCGGAAAACAGATGCCAGAAGCCCGCGTGCGGCCCGCCCCGATGCGCCAGGCGCGCAAAGAAGGGAACCGAAAAGGTGTGGAGGACCGCCACGGCAAACAGGATGGTGGCGATGACCTCTAGCGTCTGGGGCATTTGCGGCAATTCCTATGACGCCCGGCGGAGGGGTGTTCCGGCGGGCTTGTCGGACAAGCGTCGCAATATAGCCCAGCGGCTGGCCGGTGTAACGCAGGGTCAACACTGATCCCTGCCGCCTTTTCTACGCGATCGGGGCCGGCGGTTCGGCGCCCGCCTGAGCCGCCTTCATCTCCATCAGCAGGCTGTGCAGCATCTCGGTGGACAGGCCGTGCAGCACCAGCCGGTAGCCTGCACGCAGCGTGGACATGGGCACCAGCGGATGGCTGTTGTTGACCAGGATCAAGTGCTGCGGCGCGCCCAGCAGCTTGGCCGCATAGATGCCCACGGTCTCATCGAGCTGCAGCGAATTGGCCGCGCGCCAGAAGTCGTTGTCGGTCAGCAGCAGTTGATACAGCGGCGTGAACAGCTCGATGGCGCTTTGCAGGTCCAGGAAATTCAGCTTGCCTTGCGGCATGTCCTCCAGCCGGATCGGCGGGTCGCGCAGCATGGAAAAGTCCACGGTCTGCGGCGCGTGCATTTCCACACCCGCATCGCGCAGCGCCTGGTTCAGCCGGATGACGAAGTTGAAGAGGTTCAGATCGTGCTTGACGAACAGATCGTCCTTCAGGTCGTCGATCGTCATCGGCTCGAGCGGCGTGGTGCTGACGGGCACCGGCGAGTTCGCCGCGATGAAGGCCAGCGCCTGCGCCCCAAGGTGAAAGTGCCGCAGGATCAGCCAGTTGGCCTCGGGCGACACGAACCGTTTCAGGCCCCACGCCAGCATGCGATGCAGGACGCGGGAATGCGACCAGCGGCGCGGCAGGAACGTCTTGACGACCTGGATCAGGATGATGAAGGCCCGCGCAAGCGGCCGCAAGAACGGCAGCAGGTACTGGCGCGACGCGCAGCTGGAATCCGTCAGCCAGGCCTTCTTGACCTTGTCGGGCAGCGGCGTGCTGCGGTCCAGATACAGCGCCAGCCAGGGGCTCGGGTCCGCGGGATCGTGTTCCCGGGCAAGGAATTCGGGCTCCTTGTTCATGCCGCGTCCGCCTCCATCACGTGATGAAACTGCATCAGGTAGAGCGCCGCCGTGCGGCGCGCGGTGTCGACGATGCGTTGCTCGGCACGGCCGTCCTCGTCGCAATCGAGCGCCAGCTCCACAGCCGACAGCCAGCGCGCCAGATGGTGCTCGTCGTTGTGGCCGTGGTATTCCAGGAAGCGGAAGGCGTCGGGCGGCAGCTTCAGGCTGGCCTTGAGCAGCGGCAGCAGCGCCGGCACGATGCGCTGCCCCGTGCCTTCGATGATGTAGATGGCGCCCAAAAGGCCGATCGGATCGCGCGTGGCGGCCAGGCTGTGCAAGTAGGCATTGAGCGCCTCGCCGCCGGGATTGCGGCGCAGGGCATCAATGCTGTCCACCGTGCCGCCCGCGGTGCGGTAGTCGTCGAACAATATCTGGAAGTCGTTCTGCTCTTCGCCCGCGTGCATGTCGATCAGCGCGGCCAACGGCGCGTACTGCTCGGTCAGCGACGCGGCGCCCTCGCGCATCCACTTGCTGCCTTCACGCACCTGCGGAATCCAGTTCTCCATCCACGTCAGGTAATCCGTGGTCTGGAATTGGCGGTTGCGCAGGCGGCGGACCACCGGCGTGCGCCACACGCGCGAGCGGTAGTCGTGCCAGATCGCCGCAAGTTCGGTCAGAAGCTGGCCCAGGCCTTGCGGCGCCATGTCGGGATCGTGCGGCGGCGCGATCGCGTCGGCGTCGGCGGACGCCGCGTCTTCGCGCGCAGCGACGCCCGGCGTAGCGACGCCAGGAGTAACGACGCCAGGAGTAACGACGCCCGGAGTGGCGGCGCCCGACACGCCTGCGGCCACCGCCGGCTGGGCGTGCACCGCTTCGGCTTCCAGCAGCATGTAGGCCGCCATGAAGCGCCCGGATTCGGGGATGTAGCAGAAGATCTGTTCGCCCGGCTTGACCTCCCGCGTCTCCAGGAACTCGGCCAGCATGATCATGATGGAGGCGGCGCCTGTGTTGCCGCGCCACGCCAGGTTGCTAAACCAGCGCTCGCGCGGGATCACCAGGCCGGCCTTCTCCATCAGGTCTTCCACGACCGGGATGAATTTTTCCGATGAGTAATGGCACAGGAAGTGATCGACCTGGCCCGGATCCACCCAGCCGTCGCGCACCAGCTTGGCGTACTCGTGGATGCCGATGTCGAACAGATGCGGCAACAGGCGGATGTCCTGGCGCAGCGACAACGCACCATCGGCCTCGGCCTCGTTCCAGGACGGGTAGTCCAGATGCCCCTTGCTCCGGTCGGCCGACAGCCCCAACTGCATGCACACCGGATAGTCGCCGGAGAACGAGCGCTGATGCACCCACTTCAAGCGCAAGCGCACGCCCTGCGACGCGCCGGGCAGCGGCCGCTGGCCATTTCCCAGCAGCACCGCACCGGCGCCGTCCGACAGCATCCAGCGCAGGAAATGCGCGTCGAAGTCGGCGTCGTAGCCGCGCGCAGCAAAGCGCGAGCGCTTGAACAGGCGCGACGGCAGTTCGCTGGCCACGGCCAGCGCGCTGGCATGCGCGCCCAACTCGACGCCTTGCGCGGCCGCCTGGATCGCCGACACGCCCGCGGCGCAGATGCCATGCACTGACAGCGTCTCCATCGGCGGCGCGGCCAGCTCGCCCTGGATCATGTTGGAAAAGCCCGGCATCAGCGCATCGCCGCCTGACGAGCCGCTGGCCAGCAACGATACGGCCGACAGGTCGGTGTCATGGCGCCGCAGGCAATCGCGAATCGCGTTGGCTGCAAGCTGCGCATTCGAGAACACGGTCGCGCCATCCCGATCGATCGCGTAGTAGCGTTGCTTGATGCCGTTCTCGGCCAGGATGCGGCTCTTGATCCGGCTGGACATGCGGTTCAGCGGCGCGATGTAGTCGTCCATGGCTTCGCTGGACACGGGCTCGCCCGGCATGAAATAGCCGGCGCTCTCCAGGTAGACACGATGAAACGCAATGGGCATGACGGATCTCTGGTTGGGAAATGGGGGTGTACGGCGCTAGCGGAGGTGCTCGGGCGCCATGCAGGAACGGCTGCGAAAGCGCGGCACGAAAGCGCCCAGCACGAAGGTGCGGAACATATAGGGCACAAGGCCGCGCTCGTTCAATTCAGCACGCACGCGGCTGCGGTAGTAGTCACGATGCAGGCCGGTCAGCTCGGACCAGTGCGCGCGCGGATGCTCGTGGTGCGCGGTGTGCAGGCCGATGTTGAACAGCAGCGGATTGACCAGCCCCTCGAAATTGCGCGCGTAGTTCAGGCCCGCAACGTGCCGCGGTCCGCCGTCCGCATGCGCGTGCTGCAGATAATTGGTGGCCAGCAGCCAATGCAGGCCGTGCAGCTGCGGCACGATCACGAACACCAGCGCCTTGACCGGGTTCACCGCGATCAGCCCGGCCCACAGGCCCAGCCAAGCGCCGTACTGCGCCATGCAATAGCGAAAGGCGCCCGGCCAGTGTCTGCGCAGCCGGTTCAGCCACGCGAAAAACAGTGGATACAGCACCCAGGCCGCTTGCACGGGATGGATGACGTAGCCCCACAAATGGTTGGTGTCGCCGCCAAACCGGTACGTGCGCGCCACATCGCGCTCGCCATGCTTGTAGCGGTGATGATTGGCCACATGGGCCGGATAGAACACGAACGTGGGATGGCCCTGCAGCAGCGTGATCCAGAAGTCGGTGATGCGGTTGGCCCAGCGGCCGCGCCACATCCGGATGTGCGTGTGGTTGTGATGGATGACGCCGATGCCCAGGGTCAGAAACAGCATCAGCGCATAGGCCGGCCACCAGAACCCGTTGAACCACTGCCAGGCCGCCAGCAGGGGCAGCGCAGCCAGATAGGTCAGGCTCTGCCAATCCCGCCGGTTGCGCAGCGTGGGCAGCGCACGCCGCGGGCCGCTCTGGCCATTCGGGCCGATCCTTGCCGCCACTATGCGGAGCCTCGCAGGCCGGCGCCGGACTCGCGCTGCCGGTAGGCTTCCAGCTGTCGCTCGGCGGCTTCCGCCCCCAGCCGCGTGCGGAACAGTCGATCCATGAAGGTGAACTGGAAGCCGTAGTTGCCGTTGTAGCAGGCGTGGTGCAGATGGTGCCGGCGGCTGGCGGCGAACCAGTGCGCGTACGAGACCTTGGGAAAGAAATCGTAGTTGGCGTGACCGATGCAATTGAAGAACAGGCTAAAGAGCGGCACCGACAACAACGACCAGAAGCTGAAATCGTGCACCACCATCGGCAACAGGATTACGTTGCCCAACATCAGCGCCTCGATGGGATGAAAGCTGTACGTCGAGAATGGCGTCGTCACGACCGAGCGATGATGCGGCAGGTGAAAGCGGCGCAGAAGCCGCGTGTGCAGCAGCCGGTGGTTGATCCAGAAATGCACGTCGTTCCAGGCCACCAGCGCCAAAATCTCCAGCACGATCTGCTGCCAGCTCGCGTCCGGGTCCAGACGCGCCCACCCTAATTGCAGAAGGCCCCACGGAAAGATCATGCCGGTGCCGAACAACAGGATCGACAGCCCTGATTGCGCCAGTTCGCGGCGCAACTGGCCCGGCGCAAGCGGCCGCGGATCGAGCGGCCGGCCCAGCCCCAGGGCCGGCAGGATGTGCCGGGTCAGCAACCAGGTGGCCGCGCCAAAGACCAGGTAGATGCCGCCGAAGAAGAGCAGCCCCGCCAGCATGACCTGCCAGGCGGACAAGGCTTCAAAAGCTTGGCCCATGAAGGTTTTATGTCACCCCGAAGAATGGCCGCATCATAAGCAATCCGTCAGCTTCCCGGTAGGCGATTTATTACCAATTGAATCCGGACGCCACAAAGCGCTCATGCCGCGCGCAGGGTGACGCCTTGCGCCGGAAACTGGCGGTCCAGCGCGTCCACGGCGGCGCCCAATCGCGCCGCGAGGGCTTCACTGGCCTGCAGCATGGGCAGGCGCAGTTCGTTCGACAGCAGCCCCTGCCGCGCAAGCTCCGCCTTCAGCGGACCGGGATTGGGCTCGCCGAACACCAGTTGGATCACCGGCGCCAGCGCATGGAACAGCGAACGGGCTTCGTCCAGCCGCTGCGCCCGCACCGCGCGGTGCATCGCCACGAAGAGATCGGGGCGCACGTGCGCGGCCGCGGCGATCATGCCGGTGGCGCCCAGGCACATCGCGGACAGCGATTGCAGATCTTCGCCGGCCAGGACATTCATCTGCCCATCGCTGATCAGCGCCACCGTCTTGTCCAGCGAGCCGCCGCAATCCTTGATGGCGGAGATGTTGGGATGCGCGGCCAGCGCCAGCAGCGTGGGCGTCTCCAGCGTGGTGCCGGTCCGGTACGGAATGTCGTAGAGCACCAACGGAAAGCGCGAGGCATCGGCCAGGCAGCGGAAGTAGGCCGCGGCCCCTTCCTGGCCCGCCCGCACGTAGTACGGCGCGGGCGCCAGGATGCCGGCCAGGGGACGCGTGCCAAACGCCGTCAGCCGATGCAGCACGTGCCCCTGATGATTGCCCGCCAGCCCCATCACGATGGGCAGGTCGCCCGCCTCGGTCAGCACCGTATCCAGCACGGCAAGCTGTTCGGCATCGTCCAGCGCCGCGGCCTCGCCCGTGCTGCCGCACACGACCAGCCCGTCCACACCTGCGGCCACGTAGTGGCGCACCAGGCGGCGCAGCGCCCCGCCGTCGACATGGCCGCCGGAAAACGGCGTGACCAGCGGCACCCAGACGCCCTGGAACAGAGATTGTTGAGATTGCATGAGAACACTCCTTCGTATGGACCGTTGGGGGACCGTACAGAAGTGCTCGGGAGGTCAGGGGGTGCGCGCGGAGGCGCCAAAGCGCCGCCAGGAGGCCGCTGTTCCGTCGCCCATCTGACGGAACAGCATGCTCCGGTCAGATGAGCGGCTGTTTTTTGGATTTCAGGCCGGCGGCAGCCAGCACCACGCCAAGGGCGCGGAGGTGGCTAGCAGTCTGGTGGGCCTGATGAATCATGGATGAGCGGGACGCAATATGCGGCGGATGCAGAAATCTACCGGGCGGGCGCGGCGGTGTCAACGCGGCGGCGCGCCGTACTGTCGGCCGCGCCGCAGGCAGGCGTTCAGCTGAGCGCCGCCAGGAACACCGCGCACAACGCTTCCATGCCCTTGCGGTCGTCTTCGTCGAACCGGTCGGGCACGGGGCTGTCCACGTCCCACACGCCGATCAGTTCGCCCTTGTGCACCAACGGCACCACGATTTCCGAACGCGAGGCCGCGTCGCAGGCGATGTGGCCGGGAAAGGCATGCACGTCCGGCACGAGCTGCGTCTGACGCTGGCTGGCGGCCGCGCCGCACACGCCGCGATTGAGCGGAATGCGCACGCACGCGGGCTTGCCCTGGAACGGGCCCAGGACCAGTTCCGTGCCGTCGAAGAAATAAAAGCCCACCCAATTCAGGTCGGGCAGTGCCTGGAACGCCAGCGCGCTCAGGTTGGCGGCGTTGGCGATGCGGTCGGGTTCGCCTTCCAGCAGCGCGCGCGCCTGCATGGTCAGTTCGGCATACACGGCGGCCTTGGAATCGGCGACGATGGGAGCGGCTTCGAACATGAAAATGTAACTGTACTGGCGGTTATCGATGCAGGTGATTTTAGGGGTTCCACCCGATAAAAGGGCCGGGCTGTTACCGTGTGGGACAATACTTTGTTGTCAAACGCATCAACCGACCCACCCTTCTTGATCAAGAAGCACTCCATGGACAAGCCCCTCGAACCTGCGTTTTCCTTTTCGGAACGCGCCCTGCAACTCACCAGCTCCGCCATCCGCGAGATTCTCAAGGTAACCGAGCGCCCCGAAGTCATTTCGTTCGCAGGCGGCCTGCCCGCGCCCGGCGGCTTCCCGGTAGAAGTGGTGCGTGCGGCATTCGACAAGGTCCTGTCCACCAACGGCCGCGCGGCCCTGCAATACGGTCCCACCGAAGGTTACGCGCCCCTGCGCAAGTGGGTGGCCGATGACCTGACCGCCTCCGGCGCCGACATCGCCCCCGACCAGGTCCTGATCGTGTCCGGCTCGCAGCAGGCGCTGGATCTGCTGGGCAAGGTGCTGATCGACAAGGACAGCAAGGTCCTGGTCGAAGACCCCAGCTACCTGGGCGCACTGCAATCGTTCAGCCTGTACCAGCCGAACTTCGTGCCCGTGCCCACCGACGAAGGCGGCCTGATCCCCGAAGCCATCACGCCCGAACTGGCTGACGGCGCCCGCTTCCTGTACGCCCTGCCCAACTTCCAGAACCCGACCGGCCGCACGCTCAACCTGGAGCGCCGCATCGCGCTGGTCAAGCGCGCCGCCGAACTGGGCCTGACCATCGTCGAGGACGATCCCTACGGCGAACTGCGCTACGCCGGCGAGCCGCAGCCCGGCCTGATCGCGCTTGCCAAGGAATACGGCGCGAACGTCGTGCGTCTGGGCACGTTCTCGAAGGTGCTGGCCCCGGGCCTGCGCCTGGGCTACATCGCTGGCGGCCGCGCGCTCATCAACAAGCTGGTGCAGGCCAAGCAGGCAACCGACCTGCACACGCCCACGCTGACCCAGATGGCCGTGTACGAGATCGTCAAGGACGGCTTCCTGGCCGAGCACCTGCCGAACGTGCGCGAGATCTACCGCGCCCAGGGCAGCTGCATGCTGGACGCCATCCAGAAGGAATTCCCGTCCACCGTCACCTGGACCAAGCCGGAAGGCGGCATGTTCATCTGGCTGACGCTGCCCGAGCACATCGACAGCACCAAGCTGCTCGAAAAGGCCATCGCGCAGAACGTGGCCTTCGTGCCCGGCGCGCCGTTCTACAGCGGCGAAGGCAAGCGCAACACGCTGCGCCTCAGTTTCGCCACCGTGCCGGAAGACAAGATCCGCACCGGCATCGCCATCCTGGGCAAGCTGCTGAAGGCGGAATGACAACGTCCGCCGTCGTCCCTTGAAGGGGCGGCGCGGATGCCTTGATGACCGATCGGCCGGGCGCGATGCCCGGCCGTTGTTTTATGCTGTCGGCTTTCCCGACCACTTGTGACCGTGACAGTGAGCGCTTCGCAACAATCCCCCGCCGATCTCAGTGACATCGTCTTCACCGACTGGGTCGAACGCTGGCTGCCGAAGTCGTGGCGGCCCTACGCGCGGCTGTGCCGCCTGGATCGCCCTATCGGCACCTGGCTGACCCTGCTGCCGGCCATTGCCGCGCTGGTCCAGGCCGCGGGCGGCCTGCCCGACCTGCAACGCCTTATCGTCTTCTCGCTGGGCGCCCTGCTGATGCGCGGCATCGGCTGCACCGTCAACGACATGTGCGACCGCGATTTCGACAAGCACGTCGAGCGCACGCGCTTCCGTCCGCTGACCAGCGGCCAGCTGTCGATGAAGAACGCCGTGTGGTTTCTCCTGGGCCAGTTGCTGGTCTGCGGGTCGCTGCTGTTCTTCCTGAACGACATGAGCCGCTGGCTGGCGGTGGCCGTGCTGCCCTTCGTCTTCATCTATCCGCTGTGCAAGCGCGTCACCTACTGGCCGCAGGTCGTGCTGGGCATCTGCTTCAACTGGGGCATGCTGATGGCCTGGTCGGACACGCAGAACCACGTGCCGCTCGCCGCCATCGCCATGTGGCTGGGCGCGGTGCTGTGGCAGGTGGGCTACGACAGCATCTATGCCTACGTCGACGTGCGCGACGACCGCAGCGTGGGCCTGCACTCGACCGCCATGCGTTTCGGCGATCAGGGCAAGCTCTGGATCGGCGGGTTCTATCTGGGCACCGTGTTGCTGTGGGCCTGGGGCGGTTATGCCATCGGCCTGTCGTGGGCCTATCAGGTCGGCATGGTCGCTGTGGCCGTGCATCTGGCCTGGCAGTTGAAGGTGTTCGACATCCAGCATCCCCACCGCAATTTCATGCTGTTCCGCGCCAACCTGTGGCTGGGCGCATTGCTGGTTGCCGCAGCATTGGCGGGCACGTTGATCCGCTGATGCGGCGCGGTTGAAGCGGCGCGGAAGCGCGACATGGCGACGTCTGCGCGTCCCGCGCTTTCGAGCCGCACTTTCGGGCGGTATTTTCGAGCGGTACTTTCGGGCGGCACTTTCGAGCGGTATTTTCGGGCGGTACTTTCAGGCCGTGCATTTGCGGGATTGACGGCCTCAGGCGATGATGGGCCTTCCGCCCCACGTCACGGAGTCACCGCATGCCTGCAATGATCAAATCCCTGACCACCGCCGCCGCCGTGTGCGCCCTCTTCGCCACGCTGCCCGCACAAGCCGCCACCGATTGCGCCCCGCTGCGCGGTTGCGCGGCCAAGTTCTGCCACATCGAAAACGACATTGCCGCCGCGCAGGCGCAGAACAACTCGCGCCGCGAGGCGGGCCTGCGCAAGGCGTTGTCCGAAGCCAAGGCAAGCTGCACCGACAGCCGCCTGCAATCGCAGCGCGAGGCCGACGTGCGCGAGAAGCAATCCAAAGTGGCCGAACGCCAGCAAGAGCTGACAGAGGCGAAAGCCAAGGGCAAGCAGGACAAGATCGACAAGGCCCAACGCAAGCTTGAAGAAGCACAGGCCGAATACAACGACGCGTTGGCCGACCTGAACCGCTGACCTGACGTGCCTGCGAGCCAGGGCGTCGCGCGCGCTGGCCGCCGCTTATCTCCCACTCTCCTGCGGCCGCTCCCTCGCCGCGCCCCCTCCGATGTCTGCCTCTGCCTGCCCCGAGCCGGCCGCGCGCCCATTCTTGCAGTTGCCCTCCCCTTCGCCGGCGGGCCGACCTCCGAGGCCCGGAAATCTGACGCGTCACACGATGGAAATATCGCCACCCATGGCGCCAACATGGACAATCCAAACCGATTAGCCATGATTTTGGAAAGATGTTTTCAGGTAATAAGGGTTTATCCCAGGGTTGTTTAGGCACAGAATGCCTCTCATCGGGACACAGCAAGCGAGCCCCAGGCAGTCAGGCCTGGGGCTCGAATCCCAAGCTCACAAGACTCGGAGGTCTGCCATGAAAACCCTTGCTACCGCACTGATGCTGTCCATGTCCGTTCTGGCTGCCGGCGCTCAAGCCGCCGAAGCCGACCAAGCCCCCACCCGCGCTCAGGTTCAAGCCGAGCTGCAACAAGCCAAGGTTTCGGGCCAATACACGTTCGGCGAAGAAGGCTACCCCGCCCCCATCGCTCAACACTCCAGCCTGACCTCGCAGCAAGTTCAAGCCGATCTGGCCCAGGCCAAGAACGCCGGCCAAGTGACCTTCGGCAACATGGACTACCCGCCCGTCGCCGCCTCGGCCTCCGCCACGTCGCTGAGCCGCGCCCAAGTCGAATCGCAACTGGCACAAGCCAAGACCGAAGGCCTGGTGACCTTCGGCAACCTGGACTATCCCCCCCACCTGGGCAGCTGATCCACGGGCCACGCCGGCCGTGAATCGCTACCAGGCAGCCCTCTGGCCACAAGCCAGAGGGCTTTTTCTTTGACGCTTCGACCACTTCAACGGTCATATCGACGTGACTTGAGGCCGATTCGACGGTTTAGCCGCTACAAATCGTCAGCACTCCCGCATAGGATGGGGCCACTTCCCTTCCCTCTCATTGCAGGAGCCGCACCATGTCCACGCACACCAAGCCCATCGTTCTGCTGGGCGCAGGAAAAATCGGTTTTGCGATCGCGCTGATGCTGGAACGCAGCGGCGATTATTCCGTCCTCGTCGCGGACCAGGACGCCAGCCGGCTGGCCGTGCTTGCCGAACTGGGCTGCGAGACGCGCCAGGTCAGCGACGATGCCGGCGTGGCGCGCTGCATCGAAGGCGCCTACGCGGTGGTCAATGCGTTGCCCTTTCATCGCGCGATTGCGGTGGCGGGCTTGTGCGCCAAGGCCGGCGTACATTATTTCGACCTGACCGAAGACGTGGCCAGCACGCACGCGATCCAGGCGCTGGCCCATGACACCGGCGGCGTGCTGATGCCGCAATGCGGGCTGGCGCCCGGCTTCATCGGCATCGTCGGCAACGCGCTGGCGCGCCGCTTCGACACCTTGCTCGATCTGCGCATGCGCGTCGGCGCACTCCCGCGCTATCCGTCCAACAGCCTGCGCTACAACCTGACGTGGAGCACCGAAGGGCTGATCAACGAATACTGCAATCCGTGCGAGGCGATCGTGGACGGCCAGCTGACCAGCGTGCCCGCACTGGAAGGCTACGAAACCTTTGCGCTGGACGGCGTGGAGTACGAAGCCTTCAACACCTCCGGCGGCCTGGGCACCTTGCCCGCGACGCTGCTGGGCCGCGCACGCAACGTCGATTACAAGTCAGTGCGCTATCCCGGCCATTGCAACATCATGAAGCTGCTGCTCAATGACCTGCGCCTGCGCGACCGCCGCGACCTGCTCAAGGACATCTTCGAGTCGGCCATCCCCACTACCGAACAGGACGTGATCGTGATCCAGGCATCGGCGTCCGGCTACCGCCACGGCCGTCTGGAAGAAGAGTCGTATCCGATTCGTGTCTTCGGCGCGGAAGTCGACGGCCACCGCCTGAGCGCAATCCAGCTGTCCACGGCCGCAGGCATTTGCGCGGCCCTAGATCTGGTGGCGCACGGCGTTCTGCCGCAGCAGGGCTTCGTGGGGCAAGAGGCGATTGGCCTTGAGGCATTGCTCAACAACCGATTCGGCCGCATTTACGCGGGCAAATCGCTGGCGCTGGCCGGGTGCGCGGTGGCCGATCGTTGAGTCCGTCATCACCGCCGTCATCACAGCCGGCCTCGTCGCCGCCAGCGCGCGGCGCTACGTCCAGCCTTCCAGACGCAGCGTCGCGCGCACCAGGCGCTGCTCTTCCTGCTCGATATCCGACAGGCTCTGGCGCACGCTGTCCACATGATCGGCCGCGGCCTTGCGCGCCTGCTCTGGCTGGCGCCCGATCACCGCGTTGAACAGCCGCGTGTGCTGGCGGTCGATCTGGCGCTTCTCGGGCTCGCGGTGGTACAGGTTGTTCACGCACGCGAACACCGATCCCAGCAGCAGATCCGTCAGCGATTGCAGCGTATGCACCAGCACAGGGTTGTGCGAGGCCTCGCAGATCGCCAGATGAAAGGCGTGGTCCAGATGCGCGTGGGTGGCGGTATCGGTGGCGGCGCCCTGCGCGGACACCATCTCGTCATACCGGCGCCGGATCATGATGAAATCGGCCTCGGTCCCGCGGATGGCGGCCAGCCGTGCCGATTCGGCCTCCAGCAGCGACCGCACTTCAAGCAGGTCATACAGCGTGCGCGGCTGCGAATTGAACAGGTGCATCAGCGGCCCGGCGTCCACCTTCGAGATGCGCGCAACGAACGAGCCCTTGCCCTGCGCCGTGTGAATGATCTCGCGGGCGCGCAGCAGCTTCAGGCCCTCGCGCAGCGCCGTGCGCGATACGCCAAGCTTTTCGGTCAGGCGCCGCTCGGACGGCAGGGCCTGGCCCGCCTTGAGGACGCCGTCCAGAATCAGACGCTCGATCCGTTCGGCGACTTCATCGGCCACCTGACGGGGCTTTTCTTCAGTTTCCGCGTGCATGCATTCTCCGCGACCAGTGGTATGACCATGCGCGGTCGGCGCTCTCGCGGATCGGCCTTGCCTTGGTAAGTGGCTGATATCAAACCATAAAAATTGATGCTCTGCCCGGGGTGCGCCGCACAAACTGGTATGACCAGCGGGTTTCCGTATGGACATCGGCGCGGTCGCGGACGATGATGTCAACACCCCTCACCCGGCGCGCCGCGCCGGTCAGCCTGACTCAACGCCAGAGAACCGCATGACTCAACGCATCCAGCACCACGGCCTGCAAGTGGCGGCCAATCTCAGTCAATTCATTGAACAGGAAGCGCTGCCCGGTTCCGGCCTGGAGGCCGACGACTTCTGGCAAGGCTTCGCGGCCCTGGTGCACGATCTGGCGCCCAAGAACCGGGCCTTGCTCGCCGAACGCGATCGCCTGCAGGCAGAACTCGATGCCTGGCATCGCGCCCATCCCGGTCCCATCACGGATCCCGCCGCCTACCGCAAGTTCCTCGAAGGCATCGGCTACCTGCTGCCGCAGCCTGCCACCGTGCGCGCCACCACCGACAACGTGGACACCGAGATCTCGCAGCAGGCCGGCCCGCAGCTCGTCGTGCCGATGTCCAATCCGCGATATGCGCTGAACGCCGCCAACGCGCGCTGGGGCAGCCTGTACGACGCCCTGTACGGCACCGACGCCATCCCTGCCACGCCCGGCGACACGGGCCGCGGCTACAACCCGGAACGTGGCGCCGCCGTCATCGCCCGCGCGCGCAGCTTCCTGGACACCGCGGCGCCGCTCGCGCAGGGCTCGCATGCGGATGCCAAGGGCTACACGGTCGAAGGCGGCCAGCTTCGCGTGGCGCTTGCCACGGGCGCGACCGGCCTGAAGACGGGCACGCAGTTCGTCGGCTACCAAGGCGACGCGTCCGCTCCCACCGCGATCCTGCTCAAGAACAACGGCCTGCATTTCGAAATCCAGATCGACCGCGCCAGCACCATCGGCGCCACCGATGCGGCGGGTGTGAAAGACGTGGTGGTCGAGGCCGCGCTCACCACGATCATGGACTGCGAAGACTCGGTCGCGGCCGTCGACGGCGACGACAAGGTGCAGATCTACCGCAACTGGCTGGGCCTGATGAAGGGCGACCTGACCGAGGACGTCACCAAGGGCGGCAAGACCTTCACCCGCAAGCTCAACGCCGACCGCAACTACACGCGGCCGGACGGCTCGGCGCTGACGCTGCATGGCCGCTCGCTCATGTTCGTGCGCAACGTGGGTCACCTGATGACCAACCCGGCCGTGCTGGATCGCGACGGCCAGGAAATCCCCGAAGGCATTCTCGATGCCGTCGTCACCAGCCTGGCCGCGGTGCAGGACCGCAAGCACAAGCTCAATTCGCGCACGGGCTCCGTCTACATCGTGAAGCCCAAGATGCACGGCCCCGCCGAAGCCGCATTCGCCAGCGAACTCTTCGACCGCGTCGAAGACCTGATCCGCGTGCCGCGCAACACGCTGAAGATGGGCATCATGGACGAAGAGCGCCGCACCAGCGTCAACCTCAAGGCCTGCATCGAAGCTGCCGCCTCGCGCGTGGCCTTCATCAACACCGGCTTTCTGGACCGCACCGGCGACGAGATGCACTCCGGCATGGAAGCCGGTCCCATGCTGCGCAAGGGCGACATGAAGTCCAGCGCGTGGATCACCGCTTACGAACGCAACAACGTGCTGGTGGGCCTGGACGCCGGCCTGCGCGGCCGCGCCCAGATCGGCAAGGGCATGTGGGCCATGCCCGACCTGATGGCCGCCATGCTCGAACAAAAGATCGCGCATCCCAAGGCCGGCGCCAATACCGCCTGGGTGCCTTCGCCCACCGCTGCCACGCTGCATGCGCTGCATTACCACCAGGTCGACGTGCAGGCGGTCCAGCAGGAACTCGAACGCACGAAGCTGGACAGCGTGCGCGACGACCTGCTCAATGGCCTGCTCACGGTGCCGGTCGGCGATCCCGCCAAGTGGTCCGCCGCCGACATCCAGCAGGAACTGGACAACAATGTGCAGGGCATTCTTGGCTACGTGGTGCGGTGGATCGACCAGGGCGTGGGCTGCTCGAAGGTGCCCGATATCCACAACGTGGGGCTGATGGAAGACCGCGCCACGCTGCGCATTTCCAGCCAGCACATCGCCAACTGGCTGCGCCACGGCATCACGAACCGCGATCAGGTCACCGAGACCTTCAAGCGCATGGCCAAGGTCGTCGACGGCCAGAACGCGGGCGACCCGCTCTACCAGCCGATGGCCGGCAACTTCGACACGTCGCTGGCATTCAAGGCCGCGTGCGCCCTGGTGTTCGAAGGCCTGACTCAGCCCAACGGCTACACCGAGCCGCTGCTGCACAAGTACCGCCTGGAGTACAAGACGGCGCGCGCCTGATTCAGCGCCACGCTTGACCAAAGCCGGACGGCAATGCCGTCCGGCTTTTTTTCGGGTTTGGGTTTGGATTCGGGCGGGGGGTGTCTTGCTGCCTCATCCCTCCCCGATTAAAAACCTCTTGGTTTTCGCACGATCGTGCTAAATTTCCGCCATGACAGCAAAAACCGAGAAAAGCGAACTCACCTTCGCGGCCATCGTGAACACGGCGCTCGACATGGCCGCCGCGCAAGGCATGGAAAGCCTCTCGCTGGGACAGGTCGCCAAGCGGCTCGGCATCAGCAAGAGCGGCGTCTTCTCGCGCGTCGGCTCGCTCGAAGCCCTGCAGCAGGCGGTGCTGGACGAATACGACCGGCGCTTTGTCGAAGCGGTCTTCACACCTGCCATGGCCTACCCGCGCGGTCTGCCGCGGCTGAACGCGCTGGTGTCGCTGTGGATCGACCGCGCCAGCAATGTCGAAACGCTGACCGGCTGCATCTACGTGGCCGGCGCGTTTGAATACGACGACGTCGACTCGCCGGTGCGGTCGGTGCTGGAACACAACCTGAAGCGCTGGCGGGCCGCGATGGTGCGCACGGTGAACCAGGCGCTCGAAGCCGGCCACTTGCGCCCCGACACAGACCCGCAACAGCTCGTGTTCGAGGTCTACAGCCTGATGATCGGCCTGATGCACGACGCGCGGTTCCTGCGTGACCCGAAGGCGCACGAACGCGTGAAGGCCGGCTACGAGCGTCTTATCTCCACGTATCGCAGCTTCAAGTACATCGAGTAATCCCCCGGAGCCGGCGTTGTGCCGGCTTTACTTTCGCTTAATTTCGCACGACCGTGCGAATATTGACAGGAGCAGGCCATGTGGATTCTTATTCCGTTAGGCGCGTTAGGCGTATCGTCCATCCTTTGGCGCCAATGGCGCTTGCTGCTGCGCCAGTTGCCCGACCGCGCCGAACACCTCGTGCTGTTCTAAGACCCCGCCCCCCCACCATGCCGCGCACCATTCACCTGCTGATCGTCGACCCGCAAAACGATTTCTGCGACTTGCCCAAGTCGTACCGGCCCCTCGACCCGCTGACCGGACTGGCGGTTGCGCCCGCGCTGCCCATCGCTGGCGCCCACGCAGACATGCAGCGGCTGGCGCGGTTCATCGACGCCACGGCCCCCGTGCTCTCGTCGATCACGGTTACGCTGGATTCGCATCATCGTCTGGACATTGCGCACCCCACATTCTGGCGCGCGGGCAATGGCGACCCGGTCGCGCCCTTCACGCCGATCACGGCGGCGCAATTGCGCGCCGGCCAATTCGTGCCGCGCCATGACGACGACCTGCCGCGCACGCTCAACTACCTGGATGAACTCGAAGCGCGGGGCCGCTACACGCTGATGGCGTGGCCGGTGCATTGCGAGATCGGCACGTGGGGTCATAACGTGCATCCCGACGTGCGCGCCGCGTATGGTCGTTGGGAAGAAGAGCGCCAGTTCATTGTGCGCAAGGTGCCCAAGGGCGCCAACCCCTGGACCGAACACTACAGCGCGCTGATGGCCGAGGTGCCCGACGCCGACGATCCGCGCAGCCAGCTCAACCGCGGCTTGCTGGACTCGCTGGACCGCGCCGATCTGATCCTGATCGCGGGCGAGGCCGGCAGCCACTGCGTCAAGGCCACCGTCGAACACCTGGCCGAGCACCTGCCCGGCGGCAACCTGTCGCGCATCGTGCTGCTGACGGACTGCATGAGTCCCGTCGCGGGCTTTGCGAACGCACAGTTGAGCTTTCTGCAACGCATGCGGGATCTTGGCGTGCAGGAACGTACCAGCACCGACATGGCGCGCGCGCTGGCGTAGGATGGCGACGCGCAGTCGGCGCGCCCAAACACAACGGCCGCCTGCATCAGCAAGGCGGCCGTGAAACGGTGAACAGCGACGTCAGCGCGTGGCGTTCAGGCGCCGTGGCCCGTCTTGCCTTCGCATTCAACGTAAAGCGCGCTGATCGCTTCGCACAACGCGGGCGGCTGCTGGAACAGGCGCGACACCAGCAGACAGCCCTGAATCGTCGCGAACACCGCCCGCCCCGCTGCTTCGGGCGTGCCGGAAAACTTCAGCGTGCCCTGCGCCGCGCCTTCGGCCAGCACGCGGGCCAGCCACGCTTCGTGCGCGCGGAAGAATCCCTGCAGCGCGCCGCGGACCCGTTCCGACAAACTCATCACGTCGGCGGCCAACATGCCGCCCAGACAGAGTTCACCGGAACCGCAGGCGGCGGATTCCATCATCGACAGATATTTTTCAAGCTGCGCCTGCGCCGGCTGCGCGGTATCGATCCCGCGCACCGCGCCAAGTGCGCGCGTGCTGTAGGCCTCGACCGCTTCGTACAGCAGGTCGTCCTTGCCTGGAAAGTAGTAATGGATGCTGGACGTCTTGACGCCCACATGCTCAGCCAGGTCGCGGTAGCTGAAGCCGTTGCATCCGCGCATGCGGATCAGCTTCTCGGCGTGCGCCAGAAGCAGTTCGCGAGTGGTATTGGAAGTCGGGGTATCCATGGCGGCATATTACCTACTAATAGATCGGTTCGTCATTGGGAGGGTCCCTTATCGGCAGTTACCGAGCGGGCCATTCCATGTCACCGACCGTGCCAGCGGACTCCGGCCGGGACAAGAATCCCGCCCCCGGGGTCCGCTTTGATTGCCATCTGCTTCAGCCTTGCACGGGCGGGTAGTCGAGTTCACCGCCGTCGGTCAGGCCTTGGGCGCGGGCGGCTGCCAGTTCCTGCTTGACCTGAGCGCGCGTCTTGTCGCCAGCGTGGGCAAAGGCGGTGGCGGCGTAGCCTTCTTCACCGGACACCAGTTCGCCATTGGCGCGGGCGGCGGCGAGTTCTTGCTGCACCTGAGCGCGGGTCACCGTGCTTTGGGTGTTCAGTTCGGGCGGATAGTCCAGTTCGCCGGCTTGGGCAGCGCCGATGAAGGAAGCGGAAAGGATCAGGGCGGAAATGAGGGTCTTCATGAGAAATCTCCAGATTGGTTGAGTTGCTGCAGTTGCTGCGAGGTTGTCGGTTAAGGCTATCTATCTATAGATAGAGGCGTGGTCGAAAAAATCAGCCTTGAACGGGCGGGTAGTCCAGTTCGCCGCCGTCGGTCAGGCCTTGTGCGCGGGCGGCAGCCAGTTCTTGCTTGACCTGAGCGCGCGTCTTGTCGCTGGTGAAAGCGATCGGGGCAGCGGCGTAGCCTTCTTCACCGAATGCCAGTTCACCGTTGACGCGGGCGGCGGCCAGTTCTTGCTGCACTTGAGCGCGGGTCACCGTGCTTTGGGTGTTCAGCTCGGGCGGATAGTCCAGTTCGCCAGCTTGGGCAGCGCCGATAAAGGAAGCGGAAAGGATCAGGGCGGAAACGAGGGTCTTCATGAGAAATCTCCAGTCAGGTTGGTTTGAAATGCAGTGTTGCGTTGTTGGGTTGAAGCTATCTATCTATAGATAGAGGTTTGGTCGAAAAAATCAGCCTTGAACGGGCGGGTAGTCCAGTTCGCCACCGTCGGTCAGACCTTGAGCGCGGGCAGCAGCCAGTTCTTGCTTGACCTGAGCGCGGGTCTTGTCGCTGGTGAAGGCGATCGGGGCGGCGGCGTAGCCTTCTTCACCGAATGCCAGTTCACCGTTGACGCGGGCGGCGGCCAGTTCTTGCTGCACTTGAGCGCGGGTCACCGTGCTTTGGGTGTTCAGTTCGGGCGGATAGTCCAGTTCGCCAGCTTGGGCAGCGCCGATGAAGGAAGCGGAAAGGATCAGGGCGGATACGAGGGTCTTCATGGTCAATCTCCAGTTTTAGATGCAGTATGCGTTTCAGTTAGCTATCTACTTGTAGGTAGATGTCGAGAGAAATAAAAAAGCGGTCCTACTGTATTTCTGATTTCGGCGCCGGGCGGTTTGTTGTTTGCGCTGCGTCGATGGGATGAATCTTACCTACTACTAGATAGACGACGCAAGCGGGTAAAGTGAAACAATTTATTTCGCGATGCAGGCCAACCACATCGGATGCGGTGTGAAGGCCTGAATCAGTGCAGTACGGCGGTTCCCGCTGGCGCGGCCAACGGGACCGCCGTCGCCGGCAATCAAGCGGACAGCGCCTGCATCACCGCGTACAGATCGGACTTGCCCTCAAAGCCGATGCCCGGCAGATCCGGCATCGTGACGTAGCCGGCCTCCACCTTCACCCCATCCGGAAAGCCGCCAAAGGGCTGGAACAGATCCGGGTAGCTCTCATTTCCGCCCAGACCCAGCCCCGCCGCGATGTTCAGCGACATCTGATGCCCGCCATGCGGCACGCAGCGGCTCGCGGACCAGCCATGCTGACGCAGCATCGCGAGCGTGCGCAGATACTCCACCAGCCCATAGCTGAGCGCGCAATCGAACTGCAGATAATCGCGGTCGGCGCGCATGCCGCCATAGCGGATCAGGTTGCGCGCATCCTGCATCGAAAAGAGGTTTTCGCCCGTGGCCATGGGCTTGTCGTAGTAATTACGCAGCGTCGCCTGCAGCTCGAAGTCGAGCGGATCGCCCGGCTCCTCGTACCAGAACAGGTCGTACTGCGACAGCGCCTTGGCGTAGGCAATCGCCGTGTCCAGGTCGAACCGCCCGTTCGCATCCACAGCCAGCTTCTGGCCGTCCTGCAGCACGCTCAGCACCGAGTCGATCCGGCGAAGGTCCTCGTCCAGCGACGCGCCGCCGATCTTCTTTTTCACGACCGTGTAGCCGCGATCGAGATAGCTGCGCATTTCGTCTTTAAGCGCGGCGTGGTCCTGCCCTGGGTGGTAGTAGCCGCCGGCCGCGTACACAAACACCCGCCGGTCCGGCTGGCCATTGCCGTAACGTTCGGCCAGCAACTGGAAAAGCGGCTTGCCTTCGATTTTTGCGACCGCATCCCACACGGCCATGTCGATGGTGCCGATCGCCACCGACCGCTCACCGTGGCCGCCGGGCTTCTCGTTCTTGAACATCGCGTCCCAGACCTTGTGCGGATCCAGGTTGCGCCCCGTGGCGTCCACCAGCGTGTCCGGGTCTGCTTCCAGCACGCGCGGGATGAATCGCTCGCGCATGAGCTTGCCCTGTCCATAGCGGCCATTCGAATTGAAGCCGTACCCGACCACCGGCTTACCGTCGCGGATCACGTCGGTGATCACGGCGACCAAGCTCAGCGTCATCTTGCTGAAGTCGATGTAGGCGTTGCGGATGGGCGAGCTGATGGGCAGGGTCTGCTCGCGGATGTCGACGATTCTCATGGCTTGTCTCCGGTTGGGTCGCATCGGGAATCGATAGATTAGTGGCGCATCCCTGCCCTAGAATTCACCCAAGTTCATTTGATTATTTACTTTCAGTGAAAGCCGACCTAGCCTCCGAGCTGCAGTTCTTCGTGCTGATCGCCCGGCTGGGCAGCCTGTCCGCGGCGGCGCGGCAACTGGATCTGACGCCACCGGCGGCCACCAAACGACTGGCCCTGATGGAAAAGCGCCTTGGCGTGCGGCTGGTCAACCGCACCACGCGCAGCATCAGCCTGACCAACGAAGGCGAGACCTACCTGGCCTATGCGACCCGGATCCTGGCGGACCTGCGCGAGATGGAAGACGTGGTGTCCAGCAGCAGCGCCCAGCCGCGCGGCCTGATCCGCGTCAACGCCACGCTGGGGTTCGGCCGCACGACCATCGCGCCGCTGGTCTCTGACTTTGCGAAGCGCTATCCGCAAGTGCAGGTTGAACTGGAGGTAACGGACCGGCCCGTCGACCTGGTGGAAGGCGCATTCGATCTGGCCATCCGCTTCGGCGAACTGCCCGACAAGCGCCTAGCCGCCCGGCGCATCATGACCAACCGGCGCTTTTTGTGCGCGTCGCCCCGCTACCTGAAGGCGCACGGCACGCCGGCAACACTGGCCGACCTGGCGCATCACCAGTGCATTCTTCACCGGCAAAACGACGAGGCGCACGGCGTCTGGCGGTTCACGCACAAAGGCCGCGTCGAAGTGGTGAAGGTGGAAGGCGGGCTATCCAGCAATGACGGCGACATCGTGCTGGGCTGGGCCCTGGAAGGCCACGGCATCCTCATCCGGTCGGAATGGGATCTGGCCAAATATCTGGAAAGCGGCAGGTTGCGGGTGGTGCTGCCCGACTTCGCGTTGCCGTCGGCGGACCTGTTCGTCTATTACCCGCAGCGCCGCAACCAGACGGCTCGCACGCGGGCGTTTATCGATTTTCTGGTTGAGGCATTTCAGCCAGGTCCTGCAAAGGAAATCGCTGGCGCGGACCGTCCCTAGCCCTTGAGGCGCGCCTGCGTCGCCCCGTGTTCCCCAAAAGCAAAACCCCGGCCTTCCATTGAAAGCCGGGGTCTTGAACATACCTAACGCGGGGCGACGCTTAGAACGGAATATCGTCGTCCATGTCGGCCAAGTTGGCGCCGCTGCTGGCCGGGGCCGCTGCGGGAGCCGGGCGCTGCTGCGGCGCCGGGCGCTGGGCCGGGGCAGCGCGCTGCTGGCGCGGCGCGTCGTCGTAGCCGCCGCCACCGTAGTTGCCGCCACCACCGCCGCCGCCGTCTTCGCGGCCGCCCAGCATCTGCATCTGGTCAGCGACGACTTCGGTGCTGTAGCGGTCGGCGCCGGTGTCCTTGTCTTGCCACTTGCGCGTCTTGAGGCGGCCTTCGATGTAGACCGAGCGGCCCTTCTTCAGGTATTCGCCGGCGATTTCAGCCAGGCGGTTGTACATGACGACGCGGTGCCATTCCGTTTCTTCGCGCTTTTCGCCGCTGGCCTTGTCCTTCCAGGACGAGGTCGTGGCGATCGACATGTTGCAGATTGCCGCCCCGTCGGGGCTGTAGCGGACTTCCGGGTCGCGACCCAGATTGCCCACGAGTATGACTTTGTTAACCGATGCCATGCCGATGTCCCTCTGTTGTTGACAGCCTGCGACTAGCGTTGCCGCGAGCGCGCCGGCAACAACATAAAAAAGCGATGTTGAAGACCGGCTTCATGAAACTCGCCGGTCATCGAAGCGATGACCGGCGATGCCCAGGTGAAGCCTGTGTTGATGCGTATTATCGACGAAAGCGCCCGCCGCGCCAAACGGGATCGGTGACAAATCGATCACCGCAGGCAAACCATTTCGGCGCTGTTGGACGCCGTTCGGGGCCAGATCCGCGACTTTCCGAAGCCTGCGGGAAAGCCCGCAACGGTCAGGCCAAGGGCCGCAGCGCCCAGGTGACCGCCAGCCACACGGCCGACAGGATTGCCGCGCCGATGAACACGGCGCTGGCGCCCGAATGCCCCGCCAGCCAGCCGCCCAGCGCGCCCCCGGCGAACAGACCCGCGGCCTGCGCGGTGTTGTAGAAGCCCAGCGCCAATCCCTTGTAGGCCTGCGGCGCCACGCGCGAGACCAGCGACGGTTGCAGCGCCTCCAGCACATTGAAAGCGACGAAGAATCCGGTCAGCGCGATGGCCAGCGTGTAAAAGCCGTGGCTGGCGGCCGGCAGCAGCGCGCACACCAGCACCAGGCCGGCCACCGACGCGCGCAGCGCGCCGCGGTGCGCCCGGCGCTTTTCGGCCACGAAGACCACCGGCACCATCAGCACGAACGACACCAGGATGACCGGCAGGTAGACCTTCCACAAGTCACGCGCGTCCAGTCCGCCGACCTTGGCCAGCAGCGCCGGCACCACGACAAACAGCGACACCTGGATCAGATGCAGGACAAAGACGCCAAAATTCAGCCGCAACAGGTCGCGATGGGTCAGGACCTCGCGCGGCTTGGCCGCCTGCATCGTGCGGGCCTGCGTGCGAGGCACCACGGGCACCACGAAGCGCGCCACGGCCAGGCAGACGACGCCCAGGCAGGCGATGGTCCAGAACAGGCCCGACAGCCCCCACCAGCCCACCAGCACCGGCGACAGCACCAGGGACACGGCGAACGACAATCCGATCGATGCGCCCACCATCGCCATGGCGCGCGTGCGTACCTCGTCGCGGGTGGCGTCGGCCAGCCAGGCGGTGACCGCGGCGGAAATGGCGCCGGCGCCCTGGATGGCGCGGCCTATGGTGATCCAGAAGACGTCCGTCGCCTGCGCACAGACGATGCTGCCGGCGATAAACAGCAACAACCCGAAGATCACCACCGGACGGCGCCCCCAGCGATCGGACGCCAGACCGAAGGGAATCTGCATGAACGCCTGGGTCAGGCCGTACATGCCCAGCGCCAGCCCCACGCGGGCGGGATCGTCGCCGCCCGGCATGCCGCTTGCGGCAACGGCAAAAACCGGCAGCAACAGGAACAGCCCCAGCATCCGCGCGGCGAACAGGCCGGCCAGGGCCACGCTGGCGCGGCGCTCGGAGGGGGTCAATTTCAGTTTTTTATCTGCCGGCATGCGGAAATTTCAACGATGACTAGGGCGGCGCGCATGCTTCTCATGTCATACGCTCACGGTCTGATGCTTGCGGTGCGGCGCCGGCCTCGGGCCAGTCCAACCGGATGAACGGCCTTGAACGCGAGAGGATTCGGCGCGCTATAGTACCAAGTTGGCCTTTGAAATCGCTTAAATGCGCCCAAAGGGTGCGCGGGATCAAAGGCGTCATCGACGACGCAACTGGACGTTACCCATACCGACGTGACCATACGCATCCGGGGTGCTCGCACCCACAATCTCAAGAACGTCTCGCTGGACCTGCCGCGCCACAAGCTGGTGGTCGTCACTGGCCTGTCCGGGTCCGGCAAATCCTCGCTGGCATTCGACACGCTGTACGCGGAAGGCCAGCGGCGCTACGTGGAAAGCCTTTCGGCCTACGCCCGCCAGTTCCTGCAACTGATGGACAAGCCGGATGTGGATCTCATCGAGGGCCTGTCTCCGGCCATCTCGATCGAACAGAAGGCCGCGGGACACAACCCGCGCTCCACGGTCGGCACCATCACCGAAATCCACGACTACCTGCGCCTGCTCTACGCGCGCGTCGGCACGCCCTACTGCCCCGACCACGGCCTGCCGCTGCAGGCCCAGAGCGTCAGCCAGATGGTGGACGCGGTGCTGGGCTGGACGCCCGAGACGCGGCTGGCGGTGCTGGCGCCCATTGCGCGCGGCAAGAAAGGCAGCTTCGAGGACGAATGCGCCAGCCTGCAGGCGCAGGGCTACGTTCGTCTGCGCGTCGATGGCCAATTGGTGGAAATCGACGGCATGGCGCCGCTGAAGAAGACCGAGAAGCACGATATCGACGTCGTCATCGACCGCCTGCGCATCAAGCCCGAAAGCAAGCAGCGCCTGGCCGAAAGCTTCGAGACGGCGCTGCAGCTCGCCGAAGGCCGTGCCCTGGCGCTGGACATGGACAGCGAGCGCGAACACGTCTTCTCCAGCCGCTACGCCTGCCCGGTGTGCAGCCACAGCCTGCCCGAACTGGAACCGCGCCTGTTCAGCTTCAACAACCCGATGGGCGCCTGCCCCAGTTGCGACGGCATCGGACAGGTCGGCTTCTTCGATCCCAAGCGGGTCGTCGCCTTTCCGGAACTCAGCCTGGCCGCCGGCGCGATCCGCGGCTGGGATCGCCGCAATGCCTTCACCCACTCGCTGCTGACCAGCCTGGCCGCGCATTACGAATTCGACATCGAGGCGCCCTTTGAAGACCTGCCCGAAGCGTTGCGCGACAAGGTCTTGTACGGATCCGGCGAGGAAGAGATCTCGTTCCTGTACTTGAACGAAAAAGGCCGCAGCACCGTCAAGCGCCACACCTTCGAGGGCGTCATCCCGAACCTGGAGCGCCGCTGGCGCGAAACGGACTCGGCGACGGTGCGCGAGGAACTGGGCAAGTACCGCAACATCAAGACCTGCCCGGACTGCGCCGGCTCGCGCCTGCGCCCCGAAGCGCGCAATGTGCTGATCGGCCATGACCCGCGCGGCGGCGAACGCCACGGCCAGGCCATCTACGAAGTCGAGGCCATGCCGCTGTCCAGCTGCCTGGACTGGTTCCGCAACCTGAACCTGACGGGCGCCAAGCAGGAGATCGCGCAGCGCATCGTGCGCGAGATCGAGGCCCGGCTGAGCTTCCTGAACAACGTCGGCCTGAACTACCTGTCGCTGGACCGCAGCGCGGACACGATCTCCGGCGGCGAGGCACAGCGCATCCGGCTGGCCAGCCAGATCGGCTCGGGCCTGACGGGCGTGATGTACGTGCTGGACGAGCCCTCCATCGGCCTGCACCAGCGCGACAACGACCGCCTGATCGGCACGCTGCAGCACCTGCGCGATCTCGGCAACAGCGTCATTGTGGTCGAGCATGACGAGGACATGATCCGCATGGCCGACTGGGTCGTGGACATGGGACCGGGCGCGGGCGAGCACGGCGGCGAAGTCGTCGCTCAAGGCGATCCCGAGACCGTGCAGCGCGATCCCAATTCGCTGACCGGCCAATACCTGAGCGGCGCGCGCGCCATCGCCATCCCGAAGCGCCGCCCTGTCGACGACGAACTGCCGTGGCTGACGCTCACCGGCGCCACCGGCAACAACCTCAAGAACGTCGACCTGCACGTGCCCGCCGGCCGCCTCGTCTGCGTGACCGGCGTGTCCGGTTCGGGCAAGTCCACGCTCATCAACGACACGCTGGCGGTGGCCGTGTCGCGCCAACTGCATCACGCGCAGAGCGAGCCCGCCCCCTACGTGTCGATGCAGGGGCTGGAGAACTTCGACAAGATCATCAGCGTGGATCAAAGCCCCATCGGGCGCACGCCGCGCAGCAATCCCGCCACGTACACGGGACTGTTCACGCCGATCCGCGAACTCTTCGCCGGCGTGCCGGAAGCGCGCACGCGCGGCTATGACCCGGGGCGGTTCAGTTTCAACGTGAAGGGCGGCCGCTGCGAAGCCTGCCAGGGCGACGGCGTGGTCAAGGTCGAGATGCACTTTCTGCCCGACATGTACGTGCCCTGCGACGTCTGTCACGGCAAGCGCTACAACCGCGAGACGCTCGAAATCCGCTACCGCGGCCGCAACATCAGCGAAGTGCTGGACCTGACGGTGGAGCAGGCGCTCGAATATTTCGAATCGGTGCCCGCCATCTCGCGCAAGCTGCATACGCTGATCGACGTGGGTCTGTCGTACATCCGCCTGGGGCAAAGCGCGACCACGCTGTCCGGCGGCGAGGCGCAGCGCGTGAAGCTTTCGCAGGAGCTGTCGCGCCGCAGCACCGGGCGCACGCTGTACATCCTGGACGAGCCGACGACCGGCCTGCATTTCCGCGACATCGAACTGCTGCTTCAGGTGCTCAATCAGTTGGTGGACGCCGGCAACACGGTGCTCATCATCGAGCACAACCTGGACGTCATCAAGACGGCCGACTGGCTTATCGACATGGGTCCTGAAGGCGGCGACGGCGGCGGCAGGGTCGTGGCGCAAGGCACGCCGGAAATCGTGGCAGCAACGCAGGCCAGCCATACCGGCCAGTATCTGGGCAAGCTTTTGCGCCGCAAGCCGGGCGACTGAACACCCCCACTCCATCCAATGGGAAAGCCAGCATGTACACCCTGATCATCGGCAACAAGAACTACTCGTCCTGGTCCATGCGTCCGTGGATCGCGCTGCGCGCCGCGGGCATCGCGTTCACGGAGCAGAAGGTCGGCCTGTTCACCGAGGAATTTTCCAAGCGTGTCGCGGCGGTGTCGCCCGCCGGCCTGGTGCCCGTGCTGCTGGACGGCGATTTCGCCGTGTGGGATTCGCTGGCCATCTGCGAGTACGCCGCCGAGCGTCATCCGGAGGCCGCCTTGTGGCCGAAAGACGCCAAGGCCCGCGCCCGCGCGCGTTCGCTGGCCGCGCAGATGCATAGCGGTTTCGGCGCGCTGCGCCAAGCCATGCCGATGAATGTCGAAGCCGATTTGCCGGGCATCGACTTCCCCGACGCGGCGCTCGCGGACGTCGCGCGCGTGCAGGCCATCTGGCAGGAAACGCGTGTGCAGTTCGGCCAGGGCGGCCCGTTTCTTTTTGGCGGGTTTTCCATTGCCGACGCCTTCTTTGCGCCGGTGGTCTCGCGTTTCAAGACCTACAACATCGCCGCGGCAGGTCCGGTGCGCGAGTACATGGATGCTGTACTGGCGCTGCCGGCTATGCAGGAATGGACGCGGGACGCGCTGGCCGAAGCGACCTTCGTCGAGGCCGACGAGCCCTACCGCAAGCGCCGCTGACAGCGGAACCCTACGCCATATCGAACAGCCGCTTGTGTTCGCGGATGGCGTAGCGGTCGGTCATGCCGGCGATATAGTCCGAGATGGCGCGCGCCTGTTCGTTGAACTGCGCGCGGCGGTAATCGGGCGGCAGCAGACGCGGATCATCCAGGAACACCGCAAACAGCTCGCGCACGATGCGCCGCGCCTTGCGCGTCATGCGCAGCACGCGATAGTGGCGGTACAGGTTGTCGAACAGGAATTTCTTCAGCGTGTCGGCTTCGCGTCGGATCTCGTCGGAAAACCCCGCCAGCGGCGGCGAGCGGCGCACGTCGTCCGCGCTGGCCGGCGCCGCGTCGCGGATGCGCGCCAGCGACGTGTGGGTCAGGTCGACGATCAGCGTATTGATCATGCGGCGTATCGTTTCAGCAACTGCGCGCCGCGGCGCCAGACCGGGATAGCGATCCATCACGTACGCATGGTGGCGCTCGAAGATCGACACTTCCTTCAGCTGATCCAGCGTGATGAGCCCGGACCGCAGGCCGTCGTCCACGTCGTGGTTGTTATAGGCGATTTCGTCAGCCAGGTTGGCAAGCTGCGCCTCCAGCGACGGCTGCGTGCGGTTCAGAAACCGTTCGCCGACATCTCCCAGCACCCGTGCGTGGGCCACCGAACAATGCTTGAGAATGCCCTCGCGCGTCTCGAAACACAGGTTCAAGCCATTGAAGTCGGCATAGCGCTCTTCAAGCTCATCCACCACCCGCAGGCTTTGCAAGTTGTGTTCAAAGCCGCCCGCCTCCGGCGCCAGTTCGCGCATGCAGGCGTTCAGCTCGTCCTGGCCGGCATGGCCGAACGGCGTGTGCCCCAGGTCGTGCGCCAGCGAAATGGCTTCGGTCAGGTCTTCGGACAGCCCCATGCTGCGCGCCAGCGTGCGCGCGATCTGCGCCACTTCCAGGCTGTGCGTGAGGCGAGTGCGGAACAGGTCGCCCTCGTGATTGACGAAGACCTGCGTCTTGTATTCCAGCCGCCGGAAGGCGCTGGAATGGACGATGCGATCCCGGTCGCGCTGGAATTCCGTGCGGTTCTCGGGTGGCGGCTCGGCATGCGCCCGGCCGCGCGATCGGGACGGGTGAGAAGCATAGGAAGCCAGTTCATTCATCTGCAACACCGTCCTTCACTACGTTTACTGGGTGGTTCGTGCCAGCACGGCGCGCACCGCGTCGTCGGGGGCCGGCCGCATCAGGGCTTCACCGATGCGTGTCATGAGCACGTAGCGGATCGAGCCGCCTTCGGTCTTCTTGTCCACCTGCATCAGGTCCAACCAACGGTCGGCGCCCAGGTCCGGCGCGACGGTCGGGCAGCCGATGGCCTGGACCAGCGCGCGAACGCGTTCGACGTCGGCGGGATCAAAGCCGGCCACATCGGCCGACAGCTCAGCGGCTTGCACCATGCCGCAGCCCACGGCCTCGCCGTGCAGCCAGGCGCCGTAGCCCAGGCCCGATTCGATGGCATGGCCGAACGTATGACCCAGGTTCAGGATGGCGCGCAGCCCGGATTCCCGCTCGTCCTTGCCCACCACCTGCGCCTTCAGCTCGCACGAGCGGCGGATGGCATACGTGACGGCCTCGGGGTCCAGCGCGCGCAGTTTTTGCGCATTGTCCTCGCACCAGCGCCAGAATTCCGGATCCAGGATGAGGCCGTACTTGATGACCTCGGCCAGGCCCGCCGAGACCTCGCGCGCCGGCAGTGTGCCCAGCACGTCGGTATCGATCTCGACCGCGATCGGCTGGTAGAAGGCGCCGATCATGTTCTTGCCCAGCGGGTGGTTCACGGCCGTCTTGCCGCCCACCGAGGAGTCGACCTGCGCCAGCAGCGTGGTGGGCACCTGCAGAAAACGCACGCCGCGCATGTACACGGCCGCGGCAAAACCGGTCATGTCGCCGATGACGCCGCCGCCCAGCGCCACCAGGACGCAGCGCCGGTCCAGGCGATTGCCCAACAGCGCGTCGAAGATCAGGTTGAGCGACTGCCAGTCCTTATAGGCCTCGCCGTCGGGGAGTTCGATGCGCAGCACCCGCTTGCCCGAGCGCGCCAGCGCGGCTTCCGCGCGTTCGGCATACAGGGCCGCCACGGTCGGATTGGTGACGACCGCAATCGCGGTAGCGTCCGCGGGAATGCATTGATCCAGGGAGTCCAGACGGCCCGGTCCGATGTGGATCGGATAGCTTCCGCCCGGAGTTTCAACGTCAACAACGTTCATATGCGCTTCTCGAATGCTTGTAATTGCGGCAGCAGCGCCTTGACCAGGGTGTGGATGGGCATTGACCCCGTTTCCACCACCAGGTCGGCGACTTCCTTATATAGGGGTTCGCGCCGGGTCATCAGGTCGCGAAGGGTGCCGCGCGGGTCGGCGGTGGCCAGGAGGGGCCGGTTGCGGTCGCGGCAGGTCCGGCGGAACAATTCGTCCACGCTGGCGCGCAGATAGACGACGATGCCGCGCTCGTGCAGAAGCTGCCGGTTCCCGGCGTCCAGGATGGCGCCGCCGCCCGTTGCAAGAATTATGTTGCGCCGTTGGGTACACTCTTCCAAGGCGGCGGACTCTCGGCGACGAAAACCGGCTTCGCCCTCGATTTCGAAGATTACCGGCACCCGCACGCCGCAACGCGCCTCGAGCTCATGATCCAGATCCATAAAGTCGCGCCCCAGCGCGCGCGCCAGGCTACGGCCTATGGTTGTCTTGCCCGCGCCCATCATTCCGACCAAAAATACCGGCAGGTCGTGCGGCAACGACGCGGTCTTGCCCGTGCACTCGACGGCGCAGGGCTGGCTTTCAGGCGCGGCGTCGGCGCGCGCCGGGTCCGGGGCTGCCTCCGGACATGAGTTAGCGGCAAAGTTCATGCCGGCATTATCACATTTGCCGCAGTTGCCCGCGCACCACACTGACCTATTTTGTTACAGAAACCGATCCGCCACGATGAGGCGGGACCGGAGATACCCGTAAAATCGCCGCGATGAGCAAGCCCCAGAATTCCTCCAAGAAAGACAAGCCCGCCAGCAGCGGCTCCCCGATACTGCGGTTCTTCGTTAAAACCGGCATCCTTTTCGCCGGCCTGTTCCTGTGCGGCGTCCTGCTCGCGGGCATGGCGCTGGCGCTCGCGTGGCCCAACCTGCCCGACCTGAACGCCATGACGGACTACCGTCCGCGGGTGCCGCTGCGCGTGTACACGGCAGACCGCGTCCTCATCGGCGAGTTCGGCGAAGAACGCCGCAACGTGCTGCGCTTCAACGAAATCCCGGACGTCATGAAATCGGCGGTCCTGGCGGCCGAGGACGACCGCTTCTACCAGCATGGCGGGATCGACTGGATGGGCGTGGTGCGGGCCGGCCTGACCAACCTGATCAACATGTCCAAGACGCAGGGCGCCAGCACGATCACGATGCAGGTCGCGCGCAACTTCTACCTGTCGTCCGAAAAGACCTATTCACGCAAGTTCTACGAACTGCTGCTGACCTTCAAGATTGAATCCGAGCTCACCAAGGACCAGATCCTCGAGCTCTACATGAACCAGATCTACCTGGGTCATCGCGCCTACGGATTCGCGGCCGCGTCGCGCACGTATTTCGGCAAGCCGCTGTCCGAAATCACGCCGGCCGAAGCCGCCATGCTGGCCGGCATCCCCAAGGCCCCCTCGCGCTTCAACCCCATCGCCAACCGCCCCCGCGCCGAACTCCGCCAGCGCTACGTGCTGGGCCGCATGCATTCGCTGGGCTACCTGACCGAACCCGAATACAAGCAGGCGATGGCGCAGCCCATCGTCATGAAGTCCGCCGAAGGCACCCCGGCCGGCGGCTATTCCATCCATGGCGAATACGTGGCCGAGCTGGCGCGCCAGCTCCTCTACAACGTGTACCAGGACAACGTCTATTCGCGCGGCATCAACATCTACACGACCGTGCAGTCCAAGGACCAGGAAGCCGCCTACCGCGCCGTGCGCGAAGGCGTGCTGGAATACACGCGCCGCGCGCCCTACCCCGGCCCGGAAGAACAGCTGGACCTGCCCGCCGGCACCGAGAACAACCCCGCCGCGCTGGACGAGTTCCTGGATGGCGTGTTCGACAAGTTCCCGGACAGCGGCGACCTGCTGACCGCGGTCGTGCTGTCGGCCAGCCCCACCGAAGTGAAGCTGGCGCGCAGCTCGCGCGAAGTCATCACCGTGACGGACAAGAAGGTGCTGGGTGTCGTGGCCCGCGCGCTGAACGACAAGGCCAAGCCCGAACAGCGCATCAAGCGCGGCTCCGTGGTCTACATCCGCAAGTTCGGCGACAACTGGGAAATCATCAACTTGCCGTCGGTGCAGGCAGCGTTCGTCGCGCTGTCGCCGCAGGACGGCGCCATCCGTGCCATGGTCGGCGGCTTCGATTTCTACCGCGGCAACTTCAACCGCGTGACACAGGCATGGCGCCAGCCGGGCTCGAACATCAAGCCCTTCATCTACGCCGCCTCGCTGGAACGCGGCCTGACGCCGGGCACACAGATCTCGGACCAGCCGTTCGAACTGACCGCCGCGCAAACCGGCTCGAAGGCCTGGAATCCCAAGAACTACGGCAACCAGTACGAGCCCATGCTGACGCTGCGCCAAGGCCTGTACAAGTCCAAGAACATGGTGTCGATCCGCATCCTGCAGGCCATCGGCCCGCAGTACGCGCAGGATTACCTGACCCGCTTCGGCTTTGACAAGGCGCGGCAGCCCGCCGTGCTGCCGCTGGCGCTGGGCGCAGGTTCGGTCACGCCGCTGCAACTGGCCGGCGCGTTCTCGGTGTTCGCCAACGGCGGCTACCGCGTCACGCCTTATCTCATCGACCGCGTCACCGACAGCAGCGGCAAGGTCATCATGCAATCCAAGCCGGTTGTGGCCGGCGACGCGGCAGCCCGCGCCATCGACCCGCGCACCGCCTGGGTCATGGACGACATCCTGCGCGGCGTTACCACGTACGGCACCGCGGCGCGCGCCCGGGCGCTCCTCAAGCGCGGCGACATCGCCGGCAAGACGGGCACGACCAACGAATCCGTGGACGCCTGGTTCTCGGGCTACACGCCGACGCTGGCGGCAACCGCCTGGCTGGGCTTTGACCAGCCCAAGTCGCTGGGTTCGCGCGAAACCGGCGGTGGCGTCGCCATGCCGATCTGGGTGGACTACATGCAGAGCGTGCTGAAGGGCGTGCCGGAAGAAAAGCAGCGTCCGCGTCCGGACGGTCTGCTCGTCGAGAACGGCGAGTTCTACTTCTCGGAGTTTCCGCCGGGACAGGCCGTGGCGCGCCTCGGACTGCCCGAAGCCGACACACTGGGTGAATTCCTGAATGGCCTGAGCAGCAGCTCCAGCGAGGACACCCGGATCAAGGTCGCGCCGGGCGTGGGGACGCAAACCACCACGCCCTGGTCGCAGAAGATTCCTTTCTGATGCAAAAAGGCCGGCCCACTGGGCCGGCCTTTTTTACAGCCGTATCGTCACGGGGACGCCGGCGGCAGCGGAGCAGATCTGAGACAAGGCGTCCGGCAGCTGCGGCCCGCCCCGGGTATCGTTCCAGTGCTGGCCATCAAAGCGGTAATGGAAGCCGCCGCTGCGCGCGGCGACCCACAGCTCCTGCATGGCGGCCTGGCTGTTCACCACGACGTGGGTGTTGTCCTCGAAAACCATGGTCAGCACATTGCCGCTGCGGCTGGTTTCGACATCGACGTCGAGCGAAGCCGCCCAGTCATCGGCCTGGCTTTCGATGCTGTCCAGCACTTGGTCGATCAACGCAAGAAATTCGGTTTCGGTCATAATCGAGCCTGCAAGAATTACGGAGTTCCCAGTGTTCCAATTGGCATACAGCCGCATGGCTCTTCGCATTGTAGCCACGCTCATGGCGACCGGCATCGTGGCGGCCTGCGGGTACAAGGGGCCGCTCTCCATGCCGCCGCCCCCTGAAGGCAGCAAGGCGCCGGCCAGTACGCAGCAGACCGCGCCGCCGGTGCAGATCCCTCCGGCCCCGACCCTCCCATGACGCCACCGTTCCCCACTCCGCCAGACCTGGCCGGCCATCCCTACTTCCAGTACCGCAATAATGTGTTGTACGCCGAAGATGTGCCGCTTGACCATCTGGCCGAACGGTTGGGAACACCTCTTTACGTCTACTCCCGCGCGGCGCTGAAAGCCGCGTGGCAATCCTATTGCAGCGCCATCGGACCGCGTCCGGTGCTCGTCTGCTATGGCATGAAGGCCAACTCCAATCTGGCCGTGCTCGGCGAATTTGCGCGGTTGGGCGCCGGCTTTGACATCGTGTCCGGCGGCGAACTGCATCGCGCGCTTACCGCCGGCGCCGATGCTTCCCGCATCGTGTTCTCAGGCGTGGGCAAGCAGGCCTGGGAAATGCGCGATGCGCTGCGCGCTGGCGTAAAGTGCTTCAACGTCGAATCGGTCGACGAACTGCACCGCCTGTCCGACGTCGCGGCACACATGGGCCTGCGCGCCGCCGTGTCGCTGCGCGTGAACCCGGACGTCGACGCCCGCACGCACCCGTACATCTCGACCGGCCTGAAGGAAAACAAATTCGGCATCGCCATCGGCGACGCGCTCGAGGCCTACCGCACTGCGCAGTCGCTGCCCGGTCTTCGGATCGTCGGCGTGGACTGCCACATCGGCTCGCAGCTCACCGACATCAGTCCCTACTTCGATGCCCTCGAAAAGCTGCTGGACCTGATCGAAAGCCTGCAACAGGCGGGCATCGCTATCGAACACCTGGACCTGGGCGGCGGACTGGGCATCCGCTACCTGGACGAGACGCCGCCTTCGCCCCGCGCCCTGCTCGACCGCGTTTTTGAACGGTTGAACGCGCGCGGCCAAGGTCATCTGCAACTGGTGCTGGAACCGGGACGCTCGCTCGTCGGCAACGCCGGCGTACTGCTCACCACCGTCCAGTACATCAAGCATGCCGAAGCCCGCAATTTCGCCATCGTCGACGCAGCCATGAACGACCTGCTGCGCCCGGCGCTCTATGACGCGTTCCATGGCGTGCAGCCGCTGCACCCGCGCGCCGGCGACCCCGCCGAATACGACCTCGTCGGCCCTGTATGCGAAAGCGCCGACTGGCTCGCCAAACAGCGGCTGCTGACCATCCGCCAAGGCGACGTGCTGGCGGTGGAATCGGCCGGCGCCTACGGCATGACCATGGCCAGCAACTACAACTCGCGCGGGCGCCCGGCCGAGGTCATGGTCGACGGCGACAAATACTATGTCGTGCGCCAGCGCGAAACCTTGGCGGACCAGCTTCGCGGCGAATCGCTGCTACCCTGAACCGGCGTCGCGCAAAAGACAAAGGCCCCTGCATGCAGGGGCCTTCGTTCGTCTGCCGGGATATTTACGGCGTTAAAGCTGGCCGTACGAGTGCAGGCCCGACAGGAACATGTTCACGCCCAGGAACGCAAACCCCGTAATCAACAGGCCTATCAGCGCCCAGTAGGCAGCCATCGCGCCACGCAGGCCCTTGATAAGCCGCATGTGCAGCCAAGCCGCGTAATTCAGCCAGACGATCAGCGCCCAGGTTTCCTTCGGGTCCCACTGCCAGTACGCGCCCCACGCGTCGGCGGCCCACAGCGCCCCCAAAATGGTGGCCACCGTGAAGAACGCGAACCCGATCGCGATGGCGCGATACATGATATCGTCCAGCACTTCCAGCGAGGGTAGCGCCTCCGCGATGCGGCGGCGGCCCAGAAGAATGGCGCCCACGATCACCGCGCCCACGCCGAAGTACAGCATCCAGGTGGCCGACAGGCCATCGGTGCGGAACACCATCGGCTCGGCACACAGCAACACGCCCAGGATGAACAGCGGCGCCAGCTTGGCCCACGACGTCGTCTGACCGTGCTGCTTGACCAGGTACGCAAAGCCCACCATCGCCGCCAGCGAGAACGTGCCGTAGCCGATGAAATTGGCGGGCACGTGCAGTTTCATCCACCAGCTTTTTAGCGCGGGCACCAGCGGCTGGATCTGTCCCGCGTCGCGCGTGAACGAATACCAGAGCAGGAACACGACGGCCGAGGTGACCACCAGCATCACGAAGCCGCCCAGCGCGCGCGTGGCGTACTTGCGTTCGTAGTACAGATAGAACAGCGCCGTGATGAGGCAAAACAGCACGAAGACTTCATACAGGTTGCTGACCGGGATATGACCCAGGTCCGGACCCATCAGATGGCCCTCGCGCCAGCGCACGAGCAGACCCGTGACGCCAGCAAACACCGCGCCCCAATTCAGCGCCGTGCCCAGCCAGGCAGCCGTCGGGCTGAAAAGGCCGATCCAGTAGCACACCATCGACAGCGCAAACAGCGCGCTCATCCAAAGAATGGCGGACTGCGAAGAAAACAGAAACTTCAGGAAGAACACCTGCTCGGCGCGGGCGAGGTCGGTGCCATAGAGCATCAGCGCCAGGCCCGACGAGATCGCACAGGCGATCATCAGCCGGCGCAGCGGCCGCCACAGCCAGCCCAGCCAGGCCACCGCGGGCACCGTGCCGCACAGGATGATCTTCTCGTAGTAGTCCATCGCGTGCCCGTAGCGGGTCAGCGCGAATCCCGCGCCCGCTGCCAGCAGCAAAAAGAAGACGATGTCGGTCCAGTCGGGCTTGCCGCGTTGCGCGCGGCTGTCGCCGGTTTCGGATAAGGCGTCCTGCCAGAGCGTTTCAGGCGACGGGGGTTGCGTGGTGGTCGTCGTGGACATAAATAACCTCAGGACCCTTTTTTCTGGCGCAGCAGCGCCTGCTTGAAGCGTTCAAACTCTTGATTGAAGTCAAGTGTACGCTTCTGAGACGTCATGGCCGCCAGGACGCTGCTGCCGCCGCCTTGCGGCTTGACCCAGATCCAGACACGACGATCGCGAATGTAGAACATGGAGAACACGCCCAGGACCAGCAGCAGGCTGCCCAGGTAGACCGTGTTTTTGCCCGGGGTGCGGCTGACCTGGAACACGCTGGCCTGCACGTGATTGAAGTCGGCCAGCGACAGGAACACCGGCGCGGGATAGACGGTCAGGTCGGACAGCGCCGCCACCGCCAGACGCGACCACACCGCCGCGCGTTCGCCTTCCTGGCCCTCGACGGGCACGGGCGGCTGACCCGCGCGTTCGCGCGCGATGGCACGCAATTCGTTCATGCTGGCGCCGATCAGGCGGATCACGACATCGGCCGCGCGCTCAAGGTCCGGGGCGGGCGTATTGGCTTGCAGGAAAGCCGCGACGGCCTGCAGGCCGCCAGCGGCAAAGGTGTCCAGCGCGCGCTCTGCCGCGGTCTCCAGCGGTTGGCGGTCCGCGCCCGATGGGCTGTTGCGTTCGGCAAAGCGGCGGGCGGCTTCCTTGCGCGCGGCCGGATCGGCCAGGGTGGCGCGCAGGCGCATGAATTCAGCGATGGTGCTGTCGTCGTCGGCCGGAATGCGCAGATAGCGGAACGGCTCGGACGCGTTGTTGCGCACGCCGGCCAGGAACACGGCCGCGCCGTCCAGCTCGACGGGCAGCATGTAGTTCTGGAATTCGTGCGCCTGGCCCGCATCGTCGATCAGCTTGTACTCGACGCTGGGCCCGACGTTGCGCAGGTTCTCGTTCTTCTTGCCGGCCGCGCTGCCGGCAACCGATGCCACGTGTTCGGCAAAGCTCTGGTCGGCGCCTTTGGGGTCACCCCGGGTCAGGTCCTCGACGTTGATGGGACGCATGGCCGTGATCTCGATGCCCATGCTGCGCGGGCCCTTGGCCGTCTGCGCGGTGAGCTCGCTGGTCTTGCCGACCGTGCCATCGACCGAGAACGTGGCGTCGTTGGCGCCCACCAGCGGATAACCCTTGAGCGCGACCGTGCTGCCGCCATCGTCAAAGCTGGATTGATAGACCGTCATGCCCTTGAAGCGCAGCGGTTCGTTGACCTCGATGGTGGAATCGAAGGTCTTGCCGGTGTCCGGGTCCGTGACCTCGACTTCGCTGGCGAAGCGGCTGGGCATACCGGTGGAGTAATAGTCGACAACGAACTTCTTGAGCTTGAGCGTGAAGGGCATCGGCTGCACCAGGGCGCCGTCACCCACCATCACGACCGCGGTGCTGGCCTGGCCGCCCTCGGGCACGAGGACGCTGGCGCGAAAGCTCGGGTTGTTGACCGACAGGCGGCCGCTTTCCGGCACTTCGGAGATCAGCATGTTGTCGACGATGGGCTGCTTGCCGCCGAACATGACCTGCAGGCGCACCGGCAACTCGCTGTCGAGCAGGCCGCCGATACAGATGATGACCATGGCCGCGTGGGCGAACACATAACCCAGGCGGTTCGCGCTGCCCTTCTTGGCGGCCAGCAGGACGCCATCCTGGTCCTCGCGCACGCGCACCGCATACCCCATGCGGCCCAGCAGCGCCTTCAGGCCGGTCACGGTCTGCGGCACGCCGGTGGGCTCGGTGGTTTCCACGCGATGCGGGAATGCGCGCAAGCTGCCCTCGCGCACGTGCTCGCGGAACGACCGGGCGTCGCGCAGCATCTTGGGCGCATTGCGGATCAGGCACACCGAGGTCGACACGACCAGAAAGCCCATGATCAGCAGGAACCACCAGCTGTTGTAGACGTGCCAGATGGAGAACTTGTCGAACACTTCAAACCAGAACGGGCCGAACTGGTCGATGTAGTTGTTGGACGAGCGGTTCTGCTGCAGCACCGTTCCCACGAGGCTGGCCACGCAGATGAACATCAGCAGGCTGACGGCAAAACGCATCGAACCCAGAAGTTCAAAGAGATCGCCTGGCAGGCTGCGCAAAGAGGGGCGGGAGTGGGTTCGAGTCGAATTCATGAAAAAAGGGGGGCCGCGCTATCGGCTACCCCCCTCATAGACAGTGCATGACGGAACGAGGTTCCGGCACGCGCAAGTTGCATCAACGCGGACCGGCCGCGCACGTTGCGGCCGATCGTTTACCGAAGGCCGGCCGCGTAATCCGACACCGCCTTGATGTCGGCGTCCGACATGCGGTCCGCGATGGCATGCATGACGTCGTTCTTGCGGTCGCCGCTACGGAAAAGCTTCAGTTGCTCTTCGATGTACACGGGGAACTGGCCCGACAGACGGGGGTACTGACCGGGAATCCCGGCGCCATTGGCAGAATGGCATGCCGCGCAAGCCGGGACGTTGCGGTCTGGCAAACCGCCACGCCAGATCTTTTGACCTAGCTCAACCAGGTTCTCATGGCCAGCCGTGGCGGGCTCTTTGAGCGGCTGCGTTGCCAGGTACAGCGCGATGTTCTGCATGTCGGCCGGCGTCAGGTTCTGCACCATGACGGTCATGGGGCTGGGATTGCCGCCCGGGCCGTTGCGAACAGGCGCTTTGGCGCCTTCCTTCACCTTGAAGTCGGCAAGCTGCTTGGCCAGGTATTCGTGCGGCTGCGCGGCCAGGTTCGGGTTCACCGGAATGGTGCTGTTACCCGCCGCGCCGTGACAGGAGGCACAGGCAATGATGCCGCGGGCCGCGTCGCCTTGGTCAAACAGCTGACCGCCCTTGGCGGCATCTGGTTTGGCCGGGCCCGCAGCGCCATTGGCGGCGAAACTCGTAGCAGAGAGGGCGGAGGCGCCGAGCAACAGCCCGCTCGCAACCAACATCCGGGACAGCACACGCTTCATGAAGACCTCGACGATCACATCGATCAAGGCGCAAAAAGGCGCCCACGCCTGCCCGCACTCGCAGTAAAACCGTATCGAACCTGTTTTGCTTGTCCTGCTTGCGATCTTTCTGCGAAGCTGCGTCAGCGCTGCCCGAAAGGGGCTTTTATCGGCTGGATGACAGCTAAACAGTAAGCAAAAAAGACGGCTCCGCGCACGGGGACCACTGTAGCAAACGCCGGATTATACAATAGGGCTCGAAACCAACCGTATCGAAAGCCATCCGTGTCCCTCCTACATCGCGCCTCCTTCCTCACTTCCGCGGCTCGCCTCGACCAGTTGCCGCCCGCCGGCGCTCCCGAGGTCTGCTTTGTCGGCCGCTCCAACGCCGGCAAGTCCACGTCCATCAACGTGCTGTGCAACCAGCGCCGTCTTGCGTTCTCCAGCAAGACGCCGGGCCGCACGCGCCTGATCAACATGTTCGGCCTGCCGGACCCGCTGGACCCGGAAGCCCACATCGGCTATCTGGTCGACCTGCCCGGCTACGGCTATGCGTCCGTGGCCCGCAACGAGAAGGAAAAGTGGGCGGACATCCTGGGCGGCTACCTGCGCGACCGTGAGTCGCTCGTCGGCATCGTGCTGCTCATCGACATCCGCCGCGGCGTGACGGAACTGGACCGGCGTCTGGCGAATTTCATTGCCCCCACCGGCCGCCCGGTGCTGGCGCTGCTGACCAAGGCCGACAAGCTGCCGTACGGACAGCGCATGCGCACCGTGTTCTCGGTCCGCAAGGATCTGGCCGACATCGGCGCGCTGCACACGATTCCCTTCTCGGCGCCTGAGCGCATCGGCCTGGAAGAAGCCGGCGCCCACATCGAAAATTGGATTTCCCCCAAGGTCGTACCATGAACCCGCAGATCATCACCCCTGAGTTTCCGGTTTCCCGCCCCCGCCGCCTGCGCCGCGACGACTTCACCCGCCGTCTGGTGCGCGAGAACGCACTGACGGTCAATGACCTGATCTACCCCGTCTTCGTGGCCGAAGGCTCCGGCCTGCGGCAGGCCGTGGCGTCCCTGCCCGGCGTGGTCCGCTATTCGCTGGACACGCTGCTGCCCGTGGCCGAGGAATGCGTGGCGCTGGGCATCCCCGTGCTGTCGCTCTTTCCCGCCATCGACCCGTCGCTCAAGACGCCCGACGGCATCGAAGCCACCAATCCCGACGGCCTGATCCCGCGCGTGGTCCGCGAGCTGAAGTCGCGTTTCCCGGAACTGGGCGTGCTGTGCGATGTGGCTCTGGACCCGTACACCAGCCACGGCCAGGACGGCGTCATCGATGCGGACGGCTACGTGGTCAACGAACCCACCGTCGAGATCCTGGTCAAGCAGGCGCTCACGCAGGCTGAAGCCGGCGTCGACATGGTCGCCCCCAGCGACATGATGGACGGCCGCATCGGCGCGGTGCGTCGCGCGCTCGAGGCCAACGGCCACATCCACACGCGCATCATGGCGTATTCGGCCAAGTACGCCAGCGCGTTCTACGGTCCCTTCCGCGATGCCGTGGGCTCGGCCACCAATCTGGGCAAGTCCAACAAGATGGCTTACCAGATGGATCCGGGCAACATCGACGAGGCGCTGCGCGAAGTGGCCGGCGACCTGCAGGAAGGCGCCGACATGGTGATGGTCAAGCCAGGCATGCCTTACCTGGACGTGCTGCGCCGGGTCAAGGACACGTTCCGCGTGCCGACCTTCGCCTACCAGGTCAGCGGCGAATACGCCATGATCAAGGCGGCCGCCGCCAATGGCTGGCTGGATCACGACAAGGTCATGATGGAAGCGCTGCTGGCCTTCAAGCGCGCCGGCGCGGACGGCATCCTGACGTACTTCGCCATCGAAGCGGCCAAGCTGCTGAAAAACCAGCGCTAGAAGGACCTCCGGGCGCGGCGGCTTTGGCCGTCTGCGCTCGGCGCCTCCCGCCGGCCAGGACGCCGGCATCCCCCGCCATCAAGCCTTTGCGGCGGCAGCCCGCGCCGGCTGCGCGCCGCGGCGCAGCCCCAGCCACGTCCCGCCCAGCACACAGCCCAGACCGACGACATGCGTCAGCGTGACGTGCTCGTCCAGGAACAGGGCCGCGAACAGCAGCCCGAAGATCGGCAGCCAGTTCACGAACAGCGCGGCGCGGCTGATCCCCAGCCGCGCGATGCCCGCGTTCCACACGATGTTGCTGATACCGGACGCGACCACCGCCGAAAACATCAGCACCGCCCAAGGCCACCATGCCATCTGCCACGTCTCAGCGTGGTACGACGACGGCGTCAGCGCGGCATGTCCCACCAGCATCACGCCGCCGGCCAGGTACATGTACCAGAGCATCCCCAGCGGATCCATCATGCGTGACATCCGCTGGATGACGAGGCCGCCAAACACGAACACCAGCACGGCCACGAACACCACGGCATCGCCCCAGCCGGTCAACCCGAGCTGCGCGCCGCTGCCCACCACCACCATGCCGACGCCCAGGAGGCCGAGCAGCGCGCCGGCAATGCGAGTCGCCGTGAGTTTTTCTCGGTAGAAGATGGCGGCAAGAAAGGCGGACAGCAACGGACTGGTGGCCATGATCAGCGTGCCGTTGGCCGCCGACGACACGCGCAAACCCGACACCAACGCCACCTGGTGCGCATACACGACCAGAAAGCCGGCAAGCGCCACCCAGCCCAGCTGCGCGCTACCCAACTTCGGGATACGGCCGCCGCGCGCCTTGATGATGAGGGTGACGGTAATGAACGCAATGACGATCCGAACGGCGGCGAGCGCCTGGATGTCCATGTGCTGGGTCAGATACTTGATGGAGACGATGTTCAGGCCCCACGTGGCCATGACGAACATCAATTGAAGATAAATCAGACCGTTCCGGTCCTGACTTGCATCAACGGTGGGGGACGTCACGGCGCCGGCCTGGAGGGAGTGGGATGCGCCGCGCGGGCAGCGAAGCGATCATGGTATATCGCGCCCTTTCTTGATTCAACGCAAGCATCGTTGCGTTGCGCGCATCAGACGCTGGCGCATGCCCCGCCGCCAGCGTGCTCGTCCCTCAACGCACGAGCACGCGGTCCAGCGATTCCGTGAAGCGCTTTGCGTCCTGAAAGCCCACTACGCGCGCATCCGCGATTTCCTTACCGCCCGGCTCGAAGAACATGATGCCCGGCGGGCCGAACAGCCGGAAGCGCTTGAGCAGCGCGCGGTCGTCGGCATTGTTCGCGGTCACATCCGCCTGCACCAGCACCATGCCCGCCATGCGCTGCGCGACGCCCGGATCCGTGAAGGTGAAGCGCTCCATCTCGCGGCACGACACGCACCAGTCCGCATAGAAGTCCAGCATCACCGGCCGGGTGCTTTGCGCCAGCAGCGCGTCCAGCTCGGCATTGCTGCGCACACGCGTGAAATGGACCTCGCCCGCAGTGGCGGCGCCGGCAGCCGGCGCATCGCCGCGCGCGGCCAAGTGCGACAGCGGCTGCAGCACATCGCGCCCGCCACTGGCCGCACCGACGAGCCACGCCGCGGCCGCCAGGGCAAGCAACAAGCCCAGGCCCTTGCCGAACATGCGCCCGGCGCCCGCGCCTTGCGGCAAGGCGTCGAAGGCGCGCAGCATCACGGCCGACACGACAGCCAGGAACGCCCACCCCGTCATCTGGACCCAGGTGGGCACGACGGGAATCAGCATCCACCACGCGGTCGCCAGCAGCAGCATGCCGAACAGCCGCTTGACGCCGTCCATCCACGGTCCGGCCTTGGGCAGCAAGGCGGACGACGACGCGCCGACGATCAACAGCGGCACGCCCATCCCCCATGCCATCGCAAACAGCGCCGATCCGCCCAGGACCACGTCCCCGGTCTGCGAGATATACAGCAGGGCGCCGGCCAGCGGCGCGGCCACGCACGGGCCGACGATCAGCGCCGACAAGGCGCCCATGACCAGGGCGCCGGTGTAGCGTCCGCCCGGCACGCGCGACGAGCGCTCGGACAGCATCGCCTGCACACCCGACGGCATCTGGAACGTGAAGACATCGAACATCGCCAGCGCCAGCACGGTCAGCAGGATGGCAAAGAGGGTCAGGATCCACGGCGTCTGCAACCAGGCCGCGAGCCCCGCGCCGCTCAGGCCGGCTGCCACGCCCAGCGCGGTGTACACCACCGACATGCCCAGCACGTAGGTGGCGGCCAAAGCCAATCCGCGTCCGCGGCTAGGCCGCTCCTGCTGCGCGCCGCCCAGCACGATGGACGACAGGATGGGGATCATGGGCAGCACGCACGGCGTGAAAGCCAGCAACAGGCCCAGCACCAGAAACACGCCAGCCGTCTTGATCCATCCCAGGCCACCCAGCGCGTCGGCCAGGCCCGTGTCTCCGGCATTGACCAGCGCGGACAAGCCGCCGGAAGCCGCTTGCGGCGCCAACGCCCCGCCAAGCCCCGTGCCCGCCACCGTATATCCACCTGCCACAGGCGTGAGCTTCACGGTGCTGTCCATCGGCGGATAGCAAAGGCCGGCATCCGCGCAGCCCTGGCCCGTCAGCGTCAGCGTGAACGGCTGTCCGCCGGCTCCCACCGGGACGCGGATCGTCACGTCCTTGTGGAAGACTTCCATGTCCTTTTCAAAGGTCGGGTCGTACTTGACCTCGCCCTTGGGATAAACGGCCTCGCCCAACGTGGTGGCATCGGCGGGGCTGATGGCAATGGCGAAGCGCTCGCGGTACATGTAATAGCCGGGCGCGACCTTGTAGTGCAGCTCCAGCGTGTCCGCGGACGCCATGTTGGCGCTGAACACGAACGCCTTTTCAGGCTCCAGGAACTCGGTATCCGCGCGCGCGGCAGCCTGCCATCCGAACAGCAGGATGGCCATCGCCAGCAGCATCAGGCAGTGCCTGAAAAAGGGGGAGGTCGCGCTCTCGGCGCGTCCGCGCGCGCCGACCGTACCGGCAAGTTGCAACATCAGTTTCTCTTGTTCTGCGTAATGGCCGTCTGCTCGCGCACCCAGTCCAGGTATGGCGCTGCGCCGGCGATGACCGGCAGCACGATGACCTCGGGAACGTCGTAGGGATGCATTTTCGACAAGGCCTGCACGACGGCGGCATGCCGCGCGTAGGTCGTCTTGATCTGGATGGGGATTTCTTCCGTCCCTTCGACCTCTCCGTTCCACAGGTAGATGGACAACCCGGGCGCGCCGAGGTTCACGCACGCGGCCAGTCCGTCTTCGACGAGCACGTGCGCAATGCGTTTGGCCAGCAACAGGTCCGGCGCATTGCTGATGACCAGCACGACGTCGTCATCGCGCAACATGGAGCCTCCTTGGGATACCCGCGTGGGATGTAACTCGCGGTATTTTATCGGTATTGCGGCCACCTTCCCGGAACCGCCGCGCGCCAGGCCGCCGCGCCGCCCTCTTACACGCCGAGGCAAGCATGTCCGACAACTGCCTGTTCTGCCGCATCGCCCGTCACGAGATTCCCGCGCACGTCATCCACGAAGACGATCGCCTGCTGGCCTTCCTCGACATCCAGCCCGTGCGCCCCGGGCATACGCTGATCATTCCCAAGCAGCACTATCCCTATTACGAAGACATGCCGGCTGACCTTGCCGCCAGCATCGTCAACCTGGGCCAGCGGTTGGGCCGCCAGATGAAACGCCTGTACGGCGTCGAGCGCGTGGGATTTGCGTTCACGGGCATCCATGTCGCGCACGCGCACGCCCATGTCGTTCCGATGCATCACCCGCAGGACGTGACGTCCACGCAGTACATCGAGCAGCAGGACCTGACTTTCAGGATGCCGCCTCAGCCGCCCCAGGATGTGTTGGCCGCCACAGCCGCGGAGCTTCGGGGGCAGTTGCGCGGCGGGCGCGAACGCGAGGATGGGGGCAACGCCTGATCGGTGGATTCGCGCCTCATCGCGAATCGCAGCGCCCCATCGCGACGCCAAAAAAAACAAGGGCGGGTCCGAAGACCCGCCCTTGTCGCTTATCTAGCTGCCGAAATTACTCGGCGCTGTCCTCAGCGGCTTCATCGACTTCCGGACGGTCAACCAGTTCCATGAAAGCCATGGGAGCGTTGTCGCCTTGACGGAAGCCCATCTTCAGCACGCGGGTGTAGCCGCCGTTACGGGCCGCGTAGCGCGGGCCGATTTCGGCAAACAGCTTCACAACCGCATCGCGATCGCGCAGACGGGCAAAAGCCAGACGCTTGTTCGCGAGCGTGGGCTCCTTGCCCAGCGTGATCAGGGGTTCGATGACGCGGCGCAATTCTTTCGCCTTCGGCAGCGTGGTCTTGATGGCTTCGTGGGTGATCAACGAAACGGCCATGTTGCGGAACATGGCAAGACGGTGACTGCTGGTGCGGTTGAGCTTACGCAAGCCATTACCGTGACGCATGATAAGTTTCCTTTGAATCTAAAGAAGGCGTTTCCGCCATCGGGTTGCCGGCTCTTCTATCAGCCTGCAATCAGGCTGCGGTCCGGTAGAAAACGGGGCATTTTACGACGATTTCGCAAACTGCCCGGCGGTGAGGCCGGGCGCTGCGGGAGACGCCCCTTTTCAGGGGCGGCACCCTTTCAAGACTTACGGACGCTCCAGGCCCAGGGGCGGCCAGTTCTCGAGCTTCATGCCGAGCGTCAGGCCACGTGCAGCCAGCACTTCCTTGATCTCGTTGAGCGACTTGCGACCCAGGTTCGGGGTCTTGAGCAGCTCGTTTTCGGTACGCTGGATCAGGTCGCCAATGTAGTAGATGTTTTCGGCCTTCAGGCAGTTGGCCGAACGCACCGTCAGCTCCAGGTCGTCGACCGGACGCAGCAGCACCGGGTCGATCTGCGGCGTGCCGCGGACCGGGGCTTCGTACGAATCGCCAGCGCCTTCCAGGGCGGCGAAGACCGAGATCTGGTCCATCAGGATGCGGGCCGACTGGCGCACCGCTTCCTCGGGCGAGATGACGCCGTTGGTTTCGATGTCCAGGACCAGCTTGTCCAGGTCGGTGCGTTGTTCAACGCGGGCGCTTTCAACGGCGTAGCTCACGCGGCGGACCGGGCTGAACGACGCGTCCAGAACGATGCGGCCGATGGTGTGGGTGCGGTCTTCCGACAGCGCGCGCACGTTGCCCGGCACGTAGCCGCGGCCCTTTTCGACCTTGATCTGCATTTCCAGCTTGCCTGCTTCCGTCAGGTTGCAGATGGCGTGGCCGGGGTTGATGATCTCGACGTCGTGCGGCAGCTCGATGTCGCTGGCCAGCACCGTGCCGGCGCCGGACTTGCGCAGAACCAGCGTCACTTCGTCGCGGTTGTGCAGCTTGAAGACCACGCCCTTCAGGTTCAGCAGGATGTCGACGACATCTTCGCGAACGCCCGGGATGGTCGAGTATTCGTGCACCACGCCCGTCATCTGGACTTCGGTCGGCGCGTAGCCGGTCATCGAAGACAGCAGGATGCGGCGCAGGGCGTTGCCCAGCGTGTGACCGTAGCCACGCTCGAACGGCTCCATCACGATCTTGGCATGGTGCGTGCCGACCGGTTCGACTTCAATGGAGCGCGGCTTCAGGAAACCTTGAGTGGACATTTACTGTGTTCCTTTTCAATACCCTCGGCTCGTTACACCGATAAGGCTGATGGACAGGGTGAGACTTGATGCTCAAACCATGGGCGGCGCAAAAACGCTGCCCGATACTTACCGCAAAGCCCGCTCCACCAAATGGCGAAAGCGGGCTGCTGCGGGACTTGCTAACGGGTCAACCGGGTCGCGTGACCAGCTTGCCAGCACCTTGCGAAGGAGGCGCCGGCAGGCGTGATTAACGCGAGTACAGTTCGACGACCATCGATTCGTTGATGTCGCGAGCGACGTCAGCGCGATCGGGGGCCGACTTGAACGTGCCGGTCAGCTTGGCCGCGTCGACTTCCACCCACTGGGGGATGCCGATGCTGGTGGCCAGGTCGAGCGATTCCTTGATACGGCCTTGCTTCTTGGCCTTTTCACGAACCGAGACGACGTCGCCAGCCTTGACCAGCATCGAAGCGATGTCAGCCGTGTGGCCGTTCAGTTCGATGGCGCGGTGGCTCACCAGCTGGCGAGCTTCGGCGCGCGTCGAGCCGAAGCCCATGCGGTAGACGACGTTGTCCAGACGCGATTCCAGCAGCTGGATCAGCGTTTCGCCGGTGTTGCCACGGCGACGCTCGGCTTCAGCGAAGTACTTGCGGAATTGCTTTTCCAGCACGCCGTACATGCGCTTCAGCTTTTGCTTTTCGCGCAGCTGCAGGCCGTAGTCGGAAGTGCGGGCACCCGAAGTGCGGCCGTGTTGGCCAGGCTTGGAATCCAGCTTGCACTTGGAATCCAGCGAGCGGCGGGCGCTCTTCAGGAACAGGTCAGTACCCTCGCGGCGCGAGAGCTTGCATTTGGGTCCAATATAACGTGCCATGTGGATTCCCTTTAGATACGACGACGCTTCGGCGGACGGCAGCCGTTGTGCGGAACGGGCGTGATGTCGGCGATGGACGAAATCTTGATGCCCAGCGCGTTCAGCGCACGGACCGACGACTCGCGGCCAGGACCGGGGCCCTTGATGCGGACTTCCAGCGTCTTGATGCCGTACTCGAGCGCAACGCGGCCAGCCGTTTCAGCGGCAACCTGCGCGGCAAACGGGGTCGACTTGCGCGAACCCTTGAAGCCAGCACCGCCCGACGTGGCCCACGACAGTGCGTTGCCCTGACGATCGGTGATGGTGATGATGGTGTTGTTGAACGAAGCGTGAACGTGCGCGATGCCGTCCGAGACGTTCTTCTTGACCTTTTTGCGCACGCGCGAAGCGCCGCTGGTGGAAGCTTTCGCCATAATCCTGTTCCTCGATTATTTCTTCAGGGACGCAGCAGCACGACGCGGGCCCTTACGGGTCCGGGCGTTGGTGCGAGTGCGCTGGCCGCGCACGGGCAAACCGCGCTTGTGACGCATACCGCGGTAGGTTCCCAGGTCGATCAAACGCTTGATCGAGAGCTGTACTTCACGACGCAGGTCGCCTTCAACCGTGAACAAACCAACATGTTCGCGGACGCGTTCCAATTCAGCGTCGCTCAGATCCTTGACCTTTTTGTCAAAGGGTACGTTTGCCGCTTCGCAAATCTTGCGAGCGCGCGTACGACCGATGCCAAAAATGGCGGTCAGGCCGATCTCGGCGTGCTGTTGCGGCGGAATGTTAATGCCAGCAATACGGGCCATGACTGTTCCTTGAATAAATCCGTTGCGTAGTCGCTAACCCGAGTTAGCCTTGACGCTGCTTGTGACGCGGGTCGGTGCAGATAACGCGCACCACGCCGTGACGTTTGATAACTTTGCAGTTGCGGCAGATCCGCTTAACCGATGCCATTACTTTCATGGTTGACTCCTAATTTTCCGTAATCCGGTTTCGCTCACTTGGAGCGGAAAACAATCCTGGCTCGCGTCAGGTCATAGGGCGTGAGCTCCACTGTGACCTTGTCACCCGGCAGGATCCGGATGTAATGCATACGCATCTTGCCGGAAATATGGCCCAACACCACGTGGCCGTTTTCGAGCTTGACGCGAAATGTCGCGTTCGGGAGGTTCTCAAGAACCTCACCTTGCATCTGAATGACGTCGTCCTTGGACATTCTTTTGCTTACCGCATCGGCAAACCCGCGCCCTTGAAGTTGGCCTTCTTGAGCAACGAGTCGTACTGGTGAGACATCATGTAGGCCTGAACCTGCGCCATGAAATCCATCGTCACCACCACAATGATCAACAGAGACGTACCACCGAAGTAGAAGGGAACGTTCCAGCGCATCACCAAGAATTCCGGCAACAGGCACACCAACGTGATGTAGATGGCACCTGCGAGCGTCAAACGCATCAGGATCTTGTCGATGTAGCGCGCCGTTTGCTCGCCCGGACGGATGCCCGGAACAAACGCACCACTCTTCTTCAGGTTGTCCGCCGTTTCGCGGCTGTTGAAAACCAGAGCCGTGTAGAAAAAGCAGAAGAAAATAATCGCGACCGAGTACAGCGTGATGTAGAGCGGTTGACGAGGCGACAGGGCCGCAGCCAGGTCGCTAAGCCAGCGCATGTTCTCGCTGCTGGAGAACCAGCTCGTGATCGTGGCCGGGAACAGAATGATCGACGACGCGAAGATCGGCGGAATCACCCCTGCCATGTTCAGCTTCAGCGGCAAATGCGAGCTTTGACCACCGTAGACCTTGTTGCCGACCTGACGCTTGGCGTAGTTCACCGTGATCTTGCGCTGTCCGCGTTCCACGAACACCACAAAAGCGGTAACCAGCACCACCAGAGCCACGATGAACAGTGCCGAAAGCACAGACATCGCGTTGGTGCGGACCAGGTCCAACAGTGCAGCCAGCGCCGCGGGAAGACCCGCCACGATACCTGCGAAGATCAGGATGGAAATCCCGTTGCCCAGACCGCGTTCCGTGATCTGCTCACCCAGCCACATGACGAACATGGTGCCAGTGACCAAAGTCACGACGGTCGTGAAGCGGAACAGCATGCCCGGATCGATCACCAGTCCCTGCTGAGACTCCAACGCCACCGAAATGCCCACGGCTTGCACCAGCGCCAGCACGACCGTGCCGTAGCGGGTGTATTGGGTAATCTTCCGACGGCCGGATTCGCCCTCTTTCTTGAGCGCTTCCAGCGACGGCACCACCACCGACATCAACTGCATGATGATGGATGCCGAAATGTACGGCATGATCCCCAGGGCAAAAATCGAGAAACGCGAGAGCGCTCCGCCCGAGAACATGTTGAACAGGCCCAGGATCCCGCCCTGGTTCTGACGGAACAAGTCCGCCAGCGCGTCCGGGTTGATACCCGGAACCGGGATGTGTGTACCCAAACGGTAAACCACCAGGGCGAGCACCAGGAACACCAGACGGCGCTTCAGATCGCCGTATCGTGCTCCGGATTTGCCCAATGCCTGCGCGTTAGCCACTCGTCACCTCTGATCAAGCAAGCGAGCCGCCCGCGGCTTCGATGGCGGCGCGAGCGCCGGCCGTCGCGGTAATGCCCTTGAGCACGACCTTGCGCGAGAGTTCACCAGACTTGATGACCTTGGCGTAACGAACCGCCTGGCCAATCACGCCGGCCGCCTTCAGCGCTTGCACATCGATGTCATCGATGGGCAGGGCCTGGAGGTCCGACAAGAGAACTTGTGCATACAGGTGTTGACCCAGCGGGGTGAAACCACGCTTGGGCAGGCGACGTTGCAGCGGCATTTGACCGCCTTCGAAGCCAACCTTGTGGAAACCGCCCGAGCGCGACTTCTGACCCTTGTGACCACGGCCGGCGGTCTTACCCAGACCCGAACCGATGCCACGGCCGACGCGGCGCTTGGCGTGCTTGGAGCCCTCGGCGGGCTTCAGCGTATTAAGTTGCATATCCGACATGGTGATTCCTTAGGCTTCCGAGACGGAAACGAGATAATCCACCTTACGGATCATCCCACGCACCTCGGGCGTATCGACCAGCACGCGGCTGCTGTTGATGCGGCCCAAGCCCAAACCGCGAACCGTATCACGGTGCGATTGCTTGGTACCGATCACCGAGCGCACGAGGGTCACTTTGATCTGCTTCTGAGCCATGATTTACCCCAGGATCTCTTCGACCGTCTTGCCGCGCTTGGCAGCAACATCGGCCGGGGTCAGGGAGGCGCGCAGGCCGTTCAACGTGGCGCGAACCATGTTGTAGGGGTTGCTCGAGCCCAGGCTCTTGGCAACCACGTTACGCACACCCATCACTTCGAAAATAGCGCGCATCGGGCCGCCGGCGATAACGCCAGTACCTTCAGCAGCGGGCGAAATCAGCACGGTAGCGGCGCCATGCTTGCCGACCACGGTGTGGTGCAGCGTGCCGTTCTTCAGAGCGACCTTGAACATGCCGCGACGGGCTTGTTCCATGGCCTTCTGAACGGACACCGGCACTTCACGCGCCTTGCCCTTACCCATGCCGATGCGGCCATCGCCATCGCCAACCACGGTCAGCGCGGCAAAGCTCATGGTGCGACCACCCTTGACCACTTTGCTCACGCGGTTGACCGCGATCATCTTTTCGCGGAGGCCGTCATCGTTCTCTTTTTCCGCGGCGTTCTTGCCTTGTACTTTAGCCATTTGACAGATCCTCGCTTAGAACTTCAGGCCGGCTTCACGCGCGGCATCGGCCAGCGCCTTGACGCGGCCATGGTAACGAAAGCCCGAGCGATCGAAAGCGACCAGTTCGATACCGGCAGCCTTGGCCTTTTCGGCCACGCGCTTGCCAACCAGCGTCGCAGCGGCTTTGTTGCCACCCTGACCGGTTTGGCCGGCCAGTTGCGCACGCACTTCGGCTTCCACCGTCGAGGCGCTGACCAGAACGCGATCGCCTTCCGGCGAAATGATGTTGGCGTAGATGTGCTGGTTCGAGCGGAAAATCGAGAGGCGATGAACGCGCAGCTCGTTGATCTTCCGGCGAGTCGGAACCGCACGACGCAAACGGGAAACTTTTTTGTCCATGATTCGTCCTTGCGTGCGCCGTTATTTCTTCTTGGTTTCTTTGATGACGACGCGTTCGTCCGAGTAACGCACGCCCTTGCCCTTGTAGGGTTCGGGTTCGCGGTACGCGCGGATTTCAGCGGCCACCTGACCGACGACTTGCTTGTTGGAGCCCTTGATGACGATTTCCGTCTGGGTGGGGCATTCGGCCTTGATACCGGCCGGCAACTGATGCAAAACGTCGTGCGAGAAACCGAGCTGCAGCTTAACGGCGTCGCCTTGAACCGAGGCGCGGTAACCCACGCCGACCAGGTTCAGCTTGCGCTCGAATCCCTTGCTCACGCCGTTGACCATGTTGGCCACGAGCGCGCGCACGGTGCCCGACATGGCGTTGGCGTGACGGGAATCGTTGGCAGCGGCAAACGTGAGCTTGCCACCGTCCAGCGAGATCGTGACGTCGCCAGTCAGGGGTTGGGTCAGGGAGCCCAGCGGGCCCTTGACAGTGATCTGATCCTGCTTGATGTCAGCTTCGACACCCTTGGGCAGTTCGACCGGATACTTAGCGATACGTGACATTCGAATTTCTCCTTAGGCCACGTAGCACAGCACTTCGCCGCCGACGCCGTTGGCGCGAGCCTTACGGTCGGTCATGACGCCGCGCGAGGTCGAAACGATAGCCACGCCCAGGCCGTTCATGACCTGAGGAATGCTGGTACGGCCCTTGTAGATACGCAGACCAGGGCGCGAGACGCGTTCGATGCGCTCGATGACCGGACGGCCAGCGTAGTACTTCAGGGTGATCTCGAGCTCAGGCTTGGCCTGGGTGCCCTTGATTTCAAAGCTGTCGATGTAGCCTTCGTCTTTCAGCACAGCGGCAATAGCCGCCTTCAGCTTCGAGGAGGGCATGCTCACCGTAACTTTGTCCACTTGCTGCGCATTGCGAATGCGGGTCAGCATATCGGCGATGGGATCGCTCATGCTCATATTGTTTCTCCTACCAGCTGGCCTTGGTGATGCCGGGGATTTCACCCTTCATCGCCATTTCACGCAGTTTGTGGCGCGTCAGGCCGAACTTGCGGAACACGCCGCGAGGACGACCGGTGACCACGCAGCGGTTGCGTTGACGCGTCGGGTTGGCATTGCGCGGCAGCTGTTGCAGCTTGAGCCGAGCTTGGTAACGTTCTTCGTCGGTCTTCGACTGGTCGTCGATGATCGCCTTCAACTCAGCGCGCTTGGCAGCGAACTTGTCAGCCAGCTTGGCGCGCTTGATGTCGCGATTGATGAGGGAAAGTTTAGCCACGTCATCAGCCCCTTAGTTACGGAACGGGAAGCTGAAGGCCGTCAACAGCGCCTTGGCTTCTTCGTCGGTCTTGGCGGAGGTGGTGATGCTGATGTTCAGCCCACGCAGCGCGTCGATCTTGTCGTACTCGATTTCGGGGAAAATGATCTGCTCTTTCACCCCGATGTTGTAGTTGCCACGGCCGTCGAACGCACGACCCGAGATACCGCGGAAGTCGCGCACGCGAGGCAGCGCAACCGCCACCAGGCGATCCAGGAATTCGTACATGCGTTGACCACGCAGCGTGACCATGCAACCAATCGGGTAGTTTTCGCGGATCTTGAAACCGGCGATAGCCTTCTTGGTCTTCGTCACGACGGGCTTCTGGCCGGCGATCTTGGTCAGATCCGACACAGCGTGCTCGATGACTTTCTTGTCGGAGACCGCTTCCGAGACACCCATGTTCAGGGTGATCTTGGTGATGCGCGGCACTTCCATTGCGCTCTTGTAGCCAAACTTGGCCTGCAGGTCGCCAGCGACCTTGCTCTTGTAGAAATCTTGCAAACGAGACATGTCTATCGCCCCTTACGCCTTGGCGCCGACAACGGCACCATTGGAACGGAACACGCGGACCTTGCGACCTTCGACTTCTTGAACGCCCACGCGGTCGCCACGACCGGTTGCGGGGTTGAAGAGCGCCACATTCGAGATGTGGATCGGCATGGTCTTTTCGACAATCCCGCCCGGGTTGTTAGCCATCGGGTTGGCTTTCACGTGCTTCTTGGCAACGTTGACGCCTTCGACCAGAACGTGGTCGGCGCCAACGCGGGCCAGCACCGTGCCACGACGCTTCTTGTCGCGGCCGGTCAGGACGATGACTTCGTCGCCTTTACGAATGTTGTTCATCGTAGGGCTCCTTACAGCACTTCCGGGGCCAGCGACACGATCTTCATGAACTTCTCGGTACGCAGTTCACGCGTAACGGGTCCGAAGATGCGGGTGCCGATAGGCTCCAGCTTGGCGTTGAGCAACACGGCGGCATTGCCACCGAAACGAATCAGCGAACCGTCTTTACGGCGCACGCCCTTGGCGGTACGAACCACCACGGCATTGTAAATTTCGCCTTTCTTGACGCGTCCGCGCGGAGCCGCATCTTTGACGCTCACCTTGATGATGTCGCCGATACCGGCATAACGGCGCTTGGAGCCACCGAGCACCTTAATGCACATGACATGACGCGCACCAGTGTTATCGGCCACGTCCAGCGTGGTCTGCATTTGGATCATGATTTTTCCTGTTCCAACTTAACTGGAAATACGGTTTTCCCAACAAGGGAACACTGCAATTCCTGCCAGTTTTGGTCCCGTCAGGTCAGCCGCCCTGCTTTTTTGTCGGCAAGTCCGTACTACTGGACCAGCAACTGGTGGCAACGCAACGACCCTGGGTTGAAATCCTGCGGGTATTCCCCCCGACGCGCTCACCTAACCTTCGGCTAAGTGAATCGACAATCTGGGAAAGCTGATAATTCTAACGTGGTTAATTTTTGAGCGCAAGCACTTTGTTGGGATTGCGCACAAAAGACCACGCCCCCTGTCAAGGGGGTCGGTTTGTCGGGCCATCCGCCCCTATTTCTGGCGGTAGTAGCCCTTCTCCCAGGCGTCATGATTTGCCTTGCCGCGACGGATTTCGTCCGTGAACGGCGCGGCCATGAGCACAAGGCGATTTAGCCATTTTACAGGAGCTCGGCAGGGACGCTCGAAATCCACGAAAAGCACGGCTCTGACGCCGCCGGTGTCGTTGTGCACCTCGTGGGGATACAGGTCGTCAAAGACCACCGCCTGTCCTTCGCGCCAGCTATAGCGCTGGCCGCCGACTTCTATCCAGCAGCGTTCGGGCGGGTCGGGGATAACCAGGCCGAGGTGCAGGCGCAGCACGCCGTTGTACGGCCCCGTGTGCAGCGGGATGCGCTTGCCGGCTTCGAGGATGGAGAAGAAGGCAGTGCGCAGGCCCGGGATGTCCTGCAGGGCTCGCGCCGTGGACGGACATCGGGCAAGGTTGCGTTCAGAGCGCAGGCCATAGCCCAGGAAGACGAACGTCTTCCATCGGTCGTCGGAGGTGATCATGCCCACATCCGGGGAGAGTTCGTGGAAGGCCGGAAGCGCCTGGCGGTCGGCCAGCAGGCTCATCAGTTCGGCCCGAATGGCAGGCGCCCGCGCTTCGAGGGTGGCAACCCACGGGAACTGGCTGTTCTGGAATATCGGCTTGTCGCCGACCAGCGAGGCCTGCGCAATGCGCTGACGCAGCCAGTCAATGAAGCGGAAAACAACCCGCGAATAGAGGCTGGGCTTGGCGGCCGGACGCGCATCGATGGGTTGCACGATGGATATACGGATGACAGCCGAAGATTCCTCATTTTTGTCCACGGCGATGCGCTTGTCCACGGTGGCACGCGTGCCGGCACTTGGCAGGCCAATGGACCCAAGCCCGCGGCGGGGATTGGCTCCTTCCACTGCGGGGAAGCTGGTTTAGACTGCCGTGGGCGACAGCGGTCGCTCTCGCCCTTGGCTACCCATTCCTATTACGCAAGGAACGACAGGCATGTATGAACAGTTGGCGCTGTATATCGACGGCGAATTCGTCGCCGGCGAGGGCAGGCGCACCCAGGACGTCATCAACCCCGCCACGCTCGAGGTGCTGGGCCAGCTGCCTCACGCCACGCAAGCCGATCTGGACCGCGCCCTTGCCGCTGCCCAGCGCGCCTTCGAATCGTGGAAGAAGTCCTCGCCCATGGACCGCTCGGCGATCCTGCGCAAGGTCGCCACGCTGTCGCGAGAGCGCGCCCAGGAGATCGGCCGCAACATGACGCTGGACCAGGGCAAGCCGCTGGCCGAAGCCGTGGGCGAAGTCACCTCCTGCGCGGAACATGCCGACTGGCACGCTGAGGAATGCCGCCGCATTTACGGACGCGTCATCCAGCCGCGCAATCCGGATGTGCGCCAGATCGTGGTGCGCGAACCCATCGGCGTCTGCGCCGCCTTCACGCCCTGGAACTTCCCGTACAACCAAGCCATCCGCAAGATCGCCGCCGCCATCGGCGCCGGCTGCACGGTCGTGCTCAAGGGTCCCGAGGACTCGCCCAGCGCGGTCATGGCGATTGCGCGCATGTTCCACGATGCGGGTCTGCCCAAGGGCTGCCTGAACATCGTCTGGGGCGAACCCGCCACCATCTCCGATTACCTGATCCGTTCGCCGATCGTGCGCAAGGTGTCGTTCACCGGCTCCGTTCCGGTCGGCAAGCAGCTTGCGGCGCTGGCAGGCGCGCACATGAAACGCGTCACCATGGAACTGGGCGGCCACTCGCCCGTGCTGGTGTTCGACGACGCGGACATCGACCGCGCCGCCGAGATGCTGGCCAAGTTCAAGGTGCGCAACGCAGGCCAGGTCTGCGTGTCGCCCACCCGCTTCTACGTGCAGGACGGCGCGTACGAGCAGTTCCTGGCGCGGTTCTCTGAGGTCCTCAAGAACATCAAGGTCGGCGACGGCCTGGAAGCCGGCACCGAGATGGGGCCGCTGGCGCATGAGCGCCGCGTGCCCGCCATGAGCGCCTTCATCGACGACGCCAAGAAGCACGGCGCCAAGGTGGTGGTGGGCGGCGGTCCGCTGGACCGCAAGGGCTTCTTCTTTGCGCCGACCGTGGTCACGGAACTGCCCGACAACGCCATGCTGATGACCGAAGAGCCGTTCGGCCCCGTGGCGCCCGTCGTCCGCTTCAAGGACACCGACGAGGTGCTGCGCCGCGCCAACAGCCTGCCCTTCGGCCTGTCCTCGTACGTGTTCACGAATTCGCTGAAGACCGCGACCAAGGTGTCCAACGGCCTGGAAGCCGGCATGGTCAACATCAATCACTTCGGCAGCGCCCTGGCCGAGACGCCCTTCGGCGGCATCAAGGACAGCGGCATCGGCAGCGAAGGCGGCACGGAGACCTTCGAGGGCTATCTGGTCACCAAGTTCATCACGCACGTCTGATCCTGCGGCCATCGCAAAGCAAAGCCCCGCACCTGGCGTGCGGGGCTTTTTTTTGTCTGCCGTGTGGCGCGGACCGGTTAGGAATTCATGACGCTGTCATGCGGCTCAGTGAGCATTGGGCCCGCTTACAAGCAGCTGACCCAAGCAGTTGACCCAATTAGCTGACCCGCGGCTGCCGCTTCGGCATGGCCCACGCCCATGCCCGACCGCCGCCACACTGAACCCAGGACCCCGCCCCCCAATGACGCTTCGCCCTTCCCGCCCCGTCCGCGCCGCAGCCTCCCTGCTGCTCGTTGCCCTGCTCGCCGCATGCGGCGGCGACAAGGACGACGACAACACGCCACCGCCCGTCGCCGAGACGCCGCCACCGGCCGAAACGCCCGCGCAGCCGCCCGCCCCCGTGCAGGTCGCGTTCATGCCCGACATCCACTTCCATGATGTCTACGCGGACTTCAAGGACGGCTCATTCCCTGGCATCCCCAACCCGAAAGCGGGCGACAACGCGACCATCCGCACGATGTACGCGCAGCTGACGTCCACGCGCCTCTTCAACGAAAACTACTTCGCCTTCCTGGCCGCGCTGGACGACGCCGTGAAACGCGGCGTGAAGTACATCGCACTGCCGGGCGACTTCTCGGACGACGGCCAGCCTGTGCACATGCGCGGCCTGGTCAAGATCATGGACGACTATTCGAAGAAGCACGGCATCCAGTTCTTTGCCGCGCCCGGCAACCATGACCCCAACCGCCCCTTCAACCAACCCGCGGGCAAGGGCGACTACCTTGGCCTGGATCCCGTGACGGGCGCGATCGGCTTCTCGCAGCCGATCTACAGCCGCGGCGCGAACGTATGCAACACCGCCTACAGCGGCGACTGGACGCGCATCGGCAACACCTATTGCACCGAGGAAGTGCTGCACATGGGCTACTCGGGCATCACGACCGCGCTCGAGCAGCATGGCTTCATGCCGCAGCCGCAGAACGTGTATTACGAAACCCCGTACAGCACCTACAAGTACGAAGACTACGATTACGCGACGGCGGTCTCGCAAGCCAACTGGATCAACCGTCAGTACGAGATCTGCGCCGAAGGCACCGGCGGTCCGAACAAGCCGCAGAATTACACGCTGTGCAAGATGGTGCCCGACACGTCGTACGTGGTCGAGCCCGTCGAGGGCCTGTGGCTGGTGGGCCTGGATGCCAACGTCTACGTGCCGACCGGTCCGGGCGCCAACGACTTCACCGGCTCGGGTGACCAGGGCTACAACAAGATGCTGACCCACAAGGCGCACGTCATCACGTGGCTGACCGACGTGGTGGCGCGCGGCAAGGCGCAGGGCAAGCAGGTCATCGCCTTCAGCCACTTCCCGATGTCCGAGTTCTTCAATGGTGCGTCCGACGACATCGAAGCGCTGCTGGGCGCGAACAAGATGCAGATGATCCGCCGTCCCGCGGAGAACACCACGCGCGCGCTGGCCGAGACCGGTTTGAAGGTGCACGTGGGCGGCCACATGCACTTCAACGACATGGCGCTGCGCAACTACGGCGGCGACCACGCGCTCTTCAACATCCAGGCGCCCTCCATGGCCGCCTATGTGCCCGCGTACAAGCTCATGACGCTGCAGAGCGCCGATGAGATCGAAGTGCAGACCATCCGCCTGGACAAGGTGCCGCGCTTCGATGAGCTGTTCGACCTGTACCGCGCGGAAAACGCCTACACCGTGCCGCCGCGCTGGGACGTGTCCATCCTGGACGCCAAGGACTACGGCGATTTCACCTATCGCTACATGAGCGAACTGGTGCGCCTGCGCCTGCTGAACGACGACTGGCGCTGCGAGATGCGCGAGCTGGTCAAGAGCCCGCTGACGGGCGCCGACCTGCTGGCGTTGTCGCAACTGCAGACGACGGTCACGCTCAAGGAATTGGCGAACACCGGCGATCAGAACAATCTGACGCCCGCGTTCTTTGCATGCCTGTCTGACGGCGGCGGCAGCGGCGCCAGCAATCCGGCCTACGCCGCGGATGCCGCCAACGCGCAATCGCGCGCGCAAGCCTTGGCGCAGGCCAACGGCATGCAGCTGGCGGAGTTCGCGCAGTGGACGGCGCTGGAGATGGCCGGGGACTTCGTGCGCCTGGCCAATGCCGGCGACCTCGCGTTTACCGATATCCCGGCGCAGCGCGCCAGCCAGTACAAGCTGCTGGCTCAAGCACTGAACCAGACCAACGCCGCCGTGCAGATGAACGGCAACAACGTCAGCGACGCCAACACGCCCGCAGACCTGTTCAAGGCGCGCTTCAAGCCGCTGATGGCGATCATGCTCAAGCTCGCCAACGGTGCGCCGTCCGAGCACATCCGCCTGGACCTGACGACCAACAGCATCGTCAACCTGTCCAGCCAGCCTTCGCCGTTCTAAGCCTGATTCGAAGGTTCCGAAAGGCCAACGGCCCGCTGATCAAGCGGGCCGTTTTTGTTTGGCGGCATTGCCTGGCGCGCAACGTTCCGCGTTCACGCCTACAAGGCACGCCCGCCCGCGCGCAGGTCCCGCGGCGTCATGCCGAAGCGCTGCTTGAACAGCCGGCTGAAATGCGAAGGATGAGAGAAACCCACCTGATACGCCAGCTCGGCGATGCCGCGATGGCGGTGCCGCGCGTCCAGCAGCAGTTCGCGGCACCGGTCCAACCGCTGCTCGAAAATGAACGACTCCACCGACAACCCGCCCGCGCGCAGGATGCGGTGCAGATAGGCGACCGACACGCCGCAGCCCTGCGCCACCCGCGCGGGAGACAGATCCGGGTCGGCGAGATGCTGGCGGATATAGGCGAGCACACGCGCTCTGTGCGCCACCGTGACGCTGCTGTCCGCCTCCGAGACCTGTCCCTGTCCCGGCTGCACCAGGAAGAGCACGATGAGGTCGATCAGACGCTCGCCCAGTTCGGCGGCCTCGGTCTCGGACCAGCCGTCCATGCCTTTGAACAGGTGATCCATGTAGCCGGCCAGCAGCGCGCCGCGCGGCGACCCGTCGTCGGTACGCAGCTTGTAGAAGGCGCCGATGCGTGAGTCCCGCTGCGACAGTGCACTGCGCGGGAACGAGACGCTCAGGCTGCGGTAGCCCGCCGCGCCGTTCGCGGTTGCCTGATACGGCAGGCTCTGGTTCATCAGATACACGCAACCCGGTTCCACCTGGAATTCCCGGCCCGCTTGTCGCACTGCCAGCGGACCGGCCAGCGGCAGGCCAAAGGTGTAGAACTCCTGATCCAGCCGCGACACGTTGCCCGGCGTGCGTTCCAGCCGCTGGCCCTGGTAATGCAGATCGTTGAATTGAAGGCTGGCGCGTCGCGCATAGCGGACATGGCCCGCGAAATGACCGGGTTTGCCGCCATGCACCTCGAACGGCCCGAAAGCATCGGCCAGCGCGGCGCGCCACGCATCGCGCCGGTCGGCGCCGGCGCTGGCCGAAATGGCGAATTCCGTATCTGGCATGGCACGGTCTCCTGGGGGCTGCGCAAATTGATCTTGCGTCTACATATTGTTGACTCACCCTGCTGTGGGGTGGCCGGCGCATTGTGGGCGCGCTTGCCGCAAGTCTATATTCAGCCCGATAAGCACACAACCTGGACAAACCGGGAGGAGACGCATGGACGAGGCAGGGTCGGCAACCGCGCGCCATACGCCGGCGTCGCGCTATCTGCGCTGCGCGGGACGCGAGTTGCACTACACGGACTGGGGCGCTTCTGACGCGCCGCCCATCATCATGTGGCATGGCCTGGCCCGCACCGGCCGAGACTTTGACGAGCTGGCGCAGGCACTGGCCGGCGACTACCGCGTGATCTGTCCCGACGCGATCGGGCGCGGCCTGTCGCAATGGAGCCCCGATCCGGTCGCCGAGTACCGGCTCGACTTCTACGCCACGTTGGCGCGCGCCCTGCTGGACGGCCTGTCGCTGGCGCGCGTGCGCTGGGTGGGAACGTCCATGGGCGGCGCGACCGGCATGCATGCGGCCGCGACCACGTTGCGTGATCGCATTTCGCACCTGGTCGTCAACGACATCGGACCGGAACTGCCGCAGCCTGCCGTCGAGCGCATCCTGGCCTATGCCGGCAACCCGCCGGCCTTCGACACGGTGACGGAGCTCGAAGCCTGGCTGCGCGCCGCCTACAAACCCTATGGCTGGCAGAGCGACGATCAGTGGCGCCGGATGGCGGAAACGTCGGTGCGCCGGCTGCCCGACGGCCGCGTCACCGCCCATTACGATCCGGCCATCGTCGGGCAGTTCAGCCATCACCCGAACGACTATGACCGGTGGGCCGGCTATGACACGCTGCGCATGCCGACGTTGCTTTTGCGCGGCGCCGAATCGGACCTGCTGCTGCCCGACGTTGCGCACGCCATGACGCAGCGCGGCCCCCGCGCACAGCGCATCGACTTTCCCGATTGCGGGCACGCCCCCGCGCTGAACGTGCCCGCCCAGATCGAACCCATCCGTCAATTTCTCGCCAGGCCGGACGACACGGCCGCGCGCGCCCACTGACACCAGGAGACTTCCATGAAACGCATTCTGCTCGCCGCCATGGCCAGCCTGTGCATGAGTTCCGCGCTGGCGGCAAAGGACTTCGTTGTCGCCCATGTCTATGACAAGACCGGCCCGCTTGAGGCGTACGCCAAGCAGACCCAGAACGGGCTGATGCTGGGGCTGGAATACGCCACGCAGGGCACCATGACGGTGGCCGGGCGCAAGATCCGCGTCATCGAGAAAGACAACCAGGGCAAGCCCGACGTGGCCCGCGCGCAACTCGCGTCCGCCTATGCCGACGACAACGCCGACATCGCGGTCGGTCCGACGTCGTCGGGCGTGGCGCTGGCCATGCTGCCGATCGCGGAGGAATACGAAAAGATCCTGCTGGTGGAGCCGGCGGTGGCCGATTCCATTACCGGCGAGAAGTGGAACAAGTACATCTTCCGCACCGGCCGCAATTCCTCGCAAGACGCCATCGCCAACGCCGTGGCGTTCGACCAGGAAGGCACGTCGATCGCCATGCTGGCGCAGGACTATGCCTTTGGCCGCGACGGCGTCAAGGCCTTCAAGGGCGCGCTCAAGAACGCCAAGATCGTGCACGAAGAATACCTGCCGGCCAACGCGACCGACTTCACGGCCGGCGCGCAGCGGCTGTTCGACGCGCTGAAGGACAAGCCCGGCCGCAAGATCATCTTCATCCTGTGGGCAGGCGCCGGCAATCCGTTCAAGATCGCCGATCTGGATCCCAAGCGCTACGGCATCGAGATCGCCACGGGCGGCAACACGCTGACCGCCATGACGCCGCTCAAATCCCTGGCGGGCATGGAAGGCGCCACGTATTACTACTACGGCATCCCCAAGAACCCGGTCAATGATTGGCTCGTGGCCGAGCATCAGAAGCGTTTCGGCCAACCGCCTGATTTCTTCACCGCGGGCGGCATGGCGTCGGGCGTTGCGATCGTTGCCGCGTTGAACAAGACCGGCGGTGATTCAGATACCGACAAGCTCATCAAGGCGATGGAAGGCATGAGCTTCGATACGCCCAAAGGCAAGATGACCTTCCGGCCCGAGGATCACCAGGCTATGCAGTCGATGTACCACTTCCGGATCAAGAACGATCCCTCGGTGCCATGGGCAGTCCAGGACCTGGTCAAGGAAATCACGCCGGACCAGATGGCCGTGCCTATCCAGAACAAGCGCTGATTCCCGCCGCTCATGCTTGAGACCCATTCGCTCACCGTTCGCTTCGGCGGTCATGTGGCGGTCAATGATGTCAGTTGCGCCTACGCGCCCGGCACCTTGACCGCCATCGTCGGCCCGAACGGCGCCGGCAAGACGACATACTTCAATCTGATTTCGGGGCAGTTGCGCGCCAGTGCCGGCACCGTGACATTGAATGGACGCGATCTGACCACGCTATCCGCGCCGGCCCGCATGCACGCGGGGCTAGGCCGTGCATTTCAGCTGACGCAGCTGTTCCCCCGGCTGAGCGTTCACGAAAACGTTCGGCTTGCCTTGCAGTCTCGGCAACAGGGCATGGGTTGGCGCCACATCCGGTTCTGGCGCACGTGGCACGACGATCGCGGTCTCATGGAGCGTGCCGATGCCCTGCTCGCACGCACGCGGCTGACCGCGCGCCGCGATCAACCCGCCGCCGACCTGCCCCACGGCGACCAGCGCAAGCTGGAAATCGCCATGCTCATCGCGCTGGAGCCTTCGGTGTTCATGTTCGACGAACCTACCGCCGGCATGAGTGTGGACGACGTGCCCGTCGTGCTGGACCTCATCCGCGAACTGAAGGCGGACCCGTCCAAGACCATTCTGCTCGTCGAGCACAAGATGGATGTCGTGCGCGAGCTGGCGGACCGCATCGTCGTGCTGCACAACGGCCGGCTGATGGCCGACGGTGATCCGGCCACCGTGATTGCCTCGCCCATCGTGCAGCAGGCCTACCTGGGCATCAGCGCGCAGGAGGCGGCATGACGGCGCAACCGCTTCTGGAATTGAAGGACGTGCACACGCACATCGGTGCGTATCACATCCTGCACGGCGTGCACCTGTCGGTGCCGGCATCGGCGGTCACCATGCTGCTCGGGCGCAATGGCGCGGGCAAGACGACGACGCTACGCACCATCATGGGATTGTGGCGCGCATCGCAGGGCCAGATCTGCCTGGACGCCAAGCCGATCGGCGGACCCGGCACGCGCACGTCGCCCCCCGACATGGCGCGCATGGGCATGGCTTATGTGCCCGAGAACATGGGCATCTTCGGCGACCTGTCCGTGAAGGAGAACATCCTGCTCGCGGCACGCCTTGCCAGAAATGCCGCGCAACTGGACACCGCCCGGCTGGAATGGATCTTCGGGTTCTTTCCGGCGTTGAAGAAGTTCTGGCTGCACCCCGCCGGCAAACTGTCGGGCGGGCAGAAGCAGATGCTGGCGATGGCGCGCGCGATCATCGAGCCGCGGCGCCTGCTGCTGGTCGACGAACCCAGCAAGGGTCTGGCGCCGGCCATCATTCAGAACATGATCGACGCGTTCATCGAACTCAAGCAGTCCAGTACCACCATCCTGCTGGTCGAACAGAACTTCAACTTTGCCCGCCGCGTTGGCGACTACGCGGCAATCATGGACAACGGCCAGGTCGTGCACGCAGGCGCCATGGCCGACCTGGCCGCGGACGAGGCGCTGCAGACACGCCTTTTGGGCCTGTCACTGGGAAGCCACCAATGAGCACGCTGGACATCGAAGCGCCGCTGCCGCGCGCACGCGCCGACCTCATGCCTGTGCTGCTGGTGCTGGCGCTGGCGGTCATCGCATTGCCCCTGGTAGGGTCGTTTTCCACCTGGGTCACGCTGACTTTCGCCGGGCTGGCGATGGGCATGATCATCTTCATCGTGGCGTCGGGCATGACGCTCGTCTTCGGCCTGATGGACGTGCTCAATTTCGGCCACGGCCTGTTTATTGCCATCGGCGCCTACATGGCGGCCACCGCGCTGGGTTCCATGGCTGACTGGACGCAGTCCGGCAGCCTGTGGACCAATCTGGTCGCCGTGCTGCCAGCCATGATCGTGGGCATGCTGGTGGCGGGCGCCGTGGGCCTGGCATTTGAGCGCGTGATCGTGCGGCCGGTCTACGGCCAGCATCTGAAGCAGATCCTCATCACGATGGGCGGCATGATCATTGGCGAAGAGATCATCAAGATGATGTGGGGACCGCAAACGATCACGTTGCCGTTGCCCGAATCCCTGCGCGGCGCGTTCCTGCTGGGCGACGCCGCCATCGAGAAGTATCGCGTGGTGGCGCTGGTGGTCGGCCTGATCGTGCTGGGCGGCATGTTGTGGGTGTTGAACCGCACCAAGCTTGGCCTGCTGATCCGCGCCGGCGTCGAAGACCGTGAAATGGTCGAAAGCCTGGGCTACCGGATCCGGCATCTGTTTGTCGGCGTATTCGTTGCCGGGTCGATGCTGGCCGGATTGGGCGGCGTGTTGTGGGGGATGTACCAGCAATCCATCGTGCCGCAGTTGGGCGCGCAGGTGAACGTGCTGATCTTCATCGTCATCATGATCGGCGGCCTGGGCTCCACGGTGGGCTGCCTGATCGGCGCGCTGCTGGTCGGGCTGATGGCCAACTACACCGGCTTTCTGATGCCGAAGGCCGCCCTCTTCTCGAACATCGCGCTGATGGTCGCCATTTTGCTGTGGCGCCCGCAAGGCGTGTACCCCGTAACGAACCGCTAGGAGCCGCCGACATGTCGTTTCGCCTGCTTTCCGGCGATCCTCCGCGCAGCGCGATCCTGGCGCTGCTGCTCATGGCAATAGTGGCCGCGCTGGCCGCGGCGCCCTTCCTGTTTCCCGGCCCCAAGGCATTGGCCGTCGCGGCGAAGATCCTCGTCTTCATCGTCCTGGTTGCCAGCTACGACCTGCTGCTGGGATACACCGGCATCGTCAGCTTCGCCCACACCATGTTCTTCGGCATCGGCGCGTACGGCGTGGCGATCGCCAGCATACGCATGGAACCCGGCTGGACGGCGGTGTTTGCCGGGACCGCGGCCGGACTGGCCGTGTCGCTCGCCTTCGCCTTGCTGATCGGCCTGGCCAGTCTGCGCGTGCGCGCCATTTTCTACGCGATGATCACCTTGGCCGTCGCTGCGGCGTTTCAGACGCTGGTGTCGCAGTTGTCGGAATTGACCGGTGGCGAGGATGGCCTGAACTTCAAGGTTCCGCAGATGTTGCGACCGGCGTTCCGTCCGCTTTCCGAACCCCTGTTTGGCGTCACAGTCGACGGACGGATCATCACTTACTACCTGATCGCGGCGGTCTGCGTGGTGCTCTTCCTGATGTTGATGCGCATCGTGAATTCGCCATTCGGCCGCGTGCTGCAGGCGATTCGCGAGAATCCTTTCCGCGCCGAAGCGATCGGCTACCGCACGGTGCTTTACCGAAGCCTGTCGAACCTGCTTGCGGCGGCGTTCGCGACGCTGGCGGGCGCGCTTTACGCGCTTTGGCTGCGCTACAACGGCCCGGACACGACGTTGTCGTTCGAGATCATGCTCAACATCCTGCTGATGGTCGTGATCGGCGGAATGGGCACCATGTACGGCGCAGTGGTCGGTGCGAGCCTGTTCGTGTTCGCGCAGAGCTATCTGCAGGACGGCTTGCATGCCGTGCATGAGGTCGTGGCGGGCATCCCACCGCTGGCCCTGCTGTTCGAGCCGGACCGCTGGCTGCTCTGGCTCGGAATTCTGTTCGTGCTGTCGGTGTATTACTTTCCGACCGGCGTCGCCGGACGGCTGCGGGAGTTTGCTCGGCGCCTATAGGCAGTGCCGCGGAACAACATCGCGTTCCGCGCGTCTGTCATCCGGCCTCAGGCCCTGGGCTAGCGTCCGCCCTGCCTGAGCGTATCGGCACCACGCCTCAACTCATCGACGCGCCGCTGCATGTCGTCCACGCTGCGCTGCGTCTGACTGCTGGTGCGATTCAGTTGAGAACCCGACGGCGTGGGCATCAAGGGCGGCATGGTCATCTGACCGCCTGGGGTCAGCGGAATCATGGCCGGTGGGTGCGGATCCGCATTTGGCGGCGGCGCGTTCAGCACGCGCTCCAATACCTTCAGCTGGTCTCGCTGCGCCTGCAGTGCGCGTTCCTGGTCCAGCAAGCCCTGCTCGTCTTCGTCTTCGGTACCGAAGATGGCGGCATGATCTTTGGATCTTCCATCCAATTGAACCCGCGGATCCGGCCCGGCATTGAGCAGTTGCTTGCCGAGCGTCGTCGCATCCGTCGGCGGTGGCGTGGAACCGCGCGCCGCAGGCGGTGCACCCTCGGTTGCGCTCGCGCCACGTACGCCGGCAGCGGAGCTTGGCAACATCGGAGCGGGAAACGTGCCGGCAATGGCAGCCTCGCCCGCACCAGGCGCGGCGCTGGCGGCGGACGGCATGGGCGCGCCTCGCTCCTGCGCGAACGCGGCGCCGGCGGCCATTGCCATCAAGCACGCGATGGCGACGGCAAGCCCGGCTGATTTGCGGACGATGACCATGCTTCCCTACAAAATTCCCAAATGCGAGACATAAAAAAACGGCAAGGGTTTTGGCCCTTGCCGTTTTATATCAGAACGGCGAACCGTTCCGAGGTGCAGCTTTCACTTAGATGATACGTGCGGCTTCAACCAGACGCACCACACGCCACGACTTCGAGCGCGAGATGGGACGGCCTTCAGCGATTTCAACCGTATCGCCTTCGTTGTACTGGTTCGATTCATCGTGCGCCTTGTACTTCGCGGAACGCATGATGATCTTGCCAAAGATGGGGTGCTTGACGCGGCGCTCAACCAGAACGACGACAGTCTTGTCCATCTTGTTGCTGACGACCTTGCCAACCAGCGTGCGCTGGCGCTTGGCCACTTGGGTGTTTTGAGTTTCGCTCATCTTTATTTCCCTGCCTTCTCGGTCAGCAAGGTGCGGACGCGAGCGATGTCGCGGCGCACGTTGCGCAGCTGGCTGGTGTTGGCCAGTTGCTGCGTGGCTTTCTGCATGCGCAGACCGAATTGGGCCTTCAGCAGGCTTTCGAGCTCTTTGCCGAGCTCGGCGGCGTCTTTCGAACGGAGTTCGCTAGCTTTCATGTTAGTACTCCTTAAGCACCGATATGACGCGCGACGAACGTGGTCGAAATCGGCAGCTTGGCAGCGGCCAGGCGGAAAGCTTCACGCGCGAGCTCTTCGCTAACCCCTTCCATTTCGTAGAGCACCTTGCCGGGCTGGATTTCAGCAACCCAGTACTCCGGGTTGCCCTTACCGTTACCCATACGGACTTCGGCAGGCTTCTGCGAGATGGGCTTATCCGGGAAAATGCGAATCCAGATACGGCCGCCACGCTTGATGTGACGATTGATGGCGCGACGAGCAGCTTCGATCTGACGGGCGGTCAGACGGCCACGGCCGGTAGCCTTCAGGCCGAACTCGCCGAACGACACGTGGGTGCCACGAGTCGCCAGACCGGTGTTGCGGCCCTTCTGCTCTTTGCGATACTTTCTGCGGGAGGGTTGCAGCATGGTTATTCTCCTTCAGGCGCCGGAGCAGCGTCCGCCTTGCGGGGAGCGCGGCCACGACCACCCGGACGACCGGTGCGAGCACCGTCCGGACGATCACCACGCGGAGCGCGGCGCGGACGACGTTCTTCTTCACGCGGGGCTGCGGTTTCCGGCGGCAATTCGCCGTTGGCCAGCATGTCGCCCTTGTAGACCCAGACCTTGATGCCGATCACGCCGTACGTGGTGTGGGCTTCGGAGGTGCCGTAGTCGATGTTGGCCTTGAGGGTGTGCAGCGGCACACGGCCTTCGCGATACCACTCGGTGCGAGCAATTTCGATACCGTTCAGACGGCCCGAGCTCATGATCTTGATGCCTTGGGCACCCAGACGCATGGCGTTCTGCATCGCGCGCTTCATGGCGCGGCGGAACATGATGCGCTTCTCGAGCTGTTGCGAGATCGAGTCGGCGATCAGTTGAGCATCGGTTTCCGGCTTGCGGATTTCTTCGATGTTGACGTGCACGGGCACGCCCATCAGACGCTGCAGATCAGCCTTCAGGCTTTCGATGTCTTCGCCGCGCTTGCCGATCACCACGCCCGGACGAGCCGAGTAGACGGTGATGCGGGCATTCTTGGCGGGACGCTCGATGATCACGCGACCAACGGAGGCGCTCTTGAGCTTCTTCTTCAGGTACTCGCGAACGCGAATGTCTTCGGCCAGCATCGAGCCGAAGGCCTTGTCGTCGGCGAACCAACGCGAGGACCAATTACGGGTGACCGCGAGACGGAACCCAGTGGGGTGAATTTTCTGACCCATCGTGACTCCTTAAGCTCCGACCTTGACCGTGATGTGGCAGGTCTGCTTCTCGATACGGTTGCCGCGGCCCTTGGCGCGAGCGGAGAAGCGCTTCATCGACTGAGCCTTGTCCACGAAGATCGTGGTGACTTTCAGTTCGTCGATGTCGGCGCCGTCGTTGTGCTCGGCGTTGGCGATGGCGGACTCGACAGCCTTCTTCAGGATGACGGCAGCCTTCTTCGGCGAGAAGGTGAGGATTTCCAGCGCACGGCCGACCTTCTGGCCACGGATCAGGTCCGCAACCAAACGGGTCTTCTGAGCGGAGATGTGAACCCCACGGATAATGGCAGTAGTTTCCATCGCTTACCTCTTCGCCTTCTTGTCCGCGGCGTGACCCTTGAACGTACGGGTCAGCGCGAACTCGCCCAGCTTGTGACCGACCATGTTCTCGTTGATATAAACGGGAACATGCTGCTTGCCGTTGTGCACAGCGATCGTCAGACCGATGAACTCGGGCAGGATCGTGGAACGACGCGACCAGGTCTTGATCGGCTTCTTGTCTTTGCCCGCGACGGCCGTGTCCACCTTTTTGATCAGGTGAGCATCGACAAACGGGCCTTTCTTGATCGAACGTGACATAGTGTTCGCCTCTTACTTGCGCTTGCGCCGTTGGACGATCATATTGTTCGTCCGCTTGTTGCGACGGGTCTTGTAACCCTTCGACGGAGTGCCCCACGGGCTGACCGGCTCGCGTGCTTCACCGGTACGACCTTCGCCGCCACCGTGCGGGTGATCCACCGGGTTCATGGCAACGCCACGAACGGTCGGGCGGACACCGCGCCAACGCATTGCACCGGCCTTGCCGATTTGGCGCAGGCTGTGTTCTTCGTTACCGACTTCACCGATGGTGGCGCGGCATTCGATGTGCACACGGCGGACTTCACCCGAGCGCAGACGCACCTGAGCGTAGATGCCTTCGCGAGCCAGCAGGACGGCGGAAGCGCCAGCCGAGCGGACCATCTGGGCACCCTTGCCGGGGAGCATTTCGACGCAGTGGATCGTCGTACCGACCGGGATATTGCGGATCGGCAGCGTGTTGCCAGCGCGGATCGGAGCATCGGTGCCCGACAGCACGGTCGCACCGACTTCCAGGCCACGGGGAGCGATGATGTAACGACGTTCGCCGTCGGCGTAGCACAGCAGAGCAATGTGCGCCGTACGGTTGGGGTCATATTCCAGACGCTCGACCTTTGCCGGGATGCCGTCCTTATCGCGACGGAAGTCGACGATACGGTAGTGCTGCTTGTGACCACCGCCACGATGACGGATCGTGATGTGACCGTTGTTGTTACGGCCGGAACCACGGGTCTTCTTTTCGAGCAGCGGCGCGTAGGGCTCACCCTTGTGCAGGTTCGGGCTGACAACCTTCACCATGCCACGGCGGCCAGCCGAAGTCGGCTTAACTTTTACGAGGGCCATTTACTTCACCTCCGCAAAGTCGATTTCCTGGCCGTCCTTGAGCGAGACGTAAGCCTTGCGCTCATTACGGCGACGGCCAACGAATCGGCCAAAGCGCTTGACTTTGCCCTTACGGTTGAGGACCTGCACGGACTCGACCTGCACCTTGAAGAGCAGTTCGACGGCAGCCTTGATTTCCGGCTTGGTAGCGTCAGCCACGACACGGAAAGCGACTTGCTGATTCTTCTCAGCGACGAACGTGGCCTTTTCGGTCACGATCGGAGCCAGAATGACTTGCATCAAGCGTTCAGCGTTCATCCCAGCATCTCCTCGAGTTGAGCGATGGCCGGCTTGGTGATCAGCACTTTCTTGTAGTGGACCAGCGACAACGGATCGGCATAACGGGGCTCGACAACGGCAACGTGCGGCAGGTTGCGGGTGGCGAGGTAAACATTTTCATCGACGCTGTCGGTGATGATCAGGACCGAGTCCAGGCCCAGGCTCTTCAGCTTTGCAGCGGCAGCCTTGGTCTTGGGCGATTCCAGATCAAACGATTCAACGACGGCGATGCGGTCTTCGCGAGCGAGCTGCGACAGGATCGAACGGATCCCGGCGCGGTACATCTTCTTGTTGACCTTCTGGCTGAAGTTCTCTTCGGGCGAGTTCGGGAAAGTCCGACCACCACCACGCCACAGCGGCGACGAAGTCATACCAGCGCGAGCGCGGCCGGTACCCTTTTGACGCCAGGGCTTCTTGGTGGAGTGCTTGACTTCCGTACGGTCCTTCTGAGCACGATTGCCGGAACGCGCGTTGGCTTGGAAAGCCACGACGATCTGGTGAATCAACGCTTCGTTGAAGTCACGGCCGAAGATCGTGTCCGGCGCGCTGAACGTAGCAGCGGCCTGACCTTGGTCGTTCAGGAGCTTGAGATCCATTTACTTACGCTCCCTTCTTGGCCGGGGCCTTGATGGCCGGGCGCACAACGATGTCGGCGCCAGCGTGGCCGGGGACAGCGCCCTTGACCAGCAGCAGGCCGCGCTCAACGTCAACGCGAACGACGTCGAGGTTTTGAACGGTGCGGGTGACGTCACCCAGGTGACCGGCCATGCGCTTACCCGGGAAAATGCGGCCCGGATCTTGTGCTTGACCAATCGAGCCCGGAACGCGGTGCGAACGGGAGTTACCGTGCGACGCGCGCTGCGAACCGAAGTTGTGACGCTTGATGGTACCGGCGAAGCCTTTACCAATGGTCGTGCCCGTGACGTCGACCTGTTGGCCGGCTTCGAACACGGATTCCACGGCGATCACGGAACCGGCCGCAAATTCAGCGGCGCGAGCGGGATCAAGGCGGAATTCTTTGAGGATGCTACCGGCTTCAGCGCCGGCCTTGGCGTAGTGGCCCGTTTGCGGCTGAGCCACACGCGAGGCACGACGAGTGCCATAAGCCACCTGGATGGCGGCGTAGCCGTCGGTTTCCAGCGACTTAACTTGGGTCACGCGGTTGTTGGACACGTCCAGCACGGTCACCGGGATGGATTCACCTTCCTCGGTAAAAATGCGGGTCATGCCGACCTTGCGACCCACCAGCCCCAGCCGGTGAGCGGCGGGCGTGGGTGTCGAATTCGACATCGTTTTCTCCATTCCCGACTGCGATTGGTCGGGGCTAATCAGGCAAAAGGTAACGGCCTTTGCCCTACGACTATGTTCAACCTGGACTAGGCGCAGCGCCCTCAAACAGCAAGGTGGCCTGGGCTTTGTCCATAGTTAGACTTGCCACAAAATGGCAAGCTTCGCATATTAGCATGTTTTTTCTAAGCGGCACAAGCACTTAGCGGATTCAAGCCATGCCTCGGTGGGCATTTTTTCCACGGTTTGCGCGGCCTGGCGGGCACGCTGCCTTCCAGCGTCGTTTGAGCAGGTAGTGAGCACATGCTTACATGCTCGTTCGGGCCGGAACGCCAAAACAAAATGGCCGCAGTCCCGAGGGAGTGCGGCCATTTTTTTACGAACCTGCCGGCGAAGGTAGCAGGCCCGGAGCGTCTTACTGCAGCGCGATTTCGACGTCGACGCCGGCCGGCAGGTCCAGACGCATCAGGGCGTCAACGGTCTTGTCGGTGGGATCAACGATGTCCATCAGGCGCTGATGGGTACGGATTTCGAACTGGTCACGCGACGTCTTGTTGACGTGCGGCGAACGCAGAACGTCGTAGCGACGGATACGCGTGGGCAGCGGCACCGGACCGCGGACGACAGCGCCCGTGCGCTTGGCGGTGTCGACGATTTCGGCGGCCGATTGATCGATCAGCTTGTAATCGAAGGCTTTCAAGCGGATGCGGATCTTTTGGTTTTTCATGGCGTTTCCTAAAGAACGAGACGCGAGGGCGGGATCACGCCCTCGCTGGTTGGGTGCTGCTTAATAGATCCGAA
>NZ_JCAXDP010000009.1:0-181283 GCF_059759315.1 Achromobacter sp. GQ309
GGTACCGTATTTTCTACATTACCCGATTATCAAATTTCTACTTCAACCGCAGACTCAAAAAAGTTTATTACCAACGCAACAAGACCCTTATCCAGTTCGACTGGGCGCAGACTGAGGGTGGCGTATTCGTACGCAATGAATTTGGCGGCGCTGGATTTACCACCAACTTTGCCCTCGCCTTCGGCCCCAAGCCTGCGGCCGATCAAGAGAAGGACCGTGTCGTCCTCTGCGTTGACAGTAACAACAGCAGCGACCCAGACCCGCGATACGTCGCACAGGTGTGGGAATACATCCGGCAGTTCATGGAAGAAGGCCCCGACAGGTTGCCCGCGCCGGGAGAGCCCAACTGGTGGTACGCCCCGCTCCACCGTATCTGCATGACCCCCGCCGAAGCCTGGCGCCACTACGCGCCTTGGCGCACAGGCGAACCGGGCGAGCTGCAAGGCAAGAAAAACTGGCTGTTGCCCATGTGGTTCGTGCTCTTTCCCTACAACATGTTCTCCGCGCTGTGCTGGTACGCGGTGTGCCGCGTCTTCAACGTCCGCGGTGCGCCGCCACCGCCGGAAGCGTTTGGGCGCTAGGAGCTGCCGCGCATTGCGCGGCGCCCTTCAAGCGACAACACAGATGGCTCGTAATCGCTATACCCGCCGCGCCAAACACCGCAGCGCCACCCGATACCCCACAAACACATAAAACCCCGAAGAGTTCATCACCAGCCAGGCGCCCAATCCGCCAAGCACCGCAACCACCGGCCCGACGGCCCTGACGTCGCCCTGTGTCCAGGCGATCCCGCCGAAGCTACCCACCACAATCAACCCGATACAGACCCGTTTCAACAGCACCACACCCTGCACCCGTCCCGCCATCATCAGCACCATCCCGATCGCTAGCGCGAGCGCGGTTCCCGCGCACACCGCCACCAGCGCGAACGCCGCCATTGCCGGTCCCACGAAACGCAGCAGCAGGCTCAACAGTTCAATCCCGACGCCCAGTCCGCCCGCCATCACCAGCACGGACAGCACCAGCGGCGACCACGTTCCTGGCGGCGCGCGGCCCTCTTCCGCTTCCATTTCGGCGACGAAGCTATGCATCGACGCCGCCGTCCCCGGGTCCTTGCCCGCGTTCAGCGCCGCTTCCAGCCGCTGGCACTGTTCGATCAGGGCATTCAGGCCGGAGGCGGGCGCGGGAGTCATAGCCGGGTCACTCCTGGCGCGTGCTCGGCGACCGTATTTCTCAGCGCCGCCATGGCCTCTTCAACGGCAACCGGCCGGAACGCATCCTCGCGCCAATACATCGCCACCGAGCCGAATCCGGACAGCCTTACGGGGATGATGCGCATCGCCCGCATCTGCGAAAACCGCAGCGCGGCACGGTGCGAGGCGACGCCGATCATGTCGCTGTTGTTGATGAGGGTCAGGTTGACCGTCACCGAGTTCGACTCGATATGGTCCGGCGGTGGCGCCTGGCCTGCTGCGGCGAGCGCGGCGTCCACCGCGTTGCGGATGGGCGTGCCTTTGGGCCACAGAATCCAGCGATAGGACAGCAGATCCTGCCAGCTTGGCTGCTCCACCGCGAACAGCGGATGGCGGGGCCGCGCCACGAGATGGATGGGCTCCAGGTAAAGCGCCTCGAAGCGGATCGCCGGATCGTGATGCTCGGGCGCGGAACGTCCCACGACAATGTCTAGATCTCCTTGTGCCAGTTGCGCCAGCAGGCGATCCGTCGTGCCCTCCACCAGCTTGACGCGCGCCTGCGGCATGCGCTCGAGCAGCTTCATCACGGCCAACGGCACCGTGTCGGACGCGGACGCACCCGATGCGCCGATCACGACGCGTCCGCCGCCGCCCTCGCGCAGCGCCGCCATGTCGGCACTGGCGCGATCCAGTTGTGATTCCACGCGCTGCGCGTGTGCGATCAGCACGTCGCCATGCGGCGTGGGGCGCAGTCCGCGCGCGTGGCGCTCGAAGAGCGGCAGTCCGATGTCGTCTTCCAGATCCTTCAGCCACTTCGAAAGACCCGGCTGCGTCGTATTGAGCATGGCGGCCGAGTGGCTGATGTTGCGGGTCTGGGCCAGGCTGAGCAGCATCTTCAGATTGCGCAGCCGCAGGCGGTGGGTCCAGTCCATGCAGGCCCTCTTGGTGGGAGGTTTGTCTCGTATGTATATGGTTATTGGTATGGATAATAAGATAATTTCATTTCAAACTGCATAGCTCCTGCTCGCATAATCGTCTCCATACCAGGACCAGCTGCGAACCCACGCGGCGGCCGCCCGTAGAAGCCGGCAATAGCCGGACATACTGGAGACAACCATGCACGACGGTCATTCCACCGGCGCGGACAGCGCTGCCTCGGACCGCGCCCTTTACTACGCGCGCATCGCCAAGAAACATATGGCGCCTCTGTGGGAGTCGCTGCACAACCTGGTGCCCCGCCAGCCCGCGCCGCGCTGCGTGCCGGCGCTGTGGAAATATGACGATGTGCGCGACGACGTCATGGCGTCCGGATCGCTGATCACGGCTGAAGAGGCGGTGCGCCGGGTGCTGATTCTGGAAAACCCTGGTCTGCCGGGCCAGGCCAGCATCACGCAAAGCCTGTACGCAGGACTGCAACTGATCCTGCCCGGCGAGATCGCACCAAGCCACCGTCACACGCAATCGGCCCTGCGCTTCATCGTGGAAGGGCGCGGCGCCTACACTGCCGTCAACGGCGAACGCACCACCATGCACCCGGGCGACTTCATCATCACGCCATCATGGACCTGGCATGACCACGGCAACGTGGAAACCGTCGAAGGCGGCGAGCCCGTGGTCTGGCTGGATGGCCTGGACATTCCGCTGCTGCGCTTTCTGGACGCGGGCTTTGCAGAGAACTATCCGTCCGCCACCCAGCCCGTCACGCGGCCCGAAGGCGACAGCATGGCCCGCTTTGGCCACAACATGGCGCCCGTGCGTCACCAGGTGTCGAGCGGCACCTCACCCATCTTCAACTACCCGTACGAACGCAGCCGCGAAGCGCTGGATGCGCTCTACCGTCACGGTGAACTCGACCCGTGGGACGGCGTCAAGCTGCGCTACTTGAATCCCGCCACGGGTGGCTACCCCATGCCCACGATGGCCACGTTCATGCAGTTCCTGCCCGCGGGCTTTCAGGGCAAGACCACGCGCACGACCGACTCCACGGTCTACAGCGTCGTCGAGGGCCGCGGCACCGCGCGCATCGGCGACCAGGAATTCCATTTCGGACCGCGCGATGTCTTCGTCGCGCCGTCCTGGATGCCTGTGCAGCTTGCCGCGCTGGAAGACGCCACGCTCTTCAGCTATTCCGACCGCCCGGTGCAGGACGCGCTGGGCCTGTGGCGCGAAGAACGCGTCGCCTGACCGGCGCGTGCCGATCACCCACCTCGCGCGCCTGACTCTCCATCCCGTCTTCAAAGGATGCTCCATGTCGTTTGTGTTTGCCCCCGCCTCCCCCGTCGCCGTGCCCATCGCCGGCAGCCAGGACAGCTTTCCCGTGCGCCGCGTTTATTGCGTTGGCCGCAACTACGCCGCCCATGCGCGCGAAATGGGCTTTGACCCCGACCGCGAACCGCCGTTCTTCTTCTGCAAGCCCGCCGACGCCGTCGTGCCCGTTGCCGAAGGCAGCACGCTTTCACTACCCTACCCGCCCGAAACGGCCAACCTGCATTACGAGATCGAACTCGTCGCGGCTATCGGCAAGGGCGGCGCCAACATTTCCGTCGACGAGGCCCTGCAGCACATTTATGGCTACGCCGTCGGCCTGGACATGACGCGCCGCGACCTGCAGATGAAGATGCGCGAAGCCGGCCGCCCGTGGGAACTGGGCAAGGCCTTTGACCAGAGCGCGCCCATCGGCCCGCTGCATCCCGCGCAATCGGTGAAGGACATTGAAAAGGCCGGCATCTGGCTGCAGGTCAATGGCGCGGACAAGCAGCGCAGCGACATCGGCAAGCTGATCTGGTCCATTGCCGAAACCATCGCGTACCTCTCCAAGTATTTCCGTCTTGAAGCCGGCGACCTCATCTACACCGGCACGCCCGAAGGCGTGGGACCCGTGGTGCGGGGCGACCGGATGGTCGGCGGCGTCGACGGCCTGGGCACGCTCAGCGTGCAGATGGTGTGACGATGCGCACCGACACCGATGTCATCATCGTCGGCGCGGGCGTCGGCGGCCTGGTGCTGGCGCTGAGCCTGCATCAGGCAGGCATTCCGTGCCGCGTTTTCGAAGCCGTGCGAGAGATCAAGCCGCTGGGCGTGGGCATCAATCTGCTGCCGCACGCCACCCGCGAACTGGATGAATTGGGCCTTTTGCCCGCGTTGGACGCCATTGCCGTGCGCACGCGTGAGTCCGTGTTCTACACGCGGCACGGCCAGTTCATCTATGGCGAACCGGCGGGCACCGACGCCGGTTACGACTGGCCCCAGTACTCCATCCACCGCGGCGACCTGCAAATGGCGTTGCTGGATGCCGTGCGCGAACGTCTGGGCCAGGACAGCGTCGTGGTGAACGCGCGCTGCACGGGCGTGACGCAGGACGCCGACAGCGTCACGGCCAGATTTCAAGACAACGACGGCAATGCGCTGCCGTTCGTGCGCGGCCGCATTGCCGTCGGCTGCGACGGCATTCACTCGGTATTGCGCAAGCAGCTCTATCCGCAGGAAGGCGCGCCGCGCTACTCCGGCGTGAACATGTGGCGTGGCACGACGCGCTGCAAACCCTTTCTGTCGGGCGCGAGCATGGTGCGCGCCGGTTGGCTGTCCACCGGCAAGATGGTGATCTACCCGATTCGCGACAACATCGACGCAGACGGCAACCAGCTCGTGAACTGGGTCGCCGAGATCGAAGCCGAGCAACCTGCCGTGCGCGACTGGAACCGCAGCGGCAGGCTCGAGGACTTCTTTCCGGCCTTTGCCGACTGGCACTTCGACTGGCTCGACGTGGCCAAGCTGATTCAGGACGCAGACTCGATTCTGGAGTACCCCATGGTCGACCAGGATCCGCTGCCCACGTGGACGCAGGGCCGCATGACGTTGCTGGGCGACGCGGCCCACCCGATGGTGCCGCGCGGCTCGAACGGCGCGGGCCAGGCAGTGGTGGACGCCCGCTACCTGACCGGCCAGCTCAAGCGCCTGGGCCTGACGCCCGATGCCTTGCAGCAGTACGACCGCGCCCGAGTCGAAGCCACGACGCGCGTCGTGCTGACCAATCGCAGCAACCCGCCGGACGCGATCCTGCGTGAAGTCCACGTGCGTTCGGCGGACAAGCCTTATACACGGATCGAGGACGTCATCAGCCGCGAGGAATTGGAAGGGATATCGCGTCGCTACAAGGAGGTGGCGGGCTTTGACCCGGTCGCCTTGAAGGAGCGCGCGCCTTACGTGTAGCAGTAGCCGCACCTCAGTGCCCCGGCGAGCGGGTCCCAAGACCCGCCGCCCTTCAAAGCCGGCGCATGACCGGCGACAAACAAGGAGACAACCCATGTTGAAGTTGCTACGTGTTCTGGCTGCCGCGGCGCTGTCCTTTGCGGCCGCGGCGAGCCACGCCGCCTGGCCCGACCGCCCCATCACGCTGGTGGTGCCCTTCACACCCGGCACCGGCATCGACCTGATTGCCCGCCAGTTGGCGGCCAGCCTGCCGCAGACGCTGGGCCAACCCGTCGTCGTCGAGAACCTGGCCGGCGCCAGCGGCAATATCGGCAGCGAAAAGGTCGCGCGCGCCAACCCCGATGGCTACACATTCCTGGTCACGGTCAACACGTTCGTCATGAACAGCAGCCTCTACAAGGGCAAGCTGCGCTTTGATCCGCAACAGGACTTTGCGCCGGTCGGCCTGACCTCGTGGGGCTCGCTGCTGCTGGTCACGCATCCGTCCAATCCCGCCAACACCGTCGCCGACGTGGTGCAGGCGGCCAAGGCCGCGCCGGGCAAACTGAGCTACGGCACGCCCGGCGTGGGCACGCCCCATCACCTTTCGATGGCGCTGTTTCTGGACCGCACCGGCGCCAGCATGCTGCACGTGCCGTACAAGGGCACGGCGGGCGCCGTTACCGACATGCTCGGCGGACGGCTCGACTACATGTTCCTGCCCGTTCACGTGGCGCTGCCGCAGGTGAAGGGCGGCAAACTCAAGGTGATCGCCACCGGCAGCCCGAAGCGCCTGCCGCAGCTGCCGGACGTGCCCACGCTGACGGAAGCCGGACTGCAGGGCGCCGACGTGGACATGTGGTACGGGGTCCTGGCGCCGAAAGGCACGCCGCCCGCCATTGTCGACCGCATGAACCAGGCGATCAACGCCATCTTGCAGACGCCCGCGACCGCCACGGCATTCGATGCGCAGGGCATGGTGCCGGCCACGTCAACGCCTGCCGATTTTGGATCCCTCATCGCCCGTGACGCCAAGCGCTGGGACGACGTCGTCGCCCGAACCGGCATCACGGCCGAATGAGTGTGTCCGGCACCAACGTTCCTGCCCTGAACGTCCCTGAAAGATCCGCCCACGGCCAACCGTCCTCACGAAACGCCCCATCCATGCAACTGCACAACTTCTTCAACAGTTCGACCTCCTACCGCGTGCGCATCGCGCTTGCCCTAAAAGGTCTGTCCTACGAATACCTGCCCGTGAACCTGCGCAAGCAGGAGCAGCGAGCACCAGACTATGTGGCGCGCAATCCGTCGGCCGGCGTGCCGCTTCTGATCGACGGCGATGTGCAGCTTTCGCAGTCACTCGCCATCATCGACTATCTGGACGCCACGCATCCCGAGCCGCGGCTGATTCCGGCCGACGCGCTGGCGCGCGCGCGCGCGCTGGAACTGTCCCAGGCCATCTCGTGCGACATCCATCCGGTCAACAACATGCGCATCCTTCGCTATCTGCAGGAAGTGCTGGGCGCGACGGACGCACAGAAGAACGCCTGGTATCACCACTGGATCCGCGAAGGCCTGACGGCAGTGGAAGCGCTGCTGGCGCGTCACGGACACGGCGCGTACTGCTTTGGTGACGCGCCCACGCTGGCGGACTGCTGCCTGGTGCCGCAGGTGGCCAACGCGCAGCGCATGGGCTGCGACCTGTCCGCCTATCCGCGCATCCTGCGCATCGTCGAACACTGCAATGCGCAACCCGCCTTCCAGCAGGCCGCGCCTGCACAGCAACCGGACTACACCCAGTGAGCAAAGAACCCGACACCCACGGCGCGCCGCTGCGCGAGTACACCGATCCGGCCTATCGCCCGCTGTGCGCCAATCTGGCCGACGTGCGCGCCAATATCGACCGGCTGGACGACGAAATCGTGCGGCTGATCGCCGAACGCGCAATGTACGTGAAGGACGCCGCGCGGTTCAAGCGCGACGCCTTTCAAGTGAGCGCGCCCGCGCGTCAAGCCCAGGTATTTGAAAAGGCGCGAGCGTTCGCCCAGCGCCACAACCAGGGCTTCTCCAACCTGGAGCAGGTGGTGGACGCCACCTATCGCGCGATGGTCGCCGCCTTCATCGCCAATGAACAGACCTACTTCGACACCATGAAGGACATGGGAGACACGCATGCTTGACGCTTCGACCTTGCTACCTGGCCGCGCAGTGGCGCGACGCATTGCGGCACTAAGCCTTGCCGTGCTGGCGCCGCTGGCCGCGACCGCCACCGCCACCGCCGCCGAGGCCTGGCCGACGCAGCCGCTCAAGGCAGTGGTGCCGTTCGGTCCAGGCTCGAGCCCGGACCAAGTGGCCCGCATCGTCACCGAAAAGGCGGGCGCAATCCTCGGCCAGACCATCGTTGTGGAAAACAAGCCGGGCGCCAGCGGCAACATCGGCACGTTCGCCATCGCCAACGCCAAGCCCGACGGCTACACCTTCGGCGTGTCGATCACCGGCCCGCTGGTGAACAACACGCTGCTGTTCGACAAGCTGCCCTACGCGCCCGCCACGGACCTGGCGCCGCTGACGCTGGCGGTGCATCAGCCCAACGTGCTGGTCGTCCCGGCCTCGGCCGGCATCGGCAACATTGGACAGCTGCTGGACGCGCTGAAGAAGAATCCGGACAAGTACAACTTCCCGTCGCCGGGCGCGGGCACGGTGTCGCATCTGGCGGTCGAACTGCTGCTGCAGCAGATCGGCGCGCGCGCCACGCACGTGCCCTACCCGTCGTCGCCGGCGGCGCTGACGTCGCTGCTGTCGGGCGACACCCAGTTTGCCGCGCTGCCGCCCATTGCGGTGATGCCGATGGTGAAGGATGGCCGGTTGAAGGCGCTGGCGGTGACGTCGTCCAAGCGGTCCGCGCTGCTGCCCGACATTCCGACGCTGGCGGAAGTGGGGGTGCAAGGGATCGAGGGTTCGGCGTGGATCGGCTTTGTGGTGTCGTCCAAGGCGCCGGCCGATGTGCAGAAGAAGCTGTCCGACGCGCTGATCCAGGCGATTCACGATCCCGAGGTCGCCAAGCGGCTGCAGGCGCAGTTCATGGATCCGGTGGGCGATACGCCGGCGCAATTCCGCGGCTACATGGATGACGAATTGAAGCGCTGGGAGCCCCTGATCAAGAAGCTGGGGATCAAGGGCCAATAACTGTGCCAATAAGCGGCCAGGAAGTGGGCCAAGAAGTGGGCTAAGAAGGACGGCGCACGCCGGCTGCAATGAACGCAAGGAGAGTCAGATGGTCATCACCGAACCCGCCCGTCAGGTGCCGCTGTATGGCGAGTACGAGGTCGTCGTCCTGGGCGGCGGCCCCGCCGGGGTGCTGGCGGCCGCCAGCGCCGCGCGCAACGGCGCGAGCGTGCTGCTCGTGGAGCGCTACGGCTTCCTGGGCGGCATGGGCACCGCCGCGGGCGTGTCCAACTTCTGCGGATTGCACGCCAACATCCACGGCGACATCCGGCAGGTGGTGCACGGCATGACCGACGACCTGCTGGACCGCATGCGCGCGATGGACGGGCTGAACGATCCGCACCTGATCCTGGGCAAGATCCACGCGCAGGCCTACGACATATCGGCCTTCAAGTGCGCGGCGGATGGCCTGGTGCAGGACAGCGGCGCGCAGGTGCTGTTTCATGCGCTGGCCACGGGTCTGACGCGTGACGACGCGGGCCGCGTGGACGCCCTGTTCCTGGAAACCAAGTCCGGCCGCTGCGCCGTGCGGGCAAAGATCTTCATTGATTGTTCGGGCGACGCCGATATTGCGCACTGGGGCGGTCTGCCATTTGAAAAAGGCGACGCCCACGGTCACATGCTCTACCCGACGCTGATGTTCAAGGTGGGCAATGTGGACGGCGCGCGCGCGCAAGAGGCCTGGAAAACCATCCCGGCGCTGATGGACGACGCCGCCGCCAGCGGTGAATTCACGTTTCCGCGCAAAGGCGCCATCGTGCGGCCGCAAAAGCACGATTACGAATGGCGCGTCAACGTCACGCAGCTTGCCAATGCGGACGGCAGCGCGGCGGACGGCACCGACGCGGAGTCCCTGTCGGCAGGCGAGCTGGAAGGCCGCCGGCAGATCATGAACTACCTGGCGTTCCTGCGCGCCAAGGTGCCCGGCTTTGAACACGCCTATGTGCTGGACATCGCGCCGCAGTTGGGCATCCGCGAAACGCGCCGCATCGTCGGCGAGGCCGTGCTGACGCAGGAGCACGTACTGGGCTGCGCGGATTTTCCGGACAGCATCGGCGTGAACGGCTGGCCGTTGGAAATGCACACGGCGGGCGACGTGAAGTGGGTGTGGCCGCCCATCCCCGAATCGCGCGGCTACAACCAGCTGCCGTTTCGCATGATGGTGCCGCGGCGCGGACCGGGCGTGGCCAGCAACGTGCTGGTGGCTGGCCGATGCGCGTCGATGACGCACGAGGGGCAGTCGGCGGCGCGCGTCAGCGGCAGCTGCTTCGTCATGGGCGAAGCCGCCGGCACCGCATCCGCGATGGCGCTGCGCGACGGCATTGCGCCCGGCGACGTTTCCATTTCCGCGCTGCAGGCGCAATTGAAGCAACAGGGCGCCTTCCTGGGCGGCCACGACTGAACCGCGAGATTCCGACATGACTACGAACCAGGCGGCAAACCCGAAGACGCAAACCGTGATCGTCGTGGGCGGCGGCATTGGCGGGCTGGCGGCTGCGCTGGCGCTGACACGGCAGGGCATTGCCGTGCAACTGCTGGAGCAGGCCGCGCACATCGGCGAGATCGGCGCCGGCATCCAGCTTGGCCCCAATGCCTTCGCGGCGCTGGATGCCCTGGGCGTTGGCCGCACGGCGCGCGAGCGCGCGGTCTTCACGGACCACATCATCATGATGGATGCGGTGGACGCCAGGGAGGTCGTGCGCATCGACACCGGCGAAGCGTTCCGAGCACGGTTTGGCGGCCCGTATGCGGTGATTCATCGCGCCGACATCCATCTGTCCATTCTGGAGGCCGTGCAGCAGGACCCGCTTATCCAGTTCCGCACGTCTACGCAGATCGCCAGCATGACGCAGGACGATCACGGCGTGGAAGTCGTGGACACGCATGGCAACCGCTACCGCGCTGACGCGTTGGTGGGCGCAGACGGCGTCAAGTCCGTGATCCGCGAGCGCATGGTGGGCGATCCGGCGCGGGTGACGGGTCACGTGGTCTACCGCGCGGTGGTCGAAGAGGAGAACATGCCCCGGGAGCTGCGCATCAACGCCCCGGTGCTGTGGGCCGGGCCGCATTGCCACCTGGTGCACTATCCACTGCGCGGCGGGCAGCAATACAACCTGGTCGTCACCTTCCATAGCCGCGAGCAGGAAGAATGGGGCGTGCGGGAAGGCAGCAAGGACGAGGTGCTGTCGTACTTCCAGGGCATACACCCGACGCCGCATCAGATGCTGGACCGTCCGACGTCATGGAAGCGCTGGGCGACCGCCGATCGCGAGCCGGTGGAACAGTGGGGCGAGGGCCGCGTCACGATCCTGGGCGATGCCGCGCATCCCATGACGCAATACATGGCTCAGGGCGCCTGCATGGCGCTGGAAGACGCCGTGACGCTGGGCGAGGCCATCAGGCAGTGCGAGCACGACCTGCCCGCCGCCTTCCGGTTGTACGAATCGGTCCGCATCCCGCGCAGTGCGCGCGTGGTGTGGTCGACACGCGAAATGGGCAGGCTCTATCACGCGCGCGGCGTGGAGCGCACCGTGCGCAACATGCTGTGGACGGGGCGCAGCCAGGCCCAGTTCTATGACGCATTGCAGTGGCTGTATGGGTGGAAGGTGGAGAACTGCCTGGCGGGAAGCGCGCCGCAATAGACGGCGCGGCAATGAAGGACGCAGCAAAAGATGCAGAGAATGACACAGCAATAGTCGCAGCAAAAGACACAGCAGGGAAAACGCCGCTTGCCAAAGAGCATCCGGCATACAAGCATCAGTACAAGAGGAGACAACCATGCACAAAAGCACCATCCGCGGCGCAGCCGCCGTCATGCTGTCATTGGCCTCGTACGCGGCCAGCGCCCAGCAGAAACCTGTGGATATCGGATTCATCGGCACGCTGTCCACGCCTGCCGGCTACATCGGCGAAGACGAGCGCGACGCCTTCATGCTGGCCGTCAAGGAAGGCGGCGGCAAGCTGGGCGGCGTGCCGGTCAACGTGCGCGTCGAAGACGACGCGCTAAAGCCTGCCAACGCCAAGCAGATTGCCGACAAGATGGTGCAAGGCGGCGTGCGGCTGTTCACCGGCATCAATTTCTCGAACGTCATGGCCGCGGTCGGGCCTACCGTGCTCAACGCTGGCGCCTTCTACGTCAGCCTGAACGCCGGCCCGTCCAACTTCGCCGGCAAGGCCTGCAACCCCAATTACTTCTCGGTGGCGTTCCAGAACGACTCGTACGCCGACACAGCCGGCATGGCGGCCAATGAGCTGGGCGCCAAGCGCGTGGTCATCATGGCCCCGAACTACCAGGCCGGCCGAGACGCCATCGCCGGCTTCAAGCGCACCTACAAAGGCGAGATCGCCGACGAAATCTACACCAAGCTCGAGCAGGCAGACTTCTCGGTGGAGCTGGCGCGTATCCGCTCGCTCAATCCCGACGCCATCTTCCAGTTCCATCCGGGCGGCGCGGGCATCAACCTGACCAAGCAGTTTGCCAACTCGGGCCTTGCGGACAAGATCAAGATGATCACGCCCATCTACTCGATGGACGACCGCATGCTGGCCGCCACCGGCACCGCGGGCAAGGGCTTCTACCTGAGCTCGCTGTGGAGCGCCGACCTGGACAACCCGCAGAGCAAGCACTTCGTTGAAGCCTTCACCAAGGCCTACAACCGCGCGCCCACCGCCTACGCGGCCCAGGCCTACGACACCGCCAATCTGATCGGCTCCGCGTTGAAGGCCGTGAACGGCGACATCACCGGCAAGCCCGACGACTTCCGCAATGCGTTGCGGCGCGCGGACTTTCCCAGCGTGCGCGGCAAATTCAAGTTCGGGCCGAACCAGCATCCCATCCAGGACTGGTATCTGCTGCACATTGAAGCGGGCCCCGACGGCAAGCTGGTCTACAAGAACCTGAAGGTGCTTGCCCGCGACCACACTGACGTGCACGCCGCGGACTGCAAGATGCCATGACGCGGCACAAGGTGCGCGGCGCCGGGCTCGCTGGCGCCGCGCGGCCTAGCCATTCAGGCTCTCCCGAGAAGGAGTCGCAATGCTGATGTTCCTGGAGCAGGTCCTGAACGGCCTGCAGTACAGCGCCTTGCTGTTCTTGTTGTCGGCGGGATTGACGCTGGTGTTCGGCATCATGAACGTCATCAACCTGACGCACGGTTCGTTCTACATGGTGGGCGCGTTCTGCGCGGCCAGCGCGGCGGCGTCCACGGGCTCGTTCGTGGCCGCCCTGCTGGCTGCGCTGGCTGGCGCGGCGCTGTACGGGCTGATCGTCGAACTGCTGGTCATCCGCCACCTGTACCGGCGCGATCACCTGGATCAGGTGCTGGCCACGCTGGGTCTGACCCTGTTCACCAATGAACTGGTGACCGTGCTGTTCGGCCGCAGCCCGCCCTTCATGGACATCCCGCCTTTTCTGTCGGGATCCGTCGCGCTGCTGCCCGGCCTGAACTATCCCGTCATGCGGCTCGCCTTCATCGGTGCGGGCGCGCTGGTGGCGGTGGGCCTCTGGTTGCTGATCTCGCGCACACGGGTCGGCATGCTGGTGCGCGCCGGCGCCGACGACGGCGAGATGGTCGACGCGCTGGGCGTGAACATCCAGCGCCTCTTCACTTTGATCTTCACGCTGGGCGCCCTGCTCTGCGGCTTTGCGGGCGTCATGGCCGCGCCTTTGCTGGCCGTGGAGATCGGCATGGGCGAGCGCATTCTCATCACCACCTTCGTCGTCATCGTGGTGGGCGGCGTCGGCTCCGTGCGCGGCGCGCTGGTGGGGTCGCTGATGATCGGCATGACCGATGCGCTGGGGCGCGCCTACATCCCCTTCTGGATGTCGCGCCTGTTGCCGCCCGAGCTCTCGGACTCCGCGAGTTCGAGCCTCGTGTCCGCCAGCATCTACATCCTGATGGCCATCGTGCTGCTGTTCAAGCCGCGCGGACTGGTGCCGGCCCAGCGCTAGGAAAGATATTCATGACCAGACCAACTTCAACGAATCCCGCTGCCGGGCCGCTATCTGACACTGGCGGCGCGGGCGCATCGGTGTCCGACACCCGAGGCGGCGCCCCAAACCGTGACGGCGCGTCGAGGGTGTCAGACATTTCTTCTGCTGGCAGACCGCGCATCACCCGCAGCGTCGTCGTCAACGCGATCGGGCTGCTGCTCTTTGTGCTGGTGCCGGCCATCGCGCAGGCCACGGGCGAGAGCTTTCTCGTCAACCTCATGACGCGATTTCTCATCTACGCCATCGCGGCCGTCAGTCTGGATCTGATCCTGGGCTACGGCGCCATGGTCAGCTTCGGCCACGCCGCATTCTTCGGGCTAGGCGGCTACGTCATCGGCATCGCTGCCTATCACGTCAACATGGGCGAGACGATCTTTGGCTGGAGCGGCAGCAATGCCGCGCTGGTCATGTGGCCGCTCGCCGTGGCCGTTGCCGCGCTGGCCGGGCTGGTTGTGGGCTTTCTGTCGCTGCGCACTTCCGGCGTGCAGTTCATCATGATCACGCTCGCCTTCGGGCAGATGCTGTACTTCATCCTTGTCGGACTGATGATCTACGGCGGCGACGACGGCCTGTCGATCGATGCGCGCAACACGTTGCCGGGGCTGAACGTGAACGATCCGGCCACCTTCTACTACGTGTGCCTGGCGCTCATGACCCTTTGGATCATCGTGTGCCGGCGCATCGTCAATTCGCCGTTCGGCATGGCACTGCAGAGCATCAAGCAGAATCCGCGCCGCAGCATCGCCCTGGGCCTCGCGCCGCTGCGCTATCGCCTCACGGCGTTCGTGCTGTCGGCTGCCGGAACCGGGCTTGCCGGCGCGCTGTGGGCCAATTACGCGCTCTTTGTCAGCCCGGACATGTCCGCCTGGCAGAAGTCCGGCGAACTCATGGCTATGGTCATCCTGGGCGGTATGGGTTCGATCTTCGGCCCGGTGCTCGGCGTGGCCGTGTACCTCGGCCTGGAGCAGGTCGCCACCGGCTGGACGGAGCACTGGATGCTGATCCTGGGACCCGTGCTCGTGCTGGTGGTGCTCTTCGGCAAACGCGGCGTGTACGGCTGGCTCGTGGGAGGCAAGCAATGACCCATCCTAAACTGGAGATCCGCAGCCTGCAGAAATCCTTTGGCGCGGTACACGCCACGCAGGGCGTCGACCTCGCGGTCCGGCCCGGCGAGCTGCACGCCCTCATCGGCCCCAATGGCGCGGGCAAGACCACGCTGCTATCGCAGATCAGCGGTGAAATCCTGCCCGATGCCGGCAGCATCTGGCTCGACGGCGCCGACATCACGCGCATGCCTGCCTATAAGCGCCCCGCCGCTGGCCTGGCCCGTTCGTTTCAGATCAGCCAGCTCTACCCCGACTTCAGCGCCGAAGACAACGTCGCCATGGCCGTGCAGGCGCACAGCCCGGGCGGCTTCAATCTCTGGCGCAATGCGCGGCGCATGGCCCGGCTGCGCGAACCGGCGCGCGATGCGCTCGAACGTGTCGGTCTGGCCGGACGCGCCGGCGTGCGCGTGTCCGCGCTGGCGCACGGTGAAAAGCGCCAGCTCGAAATCGCCATGGCGCTGTCGCTGGACGCCTCCGTGCTGTTGCTGGACGAACCGATGGCCGGCATGGGCGCCGAGGAATCGCAACGCATGACGGCGCTGCTCCAGACCTTGAAGGGCCGCTACGCCATCCTGCTGGTCGAACACGACATGGACGCCGTCTTCGCGCTGGCCGACCGCGTCACCGTGCTGGTCTACGGCAAGACCATCTTCACCGGCACGCCCGACGAGGTGCGCCGCCATCCCGACGTGCGCGCCGCCTATCTGGGCGAGGAGGACTGATGCTGCAAGTGAACCAACTGCAAGGCGGCTACGGCGCCAGCAAAGTGCTTTTTGGCGTCGACCTGGACATCGCGCCTCGGCAAGTTGTCTCGCTGATCGGCCGCAACGGCATGGGCAAGACCACGACCGTCAAGACGCTGATGGGCATGTTGCCCGCGCAGGGCGGCGCCATCCTGCTCGACGGCAAACCCATCACCGGCATGGCCCCGCACCGCATCGCGCAGCTAGGCATCGGTCTCGTCCCCGAAGGCCGCCGCGTGTTTGGATCGCTATCCGTCGAAGAAAACCTCGTCGCCACCGCCCGCAACACGCACGCAGGCTGGCACGTCGACCGCGTCTTCGACCTGTTTCCGCGCCTGAAAGAACGCCGCACCCAATCCGCCCGCACGCTATCCGGCGGCGAACAGCAGATGCTGGCTGTCGGCCGCGCCCTACTCATCAACCCGCGCCTGCTCATCCTGGACGAAGCCACCGAAGGCCTCGCGCCCCTGATCCGCCAGGAAATCTGGAACTGCCTGCGCCGCTTGAAGGAAGAAGGCCAGACCATTCTTGTGATCGACAAGAACCTCAAGGAAATGGCGACCCTGGTTGACCGCCACCACGTCCTGGAAAAAGGCCGCGTCGTCTGGCAAGGCAGCCCCGCCGAACTGGCCGCGCAGCCCGACCTGGCGCACCGCTATCTGGGGGTCTAGGCGCAGGCCGCTAGTCCTGTGACTCGCAAAAGCTGAGCCGATTGCCAAACGGATCGATCACCGCCATCACGCGCCCCCAAGGCATCTCCTCGACGCCGGGCCGCATGTAGGCATACTGCCTGGCGCTGACCTCCGCGTGGAATTCATCCACGCCCTGCATCCGCACGAACACGGCCGACCCCGGCGTCGCGTCGCCATGATGCTCGGACAGATGCAGCACCAGATCCCCGCGATGCACCTGCGCATACAGCGGAAACCCCGCCTCGAAACGGTGCTCCCAGTCCCAGGTGAACCCCAGAAAATCCAGGTAAAAGTCGCGCGCCTTTTCCACGGAGAAAATGCGCAGGATTGGAATGGCGGCTTGAAGGTGCATGGCGGGGCCTTGGTAGTATGCGAAAAATCCAGCATAGAACAGAAGCCCACACATGCCCATCGCCACCCCAGACTCCTGGAAGCACCTGCCCGCGCCTGCGCAGCGTGAACCGCTGCATTTTCAGGGGCGTTTTACCGCCGACGAGTACGCCCGCTTGCAACAGGGCTTCGTGCCGAAGGAGATGGAAGACAAATGGTTCATCTACCTGCACGACGGCTGGCTGCGTTTGCATCGCAGTTGGACCGGCAACTGGATTTATGCACTGCGGCTTGAGCAGGACGGCGATGCGTGGACGGTGACCGATTCGTGGGTGAATCGTGATCCGGAGCAGTACCGGCTTACCGATGCGGAGTATGACCGGGATTCGCTGCAGAGGATGCTGCAGTGGCTGATCAAGGGGCCGGCGGTTTGATGCGCATCGATTGATCGACGTGCCGCTGAGCATATTCAGCGCCTTACCAGGCGCGTGGCGATGCGCCGTATCGCGCCTTGAAAATCTTGCTGAAATGACTGAGGCTTGAGTAGCCCAAGTCGCCCGCCACCTGCGTGACGCTCATGCCGCTGCGCAGCAGGTCCGAGGCGCGAACCAGCCGCGCGTCGCTCAGATAGGCGTGCACCGAACGGCCGACGTTTTCGCGCATCAATTCCTGAAGCCGCCTTTCGGACAAGCCCACCATCCGCGCAACACGCCCCGGCGGCCACTGTTCCGAGCAGCGTTCCCGCAGCAGGCGGCAAGCTTGCTGCACCTGCTGGCGCTCCTCCGCGGCGGGCCCCTTCAGCACTTGCGGCACGGAAAGCAATTCCACAAAGGCAGCCAGCGTCTCGAGCGACTTGGCGCGGTACCAGATCCGGCGCGCCTCGGGCGCCGTCGGCGCGTCGCGGGAAATGTCGGTGGCCAACGTCAGCAGGCTGGCCGGCGCGTCCAGCATTGCGACCAACGATCCGTGGGTCGGCACGCTGACGTCGTGGCGAAACCGTTGGGTCAGCAGGGTGATGGGCGCCGAGTCGCCTGCCCGGGCGAGCGCATCAGGCGTGTATCGGATATCCAGCATCCGGACGCGCCGATTCGCGTAAAGGTGCGTGGTCCAACCCAACGGCTGTTCGTGGTTGAAGAGCAGCGCCGCGCCCCCGGTCACCTTCAGCGGTTTGCCGCCGTCCAACGCCAGCACGGCGTCGCCCTCCAGCCATACCTGCATGCCGAACACCGGCGCGCCCGGCGCGGGAATTGTCAGCGCCGCCGATGGGCAGCCGTCCAGCACCACCACACTGACGCCTTCCTCGACGCGCACCACGCACTGGATGACGTTTTCCCAGTCTTGCGTCGCGGGCACGGTGGGAAGTGTCCCTCGCCACCATTCGTGAGGCTTGGCGGGAGCGGTGTACGGGTCAAGCGAGAGCTCAGCGGACATGGGAAACAAGCGCAATTGCGCCGAGTGCAGCAAAACCGTCAATTGGCGCCGCGAAATCGTCAGACATCCGGCGGGTGTTCTGGAATCATGCCGTCGCACAAGAATGATTCTTGTTAATTATAAATTGATCAGGTGGTAACCCCGTGTCCTTCTCCGTCAAGCCGTTGCCGTTGGCATTGCTCGCCGCCTTTGCGGCGTCCGCGTCCGTCGGCGCGCAACCCGCTCCCTCGGCGGCCGCCGATGTCTCCACGTTGTCGCCGGTTGTGGTGCAGGGATCGAGCGATGCGTCGCCGACCTCCGGCGCCGACTTCGTCGCCACGCGCAGCCGGTCCGGCACCAAGTCGGACGCGGCCCTGATCGACACGCCCCAGACCATCAACGTCATCACCCGCAATGAAATGGACTGGCGCGGCGTCACCTCGCTGGCGCAGGCCGTCCGCTACACGCCGGGCATCTTCGCCCAGTACGGCGACAACGACGTGCGCTATGACTGGCTGACCATCCGCGGGTTCACCCCGGCCCGCTATCTGGATGGCCTGCTTCTGCCCTTCGGCGCGCGGGGATACGCGCAGCCGCGCATCGACACCTATGGCCTGGAACGGATAGAGATCCTGAAGGGACCGTCGTCCGGCCTTTACGGCCAGAGCGCCCCGGGCGGGCTGGTGAACATGACCAGCAAGCGACCCACCGCCGAGCCGATCAATGAAGTCGTCCTGCAGGCGGGCAGCTTCAACCGGTATCAGGGATCGTTCGACTTTTCCGGTCCGGCCGACGACGAAGGCAAATTTCTGTATCGCCTGACCGGCACCTTGCGCGACAGCGACACGCAGTACCAGCACGTCGACGATGAACGCCAGTTCATCGCGCCCAGCTTCACCTGGCGCCCCTCGTCCGACACCAGCCTGAATCTGAATGTGCAGTACCAGAAGATCACCAGCCACGGCGGCGGCGGCGCGCCCGTGTTGCCGGTCATCGGCACGCTGGAGAAAAGCAGCGCCGGCTACATTCCGCGCGACCGCTTCGTGGGCGAACCCGGCTACGACATCTTCACGAACGAGCAGACCATGGTGGGCTACACGCTGGACCACCGCCTGAACGACACCTGGAGCGTGCGGCAAAGCGCCCGCTACACCAACGTGGACACCAACACCCGCCGCGTGCAGATCGGCGCGATGGCGTCCGAGACCCAGGCGATCCGTTACGCGTGGGCCTTCCCCGAGACATCGCATGCGTTCCAGATCGACAATCAGGTGAACGCCAAATTCACGGCCGGCCCCACACGCCACGACCTCACCTTCGGCCTGGATTACCTGCGGGAAAAGTCGCGCTACAACGAAAGCAGCCTGGGCCTGATGCTGCCGCCGGCTTCGCCGTTCTTCGACGTGTTCAACCCCGACTACGGAACGCCCGTGACGCGCCCGCCCACGGCCACCAAGATCAACATGACGCGCAACCAGTTGGGCGTGTACGCGCAGGACCAGATCGAACTTGACCGTCTGCTGTTCACGCTGGTGGGCCGTTACGACAGGACCGAAGGCACCACCGATACCGGCGCCCGCGGCAGCGCCGGGCAGTGGGCATGGACCTCGCGCGATGCCGACGCCAACCGCTTCACCGGCCGGCTCGGCGTCACGTATCGCTTTGACAACGGTCTGGCGCCCTATCTGAGCTATTCCACGTCCTTCCAGCCCGTCACCGGCGTGATGCGCGACGGCTCGGCGCTCAAGCCGACGACTGGTGAGCAGTACGAGGCCGGCATCAAGTTCCAGCCCAACGGCTACGCCAGCTTCGTGACGCTGTCGGCATTCCAGATCAACCAGAACAACGTCAGCACGCCGGACCCGGTCAATACCAGCTTTGTCGTGCAGACCGGCCAGGTCCAGGTGCAGGGGCTGGAGCTGGAGGGCAAGGCCAGCTTCGACAACGGGTTGGATCTGACGATGTCGTATGCGCTGAGCGACAGCGAGATCACCAAGAGCAACAATCCCGCGCAGCGCGGCAATCAGCTCAACTTCGTGCCGCGCCATCAGGCGGCGCTGTGGGCAGACTACACGTTGCGCGACGGCCCGTTGCAGGGCGTGGGCCTGGGCGCGGGGGTGACGTACCGCGGCGGCTTCTATGGCGATCTGAACAACAATTACGCCATCCCCGCCGTGACATTGGTGGATGCCGCGATCCGCTACGATCTGGGCCGCGCCAGCCCCACGCTCGCTGGCGCGCAGGTCGCGTTGAACGTGTCCAACCTGTTCGACAAGCGATACGTGGCCAACTGCCTGGGCACGGCCGTGAGCTGCTACTGGGGCGCGGAGCGCACGGTGATGGCGACGTTGCGCTATCGCTGGTAATTCCCGGCATCCCGGGCGGTCGGCCTCAATTGCGCTTGCTGATCGCCCTGGCTGCCCGGATCACCAGCGGCCCCAGTTCCTCCCGCGCACGCGCCAGCGACCAGCGCGGCTTCGGCACGGATATGTTGACCGCACCCAGCGGATCGCCGTTGTCGCCATAAATCACCGCCGCGACATTCAAATCGCCCGCGAAGAACTCTTCATCGGCATAGGCGTACTGATCCCGCCTTGCCTCGTCGATCAATGCGCGCAGCCGGTCGACGTCGGTGGTGGTGTGCGGCGTGTACTTCGCGCACGTCACGTTGCGCAACCTGAGATCGAGTTCATCCGGCGGCAGCAACGCCCATAGCGCGCGCCCCGACGCGGTCGCCACGCAGGGAATCTGCGTGCCCACCGGCAGGTACTCGGGAATGTGCCTGGCCGGCGCGACGCGCATGACGAACACCATGTTGTCGCCGTCGGGCACCGCCAGATTGACGATCTCGCCGCACTCCTGGTTGACCTGATGCAGCACCGCATGCGCATGCTGGAACAAGGGCTGCCGGTAGAGATAGCTGTAGCCCAGCCCCACGGCCTTGACCGTCATGCTGTAGCGCTTGCTGCGCGGATCCTTGAACAGGTAACCGGTCTTTTCCAGCGTGTAGGCCACGCGCTGGGCCGAGCCGATGGTGATGCCGTTTTCGCGGGCCATCTCCTGAAGGCTCAAAGAGGCGTGCCCCCGGAAGGACTCGAGCACGGCGAGCCCTTTTTCCAGCGACTGGATCAACAAGGCGGAAGGTTCAGACATTCGGATTCGATTTGGGTAGCAGGGACGGAGTTTGCCCGCGGAAAGCCAGAAAGTCCGGCAGCCTAGGGAAACCCTTACGTTGTAGCCGGACCCCGGCGAGCAGTATAAAAATACTCGCTGTTATCGTTATACGTAGATTGTTATCGAATAGCGATATTTAATCAATCCGGATCTTCATGCAACCGCATCCGCCTCAAACGCCGGCGCCCTCCGCCGCTCAAATGCCCGCTTCAGCTTCTGGCCCGTCCGACACGGCGCTGCCCGCATCGGTCGACGTCGCCATCGTTGGTGGCGGCATCATCGGCATCAGCACCGCCTATTCCCTCGCGCGCGCCGGACTGCGGGTCGCCGTGTTCGAGAAAGGCACGCTGGCCTGCGAACAGTCGTCGCGCAATTGGGGCTGGGTGCGTACGCTGGGCCGCGATCTGCCGGAAGTGCCGCTGGCGCAGCGCGCCAACCGGCTATGGGCAGAGATCCAGGAAAAGGTGGACGTTGGTTTCCGCCGCAGCGGCATCTTCTATCTGCAGGAAAACGACACGGACGCGGCCAGCCATCAGGCTTGGATGGACGGGGCGCGCGCGCATGGCGTGGATGCGCGCCTGCTGGATCGCCGCACGGTGCAGGACATGCTGCCGTCGACGGGACGCGCCTGGACGGGCGCCATGTACAGCCCGACGGACGGCGTCGCCGAACCGCAGCTGGCAACCCGCGGCATCGCCTCGCTGGCGCGCGCCGCTGGCGCAAACATCTTTGAGCACTGCGCCGTGCGCGGCGTGGAGCGCAGCGCGGGCCGCGTCAGCGCCTTGATCACGGAGCACGGCCGCGTTGCCACGCAGGCGGTGCTGGTGGCGGCCGGCGCCTGGTCGCGGCTCTTTTGCGGCAATCTGGGCGCCGACTTCCCGCAGTTGAAGGTGCGGGGGTCCGTGCTGCGCACGACGCCGCTCGACGCGGGACCGCAGGCGGCGATCAACGGCAAGGACTTCACCTGCCGCAAACGTGCCGACGGCGGCTATTCGGTGTCGCAGTTCGGCGCGTCGATGGCGGACGTGGTGCCCGACACCTTCCGCCTCATGCCGCATTTCTTCAGCGCGTGGCGGGCCAACAGCAGCTTCGTGCGGCTGCGTTTCGGCAAGCGCTTCTTCGAGGAACTGAAGATCCCGAACCATTTCCCGGCCGACCGCGAATCGCCTTTCGAGCGGCATCGCGTGCTGGATCCATCGCCGTCCAGTCGCGGCGTGGCGCAAGCCTGGCGCCGGCTGGTTCACGCCTTTCCCGCATTCCGCGAAGCACGTATTGCGCAGTCCTGGGCCGGCTACATCGATGTCACGCCCGACGCGATGCCTGTCATGGACTCGGTGCCCGGCCTGCCGGGGCTCTACCTTGCTTCCGGTTTCTCGGGCCACGGTTTCGGCATCGGTCCGGCGGCGGGCGAGTTGATGGCGCAGTTGATCCAGGGCCAAACGCCCGCCATCGACCTGCACCCGTTCCGCTACGGCCGCTACGGGACCTGACGGGCACGCATTGAAATCATGCATACAACAAAAGGGGAGTTCTTCCATGGATAGTCACATCGCCGATCTGCATCGCCGCACCACCGTCGTCGACGGCCTGGTCTTCTTCAGCGACGGCAGCACCCGCGACATGCTGGCCGGCGGCGTCAGCGCCATCAACGTCACCGTCAGCGACATGGGCGCGGACTTCGAGCAGGCGCTGCGCGACTGCATGGCCTGGCGCCAACGCTGCGCTGCGCCGGACTCGTCCTGGCTGCTGGTGGAAACAGCCGACGACATTGCGCGCGCCAAGCAGACCGGCAAGCTGGGGCTCATCATGGGCTGGCAGAATGGCAAACCCCTCGGCGACCAGATCGATCGCGTGGCGTTGTTCCATGAACTGGGCATGCGCGTCATCCAGCTGACCTACAACGAGGCCAATCTGCTGGGCGACGGTTGCCTGGAAAAGCGCAACGCCGGCCTGAGCGATCTGGGCGTGAAGATGGTTGCGGAGATGAACCGCGTGGGCATCGCCATCGATCTCAGCCATTGCGCGCCTCAGACCTGCCTGGACGCCGCCCGGCACAGCACCAGGCCCGTGCTGCTGACCCACGCCAACGCCAACGCCGTGATCACCCGGCCGCGCAACAAGTCGGACGACGTCATCAAGGCGGTCGCCGCGACGGGCGGCGTGGTCGGATGCAGCATCCATGCCTACCTGAGCTGGCGCGGCGATCCCCGCCAGCAGCCGCTGCTGTCGGACTTCGTCGCGAACGTGAAGTACATCGGCGAACTGGTCGGCTATGAACACGTGGGCATCGGCACGGATTTTCCGTCGGTCGACACCTACGAGGCCGTGCGCCATGTGATGGTGATGTCTCGCACCAAGTACGCCAAATCGGGCGGCGACTTTTCTGATGCCTTTGGCGATGTGATGGAAGCGCGCTACCCCGTCGAAACGCCGACGCCGGCGCAGTTTCCCGCATTTACCCACGCGCTGCACGAGGCCGGACTGACGGACAGCCAGATCGCCGGCGTACTCGGCGGCAACTTCCAACGCGCGTTCGCGCAGGCCTGGGCCACTGCCTGATTCGAATGGAGAACATCATGATCCCGCGACTGCTCCGCACCCTGACCGCCGCGCTGGCTTGCGCGGCCCGCGCGCCGCGCGCCCTCGCGCTTGCAGGCGCTGTTCTGGCAGCGCCCCTGGCCACGGCCGCGCCCTTCCCCGCGCAGCCGATTCACATCATCGTGCCCTATCAGGCGGGCGGCTCCACCGACACCGTGATCCGCAAGTTCGCCGAGCTGGCCGCGCCCGAACTGGGCCAGGCCATCGTCATTGAAAACCGCGGCGGGGCCGGCGCAACCATGGGCGCACGCGCCATCAAGACCGCGCGTCCCGATGGCTACACGCTGGCCGTCCTGCCCAGCCCGGTCTATCGCATGCCGCACATCCAGGACATGGGCTACGACCCGACACGCGATTTCACCTACGTCATGATGCTCAGCGGCTACACGCTGGGCGTGGCGGTGCCCGCGGGCTCGCCGCACAAGACGTGGGCAGATTTCATCCGCTATGCGAAACAGCATCCGAACGAAGTCACCTACGGCACGGCCAGTGTCGGCAGCGCGTCCAACGTGATGATGGAAGACATCGCCGCACGCAACGGCGTGACCTGGCGCCACATCCCGTACAAGGGCGAATCCGAAGTGCTGACGGCGGTGATGGGCGGACAGGTGACGGCATACGCCGGCTCGACGACCGTGCAGCCGCAGGTGCAATCGGGAAAGATGCGCATGCTGGTGACCTGGGGCGAACATCGCAGCACCCAGTATCCGGACACGCCCACGCTGCACGAACTTGACGGCACGCCGCCCGCCAACGCGCCGTTCGGCATTGCCGGTCCCAAGGACATGCCGCCCGCCGTTGTCGCCAAGCTGCATGCCGTCTTCAAGCAGGTGGCCGAATCCGAGGCCTTCAAGCAGATCCTGACGCAATACGGCCAGGAACTGGTCTACATGGACGGCAAGGACTACGCCGACTATGCGGCGCAACAGTACGCGCTGGAAGCGGAAATCGTGCGCAAGCTGGGGCTGGCCGCGAACAAATAGGCCGGCCCGTTCCGGCTGCGCCGCCGCAGCCGGGCCTCACGCATCAAGGCGGCGCGGGATCCGACAACGGCCGGGATCTGCAAGGGCACCGGCCAGCAAGAAGCATCCAGGAGTCATCCATGATCATTCGAGCACTCGCCACACGCCCCGCGCGCCGCCGCGCCCTCGCTGCCTTGTGCGGCCTTGCAGGCCTGTTGGCCGCCGTACTGCCCTTTGCGGCGTCGGCCCAGGCGTGGCCCGCCAAGCCGATACGCATGATCGTCGGCTACCCGCCGGGCGGCGGCACGGACACCGTGGCGCGCATGCTGGCGCAGCAACTCAGTCAGGAGATCAAGCAACCCGTCGTGGTCGAGAACCGCGCGGGAGCCAGCGGCACCATTGCCACCCAGCAGGTCGTGCGGGCCGAGCCCGACGGCTACACCGTGCTGTTCGCCACGGCGTCGCCGCTGACCGGGGCGCCGCTCACGGTCAAGGACCTGCAATACGATCCCATGAACGACCTGATCCCCGTCACCCTGGTCGGCGGCGGCCCCTTCATCCTGGTCGCGAACCCGGCCTTTCCGCCCAACACGCTGCCTGAACTGGTTGAATACGCGCGCAGCCGTCCCGGCGAGATCAACTACGCGTCGCCGGGCATCATGACCGCCAATTTCTTTTTCTCCGAGCAACTGAACATGGATGCCGGGATCAAGACCACGCATGTCCCCTACCGCGGCAGCGCCGCGCTGTTGAACGACGTCATCGCCGGCCAGGTGCAGTACACGCTGGACACGCCGGGCACCACGCTGACCTTCATCCGCAACGGCAAGCTGAAGGCGCTGGCGATCTTCAGCGAAAAGCGCCTGAACCGGGCGCCCGAGATTCCCACCGCCAAGGAAAGCGGCTATCCGAATCTGGTGGGCGGTTCCTGGTATGGACTGCTGGTGCCAAAGGGCACGCCGCCGGAGATCGTCGACGGCCTGTACAAGGCCACGAAGTCCGCGTTGTCCAGCGCGGAAGTGCGCAGCGCCATGGAAGGACGCGACGTGATCGTGCAAGGCACCTCGCCCGACGAGTTCAGCCGCTTCCTGCACGCCGAGTTCAAGCGCTGGAAGGACGTGACGCAAAAGCTGGGCATCACCCCGCAATGACCGATTGAGCCCGCGCAGGCACGCAAGCCCCCTCTTCCGACCGGAGTCTTCGATGTCCCATTCCCCCTACGCCCCGGACCTGACCGCGGGAAGCGCCCCCACCTCCATGCGCCCCGCGCTCGCCGGCCTGGACCACATGATCTCGGCCGGCCACTATCTGGCCACGCAGGCCGGCATGGACATCCTGCAGGCCGGCGGCAACGCCGTCGACGCGGGCGTGGCGGCCGGCATTGCATTGGGCGTGGTCCAGAGCGACATCGTCAACTTCGGCGGCGTCGCGCCTATCCTGGTCTATCAGGCCAAGGCGCAAAAGGTGTGGAGCATTTCCGGGCTTGGCTATTGGCCGCAGGCCGCGCGGCTGGAGACGTTTCTGGAAAAGCACGGCGGCACGATCCCGGCGGGCGTGCTGCGCACCGTCATCCCGGCGGCGCCCGACGCGTGGATCACCGCACTGGAACGATTCGGCACCATGCGTTTCGGCGAGGTCGCGGCCGGCGCCATCCGGCTGGCGCGAGACGGCTTCGTCATGTATCCGCTGATGGCCGAAGTGCTGGCAGAGAACCAGAAGAACTACGCGCGGTGGGCCTCCAGCGCGGCCATCTACCTGCCCGGCGGCAAGCCGCCCGAAGCGGGTTCGCTATTCCGCCAGGCCGATTTGGCGCGCAGCATCCAGTACATGGCGGACGAAGAGCGCGCGCATTCCGGAAACAACCTCCAGGCGGGCCTGGCCGCCGCGCGGCGCGCATTCTACGAAGGCGACATCGCTGCGGCGATCGTCAAGTATCACCGCGAGGAAGGCGGGCTGATCACCCACGAGGACTTGCGAGGCTTTGCTGTGGAGGTCGAGCCGGCGCTGTCCACCGACTTCAACGGCACGCAGGTGCACAGCTGCGGTTTCTGGTGCCAGGGCCCTTCGCTGCTGCAGATGCTGAACATCCTGGAGCCTTGCGACTTGCGCGCGCTGGGCCACAACTCCGCCCCCTATGTGCATCTGCTGACCGAAGCCATCAAACTGGCCTTCGCCGACCGCGAGGTGCATTACGCCGATCCGCGCCATGCGCGGGTTCCGCAAGCGGCGCTGCTGTCAAAGGACTATGCGCGCGCGCGGCTCGCCATGATCGCCCTGGATCGGGCGGGCCCCGACATGCCGCCGGCGGGCCGGCTTCCCCACGCGCGGGACGTCGACCTGCGCGAGGCCGGGCCCGATGACATGGCGCGCACGGATCCGCGCCTGGATACGTCTTATGTGGCGGTCGTCGACAAGGACGGCAACGCGTTTTCGGCCACGCCCAGCGATGGCTCCTACAACGTGCCCGTCATTCCCGGCACCGGCCTCTGCGCGTCGGGACGCGGCAGCCAATCCTGGGCCGAGGCCGGCCATCCGTGCGCCATCGGACCGGGCCGCAGGCCGCGGCTCACGCCCAACCCCTCGCTCGCCATCCGGCCCGGCCAGTACGTCCTGCCTTTCGGAACGCCGGGCGGCGACGTGCAGTGCCAGGCCATGCTGCAGACGTTCCTGAACATGGAGGTGTTCGGCATGGACGTGCAGCAGGCGGTCGAGGCGCCGCGCTTTGCCAGCTTCAGCTTTCCGTCGTCGTTCGAGCCGCACAACGCCATGCCGGGCCGGCTGATGATCGAAGACCTGATCCCGCGCAGCGCGGGCGACGCGCTTGCCGCGTTGGGCCATACCGTGAAGTGGTGGAACGGCCATAGCTGGCGGGCCGGCGCCGTCTGCATGGTCCGGCACGATCTGGATAGCGGCGTGCGCTGGGGCGGCGCGGACCCGCGCCGGCCGGCTTACGCGATGGGCTGGTAGGCATGCGCGGCGGCTGGCATCAACAGAAAGCAAAACGCCCGTCAGGAAAGCATCCCGGCGGGCGTTGAAACTGCGTCGCAACAGGCATCCGATTAAAGACGCCCGTTGCCAGCGCCATCAATTCAGGCTGGCGCCCGAGATCTTCACGATCTCCTGATACTTCGCCATCTCGGCCTTCACGAACGCGGCGAACGCCTCAGGCGTCATCGAGCCCGCCTCGGAACCCATCGTCAGCAGACGCTGCTTCACATCGGGCTGCGCCATCGCGTCGGCATACGCCTTGTTCAGCTTGGCCACCACCGGCGCCGGCGTGCCGCCCGTCGTGAACACGCCAAACCACGTGCCCAGGTCAAAGCCCTTCACGCCCGATTCTTCAACCGTCGGCACGTCAGCCAGCAACGACGAACGCTGCGCCGTCGTCACGGCCAGCGCCTTGACCTTGCCGTCCTTGATCAGCGGCGCCGACGCCGCCAGGTTGTCGAACATGAAATCCGACTGGCCGGACAGCAGCGCCAGTTGCGCCGGCGCCGCGCCCTGATAGGGGATGTGCTCGACGTTGATGCCCGCGCGCGCCTTCAGCAGCTCGCCCGACAGATGGCCCGCACTGCCGTTGCCGCCCGAACCGTAGTTCAGCTTGCCCGGGTTCTTCTTTGCGTAATCGATCAGGTCCGCCAGCTTCTCGATCTTGTTCTTTTCGGCGAACTCCACATTCATCACCAGCACGTTCGGCACCGCCGCCACGATCGTCACCGGCGCGAAGTCCTTGACCGGGTCGTAGGGCAGGTTGGCGAACAGCCACGGATTGATCGCGTGCGTGGCCACCGCGCCCATCACCAGCGTGTAGCCGTCAGGCTGCGCTTTCGCCACCAGGTCCGCGCCGATGTTGCCGCCCGCGCCCGAACGGTTTTCCACGATCACCGGCTGACCCAGCGAGCCGCGCACCTTCTCGGCCAGCATGCGCGCCATCGTGTCCAGCGGGCCACCGGGCGGGTAAGGCACGACGAAGCGGATCGGCTTCGTCGGGAAATCGGCGGCCTGAGCCAACGCCGGGGCGCTGAAAGGCAGGGTCGCGGCCAGCGCCACGGCGCCTTGCAACAGGGCGCGGCGCACGGCGCTGCGGGGGGTATTCGACATGGTGTGTTCTCCTCACTCCGGATCAATGGCGGTCAGTAGCATACCCCACCGGCGTGACGGAGGTAACAAAGGGCTACCGGCAAGAACGCCCGGAATTCCCGGGATTGGCAGCCCGCACCAATGAAAAACCGCCCGAAGGCGGTTTGGCGGATCAGTGCAGGATCTGGCTCAGGAAGAGCTTGGTCCGTTCGTTCTGCGGGTTGTCGAAGAACTCGTCCGGGTTGTTCTGTTCGATGATCTCGCCGCGGTCCATGAAGATCACGCGGTTGGCGACCTTGCGCGCGAAACCCATTTCGTGGGTCACGCAGATCATCGTCATGCCGCTTTCCTGCGCCAGGCTGACCATCACGTCCAGCACTTCCTTCACCATTTCCGGATCCAGCGCCGACGTCGGCTCATCGAACAGCATGATCTTGGGGTTCATGCACAGCGACCGCGCGATCGCCACACGCTGCTGCTGGCCGCCCGACAACTGGCCCGGAAACTTCTTGGCCTGTTCCGGAATGCGCACCCGCTCAAGGTACTTCATTGCGGTGGCCTCGGCTTCCGCGCGCGGCTTCTTCAGCACCCACATGGGTCCCAGCGTCAGGTTTTCCAGCACCGTCAGGTGCGGGAAAAGGTTGAAGTGCTGGAACACCATGCCCACGTCCTTGCGGATCGTCTCGATGTGCTTCAGGTCATTGGTGAGCTCCGTGCCGTCCACGATGATGTGGCCCTTCTGGTGCTCTTCAAGGCGGTTGATGCAGCGGATCATCGTGGACTTGCCCGAACCCGAAGGTCCGCACACCACGATGCGCTCGCCTGGCGCGACGTCCAGGTTGATGTTGCGCAACACGTGGAACTGGCCGTACCACTTGTTCACGTCCTGCAAACGAATAATGGCATCCGACATGCCTGTACTCCCGTAAGTATCGCTTTGCGCGCCCGCCTTGCAGCGGACGCGCGGCAAATTGCTAGCGTGCGTGACCCGTGGCCAGGCGTTTTTCCAGCGCCTGGCTGTATTTGGACATGGAGAAGCAGAAGACGAAGTAGATCAGCGAAATGAACAGGTACGCCTCCACCCCGAATCCGCGCCATGCCGCGTCGGACAAGGCTGCCTTGGCCGCCAGCGTCAGGTCGAAAATGCCGATGATCACCACCAGCGACGTGTCCTTGAACAGCGCGATGAAAATGCTGACCAGCGGCGGAATCACGATCTTGAGCGCCTGCGGCAGGATGATCTTGCGCATCTGCTGCCAGTAGTTCAGGCCCAGCGAATCCGCGCCTTCGTACTGCCCCTTCGGAATGGCCTGCAGGCCGCCGCGCACCGTTTCCGCGATGTAAGCCGCCGCGAACATGATGATCGCGATCTGAGCGCGCAGGAGCTTGTCGATCGAAAAGCCTTCCGGCAGGAACAGCGGCAGCATGACCGACGACATGAACAGCAGGCTGATGAGCGGCACGCCGCGGATCAGCTCGATGTACACGACGCACAACGCCTTGATGGCCGGCATCTTCGAGCGCCGGCCCAGGGCCAGCAGCACGCCGATCGGGAACGCGAAGGCGATGCCGAACGTGGACAGGATGAGCGTCAGCGGCAGGCCGCCCCAACGCGCGTTTTCCACGTAGGTCAGGCCAAACACGCCGCCCCACATCAGGAGCGCCACGGCCGTCAGGCCCACGGTCCAGATGACGGCCAGCTTCCAGTTCCAGAAGCGGCGGATGCCGCTGCAGACGATCACCGCCACCAGGATGATGGTGGCGATCAACGGCCGCCACTGCTCATCGTAGGGATAGGTGCCGAACAGGATCAGCCGGTGTTTTTCAATGATGAACGCCCAGCAGGCGCCGCCGGCTGCGCGGCACTCCTGGGCATTGGCCGCGTCGAAGCTGGCCTTGATGAAGGCCCACTCGACCAGCGCCGGGATGGACATCAACAGGAACCACGCCAGCAGCACCGTGATGAGGATGTTCAGCGGCGACGAGAAGAGGCGCGTGCGGAGCCACGCCCACGGTCCCGTTTGATTGCTGGGCGGCGGCAGGGCTTCGCTGGGGGTATGCGTAGTGCTGCTCATATCAACGCTCCACCAGCGCGATGCGCTTGTTGTACCAGTTCATGAAGATCGAGATCGACAGGCTGACCGTGAGGTACGCGCCCATGATGATTAGAATGCCCTCGATGGCCTGGCCCGTCTGGTTCAACGTCGTATTCACCACCGACACGATGTCGGGGTAGCCGATGGCGACTGCCAGCGAACTGTTCTTCGTCAGGTTCAGGTACTGGCTGGTCATCGGGGGGATGATCACGCGCAGCGCCTGCGGCAGGATCACCAGGCGCAGCACCTTGGCGCGCGGCAGGCCCAGCGAGCCGGCGGCTTCCCATTGGCCGTTGCTGACCGCCTGGATGCCAGAGCGCACCACCTCGGCGATGAACGCCGACGTGTAGATCACCAGACCAGCAAGCAGCGCGGCGAATTCCGGAGACAGCGTGAGACCGCCCGAGAAGTTGAAGCCCTTGAGCTCCGGCATGTTCAGCGTCAGCGACGCGCCGCTGACCAGCCAGCCGATGAACGGCAGACCGATCAAGAGACCAATGGCCCAGCGGCCCAGCGGGAACATGTGGCCGGTGGCCTCGTGGCGCTTCTTGCCGTAGTGGCCCAGGATGATGATCGCGAGGATCGCCAGTCCCAGTCCGCCGAGCATCCAGTCGAACGAGTTGCCTTCCAGCGCCGGGACCTTGAGGCCACGGTTGGAAATGAACACGCCCGGCAGCGGATTGTGCGCCTGGCGCGGACCCGGCATGTTCTCGGTGATCAGCGCATACCAGAAGAACAGCTGCAGCAGCAGCGGCACGTTGCGCATCACCTCGACATACACAGAGGTGATCTTGGCCACGAGCCAGTTCTTGGACAGGCGGCCGATGCCGATGAGCGTGCCGAGGATGGTCGCCAGCACGATGCCGAGGACGGCGACGCGCAGCGTGTTGAGCAGGCCGACCACGATGGCGCGGCCGTAAGTGTCTGAGGGGGAATAGGCGACAGCGGTTTCGCCGATGGCGAATCCGGCCTCGCGGTTCAGGAAGCCGAAGCCCGTGGCAATGTTGCGCACGGACAGGTTGTGGAGCGTGTTTGAAACCAGGAACCACACGGCCCAGGCTACCGCGGTCAGCGCAATCACCTGGTAGACCACGGAGCGTACGCCGGGATCGTTCCAGTTCAGACGCCGAGGGGGTGCCGAAATCGGGGCGTTTTTGTTGGGAGTCATCATGATGAATCTACAGAAGTCGGACACCGGGTGGCATGCCGGAAAAGCCGCGCCACCCACTTCTGCCGCCCGCCCGAAGGCGGGTTAGGGCCTGTCCAGAATACACGTCCTGTGCAGACAGGCCCTAGGCATGACGGAGAGCCGTGCTCCGCCATGCCAGGCAGCCGCGCGTTAGCGCACCGGCCAGCCGTACATCAAGCCACCTTGCTTGTACGAAGCGTTCAAGCCGCGCTCCAGCTTCATCGCGCTGTTCTTGCCCAGCGTGGATTCGAAGCTTTCACCGTAGTTGCCCACGCTCTTGATGATGTTGTAGGCCCACTTGTCGTCCACGCCCAGGTTCTTGCCCATGCCCGGGGTCACGCCCAGGATGCGCTGGATGTTGGGGTTGGGGCTCTTGGTCATTTCATCGACGTTGGCCTTGGTGATGCCGTATTCCTCGGCTTCCAGCATCGCGTTCAGCGACCAGCGCACGATGTTGAACCACTGCTCGTCGCCCTGGCGGACCATGGGGCCCAGCGGCTCCTTGGAGAAGTCTTCCGGCAGGATGACGAACTTGTCCGGGTTCTCGAGCGTGGTGCGGGTCGAGGCGAGCTGCGACTTGTCGGTCGTGAAGGCGTCGCAACGGCCGGCCGAGAAGGCGCGGATGATTTCGTCGTACTTGTCGATCACGACCGGCTTGAATTCGATCTTCTGGCTGCGGAACCAGTCAGCGAGGTTCAGTTCGGTGGTGGTGCCCGGCTGCACGCAGATGGTGGCGCCGTTCAGTTCCTTTGCGCTCTTGACGTTCAGGTCCTTGGAGACCATGACGCCTTGGCTGTCGTAGTAGTTCACGCCCACGCCGATCAGGCCCAGCGTCGTGTCGCGCGTCAGCGTGACGGTGGTGTTGCGGGTCAGCACGTCGATTTCACCGGACTGCAGCGCGGTGAAGCGTTGCTGGGTGTTCAGCGGCGTGAACTTGACCTTGCTGGCATCGCCAAACATCGTTGCGGCGATGGCGCGGCACATGTCCACGTCGATGCCCTTGTATTCGCCCTTGCTGTCGGCGATGGAGAAACCCGGAATGCCCGTCGAAACCCCACACTGGACAAACCCTTTCTTTTTGACGTTATCGAAGGTTGCGCCAGCGTTGGCAGCCGAGGATGCAGCAAACAGGGCAGCGCCAATGGCAGCGAGTTTCAGTACTTTCATCGTGATCTCCGTGTGGGATGAAGCGGAATCCAAAGCTAGGGCCGGGTTGGACCCACGCATGGGGCGGATGGTAGCGTCCGCAAAGCACGCGGCGCATCCGGGAATTCCCTTGAAATATAGGGACACTGGATGAAATGAAACGCTGTTTTTGACGAAAAACAGGGACGCGCTTTCAGCTTTGCGCACGGATGTTTCAGCCGGTGGAATGAAGCCGACCTGCGTCGGCCACGCCAAGAGATGTAGGCCACCTTACTGTCCCCGAGTTACTATGGCGGCTTCATCTGACAGCCGCCATGATCGAATTCCAGCACGTATTCAAATCATATGGTCGCGGCCGCAATATCCTGGCCGACATCAACTTCCGCGTGAGCGCGGGAGAATTCGTTTTCGTATCGGGGCCCTCCGGCGCCGGCAAGTCCACCCTGCTCAAGCTGATCGGCGGGCTTGAACCCGCCAGCCGCGGTTCGATCCAGGTAAACGGCCAACGTCTGGACAAGCTGCCCGCGCGCGCCCGGCCCTATCTGCGCCGCGCGGTGGGCGTCATCCTGCAGGACACGCACCTGCTGTTCGACCGAAGCGCGTTCGAAAACGTGATGCTGCCGCTGGCCGTCCAGGGACACCCCTGGGATTCCGCCGCTTCGCGTGCCCGTGCCGCCCTGGACAAGGTGGGGCTGTCGGGCAAGGAAGACCTCAATCCCATCGAGCTCTCGGGCGGCGAACAACAGCGCCTGGCGATCGCCCGCGCCATCGTCAACCGGCCCGCGATCCTGATCGCGGACGAACCCACCGCCAACCTCGACCACGACAACGCGCAACGCATCATGAACGTGTTCCGCGACTTCAACCGCGTCGGCGTCACCACGCTGATCGCCTCGCACGACCAGGAACTCATGGCGCGCTACGCCACCCGCACGCTGCGGATCGAGCCGGGCAAGTTCGCCGACTCCCACGGCCCCGCGACACCGCCGGACGGCGCGGCCACCCATGGCGCGCATGGCGCAACGGCGGCGCCCGTCCGTCCCGGCCGCACCGAGCCGGGCCTCGGCCATCCGGGAGAGTCGGCATGAACGCCTGGCTGCGGCAACACCGCTACGCGCTTCTCGTCACCCTGCGCCGGCTGATCAAGCAACCCTTCTCATCGCTCGCCAACCTGCTGGTCATGGCGTTGGCGCTGGCGCTGCCGCTGCTGGGCAGCGCGATCCTGGTCTCGGTGCAACCGGTGGCGCGGGAAATGTCCGTCACGCCGGAGGTCACCGTCTTCATGCGCGTGGATGCGCCTGCGGGCGCCGCGGCCGACGTCGCCAAGCGCATTCAAGCCGACTATCCGCAAGAGGTGCGCGCCGTGCGCGTCGTGGGCCGCGAAAGCGCCCTGGCCGACCTGCGCGCCAACCCCGCCTGGCAGGAAGCGCTGGCCGTGCTGCCGGGCAACCCGCTGCCCGACGCGGTCGTCGTCACGCTGGCCGACGGCGACAACCTGGCCGGACGCGCCGACACGCTGGCCTCGGCCTGGAAGCAATGGAACCACGTGGACCTGGTGCAACTGGACAGCGCGTGGGTCCAGCGGCTGGAAGCCATTCTGCGGTTTGCCCGGATCGGCCTGGGGTTCCTGGCCGCGTGCGTGGCGGTCGTGGTGCTGGCCACCGTGTTCAACACCGTACGCATGCAGGCGCTGTCGCAACGCGAGGAAATCGGCGTGGCGCGGCTGGTCGGCGCCACCGAATCGTTCGTGCGCCGGCCGTTCCTGTACCTGGGCGCGTTGTCCGGCGCGTTGGCTTCGCTGCTGGCGATTGGCGTGGCGTCCGTGGCGATGTCTCCGCTGAACGAAGCCCTGCTGGGGCTGGCCCGCAGTTATGGGGCCGAATTTGCCCTGCACCTGCCCGGCGCCCCCGTCCTGATCGGTGCGGTGGTGGCGTCCGCCGCGCTCGGCGCGCTGTCCGCGCGCTGGTCGGTCACACGCAGCACGCGGTTCTAAGCCGCCCCCTATAGCGGTTCGGCCCATGGTCCGGGCGCCCTGCCCGGACCTGCCGTGCGCTTCGTCCCGGGCCCCAAAGCGTGAATCTGTATAATGAGATCAATTCTCATTGCATCCAGACTCCGCTGTTTCGTCCTCATGCCAGCCCCGGACCCCGCCGCCACTGATGATTTGACCGGGCTGTATGTCGAGCACAGCACCTGGCTGCAAGGTTGGTTGCGACGGCGCGTCGGCGACACGTTCGCAGCCGCCGACCTGGCGCAGGACACGTTCCTCAGCCTGCTGGACCGCAAGACCGCGGCTTCCGAGATCCGGAAGCCGCGTCCGTTCCTGGCCACGGTCGCCGGACGGCTGCTTGCACACCGGCATCGCCGGCAACTGCTGGAAACGGCGTACCTCGAAGCGCTGGCCTGCCTGCCCGAGGAAGTGGCGCCCTCGCCGGAAATGCGGCTGATGGCGGTTGAAAGCCTGCAGCAGATCGACCGCGTGCTCGACGGCCTGCCTCCCAAAGTGCGCGAAGCCTTTCTGCTGGCGCACCTCTTCGAATTGAGCTACGCCGAGATCGCCGAGCGGCTGGGCGCCTCGACCAGTTCGGTCAAGCAGTATCTGACCCGGGCCAACCGGGAATGCATGTTCGCGCTGGCGTACTGACGACATGACCTCCCGCAGAGATACACTGACGCTGCCCAGCGGCCGGGTCATCACCCGGGCCACCGCGGATGCGGCGGCGGACTGGCTCACTTTGCTGATGTCCGGAGAGGTTGGCGACGCGCAGCAGCAGCAATGGCGCCAATGGCGCCAGGCACATGCCGACCATGAAGCGGCCTGGCAGCATGTGGAGTCCGTCACCGGCCGGATGAAATCATTGGAACGTGCGCCGGCTTATGCGGCCCTGTCGCCGTACGGGCCGGCTGGCAGGCCGACCCTGACCGCCCGCCGGCGGGCCACCCGGCTGCTGCTATGGGGTGGAATCGCCACCGGCGCCGGATTGCTCGGGTCCCGCACCGGCATCTGGCAGACCCGCATGGCCGACTATCGCAGCGGCACCGGTGAGCAGCGCAATTTCACGCTGGAAGACGGCACCCGTCTGACGCTCAACACGGACAGCGCGGTGAATCTGCAGTTCGATGACACCCAGCGCCGCATTCTGCTGGTGGCGGGCGAGATCATGATCGCCACGCGGCACGAGCCGGCGCGGGCGGATGCACGGCCGTTGCTGGTGGCGACCGCCGAAGGCACCGTCCGCTCGCTGGGCACCCGCTTCACCGTGCGGCAGCAATCCGGCTCGACCCAGGTGGCGGTTCAGGAGAGCGCGGTGGAGATTGCTCCCCGGTCCGGCAACGCGCGACGGCTGCACGCCGGCGAGCAGACCCGGTTCAACCGCGACGCCGTCGAGGCGCCACAGCCGGCCGATGCGCACGCGGACGCGTGGACACGGGGACAACTGGTGGCCGACGAGCAGCGGTTGGGCGATTTCCTGGCTGAGGTGGGCCGCTACCGGACGGGCGTGCTGCGCGTCGATCCGCAGATCGCGGGACTGCGGCTTTCCGGCGTCTTCCCCCTGGCCGACACCGATCGCATCCTGGCGACCCTGCCCAGCGTGCTGCCCGTCCGCGTGCAATGGCGCACCCGCTACTGGGCGACGGTCGGGCCGGCCGACTAGGTCGGCGAAAAATATTTTTCGCAGCGACTGCCCGATCTGCGTTTTCGCGGCACCTACCTCATGAGGGACCGGAATTTTCGGAGGTCCGATCACAAGGAAGAACATGCCGAACCAGTACCGCGCCGAAGATTCGAGGCGCCCACATCCATCTCCCATTGCATTGGCCGTCCTGGCGCTGACCGCCGCGCTTGCGGGTGGCGCACCGGGATCCGTGCGCGCGCAGAACGCGTCTGCGGCGGTCGATGCCGCGGCGGCCGGCACCGCAACCGCCGACTTCAACATCGCCGCGGGCCCGCTCGCGCCCGCCTTGCGGCAGTTGGCCAGCGCGGCGGGCATCATGCTGACCTTCACCGCCGAGCAAACCGACGGCAAGCACACGGCCGGCGTACAGGGCCGCCATCCCGCCGCGAGCGCGCTGGCGCGATTGCTCGCCGGCACCGGCCTTCAGGCCGTGCGGCTGGACACGGGCGCGTTCGTGCTGCGCGTCGACGACACGCGCGCATCCGCCGCATCCGGCGCCACCACGCTGCCGCTGGTCACGGTGACCGCCAGCGCTGCCGCCGACGGCACGACCGAAGGCACGGAGTCGTACACCACCGGCAGCATGAGCACGGCCACCCGGCTCAACCTGTCCATGCGCGAAACGCCGCAGTCGGTCACCGTCGTCACCCGCCAACGGATTCAGGACCAGAACCTGGCGACCGTCAACGACGTGGTGCAGACCGCCACCGGCCTGACCTTCCGGCGCTTCGGACCGGAGCGCGCGTCCTTCTATTCGCGCGGCATGTACGTCGACAACATCATGTACGACGGCTTGCCCGTGGGCCTGGACAGCTCCAACCTGTCGCAGGATCTGCTGGCGACCGACATGGCCATCTATGACCGCGTGGAGATCGTGCGGGGCGCAACGGGACTGGTGCAGGGCGCGGGCAATCCATCGGCTGCCATCAACCTGGTCCGCAAGCGCCCGACCCCGGAGCCGCAGGTGTCCCTGGCCGCGAGCGCGGGCAATTGGGACCGCTACCGGGCGGAACTGGACGCCTCGGGTCCGCTGTCGGAAGACGGCAGCCTGCGCGGCCGCGCGGTGGTCGCCACGCAGGACTACGGCAGCTACAAACGCGGCGAAAGCAGCGACGGTCAGACGTTCTACGGAATCCTTGAAAAAGATCTGAGCGCCTCCACCACGCTGACGCTCAGCGCCCTGCACCAGGAGAACCGGCTGCACGGCAACGGCTTCACCGGCCTGCCGGTGGGTCGCGACGGCAGCGATCTGGGATTGCCCCGGTCCACGTCCTATGCCAATGACTGGGAGCATTGGAACAAGACCACCAACTCGGCCTTCGCGGGGCTCGACCACCGGTTCGGCAACGGCTGGCGCATGCACCTGTCGGCGTACTACGCGCAGGCCGACGTCGATATGCAGGGCCACTACCTCAGCTACAGCATCGCCACGGGCCGGTACAGCCAGTTGGGCGCGCGCAATGCGCACAAGGAAAAGCAGAGCAGCGTCGACCTGTACGCCAACGGCCCCTTCGATCTGCTGGGCCGCACGCACGAGCTGGTGCTGGGCGCCAGCTACCGCGACGTCGATTTCGACGGCAACAGCCGCCAGGGGCTGGTTCTGAACAGCAACCTGGACCTCTACAACTTCGACCCGAGCGCCGTCCCGGATCCCCACATTCCGCTGCGGGACTGGATGGACGCCAAGATCAAACAGCAAAGCGTGTACGCCACGACGCGCCTGAGTCTGACCGACCGGCTCAAGCTCATCCTGGGCGGCCGGCTGGACTGGTTCGACTACAACGACACCGTCAACACCTATCCGAACTTCGCGTCCAACACGCCGTCCGTCAGTGCGCATAATCGCTACCGCATCAACAGCCAACTGACCAAGTACGCCGGCGTGGTCTACGACCTGAACGACCAGCACTCGGTCTACGCCAGCTACACCGACATCTTCAAACCCCAGAACTACCTGGATGCCAGCAACAATCTGCTGGATCCGGTGATCGGCCAGAACTACGAGATCGGCATCAAGGGCGAATACTTCGGGGGTGCGCTCAATGCCTCGGCCGCGCTGTTCCGCATGGACCAGAAGAACCGTGCCTTCCGCAGCACCGACCAGAGCCAGTGCGCCGGCTACCCGACGGTCAGCTGCTATTCGGCCGCCGGCGAAGTGCGCAGCCAGGGCGTGGAATTTGAGCTGCAGGGCGCCATTACGCCCAACTGGCAGGTCAGCGCGGGCTACACGGTGGCCATCGCGCGTTACCGCAAGGATGCGAACCCCGCCAATGTGGGCGCGCTCTTTGACACGGACACGCCGCGGCACCTGTTCAAGCTGTCGACCATGTATCGGCTGCCCGGCGTCATGCAGGGCTGGCGCGTCGGCGGATCGATCTACCGTCAGGACTCGATCTATAACCAGGGCACTACAAGCGGTGTGCCCTTCCGGATCAGCCAGGGCGCTTACACCGTCACCGACCTGGTGGTGGGCTGGCAGGCAACCCCGAAGCTGGACTTGCAGTTGAACATCAACAACGTCTTTGACAAGCGCTACTACAACGCCCTGTCGGGCAGCGTCGGCTTTCCCAGCAACGTCTATGGCGACCCGCGCAACCTGATGCTGACCGCGCGCTACCAGCTCTGAGGCCCGGGTCGGGCGAAATCCGACCTTTAAACCTCCGTTTGAACCCCCTTCATCCCCGTGATCCGGGGAAAGACCCCGAACTTGCCTGTGTAGGATGGTTGCCTGCCATCCGCACAGGCTTTTTGCATGCGGGCGTCAGGAGGAAGTTCCAATAAACGACGCTTTGGTCGTGTTTACACAGTTTTCTCCCATTGACTGCCGGGATATGCAAGAATAAAGCGACATTTTTTTACATGTTTTGTCACAATTGTCGCTTTTTCCCGCATTTCTAGTGTCTCAATCGCCGTTTTTGCCCAGATATCAGTCCAATGGCCGCTCTTGAAGCCCGCGCGACGCGTCACTACTACGACAGCGCGTTCCAATCTCCGGCAGTGAAAGTGCTCCCGAACGAGTACTACGTCACCAACGAGAACATGATGATCTCGACCGTGCTGGGATCCTGCGTGGCGGCTTGCATCCACGACCCGGTCACGGGCGTGGGCGGCATGAACCACTTCATGTTGCCCGAGGGCGACATGCAGTCGCCCGCGTCGGCCACCATGCGCTACGGCGCCTTTGCGATGGAAGTGCTGATCAACGAACTGCTCAAGGCCGGCGCCTCGCGCGACCGCCTGGAAGCCAAGGTGTTCGGCGGCGGCGCGGTGCTGGCGGCCATGCAGCAGATGAACATCGGCGAGCGCAACGGCGAGTTCGTCCTGAACTACCTCAAGACCGAAGGCATCCCCGTCAAGGCGCAGGATCTGGGCGACGTGCACGCGCGCCGCATCAACTACTTCCCGCGCGACGGCCGGGTGATGGTGCGCAAGATGGCGCCGCACCACCAGCGCGCCGAAGAGATCATCGCCAAGCGTGAGCAAGAGGCGGCGCAAAGCGCGGCCGCCAAGACGGCCACGCCGCAACGGGTCGAGCGCTTTGCGCGGCCCGGCGTCGAGCGGTTTGATCGACCGGGCGTGGAACGGTTTGATCGTCCTGGCGTGGAACGGCTGGATCGCCCCGGCGTCGAGCGGCTGAACCGCCCGGGCGTCGAACGATTCGACCGCCCCGCCGCGCGCCCCGGCGTGGAACGCTTCGACCGCCCTGCCCGGCCGGGCGTTGAACGCTTTGACACGGGTGTGACTCGCCGCACGAAGCCTTGAACGGCGAGCGGCGCGATCCCCGCCCCTGAACGGCAAGCATCCTGCCGTCCCACGCGCTAATCAGCAAGCGCCGCGCCGCCCTGCCCCAGGCTGAAACTGGTCCGGTATTGGCTGGGCGACACGCCCAAACGGCGGGTGAATGCCTCGCGTAAGTGGCGCGCATCGCGAAAACCGCATTCATACGCGACCGTCTTGAGCGGCGCGCCGTCGCGCTCCAGGCGCGCCCGCGCCGCGTCCACCCGCGCGCTTTCCACGAATTCCGCCGGCGTCACGCCCGCATCCCGCCGGAACACCCGTGAGAAATTGCGGCGGCTCATCCGGGCCACGGCGGCCAGCTCTGCCAGGCCCAAGTCGCCGGACAGGTTGGTCAGCACATGCTGCTGCACCTGCGCGACCACCGAGGTTTCCTCGACGAACGGGGTCAGAAACGGACTGAACTGCGATTGCCCGCCAGCGCGCTGCGTGAACACCACGAGCCGCTTGGCCACGTTCAGCGCGACCTCTGCGCCGTGATCCTGCGCCAGCAGATACAGCGACAGATCGATGCCTGCCGTGACACCCGCCGACGTATGCAGGCGGCCGTCCTGCACATACAACCTGTCCACCTCGACCCGTAACGCCGGATACTGCGCGGCCAACGCCTGCGCATCGTTCCAGTGCGTGGTGACGACCGCGCCATCGGGCAGTCCCGCGCGTGCCAGCAAGAAGGCGCCGTTGCAGATCGACCCGTACCGCGGCGCGCGCCGGCAGGCCGCCCGCAGCCAGACCAGCGCCTCGTCGGGCTCGCGCGCAGCCGGCAGGTCCGGGCCTCCCGCGACCAGCAACAGGTCTGGGGTGTCAGACACCTCGGCGTAATGCCGCTGCGGCAGGATCGTCATCCCGTTGGAGCACGGTACCGCGCCGCGCGTGAGGCCGATGATCTCCAGCCGGTATTGCCGGGCCGGCGCCAGAAAGCGGTTCGCTTCCGCGAACACATCCATGGGGCCGCTGACGTCCAGGGCCTGCACCCCGGGGAACACGACAAGGGCGACGGTTTTCATGGCGGGTGACGGGCGTACAAAGGAAAACCGCTACGTTAGCCCAGCGCCAACCATGTGCGGCGGCCCACGCGAATCCTTGGCCTTGAAACGCGCCATGGCGGCCCGAATCCGTCCTTGCCTGCGTCGCTGGCCCGTCCACGCGCCAGCCTGGCACGATTCCGTCCCGCCGGGCGCTCGCGGGCCTGCCCTCTTCTGCCCAGACTGGCACCTGTCCGGCGCGGCATGCCGCTGCGCCAGCTACATAGGAATTCCGCCATGACGATGCCTCTTTCCCCCGCCAGCGAACGCGTTGGCCCCGCCTTCTCCGTGGACGGCATGCTGCGGGCGCGCAACAAGACGCGCCAGGCCATTGCCGACATCGCCGCCCGCATCCAGCCCGGCATGGTGGAGGAAGACGCCGTGAGGCTCGCCAAGCAGACACTCATCGACGCCGGCATGGCCCTGAGCTGGCATCCCACGCGGGTGCGCTTTGGCGCCAACACGCTCAAGTCCATGCGCCAGCCGTCCGAGCCGGGCGCGGTGCTCGGCGAAGATGACATTTTCTTTCTGGACATCGCACCCCGCCTCGACGCCTGGGAAGGCGACGGCGGCAAGTCATTCGTATTGGGTGGCAACGCCGAGCAGGCGCGCTGCGCGCGCGATGCCGAAATCCTCTTCCACGACGTGCGCGACCGATGGTTGCGCGAACGCCTGACCGGCCATGCGCTCTATGCCCACGCCGACCGGCAGGCGCGCGCCATGGGTTGGGCGCTGAACTTCGAGCTGCCCGGCCACCGGATTTCCGACTTTCCCCACGCGGCCATTCACACCGGGTCGCTTGCCGATCTGGACATCGCGCCGTCGGACATGCGCTGGATCCTGGAGATCCACCTACTGGATCCCCAACGCCGGTTCGGCGCGTTCTTCGAGGACATGCTGCTGGACGACGAGCATTACGGCTGAAGGAAAACGGTGGGCCCGCCCCTCGCAGACGCGACCTACAATCAGCGCATGTCCACCATCCGCCTCTTCTACGCGCTGTGGCCGTCTCCCCCGCTGGCGGCGTCGCTGGCCGGCTGGGCGGAAGCCGCAAAGCCGGCCATGGGCGGACGCGCCATGCGCACCGAGACGCTGCATCTGACGCTCGCCTTCCTGGGGCCCGTCGACAGCGCCCTGGCCGACGAGCTGGCGGCCGCCACGCCCGAACGCCGCCTGACGCCGGGCGATGTGCGGCTGGACCGCTACGGGGTCTTCCACCGCCAGCGCATTCTCTGGGCGGGTCCCGCCCAGACGCCCCCGGGGCTGCAGCAGGCCCACGACGATCTCTGGCAGTGGCTGTCCGGCTATGGACTGACCCCGCCGACCCAGCCGTTCCGCCCGCACGTCACATTGCTGCGCAACATCACGCACGCCGCGCCGCCCGCCGACGCGCCCGCGCCGCTGGACTGGCATTACGACCGCATGGTGCTGGTCGCGTCCGAATCGCTGACCGGCGGCAGCCGTTACCGCATCGTGGCGCAATCCCGGCCGCTGGTCGGCTAGGGCACAATCCTACGGTTGCCAACGTTTGGGACCCCCATGATCATCCTGCTGGATCAAGACGGCGTGCTGGCCGATTTCGAACACGCCTTCATCGACGCCTGGCGCGAACGCCACCCGGACATCGCGCCCATCGCGTTCGAGGACCGCAAGTCCTTCTACATCCGCGAGGATTACGGCCCCGAACTACGCGGTCTGGCCGAGGCGATCTACACCGCGCCGGGTTTCATCCGCAATCTGCCGCCCGTGCCCGGCGCGCTGGACGCGGTCAAGGAACTGCTGGCGCTTGGCATGGATGTGCGGATCTGCTCGTCGCCGCTGTCGCAGTTTGAAAACTGCGTCGCCGAAAAATACCTGTGGGTGGAAAAGAATCTGGGCCGCGAAGCCACCAACCGGCTGATCCTGACCAAGGACAAGACGCTGGTGCAGGGCCATCTGCTCATCGACGACAAGCCGCATATCGAAGGCGCCGTGCGGCCGCGCTGGAAGCACATCCTGTTCGACGCGCCCTACAACCGCGAGGTGACGGACCGCCCGCGCATCACCTGGCAGAACTGGCGCAACGTGCTGGCCGGCGAACTCTATACGGCAGATGCCTGAGTCCTGTTCAGGCGTCATCGTTTGGGACTATCCTGTGGAGTCGTACGCCCCACCCAGGAGGAGCCCGCGCCATGAATCTGTACCGTCTGCTCAAGCAGCGAGAAGCCGACCACAAGCCGCTGCGCGTCGCATTGTTGGGCGCCGGAAAGTTCGGCGCCATGTTCATGAGTCAGGCCCCGCGCACCCCGGGGATGCGGCTGGTCGCCGTCGCGGACCTGGTGCCGGACCGGGCTCGCGCCGCGCTGACCCGGGTCGGCTGGCCCGCGGGCGCGCTCAACGCCAGCAGCATCAATGACGCGTACAAGAACGGCAAGGTCTATTTCTGCGACGATGCGCGCACCGTCATCGCCAGTCCCGACGTAGACATCGTCATCGACGCGACCGGCCAGGCCGCGGCCGGCATCACGCACGTGCTGACCTGCTGCGAATACGGCAAGCACATCATCATGGTCAACGTCGAAGCCGACGCGCTGGCCGGCCCGCTGCTGGCGCGCCGCGCCCGCGAGGCGGGCATCGTCTATTCGCTGGCCTACGGCGACCAGCCTGCGCTGATCTGCGAAATGGTGGACTGGGCGCGCGCCAGCGGCTTTGAAGTCATGGCCGCCGGCAAGGGCACCAAGTATCTTCCCGAATTCCATACGTCCACGCCCGATACCGTCTGGCCCTATTACGGCTTCACGGCGGAACTGGTGGCGGCGGGCGACTTCAACGCGCAGATGTTCAATAGCTTCTTGGATGGCACCAAGAGCGCCATCGAGATGGCGGCCGTCTCCAATGCCACGGGCCTGCTGCCCTCGCCGTCCGGCCTGCACTTTCCGCCGTGCGGCGTGGACGACCTGGCGCGCGTGCTGCGTCCCCGCGAAGATGGCGGCATGCTGCACCATCGCGGCCAGGTCGAGGTGATTTCGTCGTTGGAGCGCGACGGCCGGCCGGTGTTCCGGGACCTGCGCTGGGGCGTGTACGTCACGCTGGCGGCCGACAGCGACTACGTGCGGCGCTGCTTCCAGGAATATGGCCTGGTTACCGATCCGAGCGGCAATTTCACCGCCATGTACAAGCCGTACCACCTGATCGGGCTGGAGTTGGGCATCAGCGTGGCCAGCGTAGGCCTGCGGCGCGAGCCGACGGGTGCGCCGGCCGGCTGGCATGGTGACGTCGTGGCGACGGCCAAGCGCGACCTGCAAGCCGGCCAGATCCTGGACGGCGAAGGCGGCTATACGGTGTACGGGCGCCTCATGCCAGCCCCCGATTCGGTCGAGGAAGGCTATCTGCCGCTGGGGTTGTCGAACAAGGTCAAGCTGAAGAATCCGGTGCGGCAGTCGCAAGCGATCCGCTGGCGCGATGTGGAGTACGACGAACGCTCGACGGCGGTGCAGTTCCGGCGCGAGATGGAGCAGACCTTCGCGTAAAAAGCGGCGCGCCGCGCTCGTCATGGGCGATCAAGCCGGGTCCCGTCAGAGCGGGTCGCGTCAGACCGGGTCACGCTAGACCAGGTCGCGCTAGACCGGCGCCGGGCGCTCCGCCTGAAACAACCGCAGCCGGTCCGCCGCGTTGCGCAGATGCTGTTCGGCCGCGCGCCCCGCCGCATCGGGGTCCCCGGCTTCGATGGCAGCAAAGATGGCCTGATGCTCGCTCTGCACCGCGGCCATGCGCTCTGCATACATCCGCGCGGTGTTATTGCGCGCACTGCGGATGACGCGCCGCACATTCGCTTCCAGATAATCGTTCAGCGCCACCAGATGCGGGTTGTGCGTGGCCTGCACGATGGCCTGGTGGAATTGGTAGTCTTCCTCGTCGCCCAGCTTGTCGTTGATGAGCGCGTACTCCATGCCCACCAGCGCCTGCCGCATCTTTTTCAAATCAGGATCGGTGCGCCGCTGCGCCGCATAGCGCGCCGCCGTGACCTCGATGGACAGCATCAGCTCAAGGATGTGTTCCAGGTCCTGGTTGTCGCCCGGCGTGGGCGCGGCGATGCGAAAGGCGTTCTTCTGGAAGTTAGGATCGACGAACACGCCGCTGCCTTGCTGCGACGTGACCAGGCCTTCGGATTTGAGGCGAGCCAGGGCTTCGCGCACGACCGCGCGGCTGACCGAATGCATTTCGGTCAATTGCTTTTCGGTGGGCAGACGATCGCCGGGGGCCAGCACGCCTTGGCGTATCTGGTCGGCCAGGGCATCCGCCACCGCCGCGGATAGCGAACTGCGAGGCGCGGCGCGCGTCGGATCGGATTCTTGACTGGGCTGCATGGGGATCTTCAAACGTGAGGGCGGCGCGCGGGTGCGGCGGCCATGTTTATAGGAATGTCTCGCGTGGGGGTCCTGACAGGCATCTTCGCGGCAGCGCCTTGGAAATTATAGATTTGCCGGTTTGTCCCGGCGCGCCGCGTTCCTGCACTTTAAGCGATATAGATCCCGCCATTGACCTGCATGACCTCGCCCGTCACAAATGACGCCAGCGGCGAGCACAGGAACGCGATGGTGCCCGCGATCTCCTCGGCCGTGCCGAAGCGGCGCAGCGGCGTGCTTTCCAGCAACTGCGCGCCCTTCTGCCCGATCAGGTCATGCGTCATGGACGTGGCGATGATGCCGGGCGCCACCGCGTTCACGCGGATCTGCGGGGCCAGTTCCAATGCCAGGCTGCGGGTGAAGCTCTGCACCGCGCCCTTGGACGCGGAATAGGCGGCGTGCGCATAGCTGCCGCGCTGCGCGGCCAGCGACGTCAACAGGACGATCGAACCGTCGTGGCGCAGATGGCGCTGGGCGGCGCGGCACACGTAGAACGTGCCGTCCAGATTCACACGCATCAGCGTGCGCCAGGACTCGTCGCTGGTGTCCTTGACGAGCTGTTCCGGGTAGATGCCCGCGCAGTGGACAAGGTGATCCAGCCCACCGAAATGCTTGGCCGCCGCCTCGAACACCCGTTCGCAATCGTGCGACACCGACACGTCCAGCGCATGCGTGTAGACGCGCTGCCCGGTGGGGTCGAGCTCTGCCGCCACCTCCTCCAGCCGCGCGTTGTCGATGTCGGTCAGCACCAGCCGCGCGCCATGCGCGGCCATGAGTCGCGCCGTCGCCAGCCCGATGCCGTTGCCCGCGCCAGTGATGGCGGCAACCTGCCCCTCAAACGAAATCATCCTGTCTCCTGAAGCTGTTTTTAGCGGTCCGCGGCGCTGTCGCGGCAACGGTTCAAATTCTGATTGAACTGCTGAATCCGTTGCTTGACACGAGAAAAACGCCTGGCCTATGATTTATCGGACAACTTGATAAAGTTGCCTGACAACTTGTGCTGACAGCGTAAATCAACGGACGCTTTCAGGCAAGTCAGTCAGAAAAACACGGCGACACGCCGCATAAACAGGCAGGGGACAACCAGGTGAACTTCACCGGCAGCATGACCGCATCCGCGCCCTCGGCACGTCCGACGGCGCACCTTCAGACGCCCGGCGGCTTCGTGCCCTGCCCGGCTGGCGTTTCGCCCCGGCGCCTTGTGCGACCGTGGCCGCCGCCACTTCCCCGTCTTCGCTCCCCATCGCTTTCGCGCCCTCCCGGCGCGGCGGCGATGCGGCGCGCGCGCCTGCCTGACCCACGCAATCACCACACTCCCGTTCAACGGAGGAGACACGCATGAAATTGGCTTTCACCACCGGTCTGCTGTGCCTGGCCGGACTCGCCGCCACCGCCCACGCCGCGCCCGTCAAGATCGGCCTGATCGAAACGCTGTCGGGCCCGCAGGCCTCGACCGGCCTGATGTTCCGTGCCGCCGTCAAATACGAGCTGGATCGCATCAACGCCGCCGGCGGCTGGAACGGCCAGCCGCTGGAACTGGTGGAGTTCGACAACCAGGGCGGCCCGGTGGGCGCCTCCGACCGCTTCCGCGCCGCTGCCGCCGAGGGCGTGCAAGTGCTGGTGCAAGGGTCGTCATCGGCGATTTCCGGCCAGCTGACGGAAGACGTGCGCAAGCACAACCTGCGCAACCCCGGCAAGGAAATCGTCTTCCTGAACGTGGGCGGCGAGGCGCTTGAGCTGACCGGCCAGAAGTGCCACTTCTACCACTTCCGCTTCACCACCAACGCCGACCTGCGCGTGAAGGCGCTGGCGTCGGTGATGTCGGCCGACGGCACGCTGGGCAAGCGCGTGTACGCCATCAACCAGAACTACTCCTGGGGCCAGGACATGGAAGGCGCGACCGAGCGCTTTGCCAAGGACTACGGCTACGAGGTGGTGGGCAAGACGCTGCACGAGGTCAACAAGATCCAGGACTTCGCACCGTACGTGGCGCGCATCCGTTCGGCCACGCCAGACACGGTGGTCACCGGCAACTGGTCCAACGACCTGCTGCTGCTGATGAAGGCCACGCAGGCCGCCGGCCTGAAGGTGCGCTTTGCCACGGTGTTCCTGGACCAGGTGGGCAACCTGGCCAACGCCGGCGAAGTCGCAATGGGCCATTACATCGCGCACCCGTACAACATCGAGGCCGCGGGCGAGGAAGGCGCGAAGTTTGCCGAGGACTACAAGTCCAAGACCGGCCACTACCCCAGCTACACCGAGCCGCAGACCGTGATCGGCGTTCGCTTCCTGGGCGAAGCCTTAAAGCAGGTCAAGCCCAAGGACGGCAAGCTGTCCGTGCCCGAACTGGCTGTGGCGCTGGAGCAGGTCACGTACAAGTCGGCGCTGGGCGACTACACGATGCGCGCCGAAGACCACCAGGTGCAACTGCCGATGGTCGTGTCCAAGGTCAGCAAGAACGCCAAGTACAAGGCCGACGGCACCGACATGGGCTTTGAACCGGTCAAGGTGCTGGCCGCGGCCGACGTGTCCGCGCCGGTGCAGGCCACCTGCAAGATGCAACGTCCGAAGTGATGCCCGCGCGGCGGCCCGGGCGCTGAAACGCGAACGGGCCGCCGCCGGCACATGACAAGCGCACACCCGGCGCGGGCCGGGCAAAAACAACGTGCGCAATCGCTCGCGGGACGCCCGGCGTCCCGCGCAAGAATCCTGGAGCGGACATGGAATACTTTACCGTCTCGCTGTTGAACGGCGTGATCTACGGCCTGCTGCTATTCATGGTGTCGGCAGGCCTGACATTGATTTTCGGAATGATGGGCGTGCTGAACTTTGCGCACGCCTCGTTCTACATGATTGGCGCCTACGCTGCCTACACGCTGACGCCCGTCACGGGCTTCTGGGCGGCCCTCGTGCTGGCCACGATCATTTCGGGCGTGCTGGGCATGGGCGTCGAACGCTTTTTCCTGCGCCGCGTGCACAAGTTTGGCCACGCGCAGGAATTGCTGGTGACCTTCGGGCTGGCGTTCATCGTCGCCGAGCTGGTCAAGCTCTTCTACGGCGACTTCCCCGTCGACTACCGCGTGCCGCAGTTCCTGAACTTCGCGGCGTTCCGTGTGTTCGACGCGGATTATCCGTTTTACCGCCTGCTGATGGGCGGTGTGTCGATCGCGATGTTCGCGGTGATCTACCTGCTGCTGTCGCGCACCCGCGTGGGCATCGTGGTGCGCTCGGCCATCTACCGTCCGCGCATGGCCGAGGCGCTGGGCCACAACGTGCCGCTCGTCTTCATGAGCGTGTTCGGCGTGGGCGCCGCGATGGCGGGCCTTGCCGGCGCGGTGGCGGGCGCGTTCTACACCACCAACCCGAACATGGCGCTGGAACTGGGCGTGCTGGTGTTCGTGGTGGTCGTGGTGGGCGGACTGGGTTCGCTGGAAGGCGCCATGATTGCCTCGCTGTTGATCGGCCTGATCAGCTCGTTCTCGGTCGGCATCGACGCCAGCCTTGCGACGTTGTTCGGCCTGTTCGGCGCGCGTGACTGGGCCGAAAGCGTGGGTGGCCTGATGACCGTGAAGATCTCCAGCCTGGCCGCGACGCTGCCGTTTCTGCTGATGCTGGTGGTGCTGCTGGTCAAGCCGTCGGGCCTGAAAGGAGAGCAGGCATGAGCCATTCCACCCCCTCCACCGGCCGCGCCACGGGCGCGCTGCTGTTGATCCTGTGTGTGGCCGCGCTATGCGCGCTGCCGTGGCTGCTGCCTGCCGGCCAGCTCGTGGCGGCCGTGCAGATGCTGATTGCCGCACTGTTCGCCTGCGCCTTCAACCTGCTGGCCGGCCAGGGCGGCATGCTGTCGTTCGGTCATGCCGCGTACTTTGGCGTCGGCACCTTTGCCACCATCCATGCGATGAATGCGCTGGGCGGCGCGGGTCTGTTGCCTACCCCGCTGATGCCGCTCGTCGGCGGCGTGGCCGGGCTGCTGTTCGGCGTGGTCGCCGGCTGGTTCGCCACCATGCGGTCAGGCGTGTACTTTTCGATGATCACGCTGGCGCTGGCCGAACTGCTGCACGCGCTGGCGCCGCACCTGAAAGGCGTCTTCGGCGGCGAGGCAGGCGTATCCGCCATGCGCATGCCTGCGTGGGGCTTTACCTTCGGGTCCGACATCGAGGTCTATTACCTCGTGCTGGCCTGGGTGGTGGTGTCGCTGGCCGCGCTGTACGGCCTGACGCGCACGCCGCTGGGCCGCCTGACGCTGGGTCTGCGCGAAAACGCCAACCGCCTGCGCTACCTGGGCTACCGCCCACATGCACTCAAGACCATGGTGTTCGCGCTGTCGGCGATGTTTGCCGGCATTGCGGGCGGCCTGCAGGCGCTGAACATCGAGGCCGGCAACTACGTGCTGTTCGAGGTCAAGCTGTCCACCGACGCGGTGCTGTTCGCCTACATCGGCGGCGTCAACGCGTTCCTGGGTCCGGTGCTGGGCGCGTCCATCCTGACGTTTCTGTCGCAGACGCTGGCCGACATCACGCGGTCCTGGCTGCTGTATCAAGGCATTCTGTTCGTGCTGGTGATGCTGTTCGTGCCGGACGGCCTGGTCGGACTGGTGCAACGCGCGGCCAAGTCGCTGCGCGAGCGCGGCCTGGCCAACTGGCTGCCGCGCGCCGCGGTGTCGGTGGCCGGCGGCCTGCTGCTGACTGGCGCCACCGTCTTCACCGTCGAACTCTTGCAACGCATGTTCGCGCGCGATTACCGCGCCCTCCTCGCCATGAACCCCGAGGCCGGCTGGCCCGCCATCCCGCTGTTCGGCCAGGAGTGGGCGCCGCTTGCCGTGTCGACCTGGCTGGTGCCGCTGGCGTTGTTCGCCGCCGGCCTTGCCGCCTGCCGCTGGGCGCTGACCCTGTGGCGCGACGCCGGCGAAGCCGCCCCTCTGCTGGAGCCCGCCAAATGAGCCACGAGATCCTGACCCTGACCGACGTGCGCAAATCCTTTGGTGAAGCGCAGATCATCCGCGGCGTGAACCTGGCGATCGAAGCCGGCGAACGCCACGCCGTCATCGGCCCCAATGGCGCGGGCAAGTCCACGCTGTTTCACCTGATGTCGGGCTCGTTCGTGCCCACGTCGGGCGACATCAGCCTGCGCTCGCGGTCCATCGGCGGCCTGGCGCCCGAGGCCATCAACCGGCTTGGCCTTGCGCGCTCGTTCCAGATCACCAACGTGTTCCCGCGCCTGTCGGTGCGCGAGAACCTGCGGCTGGCGGTGCTGCGCATGCACGGGCTGGTCTACAACTTCTGGCGGCCGATTGCGCGCAACCGCGCCGTCAATGAAGACGTGGACCGCCTGATGGAAAAGGTGCGGTTGACGGCCAGGCAGGACACGGCGGCCGGCGACCTGAACTATTCCGAGCAGCGCTCGCTGGAAATCGGCATGACGCTGGCGTCGCGCCCGAAGGTGATCTTGCTGGACGAACCCATGGCCGGCATGTCGCAGCACGAGGTCGACTACACGGTCGAACTCATCAAGGACGTAACGCGCGACTGCACCCTGCTGATCGTCGAACACGACATGCAGGTGGTGTTCTCGCTGGCCGATCGCATCAGCGTGCTGGTCTACGGCGAGATCCTGGCCACCGGCACGCCCGCCGCGATCCGCGGCGACGCCCGCGTGCGCGAGGCCTACCTGGGAGAGGAAACGGTATGACGACGCAATCCCCCCTCTTGTCGCTGCAGGGCGTGCATGCCCACTATGGCAAGAGCCACATCCTGCACGGCATCGACCTGTCGATCGGGCGCGGCGAAGTGGTCAGCCTGCTGGGCCGCAACGGCGCGGGCCGCTCCACCACCATGAAAAGCATCATGGGACTGGTGGACGTGACCGGCGGCCGCATCGCCATCGAAGGCCGCGACATCACCAACAAGCGCCCCTTCGAAATCGCGCGCGCCGGACTGGCCTTCGTGCCCGAGGAACGCGAGGTGTTCGCCAACCTGACGGTGGACGAAAATCTGCGCATGGGCGAGCAGCCCCGGCGCGACGATGCGCCGTACTGGACCGTGGCGCAGATGTTCGACTACTTCCCGCGCCTGAAGGAACGCAGCAGCACGAAGGCCGGCAACCTGTCGGGCGGCGAGCAGCAGATGCTGACCATGTGCCGCTCGCTGCTGGGCAACCCCAAGGTCATCCTGATCGACGAGCCAACCGAAGGCCTGGCGCCCAAGATCGTCGAAGTGATCGCCGACGTCATCCGGGATATCCACAAGCAGGGTGTGTCGGTGGTGCTGGTGGAACAAAAGCTGACGATTGCGCTGAAGGTGTCCACGCGCGTGAGCGTGATGGGCCACGGCCGCATCGTGTTCGAAGGACCGCCCGCGCAGCTCCATGAGCGCCAGGACGTTGTCCAGGAATGGCTGGCGGTCTAGCCCGCCTTCGTACTCATCCTCTACAGGTACACATCGTGGACAACACCACTGAAGTCATCCATCCGGAGCTGCGCGGCCAGACGGTCGTCATCACCGGCGGCGCAAAAGGCATCGGCTACAGCACGGCGCAGGCGTTTGCGCGCCAGGGTGCGCGCGTCGCGCTGCTGGACATGGACGCCGCCGCGCTGGAGACCGCCGTCGCGGGTCTGGCGGCCACGGAGCCGGGCGCGCAGGCCATGGCCGTGCAGGCGTCCGTCACCGACGCCGACGCGGTCGAGCGCGCTTTCGCGCAGGTTGCAGAGACCTGGGGCGGCATCGACGTGCTGGTCAACAACGCCGGCATCTCGGCCAACAAGCCCACGCTGGAAGTCACCGTGGACGAATGGCGCCGCGCCGTGGACATCAACCTGACCGGCGTCTTCCTGTGCGCGCAGGCCGCGGGCCGGCGCATGGTCCCGGCAGGGTCCGGCAGCATCATCAACCTGGCCTCCATGTACGGCGTGGTGGCGGCGCCCGACCGTGCGGCCTACTGCGCAACCAAGGGCGCCGTGGTGCTGCTGACCGAAACACTGGCCGTGGAATGGGGCCCTTCGGGCGTGCGCGTCAACGCGCTGGCGCCTGGCTACGTCGAGACCGACCTGGTGCGCGACCTGGCGGCGCGCGGCCGGCTGGATCCCGAACGCCTCAAGCAACGCACGCCGCTACGCCGCATGGCGCAGCCGGCCGAAATGGCCGACCTGGCGGTTTTCCTGGCCTCGCGCCAGGCCGCTTACATCACCGGACACACCCTGGTGGCCGACGGCGGCTGGAGCCGCTACAGCTACCTCTGATTGCCCCGACGCTCAAAGACACTCTGGAGATTCATTCATGGCCACCTACCAACCGCTTGAGCCCCAGGCGCCCTGGCGGCAGCTGACGGCCGACGCCTCGGACTGGCAGCAGGCTGACCCCGCGCTGCTCGGCACGATGCTGACCCAACTGCACTGGATCCGCGCTTTCGAGGAAGCCGTGCTGGAACTGGCCGCCGAAGGCCTGGTGCACGGCCCCGCGCACTCGTCCGTGGGCCAGGAAGGCGGCGCCGTCGGTTCGGTGCTGGCGCTGGGCGCCGGCGACCAGATCAACGGCTCGCATCGCGGCCACCACCAATTTCTGGCGAAGGCGCTGCAACACGTCGCGCCGCTTGGACTGGATCCGCGCAACCCGCTGACGCCCGCCATCGACGAAGTCCTGCACAAGACGCTGGCCGAGATCATGGGCCTGGCCAACGGCTATTGCCGCGGTCGCGGCGGCAGCATGCACTTGCGCTGGCTGGAAGCTGGCGCATTGGGCACCAACGCGATCGTCGGCGGCGGCGTGCCGCTGGCGGCCGGCGCGGGCTGGGCGCACAAACATGCGGGCACGGACCGCGTAGCCGTCACGTACTTTGGCGACGGCGCGGTCAACATCGGGTCGGTCCTGGAAACGATGAACCTGACCGCCGCGTGGAAGACGCCGCTGTGCTTCTTCATCGAGAACAACCGCTACGCCGTGTCCACCACCGTGGAAGAATCCACCGCCGAGCCGCGCCTGTCCGCGCGCGGGCTGGCCTTCAACATTCCGTCCTGGAAGGTCGACGGGATGGATCCGCTGGCCGTGCACCTGGCCATGTCGGAGGCTGTGGCGCACATGCGTGCCGGTAAGGGTCCGACCATCGTCGAAGTGGACGTCTACCGCTTCTTCCACCAGAACGGCCCCTTCCCCGGCAGCGCCTTCGGCTACCGCACCAAGGACGAAGAGGCGCAGTGGCGCCAGCGCGATCCGCTGGACCGCATCGCGTCGGAAATGATCGCCCGCAAGCTCGTCACGCAGGCGGAAGTGGACGCGCTGCGCCAGCGCTGCAAGGACGTGATGAAGGACGTGTCCGGCCGCCTGACCGAAGCGGCGGACGGCGGCAAACGCCGCGTGCGCGCCGACCTGTGGCCCAGCCCCGATTTCCGGGACGTGGGTCTGCGCAGCGACGGTTCCGAACTGGAAGGCCTGCGCTACCAGGAAGCCGCGGACCACACCGGCGCCAAGGCGACGCGCAAGTTCGTCGATGCGGTCGCCGACGTGCTGGACCGCCGCATGGAAACCGACCCGGGCGTCGTCGTGCTGGGCGAAGACGTGCATCGCCTGAAGGGCGGCACCAACGGCGCCACGCGCGGCTTGAAGGACAAGTACCCGGACCGCGTCCTGGGCACGCCGATCTCGGAAAACGCCTTTGCTGGTCTGGGCGGAGGCCTGGCGATGGACGGCCGCTACAAGCCCGTCGTGGAATTCATGTACCCGGACTTCATGTGGGTCGCGGCCGACCAGATCTTCAACCAGATCGGCAAGGCGCGCCACATGTTCGGCGGCGACATCGACGTGCCGTTCGTGCTGCGCACCAAGGTCGCGATGGGCACGGGCTACGGCTCGCAGCACTCGATGGACCCGGCCGGCATCTTTGCCACGGCGCCCGGCTGGCGCATCGTCGCCCCATCCACGCCGCACGATTACGTCGGCCTGATGAACACGGCGCTGGCGTCCAAGGATCCGGTGCTGGTCATCGAGCACGTGGATCTGTACGCCTCGTCGGGCGACGTGCCCGATGGCGATCTGGACTACGCCATCCCCTTCGGCCGCGCCCGCGTGCGCCGTGAAGGCAGCAAGGTCACCATCCTGACGTACCTGTCCATGGTCAGCCGCGCGCTGGCGGCCGCCGAACAGGCCGGCGTGGACGCCGAAGTCATCGACCTGCGCACGCTGGACCGCGCCAGTCTGGACTGGGACACCATCGGCGCCAGCATCCAGAAGACCAACAACGTGCTGATCGTGGAGCAAGGCGCGCGCGGCACGTCCTACGGCGCCATGCTGGCCGACGAGATCCAGCGCCGCTACTTCGACTGGCTGGACCAGCCGGTCAAGCGCGTCACCGGCGGCGAGGCCTCGCCCAGCATCTCGAAGGTGCTGGAACGCGCGGCGTTTGCCGACACCGACGAGGTGATGGCGGGCCTGGCCGACGTGCTGGCTGATCTTGGAGAGCAGTCATGAGCGGCCTGCACATGACCGTGCCGATGGAGGTCGGCATCTGCTGCGCGGATCTGGATGCGCTGGCCGCGTTCTACACCGGCGTCATGGGATTGACGCTGGTGAACCGCGTGACGGTGCCCGCCGACAAGGCGCGGGCAACGGGCCTCACGGCGCACGGCTACGACGTCGCGCGTCTGCAGACGCCGTACGGCGAGCGCATCAAGCTGCTGCAACCGGCCGTTGCCCCTGAACCCGCCGTGCGCGGCGCGGCGATTCTGGACCGCCAGGGCGCCGCCTACCTCACCTTCATCGTGCGCGCCCTGCGCGGCGTGGTGCGCGATCTGGAATCGAAGGGCGTCGTCTTCGACAGCGCGCCCGCGCCCATGGAAGTGCGGCCCGGCACGTGGCTCGCCTTCTTCCGCGACCCCGAAGGCAATGTGCTCGAACTCGTCGAATACGACGACCCCGCCGCGTACCGGCCCGACCTGGCCGGCGCCGCTGAATAGGAAGAACATCGTGGCAACCCTCATCAAACTCCCATCCGTAGCCGCCGACGCCTCGGGCGGCATCCTGCATCAGTGGCTCAAGCAGGAAGGCGACCGCGTTGCCGTTGGCGATGCGCTGGCGGAAATCGAAACCGAAAAGGCCATCGTCGAGATCAACGCCGAACAGGCCGGCGTGCTGGGCCGCATCGTGGTCCAGGCCGGGCCGGCGTCGGTGCCGATCAACACCGTGATCGGCGTGCTGATCGCGGATGGTGAAGACGCGGCGGCGATTGATCGTGCGCTGGCTGAGCACGGTGGTGCGGCCGTTGCAGCGGGGTCGGCTGCTGGGTCCGCTGCTGGCGAGGCAACGGGTGCTTCGACGGCGGGTAGTGCAGCGTCGACTGGCGGGACACCGGCCGCCGGATCGCCGTCTGGCGCGTCTGCTGCCGCCCCGCAGCAAGCCGGCAACGCAGCCGCGCACGCCGCATCCTCGACCGCAGCCGTCCCCGGCGGCCGGCTCTTCGCCAGCCCCGTCGCCCGGCGCCTTGCCGCGCAATGGCACGTCGATCTGCTGGGCGTCACCGGCACCGGCCCGCATGGCCGCATCGTGCGGCGCGATGTTGAAGCCGCGCGCGACCGTGCGCCGGCCGCAGCGCCTGCCGCCGCGCCACTTTCCGCCCACCCCGCTGGCCGGCCGGCCTCGCGCCGCGTGCCGCACACCGGCATGCGCCGCGCCATCGCGCGCCGTCTCACCGAAAGCAAGCAGCACGTGCCGCACTTCTACCTGACGGTCGACTGCCGCATGGACGCGCTGCTGGCCCTGCGCGCGCAGGCCAACCACGGCGGCGCGGTGAAGTTGTCGGTCAATGACTTCATCGTCCGCGCCGCCGCGCTGGCGCTGCGCGAGGTGCCCGAGGTCAACGCGTCCTGGCACGACGACGACATCGAATACCACGCGGGCGCCGACATCTCGGTGGCGGTCGCTACCGACGGCGGCCTGGTGACGCCCATCGTGCGCGACGCCGACGTGAAGTCCCTGTCCGCCGTCGCGGCAGAGATCGTCGAACTGGCCAAGCGCGCCAAGGTCAACCGCTTAAGGCCCGAGGAGTTCACCGGCGGCTCGCTGACGGTCAGCAACCTGGGCATGTACGGCATCAGCCAGTTCGCCGCCATCATCAATCCGCCGCAGGCCGCCATCCTGGCCGTCGGCGCGGCCGAACGCCGGCCGGTGGTGGACGCCGATGGCCAGCTGGTTGCCGCCACCGTGATGACGGTGACGTTGTCGGCCGACCATCGCGTCGTGGACGGCGCGGTCGGCGCACGCTGGCTGGCCGCCTTCCGCGCGCTGATCGAAAACCCTGTGCGCATCCTGCTGTGAGCCCCGCCATGACGAAGACGAGTTTTGATCTGGTTGTGGTGGGCGGCGGACCGGGCGGCTACGTGGCCGCGATCCGCGCCGCGCAGTTGGGGATGTCGGTCGCGCTGGTCGAGCGCGCCGAACTGGGCGGCATCTGCCTGAACTGGGGCTGCATTCCGACGAAGACCCTGCTCCACAGCGCCACCGTGCTGCGCGCCTGCCGCGAGGCCGCGCACTACGGCGTGACGGGTGCGGGCGAGGCGCGCCCGGATCTGGCCGCGATGGTCGCCCGGTCGCGCAAGGTGGCCGGCCGGCTGGGCCAAGGCGTGGCGCATCTGATGAAAAAGAATGGCGTCACCGTGTTCGCCGCCAGCGCCAGGCTTGCCGGGTCCGGCAAGCTGGCGCTGGACGACGGCGCCACGCTGTCGGCCAAGCACATCATCCTGGCCACCGGCGCACGCGCCCGCGACCTGCCGGCGCTGCCCGTGGGCGAGCGCATCTGGGCCTACCGGCAGGCGCTGGTGCCGACCGAGATCCCGAAGTCACTGCTGGTCGTGGGCGCGGGCGCCATCGGCGCCGAGTTCGCCAGCTTCTATCGCGCGGTGGGTGCCGAGGTCACGCTGATCGACATGACGCCGGAGATTCTTCCGCAGGAAGACGCCGAGATCTCGCAGCTGGCGCGCAAGGCCTTTGAAAAGCAAGGCATCCGCGTGCTGACGCGTTGCGCGGTGACGGCCTCGTCCACCACGGCCGACGGCGTCAAGGTCACGCTGGAGCACGAGGGCAAGAAGCTCGAACAGACCTTCGACCGCGTCATCGTCGCCGCCGGCATTGTCGGCAACGTTGAGAATCTGGGACTGGAGAAGACGCGCGTCAAGGTCGAGAAGACGCACATCGTCACCGACGACCTGTGCCGCACCGGCGAGTCCGGCGTCTACGCGATCGGCGACGTGGCCGGCGCCCCATGGCTTGCCCACAAGGCCAGCCACGAAGCCGTGCTGTGCGTCGAAGCCATCGCCGGCCTGCCCGTGCACGCCATCGATCCGCTGCGCATTCCCGCCTGCACGTATTCCTACCCGCAGGTCGCGAGCATCGGCATGACCGAAGCCCGCGCGCGTGAACACGCCACGAAGACTGGCGGCGAAATCCGCGTCGGAAAGTTCACCTTCGCCGGCAACGGCAAGGCGATCGCGATGGGCGAGGACCAGGGCCTGGTCAAGACGGTGTTCGACGCCAAGTCAGGCGAACTGCTCGGCGCGCACATCATTCACCCGGAGGCGTCCGAGCTCATCACGGGCTATGGCGTGGCGGCGTCGTTGGAAGCGACCGAAGAAGACCTGATGCACACCGTGTTCGCCCACCCAACGCTGTCGGAAACGCTGCACGAGTCGGTGCTGGCGGCGTTTGGAAGAGCGCTGCACGCGTAGCAGTTGTCCACAGGTGTCAGACACCCTCCACTGAGGTGTCTGACACCCGCGCATCACCTCAAATCCTGCCCGCGTAAAAATCCAGAAAACACGCGATACGCCGCGACAGCTGCGTGTTGCGGTGATACACCGCGTGCATCGGCTGCAGGTGATCGGTGTATTCGCTTTCCAGCACTTTCACCAGCCGCCCCGCCGCGATATCCTCGCGCACGACAAAATCCGACAGGCACGCGATGCCGACGCCGCGCAGCGCCAGTTGCCGCTGCGTCTCGCCGCTGGACGTTGCAAGCGTCGGCGTGGCCTGAAAGCTGGAACCGCCGGCATGACGTAGCGGCCAGAGGTTCAGGCTTTCCGGCTGCGTGAAACCCAGCACCTCGTGATCCGCCAGATCCTCCACCGTGCGCGGCGCGCCACGCCGCGCGATGTAATCGGGACTAGCCATCATCCAGCGCGGCGACGGCCGCAGCGTGCGCGCATGCAGCGTGGAATCGGTCAGCGGCCCCATGCGCAGCGCCACGTCGGTGCGATGCTCCATCAGGTCCACAATGCGGTCGTTGCTGGTGAGTTCCAGCGAGATCTCCGGATACGCACGCCGGAACTCGGCGACGTGCGGCACCACGCAGTGCAGCATCACCGGCACCGACGCGTCCACACGCAAGCGGCCCGCAGGCCGCTGATGCACCATGCGCATGCACTCCTCGGCCTCTTCAAGCGCCGCCACGATCTGGCGCGCCTTCGGCAGGAAATGCCGGCCCTCTTCGGTCAGCTCCATGCGGCGCGTCGTCCGGTTCAGCAGCGTGACGCCCAGGTCCTCTTCAAGCCGATGCAGGCCACGGCTGACGCCGGATGCGGTCTGGCCGAGCATTTCGGCGGCGGCGCTCAACGACCCGGCGTCGACCACGCCGAGGAAGAGGCGCAAGGCGTCGGAGTTCAGGGACATGATTTCGGGACCCGGGAAGAGATTGGGGGATTTTATCGGTTCGTCATCGTCGGCCCATCCCCAAAAAGCGCCCGGCGCTGCCAGCCCGGTAGTCAATAGCGGGCAGCGCTCCACACCAAAACCTCATCCGGCTTAGAAGGCGTACTTTACCGTCAGCATCGCTTTTTGCGGCGATCCATAGAACCCTTGCCCGTCGCCCGTCAGATCGAAGTACTTCTTGTCGAACAGGTTACTGATATTCAACTGCGCCGACAGATTCGGCGTGAACCGGTAATTCGCCATCACGCTGGTCAGCATCACCGAGCCCTGTTCACGCCGGGCCTTCACGCCTGCCGACGTCGTCTGGTCGATGTACACGCCGCTGCGCCATTGCACGCCTCCGCCCACCGTCAACTTGCCCGAGGTGCCCGGCACCAGATAGGTCGTGAACAGGTGCGCAAGATTCTGCGGGCGGTACGTGTTGAACCGCTTGCCCTCCGCGTCGCGCACCAGCGCGCGGGAGAAGCCCGCCGTCAGTTGCCATCCCGGATTCACTTCGCCCGACGCCTGCAACTCGAAACCTTCGCTGGTCAGTCCTTTGGCGCCGCGATAGGCGAACTCCGACGTGCCATCGACGAAGCGCGAGCCATCGCGCTCGGCCACGTTGTCCTCTTCGATGCGGAACACCGAGAAAGAGGTGCTGAGCCGGCCGTCGAGATAGTCGGCCTTCACGCCCGTCTCGTAGCTTTTGCCTTGGACAGGATCCAGATACCTGCCGCTGGCGTCGCGATATGCCTGCGGCTGGAAGATGTCGGTATAGCTGACATAGCCGGTGTATGTGTCGTTGAAGTCGTAGACCACGCCGGCGTATGGCGTGAACTCCGTGCTGCGCAGCTCGTCGTCGCCGCTGTCACGCACCCAACGATTCTGCCGGCCGCCGACGATCAGTTTGAGCGAATCCGTGACCGACAGGCGCAGCGCGCCGTATGCCGCGGTCTGGCGCGTCTTGTTCTTGCCCAGGGTATTGAATTCGCCCCAACCCGGATCCGGGTAGGAGCCATCCCATTCAAATATGTTGCCCACGGGACTGGTATTGAGGGCGGGATAGTTGCCATAGCGCAGCGTGGACCTGCTGCCAACGAGGCCGAACACGGCTTCATGCTGGCGTCCGAACAATTCGAACGGCCCGCCCGCCTGGATCGAAGCGCTGTTCTGATCGAACTCCTGGTGCGAGCGGTTCAGCCAGACGTTCAGGCCCATTCCGGTATCGCGATCCGGTTGCCCCATCAGATACAGCAGCCTGGAATCGTATTCACTGTCGAGCCGGCTGACGTTGGCGGTGATGTTCCAGCCGTTGTCGAACTGGTGCTCCACCGAGGCGTAGATCGTGTTGTTGGTAGTGCTCCAGCGCGTCCAGTCGGCCCCGATGCTGAAGCTGCGCCGCCAGCTTGCCGGCGAGCCGTCGCTGTACAGCATCGGCAGTCCGCCCCACGTCACGTCGGTCGGCCGTTTGTTCTGGTGCTCGAAGCCTACGCGCACGGTGGTGTTGGCCGTCACGTCGGCCTCTACCGTGGCCAGAAAGGCCTGATTGCGCGTGTGGTAACGGTCCAGATACGAATCGCGCTCTTCCATCATGCCCGCCACCCGGGCCCGCACAGAGCCATCGGCGTTGACCGGCGTGGACAGATCCACCGTCGCACGGCGGTCATCCCAGGACCCGATGCCCAAGCTGACCGCGCCCGTGAACTCCTTGCTCGTGGCGCGCTTGCGCACCACGTTGACCGATGCGCCTGGATTGCCGGTGCCGGTCATCAGACCGGTCGCGCCGCGCACGACTTCGACGCGATCGTAAAGAATGGGATCGAAGTTCGACGTGCCGAAGAAATCGTTTTGCGTGGACACCGGCATGCCGTCGTAGGAATAGCTGTCGACATAAAAGCCACGCGAATGGATATCGGTGCGATCGATGTCGGATGACGTCGTCACCAGGCCCGTGACCGTTTTCAACGTTTCCCCAAGCGATGTCAGGTTCATGTCTTCGATCTGCTGGCGCGTCACCACGCTCACCGACTGCGGCGTTTCTCGCGGAGACAGCCGCAGTCCGGTCGCCGCAGTGGTTGCGCGCACCGTGTAGGAGCCCGTTCCTTCCGTGGTCAGCAGGTTGCGCCCTTCCACCGTTACCGGCTCGAGCTGCGTCGCCTGGGCGGCCGGTGGGCGCGACAAGGTGACCGTGTCGCCCCGGCGGTCATATTGCAGGCCACTGCCCGCAAGCAGACGGCGCAACGCCTCTTCGGGGGGCAGCGCGCCGGACACGGCCGGCGCCTGAATGCCTGCGACCAAGTCCTGGGCAAAGAAGATCTGCAACGAGGTCTGCCTCCCCAACTGCAGCAACGACTGCTCCAGCGGTTGGGCTGCGATGCTGATGTGCGCGGCGGGCGTCTGAGCCTGCACCCCTGCCGGCGCGCCACCCAGCGTCAGGGCCAATGACAGGGAAAGGGTGCCAAGCACGAAGGGCGTGCGTAACGCGCTCGTGCGGCTTGCAACTTCGGTATTCACGGTGTTCCGTTCCAATCAATCAAACCGGCGTCTATGCGCCACAACCCTTGGCCAAGGTTCTCCCGGAGCCCGCGCCGCATGGCAACGCACGCCCCCTCGTAGGAACAAACGAGCGGGCGCGGCAAACACCTCAACGCAAATGAAAACTATTTTGTAACCGTGCCGATTATGGCCGCGCGCGGCGTCCGCGGTCCGGCAGGGACTTGCGCATGGAGCAATGGGGAGGCGCCGCTGTCAGCGCGGCACAATGACTGCGCCGCCGCCGGCCAGTGGGCGTACCTGAACCGGCGCAACGGCCGGCAAGGCGGCCAGAATGTCTTGCGGCTTATCGATACTGAAAACGCCGGCCACGCGATAGTCGCGCAGCGCGGGGGCATCGAGTTTGGCGGGATGTTCCAGGTAGCGGTTCATCTCGGCCACCACCTGCGCCAGCGGCGCATTGCGGAATACGATCTTGCCCTGCCGCCACGCCAACAGGTTTTCGATCTGAACGGGTGTCGCGGCACTCAACAGCCCATCTCCGTCACGTTCGACCGATTGCCCGGCGATGAGCTGACGCTCGGCCCGGTTCCACCAGCGACCCGTGGTGACCTGCACCGAACCCGACTCCACCGCCACCCGCGAATCGTCCGAGCGCACGTCGAAGCGTGTACCGGTCACGGTCACGGTCACCGCCGGCGCATGCACGACGAATTGGCGCTCGCCATCGTGCTGAACGGCAAAAAAAGCCTGACCCGACGTCAGCGTGATATCGCGTCGCCCTTCAAAGAAGGCGACTTCCAGGCGCGTGTTCACGTTCAGGCTGACGACCGATCCATCCGGCAGTGTCACCTCGCGCCGTTCGCCGGCCTGGGTCTGAAAAGCCGCGCGGTAGGACGGCGCCTCGCTGTTGAGCAGGGGGACTGCCACCGCCGCCACCGCAGCCGCCGTGCACGCGGCCGCCGCCCATCCGAATACGCGGCGGCGCGGCGTTGGCGCACCGCTTGTCGCGGCACGGCTGGCGGCCAGCATGGCGCGCAGCTCGTCTTGCGGCAACTGATCCGTGGCCCGCCACAGATATTCGATCTTGCGATATGCCTCGTCGTGCAAGGGGTGGGCGCGACGCCATGACGCACAGGCGTCGATCTCGTCGTGCGTAGCCTCCCCCGACTGGACACGCGCGAGCCAGTGCGCCGCGCGGGCACGCAGTTCGTCGGCGGAGGATTCGTCTTGGCGGGTCATCGGGAAATCATCTTAATCGGACGGCGCATGCTGCTTCAGCCTTTCACCGATGTGTTGCAGCGCACGGATCATGTGCTTTTCGACCATACTGCGCGAAATACCCATATCCGCCGCAATCTCGGCATGGGTCCAGCCTTCCAGCCGGTGCTGCAGATAGACGCGCTGACAGGCAGGCGGTAGCTCCTGCAGCGCCGCCATCAGCGCCGTCAACAGTTCGCCAGCGTAGTACGCGGACTGCCCGTCCGCCACCGTCGGATGCTCACGCTCGGCAAGCTCATCGATTGCCCGCACCGGCAGGATGGCACGGCGCCGGTGCTGGTCGATCACGCCATTTGAGACGCCGCGCACCAGATACGCGCGCGGTTCCTCGATATCCACGATGCCGCGTTCAAGCAGCTTCACCGCCACGTCCTGAACGGCATCCTCGCCATCCGGCGAGTTCTTGTTGCGCCATGCGCCAAGCAACTCGCGGTAATGGGCGAGCCAGCCTTGCTTGCGCTTGAGCGATGCAGACATTCGAGCCGGGCGAAGATCGGGAAGACGCGAATAATAGCAATTATTCTCATTCCGAGGCATCTAGCGCCGTGCCGCATGCACGCCTTGGCTATCCCGCCAGTCTGTCGGCCGCGGCTTGCAGGCCCTGGAGGATGGTATCGGCCACGTGCTCGGGAAACACGGGCGGCAATATGTCTCGCACCGCGCGCACCACTTGCGGCGTACGCGAAACCAGGTCGTCGACCACCGCCTCCACGCCCCGGCCGTCCGGCGCCACGACACCGTGTTCCGCACCGACGGCGAGCCAATGCCGCCGCAGGATGTCGCGCATGAGCCAATGGGTGTTCTTCGAGCGCACAGCCATGGCCATGCGTGCCTTGAACGGCGACAGCTGGTTGGCGCCGGTACCGATGACGGGATAGGCAGACAGTACGTCGTACAGCGGCGTGAGCTCGTACGCGCCGCCGGGCCGCAGAAAAATGCTGAAGTTCTTTGCGTGGCCATCGGTGGCGCGCAACATCCAGAACAGGACTTGTGACTGGAAAAACGTGCGCCGGTCGCGATCGGGCTCGCGCGAGGTGGCCAGCAGCTTCATGATGCTGCGCACGCCGGGGCCGCCGTCGGATTCGTACTTCAGATGCGGCGGCGTGCCCGTCGCCTGGCACATGTCTTCCTGCGGCAGGCGGATCAACCAGCGCTTGCCGTCATCGTTGCGCCACCACATGCGGTCGAACCGCTCGACCGCCAGCACCTTCATGTCTTCGAACATCAACGGCTGGGTGCGCGCCACCGGCAGCCCGTACGCATGGAGAATCTCGGAACACAGCCACTCGTTCTCCACCGAATGACTCATGTCGAACTTCAGGTTGCCGACGAGGCCGAGCGGCATTTTGAAGATATGCGTGGTCGGCGTGGCGCCGTGAGGCCTGCACCAACTCCCATCGAGCCACAGCATGGCCGTCTTTTCCTGGGCCCCGGCGATCGAGATGCGGAACCCGTCATCGGCGTCCGCATTGCGCCCGCCCAAAGGTCCGGGAGTCAGGGTGCTGCGCAGCGCCTGGGCCACTTGCGCATCGCTGAGGGGAATGGCGTCGACCTGCGTCACGGGGTCAGGCGCCACGCCGCGGGGCATGACCTGAACAGCGCCCACACAATCCCGACCAACTTCGGCCAACAACGAGAACGCATCAGTGGAACCCGCCTGGAACCGCCGCGCGACGCGTTCGCGAATGTTCTGGCTGTCGGGCAGCAGATTCTCGAAATAGCTGCGCACGATCTGTCCGCGATGCGGCGGATTGCCCGGCGTGAAGGGGAGCGAAAGCGAAAGTGGCCGCCCCCGGCCCGAGGCAGTCCATGCCTCGTCGTACTGGAGCGTCTCGCCGATCTGGGGCTGGACGCTCCAGACGCCCACGAAGTCCCCGTTCATCCAGAGATCCAGAGCGCGGTGGTGCGATCGTCGGCCCATGGCTACCAATCCGGTGTGGCCGATGTCTTGGACGCGGAGGATTTTTCCCGTTGCCGCAACACAACTTCCACGCCCAGGATGCCGAGGATCTCCAGCAACCTGTCAGCGCCAAGCTTGCCGGCGTTGCGCTCAAACGCCGAAAGCGTTTGCTGCGTGACGCCAAGACGCAGGGCAGCCTCAGCCTGGGTCATGCCCGCCTGTTTGCGGAAGGCCCGGAGCAAGGCGGGAAGCTGGTCCGCCGTGCGGACGGTGAAATCGGACATGCCAGCCCTTGAAGGTGAGGTTTACAGATTCTAGGTTGTAAAACTGGAATACGCAATTTAGGCTGTATTTATCAAATACAACTCATAAGTTGTATTTCAAAAATACAATGTGCAAGCTGTAATTGATCCTCGCTCTCGCGATGCAGGCAACAGCAAGATGCGCATCGAATATCGTCAGCTGAAAAAAAAACGGCGCACCAAGTGCGCCGCCTTTCACAACAACTCGCCATCAACCGATCAGCGCTTGCCCTTGAGCTTGAGCTGCGACAGATCGCGCACCGCGCCGCGGTCGGCCGACGTGGCCAGCGCCGCATATGCCTGCAGCGCCTGCGACACCACGCGTTCGCGGCCCACCGGCTCCCAGCCGTCGGCGCGCGCGTCCATGGCGGCGCGGCGGCGGGCCAGTTCCTCGTCGGAAACGGCCAGGTGAATCTTGCGGTTGGGGATGTCGATCTCGATCGTGTCGCCTTCTTCGACCAGACCGATCGTGCCGCCTTCCGCCGCTTCCGGCGAGGCATGGCCGATCACCAGGCCCGACGAGCCGCCCGAGAAGCGGCCGTCGGTGAAGAGCGCGCAGGTCTTGCCCAGGCCCTTGGACTTCAGGTAGGACGTGGGATACAGCATTTCCTGCATGCCGGGGCCGCCCTTGGGGCCTTCGTAGCGGATCACCACCACGTCGCCCGCCACGACCTTGTCGCCCAGGATGCCTTCGACGGCGTCGTCCTGGCTTTCGAAGACGCGCGCGCGGCCCGTGAAGACCCACTGCGATTCGTCCACGCCGGCCGTCTTGACGATGCAACCCTTTTCAGCGAGGTTGCCGTACAGCACGGCGAGGCCACCGTCCTTGGAATAGGCGCTTTCCTTGCTGCGGATGCAGCCCGTCTTGCGGTCGGTGTCCAGCGTCAGGAACGTGGCGTCCTGGCTGAAGGCGACCGTGGTCGGGATGCCGCCGGGGGCTGCACGGTAGAACTTCTTGGCTTCTTCGCCCGCGTCGCCGGCCACGTCCCATTTCTGGATGGCGTTGCCCAGCGTGCCGCTGTGCACGTTGCCGCAGGACAGATCCAGCAGGTCGGCGCGCGCCAGTTCACCCAGGATGCCCAGGATGCCGCCAGCGCGGTGCACGTCTTCGATGTGGTACTTGTCGGTGGCAGGCGCTGCCTTGCACAGGCACGGCACCTTGCGCGAGATGCGGTCGATGTCGGCCATGGTGAAGTCCACGCCGGCTTCCTGTGCCGCGGCCAGCAAGTGCAGCACGGTGTTGGTCGACCCGCCCATCGCCACATCCAGCGCCATCGCGTTCTGGAACGCGCTCTTGGTGGCGATGTTGCGCGGCAGGACCGATTCGTCTTCTTCGACGTAGTAGCGGCGGCACAGGTCCACGACCAGGCGGCCAGCCTGTTCAAACAGGCCCTTGCGCCAGGCGTGCGTGGCGACGATGGTGCCGTTGCCGGGCAACGCCAGACCGATGGCTTCGGTCAGGCAGTTCATCGAATTGGCCGTGAACATGCCGGAACAGGAGCCGCACGTGGGGCAGGCGCTGCGTTCGACTTCGGCCACTTCAGCGTCCGACACGTTGGGGTCGGCGGCCTTGATCATGGCGTCGACGAGGTCGATCTTGGCGATGACCTTGCCGTCGGTCGGCGACTTGACCTTGCCCGCTTCCATCGGACCGCCCGACACGAACACGACCGGGATGTTCAGGCGCATGGCGGCCATCAGCATCCCCGGGGTGATCTTGTCGCAGTTCGAGATGCAGACCATGGCGTCGGCGCAGTGCGCGTTGACCATGTATTCCACCGAGTCCGCGATCAGTTCGCGCGACGGCAGCGAATACAGCATGCCGCCGTGACCCATGGCGATACCGTCGTCAACGGCGATCGTGTTGAATTCCTTGGCGACGCCGCCGGCGGCTTCGATTTCCTTGGCCACCAGCGCGCCCAGGTCGCGCAGATGCACGTGGCCCGGAACGAACTGCGTGAACGAGTTCACCACGGCGATGATCGGCTTGCCGAAGTCGCCATCCTTCATGCCGGTTGCGCGCCACAAGGCGCGGGCGCCGGCCATGTTGCGGCCGTGGGTCGAAGTGCGGGAGCGGTAGTGCGGCATGATCTGTCTCAGGCTGTAGCTGTTAGCGTGGGCGGCAAAACGCTAAATAATACGCTGCTTCCGCGCCCGGCCGCCCGTGCGCGCCCTGGAAACGGACGCGCGGCGGTCGGCCGGCCACCAGCCGGCCCGCCGGCGGCCATCAGGCGGAAGCCACGCCGCGCGCCGCGAAAGCGCTGGGCGACTCCCCCAGCGCCTTGCGGAACATCGCTGCGAATGCGCTGGGGCTTTCGTACCCCAAGTCCAGCGCCACATCCAGCACCCGATCACCCCGCGCCAACCGCTCCATCGCCGCCAAAAGCCTTGCCTGCTGGCGCCAGCGGCCGAACGTCATACCCGTGTGGCGCACGAAGAGCCGGTGCACCGTCTTGGGATCCACGCCCAATTCCCGCGCCCAGTCCGCTGCCCCGTCCTGCCGTTCCGGATGGCGCACGATGGCGCGGCAGATGCGCGCCAGCCGGGGCTCCGACGGCTGCGGCAGATGCAGCGGCAGCACGGGTTCCTGGCGCAACTCATCCAGCAGCAGCATCATCAGCCGCCCGTCTCGCGTGTCCGGCTCCCAATCCAGCGGCACCTCGGCGGCGGCCGCCATCAATTCGCGCAGCAGCGGCGACACGGACAGCACACAGCACTGCGCCGGCAGGTGTGCCGCCGCCCCCGGCTCGACGAAAACGGTGCGCATGCGCGGTTCGCCGCTCATGCGAATGCCGTGCGACACCCACGCCGGCACCCACACGCCGCGCGTCGGCGGCACGACCCAGATGCCCGCGTCCGTATCCACCACCATCACGCCCGACATCGCGTACACAAGCTGGCCGCGCCGATGGCGGTGTCGCTTGACCCGGTGACCGTCGGGATAGTCGATGGCCAGCCCCGCCAGCGGCCGGCGCGAGGATTCGTAGGGATAGAGATCGGGTTCGGCGAGGGGTCGGGTCGTATGGCTCGTACGGGCCATCCGGGTCTTATGCAGCGTAGTGGCAGCAGCGACCCAAGGAGTCGTACTGGTCGTAGGAGTCGTACGCGTCGTTCGGGCCGTAGAAACGGTAGAAGCCGTCGCGATCGAAGGCGCCATACGAGTCGAGCCGGACCTGCGTGAAGCCGTCATGACGCCCGCCCCCCCAACGCCAGCAGCGCGTCCTGCAAATGCCGCAGCCCGCGGCTGAGCGGCTTGTCGCGTCGCAGGACGATCGCCAGATCGCGCGACAGCCTTGGCGTCAGCGAACGCACTTCAAGCGCGTCACGCCGTCCGGCGCCCGACACCGCCAGCCGGGGCAACACCGCGCAGCCCAGCCCCGCCCCCACGATCTCCTTCATCGCCTCCGTGCTGCCCAGCTCCATGATCGGCTTGGCCGCCACGCCCGCCGCCTCGAACCAGTCGTCCACCAGCCGCCGCGTGCGCGCGCCCGGCTCGAACAGCACCAGCGGCAGCCGCGCCAGCGACTGCGGCGTCACGACCTCAGGGATGGCGGCCGGATCGCGCGAAGGAAAGATCGCCACGAACTCGTCCTCCATCACCGGCGTCGCCTGGAACATGCGGCCCGGCGCCGGCAGCGTGATCAGCACGATATCCAACGTATTGGCCTCCAGCCCGCGCAGCATGTCCGCCGTATTGCCCGTGCTGGCCACGATGTCCAGCGCCGGAAACCGCTGACGCAGATCCGCCAGCACCGGCGGCAGCAGATAGGTGCACGCCGTCGCGCCCGTGCCAAGCCGGATCCGCCCCGACACCTGCGACGCATGCGACGCCATCGCCTGCTCGGCCTGCGCGATCGCGCCGTCGATCACGCGGATATGGGCCAGCAATTCCCGCCCCGCCGCCGTCGGCCCCGCGCGGCGTCCCACGCGCTCCACCAACTTCAGCCCGAAACGCCGCTCCAGTTGACGGATCTGCAGACTGACGGCGGGCTGCGTCACACCCCCACGTTCGGCGGCCGCGGAAAAACTGCCCAGTTCGATGACCTGCGCAAACGTGCGCAGGTGGTCCAGATTCAAGCCGCGCATGGATTCACCATAGTTTTGCTTATGAAAATCATAATAGACCAAAGCTTTATTAATGAATCACCTTGCCCCACACTGGCGTTTTCGATCGGCCCTGCGTACTCCCACCCTCGGACACCTCCCAACTCATGTGTCCGTTGGTGCGGCGCCTTGCACACCCGATTGCCTACTAAATCTCCGGCCATTTCCATGTCGCCCCATTCGCCCACCGTCCTCATCCGCGACAGCGCGGAAGCCGATCTGCCCGCCATCAAGACCATCTACGCGCATCACGTGCAGCACGGCACCGCGTCCTTTGAACTCGAGCCGCCCTCCATCGCCGAAATGCGCCAGCGCCGCGCCGGCGTCCTAGAAAAGGAAATGCCTTACCTCGTGGCCGAGATCAACGGCGAGGTCGTCGGCTACGCCTACGTCACCCCCTACCGCCCGCGCCCCGCCTACCGGCACACCGTCGAAGACTCTGTCTACGTCAAGGCCGGCCGCGCCGGCCTCGGCATCGGCGGCAAGCTGCTCGCCGCCCTGGTCGAGCGCTGCACCGCCGCCGGCTGGCGGCAGATGCTTGCCGTCGTCGGAGACAGTCGCAACGCCGCTTCGCTTGCCCTGCACGCCAGCCAGGGCTTTCACCCCGTCGGCACCCTGCGGTCCGTGGGCCACAAGCACGGCGAATGGCGCGACACCGTCCTCATGCAGCGCAGCCTCGGCGACGGCGACACCACGCCCCCGCAACGCCCATGATCCGCGCCCGCGCCGTCATCTGTCTGGGCCTGACCCAGCTCATCGGCTGGGGCGTCACCTTCTACCTCATCGGCGCGCTCGGCCCGGCCATGACCGCCGACCTCGGCTGGAGCACCGCCACCGTCTACGGCGGCTTCTCCGCCGCCATCGTCGTCATGGCCCTCGTCTCCCCCGCCGCTGGCGCCGCGGTAGACCGTTGGGGCGGCCACCTCGTCATGCCCGCAGGCGCCACGCTATCCGCACTCGGCTGCGCCCTGCTCGCCATCACGCACTCGCACACGCTCTACTTCGCCGCCTGGGCCGCGCTCGGCGTCGGCATGCGCCTGTGCCTCTACGACGCCGCCTTCGCCGCGCTAGCCCGCGCCGCCGGCCCCGCCGCGCGCCGGCCCATGTCCCAGATCACCCTCTTCGGCGGACTGGCATCCACCGTCATGTGGCCCGTCGGCCACTTCCTGGCCGAATGGCTTGGCTGGCGCGGCGCCGCCTGGTGCTACGCCGCCCTCGCCCTCGCCACCATCCCCCTCTACCTGGCCCTACCCCGCCGCCGCTACACCGCGTCAACCGCCGACCCCGGCAAGGCCGCCACCGGCCTCACCCGCACCGCCGCCGAACGCCGCCTGGCCGGCACCCTCTACGCCGTCATGGCGATGCTGACCAACTTCCTGGCAGCCGGCAACGCCGCGCACCTTTTCTCGCTGCTGACCGGCCTGGGCCTGGCCACCGCCGCCGCGGTCAGCGTCGCCTCGCTCTGGGGCATCGGCCAATTCGCTGCCCGCTTAGGCGACGTCCTCGTCGGCGCCCGCCTTCATCCGCTGACGCTCAACCTGGCAGTGGCCCTGGCCCTCCCGCTGTGCTTCCTGCTCGCCCTCGTCCCCGGCGGCAACCTCTACGCCACCGCCGCCTACACGCTGCTCTACGGCGCCTGCAACGGCCTCATGACCATCACCCGCGGGACCCTGCCGCTCGCGCTTTTTGACTTCCGCAGTTACGGCGCGCTGGTTGGCGCGTTGCTGATTCCCAGTTTTCTGCTCACCGCTGCGGCGCCTGTTGCTTATGCGTTCGTTATCGAGTGGCAGGGCGCGAAAGCAGCGATGATGGTGTCCGCCGCGCTGGCCGCGATCATTGCTGCGGCGGCGATGACGCTGAGATGGAAGTTCATCGGCCGGGTGAAGGAGGCCGCGATAACGGCGGCCGTCCCGCCGAGTGTGGTGCCGGCGGCGCGGGATGGTGTTTGAGCGGCGGCGTTCTTGAGTCGGTGTCAGACACCCAAGAGGCGACGGCGCAAGATGGCGGGCGATTCTGTAGGGTGTCAGACACCTAGCGCACACCTGGCGCGGCTCTAGGCGGTGACAGATACCCAAATACACCGCAGCCATGCGCGAAGCGTCATCGCCGGACGCAAGACACCGCGTAAGCCCCGCCAGGCCGCCCGCGCGGCCGCCGAGGGGCGGGCCCCGCAAGACGCTTCAAACCCGCACAACAGCAGGCAAGAACCTCAAGAACTCGATTCGCCCCAGCGCCCGCCAAGCTGAAACCACCAGAGCCCGGCGTGTCGTCGGCCTGGGGTGCGCGGGGCGTGTAGATGCGCCCGAGGGAATCTGAAGGCAGTCGCCGAAGGCGACAACGAAGATGACAAAGGGGCAGTCCGGAGCGAAGGCTCCGGACCGCAATCGTAGCCCCGCGCGCCCCAGGCCGACGACGCGACGGGCGTCTTAAGAACCAGCCCCAGCCAGTAGAAACACCGGGCGTCTTAAGAACCAACCCCAGGCCGTCGAAACACCGGACATCCCGAGAACGAACCCCAGGTCGAAAAAACCGGACGTCCTAAGAATCAACCCCGGACAAGCAAAGCGCCCAGATCATCAAGCCACAAACCAACGCAAAACCGTCAGCGCTTCCACATTCCAAGCACCAGAAAATAACCGGCAGCTCACCCCTCAGCCGCAGAAGCCACCACCCACTTCTCCCACCCGATCTTCCTCAGCTTGCAAGCCGGGCACTCCCCGCACCCATAGCCCCAATCATGCCGAGCCCCCCGCTCCCCGAGATAACACGTATGGCTTTCCTCGACGATCGTCTCCACCAACGCATCACCCCCCAGCGCATAAGCCAACGCCCAGGTCTCCGACTTATCGATCCACATCAACGGCGTCTCGATCGTCACCCGTGACCCAAGTCCAAGACCCAGCGCTACCTGCTGCGCCTTGATCGTGTCATCCCGGCAATCCGGATACCCGGAAAAATCCGTCTCGCACATTCCACCCACCAGCACATCCAACTGCCGCCGATACCCCAGCGCCGCCGCCAGCGTCAGAAACAGCAGATTGCGTCCCGGCACGAACGTATTCGGCAAGCCATTCGCCTGCATCTCGATCGCCCGGTCGCTGGTCATCGCCGTATCGCCCACCTGACCGAGCACCTTCAGGTCCAGCAGATGGTCCTCGCCCAACCGCGCCGCCCAGTCCGGAAAATTGGCCCGGATCTCGCGCAGCACATTCAGCCGCGCCGACAGTTCGATGTGATGGCGCTGTCCGTAATCGAACGCCACCGTCTCCACGTGCGCATAGCGTTCCAGCGCCCAGGCGAGACAAGTGGTGGAATCCTGCCCGCCCGAAAACAGCACGAGCGCGCGACGTTGATGATTTTGCATAAAGGGGGCTTCTGGAATAACGAAGGGATACCCCGCACTTTAACCGAGCAAACCGCCTCCCCCGTAAGGAACGCTGCGTAAAATCGACCGATCATTTTCAAGGTTTGCCCGCAACGCCCGCTTCGATTTAATCCCCTTCCAACCGCCGTCAGACGGATCCCCGCACGATGAATGCCAAGCGCACGCAGTCCGATTCCGCAGAACCCTTGCGTCACGATATCCGGCTGTTGGGCCGGTTGTTAGGAGAGGTCATAGAAGAATGCGAAGGCAAGCGCGTCTTCGACACCATCGAGACCCTGCGCCGCACCGCCGTCAAATTCCGCCGCGAAGGCGACGACGCCGACAGCAAACTGCTCGAACAACGCGTCAAGCGCCTGCAAGGTAGCGACCCCAACTCCGTCGCCCGCGCCTTCAGCTACTTTCTGCATCTGGCCAACATCGCCGAAGACCGCGACCAGAACCGCCGCCAGCGCGCCCGCGCGCTCACCGACGGCACGCCCGCCCGCGGCAGCCTGCGCGAAGCCATTCAGATCCTTGGCGGACAAGGCGTCAGCGTTGCGCGCATCCGCCGCCTGCTGGCCGAGGCCTGCGTCATGCCCGTCCTCACTGCGCACCCCACCGAAGTCCAGCGCAAAAGCACCCTCGACGTCCACCGCGAAATCTCCACCGCCCTCGCCCAACGCGAAGCCCAGTTGACCCCCGACGAGCTCGCCGAACTCGACACCGCCCTGCTCGGCCGCGTCGCCACCCTGTGGCAGACCCGCATGTTGCGCTACACGCGCCTGACCGTCGCCGACGAAATCGAGAACGCGCTCTCCTACTATCGCAGCACCTTCCTGCAGGTCATCCCGCGCCTCTACGGCGACCTCTCCAAGCTGCTCAACCGCGAATCCGCCAAGCCCTTCGCCGCCCCGCCGCCGCCGCTCGAACCCTTCCTGCGCATGGGCAGCTGGATCGGCGGCGACCGCGACGGCAATCCGAACGTCGACGCCACCACGCTCGAGCGCGCCCTGCTGCGCCAGGCCACCGTCCTCTTCGAGCACTACCTCCAGGAAGTCCACGCCCTCGGCGCCGAACTCTCCATTACCACCCTGCTCATCGCCGCCGACCCCGAACTGCTCGCGCTCGCCGAGCGTAGCGGCGACGACTCCCCGCACCGCCGCGACGAACCCTACCGGCGCGCCCTCGTCGGCATCTACGCCCGCCTGGCCGCCACCGCGCTGCGGCTCACCGGCCAGAACCTCGCCCGCCGCAGCACCGTCGCCGCCCCCGCCTACGACGCGCCCCAAGAGCTTGCCGCCGACCTCGCCGTCATCGCCGCGTCACTCGGCGCCCATCACGGCGCCCCGCTGGCCAAGCTGCGCCTGTCCGGCCTGCAGCAGGCCATCGAAGTCTTCGGTTATCACCTCGCCACCGTCGACCTGCGCCAAAGCTCCGACGTCCACGAAGCCGCGCTCGCCGAACTCTTCTCGCGCGCCGGCGTCACCCACAACGGCAAACCCCTCGACTACCTCGCGCTGTCCGAAGAAGAACGCGTCGACCTCCTGCGCACTGAACTCGCGCAGGCACGCCCCCTGGCCTCCCCCTGGATCGCCTACTCCGAAGACACCACCCGTGAACTCGCCGTCCTGCGCGCCGCCGCCGCCGGCCGCGCCCGCTACGGCAAACAGGCCGTGCGCCAGACCATCGTCTCGCACACCGAAACGCTCAGCGACCTGCTCGAAGTCATGGTCCTGCAGAAAGAGGCCGGCCTCATCGCCCCCGCCGGGCAAGACATCCCCCCCGAAGACGGCCTCATGGTCGTCCCCCTCTTCGAAACCATCCCCGACTTGCAGCGCGGCGCCGACATCATGGCCGCCTGGCTCGACCTGCCCGAAATCCGCCAGCGCGTAAAGCTCGCGCAAAACGGCGCCCAGGAAGTCATGCTCGGTTACTCCGACAGCAACAAGGACGGCGGCTTCCTCACGTCCAACTGGTCGCTCTACCAGGCCGAACGCGCACTCGTCGACGTCTTCTCCGCCCGCAACGTCCGCCTGCGCCTCTTTCACGGCCGCGGCGGCTCCGTCGGACGCGGCGGCGGTTCCAGCTTCGACGCCATCCTCGCCCAGCCCCCCGGCACCGTCGCCGGCCAGATCCGCCTGACCGAACAGGGCGAAGTCATCCAGAGCAAGTACAAGGACGCCGAAGTCGGCCGCTGGCACCTTGAACTCCTCATCGCCGCCACCCTCGAATCCAGCCTGGCCCCCCGCGCCGAAGCCACCAGCGCCGAAGACGCCCACATGGCCCACCACGGCCCCGCCATGTCCTTCATGTCCGACACCGCGCAAAGCACTTACCGCGGCCTCGTCTACGACACCCCCGGCTTCGCCGACTACTTCTTCGCCGCCACCCCCATCAGCGAAATCGCCGGCCTGAACATCGGCTCACGCCCCGCCTCCCGCAAGAAAGGCCAGCGCATCGAAGACCTGCGCGCCATCCCGTGGGGCTTCTCCTGGGCCCAATGCCGCCTCATGCTCACCGGTTGGTACGGCATGGGCTCCGCCATCGAGGCCTATCTCGAAACCGGCGCCCCCGACGCCCCCCGCTCGCGCCGCGGCCGCCTTGCACAACTGCGCGAAATGGCCCGCGACTGGCCCGCCTTCCGCACCCTGCTCTCCAACATGGAAATGGTCCTGGCCAAATCCGACCTCGCCATCGCCGCCCGCTACGCCCAACTCGTCCCCCAACGCGCCCTGCGCGAACGCATCTTCGGCGCCATCAGCGCCGAACACGGCCGCACGCTCGCCATGCTCAAACTGCTGACGCAACGCGAACTGCTCGCCGACAACCCCACGCTGCAGATCGCCCTGCGCGAACGCTTCGCTTATATCGACCCGCTGAATTACCTGCAGGTTGACCTCATCCGGCGACATCGCGCGGTGCAGAAGAATCCCAACGCAGAGGTCGACAAGCGCGTGCAACGCGCGATCCACCTGACGATCAACGGGATCGCGGCGGGGCTGCGGAATTCGGGATAGGCGGCAAGCCCAGGAGCAAAAAATGTTCTCGCACATCTTCGTCGGCATCACCGACTTCGACCGCGCCCTGAGCTTTTACGACGCCCTGTTCGAGATTCTGGGCGTCGAATCTCGCTTCTGCGAACGAGACCGGCCATGGGCGGGTTGGCAAGGCGCCGGCCAGCAACGCCCCTACTTCGCCATCAGCAGGCCGCACAACGGCCAGCCCCATGAACCGGGCAACGGTCAGATGGTCGCCTTCATGGCCAACACCAGAGAGGCGGTACGCCAGGCCCATGCACGCGCGCTGAAGAACGGCGGCACCTGCGAGGGCCCGCCAGGCCTGCGACCCGAGTATCACGCGCATTACTACGGTGCTTACTTCCGCGACCCCGACGGCAACAAACTATGCGTGGTCTGCCATCGCGCGGACGACGACGAAATCCTGCCGCAGGCTGAGCCCGCCCCCCACCACCCATAGAAAGACTCAGGCGGCGCTTCGCAGCCACTTCGCTGATTCACTTGCCCCGCAATCGCGAAGCGTCATCACACCAACGCAAGACACCGCGTAAGCCCCGCCAGGCCGCCCGCGCGGCCGTCGCGGGGCGGGCATCGCAAGATGCTTCAAACCCGCGTCGGCCGAGATAAGAATCTCAAGAACCCGCTCGACCCAGCGACCGCGAAGTTCAATCCACCGAGCCCGGCGCGTCGTCGGCCTGGGGTGCGCGGGGCGTGTAGATGCGCCCGAGGGAATCGGAAGGCAGTCGCCGGAGGCGACAACGACGATGACGACGGGGCAGTCCGGAGCGAAGGCTCCGGACCGCAATCGTAGCCCCGCGCACCCCAGGCCGACGACGTGCCGGGCGTCAAAAGAACCCCGCCCACCGCAAGCCCGCAGCCGACCTGACAAGATCAGCGCCCTTCACCGCATCACAAGCATCAGCCCACCAACCTACTTCGGCCCGTATACCGCGGCCAGCTCCCGACCGCACCCACCGTCCACCCACCGAACACCGCGAATCCCCCATTTGTCCACCCCCAGCAACTTTTAGTACTATCCCCCACAGAAATTCTATACACGCACAAATGTTCGTATATAGAACACAAAGATTTTTCTGGCCAAGCCGCGCACAGAAAGGCACCCCGGACGAGACAGCATCACCCCTGGTCCCCGCGTGCCCGCCTGCAAGCAGCAGCCGCAAGCACCAAGCGAGCCATCATGGACACTCCCCTCAAGAATCTCGCCGTCATCGGCGCAGGCGCCATGGGCAGCGGCATTGCCGCGCTGTTCGCCTCGAAGGGACTCGACGTCGTGTTGATTGACCCCGTCGAAGGCGCCCTCGAGCGCGCGTTGAAGACCATCGAACGCCAGCTAAACGTCTACGCCCCCGGCCAAGTCCAGCAAGCCATCCAGCGCATCCGCCTCGAACCAGGCCTCGAAGCCGCCGCCACCAGCGACCTCGTCATCGAAGCCGTCCCCGAAAACCTCGATCTCAAGCGCGGCATCTTCGCCACGCTCGACACCCTGTGCCCCGCGCACACCCTCTTCGCCACCAACACCTCCGGGTTGTCGATTAACGCCATCGCCAGCGCCGTCCAGCGCCGCGACCGCTTTGTCGGCACCCACTTCTTCACCCCCGCCGACGTCATCCCCCTAGTTGAAGTCGTCCGTAACGACGACACCTCCGAGGACACCGTCGCCAAAGTCATGGCCACCCTGCGCTTCGGCGGCAAGCGCCCCGTTCTCGTGCGTCAAGACATCCCCGGCTTCATCGCCAACCGCATCCAGCACGCCCTCGCCCGCGAAGCCATCTCCCTGCTGGAAAAAGGCGTCGCCAGCGCAGAGGATATTGACGAAGTCGTCAAATGGAGCCTGGGCATCCGCCTCGCCCTGTCCGGCCCCCTCGAACAGCGCGACATGAACGGCATTGACGTTCACTACGCCATCGCCAGCTACCTGTACAAAGATCTCGAAAACCGCACCGAACCCTCCGACCTGCTCAAAAGCAAAGTCGACAGCGGCCACATCGGCGCCAAAAGCGGCCAAGGCTTCTACACCTGGAGCCCCGAACGCCGCGAACGCGTCCTGCGCGAGAAAAGCGCCGCCCTCGGCGAACTGGCCACCTGGTTGAACGGCAAAGCCAGCGGCTCCTGAGTCCGTTCTCAAGCATCCACAAAAAGCGCGGCGGCCATGACCGACCGCGCCATCGGGCCACGAGCCCACCCACACAAAGAAAAGCAATCGTCCGGCACGCCCGCATCGTCACCCGATGACCCGCGCCGCCGGACATCAGAGAACCGCCTTACGGAGTTGTTGGAGGCACCATGAATAAATTGGCTTCATTCTTTACCGAGCTGATGCGCAAGTATCTGCCCGATCCCTTTGTCTTTGCGATCGCGCTCACCTTGCTCACCGTGCTGCTGGCCATGGGCATCGAAGGCCAGGGCATCGGCGACATCACCCGCGCCTGGGGCAAAGGCTTCTGGAGCCTCTTGGCCTTCACCACCCAGATGGCCGTCATCCTGGCAATGGGCTACGTGCTGGCCACCGCACCGCTCACCGACCGCCTGCTCAACCGCATCGTCAGCCACGTCCACAAGCCGCACACCGCCATCATCGTCGCCACCCTCGTCGGCGGCGTCGGCAGCTACCTGAACTGGGGCTTTGGTCTTGTCATCGGCGGCATCGTCGCCAAAAAACTGGCATTGAAGGTCAAGGGTGTTCACTACCCCCTGATCATCGCCGCCGCCTACAGCGGCTTCACCATGTACGGTCTGGGCCTGTCCGCCAGCATCCCCGTTCTCGTCGCCACGCCCGGCCACCCCACCGCCGCGCAGATGGGCACCATCCCCCTGTCGGAAACCATCTTCTCCGTGCCCATGCTGCTCACCAGCCTGGTCATCATCATCACCCTGCCGCTGCTCAACGCCTGGCTGCACCCCAAGAAGGGTGAGGCCATCGTCGAAGTCGACCCCAACATCGACCGCGACGCCAACGCGTCCAACGCCGCCGAAGACATGCTCGAGAAGGGCACCATCGCCTCGAAGCTCAACAACAGCCGCCTGCTCAGCCTGCTGATCGGCGCGCTCGGCGTGGCCTACGTCGTCTTTCACTTCATGGACGGCGGCTCGCTCGACCTGAACCTCATCAACTTCATCATCCTGTTCCTGGGCATCATCCTGCTCGGCACGCCCGCCGCCTACGTCGCCAAGCTGACCGAAGGCATCAAGACCATCTCCGGGATCATCCTGCAGTACCCGTTCTACGCCGGCATCATGGCCATCATGGCCGCCTCGGGTCTGGTCACCACGATCTCCGCGGTCTTTGTCGACGTCGCCACGCCTGAAACCCTGCCGTTCTGGGGTTTGATCAGCTCGTTCGTCATCAACTTCTTCGCGCCGTCCGCCGGCGGTCACTGGGTCATCCAGGGTCCGTTCATGATCGACGCCGCCAAGGAAATCGGCAGCGCGCTCAACCAGACCACCATGGCCGTCATGCTGGGCAACGCCTGGAACGATCTGGTGCAGCCCTTCTGGATCCTGCCGGCGCTGGCCCTGTCCAAGCTCAAGCTGCGCGACGTGATGGGCTATACCGTCATCATGATGCTGTGGGTCGGCGTGATCCACATCACCGCCGTCCTCGCCTGGGGCTACCTGACCCATTGAGTTCTTGAACACTGAACGGAAACCGATATGACCAAACCCACCGCATATCTCGTCACCGGCGGCAGCGCCGGGATCGGCGCCGCCATCATCCGCATGCTGCTCGATGCCGGCCATAAGGTCGTCAACATCGACTACAAGCTGCCCGAGAATCCGCCGGCGGGTCTGGTCTCGTATCAGGCCGATCTGACCGATGAAGCGCGCACGCAGGAAGTCGCGCGCGAAGTCACCAGCGCGTTCAACATCGTCGGTCTCGTCAACAACGCCGGCGCCACACGGCCCGGCACCGCCGACACCGCCACGCTGGCCGACCTGGACTACGTCGTCAATCTGCATCTGCGCACCGCGCTCATCCTGGTGCAGGCCGCGCTGCCCGCCATGCGCGAAGCCGGCTTTGGTCGCATCGTCAACATGTCGTCGCGCGCCGCGCTGGGCAAGCCGGATCGCGTGGTCTATTCGGCCACCAAGGCCGGGCTTGTGGGCCTGACGCGCACGCTGGCCATGGAACTGGGCGGCGACGGCATCACCGTCAACGCCATCGGCCCGGGCCCCATCGCCACCGACCTCTTCACCAAGAGCAATCCGGCCGGCGCCCCGCAAACCGAGCGCATCATCAACAGCATCGTCGTCAAGCGCCTGGGCACGCCCGAAGACGTCGCGCGCGCCGCGATGTTCTTCCTGTCGCCCGACAACGGGTTTGTCACCGGCCAGATGCTGTATGTCTGCGGCGGCACGACGCTCGGCGTCGCGCCCATCTGATCGCGGCCGCCATGTCCGTCCGGACCAATCCCTCTGCCGCCCGCAGGCTTGGCCTAGCGGCGCAGCAGCGCGTGGTTGATCTGGTCGGCGGCGCGGCGCAGCGGCGGCAAAAACGCTTCCAGCATCGCCTCGCGCGAAAACCGGTTGGCGTGACCGCTGACGTTCATCGCGGCGATCACGCGGCCGCTGCGGTCGATGATGGGCACCGCCACGGATTGCAGGCCGGGTTCCAGCTCCTGCGCCACGCAGGCATAGCCGTCGGCACGCACGCCGGCCAGCACGCGCTTCAGTTCGGCGATGTCGGTGACGGTTTCCGCCGTGTAGGTCTGGATCTGGCTCATCGCCAGCACCCGGTCCAGCTCGGCTTCCGGCAGGCCCGCCAGCAGCACGCGGCCCATCGACGTTACCCATGCCGGCAAGCGGCTGCCCACGGCCAGATTGATCGTCATCACCTTATGCGTCGACAGGCGCAGGATGTACACGATGTCGGCGCCTTCCAGCACCGACACGGAGCAGGACTCGCGCGTCAGCTCGGCCACTTCTTCCATGTAGGGCAGCGCCAGGTTCCACAGCGGCGTGCCCGACAGATACGCGTAGCCCAGTTCCAGGATGCGCGGGGTCAGCGAGAACTTGCGGTCGTCGGCCGTAACGTAGCCCAGGTGTTCCAGCGTCAGCAGGATGCGGCGCGCGCCGGCGCGGGTCAGCCCCGTCACCGCGGCCACCTCGGACAGCGTCATCTGCGAACGGTCGGGGCCGAAGGCCCGGATCACCGACAAGCCGCGCGCGAAGGACTGCACGTAACTGTCGCTGGGTTGCTGGGGATCTTGCTCGGCCATCCGTCTGGTTCCACGAGTAAAAGGCCCGCCGCGGCGAGCCTGCGTTGCCCCTTGCGGGCGACTCCGAACGATGGAGAGTGCGGCGTGCGGGCTTGCCTTGACGCCTTCGCATTCCCCATGAAACGATGTTCTTCAGAAGAACGAAAGTTCGAAAGAAGAACAAATTATGACACGCCACCTATGAGCGAACATCATGATCTCTAAGACTGTTGCAAGCGCTGCCGCCGCCCTGGCGGACGTCCCCGATGGCGCCACCGTCATGATCGGCGGCTTCGGCACCGCCGGCCAGCCCATGGAACTGATCGACGCCCTGCTTGAACAGGGCGCCAAGGACCTGGTCATCATCAACAACAACGCCGGCAACGGCACCACGGGCCTCGCCGCCCTCTTGGGCGCCAACCGCGTGCGCAAGATCATCTGCTCGTTCCCGCGCCAGGCGGACTCGCAGATCTTTGACGGCCTGTACCGCAGCGGCAAGCTGGAACTGGAACTGGTGCCCCAAGGCAATCTGGCCGAGCGCATCCGCGCCGCCGGCGCCGGCATCGGCGCGTTCTTCACGCCCACCGGTTACGGCACCCCGCTGGCCGACGGCAAGGAAACCCGCGAGATCAACGGCCGCCAGTACGTGCTGGAGTATCCGCTGCACGCCGACTACGCGCTGATCAAGGCCGAGCGCGGCGACCGCTGGGGCAACTTGGTCTACCGCAAGACCGCCCGCAACTTCGGCCCTATCATGGCCAGCGCCGCGCGCGTGGCCGTGGCGCAGGTCCGCGAGATCGTCGAACTGGGCGAGCTCGACCCCGAAACCGTCGTCACCCCCGGCATCTTCGTCAAGCGCGTCGTGCAGATCGCAGGCCAGCAGGCCGCCAAGGAGCAGCAATGAGCACCAAACTGACCCGCGACCAGATCGCCGCCCGCGTCGCGCAGGACATTCCGGAAGGCGCCTACGTCAACCTGGGCATCGGCCTGCCCACGCTCGTCGCCAACCATTTGCCGGCCGGCCGCGAAGTCATCCTGCATACCGAAAACGGCATGCTGGGCATGGGCCCCGCGCCCGCCAAGGGCGAGGAAGACTACGACCTCATCAACGCCGGCAAGCAGCCCGTCACCGAACTGCCCGGCTGCTCGTTCTTCCATCACGCCGATTCGTTCGCGATGATGCGCGGCGGCCACCTGGACATCTGCGTGCTGGGCGCCTTCCAGGTCTCGCAGCATGGCGACCTGGCCAACTGGCACACCGGCGCGCCCGACGCCATCCCCGCCGTCGGCGGCGCGATGGACCTGGCCATCGGCGCCAAGGACGTCTTCGTGATGATGGAACTGCAGACCCGCGAAGGCCAGAGCAAGCTGGTCGAGGCCTGCACATACCCGCTGACCGGCGTGCGCTGCGTGTCGCGCGTGTACACGGATGTGGCCGTGTTCGACATCAACAAGGATGGAGTGACGGTCACCGATATCTTTGGCGACATGACCGCCGATGAGCTGCTGCGCCTGACCGGCCTGCCGCTGAAGTTTGCGAACTGAATTCCCTTAGTTTCCGCCTTAATTGCCGCTACACCGCCCCGCGCGCCGGGGCGGCATCATGGAGAGTCCATCATGTTGTTCATGGTTCAAATGCAGGTCAACCTGCCCGTCGACATGCCCGCCGAACGCGCGGACAAACTGAAGGCTGACGAAAAGGCCCTGGCGCAGCAGCTGCAGCGCGACGGCAAGTGGAAGAGCCTGTGGCGCGTCGTCGGCCGCTACGCCAACGTCAGCATCTTCGACGTCGAAAACAACGACGAGCTCCACACGCTGCTGTCGTCGCTGCCGCTTTTCCCGTACATGGATATCGAAGTCACCGCGCTCGCGCGCCATCCCTCGGCGATCTGACAGGAGCCTCGCATGCCCTACATCATCGAAACCTTCGACAAGCCCAACCACCAGGAAATGCGCCAGCAGCACCGCGCCAAGCACCTGGAATACCTGGACGCCAACAAGCAGCTGCTGCTGGCGTGCGGCGCCAAGCTGCAGGATGACGGCAAGGATGCGGGCGGCGGGCTGTATATCGTCGACGTCGACACGCGCGAAGCCGCGCAGCGGTTCATCGACGCCGATCCGTTTGCGCAGGCCGACCTGTTCGACCGCGTAACCATCACCCGCTGGCGCAAAGCCTACGTCGACGGCGTCTGCCACCTGTAATACCCGCGCGGCCGCCTGCTTGCGCGGCCGCAGCCTTCCCCAAAGGAATTCCACATGGCTTACGCCGATCTCAGCCAGGCACGGCTGTTCTACGTCATCGATGGCCCCGCCGACGCGCCGGTGCTCGTGCTCTCCAATTCGCTGGGCACCAACGCCGACATGTGGGCCCGCCAGATCCCTGAACTGACCCGCCACTTCCGCGTGCTGCGCTACGACACCCGCGGCCACGGCAAGTCGTCGGTCCCCGAAGGCGAATACAGCTTCGAGCAGCTGGGCAACGACGTCGCCGAACTGCTGGCCCACCTGGACATCAAGCGCGCGCATTTCTGCGGCCTGTCGATGGGCGGCCCGACCGGCCTGTGGCTGGCGCTGGCGCGACCCGAACTCGTCGGCAAGCTGGTTCTGTGCAACACCGCCGCGCGCATCGGCTCGGCCGAAGGCTGGAGCACCCGCATCGCCGCCGTGGCCGAGCAGACGCTCGAAAAGATGGCGCCCACGCTGGTCGAACGCTGGCTGACCGACGGCTATCGCGCCGCCGAGCCGGGCCTGACGCAGGTGCTGATCGACATGCTGCGCCGCACGCCGGACGCCGGCTACTCGGGCAACTGCGCCGCGCTGCGCGACGCCGACTTCCGCGAGCAGGTGTCGTCCATCACCGCCCCCACGCTGGTCATCAGCAGCACGCACGACCTGGCCGCCACGCCCGCGCAAGGCCAGGAACTCGCGGCTGCCATTCCCGGCGCGCGCTACGTGGAATTGAACACCTCCCACATCTCGAACTGGGAGCAACCGGAAGCCTTCACCCGCGCGGTCGTCGACTTCCTGACGGAGTAAGCCGCATGCAACGCTGGAAGCATCGGCCCGAAGGCTCCAACTGGGGCGACTTCGGGCCCGACGACCAACTCGGCCGCCTGAATCTCATCACCGAAGAACAGGTCCTGAAGGGCGCACGCGAGATCCGCGCCGGCAAGACCTTCTGCCTGTCCCTGCCGCTGGACCTGCCCGGCGGCAACGTGCTCAACCCGCGGCGCCACCCGCCGCAATTGAGCCCCACGAAGCTCAAGGACACGCCGTACCTGAACTTCCCGTTGAAAAACGTCAACCCCGACGCGCTCGACGTGCTGAGCGACGACCAGGTGTTGCTGTCCATGCAGTACTCGACGCAATGGGACGCGCTGGCGCACGTGGGCGCATTGTTCGATGCCGATGGCGACGGCACACCCGAGCTGCGCTACTACAACGGCTTTCAGGCCGGCGTGGACGTTGTGGGACCCAATGATGGCGATCACACCGGCTGCGGTTGCAACAGCGGCGGCCCGTCCGCCGCGCTGAAGCTGGGCGTTGAGAACCTGGCGCAGAAAGGCATGCAGGGCCGCGGCGTGCTGGTCGACCTGTTCCGCCATTACGGCCCGGGCCGCACGCTGATCGGCCACGCCGAATTGATGCACGTGCTGGCAACGGATGGCATCACGATTGAGCGCGGCGACATGCTGGTGCTGCGCACCGGCTACGCCGAAGCCGTGGTCGCGATGGACGGCATGCCGGACCCCGAGGTGCTGCACACCTACGGCGCCGCGCTGGACGGCACCGACGACGCGCTGCTGCAATGGATCACCGATAGCGGCATCGCCGCCATCTGCGCCGATAACTACGCGGTCGAGGCCTACCCCGCCCGCGAAAAGTCCGGCGCGCGCCCGATGCTGCCGCTGCATCATCACTGCCTGTTCAAGCTGGGGCTGCCGCTGGCGGAGCTTTGGTATTTGAAGGACCTGGCTGAGTTCCTGTTTGCCAATGGCCGCCACCACTTCATGCTGACTGCGCCGCCGCTGCGCCTGCCGCATGCGATTGGATCGCCGGTCACGCCGATTGCGACGGCGTGACGCGCGGAGCGCCGGTGTCTGGCACCCATACAAGACGGCCCTGAAGCTGCACCTGAGCATCTTGGGTGTCTGACACCCAACAGCATCGGTCAGCGGTCCAAAAAAAAAACGCCAGACATCGTCTGGCGTTTTTTCTTGCCGGTTGTTCACCCCTTCAAACACGTGCTCATGAACGTCTTGCGCGCGTCGCCGGCCAGTTTCTGTTCCGCGGCCTTCGCGTTGCAGTCCTTCATCTTTTGCTGCTGCGGCGTCAGTTGCTTGGCCGGCTCCTCGCCCTTCAGGCAACTGCTCATGAACGTCTTGCGGTCGTCGCCCTTCTTGCCCTCGGCGGCCTTGTTGCAGTCCGACATGCGCTGCTGCTGCGGCGTGGGCGTCTTGGCGGTTGAGGGAGCGGCGGGGGTCTGCGCCTGCGCGCCGGCAAAACATGCGGACAACAGGATGGCCGAAGCCAGCTGGCTGGTACGGGAAAGCATGAGTTCCTCCCTTGAGCGCCCCTCGCGCAATGGCACGCGCGACGCGGGCGGCACGGTCCGCCGGCCAAGGCGCCGGCTTGGCAATCATCGAACAAAGCCCCAGCATTGGCAACATCCGCCGCAACCTGTTACCCATTCATCCTTCTGGCCCGTTGTCTCTCGTGGCAGAAAGGAGTGAGATACGCCTGATCCCCGCCGCGATGCCGTACTACCGTCGCCGCCGCGGGCCGTATCAGGAGACAACCATGAAAAAACTCGTCCTTGCCGCGCTCGTCGTGCTGGCCGGCCTGTCCGGCGCCGCTGCCGCGCAAAGCCTTGCCTACGGCATCACCCTGGGCAACGTCCAGGCCGTGCGCGACAGCACCCGCAACGTCTCCACCATTACCGGCTTTCTTGCCAACCAGTCGGAGCGCAACGTCAACAGCGTCCTGCTGACTTACGTCCTGTACGACGCGCAGAACCGCGAGATCGGCAGGGTCAGCGAAGATGTAGTCGGCCCGTTCGCGCCCGGCCAGATCAAGGTGGTCAAGGCGATCACGCCGCTGGAATTCGCCCGGGTGAATGCGCTGGACGTCGCCGCACGCTAGGTCAGACCGCCGCCCGGCCAGCCGCCAAAAACCCTTTTCTGATCAGGGTTTAGACAGGTGGATATCAGGCCAGTTATGGGAAAATCGCGTCTGCCGACTCGATAACAGGGGCTTCCAAACGAAGCCCCTTATTGCGTATGCCGGCGCGCCAGCAAGCCTGGCCTCGATACTAGGAAGTGAAGATCATGTTTCCCAAAAGACTCTCCGAAGGCTATCAATCTTTCCTGGACGGCCGCTTCCAGACTGAAAGCAGCCGCTATCAAAAGCTGGCCGAAATCGGCCAAAGCCCGGAAATCCTGATCATCGGATGCTGCGACTCGCGCGTGTCGCCCGAAGCGATCTTCGACGCCGGCCCCGGCGAGATGTTCGTCGTGCGCAACGTGGCCAACCTTGTGCCGCCCTGTGACCCGGACTCGGAATCGTCGTACCACGGCACCAGCGCCGCCATCGAATTCGCGGTCAACGGCCTGAACGTCAAGCACATCGTCGTGCTGGGCCACGCGTCCTGCGGCGGTATCCGCTTCTTCTTCGACGACGCCACGCCGCTGAGCAAGAGCGATTTCATCGGCAAGTGGATGTCGCAGATCGAACCCGTGGCCAAGGGCATGTCGCCGGATACCGGCGACCGCCAGGCCAACCTGAAGCGTCTGGAACTGGCCACCGTTGCGCACAGCCTGAACAACCTGATGACGTTCCCGTCCATCCGCCGCCGCGTCGAAAAGGGCGAACTGGAACTGCACGGCGCGTACTTCGGCGTGGCCACCGGCGTCCTGTTCCTGCGCGATCCCGACACCGGGGAGTTCAAGCCCTGCCTGGAAACGGGTATTACGGAATAAGCAGCGGATAAGCCGCTGATACGCGGCGCGCGCCGGACCGCAACGGTTCCGGCGCTGTCTGCATGCAAAGTGCGCGTCGCCCGACGCGCGCCATCGCCTTCATGCCAGCGTTCGCGCCGCCTTGCGCAGCGCATCCATTCCCCCTTCATGTGTTCCCCGCCGGTCATCCGCAAGCAGGCTGGACAGCGTTCGCCCCCTGCGCAACACTGACGCCTCTCACCGACAGGGAACCCCATGAAAATCTTCTTCTCGCCTGCTTCGCCGTTTGTCCGCAAGTGCATGGTCATCGCCCATGAACTCGGCCTGGTCGACCGCATTGAAAAGCTGCCAAGCGCCGCCGGTCCCGTCGCCCGCGACCAGACCATCATCCCGAGCAACCCGCTGGGCCAGGTGCCCACGTTCATCACCGATGACGGCCTGGCGCTGTTCGACAGCCGCGTTGTCTGCGAGTATCTGAACGATCTGGGCGGCGGCACGTTCTTCCCCGCCGGCAAGGCCCGCTGGCCGGTGCTGGCCGAGCAGGCGATGGCCGACGGCATGCTGGGTGCGGCGCTGCTGGCGCGCTATGAGACCGTGCTGCGCCCGGAGGCGTTGCGCTGGGATGGCTGGGTTGAAGGACAGCTTGGCAAGGTGCGCGACGGTCTCGCGCTCATCGAGAAGAACGCCGCAAGCCTCGAAGGCCGGTTGGACATCGGCACCGTCACCATCGGCTGCGCATTGGGCTACCTGGACTTCCGCTTCCCGGATCTGGACTGGCGCGCGTCGCACCCCGCCACGGCCAAGTGGTTCGAAGGCTTCAGCCAGCGTCCGTCGATGCAGGCCACCAAGCCTTGAACGAACCGTCGGCGGGCAGCCGCCGATTCAGTGTGACGACACGTAGGTGGCGTCCGCGAATGCCGGCAAAGCGAAGCCATCGCGCATGCGTCGCGCCTCCGCCGCCGGCGTCAGGCCAAACAGGCGCTTGAACTCGCGGCTGAACTGGGACGGGCTTGTGTAGCCCACCGCCTGGCTCGCCGACTCGGCCGTAAGGTCCTGCCGCACCATCAAGAGACGCGCCTGGTGCAGGCGCGTCGATTTCACGTACTGCATGGGAGAGACCTGCGTCACCGCCTTGAAATGGCTGTGAAAGCTGGGGACGCTCATGCCCGCCTCGTCGGCCAGCCGCGTCACGTCCAGCGGCCGGGCGTATTCCGCGTGAATGAAGCGCAGGGATCTGCCGATCCGGCCAAACTGCCCGCGCAGGGACAACGCTTCCCGCATCGAACCGCCCTGCGGGCCGGTCAGCACGCGGAAATACAGCTCACGCAACAGCCCTGGTCCCAGCACGGCGGCTTCAAGCGGGCGGGACATGGCCTCGATGAATCGCAGCACCGACGTGCGCATCGCGTCATCCATCGGCGTCGACAACATGCTTTGCGGCGGCTGGGCAGCCGCCGCAGAGCCGGCGGCGTCGATCTCAGACGCCAGCTCCGCGGCCAGCGCGAAATCCAGGTGCAGGTACAGCGCCAGCAGCGGGCGCTCGGGCGTTGCGTCGGTCTCCATGCTGAAGGGCACCGGGACGGACACGGCCAGGTAATGCTGCTCGTCGTAAAGGTACAGCCGATCGCCGAAGTAGCCGCGCTTGCGGCCCTGACAGACGATCACGATGCCCGGGTCATACAGCACTGGCGTGCGCGGCAGCGCCCGGTTGGCGCGCAGCACGCGCACGCTGGGCAACGCGGTCAGGTTGTAGCCCTCATCAGGCGCCAGGCCGCGCAGCAGCGCGGCCATGCGGCTTTCGGCAGGATCCGCGCCTACCGCGTCGTCGGGGGCCGTGGCGTTGGTGTTCATAGCTTTGTGCAAGATAAGCAGCGGAATACGGCTTATCCGCGCAGTTTGGCAAGACTACCATGCATTCTCCAATGACTTCGGAGCCCCCTCCATGACCTCCCCCAAAACCCTGCTCATCACAGGCGTCAGCAGCGGCTTCGGCCGCGCCCTGGCCGAGGAAGCCCTGGCCGCAGGCCACCGCGTCGTCGGCACGGTGCGCGGCGAGCCGGCCCGCCTCGCGTTTGAAAGCCTGTCTCCCGGCGCTGCGATCGGTCGCGTGTTGGACGTCACCGACTTCGACGCCATTGACGGCGTGGTGGCCGATATCGAGGCCCGCGTCGGCGCCATCGACGTGCTGGTCAACAACGCGGGCTACGGCCATGAAGGCGTGATGGAAGAGTCGCCCCTGCCGGAAATGCGCCGCCAGTTCGACGTGAACGTGTTTGGCGCGGTCGCGATGATGAAGGCAGTCCTGCCCTTCATGCGCCAGCGCCGGCGCGGCCACATCCTGAACATCACTTCCATGGGCGGCCACATCACCATGCCGGGCATCGCGTACTACTGCGGCAGCAAGTTCGCGCTGGAGGGGATTTCCGAAGCGCTGGGCAAGGAAGTACAGCCGCTGGGCATCGCCGTGACGGCGGTGGCGCCGGGGTCGTTCCGCACCGACTGGGCGGGCCGATCCATGACGCGCACGCCCCGCACCATTGCGGACTACGACGCCCTCTTCGACCCTATCCGCAAGGCCCGCGAAGAGAAAAACGGCCGTCAGCTGGGGGATCCGCGCAAGGCGGCGCGCGCCATGCTGGCGGCCATCGACGCCGATCATCCTCCCGCGCACCTGCTGCTCGGCAGCGATGCGCTCGGGTTGGTGCGGGGCAAGCTGGCCGCCTTGCAGGAGGAATTGACGGCGTGGGAGACGGTTACGAAATCCACAGATGGGTAAAGCCTTTCGCAGAGGCCTTTGCTACAGTGAACTTGCATCTCCCCGGACAGACCAACCCAAAGGTCAATCACGACAAGGAGCCCCCGCATGGCCATTTCTGCGATCTCCGCCATCCCCCACGTCGCCGCGCCTTATCCGGCGCGCGTTTCGATGCTGGATGAGAACCGCCCTGCCTGGGAAGCCGAACGCGCCGCGCAGAACTTCGCCGCCCGGCAGGCCCAGCGCACCGCGCAAGCCCAGGCCGCCCGCGACGCCCAGCGCGCGGAACGCGCTCGGGCCGACAGATTGGCAAGGGCGGAACAAGACGCCCCGCCTGTCAGACACAAAGCCGACCCTGCCGTCGCGCCTCTTGCCCTCACCGCGCCCGCCATCAATATCGATGAATTGCGCGATCTGTACGCGGACGCCCGGATGCGGCGCGCGGTCGAGGACTTTGCCGCGCGGCCGGGCCCGGTGGCGCAACGCGCCGACATCGCTAACGACTGGGGCACCATCGAAGGCCTGGCGCCGCTGCAACCCTATCGCGTCGCCATGGGCAATCCGCAGGTGGAATTGCAGGCGGCGGCTGTCATGAAGGCGGCGAGCGCCGGCATCCCAGCAGTGGCCAACATCGGGCCCACTGAAAATGTGACCGACAACGCGCGCTACCGGCCGGGCCAATCACGCTGGATGTAAGCGGACGGCGTTCAGGCGTCTCCGCCCTTGAACGCCTCCACGCTCAGATCCACGAAAGTGCGCACCTTGGGATCCATATAGCGGCTGGATGCGAACACGGCATGAACGGGTGCCGGAATTTCAGCCCAGCCCGCAAGCACACAGGCGAGGCTGCCGTCCGCCACGAACGTCGCTGCCATGAAACGTGGCAGCTGCGCGATTCCCAGCCCCGCGACGGCAAGATTCTTTGCCGCGATGATGCTGTTGACGGCACAACGGGGCGTCGCTGTGACCCTTTCCGCTATCGCCTCTTTGACCAGCGTCCAACTCGAGCGGCCACGGATTGTCTTCATGATCAACGCGTGGTGTTTCAAATCTCCGACTGCGGATAGCGTCGGTGCGCGCTTGAGGTAGTTCGGCGCTGCATACAGCCCGTATGACACTTCGCCAAGCCGACGCGCAGAAAGCCCTGAATCCTCCAGCGCGCCGACACGGATTGCGACGTCGAATCCTTCATGGATGATGTCCACCAGCCGGTTCGTGTATTCCGCTTCCACGGTCACCTTGGGCGCCGCGCGCAGAAACGCCGCAATCCAGTCATCCACCATCATCGTCCCGAACTCGGCGCCCGCCGTGATCTTGAGCAATCCCTTGGGCTCGCGGGACTGCTGCGCCACCGCGGCCTCAGCCGCCTCAGCAGCGGTCAGGATGCAGACGGCGCGTTCGAAATAGTCCCGCCCCACCTCGGTCACATTGAGGCGGCGTGTCGAACGGGTAAGGAGTTGGACGCCCAGCTTTTCTTCCATACGCCTGACGATGCGGCTGACGCGCGCCTTATCGGTGCCAAGCCGCTCGGCCGCGGACGTGAACGAGCCATCGGTCACCACCGCCGCGAAAACTCTCATTTCGGGCAAATCGATTGATGTATTCATGGACAACAGTATTTGCCTTTCAGCACCATTTATCAATCCGGGAGCCGAATCTACAGTGAGCTTCATGCAACACGCTGCACATCGGCCGCGACGCGGCGGGCGTGCCCTGCATGACATCTGCCGGCGAATTCCGCCGCGCTCCATCAACGGATATCTACGATGAAACAAACAATCGGAATCATTGGCGCCGGCCTTGTCGGCAAGGCTGTCGCGCGTCTGGCCGTCGCGGCGGGTCACAACGTCGTGATCAGCAATTCACGCGGTCCCGAAACGCTCTCTGCGCTGACCAAAGCCTTGGGACCCCTTGCCCGTGCCGGCTCGGTCGACGACGCGATCGCAGCGGGAGACATCGTCTCGCTCGCTATTCCGTTGGCGACATTCGAAAGCCTGCCGGCCGACCGGTTCGCCGGAAAGGTCGTGCTCGACCAGACCAACTACTACCCCGGCATGGGCGGATTTCGCCGCCCCGATCTTGATGCAGGCGAACTGACATCAAGCGCACTCATCCAGCGGCACCTGCCAGGCGCGGCGGTGGTCAAGGGGCTTCACAACCTGAGCTGGATTCACATGGAAAGCAACGCCCGCCCCAAGGGCAATGCTGATCGGACAACGCTGCCCATTGCCGGTGACGACGCCGACGCGGTGCAGACCGTGACGCGCTTCATCGAGGCAGTGGGCTACGACGTCGTCAACGCCGGCTCGCTTGCCGACAGCTGGCGCGTGGAACCCGGTACGCCGATCTACTTCTGGCGGTATGCGCCGGTCGTTCCCGCGGGCGTGTCGGATGACGAGGCCAAGAGGATCTACCAGCAGCGGGGCGAGCCGGTTCTCCCGCAAGAGGCACGCAAGCTCATCAATGAGGCGGTGCGTCCGTCCCCGATCGGTGGAACGCTGGTGGGCATGCCGAAAGTGCACGTGGATCTTTTCCTCGAGCAGGCCAGCGCCGACACCGTCAAGCAATAACTCCCTGGCGCCCGGCGCCCGTTCGCGGCGCCGCCAGCCGCATTCATCGTTAGCGGAAAGTGCAATGAAGATAGGAATTCTGAACACCGGCAACATCGGTAGCCGGCTCGCGCGAGCCTGGGCCTCCGCCAATCATCAACTGGTGCTTGCCAAGGACGGTGAGGATCGCAAGATCTCTCCCTTGCTTGCCGAGCTGGCCGACGACGCAAGGCTTGGCACCATCAAACAGGCAGCAGACTTCGGTGAAGCGGTGCTGTTCTCGGTCTATTGGCCTCGGGTGGACGCCGTGATCGACGCGGTGGGCAATGCGCTCGACGGCAAGATCGTGATCGAAACCATGAACCCGCTTGGCGTCACCGGCGATTTCGAACACTTCCATGATCATGCCTTCATGCGAGACAGCTCGACCGCCGAATATCTGCAAAAAAGACTTCCTGCGGCGCGGGTGGTAAAGGCGTTCAGCCTGATGGCCGCGCCCGTGCTGGAAGCCGCCGCCTGGGCGTCATCGCCGTCCAGGCCCAACGTTTTCTATGCCACGGACGACCCCGAAGCCGGTCAGGTCGTGCGAAAGCTGGTCGACGACGCGGGCTTTGCGCCCGTCAACGCAGGCCCGCTGAAGGCAGCTCGCCAGCTGGAGCAGTTGGGTGTGCTGCTGCACCACATCGCGCGGCACGAATACGGCGGCGATGCGGATCTGATTCGAATGGGGCTGTCGGTTGTTTTGGCAGATCCTGGGCCCATCGTGCGCGAACGCATCGTTTGACCAAGGAGATTTCCATGTCACAGATGCTAGTTGGAAAAACCGCCCTGGTGACCGGAGGGTCCCGCGGCATCGGCCGTTCGATCGCTGAACGCCTGGCCCAGGAAGGTGCGATGGTCGCGCTGACCTACAACGTCAGCAAGGCTGGCGCGGACGACGTGGTTGGCGCCATTCAAGCAGCCGGAGGCCGCGCTTTCGCACTGCACGCCGATCTGACCGATGCAAACACCATTCCCGCCCTGTTCGAGAATCTTGACGGCAGGCTCGCTGACCTGATGGGCAGCAACGCACTCGACATTCTCGTGAACAATGCGGGAAATTCCGGTTGGGGCGGATTGGCGGAGGCCACCCCGGAGAGTTGGGACACGCTCTTCGCCGTCCACGCCCGCGCACCTTTTTTCATGGTTCAAGCCGCACTGAGCCGTCTGTCCCGCAATGGTCGGATCATCAATATCTCTTCCGGCGCCGGCGTGCGGGCAATGTCCGCCGTGCCCATCTACTCGATGGCCAAGGCCAGCATCAACAACCTGACCCACGCGCTTGCCCAGGAGTTGGGCACGCGCGGCATCACGGTGAATGCCGTGGCGCCAGGCTGGATTCGCACCGACATGAACGCCGCCGTCCGCGAAAATGCCGCCATGGTTAAAGCGATAGAAGCCGACACAGCGCTTGGCCGATTCGGCGAAACCTCGGAGATCGCCGCGACGGTGGCCTTTCTCGCCTCGGACGAAGGCCGTTGGGTGACCGCCCAGGTCATCGAGGCAAGCGGCGGCTACAAACTCTGACGCCAGCAAGGCCCAGAAAATGACAAAGCCGCCTGCAACAGGCGGCTTTTTCGCGAAGCGTGATGGATCAGTGGAAGAATTCCGCGATCATCGTGGCGCCCATGAACGTGCCGGCGTTCGCCGCCAGCGACACCACCACGATCTTCCAGCCCAGCTTGCGGAACGCAGGCAGGTCCTTCAGGATCGACAGGCCAGCCATCGCCAGGATCACCGTCGTGAACGGCAAGAAATTGACCTTGCCGACCATTGCAATGATCTGATCCGAATACGGCAGCACGCCCGGGCAGCCGGCGGTCATGGCGATCACCGACAGCACGAACACGGCCGGCAGCTTGGGCACGACGCGCAGGATCAGGTCGGTGATGACGACCAGCAGCACGATGATGGCCATGCCCGGCAGTGCGTCCGCGAACGGCACGTTGTAGCCCAGACGGTTGCCCACCAGCGCGAACAGCCCGCAGATGACGTAGGCGGTCAGGCGGTCGCCGAAGCCCATCTTCGAGCCGTGCGCGGGCACGTCTTCCGACACGCTGTCGTCGACCACGGCCTCGTTCTTGCCACGCGAGAAGCGGCCCAGCACGGGCTCGAGCTTGCCGTACAGGAAGATCGTCGTGGGCAGCGAGATGAACAGGGTGAAGTACACGCCGACCACCGTCGTCAGCAGGTTGGCGGCCGCGGCCAGCGCAGCGACCTGATGCGCCATTTCGGGCGTCTGCTGCGAAGCGATCGCGCCCACGCCTGCGGCCATCATGCTGCCCGAGCCCACGCCGGCGCCCATGGCGAGCGAGCGCGGATCGAAGATGTTCAGGCTGGTGATGAAGCCGGCCATCAGCGCCACGAACAGCGCGCCGATCACGGTGCCGGTGATGTATTCGGCCATGACGCCGCGGCCTTCCGGCGAGTTCATGCCGTAGCGCTCGCCGATGATCGCCAGGCTGGGCTCGCGGCCCACCGAGAATGTCGCGCCAATCGCTTCACGCTTGATGCCGAGCAGCAGCGCCAGGGGCAGGCCGATGGCCATGGTGCCGAAGAAGTGGCCGAACTCCTGGAACACCAGCGCCCAGCCGGCCTCGCGCACCTGCGGCAACGCGCCGCCCACCATCAGACCCAGCTTGGCCAGGAACGGCAGCAGCGCATATTGCAGGTAGCCGCTGATGCGGGTCTGCATCGCCTTGTCGATGCCGGCGCCTGCCGGCAGCCGCTGGCCGAACGCCGCAACCACCGCGCCGATGAAAATGGCCCACAGCATGGGCTGCAGGATGATCTTGCCCGGACCGACCGAGAAGGTGACGCTGCCGATCGCTTCGGAAATGACCACCACCAGCAGGATGGCGGCGAGCATGCGCACGCGCCCCGATAGCGGCATGGAAGGCGAAGCCAGGCTTGCGCTGGCATGAGACATTGGTTTTCCCCTGATGACGTGAATAGTGATCGTGGCAGTGGGCCGGACGAACCCGGAAACCGGCGCCCGGACGTCCAGGTGGAGCCGGCGGGGCAAGCGAATTCGGAAGGTTCGGGCGACGGCGCTTGAAGAGCGGCTCGGTCGATTCAAACGGCCAATACAGCGCGAACGGCGCGCGCAGCGGGCGGCCGATTCGGACTGCGCAATTTTCGCCCACCCCTCTGGCGGGCAACCATGACACGGGCCGCCGAGAAACGTTGCGTAAAATGCAACGAATTCGCCTTTCCTCGGAAAGTTTTGCACGGGACAAATCGAAATAAGGGTAAACCCTTAATTCCTTTCGTGGAAAATCAGCCGCATTCCGCCCGGAGCCAGCCGCCATGGACGAACAACTCGACGCGCGCCGCACCCACTACTTCATGCAGGTCATGAGCCGGGGATCCGTGCGCGGCGCGGCCGAGGCCCTGGAAATGGACCCGTCCGCCGTCAGCCGCGCGATCGCCGCCCTGGAGCGCGACTGCGGCATGGCGCTGTTCGAACGCCGGGGACGTGGCCTCGTGCCCACCGATGCCGGCCACATCCTGGCGCGCTATGTAAAACGGCAGCAGGACATCCAGGAGAGCTTCTTCTCTGAAATCGACAGCCTGCGCAAAGCCGAACGCGGCCACATCGACCTGGTGCTGGGCGAAGGCTTTGTGGAGCTGATGTTCGACCGCGTGCTGCCGGGCTACTGGCGCAGCCATCCCGAAGTCACGCTGGACATCGACGTGGCCCGCACGTCCGAAATCGTCCAGCGCATCGTCGACGACCGCGCTTACATCGGGCTGGTGTTCCAGCCGCCCAACGATGCCCGGCTGCGCACGCATTACTCGCGGCCCGAGCCGATACGGGCCATCGTGCGTCAGGACCACCCGCTGACGCGCCTGCGCCGGCCCCTCTTGCTGACCGATCTGGCCGACTACCCCGGCGCGTCCATGCAGGAAGGGTTTGGCGTGCGCCAGCACATCCAGGCCGCCGAGATCAGCGAGCAGGTCCGGCTGCACAACGTGCTGACCACCTCGTCGTTCAAGGCGCTATGGCAGTTCGCGGCGGCCGGCATCGGCTACGCGCTCACGCCCCCCATCGCCGTCACCGCCGACATGCAGGCCCAGCGCCTCGCGAGCCTGCCGCTGGCCAATCCCATCCTGAACCAGGGCAGCCTGCACGTCCTGAGCCGCGCCGGCCGCCACATCTCGCCGGCCGCGCGCGAACTGCTGGAACACATCGTGCGCGGCATCGGCGCACACGCCGCCGCGCCATCTGATACGGTCGGCTGACGCGGATCTGCATCTGTCTGCCGGACACGCCAGCGTCTACAGTGGGCCGTCAAGAATCCGCCCGGAGGCGCATATGCTCGGTTTCCTGCGCACGGTCCGCTCCGTGCTGTGGGCCTTCTTCGGCGTACGCCGCGGCCGCGGCTACGATGCCGACATCGCCCACAACAAGCCCGGCCCCCTCATCGTCACCGGCCTGCTGCTCGCGGCCTGCCTGGTGATCATTCTGGTGTTCGTGGCCCGCTGGGCGGTGAATGCGGCGTTGTAGCTGCGTCGAAGGCGAGCCCCGGCCCGGTCAGTTGCGACTATCTATATGCATCGCTAGCGCCGCTGGACGTCATCGGTGCAGATGACCTCCCGCAAAGGCTGAAAATCCATCCTCTGCAAAAATGCCCGTCGCGCATGACCCATGCCCCGCCGGCAGCCGCCCCTTGCAGAGAGCGTAGCGCGCGATCCCCGCAAGGATAGCCGGCCGCCCGGCCGTCCGAAGGCGGGGAAGCCCCCTCGGGGGCAGCTAGCGCGCGCGGCGTGGGGGCCCTTATTTCTTTATTACCAGAATGACTTAGACGGTGTTCGCGGGTCGCTGTTACGGTTATGAATCCCGTTTTGCCGGCGCCGTGCGCCCGACCCCGCCCCCGGGGTTCAGACCGAAAAGACTTCCAAGGGCAGTAGACATGTACGTGTATGACCCCGTCGACCAACAGCTTGTCGAGCAGCGTGTCGCGCAGTTTGCCGATCAGACGCGCCGCTTTCTCGACGGCCAGCTAACCGAGGACGATTTCCGCGTCCTGCGCCTGCAGAACGGCCTGTACATCCAGCGCCACGCGCCCATGCTGCGCGTTGCCATTCCGTATGGCTTGCTGGCGTCGCGCCAGTTGCGCACCCTGGCGCACATCGCGCGCAAGTGGGACCGGGGCTACGGACACTTCAGCACGCGCCAGAACATCCAGTTCAACTGGCCCAAGCTGGAAGACGTGCCGGACATCCTGGCGGAACTCGCCACGGTGCAGATGCACGCCATCCAGACCAGCGGCAACTGCATCCGCAACACCACCACCGACCACTTTGCCGGCGTCGCCCCGGACGAACTCGTGGATCCGCTGATCTGGTGCGAGATCATCCGCCAGTGGTCCACGCTGCATCCCGAGTTCGCCTTCCTGCCGCGCAAGTTCAAGATCGCAGTCAGCGGCGCCGTGGAAGACCGCGCAGCCGTGGGCGTGCACGACATCGGCCTGCAGGCCGTCGAGCGTGACGGCAAGCTGGGCTTTCGCGTATGGATCGGCGGCGGCCTGGGCCGCACGCCCATCGTCGGCAAGCTCATCAATCCGTTCGTCGAATGGCAGCACCTGCTGACCTATCTGCAGGCCGCGCTGCGGGTCTACAACCTGCATGGCCGCCGCGACAACAAGTACAAGGCGCGCATCAAGATCCTGGTCAAGGACCTGACGCCCGAGGTCTACGCGCAGCAGGTCGATGAAGAGTGGCAGCGCATCAAGGGCGGCCCCGACACCATCACCCAGGAATTCGTGGACCGCATCAAGGCGCGCTTCGTCTGGCCGCAGCACGACGCCGCCGCCGCGTCCGACATCGACAACACCGACGCGCTGGCCGCGGGCGACAAGCGCTTCGCGCGCTGGCTGCGCACCAACGTGCATGCGCACAAGGTTGCCGGCTACGCCGCCGTGACCGTGTCGCTCAAACCCACCGGCGTGCCGCCGGGCGACATCACCGCGGACCAGATGGATGCGGTGGCCGACCTGGCCGACGACTTCGGCTATGGCGAACTGCGCGTGTCGCACGAACAGAACCTGATCCTGGCCGACGTGCGCCGCGCGCGGCTGCACGAGCTGTGGCAAAAGCTCGAGGCCCTGAACCTCGCCACGCCCAACGTCGGTCTGCTCACCAACATCATCGCCTGTCCGGGCGGAGACTTCTGCGCGCTGGCCAACGCCGTCTCCATTCCCGTGGCCGAAGCCATCCAGCGCCAGTTCGACAACCTGGATTACCTGTTCGAGATCGGCGAACTTGATCTGAACATCTCGGGCTGCATCAACTCCTGCGGCCATCACCATGTGGGCCACATCGGCATTCTTGGCGTCGATAAGGCCGGCGAGGAGTGGTATCAGGTCACGGTCGGCGGCCGCCAGAACGGCGCCGCCAAGCCGCTGCCCGACCTCGAATCCACGCATGGCGGCGGCGCGGCCATCGGCCGCATCATCGGCCCGTCGTTCGCGCGGCATCAGGTGCCGGGCGTGGTGGACCGGTTGATCCGCACGTATCTGGGCCTGCGCGACAGCGACGCCGAACGCTTCATCGACGTGGTGGACCGCGTCGGCATCGATCCCTTCAAGCAGGACGTGTACGCGGACCCTGCCTTCGCCAAACCCACGCAGCAAGCGGAGCCCGCCCATGTCTGATATCTACGCCCACGACGCCCCCGGCCCGCATCTCATCCGCAACGGCAAACTCGAGGCCGACACATCGCGTCCGTTCGTCCCCGAACCCGAAGTGCCCGCCGAAGGCCAGGTCCCGTCCGACGAGCCCGGCTGGATCGTGCCGCTGGCCGTCTGGAAGACTTCGCGCAACACGCTGCGCCGCCACAAGCATCCCGTGGCCGTGCTGCTCAATCCCGACGCCGACCTGACGGACCTGGCGGACGCGGATGGCGTGCTGCACCCCGAGGGCATCGCGTTCATCGCCGTGGACTTTCCGGTCTACACCGATGGCCGCGGTTATTCGCTGGCGCAGCTGCTGCGCACGCGCTACGGCTGGCAGGGCGAGCTGCGCGCAGTCGGCGACGTGATGATCGACACCATCCACTACCAGGCGCGCGTGGGCTTTGACAGCTTCCTCGTCAAGCCGGGACACGACCCGCACAAGGCGCTGGACGCCTTCAAGACGTTCACGGTGCATTACCAGAAGACGTACCGCGTGCCGACGCCGGCCGCGGCCTGAACGAAACGGCCCCCACCCGCCGCTGGAACGGCATCGCGGCGGGCCTCAATCCCCCTCGCCCGCCCCGTGCGGCATGCCGAATCCGCTCTGCGACACCTGCGCGCGGATCAGTTCGGCAATGCTGCGCTGGCGCGGCGCCTGCATCCGGCTGATGAGGCTGGACACGCTGACCGCCAGCCGCGGATAGCCGCCCGCATCGCACAGCGCCATGCCCACACCCAACACGCCCGGCACCGCCGCGTTTCCCACCACGGCCCAGCCACGCCCGCGCGTGTTCTCCACCAGCCGCCGCATCTGCGCCACCGTCATCCCGCCGTAGGCGCGTAGCGCCTGCTCGTTCTGCATCACCACCTCGTCGGCTTCTGCGGCCGGCAAGGCGCCCAGCAGCGCCAACCCGGCCGCGCCCACGCCCAACGGCTGGCGGTGCCCGACCGTCACGGCCAGCACCTGCACCGGGTAATTGCCGACCTCGCGATGCAGGCACAGCGAATCATTCGCCGCGCGGCAGATGAGAAACGCCGAATCGCCGCTGACGTCGCTGATCTGGCGCAGCAATGGCCGAAGACTGCGCACGGCCTGCGCGTGCGGGTCGCCGGCCATCATCACGCCCAGTTCAGCAACGCGCCAGCGCGGCGCGCCCGATTCCCGTAGCGCGTAGCCCTCCTCGACCAGCACATCCAGGTATCGATACACCGTGGACCGCTGCATGCCTGCGGCCCGCGCAATGTCCACCACGTGCATGCCGGCCGCGCCGGCCTGGCGCAGCACGCCCAGCAACTTCAGCCCGCGCCGCAGGATGCGCGGACCGGAACCCTCGGAATCCGGTTTGTTCAATTTCTGGACACCTTGCGTTGATAGGGCCTCCATCAAAGCCGAATATGAAGGCGGACAGACGAAGAGCTGTCCAATTATTAGACAAACAGGACGGAGACAACAATGAAGACATTCGGCAAGCGCTGGACCGCTGCGGCGGTGGCCTTGAGCGGGGCGCTGATGACCGCCGCCCCGGCCTGGGCGGCCAAACCCTATCCCGATCGCCCCATCACCCTTGTCGTCGGCTATGCGGCCGGCGGCGCAACCGACATCGTGGCGCGCCTGATGGCCAAGTCCCTGGCCGAAGAACTGGGGCAGACGGTCGTCGTCGAGAACAAGACCGGGGCCAACAGCAATATCGGCGCCGAGATCGTCTCGCGTGCCGCGCCCGACGGGTACACGCTGTATGTCGGGTCGATCGCCAACACCATCAACCGCACGCTGTACAGCCAGCTCAATTACGACTTCGTCAAAGGCTTCGAACCCGTCGGGTTGCTGGCGACCATTCCGAACATCCTGGTGGTCAATCCCAAGCTGCCGATCAAGACGGTGCAGGAATATATCGCCTATGCCAAGCAGCATCCCGGCAAGCTGACGTGCGCGTCGTCCGGCAGCGGATCGTCCATTCATCTGTCCTGCGAGCTCTTCAAGATGAAGACCGGCACCGACATCCTGCACGTACCGTATCGCGGCAGCGGTCCCGCCGTGGCGGACCTGCTGGGCGGTCAGGTGGACTCCATGTTCGACAACCTGCCCTCGTCCCTGCCCCACGTGCAGGCGGGCAAGCTGCGCGCCATCGGCGTCACCTCGCCCCAGCGCCTGCCGGCCACGCCCGATGTGCCCACCTTGGCGGAGTCCGGCCTGCCTGACTTCGACGTGGAATCGTGGTTTGGCCTGGTGGCGCCGGCCGGCACGCCCCGGCCCGTCATCGACCGCCTGAACCAGGCGCTGAACAAGGCGCTCGCGACGCCAGCCCTGCAAACCTCCTACAAGCAAGGCGGCTTCTTCCCGCCCCAAGCGCCGAACACGCCGGAGACCTTCGCCAAGAAGATCGCCAGCGAGATCGACAAGTGGGGCGCGGTGGTGAAAAGCGCCAACCTCAAGGCCAATTAAGCATCCAAGGAGCATAGGTGTACCCGATTGATTTCTTCTTCCGCGCCGCCGAGCAGTATCCGGACCGCGTGGCGCTCGACGGTCCCGATGGGCAGGTGACTTACGCGCGGCTGGCGGCGGACACGCGTGCGCTGGCGGCCGCCCTGCAGGATCTGGACCCCGAGCCGCAGACGCGCGTAGCCATCTGCGCCGGCAACTCGGCGCGCCACATCCTGGCGCTGCTCGCGGTGCTGGCCAGCGGCAAGGTCTGGGTGCCGCTGAACTACCGCAGCACCGCGCGCGAGATCGGCCGCATCCTGGATGCAACCGAGCCGTCCATCGTGATCGTCGACGACGTAGGCGCGCCGCTCGTGCCCGCGGGTTCAGCACGATGCATCGTGCTGGACGACGCGGCCGCTGACCTGGCGCTGGACGCGCTGCTCGCGCGTTTTGCCGACCGCGTTCCGGCGCGTCACGCCTTGCCGCGCGACACCACGCAGGCCATCAAGTTCACGGGCGGCACCACCGGCCTGCCCAAGGGCGTGATGCAGCCTTATCACGCGTGGAACGCCGGCATCGTCAACCAGATCCTCAACTGGGGCCTCACCGCCGAAGACCGCTACGTCGTGTCCGCACCCATCACGCACGGCACTGGCACCTATCTGTTGCCGGTGCTGGCGCAGGGCGGCGCGCATCTGCTCCTGGACAGTGTGTCGCCTGCCACCATCACCGAGGCATTTCGCGAACGCGGCGGCACGCTGAGCTTCATGCCGCCCACGCTGATCTACATGATCATGGCGCAGCCCGGCGTCTCGCGCGCGGACTTCCCGCATCTGCGCAACCTCATCTACGGCGGCGCGCCCATGCCCGTGGAAAAGATCGAGCGCGCGCGCGCCTTCTTCGGCCCGGTGCTGGGCACGACCTACGGCCAGACGGAGGCGCCTCAGATCGTCACCGTGCTGCGGCCCGCCGATCTCGAAGGGCCGGAAAATCGCGCGTCGGTCGGCCGGGTCACTCCGCTGTCCGACGTGGCGATCATGGCGCCCGACGGCACGCTGCTGCCGCGCGGCGAAATCGGCGAAGTCGTGGTCCAGGGCGATCTGGTGATGACCGGCTACTGGCGCCTGCCCGAGAAGACCGCTGAAACCATCGTCGACGGCTGGCTGCACACCGGCGACACGGGCCTGATCGACACGCGCGGCTATCTGTTCCTGAAGGACCGCCTGCGCGACGTCATCATCACCGGCGGGTTCAACATCTATCCGGTGGACGTCGAAAACGCCTTGTCCGCGCATCCCGCCGTCTACGAATGCTCGGTGTTCGGCGTGCCTGACGACAAGTGGGGCGAAGCGGTCCACGCCGCCGTCCAGCTTCAGGCGGGCGCCGAGGCCGATGGCGACGAACTCAAGGCGCACGTGCGCGCGCTGCTGGGTCCGGTCGCCACGCCCAAACACATCCATTTCCACGACAGCCTGCCGCGCTCGAGCGTGGGCAAGGTGCTGAAGAACGCGGTGCGCGACGCCGCAATGAAGGAAACGCCATGAACAAGCCCGAAACCCGCCTCTGCGCCCATCACCTGACCGGCATGTCGTATCGCGACGTCGATCTGGTCGAGGACCTGATCGGCAAGAAGTCGTTTACCGAAGTCATGATCATGCAGATCCTCGGTCGCGACGCACGTCCCGTGGACATGCGCATCGTGGACGCGGTGCTGGTCACGCTGATGGAGCACGGCATGACGCCCAGCGCGATCGCCACGCGCCTGATCTACATGAGCGCGCCCGAGAATCTGCAGGGCGCCGTGGCGTCCGGGCTGATGGCCGTGGGCAGCCAGTTCGTGGGCACCATGGAAAACTGCTCGCGCCTGCTTGACCGCATCCGTCAGGCACCCGACGGTCCCGCGGAAGCATTGGCCATTGCCCGCGAACACCGCGCGTCGCGCAGCCCGCTGCCCGGCTTCGGCCATCACCTGCACAAGCCGGACGATCCGCGCGCGATCAAGCTGCTGGCGCTGGCCGAGGCGGAAAGCGAACTGAGCGGCGAGTCGGTGCAGGCGCTGCGCTGGCTGGCCAGCGCCATCGACGAGACCTACGGCAAGCACATCACCATCAATGCAACCGGCGCGGTGGCCGCGCTGCTCAGCGAGATCGGCGTGCCTACCGATCTGATGCGCGGCTTTGCCGTGATCTCGCGCGCGGCGGGCCTGGTGTCGCACGTGGCCGAAGAGCAGCAGAGCCCGTCCGGGCGGTACATCTGGGAAACCATCGACCACGCCATTCCGTACGTGGGCAAGGGCAAGAGCCATCAGCAAGACGGCGGGCAATCGTGAGCGCGGGGTCCGGTACGCCCGATGCCGGTACGCCCGTTGCCGGTACGCCCGTTGCCGGCACGCCCCTTCACGCTGCCCCGCTGTCCGGCGCGCGCCTGGCCGGCAAGGTTGCGCTGGTCGCCGGCGCGGGCACGTCCGCGCCCGGCTGGAGCATCGGCAAGGCAAGCTGCGTGACGCTGGCGCGCCAAGGTGCGGCCATCATCGCCCTGGACGCCAACCTGACCGCCGCCGAAGAGGCCGCGCATGAGGCCGAAGCGGCAGGCGGCAGCGCGCTGCCTGTGCAGGCCGACGTGGCCGACCCGGACGCGATGCAGGCGGCGGTCGACGCGGCGTTGCGCCGCTTTGGCCGCATCGACATCCTGCAGGCCAACGCGGGCATCGGCAAGGTCGGCGGCCCCGAAGACATCTCGATCGCGGACTGGGACCGCATCCAGCAGGTGAACGTGACCAGCCTGCTGATCGCCACGCGCCTGCTGGCGCCCGTCATGCGTGTACAGGGCGGCGGCGCCATCGTGGCCGTCTCTTCCATTGCGGGCATCCGGTACACCGGCTATCCGCATCTGGCCTACAGCGTCAGCAAGGCCGCGGTCATCCACTTTGCGCGCATGGCCGCGCAGCAGTACGCCGCCGACGGCATCCGCGTAAACACGGTCATACCCGGCCTGATCGACACCCCCCGCGTCACCGCCAATGTCGCAAAGATGTTCGATGCGAACGATCTGGACGCCGCGCGCGCGGCGCGCGACAGGCAGGTGCCGATGGGACGCATGGGCACGCCATGGGAGGTCGCCAATGCGGTGGCTTTCCTGGCGTCGGACGAGGCGTCCTACATCACCGGCACCGAACTGCTCGTGGATGGCGGCCTGACAGGCAAGTACGCCTGAGCCGGCTCGGCTTATTCGGCCTTGATGTTTCCGCGCTGAACCACGGCGGTCCACTTGGCCACGTCGTCACGGATGCGCTGCGCGAATTCCGCCGGCGTGCTGCCGACCGGCTGAAAGCCCAGGCCGGCCAGCTTGTCGCGCAGCGCGCCCTTGCGCACGGATTCGCCCAGCGTCTGCGACAGGCGCTCGATGATCGGCTCCGGCACGCCGGCCGGCGCAATCACGCCGAACAGCGGCGAGATATCCACACCCGGCAGACCGGCCTCGGCAAACGTGGGCACGTCGGGCAACTGGCTTGTGCGTTGCGGGCTGGTGACCGCCAGCGCGCGCAGCTTGCCGGCCTTGATGTGTTCAAGCAGCGTCGGGACGGTGGCAAAGCCGAACTGCACCTGGCCGCCCAGGAGGTCGGTGATCACGGTGCCGCCGCCGCGGTAAGGCACGTGCAGCACGTCCACGCCCGCCTGCTGGCGAAGTTGCTCACCGGCCAGATGCGGCCCGCTGCCCACGCCCGCCGACCCGAACGACAACGTGCCGGGCTGCGACTTGGCCAGCGCCAGGAACGACGCAATGTCGGTCGCCTTGACCGACGGGTGCACCACCATGACGAAGGGCGCCGTCGCCATCAGCGAGATCGGCGCGAAATCCTTGATGGCGTCGTACGGCTGACGGTCGCCCAGCAGCGCGGGATTGATGGTGAACGTGGAGTCGACCATGCCGATGGTGTAGCCGTCCGGCGCGGACACCGCCAGCGCGCGCGTGCCGATCGTGGTGCCGCCGCCGCCGCGGTTTTCCACGACGAAGGGCTGGCCCAGCGCCTCGGCGTACACCTGACCCGCCATGCGGCCCAGCGTGTCGGTCGCCGCGCCCGGCGGGTACGGGATGTACAGGCGGACCGCCTTGTCCGGGTACTGCGCGGCCCGTGCCGCGAAGGACCACGGCAACACGGCGGCGCCCGCTGCCATAGCGGCGCTGTTGATCAGGAAGGTTCTGCGCGATGGGTGCATGTCTTTGTCTCCGGGTTCGTGTTCTTTGCGGCCTCTGCGGGCCTGTGGATTCTTGGCGGTCTGGCGTTTGGCTTTTTACGGGTCAGGGTTCAGGCGCTGTACTGGCCCTCGGCAAGTGCCGCTTCCGGATCCGCGCCCAGCCCCGGTGCGTCCGGCACGTTGACCCAGCCGTTCTCGATGGGCACGCTGCGTCCGTACGGCACGTGCGCGAGTTCGACGTAAAGGCGTTCCAACGACACCTCGTCTTGCTGCGCGGCGATCAAGTGCAGGCTTGCAAGATAGCCGGGGCCAAAGAACGCCACCTGCGGCGCGCAGATGACGCTTGAGTCCGCGCACTTCTGCGCAATCCGCCACGCGGCGGTCAGGCCCAGTTTGATGACGCTGGGCTGCACGTACTGCGCGGCTTCCGTGTCCACCACGCGCTCCAGATCGGTGGCGCTGCTGGCGTTCTCGCCAACGGCCAGCGGGATGCCGCAGGCCTGCTTCAGGCGTGCCAGCGCGCGATCGTCTTCCGGCGGCCACAAGGGTTCTTCGATCCAGAACGGATCATGCGGGCGCATGGCCTCGATGGCGGCTTCGGCTTCGCCCGGCAGCCACGCGCAGTTCGTATCGACCATGATCGGCACGCCGGGACCCGTGCTGCGGCGCACGGCGGCAAGCGCGTCGGCGGTGCGCTCGTGCAGCTTGATCTCGGTATAGCCTTCGTTCAGGGCCTGCGTGGTCACGGCGTCCAGGCGCTCGGCGTTGCCGTAATACTGGAGCAGCGATGCATACACGCGGACCCGCTCGCGGCGCTTGCCGCCCAGCAGCTTGTACAGCGGCACGCCGGCGCGCTTGGCGCGCAGGTCCCACAGCGCGATGTCCAGCCCGGCCAGCGCGTGCACCACGGGACCAGACCGGCCCAGGTTGTGCAGCGTGCGCTGCATGCCCGGCAGCAGCGTGTCGTCGTCCGCGTCGCGCCCGCAGGCCAGCGGTGCGATCAGGGTTTCGAAGATTGCGGGCAACGCGCGTGGCTCCACGCAATACGACTCGCCCCAGGCCACCGTGCCGTCTTCGGTCTGCACCCGCACCAGCGCGCTGTCGAGCTTGTCGCGCGGACGGCCCGCGAACAGCGGCGACGGGCTCCAGTGATGGAACGGCAGGCGCAAGGGAATGCAGGTGACGGAAACGATGGTGTTGGCGGGCATGGCAGTGAGGCGTCGAAATGCAGAATGCGATGGGCTATTCTGGCGGCCGCCAGTTCATATGGTCAAATAGATGAATTGACTATTTCCATATGAATTTCATATGTTCAATCGACGAGAACTCTTGCTGCTGCGCGCCATGTACCGGCTCGATACCGTCACCGCCGCAGCCGCCTCGGTCAACATGACGCAGCCCGCCGCCAGCGCACTCCTGCGCGACATGGAAACGCGGTTGGGCTTTGCGCTGTTCAGCCGCGAGAACCGCCGGCTGCACCTGACCAGCCAGGGCCGCGCGCTGATTCCCGAAGTGCTCAATGCGCTGGCCGGCATCGAGGCAGTCGACCGGCTGGCAGTCGACATCCGCCAGGGCGCGCTGGCAAGGCTGGACGTGGGCGCCGTCGCCATCGCCGCGTCCAGTCTGCTGCCTCCTGCCCTGGCCGGCGTGCGCCGCGCACATCCGGCGGTTGCCGTGACCGTGCGCGCCGGCACCGCGCTGGAAATCATCGAGATGGCGGTGGATCACCGCATCGATCTGGGCATCATCATCGGCTCGCCGCCGGACATCGACCGGGTGTCCAGCCTGCGGCTCGCGCCGTTGGGACTGCATGCGGTGATGCCTCAGGACCATCCATGGGCGAAGCGAACCGATCTGACGCTGGACGAGGTGGCCGAGGCGGGACCGATTGTCCTCGCCCCCGCCCTACCCGCCGGCCGCGCGACGCGCCAGGCACTGGAGGCGCGCGGACTGCCCTATCGCCCCATCATCGAGGCGGCGCAGTCGTCGGCCGCCTGCGCGCTGGCGGCGCAGGGATTGGGTGTCGCCATCGTGGAAAGCCTGGGCGCGCATTACGCCGAGCGTCAGGGTCTGGTGACGCGCAAACTGTTGGCGCTGGAGGATCCGGTGCTGGCGGTGGTGTGGTCGCGCGACCGCGCCATGAGCGCGCCGGCGCAGGTGCTGCAGGAAGGATTGGAGAATGAGGTGCAGACGTGGCTGGCGCGCGCGTAGGCGAAGGCTGACGGAGGCCGGACGTCGCGCGCCCGGCTTCGCAAGTCTCGATAGCCTGTTTACCAGGAGGTCGTGTAGGCGCCCGGGAACTGCTTGGCGACAAAGGCCTTCACCTCGTCGGACTGGTAGGCCTTGATGAAGCGCGCGATGCGCGGATCGTTCTTGTTGTCTTCGCGCGCGGCGATGACGACGGGCGCGAACGGCGCGTCCTTGCTTTCCAGCACCAGCGCGTCCTTGGCGGGCGACAGGCCGGCGGGGATGGCGTACGCCGAGTTCACGGCCGCGGCGTCCACGTCCTTGAGCGAATGCGGCAGTTGCGCGGCCTCGATCTCGACGAACTTCAGGTTCTTGGGGTTCTCGGCGATATCGAAGATCGACGCCGTCACCGTCACGCCGTCCTTCAGCTTGATGAGCTTGGCGGCCTGCAGCACCAGCAGCGCGCGGGCGCCGTTGGTCGGATCATTCGGGATGGCTACCTTGCCGCCTTGCGGCAGATCGTCCAGCGACTTCACGCGCTTGGAATAGATGCCCATCTGCTGCACCACCGCGGTCGCCACCGGCACCAGCTTGTAGCCGCGCGCCTTGTTCTGCGATTCCAGGAAGGGCTTGTGCTGGTAGATATTCACGTCCAGCTCCTTGGCGTCCAGCGCGGCGTTGGGCTGGATGAAGTCGCTGAACTCGATCAGCTTGACCTTCAGGCCCTGCTTGGCGGCGACCTGCTGCACGACTTCGCCGATCTGCGCGTGCGGGCCGACGGTGACGCCCACTTTCAGCTCGGCGTCCTGCGCCATCGCCGAGGTGCCGGCAAAACCGAGAATGGTGGCAAAAACGGCGAGGGAATGGCGAAGGCGCATGGGAAAGTCTCTAGAGGTTTAAACGATTGAGGATTGGAACAATGACCCCGGATTCTAGTGAGCACGCTTCAAAACCGGAAGCGATGAATATTCATATTGATATGCGGATTTCGATATAAACACCGCGATGACAGCGCTGGCGCATGCGGACACAATAGAGCCTGCTTTCATCCAACCAACCCGCCAACCATGACTACCCCCGAACTCCACCCGCACGCGCGCGCGCTGCTGGCCGACCACTACGCCGCCGTCGACGCCGACCTGCCCGTCCTGCTCGACCTGTTGTTTGCACGCAGCGCGGGCGAAGACTGGCACAAGGCCGGCACGTTCAAGCATCATCTGCTGGGCGTCTACCGCACGCTGGCGCTCTGGAACCAGCCGCGCGAAGTGCGCCTCCTGGGCCTGTTCCACAGCGTCTACGGCAACGAATACGTAGACCTCACGTTGTTTGACCGCGAACGCGAGCGCAACACGCTGCGCGACGTGCTGGGCACCGAAGCCGAGGAATGGGTCAGTCTCTTTTGCGCCATGCCGCGCACGCGCTTCGTGCAGGCGATCCTGCAAGGCCAGGGCACGGGACCGGAAGGCCTGACGCTGGAAGGCGCCGATGGACAGGTCTTCACCTTCACGCCGCGCCAGGTCGCGGCGTTCACCGTCGTGTCCGCCGCCGACATCGGCGAGCAATGGCACAGCTGGCAGGACGAGATCTTCGCGGGCTATCCGCAGCAGCAGCGCCGCGACCTGAAAACGAACTGGGCCTCGTCGCTGTGGCCCGGCCCGTTAAAGCCGCCGTCGAACATCCTGTCGATGCTGTCCCATCTGCTGGCGCCGCTATCGCGCATGCCGCAGGACACCGGCATTCCCATCCCGCCCGCGTTCGACCACTGCCGCGCCACGCTCAGCCCGCGCGACGAAGCGGCGGCCAGCGCGCTGTACTGGCAGGTCATCACGCGCATGCACCCGCTGACCGAAATGGACAGCGCGCGGCACATGCTGGAAGCCGCGGTCGAACACAACCCCTGGGTGGGCGAGCCGCGCCTGCTGCTGGCGCAACTGGCGCTGACGGCCGGAGAATTCGAGGCCGCGGAACAGCACGCCGCCGCTGGGCTAGCCGCGCTTCAGGCGTGGGGCACCGCGTGGGATAAACGGATTGAATGGGCCGGATGGATGGCCTGGGCGCGCATCGAGCTGCAAAATGCGCGGGCGCGCAAATGGCCGGAGAATCTGGCCGCGCTGAATGGGATGGGGCTGGTGGAATAAGAACCGCCCTGATGCAGACGGCCCCGCTCAAGCGGGGCCGTCTGCGATCGTTGCACTACGCGCATCAAGCGCAAGCCTTGCGGCAACGCGAAGGCGAGAACCTGCTAAGTGCCTTCCCAGTGCGGACCGGGCACGACAATGTCGAACATTTCCAGGACGCGGGCCACGGTGTGGTCCACCATTTCATCGATGGACTTGGGCCGGTGATAAAACGCCGGCAGCGGCGGAAACACGATGCCGCCCATTTCGGTCACGGCCGTCATGTTGCGCAGGTGCGCCAGATTAAACGGCGTCTCGCGCACCATCATCACCAGGCGGCGGCGCTCTTTGAGCGTGACGTCGGCGGCGCGCGTGATGAGGTTATCGGACAGGCCATGCGCCACCGCCGCCAGCGTACGCATCGAGCACGGCACGATCACCATGCCCGCGGTCTGGAACGCGCCGCTGGCCAGCGTGGCGCCCACGTCGCGAATGCTGTGCACGTGGTCGGCCAGCGCATAGACGTCCTGGCGGCTGACATCGAGTTCATGCTTGATGTTCAGCACGCCAGAAGCGGACACCACCAGATGCGACTCGACGTCTTCGACGTTGCGCAGCGCCTGCAGCATGCGCACCGCGTAGAGCGCGCCGGTGGCGCCCGTGATGCCGACGACGAGCCGCCGCATGATGGCGTTAAGCCGTGGCGCCGGATTGCTCCAGCAGCGTCTTCAGTTCGCCGGACTCGTTCATTTCATTCATGATGTCCGAGCCGCCGATGAACTCGCCGGACACGTACAGCTGCGGAATGGTGGGCCAGCTGGAGAATTCCTTGATGCCCTGGCGGACTTCGTCGTCCTCCAGCACATTGACCGTGACGAGCTTCTTCACGCCACAGCCCTTCAGGATTTGAATGGCCTTGCCGGAGAACCCGCATTGCGGGAACTGGGCGGTGCCCTTCATGAACAGCACGACGGGGTGCTGGGTAACGGTTTCGCGGATGAATTCTTGAACGTCGCTCATGGTGGTCTCTTGGACAGGCAAAACGGAATGGGTCAATTATAGGTACAGCCGGGAAAAGCGCCCGATTACCCCGGCGCGGCGCCGGTATATCCGGCAGATGCAACAGCAAATGTCGGGCCGAGCGCTGCGCTCAGGCACCGGAGACCGGCAAACGCCCGCCCGAGATCCGCTCGATCCCCGCCAGGTCCTGGCGGCTGTGCACATCTGCGAACCCCGCCTGGCGGAGCATGTCCCGTACCTGCTCCGCCTGATCCCAGCCATGCTCCATCCAAAGCGAGCCGCCGGGTTTCAGATGGGCGCGCGCGCCTTCGACAATACGCGCCAGATCTTCCAGTCCGCCCGCGCCATCAGTCAGCGCCCCCCGCGGCTCAAAGCGCAGGTCGCCCTGATCCAGATGCGGATCGTCGCTGGCCACATAGGGGGGATTCGACACGATCAGATCAAACCCTTCGCCGGCCGGCACCGCGTCGTACCAGCTTCCTTCCACGAAGCGCACCGCGGCCGTCAAATCCCAGGCGTTGCCGGCAGCCACCGCCAGTGCGGCCGCGCTGACGTCCGACGCCATCACCCGCGCGTCACGGCGCGCCAGGGCGATCGACACCGCGATCGCGCCGCTGCCCGTGCCCAGGTCCAGCACCATCGGCCCGGTGATGCCATCGATGCATTCCAGCGCGGTTTCCACCAGCACCTCGGTATCGGGGCGGGGAATCAGCACGTCGGGCGTCACGCGGAACCGGTGTCCCATGAATTCGCGATGACCCAGCAGGTAGGCCATGGGCTCCCCCGCCAACCGGCGCTGCGCGAGCGCCTCATACGCCGCCGCCACTTCGGGCGCCAGCGGATCGGTGTCGTGCGCCAGCAGCCACGCGCGGGGCTTGTTCAGCACGTGCTCCAGCAGCATGCGCACTTCCAGGCGCGGCAGCCGCGCGTCGAGCAGCAGACTCTTGATCTGGGGCGCGGTCATGGCGTCGGCCTTAAATGTCGTCGCCCAGCGCGGCAAGCTGCTCGGCCTGATGCTCGGCGATCAGCGCGCCGGTCAGTTCCTCGAGGTCGCCTTCCATGATCTGCTGCAGCTTGTACAGCGTCAGGTTGATGCGGTGATCGGTCACGCGGCCCTGCGGATAGTTGTAGGTGCGGATGCGCTCGGACCGGTCGCCCGTGCCGATCAGGCTCTTGCGCTCGGCGGCTTCCTTGCTCTGGCGCTCGCGCTCTTCCTTGTCCTTCAGGCGCGCGGCCAGCACCTGCATGGCCTTGTCCTTGTTGCGGTGCTGCGAACGGTCGTCCTGGCATTCCACCACCAGCCCGGTCGGCAAGTGGGTGATGCGCACGGCCGAATCGGTCTTGTTGATGTGCTGGCCGCCCGCGCCGCTGGCGCGGAAGGTGTCGATGCGCAGGTCGCTGGGATTGATGACGATTTCGGACATGGCATCGGCTTCGGCCATGATGGCCACCGTGCACGCCGACGTGTGGATGCGGCCCTGCGCCTCGGTCGCCGGCACGCGCTGCACGCGGTGCGCCCCCGATTCGAACTTCAGCCGGCCATACGCGCCGTCGCCGTCGATGCGCGCGATCACTTCCTTGTAGCCGCCCAGCTCGGACGCGCTTTCCGACATCAGTTCCACGCGCCAGCCACGCTGTTCCGCGTAGCGCGTGTACATGCGCAAGAGGTCGCCCGAGAACAGCGCGCTCTCGTCGCCGCCCGTGCCCGCGCGGATTTCCAGGAACACGCTGCGCCCGTCGTTGGGGTCGCGCGGCAGCAGCAGAAGCTGCAGCGCCGCTTCCAGCGATTCCAGCTTGACGCGCCCGGTCTTGATCTCTTCTTCGGCCATGGCCTTCATGTCGGGCTCGGACAGCATCTCCTGCGCGGTCGCGATGTCTTCCTCGGTGCGGGCGAACGCGGTAAAGGCTTCGACCACCGGTTCCAGTTCGGCGCGCTCGCGCGAAAGCTTGCGGAAGCGGTCCATGTCGGACGCGGTTTCCGGTTCGGCAAGCAGAGCATCGACCTCGATCAGGCGATGGCACAGATGCTCCAGCCGGCTGCGCATGGAAGATTTCATGAGGGGAGGACCAAAAGAGAAAACAGAGAAAGCGGGCGCCCACAAAGCGAACGCCCGCCAGGAGGCGGGGCGTGGGGCAGAGCCGCTAACGGCGGGAGTCGCGGCCGGGGAAGAGGCGCGGCATCCAGGCAAGCAGTTGCTTGCGGTCGTCGCCTTCGCTGCGGTTCAGCGCCGCAAGCGGGCCGTGCAGGTACTTTTGCGTGAGGCCGTGGGCCAGCTGCTCGAGCACGGCTTCGGGCGATTCGCCCCGCGCCAGCAGGCGGCGGGCGCGTTCCAGCTCGGCGGCGCGGACGTCTTCGGCAGCCTGGTGCAGGTCGCGGATGACGGGCACCACTTCGCGGGATTGCATCCAGTGCATGAAGCCCTGGACGCGGGTTTCGATGATGGCTTCGGCCTGCACCACCGCGGCGCGGCGCGCGTCGGTGCCGGTCTGCACCAGCCGGCCCAGGTCATCCACCGAGTACAGATAGACGTCGTCCAGACGGCCGACTTCGGGTTCGATGTCGCGCGGCACGGCCAGATCGATCATGACCATCGGGCGGTGACGGCGCAGGCGCGTAGCCCGTTCAACCATCCCCAGGCCGAGGATGGGCAGGGAGCTTGCCGTACAGGAAACGATGACGTCGAACTCGGACAGCCGCTCGGTCAGGTCGGACAGCTTCATCGTGCTGGCCGAGAAGCGGTTGGCCAGCAGTTCGGCGCGTTCGGCCGTGCGGTTGGCCACCACCATGCTGCGCGGACGTTGCGCGGCAAAGTGCGTGGCGCACAATTCGATCATTTCGCCCGCGCCGATGAACAGCGTGCGGGCCTGGTCCAGGTTGCCGAACACGCGCTCGGCAAGACGCACCGCGGCGGCGGCCATGGACACGGATTCGGCGCCGATGGCGGTTTGCGACCGGACTTCCTTGGCGACCGAGAAGGTGCGCTGGAACATCTGGTGCAGCAGCGTGCCGAGGGATCCGGCTTCGCCGGCGGCGCGCACCGCGTCCTTCATCTGGCCCACAATCTGGGTTTCGCCCAGCACCATGGAATCGAGGCCGCTTGCCACGCGGAAGGCGTGACGCACGGCGTCGTCTTGATGATGGCGATAGAGGTGCGGGCGCAGCGTGCCGGCGTCCAGGCGGTTGTGTTCAGCCAGCCAGGCGGGCAACTGATCCGCCACGTGGCCGTCGGCCGCGCAGTAGATCTCGGTGCGATTACAGGTGGACAGGATGGCGGCTTCGCGGACGGAGCCGCCGAATGCCGAACGCAAGCCTTCGAGGGCGGGCTTGACCAGATCAACGGGCATGGACACGCGTTCGCGGACCGACACCGGCGCGGACGTGTGATTCAGACCGAAGGCAAGGACAGCTACCGACATGTGTGAGGGATGGCGGAAAGCCACCCGCGGCTAAGCGTTAAGTACTGCCACTATAAGAACAATGCGTCGCAGCCCGCTTGTCGCGCGTCAAAGGCGGGAAAGCATCCGGCTGTAACAGCAAAACCGCTGACGATTATACTCCTGCGGGTTATCCCCAGGCCATTCCCGTCCCCAATCGCGGACAGTTGGCGCCCAATCGTGCCTTGTAGGCAACAGTTGACCGCTTTGCTGCCCCTGTACGGCGACATCGCGTGCCGGGTCACGAAAAAAAGCGACGCTTCCCCCGCCCGGCTGGCACAACGCCAAAAAATTGTGTATAGTTGCGGACTTCGTTGGCCTGGTAGCTCAGTCGGTAGAGCAGAGGATTGAAAATCCTTGTGTCGGTGGTTCGATTCCGCCCCAGGCCACCAAAAGAATTTCCGGGAGCTTCGGTTCCCACAAAAAGCCCAGCCTTGCGCTGGGTTTTTTGTTGATGGCGTCGCTGCGCCGCCCGTATTTTTTAGTGGTGGCGCTACACGCCGCCCGTATTTTGTTAGTGGTGGCGCTACAGGCCGCCCGTATTTTGTTAGTGGCGGCGCTAAACGCCGCCACGTGTCCCGACATTTTGTGTATAGTGGCGGGCTTCGTTGGCCTGGTAGCTCAGTCGGTAGAGCAGAGGATTGAAAATCCTTGTGTCGGTGGTTCGATTCCGCCCCAGGCCACCAAAAAATTCAGATCTTCGCCATGCCGAGGATTGTTTCTCCCAGATCGGGATGCTGCTTCCCCGACAGCCAGCGGATGGGGCCGCCGCGGGGACGTGCAGTTGTACGCCGCCGCACACAAGCCTCCATCACATCTCCTCGATTTCATCGCCCGCGAGGTCTCCGTGCGTAAATATCGATCGATTGCACCGGTGAATGGCCGCATGCGCCAGCTGAACCGCCGACAGCGCAAGAAGTTGCACGTTGGCGAATTCCAAGAGCTCCATTTCGAAGTGCGCGGCTCGCTCGTTAGCGGCATCGATGAAGACGCGTTCCTCAATGAGTTCATTGCGTGGATTGAATCCTGCAACCTTTACTTTGCCGGCGGCTTCAACGAAGGCGAGATCGGTGGCATAGTGCTTGCCGGAGCGGGGTCTCCAACCGAAGAGCAACGGCAATCTGTCGTCCGCTGGTTCAAGGAGCGCCCAGAAGTTGCCGAAGTCGAGGCGGGCAACTTCCAGGATTCCTTTTACGGTTACGACTGAGAACCGCCCGAACTGCGACGCTAGCGACCTAAGTCGGCGTTAATCTACTCATTATCTGCACAATATTGAGCAATTTATGAGCAGATTGCCGACGCTTCGCCAATCTCATGATGGGTACGACTGCCGTCTGCCAAAGAGCTACGCTTCGAAACCCCGCGTGAACAGCAGCCACCACCGTGCACGTCCTGCGCGCTCACGCCCGGTGAACGGTCACGCAGGCCCAGCCCCCGATTTCAGCACCCGATCTCAGCCCCTTAACGTCTTCAGGCGTTCCATGATGAGATCGGCACGCTCCGGCTCGGCAAGAAGTCCTGGAAGCACATTCGCCAAGTCGGGATTCTCGACGAGCTTGGAGATCGCGGCGCCCATGGCCTGGCGCAACGGCGCAGGCGAGGCGGCAAGTTCCGCCGCCAATTCCTCACGCCCATCCACAATGTTCAATATATCTTCCAGGTCGTGACTGTTCATAAAGTCACCTCCCCCCCGGCCAGCAAATGCCTCTAGCTTCGTCGCGACAAAGGCGACGGCGCTGATCAGCTTGATCGTCACCCCCCGTTCCAGCTCCATATCGCCAGCCGTCTCGACCGCGTAGGAATACCAGCGATTGGAGAAGCCTAGGATCTCCGGCTGAACGGGCATGAGATCGAAAAGCACGCCGGATTCCTTATGCACCCAGCGGCAAATGACATCACTGCTGACATCGCGCGCAAACCCACGCGCCGCAACGGCTTCTTCGAACCTATGAAACGCTGCACGATTGGCCTCCAGCACAGCGTCCACGTCGCGCGTCGCACGCACAGGGTCCGCCAAAGGGTCCGTGATCAGAAGGCCCGCCACAGCTCCGCCGACAAATACAACTTGTTCCCGCAATTCGCCCAGCGCCCTGGCGATGCTACGTAAATAGGGCAAGTTTGGGTCATCCGTTCGCATCTAAGACTCCTGCATCGGCGCGCATCAGTTCGGCCTCCAAAAGTTGCGTAGCGAGGTCGCGCTCACGGGCTCTGCCTGTGCGCAAGGCATCCACCAACGCCAGCATGCGGTGCAGGGCCGGATCCGCAAGCGCGGCCTGCGGCGCCGTCCGATACAGCGGCGAAAGCGTTGGTCCCTTGGCCACGCCCGTGGGATACGCCCAGACGGGGGCCTCCCCTGGCGCGGCGTTCAAGCGGCTGGCTAGCGGCTCGGTGCCGAAGGCAGTCGGAATGCCACGCTTGACCGGCCCCGGCGTCGCCGGCCAGACATAACGCACACCGTGGACGACAAACTCCAGAATATTCCCTCTTACCGGCCGCCATTTACCGCGTGCCGGCGCCACCGCCAACCCTGACGCGACCGCCCGCTTGACGCTTGCGTGGGCCTCCGAGGCGCTCATGTGCAACGCAGAACCCAGCGCAGCGTAGGTCCAATGCTGCGGCGGGTGGGCAGCAGCCTTGAGTAATACCAGGAGGTCTTGAGGCTTCAGGTCCATGAGCATATTCGCTATTCGCGAATAGCGAATATCACCCATGAACCGGTTTTTTGCAACTGCTACATGCGGCGCTCAGCGCCAGAGGCGGCTTCCGAATCGCAGCCTCCCGCACTCGTGCGTCCCTCTTCCCGCAACAGCCCTTCTAGCCCGCCGCATTTCGCGATATCGTGACATGCCGCCGTTTCGCAGTCGATCCCAAGTAACCGCACGTCCGTCCCCCACCACGGAGTCGCAACATGCGCGCACGCGCACGAATCCTCTTCTGGCTGTTTGGCCTGGTGCTGGGATGGGCGCGTGTGGCGCTTGCAGCGGAAACGCCGGCGCCTGCCGCGCCGCCCGCCGCGATCCAGATGGCCGAGATTCCGCTGCGGGCGGACACGGATTTGCGATACGCCGAGGGCGTGTTGCAGCGCGCGGCGACGGCGGATCCGTTGAGCGCGCTGATGCCGCCGCTCGATGCCATCGCCAAGTCCGCGGACGAAAAGCTCTACGAATTCCAGCCGGCCCAGCTGCGCAACTTTCCCATCATGCGGCTCGAAAGCCTGGAGCGGCACTGGCTCTTTGACGTGCGGCGGCTGGCGCGCTGGCGGGCCGACATGCGGCAGGCGACGGCCTGGTACGCGAGCGACGCGGCCGAGCTGCTGCGCCGGCGCACGGCGTGGCAGGCGATCAAGGACGCGCCGGGCGCGGCGGGGCTGCCGGCGGCATTGGCCGACCGCGTCGACGTGGTGATCGCGCAGTTGCTGGCGGCCAGCCAGGCGCTGTCCGTGCCGCTGTCGCGCCAGGTCGAACTGGAACAGCGGGCCAACGCGATCGAGGAACAGATCAAGGCAGGCCAGCGTCAGGTGATGGAGGCGATCAGCTATGTCGATGCGCGGCTCCTGCGCGTGGATTCGCCGCCGCTCTGGGCATTGGACTGGTCCGGAAGATCCGACCAGGACACCATGACCCTTTTGCGCCAAGGTCTGGACATCGAGGTCCGCTTCGCGCGCGACTACGGCGCCGCCGGCGCCAGCAATCAGCGCGCGCTGCACACTTTGCAACTGCTGCTGCTGCCGCTGCTGATCTGGCTGGCCAGAAAAAGCCGCAACGCCATCCGCACCGGCGTCATGAGCGAAACCGCTGCCGGTGTGCTCGGGCGGCCCATCTCCACGTGGGTCCTGTTGTCGATGATGGGCGTGCTGGCTCTGGAGCCGGACGCGCCGTTGATGGTGCAGCAGATCGCCCTGGTGCTGGCGGCGGTGCCGGTGCTGCGCCTGCTTCCACCCGCCAGCCGCCGGCATCTCGATCATTGGCCGCGGGTCATCACCGCGCTCTTCCTGGCCGAGCGGCTGGGCTTTCTGTTCCTGGCCAACACCCTCTTCTATCGTGTGTCGACCGTAGCGGCGGCGGTGGCGGCCCTGACGGCCATTCTGTGGCTGCTGGCGCGCGGACGGCGCCAGACCTATCCGCCCGGTTCCGAGCGGCTGGTGCGCGCCTTGCGCGCCGTCGCCTGGTGCGCGGCAGCCCTGCTGTGCGTGTCGCTGGGCGCGAACCTCATCGGCAATGTGTCGTTGTCCGAGATGCTGACCAGCGGCATCATCGGCAGCGGCTACTTCGGGCTGGTGCTGTATGCGGGCGTGACCGTCATCATCACGCTGCTGCAGCTTCTGCTGGCCCGTCAGGGCATTTCGCGCTTCCGGCTGGCGCGCGAACACGCGCCGCCGCTGGTGCTGCTGCTGATCCGCCTTGTCAGTGCCGCCGCGATCGTGGGCTGGGCGGTCTACACCATGGACCGGTTCCGCGTCCTGCGCGCCACATACGCCTTCGTGACGCAGGTGCTGTCGTACACGCTGGAAGTCGGCGAAGTCTCGATCAGCCTGGGCAACATCCTGGTCTTCGCGATCTCGGTCGTGATAGCCTTCTGGGCCGCGCGCGCGGTGCGCCTCATCCTGCACGACGAGGTCCTGACCCGCATGTCGCTGCCGCGCGGCGTCGGCAACAGCATCGCCTCGCTGTCTTACTACCTGGTGCTGCTGCTGGGTTTGGGCATCGCCCTGTCGGCCGCGGGTTTCCAGACCAGCCAGCTCACCATCGTGTTCGGCGCCCTGGGCGTGGGCATCGGCTTTGGCCTGCAGGGCGTGGTGAACAACTTCGTGTCGGGCCTGATCCTGATGTTCGAACGGCCGATCCAGCCCGGCGATGTCGTGGAGATCGGCGGCACGTCGGGCCAGGTAAGGGATATCGGCATGCGCGCCACCCGTATCAAGACGTTCGACGGCGCCGACGTGATCGTCCCGAACGGCACGCTGCTGTCCGACAAGCTGACCAACTGGACGATGCTGGACCGCAGCCGCAGGATCGAGATCAGCATCGGCCTGGCCTACGGCACCGACCCGCGGCAGGTGCTCGCGCTGCTGGACGACGTCGCGCGGCAGACGCCGGGCGTGGTCACGGAGCCTGCGCCCATGGTGCTCTTCATGGGCTTTGGCGCCAGCACACTGGATTTCAGCTTGCGCGCGTGGACCTACGACTTTGACCGGTGGATCGAGATCCGCAGCGACATGCTGGCGCGGATGTACGACGCGCTGCGGGATGCGGGCATCCAGATCCCCTTTCCGCAGCGGGACCTGCACTTGCGCAGTGTTTCGGAAGAAGCTGGCCGTGCGCTCCACGCGGCCTGGCCGGCCGACCCGCACGGGCCTGGCCCCGCGCGAACCGGCAGCCGGGACGGCGGCCAGCCGTCAGGGGCTTGAGCGGCCGGTTGCGCGCACGCATGAGCGCCCATGCCGCCCGGTGCGCCGGTTCACTCCCCAGCCATCACCGGCACCGTCAGCCCATTCTTCACCCGGCTCATCACCACCAGCGTCGAAAACCGCTTCACGTTGGGATTGCCCCAAAAGTGGCGCTGCGCGAACACCTCATATTCCGCCATGTCCCGCATGGTGAGCGTCAGCACGAAGTCGACCTCGCCCGTCACCGACAGGCACTGCATGATCTCGGGCGCGGTCTGCATGGCGCGCTTGAACTGGTCGAGCTTGTCGGCGCGCTCGCTTTCCAGCGACACCAGCACCACCATCGTGATCCCGCGTCCCACGGCGGCGGGGTCCACGACGGACACGTCGGCCGTCACCACCTTGGCGTCGCGCAGCCGCTTCATGCGGCGCAGGCAGGACACGGGCGACAGGTTCACGCGTTGCGCGACGTCCTGGCTGGTGCGCTGGTTGTCTTCTTGCAGGCTTTGCAGGATCTGCAGGTCGAAATCGTCTAGTTCCATGGGGCGCTCGGAACGCTTTTTAGGTGAAACATCGGGCAGGTTGCGGGTATCGGCCGATTCTAATCGTGGCTACGACGCAAACCGTCGAGAATTTGACGGGAAACTTCATTTCGAGCGTGCCGGACGCAGGAATTATTCAAGCCGCTTGCTTACACTGGGAGCCCTCCGCCCGCGCCGCCGGGAATTTCCACGCAGCACCCTGCAATGCCCTCACTCCAGCTTTTCCTGCTGTTCCTGGCCGCCGACGCGGCCTTGAAGCTCACGCCCGGCCCCGACATGGCCCTAACGCTGTCGCGCGGCATGACGCAAGGGTTTCGGCCCGCCTTCCATAGCGTGCTGGGCAACGTGGCCGCCGGTTTCATCCAGGTTCCGGCCGTGGTGCTGGGCCTGGCTTCCGTGCTGCGAACCTTTCCCACGCTTTTCGTCGGCATCAAGGCGGCGGGCGGCCTGTATCTGGGGTACCTGGGCATCAAGGCGATGATCCGGTGCGCGAACGCCGCCGAGGTATCGCTGGCGGCCCGGCCGGGCGACGCGCGCGACGCCTTCTGGCAGGGCTTCATCACCAACCTGCTCAATCCGAAGGTGCTGCTCTTCATGATCGCCTTCCTGCCGCAGTTCACCTCGCCGGACAATGGGCCGGTCTGGATCCAGATGCTGGTGCTGGGCATCACGATGAAGGCGCTCAGCCTGCCCTACGGCAGCTGCTTTGCGTACGGCGCGTCGCGCATCCGCGGCTGGGTCGCGCGCAATCCGTGGTTCCTGCGCGCGCAGCAGGGCATTCTGGGCGCGATCATGTTGGGGCTGGCGATCTACGTGCTGGTTTCCACGGCGATGAATCCGCAGCCCTGACCGTCCACGCCACATCCCTGACACAAGCGTTTTTGCACAACCCCCGCCTTCCATGACCGCCGCCACCTTGAACAACGGACACAACAGCGCCACGTCCACCCTGCTCCCCACCCTGTCGCTGATCGGCGCCATGGCCTCGCTGTGCGTGGGCACGTCGTTCGCGAAATCGCTGTTTCCGGAAGTGGGCGCACAAGGCACCACCGCGTATCGCATCGTCATCGGCGCCATCATCCTCTTGGCCTTCTGGCGGCCGTGGCGCTTTCCGCTGACGCGCGTCAATGCCGCGAAGATCGCCCTGTACGGCGTGACGCTGGCGTGCATGAACCTGCTGTTCTACATGGCGCTGAAAACGCTGCCGCTGGGCATTGCCATCGCCATCGAATTCACGGGACCGCTGACGCTGGCTGTGGTGCTGTCACGGCGCGCCATCGACTTTGTGTGGATCGCCTGCGCGCTGGCCGGCCTGATCCTGCTCATTCCCACCGGCCAGTCCGTCCACGACCTCGATCCGCAAGGCATCGCGTACGCGCTGGGGGCAGCGGTGTGCTGGGCGCTGTACATCATCTTCGGCAAGATGGCCGGCAACGTGCATGGCGGCCAGGCGACATCGCTGGGTCTGCTGGCGGCCGCGATGGTCGCCCTGCCCGTCGGCGCGGCGCACGCGGGCATGGCGCTGCTGGATCCCAAACTCATTCTGGCGGGCGTGGCCGTCGGCATCCTGTCCAGCGCTTTGCCCTATTCGCTGGAAATGGTGGCGCTGCGGCGGCTGCCGCAAAAGACGTTCGGCGTGCTGCTGAGCATGGAGCCGGCGATGGGCGCACTGGCCGGGGTCGTCGTGCTGAACGAACACCTGTCGCAGACGCAATGGCTGGCGATCGGAGGCATCATCATCGCCTCCGCCGGCTGCGCCGCGACGGCGCAGCGCAGCCGCAAGGCGCCGATTCCTGCGCCTGACTGATCGGCACCCTTCGCGGGCGGACACTGTCTCATCAGGTGTCTGACACTACCGCGGTCAATCGCCCTTGACCCCGCCATCAACCAAAACCCGGCTCGCGCTGCGGCAGCGATAGCGGGTCGAAGTCTTCCCAGTGGTTGTTGCGCCAGCGGCCGTTGGCGTGTTCCACGTCGGCGCCACCAGCATCGCGCAGAATGCGGCATGCCAGGATCTCGCGCTGCGGCCTGACCCGCACGGCGACCATGACCCCGGCCTGACGGATCTCGGCATGAGAGTCGGGATTGAAGTGGCCGTGCTGCGTGGTGCCATGCCCCGTCACCCAAAGCGCGCCGAACAGCGACCCGAGGTACGCGCCCACACCCGCCGCGGCCAGTATTGCGGCAGTGGAGTCGCTGAGTTCCGCCGCGACGAATCCGCCGAACACCGCAAACACGGCCCCTACGCCGCCCGCGCCCAGATAGGCGCCCATGTCGGCGCGCCCCGCGTCGGGGTCGGAACGCCGGTCGCCGCCATAGGGAAAGCGGCCGTGCTCGCCGGCGGGATTGACGTAGAAGGTATGGATATCCCAGTCGGGAAAGCCGCTGGTGGCAAGGCGGCTGGTGGCGGCCTTGGCGGCTTCAAAGCCCTCGAAGCGGGCAGCTACGATCAAAGACATGGCAGTCTCCTCGCCCGCGGTCCGGGCCGGATGCGCATCGTTTCATCGTACGCCCGCGCCGCCGCCGTGCACGCCGGCGTTACACCTTGCGGCGGCTGTTACCCCGCCCTTTGCTACCCAAACCCTTCTCACCCAGCGCCAAGTCCCGTTTACGCCTTGCCCGGCAACGCGTCACCCCGGCCCCTTATTCCGCGGAAAGCCCCTTGCCCTGAATGACCGCGCCCCAGCGTTCGTGCTCCTGCAGCGCGTACGCGCGAAAGGCATCGGGCGTGCTGCCGGTCGGCTCCAACCCCTGCAGCGTCAACTGCCTGACGACATCCGGCGATGTCAGCGCCTGCCGGATCGCCTGACTGAGCTTTTCCACGATGGGCGCGGGCGTGCCGGCCGGCGCGACCACGCCCTGCCAGGCCGCCGCCTCGAAGATCGGCCCGCCGGCCTCGGCAAACGTCGGTACGCCCGGCAGTTGCGCAGACCGTTTGGCGGACGGCATGGCAATCGCGCGCAGCCTGCCCGCCTGGATCAGCGGCCGGGCGGCGGCCAGGTCCGCCATCATCAGCGGCACCACGCCCGCGGCAACGTCCTGCAGCGCGGGCGGCGACCCTTTGTACGGCACCGCGGTCGCGCGGCCGCCGACGGTTTCCATGAACAGTTCCATCGCCAGATGATGCGGGCTGCCCACGCCCAGCGACGCATAGCTGCCCGGCGGCTCGCGTTTCAGGTAGGTCTTCACGTCGTCCAGCGTGTGCAGGCCCGAATCAGGCGCCGCGACCAGCACGATGGGCAGCGCCACCAGCGTGGACACCGGCGTCAGTTGCTGCTGCGGATCGTAGGGCAGATCGTCGTACAGCCACGGGTTGAGCGCCAGCGTGCTCATGCCCGCGGTCAGCACCGTGTAGCCGTCCGGCTGGGCGCGCGCGGCCTCCTGCGCGGCGACGATGGTGGCGGCGCCCGGGCGGTTCTCCACCACCACCGGCTGCCCCAGCGTCTGGCCGACATGCCGGGCCACGATGCGCGTCGCCAGATCGCTGCCCCCTCCCGCGCTGAACGGCACCAGCCACCGGATGGGCCGATCGGGATAGTCGGCCGCCCACGACGCGGCCGGCATGGCCGCGGCCAGCGCCGCCGAAAACAGCATGCGCAGCACGCCCTGGAACATGACGCTCACTCCTTTTGAACTTCAAATGCAGGATTGTTGCCGATCAGGCGCGCGCGGCGCTCAGCCAGCGCAGTCCGGCCGACGTGGAACCTGCGGGACGGTACTCGCAGCCGATCCAGCCGGTGTACTGCAACTCGCGCAGCACGCCGAAAACCCAGCCGTAATCGAGTTCGCCCCGGTCCGGCTCCTGGCGCAGCGGCACGCCGGCGATCTGCAGGTGGCCCACGCGCCCGGTGGGCAGGTACTCGCGCAGCTTGGCGGTGACGTCGCCTTCGACGATCTGGCAGTGGTACAGGTCCATCTGCACTTTCAGGTTGGGCGCATTGACCGCCTGCACGACGGCGTGCGCGTCCTCCTGGCGGTTCAGGAAATAGCCGGGGATGTCGCGCGTGTTGATCGGCTCGATCAGCAGCGTGACGCCGGCCGAACGCGCCTCGCGCGCGGCCCAGTCGAGATTGGCGTGATAGTAGTCCAGCATCGCCTCGCGCGAGGCATCAGGCGGCGCCACGCCCGCCATCACATGGACATTGGAACAAGACAACGCGGTGGCATAACAGAGGGCCTGCTCGATGCCGGCCTGGAACTCGGCCTGCCGGCCCGGCAGGGCCGCCAGCCCGCGATCGCCTTGCGCGCTGATGCCGGGCGGCGCATTGAACAGCACCTGCGCCACCCCGGCGGCGTCCATGCGCTCGCGCACGAACGCGGCGGGCGCTTCATAGGGAAACATGCACTCCACGCCCGCGTAGCCGTCGGCGGCGGCCGCCGCATAGCGGTCCAGGAACGCATGTTCCGTGTACATCATCGACAGATTGGCGGCGAACTTCAGCATGGCGGGCTCCTGGCGCGGGATGCCGCCGCGGACAGCGGCACCCGCCGAAAATAGCACAGCCCGCCGCCGCACCCAACCGGGTCAGTACGTCATGCGCACGCCCAGCAGCACGCTGCGGCCGGGCAGCGGCGCAACCGTCGAGATGAACGAGGCGTGGTTGTAAGCCAGCTTGTTCAGCAGGTTGGTGCCGCGCAGGAAGACCTCGTAGCCCGTGGCGCCGTACTGGCCGCGATAGGCCACCACCGCGTTGACCATGTTGTAGCCCGGCGTGGTGTCTTCATAGGCCGCAATGTCCTTCTGCGCGAACACGCGTGCGTATTCGACGCCGCCCGACCACTCTTGCCACTTGAAGTTGCCGCGCACGCCCGCACGTCCGGCCGGAATGCGCGGCAGATTGCCGTCGCCGCCCGTGAGCTTGCCGCGCACGTAGTCGCCGAACACCGCCGCCGAGAAGATCGGCGTGAACTGGTGCCGCAGTTCGCCTTCCACGCCCGTGAATTCCGCATCCTGCTGCGTGTATTCGATCAGGCGGAAGTCCTCGTAGCGATCCAGCGTGTTGGCGTAGATGTAGTTCTTCACGCGGTTGTGGAACACGCTTGCCGAGAACGTCGTGTCGCCCGAATGCTTGCGCAGCGTCAGGTCGATGTTGTGCGACGTTTCGCGCGTCAGGTCCGGATTACCCAGTTCATACGTATTGGTGGCGATGTGGATGCCGTCCGCATACAGCTCCTGCGCGTTGGGCAGGCGCTGCGAGCGCGACAGCGACAGCGCCACGGAATACTGCGGCGCAAAGTCCCAGATCGCGGCGGCCGACAGCGACGTGCCCGACAGACTGCTGCGCGGCGCGCCGCCCGACGGCGACACGCGCTGCCAGTCCTGACGCGCGCCCAGCTCGAAGCGCCAGTCGTTCAACTGGTATTCCTCCAGCAGGAACACGCCGTTCGAACGCGTCTTGCTCGGCGGCAGGAATGCCTCTTCGCCTTCGGCGCTGAAATCGCTGTATGCGTTCTGCAGGCCGATCACGCCGCGCCAGCCGGCGATGGGCTTGTGCTGCAGTTCCACCCGCATGTCGTAGCCCTTGTTCTTGAAACGCGTGCCGACCTCGCCGCCCTCGATCTCGTCGTGCTGGTAATCCGTCAGGCCACCGCGGAATCGGATCTTCTCGAAGCCTGCGAACGGATCCTGGTATTCGGCACGCAGGTCCATCCGGTTGCTGCGCAGCTTCACGTAGGGCACGCCGCCATGTTCATGATCATGGTCGTGGTCGTGGCCTTCCTCGCCTTCGTCCCCATGGTCGTGGTCATGGCCGCCGCAATGCAGATGCGTGCCGTGCGGATGGCAGCCTTCGTATTCGTGGTTGTGGCCGGGCAGGCCGTATTCGCTTTGCAGGTGCGTGAACGCCACGCCCACGTAGCCGCGCGGCGTGATCCACGACATGCCGACCGAGCCCTGCGTCGACTCGCTGTACGAGCCTTCCAGCTTGCCGCCGGGCCAGTCCGGCACGTCGTAGTCGCTGGTGCGGCGCTTCATGCCTTCGACGCGCACCGCGAACTGGCCCTCGCCCGCCGTGATGCCCACCGCGCCGGCGCGTTCCTTGGTGCCGGTGGCGCCGCGCAGTTCCGCTTCGGCCGCGATGCCCTTTTCCGGCACTTCGGTCGGAATCTTCTTGTCGATCACGTTCACCACGCCGCCGATCGCGCCGCCGCCGTACAGCAGCGTGGCCGGGCCGCGCAGCACTTCGATGCGGTCGGCCAGCAGCGGCTCGACGGTCACCGCATGGTCGGGCGAGATGGCCGAGGCATCCATCACTTCGGACCCATCGGACAGCACCTTTACGCGCGGAGCAGTCTGTCCGCGGATCACCGGACGGCTGGCGCCGCCGCCGAACGTGTCGCTGTTGACGCCCGGCAGGTTCTTGAGCGTTTCGCCCAGCGTGCCGTTGCGCTGCTCGATCAACGCATCGCCTTCCAGCACCGAGGCCGGCAGCGTGGTGCTGTTCAGGTCCAGCCCCAGCGGATTCGCGGAGACCGTGATCGGCGCCACGGTCTGCGTGCGGGTCTCGCCTTCGGTCTGCGCCTGGGCGACGGGCGCCATCAGCATCAGCGAGCACACCAGCGGCTTCAAGGGCGCCCGGCCAACCGCTCGAACGCGCGATGCTTTGCCGCGCGCTTTCCCCATCCCCAGCTTCTTACCGTTCATCTTTACTCTCTCGGATGTTATATCATTACAAACCAGCAGGCGGATGATATAACATTTCACTACGCATGCAGCGGCGTCCGGAAACGAAAAAGCGCGATTCCCCTGCAGGAATCGCGCTTCGGTGAAGCGGTCAGTGGCGCAAACGCGGGAAACGACGTCCCGCGTCCGTATCAACCCGCCTTGAACTCCTTGTTCCAGAACTCCAGCATCTCCGCCTTCTTCTCGGTCAATCCCTTCAGGTCGTACGCGTGCAGCAGCTTGACCTCGGCATCCGAGAAGCCCACGCGCTTCAATGCCTCGGGCAGCGACGCGTTGGTGACGGTGGGCGCGTAGCCCATCTTTTCCGCAAAGCCGATCTGGCCCTGGGGATCGAGCATGGCGTTCAGGTACGCCCACGCCGCGTCCTTGTTGCGGCTGTTCTTGGCGACGGCGGCTTCAAACGACACCGGCACCGATCCTTCCTTCGGAATCACGAAGCCCAGCGGCAGTCCGCTGTCCTTCCATTGCAGCGCACGCGCCTTCCACATGACGGCGATCGCGATTTCGCCGGACTTGAAGGCGGCCGCGACGGCTTCATTGGACGGGTAGATGCGCGGCGCGTTCGGCTTGAGCTTGGCCAGGAACCGCTTGCCGCCCTCGTAGTCCTTGGTGGTGCCGTCCGCGCCCAGTCCCACGAAGACCGAGTTGTAGAGATAAAGAATGTCGGAGAAGCCGACCTGGCCCTTCCACTTGGGATCCAGCAGCACCTGCAGCGAATCGGGCGGCGTCGGGAATTTCTCGGTGTTGTAGACCAGCGTCATCGCGCTGAAGATGTGCGGAATCGAGTACGGCGTCTTCAGCGTGTCGATCGCGTTGGCCAGGTTGGGCAGCTTCTTGACGTCCAGGGGCTCCAGCGTGCCGGAGCGCTCGGCGTCGTACATATCGACTTCACCCAGCAGCGCCACGTCCATGCTGCCGCGGCGCGAGTTCTTTTCGGCGCGCAGCTTGGTGACGCGGCCCACGGCGTTACCCGTGTCGTAGACCACCTTCACGTCCTGCTTGGCGACGATGGGATTGATGATCTGCTGCAGCAGGTTCTGGTAGTCGCCGCCCCAGGTGCCGACCACGATTTCCTTTTCGGCGGCGTGGGCCATGCCGGGCAGCCAGCCCAGGGCGGGCGCAAGCGCCAAGCCGGAGGCGGTCTTGATGAAGCCACGGCGATTCAGGTTTTTCTCTTGCATGACAACCTCGTATCGAAAAGAACTGACGACTAGCTACGGTGCACCGCGCGGCAGGCCAGTCTGGCCGCGCGGCCTTGGATTCAACGGTGTTCAGACCAGCATGTCGACCGGCGCATGCGGCGCGGAGGCACGGATTTCCTCGGCCTCGATGTCGCGCGCAATCACGATGATCGCGTCGCGCGCATCCGGCTGCCGCGTCAGCCGCTGCGGCAGGCTGAAGGTCGAGCCGACGGACTGGATCAAGATGGGTTCCTCGCAATCGCTGACGCGCACCACGGCTTTGACGCGCAGCAGGCGGTCGCCGCAGAGCCCGGCCAGGTTGTCCAGCCATTCGGAAAAATCGGTCCAGCTGATGCCGGGCTGCGCGCGCGCCGCCATCACGCGAATGCGCGGATGCGCCGCGCCCTGCCCGCCTGCCGACAGCATCCGCGCCGCCAACCCCGCCAGGTCGGACGTGCCTTGCGACGGCGCGAACGCGGCCCGCACGGCGCGGGTGCGATCCGGTTCCGCGACAACGACGGCCAGCGGATTCAGGGCCTCGGCACGCGCGGCACGAGCGCCCAGCGCACCGGGAACGGCCGGCAGCAGATCGGTCTTGGTCAGCACGATGCGATGCGCCGCCCCGAACTGCGCCATGGCCTCGTCCATCTCGGCCAGCGCGTCGGGATCACGCGCGCAATCGTCGGTGCAGACCACCGTCAGCCGCAGGCCGCGGCTGGCCAGTTCCGGATCCGCGAGCGACGCGATGATCGGGCCGGGCCGCGACAGCCCGCTGCATTCCAGGATGACGCGTTGCAAGGGGCCTTCGCCTTCGGGGCGGGGCGCGTCCAGCAGCGCGCTCAGCGTGTAGACCAGGTCGCTGCGCAGCGAGCAGCACACGCAGCCGTTGGCCATCAAGGTCATCGGCACGTTGTCGCTGTCATTGGCCACGATGGCCCCGTCCACGCCGACCTCGCCGGCCTCGTTGACGATCACGCCGGTGTCACGCGATTCCGGATCGCGCAGGTAGTCCACCAGCAGCGTGGTCTTGCCGCTGCCCAGAAACCCGCACAACAGGAACAGGTCGATGGCCATCAGGGTGCGTCCTCGCCCGTGTCGCATGGCGATCCCGACGGTGCGCCGCCGGTCGGCGGACGCTCGCCATCCGGATCGTCGGCCCAGCTGTCGCGGACCATCGCGCGCACGTCGGCCAGCAGCTCGGCGGTGTCGTACACCACGCCCGACTTGATGGTGGTCTGCAGGCAGCGCTGCCATTCGACCTTGGCGGTGTCGTCGTTCAGCCGCATGGCGCCCGTGCCGAACAGCAGCTTGAAGTCGGTCAGCGGGTTCTGGTCGTGGATCAGCAGGTCGGCGCGCTTCTGCACGTCGATGGAGCCGGTGTCGTCATCGATGCCCAGCAACGCCGCACTGTGCGACGTGGCCGCGCGCAAGACCTCGATGGGATGAAAGCCCGCTTCCTGCAGCAGCTCAAGTTCGCGGACGAAGCCGAATCCATAGATCTGATAGATGAAGCCCGAATCGCTGCCCGCGCAGACGCGTCCGCCCAGGTTCTTGTATTCGTTGATGAACTGCATCCATAGCCGGTAGTTCTGCTTCCACTCGATCTCGTTGGTGGTGCTCCAGCGATACCAGTAGGCGCCGTGGCCGCCGCGCTGCGGCTGGAAGTATCGCCACACCGCCTTCCACGTGTACTCGTCGTGCCAGTCCGCGCGGCGCGCGCGCATCAGGTCGCGGTTGGCGTCGTAGATGTTGAAGGTGGGCACGAAGGTGTGGCCCAGTTCCAGGAACTCGTCCATGACCTGGCGCCACTTGGCCGACCCCGGCTGCGCGGCCTGCATGAAGGTCTGGCCGGCCACCGCAAAGCGGTAATACTCGTCGCTGTAGTTGTAGTCCGTCGGAAACGACTGCACGACGCGGTCTTCGAACAGCGCCTCGGGCAGGCCGTAATAGTGTTCGGAACTGGTCAGCCCCCAGCGCGCGGACTTCATCGCGTTCACGCGCGTCACTGCCATCTGCGCATGATGGCAGCCCGAGCGCAGGCCTACCTTGGCCGCCTCGTCCAGCGCCGCTTCCATGATGGCGGGCGGGGCGCCGAAGAACTTGATGCCGTCCGCGCCGCGCGCGGCCAGCTTGCGCACCCATTCGCGGCCCTGCTCGGGCGTGTGGATGGTCTTGACGCGATCGTTCACCGCCGGGAACACGGAATGCACGATCATGCGCGGCGCGGCGATCTGGTTCGCGGCGGACAGCTCGCGCTGCTCCATCGTCCAGCCCAGGCCGCCCATCGCGCCCATTTCGCGCACGGTGGTGACGCCGTGCGCCAGCCACAGCTTGTAGATGTAGTCGGCGGGCGGCACGATGCCGCTCATGGCGTGATACGGCGTGCCGATGTGCGCGTGCGCGTCCACAAAGCCCGGCGTGACGAACTTGCCGTGGCAGTCGATCTCGTGGTCGCCCGGACCGGGCCGGCGCTTGGGATCGATGGCCTTGTGCGGCGTGCCCACATTGACCAGCGCCGTGATGCGATCGTTCTCGATCACGATGTCCACCGGCCCCCAGGGCGGCGCGCCGGTGCCGTCGATGATCGTGGCCCCGCGCAGGATCAGCCGCGGAAACGGTCCCAGGCCGCGGTCGCGCGGCGCGGGCGCCGAAGGCGGATGCCAGCCCTTGGCCGCGTTGACGTCACGCGACTCTTCGCCGACTTCCGACTGCGAAAACGTGGGATCGCTCATGGCTCCTAGACTCCCAGCTCGTTGTGTTCGATGACGCCGCCCTTCATGATCAGGCCGATGTGCTCGCCCTGTCCCAGCAGGCAAGACAGGTCGCGGTACGGATTGCCGTCCACCAGCAGCACGTCCGCCAGTGCCCCTTCCTGGATGCGGCCCAGCTGGCCGACCTGGTTCAGCACTTCGGCGGCAGTCGTGGTGGCGCACTGGATGACTTCCTGCGCGGACAGCACCTCGCGGCGGATGCGGAATTCGTCGCTCTGCAGGCGCTGGGACGGGCCCAGCAGATCCGACCCGTAGCCGATCTTCACGCCCGCCTTCTTGTAGATCTCAAGCGAATGCAGGCCTGCGGTGCGCACCGTCGCGATCTTGGCGACAGAGTCCGCCGGCAGGCCGTAATCGGCGCCTTCGTTTGCCAGGGCCTCGTAGGTCACCAGCGTCGGCACCACGAACGCGCCCTTCTCGGCCATGAAGCGCGCCACGCGCTCATCGACCAGATTGCCGTGCTCGATGGTGCGCACGCCGTTGCGGATGGCGCGCTCGATGGCGTCGGCGGTATAGGAATGCGCCATCACGTAGGTCTGGCGGCTGGCCGCCTCGTCGACGATGACGCGGATCTCTTCTTCCGAATAACCGAAGGAGGCGATGGGATCGGTGGGCGAGGCCACGCCGCCCGAAGCCATCATCTTGATCTGGTCCGCACCCATCTGCAGTTCCTGGCGCACGGCCTTGCGCACGTCGTCGATGCCGTCGGCGACGCGACCGATATCGCCCGCACGGAAGCAGCAGCCGCAAAAGCTCATGGGACGCAGGTGATCCGAGCGCGGACGCGGATCGCCGTGGCCGCCGGTCTGGCTGATGGCGCGGCCCGAGATGAACAGGCGCGGTGCCTTGACCGTACCTTCGTTGACCGCGCACTTCAGGCCCCAGCCCGCGCCGCCCGCGTCGCGCACGGTGGTGAAGCCCCGGCGCAGCATGGCGGCCATGATGGGCACCGCGCGCATCATCACCAGCGCGTCCGGCAGGACGCCCTGCGTACTCAGATTCAACTGCGTGGCCAGCACGTGCACGTGCAGGTCGATCAGACCCGGCATCAGCGTGCGGCCCGCGGCGTCGATCACGCGCGCCGAGGAAGCGCTGATCGGCTTGTCCGACACTTCCTTGATGACGCCATCCTCGACCAGCACGTGGTGCCCCTCCAGCAGGTCGGACTGCAGGGGATCGAGCAGGTTCGCATTCTTGAACAGCACAGCAGACATGAGAATTTCCTTATCGGGGTATCCAGGTCAGGACGCCATCGTCTTGATATAGCGCCGGTGAATCAGCCAGTTCGAAAAGAGGGCAATGACAAGCGTGCCGCACACCAATATGACTGCGAGCGCCGCGCCGAACGGCCAGTTCGAGGCCTTGGTGATCTGGTCGTATAGCGCCGGCGCCATCATGGTCAGCCCGGAACCGCCCAGCAGCACCGGCGTGGCGTACGCATTCATGCACAGGATGAACACCAGCATCGTGCCCGCGGCCACGCCTGGCGCGGCGATCGGCAGCACGATGCGCCGGAAGGTGGTGAAGAAGCTGGCGCCCACGTTGCGCGCGGCCTCTTCCACCGACAGGTCCATGCCTTCCAACACGCTTTGCAGCGTCAGGATCAGGTACGGCATGACCACCGCCGTGGTGCCGATCACCACCGCCGTCGGCGTGTACATCAGCGTCAGCGGCTTATCGATGATGCCCAGCCCCTGCAACACGGCGTTGACCACGCCCGCGTTGCCCAGCGCCACCATCCAGCCGGCCGCGCGCACCACGTTGCCCACCATCAGCGGAAACACCAGCAGGATCACGAACAGGCTCTTGTAGCGGCTTTGCGTTCGCGCCAGGAAGTACGCCACCGGAAAGCCCAGCACCAGCGCCAGCACCGTGCACAGCGCCGCGATGCCCAGCGTGGTGAAGAAGATGTCGCGGTAGTACGGGTCGCCAAAGAACTTGGCGTAGTTCTCGAACGTGAACGCGGTCTGCATCATCTCGACCGGGTCGAAATGATTGAAGCTGTAGCGCGCCAGCTGAAGGATGGGGATCATGATGATCACCAGCACCACCAGCGAGGCCGGAAAGGCCAGCCCCGGGCCCAGCCAGCGGCTGGGGCGTCCGTCCTGCGTTGCGGTCGTCATCGCGCCTCCTATTGCGTGAAGGCGACGCAGTCGTCGGGTTCGAAGCACGCATACACGCGCTCGCCGGCGGTAGGCGGGGCGGCGCGCGTGCCGGCATTGACGATCTGGCTGATCAGGCGGTCGCCGCCATCAAGCTGCACACGCACCTCCAGCACCGATCCCAGATACAACGACGATTCGATGACGCCTGGCAGCGCATTGCCGCCAGACGGCTGCGCTTGCAGGCGTACACGTTCCGGCCGCACGCCCACATGCGTGGCATTGCCGCCGCCCGGCGCGGCGATGCGCTGGCCGGCCTTGGTTTCGAACTGGTCGTTGGCCTGGCCGCGTCCCGTAAAGACATTCATCTTGCCCAGGAAGTCCGCCACGAACAGATTGGCGGGCCGCTCGTACAACGTGTCGGGCGCGCCCACCTGCTGCACGATGCCGTCGTGCATGATGGCCATGCGGTCGGCAATTGCCAGCGCTTCTTCCTGATCGTGGGTCACGAACACGGTGGTCAGGCCCAGGCGCCGTTGCAACGCGCGGATCTCCTCGCGCACTTCCAGGCGCAGCTTGGCGTCCAGATTCGACAACGGTTCGTCCAGCAGGAACACCTTGGGTTCGATCGCCAGCGCCCGCGCAATCGCCACGCGCTGCTGCTGGCCGCCGGACAACTGGCGCGGATACCGGTCGCGCAGTTCCGTCATGCGCACCATGTCCAGCACGCGCCGGATCTTTGCATCGCGATCGGCCTTGGGCACCTTGTGCATTTCCAGGCCGAACGCCACGTTTTCCGCCACCGTCATGTGCGGAAACAGCGCGTAGCGCTGGAACACCATGCCGGTGTCGCGCTTGTGCACCGGCAGCCGCGTGACGTCGGTTTCACCGATGCGGATGCGCCCTGCCGTGGGCGTGATGAAGCCGGCAATCATGCGCAGCGTGGTCGTCTTGCCGCAGCCGCTGGGTCCCAGAAAGGTGACCAGTTCGCCTTCGGCAATCTCCAGGGAAAAATCCGACACCGCGACCGCCGCGCCGAACTGCTTGCGGATGTTTTCGATTGAGACCTTCGCCATTTCTTACACCACCTGACTGAGTTTCACATAGCGGTCGGTCACAAGCATGATGATGCCCAACAGCAGGATTTGCACCGAGGCCACCGACGCGATCGTCGGGTCCAGGTTGAATTCGAGGTACTGCATGATCGCGATCGGCAGCGTGGTGCGCCCCGGGCCGACCAGCGACAGGGACAGCTCCAGGTTCTCGAACGACACGACAAAACTGAACAGCGCCGCGGCGACGATGGACGGCCGCAGCATCGGCAGCGTCACGCGCATGAAGGCCTTGGGCGCGCTTGCGCCCAGGTTGCGCGCGGCTTCCTCGATGGAGCCGTCCAGCCCGGCCATGCCCGCCGTCACAAGCCGCACGGTCCACGGAATGGTGAGGCACACGTGCGCAATGACCAGGCCGCCGAACGTGCCGACCAGATCCTGATCCAGCACGTTTTCAGCGCGCAGGTAAAAGAGATAGACGGCCACGCCCGCGACAATGCCGGGGATCAGCAGCGGCGACAGCAGCAGCGTGTTGACGCCCTTGCTGCCACTGAAGCGGTAACGCGCAATGGCCACCGCCGCCAGCACGCCCATCGTCACGCCGATGAACGCGGCCACCAGCGACACTTGCAGGCTGAAGATGAAGCCGTTGGCGAACGCGGGGTTTTCCCACGCCTTGACGTACCAGGAGAGCGTGTAGCCCGATGGCGGGAAATAGAGGATGGCGTCCTTGAAGAAGCTCAGCCAGACCACCAGCACGATGGGGCTGAGCATGAACGCATACATGAGAACCACGAAAACGCGGTGCAGCCACGTGGCCCACGGGATCACGCGCAATGGCTTTTCCCGCGAGGCTGCGACGGCTGAGTCCAAAGGAGGCGCACTATGCAAATCCGGTTCCTTTCAGCAACTGCCGGCTTGGTTTGAAACTCCTCCGAAGACTCTGCGGTCTCTACGGTTAACCAAAGCATATCGACGGGTTGCTGCACCGCTCAAGTAGGGATAACCCACGTCGCGCCAGAACTCGCGGGTTATCCCTGCGGTAGCTCCGATGACGGTGCAACCCACTGCGGCGCAACGCCGCCGCAGGTGCTACCCGACACCTGCCGCGCTGCTACCCAGCAGCCTGCAGGCCGGACACCGCTTGCAGCACCGCCACGCGGCTCTGGCCCAGCACCATGCCTTGCCAATCTTCCTGCCCGCAGTAAAACGCGTCGCGTGTGGCCTGCAGGATGTCCTGTTGCAAGGCATCGCTGGCGTCGGGATGCGCGCGCAGCCAATTGCGTCCCCGCAGTGCATGCACCACCTCGTCCCAAGGCTTGGTGCCGAACTCCAGCGCCATCAATGTCGGTTCCGACTCGGGGCAGGCGTCGTAGATGAGACCCGCGAGATGGCCCGTGATGTCCACCGAGGCCGAGCTGCCTTGATACGGCACGGCGATGTCGCTGCCCCACCACTGCCGCGCGCGCGCCACTTCCGTGTCGTCGCGCCGGCCGGCGTAGATCTTCTCGCCGTGACCGCGCGGCCCCAGGCCCGTGTGCACGTCGATCCAGCCGATGTGCGCGTGGCGGCTGGCGTGGGTTCGCAGGATGTCGCGCAGGGTCAGCAGCGACGGCGAATGCCCCGCGCCGCCATAGAACAGGCCATCCGGATGCGTGTACTGGCCGCGCGACACTGCCTGCGTCGTGGCGGCCAGGCCGTGCGTTTCGATATGGCGGGCGATGGCCTGGCGGTTCTGCTCCGTAGGCGGCCATTCCTGCGGCAACAGCAGCTCGTGGATCTCGCCATAGCCTGGATTGGCCGGGAGCGCGCGGCCGTCGAAGGGCTGGGCATTGCGGTTCAGGTCGACGTTGCCCTCGTCGGTGCGAGCGATCCACGAAAAGCCGTACGGGTTCACGGCGTGCACCAGCAGCAGCGCCACGCCTGCCTGCCGCGCGCGTTCCAGCATCGGCGCGTCATCCAGCAGCGCAAGCTGGCAACCTGATCCGCAGAAGCCCTCCACGCCGTGCGTGGCCGACGTCACAATCAGGAGCCGCTGCGCGTCGGCATCGCCGATCAGCGCCACGTCGGTGGCCAGCGGCTCGCCCTGGCTGCCCACGGCCGCGATGCCGTACGACGCAACCTGCGTGGCCAGCGGCGCGGCGGCCGCCAGGAAGCGTTCGCGCGCCTGGGCGTAGCTGCTGGAAAAGTAGCGTTCAACGGATTGCATGTCAGGGCTCCTGGCTGTCGATGTCATGGCCGGTGCGGTCCTGAATCCAGAACAGCACCACGGTGGAAAGCGTCACGGTGACCATCAAGTACCACGCGGGCGCCATCGGGTTGCCGGTCACGTGCAGCAGCCACGTCACGAAGAATTGCGCGAAGCCGCCAAAGACCGAGATGCCCAGACCGTACACCACGGACATGCCCGTGGTGCGCACGGCCTTCGGAAACAGTTCGGGCAGCATCGTGATGACGGGCGCGGTCTGCAGCGCCAGCAGCACGGCCAGCAGGGCGATGACCGTCATCAGCCGCCCGGTGCTGGGCGCCGACACCAGCCATTGGAAGCACGGCAGCAGCACGCAGACCGTGACGGCTCGCGACCAGAAGATCACCCGCTTGCGCCCCACGCGGTCCGCCAGCATGCCGACGAACGGCGCCAGCGCGAAACCGATCGCGCCCAGCACGACGCTAGCAAACAGCGTGGACGTGGCAGGCAGGCCGAGTTCCTTGGTGGCGTAAGCCGGCATGTAGAAGCCGATGATCTGCGCGCACACCATGCCGCCGATCACGAGCAGGATGCCCTTGACGATCGTGAGCTTGTGGTCGGCAAAGACGCGCCGCAGCGGCTGGTGGCCGGCAGCGGTGGTTCTGGCGCCGGCGGCAGGCGCGGGTTCCAGCGTTTCCTCCAGATTGCGGCGGATGTAGGCGCCCACCGGCACCGTCAGAATGCCGATCACGAACGGCACCCGCCAGCCCCAGGCCTGCATTTCTTCCTTAGTCAGCGCCGCCGTCAGGATCGTTACGGTCAGCGCGCCCAGCATCACGCCGAGCGACTGGCTGCCGAACTGCCAGCTCGAATAGAAGCCGCGTTTGCCGGGCGGCGCGTGTTCCACCAGCAGCGTGGTCGAGGCGCCGACCTCGCCGCCCGCCGCAAAGCCCTGGATCAGCCGTGCCAGCACCATCAGCACGGGTCCCAGCACGCCCATCTGCGCGTGGGTCGGCGCCACGGCGATGAGCGCACAGCCCAGGCCCATCAGCCAAAGCGTCAGCGTCATGGCCGCGCGGCGGCCGTGCCGGTCCGCGTACGAGCCGATCAGCATGCCGCCCACGGGCCGCATCAGAAAGCCCACGCCGAAGGTGGCGGTGGTCAGCAGCAACTGGCCGTAGCCGGATGCCGCGGGAAAGAAGAGCGGCCCGATGACCAGCATCAGGAACGTGAAGACGGTGAAGTCGAAGAACTCGAGCGCGTTGCCGATGGTGGTGCCGGCAATGACGCGGCGGCGCATCGACGGCGTGTACAACCCCGGGCCGCCTGCGGCGATGGCAATAGACATTGTTTTCCCCTTGATGTCCGGTGCGGGGCCGCCGGTCCGTGCGTCCGGATCGCTTTGCGCGCCCCACCGCCGTGAATATACGGATGGCGCACGATAAGCAAAAGACAGTATTTTTGTCGCGATGAGCACTTTTGCTTATAGCCCTGCCCGCCCAATCCGGAACGACTTGCCCATGAACCTGCGCCAACTCCGCGCCTTTGTGCTGATTGCCGAGCATCGCAGCATCCGTGCCGCGGCGCGGGCGCTCTTTGTCACCCAGCCCGCCGCCACCCGCAGCCTGCGGGAGCTGGAGCAGAGCGTGGGCGCGGAGCTGGTGCGCCGCAGCGTCAAGGGCGTGGAACTGACCACTTACGGGGAAGCGTTATACAAGCGCGCCGTGCTGATCCTGCAGGAAGCCCGCAAGGCGCAAGAGGAGATCGGCCAGATGCGCGACGGCGAAGGCGGCACGCTGAACCTGGCCATCAGTTCCGCGGCGCTGACGGTCCTGCCCGCCGCGCTGGCCGCGTTTCGCGCACGCATGCCGCGCGTCTCGGTGGCCTTCAACGAGGTCGCGCCGCCCTACAGCCACGAGCAGCTGGAATCCGGCCGCTACGACTTCCTGGTGCAGACCGAATACGACGGCGACATCGACGACGGGTTTGCGCGGACCACGCTGTTCACACTGCCGCTGGCGGTGGGCGCACGCGCGGGCCATCCGCTGCGCGGTGCGCGCACGCTGGCCGAGCTGCACGATGCGCTATGGCTGCTGCCGGGCAATATTCAAGCCCCCGCGAACCTGCTGCGGCTGGCGTTCGATGCGCATGGGTTGCCGCCCCCGCGCGACGTGATTCCCTGCCAGTCCATCGCGGTGGCGCTGGCGATCATTGCGGAGAGCGACGCGCTGGGCATCTTCGTGCGCAATCTTTTCGATCATCAGTTGCTGCCGCGCGGTTTACGCATGGTCCGTCTGGATCATCCGCTGCCCGCGGCGCGCGTGTCGGTCCTGACGCGTGCCGACTCGCCCCCAACGCCGGCCGCGCAATGCTTCATGCATTGCCTCCTGGACGCGCAGGCAGCCCATGCCGACGGCACCTAGGCGAACCCGCCGATAGACCGGGTTACTATTGCCGATGGCCCCGCCGATGACGTCGAGACGGGCCTTTTTGTTTCTCCCCCCACTCCCCGTCCATGGCGTTTCCCCGACTTCCCGCTGTTCCCACCTTGACCGACACGGTCGCCAAACGTCTACTCGCCGAGATCGACGAAGGACGCGTGCTGCCCGGTGAAAAGCTGCCCACGGAATCCGCGCTGGCCGAACAGTTTGGCGTCAGCCGCACGGTGATCCGCGAAGCCGTGTCGCGGCTGCGCCAGGATGGCGTGGTCGAAGCCCGGCAAGGCAGCGGCGTCTTCGTCACCGGGCACACCGGCAACCGGGCGCTGCGAATCGACGCGGCCGAGCTCTCGTCGCTGGAGGCCGTGCTGCATATCGTGGATCTGCGCCGCGCCCTGGAAACCGAAGTGGCGGCGCAAGCCGCCGCCAGCCGCAAGAAGCAGGACATGGTGGAGATCGACGCGGCGCTGGCTGCGATCTCGCAGGCCGTGGACAACGGCGGAGATGGCGTGAAGGAAGATGTGGCCTTTCACCGCAGCATTGCGCGCGCCACCGGCAACCCGTACTTTCTGACCACCCTTGCGTTCGTCAGCCAGTTCCTGGAAGCCGCCACACGCGTCACCCGCGGCAACGAGGCGCGCCATGCAAATCTGATGCGCGACGTATTGCAGGAACACATCGCCATCGTCGAAGCCATCCGGCGCAAGGATGTGGACGGCGCCCGGGAAGCCGCCCGCATTCACATGGTCAATGCCGCCAAGCGGTTGAGCCAGGCGCACCGCTGAGCCGGACTGAAGCGCGATACCGGACTACATTGCCGCGGACTGCACCGCCCCGGCCTGCACAGGCCGCTAGCGAAACGCCTTCGTGAAAAAATCCCGGCTGCCGAAGTTGCCGGACTTCAGCGCGATGCTGATGTCGGCCTGCGCCACCGGCGCATAACCGGCGCACCACGGCACGCCCGGATCGATCTGGTCGCCGATCGTGATCTGCTCCAGGCCCAGCGCCTGCACCACCGCGCCCGAGGTCTCGCCGCCGGCCACGATCAATTGCCGTACGCCGCGCTCCACCAATCCGGCTGCGATGCGCGCGATTGCCGCTTCGATCATGGCGCCCGCCTGGCTCGCGCCCAGCGCGCCCTGGGTTTGCCTGACGGCGTCAGGCTGCGCCGTGGAATAGATGAGCACCGGGCCGTCCTGCATGCGCGGCTCGGCCCAGGCCAGCGCCTGCCCCGCCACGTCCTCGCCGGCGGCCAGCTTCATGGGATCCAGCGCCAGCGCGGGCCGGCCGCTTTCAATGAAGGCCGCCACCTGCGCATTCGTCGCGGCGGAGCAACTGCCCGCCACGACGGCCTGCAAGCCTTGTGCGCGCACCACGCCGGCGGAACCCGTGGCCGACAGCCCCCAGTTGCCGGGCAATCCGATGGCCACACCGGAACCGGCCGTCACCAGCGGCATGCCGTGCAGCGCCGGGCCCAGTGCCAGCAGGTCGTCGTTGGATACGGCGTCGACGATGGCGATCTCGATGCCCTGCGACATCAATTCCTGGATGCGTTCACGAATGGCGGCGGTGCCGCGCGCGACCACGCTGTAATCGATCAAGCCCACGCGGCGCGACGTTTGCGCCGCCAGCACCCGCACGAGGTTGGCGTCGGTCATCGGCGTCAGCGGGTGATGCTGCATGCCGGATTCGTTGAGCAGCACGTCGCCCGCGAACAGATAGCCCTTGAACACGGTGCGCTTGTTGTCGGGAAACGCCGGCGTCGCGATGGTGAAAGCGGTATCCAGGCTCGTCATCAGCGCATCCGTGACCGGGCCGATATTGCCCTGCGGTGTGCTGTCGAACGTGGAGCAGTACTTGAAGTAGATCTGTTCGGCCCCTTGCGCACGCAGCCACTGTAGCGCTGCGAGCGATTGCGCGATGGCCTCGCCGGGCGGCAGCGTGCGGGTCTTCAACGCGACCACCACAGCGTCCGCGTCGTCCCGCAGCGGCTCGCCCGGCGTACCGATGGTCTGCACCGTGCGCATGCCCGCGCGGACCAGATTGTTCGCCAGATCGGTGGCGCCCGTGAAATCGTCGGCGATGCAGCCCAGCTTGATCGTCATTTGGCCTCCGGCAGGGAAATGCCCGGGAAAATCTTGATCACCGCGCTGTCGTCTTCGCGGCCATGGCCGGCCGACGACGCCTGCATGAACATCTGGTGCGCGGTGGACGCGAGCGGCAGCGGGAACCGGGTATGTCTTGCGGTATCCAGCACCAGCCCCAGGTCCTTCACGAAGATGTCCACTGCGGACAACGGCGTGTAGTCGCCCGCCAGCACGTGGGGCATGCGGTTCTCGAACATCCAGCTGTTGCCCGCGCTGTGCGTGATGACCTCATACAAGGCATCGGCGTTCACACCTTCGCGCAGGCCCAGCGCCATGGCCTCGGCAGCGGCCGCGATGTGCACGCCGGCCAGCAACTGGTTGATGATCTTGACCTTGCTGCCCGCGCCCGCGCGGTCGCCCAGCCGATATACCTTTCCCGCCATCGATTCCAGCACTGACCCGCAAGCCTCGTAGGCGGCCGCGCTGCCGGCGGTCATCATGGTCATCTGGCCGGCGGCCGCCTTGGCCGCGCCGCCGGAGATGGGCGCGTCCAGATACAGGATGCCCTGCTCAGCCAGGCGCCCTTCCAACGCCACGGACCAGTTGGGGTCCACGGTAGAGCACATGACGAATACCGATCCGGGCCGCAGCGCGGCGGCAAGGCCGTCGTCGCCAAACAGCACCGACTCGGTCTGCTGCGCGTTGACGACCACGCTGACCACGATATCGCAGGCCTGCGCCATGTCCGCCAGGCTGGCGCACGCCACGCCGCCCTGCGCCGCGAAGGCCGCCGCGGCATCGGCGCGAATGTCGTACACGTGGACCGCGTACCCGGCGCGGCGCAGGCTCTGGGCAATGCCCGCGCCCATCGCGCCCAGGCCGATGACGCCAACGCGGCGCGGTGTTTCTGTGGGTTTGCTCATGTCGTTCGTTGTCCGGAAGCGGGATGCAAAAGGGAAAGGCGGCGACTCAACGCTTCAGGTCGTCGGCCATGTAGGCGCGGACGATGTCGGCAAAACTGCCATCGCCCGTCAGGCCAAGACGGGTGGCGCGCGACGTGTCCCAACGCCCCGGCCAACTGCCGACGATGCGCTCGACACGCGCGTCCGCCTGCCAGCTGATGCGGTCGGCAACCTCGTCGCCCGCGACCTCGCGCAAGGCCTGCGCCATCTCGGCCGCCGTGACTGACACGCCAGGCAGGTTGATCGGCGTCCGGTCCGCCATCGCGTCGGCATCCAGCTCGCAGCCTGCGATCAAGGCAGCGATCGCGCCACGCGGCGACAGCAGCCACAGCCGCGTGTCCGCGCCAACCGGGCACACGGCTGGTTCGCCATTCAGGGGTTCGCGGATGATGCCGCTAGCGAACGACGACGCCGCGGCGTTCGGGCGGCCGGGACGCACGCTGATGGTCGGCAGGCGCAGCACACGGCCATCGACGAACCCGCGCCGCGTGTAGTCGGCCAGCAGCAGTTCGGCGATGGCCTTCTGCGTGCCGTAGGACGATTGCGGATTGAGCGCGGTGTCGTCGCGCACCGTGTCGGGCAGATTGCCGCCATACACCGCCACGGAGCTGGTGAAAATGACGCGAGGCTTGTGGCCCAGCGCGCGGCAGGTTTCCAGCAACGCGCGCGAGGCGTCCAGATTGATGCGCATGCCCAGATCGAAGTCCGCCTCCGCCTGTCCGCTGACAATGGCGGCCAGATGAAAAATGGCGCGCGTCTCGGTATCGATGGCTTGCCGCAGCACCGCCGGGTCGGCAATGTCGCCTTCCAGCGACCGTACGCGCGGGTCCTGCAGATCCGCCGTCACGACGTCCAGCAGATCGATTTGCGTGATGGTCTGGGGCATGCCGCCTTCCAGCGACAGCGTGCCGCGCTCGAGCAGTTTGCGCGCCAGCCGCTGGCCCAGGAATCCGGCGCCGCCGGTGATCAGTATCTTCATGATGGAATGCTCAACGATGGGTGAGATAGGGTTGGGCCCAGCCCAGGCCTTCGGACGTTCCGGCGCGCGGGCGGTATTCGCAGCCGATCCAGCCTTGATAGCCCAACGCGTCGATACGCTGGAACAGGTAGGGGTAGTTCAGTTCGCCCAGATCGGGTTCGTGACGGTTTGGCACGCCCGCAATCTGGATGTGGCCAATGCCGGGCATATCGCGTTCGAGCTTCATGGCGATGTCGCCTTCGACGATCTGGCAGTGGTAGATGTCGAACTGCACCTTCAGGTTGTCCGCGCCCACGTCATGGCGAATGGCCTGCGCGTCGTCCTGCCGGTTCAGGAAAAAGCCGGGAATATCGCGCGTGTTGATGGGTTCAATCACCACGGTCACGCCAGCGGTGGCGGCCGTGCGCGCGGCAAGCGCCAGGTTCCTGACGTAGACATCCCGGTGCGCCGCGCGGTCCTGGCCGGGACGGATCAGGCCTGCCATCACGTGCAGATGGCGGTTGCCCAGCACCGCGGCGTATTCCAGCGCCTGGTCCAGTCCGCGCTTGAACTCGTCTTCGCGTCCAGGCAGCGATGCGATGCCGCGCTCACCCGCCGCCCAGTCACCCGGCGGCGCATTGAACAGGGCCTGCGTCAGGCCGTGCGCATCCAGGCGCGATCGGATCTCGGCCGCCGTGAAATCGTAGGGAAACAGGAATTCCACCCCCGTGAACCCGTCATGCGCCGCGGCGGCGAAGCGCTCCAGGAAGGGATGTTCCGTGTACATCATGCTGAGGTTTGCGGCCAGGCGCGGCATGTCGGTTCCTTTGATGCAGAGGTGATTGCGGACGCCGCGCTAGCGGTTGACCAGCTTGGCCGGCGTGAACCAGACCGCGATGGCGCCAATGACCAGCACGCCCGCCAGCACGTACATGCCGGACGCAGTGGAACTGGTCAGGTCCTTCAGGTAGCCGATCATGTAGGGGCTGGCAAAGCCGGCCAAGTTGCCCACGGAGTTGACGATAGCGATGCCGGCGGCGGCGGCCGTGCCGGACAGGAACGCGGTCGGCAGCGACCAGAACAGCGGTGCGCAGGTCAGCACGCCCGCGGCCGCCATGGACAGGAACACCAGCGATACCACGGTGTTGTCGGCGAAAGAAGCCGCCGCAGAGAAGCCCACGGCGCCCGCCAGGGCCGGCACGATCAGGTGCCAGCGGCGCTCGCGCCGGCGGTCCGCGGAATGGCCCAGCAGGTTCATCACGACGATGGCGCACAGAAAGGGGATGGCGCTGAGCAGGCCGATGTTGAACGCCCCCGTCACGCCCGTGGACTTGATCAGCGTGGGCATCCAGAACGTCAAGCCATACTGGCCGGCGACGAAGGCAAAGTAGATCAGGCACATCCACCACACGCGCGTGTCGGCGAACACCGCGCGCAGCGAATGCTTCTGCGTGCCTGTCTCCTTCTGGTCCTGTTCGATCTCGCGCGTCAGCAGCTTCTTTTCGTCGTCGCTCAGCCATTTGGCGCTGGCGATGCCATTGTCCAGATACATCACCGTGACCACGCCGATCACCAGCGCCGGCACGGCCTCGATCAGGAACATCCATTGCCAGCCCTGCAAGCCGTGCATGCCATGGAAGGCCTCCATGATCCAGCCGGACAGCGGATTGCCGAAGATGCCCGCCACGGGAATGGCCGACATGAACAGCGCGATGATCTTTGCGCGGCGGTGGGCCGGGTACCAGTAGGTCAGGTACAGGATCACGCCGGGATAGAACCCGGCTTCGGCCAGCCCCAACAGGAAGCGCAGGATGTAGAAGCCCGTCGGGGTTTCGACAAACATGAACATGCCTGACAGAATGCCCCAGGTGATCATGATGCGCGCGATCCAGATGCGCGCCCCCAGCCGGTGCATCAGCAGATTGCTGGGCACTTCGAACAGGAAGTAGCCAATGAAGAAGACGCCGGCGCCCAGACCAAAAACGGTTTCACTGAAGCCCAGGTCCTGCGACATCTGCAGCTTGGCGAAGCCGACGTTGACGCGGTCCAGGTAGGCGATGACATAGCAAAGCATCAGGAACGGCACCAGCCGCCAGAACACCTTGGCATACGCGCGAGCGGTTTCGCGGGACTCGGGCGGCGACGAAGCCGCAGGCGCGGCGTGGGACGCCAGTTCCATCGGGGGCATTACCAGTCTCCATCAAGAATGCGCCGCCTTGATCCGCGCTGTCGCGGCCGGCAGGCTTTGTACGAAAAAGCGGATCAGTAGCGGGCGCCGAACGTGGCGCGCAGGGTCTCGATGGCCTCGTCCGTCAGCGGCTCGGGACGCGGCTGAGTCATCAGCCACAGGCGGGCGGTTTCTTCCAGTTCCTCGAGCGCAAACGACGCGTGGGACACCGACTTTTCCCAGACCACCGGGCCCAGCCGCTCGAACAAGGCGCCGCGCACCTGCCCCGCCACGGCGGCGACTTCGGCTGCCGCCTGCGGGTCGCCCGGACGGCGATAGCCGATCAACGGGATGCGACCCACCTTCATGACCTGGTAGGGCGTGATCGGCGGCAATACCTCGTCCGGACGCCACACGCCCGCGAGCGTCAGCGCGACCAGATGGGTGGAGTGCGTATGCACGATGCCGCGGGAATCCGGGCTGGCGCGGTAGATGCCCTGATGCAGCAGCAACGTCTTGGACGGCTTGCCGCCGGCGACCCAGTTGCCGTCCAGATCGACCTTGGCCAGCTCGGCGGGATCCAGCCGGCCCAGGCAGGCGTCGGTGGGTGTGATGAGCCATCCGTCGTCCAACCGGGCGCTGATGTTTCCGGCTGCGCCGACGGTATAGCCACGCGCATAGAGGCTTGCGCCGATGGTGCAGATTTCTTCGCGGATGCGGGCTTCTTCAGTCATGGAATGTCCCCGGGCGGCAGGGACGGGCAACGAACAGCAGACGCGGCGAAGCAGGCATGACGACGATGTCTCTTGAATAGAAGTTATCGGGTCATCATACAAATTTTGGCGATGAGCGGGTATGGGGTAAACCCGCGCATCGCCGATTACGCTTGCGCGCGATCAACGCCCGCCGCGGTCGGCGCGGCGGTGTTCATCCAGGCCGTCAAGGCCATTGCCATCAGCACCAGCAGCGACGGATACAGCATGCTCAAGTTGCGCGCCTCGCCCTCGGCGGCGAACAGCAGAAAAAGCGGCACATTGACCGCCAGCGCCATCAGCACGTGCAACCGGAACGGCGCGGGCAGCAGGCGCCAGCCGGTGACGGCCACGCCCGCGATCATCAACACCATCACGGCGCTCAGCCCTTTGGGCAGCGCGACGCCGTAGGTGCTTTCGGTGCGGAACCAGTTGCCGGGGTCCAGGAAGTAGAAGAAATTCGCGCCCGGCTGGAAACTCACCGCACCGCCCGGGTTGCCCGCGTAGCGCACGCGCAGCGCCAGATACACGCAGCCGCAGACGAACACGAGCCCCGCAACGACGGTTGCAGCCTTGAGGCGCGGCAGGCTGAGCCGAAGAATGGGATACAGCGTGACGACATAGAAGAAGAACGCCTCCTTGTTCCAGGTCGCCATTGCGGCAACGACGGCCAGCAGGCCCAGCCGCCCTGCCGCGCGCACAGGGCGTTCGACCGGGATGCGCCAGGCAAGCAGAATCGCGCATGCCATGAACAGCACTTCGAAGAAGTCGTAGAAGAAGCCGCCTTCGGTCAGAAAGAACGGCAGCAGCAACGCAATGACGAGCGGCGCCGCGGTGGCGGCGGCGTCGCTGGCGCCCGCCCGCAGGCACACCGACCGCATGGCGAACAGCGAGCCGAGCAGCGCCAGGAAGGTCAGGTAATAGACGATGTGATAGCGCAGCGTCACAGGCGCCTGCATCGCTTCCGACGCGGGAAAACGCATGGCCAGTCCTGACCGGCTGTTCACGCGGCGCGGGTCGGTCAGCCGCTCGGACAGGCGCTCGACGGTCGCGGCCGGCATCAGGTCTTGAATGCCATTGGCGATGGCCGGCGCGAACTGGCGGTACACGTAAGGCCGGTACGCGGTGCCGTCGACCATGGACGCCAGCGAATGCGGGCCGTGCCCGTCGTTCAGGCGCCACTTGGTATAGAACCCATTGAAGGCCGCCGCGGCGACCATGACATAGAGCATCGCCAACAGGAATCGGCGGTAGCCCACGCTATTGAAAAAACGGATCATCGGACTTCCAGGGAGACGGCTGGTTGGGGCGCGGTCTGCGGCCCCAGCCACTTTGCCAGCGCCAGCGCCAGCAGGCACAGCAGCGCCGGATACAGCATGCTCAGATTGCGCATTTCGCCGGGCGAACAAAACAGCAGGAACAGCGGCACGTTGATGGCCAGCGCCAGCTTCGCGTGTCCGCGCAGGGCATCTGGCAGCCGCGGCCAGCCATTGATGGCGATGCCCGCGAAGGCCAGGATGCTGAAGAGACTGAAGCCGCGCGGGAGCAGAACGCCATAGGTGTTCTCGGTAAGCAGCCAGTTACGGGGGTCAACGTAGTAGCGCAGGTTGTCCCACAGCTGGAAATCCACGGTGGAGCCGGGATTGCCCGCGTAACGCATGCGCAGCGCCAGATAGACGCAACCGCTCACCAGCAGCAGCACCGTCACGACGCCCGCCGCCGGCAGGCGCGGCAGGTTGCGCCGCAAGAGCGGGTACAGGGCGGGCGTGAAAAAGAAGAAGGCTTCCTTGTTCCACGTCGCCAGCCCCGCCAGCGCCGCCAGCGCGCAAAGCCGGACCGGCGTCTGGCGCGACGCGCCCAGCGCCAGCAGCACGGCGCTCATGATGAACAGCAGTTCGACGAAATCGTAGAAGTAGCCGCCCTCGGTCAAAAAGAACGGCACCATCATCGCCAGGACCGCAGGCGCTGCCGTCGCGGCCACCGCACCCGCCCCCGCCTGCTGCGCCACGCGGCGCATGACGAACAGCGAAGCCAACAGCGCGGCAAACGTCAGGTAGTAGACGAGGTGGTAGCGCAAGGTGACTGCCGGCAGCAGGGCCTCGGACGCCGGATAGCGCATCGCCAGACCCGAACGGCTGTTCACGCGCCGAGGTTCGGCCAGACGCTCGGACAGGCGCGCCACGGTGGCCGGCGGCAGCAACGCCTGGATGCCGTTGGCCAGCGCGGGCACGAACTGCCGATACACATACGGACGGTGGGCCGTGCCCTCGACCATCTGCGACAGCCCGAGCGCCGCATGGCCGTCGTTGAGCCGCCACTTGGTGTAGAACCCGTTCATCACGGCGGCCGCCACGACGACGTAGGCGCAGCACAGCAGGAACCCGCGATACCACGCGCTTTGAAACAGGCGTTGCATGGCTGCGCCTACTTCGAGACCAGGAAGACGCCGACGGCGATGAACGCCGCGCCCGCCATCCGCATGGCCGTGATGGTCTCCGTGCCGGACAGCAGGCCGTAGACGAACACGCCCGCAATCGCGCAGGCCACCATCAGCGGATACGCCAGCGTCAGATCGAGCTGGCGCAGCGCCAGCGCGTAGAAACCAAAGCCCAGGCCGTACGCGCCGATGGCGCCCGCATAGGGCAGCGCCTGCGTCAGCAGGGACGGCGTGGGTCCGTGCGCTGCGGCGGACCCCGCCGCCTTGAGCGCCACGCTGGCCACCACGCTGCAGGCCCCGCTGAGGATCAGCCAAAGATATGCCATGTCTACGTCCTTACCAGCAAAACCACCACCGCCACCCAGGCCAGCACCGCAAGGCGGATCTGGTTGTCGGCGAGCAGATCGCGGCCCGGCTCTTCGCCCGATCCCCCCTTGTACAGCAGGTAGATATACCGGAAGACGCCGAAGGTGACGATGGGCAGCGTGACGATCAGATGCTGCGTGCCGTGCAACGCGGCGGTGATGTCGTCAACCGTATAGAGGCCATACGCCAGCAGCGTCGTGCTGGCGGTGATGCCCACCAGGATGTCCAGCAGCTGCGGCGAATAGTGGCGCAGCACGGTGCGCGTGCTGCCTTGCGATGCCGGGGCATCGAGAGGCGCCGACGCGATCTCGGCACGCCGTTTGGCAAAACCCAGGAACAGGGTCAGCATGAAACTGCACAGCAGCATCCAGCGCGACGGGATGATGCCCACCGCAAAGGTGCCGCAAGCCAGGCGGATCATGAAGCCCGCAGCAATACAGAACACATCAACCAGCACCTTGTGCTTCAGGCTCAGGGTGTAGGCAATGTTCAGGGTCAGATAGCTGGCCACGGCCAGCGCCACGGGCCAGAGCCCGCACGCGAGCGGCAGGCCGAGCGCCGAGCCGAACAGCACGACGATCAGCGCGCGGGCGGCGGGCAGGCCGACCCGTCCGCTGGCAATGGCGCGCAGCCGCTTCTTGGGATGGGCCGCATCGGCGGCGCGGTCGTGATAGTCGTTCAGGACATAGACCGCGCTGGACGCGAGGCAGAACGCGACAAAGCCCACGCCCACGGCAAACACCAGCGCGGGGTTCGTCCATCCGTGGCTGAAGATCAGGCCGATCAGCACGAAGCCGTTTTTCAGCCATTGCTGCGGACGCAGCAGGGAAATCAGCGCCCTCATGGCTTGACCGCCTGCCCGCGGTACCAGGCATGTTGGGCCGCGTCGATGAGCCACTGGTCGCCACGGCTGTCGCCGTAGGCGTGCAGTTCATATTGGTCCGGACCGCCGTAGCGCTCGGTCAGGCGTCGCAACTTTTCAGGGCCCCAGCAGTTGTGTCCGTCAAAGTCGCCAGTCAGACGGCCCTGCGCATCAATCGCCATGCGCGTGCAGATGAGGTCGTCGAATCCGAGGTAGCGGGCCACGTCGTCGAGGTAGATGTCGGGCGAGGCGCTGACCAGCACGCAGCGGTCGCCGCGCTGCTGGTGCCAGCGCAGCCGCTCGATGAGCGCGGGCCGCAGCGGAATGGTGTGCACCCACGCGCGGGCGATGCGGGCCAGCTCGGTGCGCGAGCGCCCGCGCAGCGCGGCGCGGCAGAGCGACTGCTTGGCCTCTTCGTTGCTGCGCAGACGCAGCGCGAACGCCGTCAGCGCCGGCGCGGTCCGCACGAACGCCGCCAGCAAGCCGACCCACGACAGATGGGCCAGGAAGGGAATGAATGTGTCGCGCTGAGTGAGCGTGCCGTCGAAGTCGAAGGCAGCGATCACGCGCGTGGGAGCGGGAAACTGCGTTTGTGTAGCCATACTGCTATCGCGACGGAACCCGGCCGGGCCTTGCCGTCACAAACTATGCCGGAAAATGCGTCAGCGCCCAAGGCGCAAACGCGTGATGTCAGACGCAGCCTCGCCCTGCGCGCAAGCCCGCAGCGAAACATGTGCCGTTTATTTCAAAATTTTTGTAGTTGTAACACATCGGATTACAAGTCATCATAGCCCGCTCCCGATGCGGGCAAGCAGGAAAGAACCGCACGAAATCCGCCGCTCTTCCCGCCGCTTTCAGTTTTCCCCCGGCTTCAAGGGCGCGCCGACCCAGTGCCGGGGCGAGTCATCCCTGCTGCGCCTTGAACGCGCCTTCCTCTTCCAGCACCTGGTTGGCCACCTTGAAAGCGTCCAGGCCCGCGGGAATGCCGCAATAGACCGTGGCCTGCAGCAGGATCTCCTTGATTTCCTCGACCGTCACACCGTTGTTCAGCGCACCCTTGACGTGCAGCTTGACCTCGGCGGGCCGGTTCAGGGCCGTCAGCATGGCCAGGTTGAGCATGCTGCGCGTCTTCTTCTCAAGCCCGGGGCGGCCCCAGGTGTAGCCCCAGCACCATTCAGTCGTGATGTGCTGGAACGCCATCATGAAATCGTTGGCGCGCGCGATCGAGCCATCCACATAGTCGGCGCCGAGCACTTCACGGCGCAGTTCCAGACCTTGGTCGAACAGCGCCTGGGTTTCCGCCTGGGTTGGTGTCTGGGTTTTGGGGTCAGCGTCTGCCATGGGATGTTCCTCCGGGATGGTGGCGGCGGAACTCGAAGATCCGCCTGCGGGTGATTGTTCGGCCGATTGTGGGCGTGCGGCATCCCGCCCGTCAAATCCCGCAGCTTCACGCAAAACGAGGAAGGGCTGATGACGCCGGCGCGCGGTTTACAGCGAATACCGGTAGTCGCAGTTCAATGTGGCTTGCAGCGGCGCCGGATAACCGCTGGCCGCCTTGCCGCCGGGACGCGGACCCAGCAGCCGGGCCTGGAACGTGCCGGCCATGTCGCCATCAGCCGTCTTTTTCACAGCCACGGTGGACGGCAGCGCATACAGCGTCAGCGCCTGTCCATCCGTCGGCGCGACCAGCGTGAACACCGACTGCGGGAAATTGGCGACAACATAACCGGGCGCCTCATCCGACGTGAACGACAGCGTGGCCGTCGCATAGGTCAGCGTCAGCGCCAGTTCCTCGGAAGACGGCGAAGGAATGTCGCCCTTCAACACCACCTTGCCGCTCTCTGATATGCACGACAGCGATGCGGGCGCGGAACCGGCCTGCGCGGTACCGGCCAGCAGGGCGATGGACAACAGACAGGTGGCGCGTGCAATCATGGTCACTCCTCACCGGCGCCAGCGTGGCGCACGCCGGCAAAATTTCGTCAGGAATATATCAGACGGTCATCCCCGTCTGCCGCGATCCGTATAGGATGGAGCGTCGTCCATCAGAAGGAGCGTCCCCATGCCATCAATGCGACATCCGGTTCTGGCCAGCGCACTGGCCGCGGCGCTCGCCGCCGCCCTGCCCTTCGCCGCCCACGCCGAGTCCGTCACGCTGCAGGTCGAGCAGGTCACGCCCGGCGCCGATCCGCACACGAACGCGCGCGTCGTCGACATCAAGCTCAAGCCTGACAGCGTCAAGACGCTGGCGAATTTCACGCGCGAGCGCGTGGGCCAGCGCGTGCAGTTCCGCGCAAACGGCATTCTGCTGTCCTCGGCCACGCTGATGAGTCCGCTTGATGGCGACAGCCTGCGCATCACCGCAGGCGAGCATGGCTTTGCGGGCAAGTCCGCCGAGGAAATCGCGCAAGGCATCATGAAGGACGGCGCGCTGACGATGGACGACGAAAACCGGTAAGCACGCCCGCCCCTTGCATCCACAGGCTGACGCCCGCGCACGCGGCGTCAGCCTTTTGTTTTGGACAAGATGGCGCAGGCGCAACAGGTTTCAGTCATCTGTCATTAACCTTTCATTTCGGACTTCTAGTATTGCTCGTCCCCATCGGGCATCAGACCCAAAGCCAGGAGTTCAAATGAGCAAGTCCATCTCCGACAAGACCGTCCGCAATCCCAGCAAGAGCACCCCGTTCAGCGAGATTCTCGAAAAGAACATGTCCCGCCGCATGGTGATGCGCGGCGGTATCGCCGCTGCGTTCGCGACGATGACCAGCCTCGGTCTTGCCGGCTGTAATGGCAGCGACGACGATGACGACGATGCCGGCAACGGTGGCCAGAACCCCGCGCCGGAACAGCCCGGCACGGAGACGCCTCCGGCGCCGGCCCCGGTCAAGCTGGGCTTCGAGTCGCTGCCCACCTCCATGACCGACGCCTGTGTCGTGCCGGCCGGCTACATCGCCCATGTGTTTGCACCGTGGGGCACGCCGTTCAACGACAACGCGAATCCGTGGGACCGCAACGGCAACAACAGCTCGACTGACTTGCTGAACTCCACCGGCATGCACCACGACGGCATGCACTTCTTCCCGATCAACGGCAGCTCCACCGAGGGCCTGCTGGCGGTCAACCACGAATACATCGACCAGAAGGCGCTGCACCCGAACGGCGCGACCACCGTCGCCGGCAAGCGCCCCATCGAGGAAATCCGCAAGGAAATCAACGCGCACGGCGTCGCAATTCTGCACGTGCGCCTGGAGAACGGCCGCTGGACCATCGTTCACAACTCGCGCTACAACCGCCGCTTCACGTCGGCCACGCCGATGAAACTGGCCGGCCCCGTCGGCGGCACGGACTGGGTCAAGACCCCGTACTCGCCCAACGGCACGATGGTGCGCGGCACCAACAACAACTGCGGCAACGGCTACACCCCGTGGGGCACGTACATCACGGCCGAAGAAAACTGGGCCGCCTGCTTCGTGAACACCGGCACGCAGCCCCGGGACCAACTGCGCGTGGGCGTGCCCGATGACGTGGGCCGCTACCAATGGGAAACCGGCGCCAACGATCCGCTGGAAGTCCAGGGCGAATTCGCGCGCTTCAACATCACCGAGACCGGCGCCGACTTCACGCAGGACTATCGCAACGAGGTCAACGGCTTCGGCTACCTGGTCGAAATCGATCCCTACAACGAGAACAGCATTGCCACCAAGCGCACCGCGCTGGGCCGCTTCGCGCACGAAGGCTGCGCCTACGGGCTGCCCGAAGCCGGCAAGCCGCTCGCCTTCTACAGCGGCGACGATTCGCGCTTTGAATACATCTATCGCTTCGTGTCGGAAGCCGTGTGGGATCCGAAGGACGCCGAGCGCACCGACCGTCTCGCGGTGGGCGCGAAGTACCTGGACAAGGGCACGCTGTACGTCGCGCGCTTTGACGCCGATGGCACGGGCCAATGGATCGCGCTCACCGGCACGACCGTGGGCGCCGGCGGCCGCACGCTGGCCGATGAGTTCGGCAGCCTCGAAAACATCATCATCAACACCCGCGGCGCCGCGGACTTCGTCGGCGCCACGCCGATGGACCGCCCGGAATGGACGGCCACGCACCCGACCAACGGCGACATCTACCTGACGCTGACGAACAACTCCAGCCGCAACGCCAGCCGCGGCACCAACCCGGCCAATCCGCGCCTGAACAACGTCAACGGTCACATCGTGCGCTGGCACGACGAGCCGGGCTCGACCAAGTTCAAGTGGGACATCTTCGTGTTTGGCTCCGACGCCGGCGCCGACGCCGACACCAACCGTTCCGGCCTGACCACGCTGAACCAGCTGGCCAGCCCGGACGGCATCGGCATCGACCCGCGCGGCATCCTGTGGATCCAGACAGACAACGGCATCGACGGCGGCCGCAACAACAACGTGGCCAAGGCAACCAACGACCAGATGCTGGCCGTGATCCCCGGCGCGCTGGCCGACAGCACCGGCACGGGCCCCGCGATCAACGCGACCAACCAGGCCGACCTGCGCCGCTTCTTTGTCGGCCCGAACGAAGCCGAAGTCACGGGCTTTGCCTTCACGCCGGACTACACCAGCATCTTCCTGAACATCCAGCACCCGGTGAACTGGCCGGCCTACGACACGGAAGATGCAACCACCGCCACCACGGGCGTCGTCCGCCCGCGTTCGTCGACGGTGGTGATCCGTCGTGCCGACGGCGGTCCGATCGGGGTGTGATGACATGTCATCCGGGGTGACCCGCTCACCCTGAACGCCGAAAGACAACAGCCACCCGGATCGGGTGGCTGTTTTTCATTGGCGGGCCGCGTGAGACCGCTAGCGGGCCAGCACCGCCATGCAAGCCTCGAGCACGCGCCCCGGATGAATCGAATTGATCGCTTTCGATCCTGCTTCCGGCACGACGTCGCGGGTGTAATCGCGCGCCCAGAACCATTCGGGATTCGATTCATTGAACACGCCCACGTAGGGCACGCAAAGCCCCTGCGCGATATGCGAAGGGCCGCAGTCGTTGGAGACGATCAGCCGGGCGTCCTGCATCAGAGCGACCAGCTCGGCCACGGAGCGGGAGCACTCCATGCGGAAGTCCGGCCGATTCATGTCTTTCAGGCGCTGGCGCTCGGCCGCTTCGGCCGGACCCAGGACAAACGTGAAATTGGCGGTCCCGCCCAGCCGCGCCTGCAGCAGGTCGGCCAGCGCAACATAATGGTCCAGCGACCACCGCTTGAACTGCCCGGCGCCGCCGCCCGGAATCAGGACGATGTCGGCCGGCTGCACCTTGCCCGCACAGGGTCGGCCGATTTCGACGAAGCACTGGCGCGCAATCGCTTCGGGATCGTGTTCCTGCAGCGTGGACAGCAGCCGCAGGTTTGCCAGGCCGATGTATTCGCGGATGTCCTTGGTGTGGGAGTGCGTCCAGACGCAGTCGCCGAGCCGGCGGTTGCTGAAGCCCAGCCGCAACTTGGGCCGGCGCAGCAGGTTGATGAGCGCAAAGCGCTCGCTGGAATGATGCAGCGTCAACGACGCGCTGGCGCGTGGGGGCAGCGCCTTGACCTGATCGCCGAATGCTTCTGCGCGGACGAACTGATCCACCCATGGCAGCTGCGTATAGAAGGCCTCCACGTCAAACCGCGAGACAACGCGGACACGCTTGTCCGGCCACAGTTTCTTGACCTGGTACAGCGCAGGAAACGCCACAATCTGGTCGCCAAAGCGTGCTTTGTTACGAACGAATACGACGATGTCGGACATGGTTCCTCACCTGATGAAATCACGCAAGAAATCCTGATTTCTTGTAGAAATGCGCACAATCAGAAAACTCCGAAATCAACGCGTGGACGAGCATACCTCAGCCCGGGCAACCCGCGCCGGTGCGCGTTGCCGGCAGGGGTGTATCGCCCGACGTATTACCGGCAAATTTGCGAATCTTCTCGGCCAGTTCGGGCGTCGCTTTCTCGTAGCCGTAGCAGTAAGGCGGCGTCGGCGCCGACTCGGGGCGATAGTCCTTGAGCACCGGCTTGGCATCGCCCAGATACAGGTTGTCCTTCAACCGCAGAAAGGCCTTGAAATCGCGGGTGTAGCCGTGATCCGCCTTGCGCTTTTCATAGGCGCCGCGATCGGAGTCGCCGTTGTCCAGTGCGCTGCGTGCCGGCGCAATCGGGATGTAGCGGCAGTAGTTGACGTTGATGCCTTCCACCGTAGGGTAGAACTCGGGCTCGACGCACTTGCGCTGCGCGTCGTTGTTGAAGATGTTGCCTTCGACCAGCGCCTTGGCCTCCAGGCTGAAACTCATGCCGTAGAAGTCCCAGTTTTCGAGCAGGTTGTTGAACAGGTGGAAGGTGCCGAACTGCGCGCGCGGATTGCGCTGCACGGTGTTGAAGAAATAGTTGTGATGCAGCGTCACGCGCGCAATCGAATCGCGCTCGTAGTTCTGGAAGAGATTCTTGGACGTGATGTTGTTCAGCAGCATGACCTTGTTCGAGTTGTGGAACTTCGTCCACGAGATCGTCACGTCGGTCGAGCCGTTTTTTACGTTCAGCAGGCGGTCCGACATCCGCGACAGGTCCATGTGGTCGACCCACACATCGCGGCTGTCGTTGGCCACATTCACGGCCTGCGTAAGCCGCGTGAGCCGCCCGTCGATAGTCAGATGCGTCAGGATGACGTTCTTCGCGCCGTACACGCCCAGGCCGTCGTCGATCAGGGCGACACGCTTGCCGCGGCCGTCGATGGTCGTGTTGGACGGAACACGCAACTGGGTTTTCAGGACGATCGTCATGTCGGACGCGAAGCGTATCCATGCCGGTCCCTTGCGGGCCTGCGCCAGCGCGGCGCGCAGCGTACCGGGTCCGGCGTCCTGGTCCGAAGTCACCTCGATGAATTTGCCGCCCAGACCGCCCGTGGCTTTGGCGCCATATCCTTCGCGCTGCGCCAGCAAGCTGGCTACGAACGGGCAGTGTTCATCGGGCGCCGCGCATTGCCCGCTTGCTGCCGCTGCCCCGCCATACAAGCCGGCCAGCGTCAGCAGCCACACCATCACTGTCTTTCGTAGTCGCATCGCAACCGCTCCCTCAAATTTCACGCGGACGGATCTGCCGCCGTCACATGGCGCCAGATGCCGCCGCTCAACCGCAGGTTCTCCGGCGGGCCGGCAAGATGCTCGCGCAGCCGTTCAAAGTACGCCTGTTGCCAGCGCTGCGCGTACGCGTCCGCGTCCTCGCCGGGATTGGCGGCCGGCAGCATTTCCAGCGTGTAGGCCACCTGCCCGTTCTCCCAGCGGGGCGCGTAGAACACCGACGGCACACCCATCCGGTGCGCCAGATGCGCCGCGAATCCGGAATACGTGACGTCCTGGCCTTCGAAGGTCGTGCGCGGCGCGGCGGGATTCGCCGCGCCGTCGATGGCCAGGCACAGCACAAAGCCCGAGTTGATCGCGCGCATGCAGGCCTTGGCGACCTGCGCCTCGGTCTGGTCGGCCGTCGAGATCAGCGCCTCGGCGTAACTGCTGCGGGCGATGCTGGGCGCCGACGCCAGCCAGCGCGACGGAATGCCGACCAGTTCCAGCGCCATCAGGCCCGCATACATCGGCCCGACGTGCGCAGTGGCGACCACGACGCCGCGGCCGGCGGCAAGCAGCGGCGCGAAGAAGCGCTCGCCGGTATCGAGCTCACCCAGCATGGCCATCGCCTCTTCGACGCGCTCCTCGCGGCATTCGAGCCAGTCGAACAGCAGATGGTCGATCATGTGACCCCAGCGCGCGCGGCGTTCCCACGTGGCGCGATCGATGCCGGTGTCGCCGCGCATCGACCAGGCCCAGTCCAGCCGCGCCTGCGGAATCGGCGCGGTGTCGAGTTGTTCTTCCATGCGCGCCAACGCTTCCTGGAAGGTCTCCGGCAGCCGCGCGCCACGCTTGGCGACGTATTGCTCAAACAGCGCCTCGGCCTCGTCCTTGCGCCCGGCCTGCGACAGCGCGCCAATGGCGGACCGCTGCCACAGCAAGTTGTCCGGCGACTTCTTCAGCAGGAACATCATCTGCTCGGCCGCCGCGTCGTACTGCAAGGTGTAGCGCAGCGCGCGGGCGTACAGGCCCCGCGTCTGCTCAAGATCCGGCGCCAGTTCGATGGCGCGCGCCAAGGGCGCCACGGAATCCTTGTAGCGTCCGGCGCGCAGCAGGGTTTCGCCGTGCAGCGTCAGTAGCCGCACGTCGTCGGGCGCGGCCTGCAGGCCGGCTTCGAAGTGCGTCAGCGCATGGGTCTTGCGATCGTCTTCGGTGCCGCGCCGCAGATGCGCCAATCCCAGCGACGATCGCAGCGCCGCGCAATCCTGGCCCGCGCGCAGCGCGCCGTCGCCCAGACGGATTGCAGCCGCAGTGCGGCCGTCGGCCAGCAACGCGCGCACCGCCATCGTCGCCACGCGTTCATTGGGCAGCTTGTCCGGATCCAGCGACGCCGCGATGCCAGAGGCTTCGGCGATGTCCCCATTGCGCACGAAGGCCATCATCCACGCATAAGCGTCTTCGGGCGCGCTCTGCGCCAGCGGCAGGGTCGTGCGGGCGACTTCCGCCGCCTCGGGCACGCGTCCCGCCTGCACACGCATCTGGATGCGCGCGGCATGCAGCGACGCATTGCCGGGCTCGATGCCGGCGGCGGCATCGGCTTCGGCGATCGCCCTGTCCCACTGCTCCAGGCGGCCGAGCAGACTGGCGAGCAGGCGCCTGTCGTCGACCCGCGCGGGGTACACAACGACAAGCGTTTCCAGCGCCGCGATGGCAGAGGCCAGCTTGCCCTCTTTCACGTCGGGCGAGACCAGCAGCCGCCGGACCTCGCGCCAGCCGTCCTTGGCCGGGCGCAGCGCCGGTTCCAGCGCGGCCATGCCGCTCGCCGGGTCTGCCGACGCGCGGATCTGTCCGATGACCTCTCGCAGGCGCGCCGTGGCGTCCCGCGGTTCGGCGCCGGCGTCCGGCCGGCGGCTTTCAATGACCGTATCAACCATGACGCAGCCCCCTCAACAAAGCCATCGCGACGCGAGCGATGAACATGAGCACAAACCCCAGTGCCAGCGCTTGCAACAGCAGGATGCCGGTGCGCGGGCTGCTGGGCCGATCCGTCGGCACCGGCTGCGCGATGATCGACAGATACCGCTGCAGGCGCAGCGCGTCCGTCATCGCCTGCTGGTACGACTGCTGCGCCAGCGTCAGGTTGGAATCCGCAAACACCTGGGCATTGCGCAGCGCCTCGTATTCTTTCAGTTGCTTGGCTTCCGTATTGCCGTCGCCGCTCAGGCGCTGGCGTACGGATGCAAGCCGCTTTTTCAGGGCCGCCACCTGCATCTGCGCAGGCTTAAGCATGAAATGGTCCTTGTTATCCAGCGCGCGGATCTTGTCCAGGTTGATCTGCGCGGTGCTCAGCTCGCCTTCAAGCTGGCTGGACAGGTTCAGCAGCATCGACACCGTCGCGCTGGGGTCGATGTTGCCGTGCTTGGTGCGCCACGTGGTCAGCGCGTCGCGCGCGGCCAGCGCCTTTTCCTCGGCAAACTTGACCGACTCTTCGCTCACCTTCAGCTTGTCCGCCACGCCCTTCTCGTTCATCGAACTGACGAACTGCTCGGCCAGGCCGATCAGCTCCCGGGACAGCGTGGCCGCGTCTTCCGACGAGAACGCGCTGACGCGCAGCACGTCGATCTGCTCCAGCGCGTTGAACGACACGTGCACCGACGCCTGATAGGCGCGGTACAGATCGTCTTCGCTGGAATCCTCGGCCAGGCGGTTGAACGGGTCCAGCCCATCGTTCATCAGATAGCGGCGCAGGCCGACCTTCTTGTCCAGCTGCTGCATGCTGTCGCGCGACTTCAGAAAGTCCGCAACTGCCCAGCCATCGACGAATCCGCCGAGCATGCCGCCCGAGTTGCCCGTCGTGAGCAGACTGGCGGCCGCGCCGCCGCCGCCCTGCTGGCCGGATGCCGACTGCACGAAGAACCGCGACTCCGCCTCATAGCGCGGCGTGGCGACGATCAACAGGTAGATCACCGCCAGCACCACCGGCACCAGCACGATCACCGCGTTGATCCAGCGATGGCGGCGTCGCTCGCGCAGGGCCGACTGCCGCTCGCGGCGGCGGCGTTCGATCTCGGATCCGCCTTCAGAACCCGAGTTGGCCTTCGTCGAAGCCGCCTCCGAGGACGTCGTCGCCTGTGCCGGAGTCGCTCCGTGATCGTCGCGGGGGATACCTGCGGAGGCACTGGTCGAGGTCGTCGTCGATGCTGAGCGCGCTTCGTTCATAGATCAAGCCTTTGAAGCAATAATCCGCCAACTGATTCTGGCGATAACTGGAAAAAATGAGTGTCCGGCCGACCAGGCGCTCTTCGAAAAGCGCCAGCCAGAGCCGGGTGAAACGGCAGGGCTCGAAGGGGATGCTCCCTTCGATCACGTAGACATCGAACGCGGGCGCCAGCGCCAGCGCGAACGAAAACTCCTGCCGCACATAAAGCGGCCAATGCTCCATGGGCTTGGCCAGCATCTTCGGATCGCTGATCAGGTCCGCGACCAGTTCGTACGTGGCGTCGGGGTCGATCTCGTACATTTCGCTGACGAAATCGATCATGGACAGCCCGCTGGCCTTGCCGCGGATGAAGCCCTGCCGGCCGATCGCCCACGACACATTGCCGTCGTGCTTGACGAAGCCCTGCCGCGGCGGACGCAGACAGCACAGCACGTCCACGAGCTGGCGGTGCATCTCCGGCGCGGGCGACAGCAGCGCATAGCGCCCGGCCGGGATGTCGAGCGTGGCGTTGGCCAGCAGCGGCTGCCTGCTGCCGAAGGAATAGGGTTCGTCGGTTACGCCATTGAGATGGATCATCTTTCACCCTCACATTGGCTGAACGTTGGGACGGGCCAGGCGCTCTGCCACCAGCGCGATCACCATCATGAACACCAGCGAGGTCAGGAAGTAACCCAGGCTGGCATCGTGCGACTCGTACGCATGGAAGTACGCCGAGCGCAGCAACTGCATGCCGTGCGCCAGTGGCGACCACAGCATCCACGGCCGCAATTGCTCGGGAAACTGCTCCGACACGAAGAACACCGCCGCGAAGATCTGCAGGAAGCGCTCGATGATCGGCGCCAGCCGCAGGAAGAAGTGCCAGTAGGTCGCAATCGACCCGAACAGCACCCCCATCGCCGCGCCCGCCACGCCCATCAGGACCACAAAAAGAATGAAGCCGGCCCAGCTCTTGGGCAGCGTGATGAGCCCGATCGCATGGCCCGCGGTGATCAGCACCCCAAACACCACCACATACACCGATACGTAGATCATGGCCTGCACCAGCGCGCACATCAGCGGCGTGACGCCCTGAAAATTCAGCAGGCCGCGTGCCGAGACATACGCCGTACTGCTGCGGAACGCGATCTGACGGAACATGATCCAGGTCGTCGCGCCCAGCAGCGAGAACGTCTGCACGTCCATCCCCAGGATGTAGTGCGTGCCCATCAGGATGTACAGCGACGAAATCAGGGTCAGCAGCACGACAGGGCCGACCAGCGCCCACACCAGCGCGATGCGGCTTTCGCCGTGCATCACGCGCAGCTGGTAGATGAACATCGCCATCAGCGTGCGGCCGATCGGCCGATGGCCGGCGGTGTCCTCCGAATGCCCCTTATGCAGGGAGCGCAGCCGGTCGCGCAGGATCGCGAGATCACCCGCTTCGCTCTGCGCAACCTCGATCTCCAGCGCGATGTCATTGCGTGACGCATGGCGGCGCGCTTCACGCGCCTCGTCCTGCTTGCGACGTTCCACGCGGCGGGCATGCGCGACCGCCAGCCGCTCATCCTCGGCCACCAGCTTGGCCGGCATGTAGCCCGGCGCAAACACCTCGACGCCCGCGCGGATGTCCTGCTCCAGCAGGCGCACGATGATACGCAGGCGCCGCCGGGAGAAGTCCGCCAGGGTCTCGTCGACCTGGCTGCGCACGATCTCGGCGTCCAGCTCCGCCTGCACGGCCTCGTACACCGCCCGCCGCGCCGCGACGGAGTCGTGCGGCTCGCCCTGCAGGCGGGCCAGCAGCGGCTTGAACAGCACGCCCGGCGGAGCCTTGGCTTCGAACAGCGCGGCCGGATCCAGCCGCCAGTTGGCGACGCCAGACCCCACCGTGTAGCTGTTGTCCTTCCGGCGCGAGCGCCAGCCTTTTATCCGATCCTCGTTGCTCATGGACGCGTTATTGGGCAACGCCGGTCGAACCGCCGCCCGAATCGCTGTCGATGGCTCGCGTGGCGCTGAAGCCGGCGCTCATCGTGACACGGAAGGCCGACAGCACCTTCTGCACCTGCGTGAACGGCGCGTCCGAGATGTAGATGGCCTGTCCTTCATGCACCGTGAACTCGCGGGCCAGCGCCACCTGCTCCGGCCGCGTGAGGTCGAACTGGTACACGACGGGCAGCAAGTCCGGCTTGCCTTCGGCCCCCGCTTGCGCGGGCGTGAACAGGAACACCGAACGCGGATCGGCCAGCTTGTCGTCCAGGCCGCGCGAGTCCGCCAGCGCGTCCAGCACGCTGTAATTGCGCTTGCTGATTTCCACGCGGCCCTGCTGGCCGGCCGCGCCGAGCACGGTCAGGAATTCCTTGGCGTCGTAGGCGGTGATCACATCGCCCGAGCGCAGCAGGATGTCGTTGTTCTGGTTGCGGTAGATGTCGGCCAGCCGCACCGAGGCCACCTGGCTGTCGCGGCGCAGGCTGATGATGAGCTGTTCGGGGTTGGTCTGCACCGGCGCGGCCTGCGCCAACGCGCTGCTCAGGCGCTGGGCGGTCTGCGTGATGGGGTACATGCCGGGCTTGGTCAGATTGCCCTGCACCGTCACCATCTGCCCGCGCGCGTCGGCCGCGCGCGTGACGCTGACGTCGGCGCCGACCACGAGCTTGCTCAGCCGCGCCACGATGGCGTCATGCAACTGGCCCAGCGTCAGGCCCTCGGCGCGGAACTTTCCGATGATGGGAAACGTAACGTTGCCGGCACTGTCGATGTCCTGGTTACCCAGATCACTGACGCCGGACGGGTCCGCGGCGAACACGCCGAGACCGCCGCGTTCCCACACTTTCACGTTGATGCCGTCACCCGGCACCAGCTTGTCGAAACCTGCCTGCGTCAGATCGCGGTAGCGCACCGGAAAGTCCGCCACATCAGGCACCCGGCTCTTTCGCGCGAGTTCGCGCGACACGGGCATCACGATGACGTCCTTGTCATCGTGAGCCCCCGTCATTTCGCTAAGCATCGGGCCGGACCGTGGGAGCTGGCAACCCGTGAGTGTCAGCGCTGCAAGCAGCAGCATGGCAAGCGTCGCATGGCGCCGCGCGCCCAGGGCCGGGACGTTCATTAGCATAGGTTCCTTCAACTTCAGCACTTTTAAAAAGAGCAACTACCCGTCACGCCTGCATCAGGCGCTTGGGCGCAACGTCAATGCGCTCGTCGTTCTCGGACTCGGTCATGGCGGGCATGCAGATGCTCATGAACTTCGTGAGCATCGCGTCCAGCGAGAACAGCTTCTGCGCCCGCTGGCGGCTATTTGCCCGCATGTCCGCATTGCTGCGCACCTGGTCCACCATGTTCAGGACCTTCTCGCAGGCCTCGTGCATGTCGGGATGATCCACGCAGCTGAGCAGGTGGCCCGTCTCGTCCTCGACAAAGCACTCTTCCGCGCCGCCGGCCGGCGTGGAAATCACCGGCACGCCCAGCAACTGAGCCTCGATCAGCACATTCGGCAGGCCTTCGTAGCGCGACAACAGCACGCTGGCGTCCATCTTCGAATACCAGAAGCCCACGTGATTCGACAGCCCCACCAGCAACAGGCGCTCCAGCACGTCGTGCTCCAGCGCCAGCGCCTCGATGTTCTCGCGCAGGCGTCCGTCGCCCACGAGGAAAAAGCGCGCCTGAGGCCGCTCCTTCAGGTAAAGCGCCGCCAACTTGATGAAGAGCTGCGGACGCTTGTCCGGCTCCAGGCGGAACACGCCGCCGATCGTCTCGGTGGCGTCCTTGGTGCGCTCGTGGAAGGCTTCCCACTTGGCCTTGTCGGCGTCCGAGGCATCGGTCGCCAGATCCGGCACGCCGTTGTACAAGATGTGGAAGCGTTCCAGCGGCAGGTCCAGCCACTCGGCGTACGCTTCCGCGGCCTTGCGGCTGTTGCTCACAAACACCACGCCCGGCACGAGGGCCAGCGCCTGAAACAGCTCGGGATACTCTTCGCGGAAACGGTCTTTGCGGATGTTCGGGGGCAGGCCGCGGAACACCAGGTGGATCGTCGGCGTGCCGGCCAACAGCGCCGCCAGGGCGCCAAAGAGGCACGTGCCGTCCTGCCACAGGCTGACCACGTCGAAACGGTTGGCGCGCAGCACCGGCGCCAGGCGCGTCACGCCGTAGTGAACCGGCGGAGGCAGCTGTTCCAGCAGGCGGCCCAGGTTGCCTTCCGGCACGGACTGGTGCGCCACCGAGATGGCCGGCAGGCGGTTGATCTCCGTGACCGGAATCTGCGCCTTGATGAGCACCGGCAGGAAGAAGTCGTCCTGTTTCTTGGGCGACCCGGAGGGCTCGGTGTGCTGCTTGACCAGCACCTCGACCTTCTTGGGCCGCATCAGGATGTCGGGCGGCTGCAGTTCCGGCGACGCGGCCAGGCGGGTCAGCTCGCCCGCCAGACGGGTCAGCTGGCGCTCGGCGCCGCCCGGTCCCAGGCTGCCGGTGACCAGCGCCACCGACACGGGCTTGTCCGGCGTGTTTTCGGCGATCTTGCGGTTGCGGAAGTGCAGGATCGCGTGCTTCATCGACACGATGCGCACGTCCTTGCCCGCCAGCGACTCTTCGGATTCGAAGCGCTGATAGAACGCGTAGTCGCTGGCCAGCCCCTCGGCCAGTTCGGCCGCCTTGCTGCCGGGCGTCAGGTGCTTGGCCACGGGCGCGATTGCGTCCCACGCGTCGGCCAGGAGGCCGCGCTTGCGCAGACGCTTGGCGAACTCCACGCGCATGTTGCGATCCGTGTGCTGCGAGATCAGACGCCGGAACAGCGCGTCCGACTGCTCGTGCGCGCGGATGTCGCTCAGCAGCTTCGCCCGCGCAAACAGGCGGTCCGGATTCGTCGTCTCGGCCGGCAGGTGACGGTCGACCAGCGCCATGGCTTCGTCCAGGTGCCGTTCCTTCACCAGCCGCGTCGCGCAGTAGCGCACGATCTGCAGGTCATCCGGGCACTCCTCGAGCAGCGTGGCCCACTGCTCGGCCATGCCCTCGTTCAGGCCCGCCGACTCCTGCAGGCGGAGCAGGAGGAAGCGGACCTTCGAGTCTTCCATGTGATCGCGGGCAAGCTGCTTGGCCCGCGCCAGGTTGTCCTGAGCGACTTGAACCCGCCCCGATGCCGCAACGATTTCCTCCAACTGCGCTTGAACTTGCTGAAGATCGGACTTGGCGTCCACTCGCTCGGTTATCAGAGGGGGATTCATGCTGCCTTTCTCCGGTTGATCTTCTCGATCCAGACAAGGCAGCGCTCGATGTAGTGGTCGTACTGCGCCGGGTTCTCGGAACGTTCCTGCAACTGCTTCCAGTACGGCAGAGCTTGCTCGAAGCGGTGCAGACGCATGGCGCCGACCGCGGCCAGGCGCAGGCCGATGGGATCATCCGGCACCAGCGACACGATGCGTTCGCCCAGCGCCAGGCGCTCGGTCGTGCTGGACGGTTCCAGGGCGCGCGCTTCGGCGTACAGATAGGCCAGGATGCGGCGCTTTTCGTGGTCCACTTCCGGCATGCCGGGCCACGACTGCGCGACGCGGTCCAGCAGCTTCCAGGCGGCCTGATGATCGCCGTTCGACAGGATCTCGCGAGCGCCACGGATGGCGCGCGGGCCGAGCCGGCCGAGTTGGCGTTCGGCTTCGTCCTTGGCGCTTTGATCGGCGCCCGAATGACCCAGCACATCCTTGTACGCGTCGATCGCTTCACCGAACCAGCCGCCATTGAAGGCAACGCGGGCAAAGTGCAGCTTGGCGCTGAACGGGGCGGCATCGCCGGAGGCGGCCACCTCCAGGTGACGCATCGCCGTCTTCTTGTCGCCCAGCGCGTCAGCCGCGCGGCCACGCATGGCGTGCAGTTCGGGGAAGTCCACGTTGGTGTCGATGGCCAGGTTGGTCAGGTCGATCACTTCCTTGTGGTTGCCGGCCACCAGGGCGGCACGCACGCCCAGGCGCATGGCGCGTTCGAACGCGCGCTGTGCACGGGCGCCGGCCAGCGCGTCGGGGTTGAGCAGACGGTGCGCGCAGATGCGTTCGGCGGCGTCGCGCAGACGTCCTTCCTCCAGGGCGCGGTTGCCTTCCTCGGCCCACGTCGCGGACTGCGATTGCAGCCATGCGCTGATCTCTTCGTTCTCGCTCTTGCCCAGGCCGCAAGAGGCTGCCAGCGTTGCCGCGGCCATGATGCAACCGCGCCACGAGGCTTCCTTGACCAGCTCCAGCGCGTCGCCCTCTTCCAGCTTGGGCTGTTCGCCGGCCAGGTCGCGCAGTGCGTCGCGGTCGCCTGCCAGCAGGCGGTCGCGCCACAGCACGGCAAAGCCGCGGCCGTAGTTCGGGATCGCCGCGCGCACTTCGTGCACCCAGCGGATCGCCGCTTCCATGTCGCCACCCGTCTGCAGCAGGGACAGCACCGTGTCGGCCGCTTCCACCGCCATCGTGTCGGTCGGTTCGGAGATGCGGAACAGCTGCTTCCAGTTGCCCAGGCTTTCGTCCACATAGCCCAGGTGGCCGGCGGACACCGCCGCGATGCGGACGATTTCCGGCGTTTCGATCTCGTCACCCAGCAGGCCTGCGGCCAGCGAGTACGCCACGTCGTAGCGGCCCAGCTTGAACTGGTTGCGCATCAGGATCTGCTCGGCCTTGCTGCCCGAGGACAGCGCATCGGCGCTGCCCAGAAGGGCCAACGACCCCTCGTAGTCGCCCAGTTCTTCCTGGATGCGTGCGAAGAGCACCACGTGATCCGGCAGGCTGGGGTAGCGGCGCAGCACATCGCGCACGCGGCGCGAGGCTTCGCGCAGCTCGCCCGAATCCCACAGCTTCTCGATGCGTTCGACGCTTTCTTCCGCGCCCAGCTTGGGCACCGAGACCTGCGGGGTCGAGGAGCTCATGCGCGGACGGATGAAGTTCTTGTACCAGTCGGTGTACAGGCGCTCGGCGAAGGCCGGCGTGTAGTGGGTCAGGTCCAGCCCGCCGTCTTCCATGGCGTCGGCCTGGCCCAGCTTGTTCATCAGCGGGGTCGGGTCATAGCACGGCACGCCGATGCGCTGCGCGGCGGCGGAGATGGCGGCGATCAGCTGCTGACGCTGTTCGATCGGCACGTTGTCCGGGGTGTGGGCGTTGACGTGGGTGACGAACACGACCTTGTCGCGGCCCAGCAGCTCGACGAGCTGGCGCATCTCCTGCTCGATCTCCTCGTCCGTCTGGTCGCGCTTGACGACGCGGGCGAGCAGGTCCCGGTCTTCATTGTTCAGGCTCTTGAAGACCGGATCCTGATCCAGCTGCGCGCGACGCTCGGCCAGGCGCTCGGCCACGGCCATCGACCAGAACGCGCGGGTGCGGGTGCGGTCGGCAAAGAACTCGCTGAAGTAGCGGACCAGGTAATTCGATTGGATGGGATGGCCGTCGATCGTCAGCAGCTTGCGCGAGGACAGCTCGACCATGTACAGGTCAGCCGGCTTGTGCGTGCCTTGGCGAGCCTGCTCGCCATTGGACGGACGGAAGATCAGGCGCTGCACGTCAGCCGGGATGTCGCTCTGGCTGAACATGAAGCGCGCCTGCTGGAGGGCTTCGGCGGCCGTGTGCACGAATCCGTAGTTGCGGCCGAGCTGAAGTTTGATCGGGTAGCGGCCCACGGCATCACGCAGGGGCGTGTGGATGCGGCAGGTTCCGATGGGAGCGATGGTAAATGCGGTCATTCAGGGTCTCTCCTGTATTGATGGATTACGAGCCTGAACTAGAGAGTCCAGTACAAAAGGTCGGCCGGGAGGCGCTTGGCATCCAGCACCGACTTCAAGTCGCAGACCATGCCGCCGTTCTTGACGAGCTGCGGCAGGTCTTCCCAGATGGTTTCCATGGTTTCGCGGTGCGGCACCGCCAGGATCAGGACGTCCATGTCGCGGAAGTCGCCGCGGTCGACGAGCTTGATCCCGTACTCGTGCTCCATCTGCTCCGGATCGACCATCGGATCGCACGCAACCGGCGTGATGCCGTACTGGCCAAGCGCGTGGTACAGATCGACGATCTTCGAGTTGCGGATGTCGGGCACGTTTTCCTTGAAGGTCATGCCCAGGATGCCGACGCGGGTGTTCGCATTCAGGCGGCCATTGCGGGCAAGCTGCTGCACCAGGCGCGAGGCGACGTGCGCGGCCATGCCGTCGTTGATGCGGCGGCCGGACAGGATGACTTCAGGGTGATAGCCCAGCTCCTGGGCCTTGGACGTGAGGTAGTACGGGTCGACACCAATGCAGTGGCCGCCCACCAGTCCGGGCGTGAACTTCAGGAAGTTCCACTTGGTGCCGGCGGCCGCCAGGACCTCCGAGGTGCGGATGCCGACCAGATCGCAGATCTTGGACATCTCGTTCATGAGCGCGATGTTGATGTCGCGCTGCGTGTTCTCGAGCACCTTGGCCGCTTCGGCCACCTTGATCGAGGAGGCGCGATGTACGCCCGCGTCGATGATCTGCTCGTACACGCCGGCAATCACTTCCAGCGATTGCTCGTCCTGGCCGGACACGATCTTGACGATCTTCTCCAGCGGATGCTCCCGGTCGCCCGGGTTGATGCGCTCGGGGCTGTAGCCCAGCTTGAAGTCGACGCCGGCGCGCAGGCCGGATGCCTTCTCAAGTTCCGGGCCGCAGATTTCCTCGGTGGCGCCGGGGTGGACGGTCGACTCGAAGACCACGATGCAGCCGGGGCGCAGCACGGGGCCGATGGCCTGGCACGCCCGAACCAGCAGGGAAAAGTCGGGATTGTTTTTCTCGTCGACGGGCGTCGGGACAGCCACTACGAAAAAGTCGCAGCCTTCCAGTTCGGACAACTGGTCGGTGAACTGCATGGGGGAGGCAAGCAATACGTCGCGTTCGATCTCGCCAGTCCAGTCATCACCCTCTTTCAGCCGTGCGATTCTCCGCTTGTCCACGTCAAAGCCGATGACATCAAAGCGCCTGGAAAATGCCACTGCCACGGGCAGGCCGACATATCCAAGGCCACACACTGCGATTCTCTTTACCACGGGGGACCTCACTGTTTTCGTCGTGTCGCAGACACTAGAAATCGACGCCCCGAAGCGAGCACTTCGACATGAAATCGAAATACCCTTGCCGTATTGGGGCGGACGTATTGCTAAAAATGAATTTGGCTCGGTACCCGGTTAACTATCCGGTTGGCGAGCCTGGGCATCGTAGAGGGGTCGCGCAGCAAACTTTTTTCTAAATATTTTTATTGCTGCGGAAATAAATCAGGACAACCCGTAATAAACCCGGGAAATCCCTAGAAAAATTACATTCATTACACAAACCGCAACATGAGACGGTCGTTTCATGTAATCAAATATGAAAAGACGTTTTTCTTAGTCTGGTTTAACCAAACTGAAAAATCATTATCCAGATCGGTAGCTTATTTAGTAATTGCGTCAGGCAATATAAAAAAGATGCACCAAACTGGATCTGCACGCACCATTATCAGCACGAGACATGCCTGGGTTTTCATCGCCCGGTAATAAATGGCCGGGCCGTGGACAACATGGCAGCCAACAGGTGGTTGTGCGATACGCGGCGCTTCTTGCAATGCGCTTCTTGCAATGCACCTCTTGCATTGCACTTCTTGTAAAAACAATCCGCGCAAATGCAAAAAAGCCGGCAGCGCTTGCGCGATACCGGCTTTCAGCCAGAAGGTGTCGGGAAACACCTTCTTGAATTCTCGACCACATGAAGTGGTCGGGGCGAGAGGATTCGAACCTCCGACTCCTGCGTCCCGAACGCAGTACTCTACCAGGCTGAGCTACGCCCCGATCTTGCCTACTCATTTAGCGGTGCTCAGACCCACTAAACGTTTCACTGCACTTTCTTTACTGCTTTTTCGCTTCAGGCTGCCTGATCACTCAGACCACCCGGTTGGTACAACCTCAGTGAATTTCCGACCGCCTTTTTTGCTAGCGATCTCTATTCACCGCGAAAGCGCAGAATTCTAACAGAGAATTTTGAAAAGGGGAAATGGGGTAGATCGAAAGGGCTTCACGGGCCCGATCTGCCTCGGCCACGGCGGCCAGGCGGGCGTGTTCCAGCGCGTCCGTGGCCTGGATGGCGGCGGCCACGGCAGCGAAGTCGGCGTCGCCCGTCTTGATGGCGTCGCGGATCAGTTGCTGTTGTTCAGGCGTACCCACTTCCATGACACGGATCAGCGGCAGCGTGGGCTTGCCTTCGCGCAGGTCGTCGCCGACGTTCTTGCCCAGCGCGGCGGCGTCGCCGCTGTAGTCCAGGACGTCGTCGACCAGCTGGAACGCGGTGCCCACGTGGCGGCCATAGGCGGCCGCGGCGGCTTCCTGCTCGGGCGTGGCGCCCGCCAGCACGGCGCCCACCTGAGCGGCGGCTTCGAACAGCTTGGCGGTCTTGTAGCGCACCACCTGCAGGTAGCGCTCTTGCGAGACGTCCGGGTCATGCACGTTCAGAAGCTGCAGCACCTCGCCCTCGGCGATCACGGTGGTGGCTTCGGACAGGATGCTCATGATGCGCATCGAGTCGGCCTCGACCATCATCTCGAACGACCGCGAATACAGGTAGTCGCCCACCAGGACGCTGGCCGCGTTGCCGAACACGGCGTTGGCGGTTTCGCGCCCGCGGCGCAGGTCGGACTCGTCCACCACATCGTCGTGCAGCAGCGTGGCCGTGTGGATGAATTCCACTACGGCGGCCAGCAGTTGGTGATGGGTGCCTTCGTAGCCCAGGGCGCGCGCCACCATCAGCACCATGGCCGGGCGCATGCGCTTGCCGCCCGCTCCAATGATGTAGTCGCCGATCGTGCGGATCAGAACCACATCGGAATTCAGCCGCTCGCGGATAACCGCATCGACGGCTTTCATATCGTCAGCTATGGGGGCAATGAGCGCGGGGAGATTCAAGACGTATCCGACAAGTGTGAAGCGAGCCGCGTGACGGCTCTTACCGCTGGGCCCGCCAGCGGTCGGCGGGGGATTCGACCGTGGATTATACGGGGAGTGCGCGGGAATTCCGGGCGCGCATGCCGCAAGCGGCAAGGCCCGGCGCCGCGGGCCCTGCCCCGGGTCGGATCCAGCGGCGGGCTCAGCGCCCGTACGGCAGCAGCCCCCGCGCGGCCAGGTTGGCGTAAAGCGCGCGCACGCCAAACGTCCAGGGCGGGATTTCGGTGGCCAGTTGCACTTCATTGACCAGCGCGCCCAGGCGCTCCGAGGCGATGACGACCCGGTCGCCGGTCACGTGGGTGAAGCCGGTGCCAGGGCCCTTGCGGTCCTTGGACGGCGAAAACATGGTGCCCAGGAATAGCATGAAGCCGTCGGGATACTGATGGTGCGCACCAAAAGTCTGGCGCACCAGGTCCAGCGGATCGCGGCTGATTTCGCGCATGTGGCTGACGCCGTCCAGCTCGAACCCGTCGGCGCCTTCGATGTGCAGCGAGACGTCGGCATCGCGCACGCTGTCCAGCGTAAAGCCGCCATCGAACAGCCGGATGAACGGACCGATGGCGCAGGACCCGTTGTTGTCCTTGGCCTTGGTCAGGAGCAGCGCGCTGCGGCCTTCGATGTCGCGCAGGTTCACGTCGTTGCCCAAGGTGGCGCCCACCACTTCGCCCCGGCTGTCGACCGCCAGCACGATCTCCGGCTCGGGGTTGTTCCACTGCGATTCCGGCAGCACGCCGATCCGCGCGCCGAATCCCACCGAGGCCATGGGCGGTGTCTTGGAAAAGACTTCAGCGTCGGGGCCGATGCCCACTTCCAGATACTGCGACCACTGGCCGCGCTCGATCATTTCGGCTTTCAGGCGGATGGCTTCGGGCGATCCCGGGCGCAGTCGGGACAGATCCGAGCCGATCAGCGCCTGCATCCGCACGCGGATTTCTTCCGCGCGGCCGGCGTCGCCGCCCGCCTCTTCCTCGATCAGGCGTTCCAGCAGACTGATGGCAAAGGTGACGCCCGCTGCCTTCACGGGCTGCAGATCGCACGGCGCCAGCAGGCGCGGGCCGTCGGCGCCTTGCAGCGTGGCCGCCATGAGGGCGCGCGCGTCGCCCAGGGATTCGCCCTTGGCCTCGCGCGCCACGGCCAGGCGGTCGGGATGGTCCAGCAGGTCGGATACGGTCGGCGCCGTGGCGGTGATATCGATCACCTCGCCCGCACGGACAACGACCACGCTCGGTCCGCCGGCAGGATCGGGGCGCCAGACGCGGCCCACCAACAGGGCGTCGGGCAGGTCGGCGGGCAGCAGGGTGTTGTCGTTCATGGTGTCTCCTCGCGTGATGCCCGTCCGGGTGGCGGGCGCGTGATTGTTTTGCGCCGGATTACCGCCCGGGCGTCGGTGGCACGGTCGCATGAGTGGCCGGCCGGCATGGCAGCCCGACACGCGCAATCCATGCGGCATGGGCATCCCCGCAACGCGGCACACCCATCGGCATGGCGAACCAGTCTAGGAGACTTCATATATCATGTCCAACATATTGCTTTTACGTCCAACCTATTGGAATCATGGCTGCCGATTACGACGTCCCCGCCATCCGCCGCACCCACGACATCCTGCGCGTGCTGTCGGGCCGCCCCACGCCGGTCAAGGCCGCCGAACTCGCGCGGGCCTGCGAGATGCCCAAGAGCACGCTGTACCTGCTGCTCGACTGCCTGGAGCAACGCCGATGGGTCGAACGCCAGGACGGCGGCTACATCATCGGACTGGAATTGATGGCGCTGGGCGCCGCCTACCTGCGGCACGATGGTCTGCAAGCGGCGTTTCACCATTCCGCCGCCGCCTTCGTGGACCGCTGCAACGAGGTCGTGCAACTGGCGGCGCTGGATGGCTTTGACGTGGTGTACCTGGCGCGGGAAGATGCGCGCCGGCCCGTGCGCCTGGTGTCGGACCTGGGCTTGCGGCTGCCCGCACACGCCTGCGCGCTGGGCAAGGCGCTGCTTGCCAGCCTGACGCCCGAAGAACTGGCCGTCCGGCTGCCGAAGACCCTGCCCCGCGTCACCGACCGCACGATCTCGGACGCCGCGCACCTGCACCGAGAGCTTGAAGAGGCGCGCCGGGAGGGGCTGGCCCAGGACCGGGAGGAAGTCGCCACCGGCCTCGTATGCTTTGCGGCCTTTGTCGGCGTGACGCCGCTGGGCAAGCGGGTCGCGGTCAGCACGTCCATCCCGACCGACCGGCTGGACGACGCCCACCGGCAAGCGGCCATGGACGGCATCCGCCGGGTGGCGCGCGACATAGCGCTGCGCGTGATCCCGGCTGTCTGAAGCCTTCACGCCACACCTAAGCCCTTAGCCTGCAACAGCTTTTTGACTTTCCAAAAGTCCCAGGCTAATATCTCGGATTCGGTCAGCAATGGCCGAATTACGTCGGTTGTTCGTGTATGCCACCTGACGCCCTGGTCAGCCCTGAATCTTCGGGCATTTGGCAAGGACGGTTCAGCAAGGCACCCTAGCCCAGCAGGGCAGGCCGCACGAACGAACCCATTTACCTATTTAAGGAACACCCCATGTACGCGGTCGTAAAAACCGGTGGCAAGCAGTATCGCGTTGCCGCTGGCGAAAAACTCAAGATAGAACAGATACCGGCTGACATTGGGCAAGAAATCACCCTGGACCAAGTGCTGTCCGTGGGCGAAGGCGACCAACTGAAAGTTGGCACGCCCCTCGTCTCCGGCGCCGTGGTCAAGGCAACGGTTCTTGCGCAAGGCCGCCACGACAAGGTCAAGATCTTCAAGATGCGCCGTCGCAAGCACTATCAGAAGCGTCAGGGCCACCGTCAGAACTACACCGAAATCCGCATCGAAGCCATCACGGCTTAAGAAGCGACTCGGTACCACTTAGCAGGAGCTAAACATGGCACAGAAAAAGGGCGGCGGCTCTACGCGGAACGGACGCGACTCAGAATCGAAGCGTCTGGGCGTCAAGGCATTCGGCGGCGAACTCATTCCCGCTGGTTCGATCATCGTGCGTCAGCGCGGTACTCGCTTCCACGCTGGCGTGAACGTCGGCATGGGCAAGGACCACACCCTGTTCGCGCTGGTCGACGGCAAGGTTCAATTCGGCTTCAAGGGCGCATTGAACAAGCAGACCGTTTCGATCGTCGCTGCCGAGTAATCGGTTGGCAAGCCCGCGGACCTCACGTCCGCGGTTGCATACGATCTGGAACGCGGTCCGCCGCGTTTCCCGAACGGCAAAAGCCCTGTCGCGTGCGGCAGGGCTTTTTTGTTTGAAGGCAATTGGCGAGTAAGCTCTCGATTGCCTCCCGGCGGCTCCCTGTACGGACGCCCGCCCTCACCCACTACACGCGCAGACACCATGAAATTCGTAGACGAAGCCACCATTGAAGTGGTCGCCGGTAAAGGCGGCAATGGCGTGGCGAGCTTTCGCCGCGAAAAATTCATTCCCCGTGGCGGTCCCGACGGCGGCGACGGTGGCCGCGGCGGCACCATCTATGCGGTGGCCGATCGCAACATCAACACGCTGATCGACTTCCGCTACGCGCGCCTTCACCGCGCCAAGAACGGCGAAAACGGCCGCGGCTCGGATCAATACGGCGCTGCCGCCCCGGACATCACCCTGCGCGTGCCGGTGGGCACGATCATCCATGACGCCGACACCGGCGAAGTCCTGTTCGACCTGAACAAGCACGAACAGAAAGTCGTGCTGGCAGCCGGCGGCCAGGGCGGCATGGGCAACATCCATTTCAAATCCAGCGTGAACCGCGCCCCCAAGCAGTGGACGCCGGGCAAGGAAGGCGAGCACCGCTACCTGCGCATGGAACTGAAAGTGCTGGCCGACGTGGGTCTGCTGGGCCTGCCCAACGCGGGCAAGTCGACGCTGATCACCCGCATTTCCAACGCCAAGCCGAAGATCGCCGACTATCCGTTCACCACGCTGCATCCCAATCTGGGCGTGGTGCGCACGTCGCCGTCGCGCAGCTTCGTCGTGGCCGACATTCCGGGTCTGATCGAAGGCGCCTCCGAAGGCGCCGGCCTTGGCCACCTGTTCCTGCGCCATCTGGCGCGCACCCGCGTGCTGCTGCACCTGGTGGACGTGTCCACGCCGGACCCGGACGCCGATCCGGTCGAGCAGGCCGTCGCGGACGCCCGCGCCATCGTCGAAGAATTGCGCCGCTATGACGCCGAACTGGCCGCCAAGCCCCGCTGGCTGATCCTGAACAAGCTGGACATGGTGCCGGACCCCGAGGACACCAAGCGCCGCTTCCTGGAACTCTACGGCTGGACGGGTCCGGTATTCGGCATCTCGGGCCTGTCGGGCGAGGGCACGCAAGACCTGATCTACGCGCTGCAGGACTACCTGGACGCCGAACGCGAAAAGGAACAGCTTGCGCAGGATCAGGCCGAAGGCACCTACGTGGCGCCGGACCCGCGCTTTGACGACACGCGCACCGACGCGGACAAGCCGGCGGCGCCGCGCGGCGGTAACGAATAAGCCATAATCGCAGTCCTTTCGATTACGCTTTTTTTCGCCGCAGCCGGCCGCCATCATGTCTGCTGAATCACCCGCCGTTTCCGTCGTCACCCACGCCCAGCGCATCGTCGCCAAAGTCGGCTCATCGCTGGTCACCAACGAAGGCCGAGGCCTGGACCGCGCCGCGGTCGCGCACTGGGCCGCGCAGATCGCCGCCCTGCACAAGCAGGGCAAGCAGATCGTGCTGGTGTCCAGCGGCGCCATCGCCGAAGGCATGGCGCGCCTGGGCTGGCGCAAGCGCCCGTCCGTCATGCACGAGCTGCAAGCCGCGGCGGCCGTGGGCCAGATGGGACTGTGCCAGGCCTACGAGGCCGCCTTCGCGGAACACGGCCTGCGCACCGCGCAGATCCTGCTGACCCACGAAGACCTGGCCGACCGTCACCGCTATCTGAACGCGCGCAGCACCCTGTTTGCGCTGCTGCGTCTGGGCGTCGTGCCCATCGTGAACGAAAACGACACGGTCGTGACCGATGAAATCCGCCTGGGCGACAACGACACGCTGGGCGCGCTGGTCACCAACCTGATCGAAGCCGACACGCTGGTCATCCTGACCGACCAACGCGGCCTGTACGACTCGGATCCGCGCAAGAATCCCCAAGCCAAATTCATTTCGCACGCCCAGGCCGGCGAACCCGCGCTGGAAGCCATGGCGGGTGGCGCGGGCAGCGGCATCGGCACCGGCGGCATGCTGACCAAGGTGCTGGCCGCCAAGCGCGCGGCGCACAGCGGCGCGCACACCGTCATCGCCTCGGGCCGCGAACGCAACGTGCTGACGCGACTGGCCCAGGGCGAGTGCATCGGCAGCGAACTGCAGGCCGTGCTGCCGGTGTGGTCGGCGCGCAAGCAATGGCTGGCCGATCACCTGCGGCTGCGCGGCCGCGTCGTGCTGGACGACGGCGCCGTGCAAGCGTTGCTGCGCGAAGGCAAGAGCCTCTTGCCCATCGGCGTGACCGACGTCGACGGCGAGTTCGGCCGCGGCGACGTCGTGGCCTGCGTGGACAGCAAGGGCGTGGAATGCGCCCGCGGCCTGATCAATTATTCGTCTGCCGACACGCGCCGCATCCTGCGCCAGCCGTCGTCGCAGATCGCGCGCATTCTGGGCAGCATGACCGAACCCGAGCTCATGCACCGGGACAACCTGGTGGTGCTGTAAGTCAGACGCCGTCCGCCACCGAAGGCGCCCTGCCCGCGCCTTCGGGCAGCAGGATGTACCCCCAACCCCGCACCGCCAATAGCGGAAGTTCGATATTGAACCGGCGCGCCTTGCTGCGCAGCCGCGACACGACGACATCCACGCGCCGCGCGCCGTCCAGGGGGTCGCGCGTTTCCGCCGGAAAGAAGTTTTCGCGATGCACGCAGTAGCCTGGCGCATTGAACAACCGCATCAACACGGCGCGCTCGCGCAGCGTGAGCGGCAGGCGTTGCCCCGCAGGGCCCACCAGCACCCGCCCCGGCGCAACGACGCGCCACGCGCCCGGTCCGCATCGCGAACGCCGGTACAAGCTGCGCAAGAGCGCATCCCATTCCAGGGGCTCCATGCCGGCCGGCACACAAGCGTCGACGCCCGCGTCCAGCGCCGCCGCGCGCTCGGCCGCGGTGGCGCTGCCGTCCTGCCACACCACCCGGGCACCGGGCGCGGCGTGGCGCAAATGGCCGACGAGGTCGGCAATGCCGGCGCGCGGGCCCTGCAGCGCCAGCAGATCCGGCGCCTGGTCAGGCAGGTGTTCCTGCAGCGCGTCCACCGATGCGAAGACGCGGGTCTCCCATTGAAACTGGCGCAGCACGGCGGCAAGACGCCACCCCGCCACATTCTCAGATGGCACGATGAACACGCTGCCCCGCTCCCACATGCGACCGCCTCAGAAGTTATCACCCTAGTGTTACTTATATCCACCAACGTGACAGACCTGCAAGCTTCAATCGCCCTGTGAAAACATTCTCAGACCGACTGAAGCATGCGCGTCTTCTTCGTGGCCACACGCAGAAGGCGCTCGCCCGTTTGGTGCGCATCTCCCAAAGTGCTATCGGCAGCTACGAAAGTGGTCTGCGGCATTCGAGCCGATCCGCGCGCAAGCTGGCGCAGGTGTTGAAGATCGAAGTCGAATGGCTGGAGACCGGCAAGGGTCCCATGGAACTTCCCCTGGAAGCCTACGACCTGAGCAATACCTTGCCAGTATCAGGCGTGTCCGACGCCGCGCCGCGCCCTGGCGGCCGGCCCCGCCCGCAGGCGCCTTGGCCCTATCCCAACATTTCGCCGTCGCAATTCGAGTCGCTGACGGCTGACGAACGGGCAATGCTCGAAGCGTTGACCCAGACCTTCATCGAAACCACATTGCTTCGCCGCGGCATCAAGCCGCGCGGCCGCAAGATCGGCTGATTGCGATACAGGCGGGCGGTCGTTCACGCGGAACCATTCATCCCGCTCTTGCTGGACGCGCGCGATGCAAGCGCCGCCCCTTCCGGACAAAAGCGCGGCGCAAAAAAAACCGGCTACATGAGCCGGTTTTTTTGCGCGCCCTGAATCAGGGCTTGGCGGCGGGCGCCGGCGCGGGGGCCGTGCCACCTGCCGCGGGAGCGGCGTCGCCACGGATGCGGGCGGCGATCTCGGAAGCGGCTTGAGCCGACGGCACGCCGAATGCCAGCACGCCGCGGTTGAGCGGTTCGCCGATCAGCGGCGCGGCAACCAGTTCCTGATCGATCACCAGAGCCAGGACGCTGCCGACGTTGGCGGTGCTGACGGTGGTGAGCTTGCGCGTGCCGGCTTCAGAGAAACGCAGGCCCACAAAGTTTTGGCCTTGGCGGTCCACCAGTGCGGCGGCATCGGTCAGGTCGGCGCGCGTGAGGACGGGCGTTTCCTGCAGATAGAGCTTGCCGTCCGGGAGGCTGACTTCACGCAGGCCGGCGCCGGGTTCGCGCTTGGCGAGATAGAAATCCACGCGCGCGGCGGTCGCGGGCGTGGCGGCTTGCTGGCCCGCTTGAGGCGTGGTCGCGGCGTCGGACGTCTTAGTCGGGGCGGTCTTGCAACCCGCTAGCGCCAATGTCACGACAACGAGGGCGGGCGCCAAAGTGCGTAGGTTCAGTTGCATGCTCGATTCCTTCTTAAGTGGGCTGATGCCGAACGGTAAGACTCTAAGACTGTACACGCGGCGGGTGGAAAAAAGTGTACCGAACCTGCATGACGGTGTCTGCCTAGACTGAATCCAAATGTAAAGCAGTAATACCAGCCTGCTTGAAAAGCCCTATTTACGCGGCTTGCGGCATTCCCAACAGATTGATGAAGGCGCCGAGTCCGCTTGGCTCTATACTTCGCGTTCACGCAGGGGTACTCGTCCCGCTTCAGGGCGGCGACGTGTTGAGAGAGTCCCTTCGTACCAGTACGGATAATGCCGATGCTGGGAGCGTATTCCCGCCGCGCGTCTTCGCACGCCTGGATGGGAGTCCATCCCGATCGGCTCCAACCACTCGCTTGGAGCTTTCCATGAACGCCAATCCCAAATTCCTGGCCGCTACCGCCGAAGTCGACGCGGCGGCCGTCGCACCGCTGCCCAAATCCCGCCGCGTGTATGAAGTGGGCTCGCGCCCCGACATCCGCGTACCCTTCCGGGAAATCGAACAGGACGACACGCCGACGATGTTCGGCGGCGAGAAGAACCCGCCGCTGACGGTGTACGACTGTAGCGGCCCCTACACGGACCCCGAGGCCAAGATCGATATCCGCCGCGGCCTGCCGGAACTACGCCGCGCCTGGATCGAGGAGCGCGGCGATACGGAGCTGCTGTCCGGTCCCACCAGCGATTACGGCAAGTCGCGTCTGACCGATCCCAAGCTGACGGCGATGCGCTTTGACCTGCAGCGCCCGCCGCGCCGCGCAAAGCCAGGCGCGAACGTGTCGCAGATGCACTACGCGCGCCGCGGCATTATCACGCCGGAAATGGAATACGTGGCGATCCGCGAAAGCCTGCGCCGCGAGCACTACCTGCAGACGCTGCGCGACAGCGGTCCCGACGGCGAGAAGATGGTCAAGCGCCTGCTGCGCCAGCATCCGGGCCAATCATTCGGCGCCTCGATTCCGGCCGCGATCACGCCGGAATTCGTGCGTGCGGAAGTGGCACGCGGCCGGGCGATCATCCCGGCCAACATCAATCACCCGGAAGTGGAACCGATGGCAATCGGCCGCAATTTCCTGGTGAAGATCAACGCGAACATCGGCAATTCCGCGGTCAGCTCGGGGATCGGCGAGGAAGTGGAGAAGATGACGTGGGCGATCCGCTGGGGCGGCGACACGGTGATGGATCTGTCCACGGGCAAGCACATCCACGAAACCCGCGAGTGGATCATCCGCAATTCGCCGGTGCCGATCGGCACGGTGCCGATCTACCAGGCGCTGGAGAAGGTGGACGGCAAGGCCGAGGACCTGACCTGGGAGATCTTCCGCGACACGCTGATCGAGCAGGCGGAGCAAGGCGTGGACTATTTCACGATCCATGCGGGCGTGCGCCTGCCGTTCATTCCGATGACGGCAGACCGGATGACGGGCATCGTGTCGCGCGGCGGCTCGATCATGGCGAAGTGGTGCCTGGCGCATCACAAGGAGAGCTTCCTGTACGAACGCTTTGAAGAGATCTGCGAGATCATGAAGGCGTACGACGTGAGCTTCTCGCTGGGCGACGGCCTGCGGCCGGGCTCGGGCTATGACGCGAACGACGAGGCGCAGTTCGCCGAACTGAAGACGCTGGGCGAGCTGACGCAGGTGGCCTGGAAGCACGATGTGCAGGTGATGATCGAAGGGCCGGGTCATGTGCCGATGCAGATGATCAAGGAGAACATGGACCTGCAGCTGGAACACTGCCACGAGGCGCCGTTCTATACGCTGGGTCCGCTGACGACGGACATCGCGCCTGGCTATGACCACATCACGTCGGGTATCGGTGCGGCACTGATCGGGTGGTACGGCACGGCGATGCTTTGCTATGTGACGCCGAAGGAACACCTGGGACTGCCGAACAAGAAGGACGTGAAGGACGGCATCATCACGTACAAGATCGCGGCGCATGCGGCTGATCTTGCGAAGGGGCATCCGGGGGCTGCGATCCGCGACAACGCGCTATCGAAGGCGCGGTTCGAGTTCCGTTGGGATGATCAGTTCAACCTGGGGCTGGATCCGGATACGGCGAAGGAATTCCACGACGAAACGCTGCCGAAGGATTCGATGAAGGTGGCGCACTTCTGCTCGATGTGCGGGCCGCATTTCTGCAGCATGAAGATCACGCAGGACGTGCGGGATTATGCGGCGGCTCAAGGCGTTGGCGAGAAAGAGGCGCTGGCGAAGGGGATGCAGGAGAAGTCGGTGGAGTTTGTGAAGAAAGGAAGTGAGGTTTATCACCGGCAGTGATTTGCCGGTGTGGCTTGCGGCTTGCGGCTTGCGGCGGATCGGGTTCTTTAGACGCCCGGCGCGTCGTGGGCCTGGGGTGGGCGGGGCTCCGATTGCGGTCCGGAGCCTTCGCTCCGGACTGCCCCGTCCTCAACCTCGTCCGCCTTCGGCTCCCTACGGTTTCCGTCGGGCGCATCTAAACGCCCCGCCCACCCCAGGCCCACGCCACACCGGGCTCGAGTTGCTTAATCTTCCGGGGCGTTGGGGCGAGTCGGGTTCTTTAGGTTCTTGCCATCCGCGGGGTGGAAGAGAAGCGTCTTGCGGTGCCCGCCCCCGGCCGGCCGCGCGGGCGGCCTTTGGGGGCTTACGCGTCGTCTTGCGTCGTAGCGATGACGCTTCGCGTGTGGCGGCATCTGGTTCAGATACCGTCTGGCACCGTCGGTTTCGTAAGACCAAGCCAGGTGTCTGGCCATCGAATTCCGAGTCGGGTGTCTGACACCGCCAGATTCGTAAGAACAAGTGAGGTGTCAGACACCGCCATCGGC